>NZ_JAMJFX010000001.1 GCF_023544865.1 Phaeovulum molybdatiresistens | reverse complement strand
TGATGATGTCGGCGCAGAAAAAATGGCGAAAACTCGACGGCCAAAACCGTCCGCCCGAGATCATCCAAGGGATTGAGCTCCGCGACGGTCTCCGTCACCTTCAAGCCGCCGCCTGATCAAGCGTCACCAACTTCTGCGCATAACTCACTGCCCTCTCTCCAGGAGCACTTCTGGATTGGCATCTCCATCCATCGCATCGTCGCCATGCGACATACCGGGCATATGCTGCCCATGCTGCGCCTCGCCATGTTGCCAACTCATATTTTGAGCCAGAGCGCGGCCTGGTGCGGCAAGAATGGCGAGGAGAAACAAGAATCGGGTCATGCGCCATCAAGTCGTGGGGTTTCTCCCCCTTGTTGCAGGTGTGTCCGCCCGCCCATGTTATCGCTATTATGCGTGAGTTGTTTTCGATGCTTTTTTGGGGTGCGCGCGGTTCGACCGCCGCGCGGCGATCCGCGACAAACTACCCGGCGGCCTCTAGGCCGGCGGCGAACACGCACCACCTTCCCTGACCGCTAGGTGTTTCGTGTTGTGCTGCGGCGGAACCGGGATAAGGTCGTCAGGCCATCTTACAAGATGAAGGGCGTTCCATGCTTCGACGTGTCAGGAATTTCGCGGCCTCGGCCCTGTGTGTCGCGCTGCTGGCCGGGGCCGCACAGGCGCGTGGCGCCTGCGCGGTGGTGGATTTCCTCACGCTCGACCTGACGGGTGCTGCGGATCGTGATCCGGTCGAGGCGGCCCTGGCGTTTGCCTATCCGTCCCTGACGATCGTCGATGGCGCCGTGCAGTTTGACAATGGAACCCGCCTGCCGATCGGACCGGATCGTGACCTGCCTGCGCCAGACAGGTTGGACGACCCCACCCTGCGCGAGCAGTTTTCCCAGACCTATCCCCTGGCCTTCGACCTGAGCCTGCGCGAAACGCCCTGGATGGACCCCGGGCGCGCGCGCAATGATGCCTTTTTCCGGAACCTGTATTTCGCAACGAAAGAGGCCGCAGCCCGGACCTTGGTGCGGGTAGGCTATCAGCGGGGCGCCACCCGCGCGGCCTTCAAGGTGACGACCCGGAATTGTGTCGCGGACCAGCTGCAGGCGGCCCTCGATGAAATCCGTGCATCAGGCGCCCCGATGGATGTGTATTTCGAAAAGACCGGCGGCAGCTTCAACTGGCGCCCGATTGCCGGAACCGATCGGCTGAGCGCGCACAGCTTTGGCATCGCCGTCGATCTGAATACCGAGCTTGGCGGCTATTGGCGCTGGAGCGGCCGCCCCGAGGGCAATGCCGGCGCCTATGCCAACCGCTACCCCCCCGAGATCGTCCAGACCATGGAACGTTTCGGTTTCATCTGGGGCGGAAAGTGGCACCATTTCGATGGGATGCATTTCGAATATCGGCCCGAATTGATCCTGTTCAGCCGCCTGGCGCATTAGATCCCGCGCCCAGGGGCCACGCGGTTATCGCCGTGCGGGGTGGGATTATGTCTTGTCCGACACGCCCATATGGGCCACGCTCAAGGACGCGGCTGGACCGCAACGATGGATGGGGCAAGAATGAGGGCGCGGGTGATGCGAAACCAGATCGGAACGGCGGTCCTGGTTCTGGCGGCGGGCGGTCCCGCCCAGGCAGATGCGCAAACGGTGCTGAACCTGAAACACAAGGAACATATCTGCTCGTTCGCGCCGGATGAGGTTCTGGACGAAACCCTCTATTCCTTTGCCAGCAGCGATGAGGCCCGCGCCCTGGTCGCGGACATCATGTCCACCGTCGGGCTGGTCCCGCGCTTCACCGTATTTGCGGCCAATGTGCCCAATGCCGCCGCCGTGATTGAGGGCGAGGAGCGGCTGATCGTCTACAGCGAGAGCTGGATCCAGAATACCATCGCCAACAACCGCTGGGCCGCAGTCAGCCTGATGGCGCATGAGATTGCCCATCACCTGAATGGTCACACGCTGGAAGCCGGCGGCAGCCGCCCGCCGACCGAGCTTGAGGCAGACAGTTTCGCGGGCTTTGCCGTCGGTCGGCTGGGCGGCAACTTGCAGGATGCGCAGTGGCTTTTCAACCAGTTGTCCGAAACCGGCAGCGACACGCACCCACCGCGCTCGGCCCGGCTTGAGGCGGTGGCGGTCGGCTGGCGTGAAGGATCGGCGGGCCGGACGGCACCGGGGTCGGCGCCAGAACCGCCTGTGGTGATGCGGGAAAGCGCGGATTTCATCCTGCCGCAGTCCACGACGCGCCTTCTGACGGCACAGGATCTTGCCCCCCTGTCGTTGGCCGACCTGCGCCTGGCGCGCAACGAAATCTTTGCCCGCAACGGGCGCAGCTTTCAAAGCCCGGACCTGCAGGCCTATTTCGCATCGCGCAGCTGGTATCGCCCCATCGCCGCCGAAGTGTCACTGACCGCGATCGAACGTGAAAATGTGGCGCGCATTCAGGCCGAAGAACGCCATCGCTGATCCGGCACCGATGCGCCGCAGGCGCATTGGCGCGGCGCGTCACATGCGCTCAATGGGCAAGGTGCTGACAAAGCGCCCATCTTCCATCCAGATCGCCTCGACGCAGGAAAGATGTCCGGGCAGGTCGCAATAACTGCCGTGCCGCAGCAGCAAAAGAACCTGCCCACCGAAGGCCGGGACCAGACGCCATTGCCTGGCGGACCAGACGGCAAGGCCCGCAGCATCAACGGCGTAGAAATCGTGCCCTCCCGTGTGCGAAAACAGCCCCGGCGCGGCGGTGCAATCAACGGATGCCGTGTCGAAATAGGCGACAGGCCCAAAGCCAAGATCCATATCCGGCGCCGGCCCGTCCTTGTGGATCAACTGCCCGCCAACCGCGGCACAGCGTTCTTCCATATCCCGGTTCAGGGCGGCGAAATCCCCCCCATCCGCGGCAGCGGCTGCCGGATGGCATAGCCAGGCCGCGATGGCGGCGATGATGACGCCCCTTACGGGTCGGGAAACACAGGCATCTGTCCTCATGCGGCCTCGCTTGCCACGCCAGCCGCTGCGCCCCGACGGGGCGGGCTGGCCTCGGCTTTCGTTCACGGTTGATAGGCGATGCCCTGGGCCACCCAAACCGGCCCGACGCGGTCCACGACCAAGGGCAGATAGGCGATGGCGTCGCCAAGATACACGGAATATCCCTGAATATTGCCTTCCTCGGGCAGGATGCTGCAAGCGATCATTCCGCTTTCCCTGCCGATCGGTCCCGGATCCACCGCAAGAACCCCGGCCAGAAAATCGTTGAAAGGCGCACTGCCCCAAAGGTTTTCCAACTCCTCCCGGGTTTCAACGCCGAAGGGTGCCACTTCGGGCAGGAAATAGACCGAGAAGAACGGCACTTGAAACCGCGCCAGGACGTCGTCCTTGTCATTTGCACGGATCGCGGCCTGCCAATCCGCGAACCAGTCCCGAAACCCGTCCTCCGGGCCGCACAAACGCGCCGGATCGCTGCTTTCCAGCATGACCACGAAGGATTGGCTGAAGCTGTCCCCTTCGACCGATTGAAGGCTGTATTCAAACCGGCCCTGAGGATCTTTCCAGATGGCCCGGAACGGATCATGCGGGGACAGGGTGACCGCATCGGCGGGGCCGTGACGCGCTGTCATGTCGGCGTAAAGGGCGTCTTTCTGTTCTTCATAGCTCATCACTTCCGACATTTGCAGCGACACGATGACATGGGTCAGTCGATTGTCCGGGCCGGCGATCCAGGTCAACTGGTTCGGCATGGACCCGACCGTCGGACCTGTCGGCAGGTCAATCGCGGCGTCCAACCCATCGGCCAGCTGTCCAAGGCGGAGACCATGCAGTTCCGGCGCATTGCCGGCGAATGCCGGGCCTACACCCGCCCAGCCCGCAATCGCAACCGAAATTGCCAAGGTCAGGGCCACCGGTGGCGTTGTCTTCATGATCTTCCTCCCGATTCGACCTGAAAAATATGATGAAATATTGTTCGCACCTTTTCACGGCTCTGATGTGACCGCCCCCCGACGGCATCGATGTGCGTCTGAACCTGCACTAGACCTACGCCCTACCGATGATCGAGGTGGTTCACTTGGCCAAAGTCAACGGCCACACACAAAAGCGCAGCCAGCAGGCCCAATTTTTCTCCGCAGTTGACAGCGGCACGATAAAGACTGTCCATTGTCAAGCGGTTCTGGTGACAAACCTCTCAGAGATCGAGCCTCGCACGCAGCATATTCACCTTGCGGTACTCTTCACGACCGGTGACCTCTTCCCCGATTCAGTCCGGCAGAGGCAGCACGAAATCCTCTGACGGCAATTCAACCTCGGCAATTACATCACCCGCCAATACACCGGAATAGACATCCACCTCCCAAGTCAGCGCTTCGGCAGGGACAACGTAGTGGCTTTTCTGCAGCACGTGGCCCTCACAGTGATGGGCCAGCAGGTTTTGGCCCTCTTGCATCGAGATCGCGAAATCGAACTCGTCGCGTGACAGCCCAGACCGGCGTCCCTTGAACGTCAGCATCGCGCACACGCACGCGCAGTTTGCGACCGTCTGCCGCCATCGATAGACCATCGCAAATTGACATTGCCCCTGTGCAATGCGCGCGCCACGCATCGGACACCACCAGGAACTTGCGTTCAAGCCACAACGCCCGCGCGACATCCGTGCCTTCATCGAGTGGCTTCAGTCGTCCAGCTTCAGCGGCAAAAGCTCGTATCATGGCATGTCTCCCGGTTTTTGAGGGGAGTGCCGTGAAGGCGCATCATATCATCGCGTTGGCGCTGATTACTTCAAATCATTGCAAATATCCAAGAGATTGCCGAGCCAGGAATACGACAATCGAATCGTATCTCGTCCATTGCTGCTTGAGCCGATGTTCGGGATGACTCAGCCGGTCGGGGGCCGGGCGCCTGCACTTGCAGGGTGCAACGGAAGCCCGCCGGCGTCTGTGACCCTACTGGAACCCGATGTCTGCGGCTGCGTACCAGTGATATCGGCCTGCCCGCGGCATGCCGGCACCGGTTCTCAGGTTCGATCTTCGGTGATCCTCAAGGCGCGATCTTCGAATAGGAGAACACGGGCGGACACGATGGTCACGAGACCGCTCGACATCAGCTTGCCGAGAATGGGGAGGAAGGCCGTGATCTTCTCCTCGCGGTCGACGATTTCGATGACGAGCGGCAAGAGCAGCGGCGACGCCGCCGAGGCTAAGCAGAACCGAAAGAAGCACGTTGCCGAGGGCGCGGAGCATCTGACCGTCCCTGGCAAGCGCGAGAGACTGCAGCCCGCAGGAAGAGACTGTGGTGTAGGACCCGAGCAGGCAGGTTACGAGGAATGGCCAGGCTTCGGGTCGATCCAGAAACACCAGGCTCTCAGTCAGAATGGAAATCGCGCCGATTCAGAAAGCTCCGTTGACGTTGACGGCCATCGTTCCCCAGGGAAACGTCTCTCCCATCCCGCGTGCGACGAGACCGGAGACGAGGAAGCGCGCGAGCCTGCCGATCGCACTGCCCACCGCCACCTGCAACATCGGGAAGCGATGTCGGTCATTGTTCCGCAGCTCCTCGGGTCATGATCTGTCCGCAGACGAAGGCATCCGGCGCTCGTTCGCCATCCCGGTGCTGTGATGGCACGTCGACGATCAAACTCGCGGTAGAGACATGCCAGTCATTGGTGCCGAGGACTGTCGCCCCGCGGTGCGGGCCGGCCGACGGCTGAAGGAATCGCGCGCGCGACCGCCCCCATGACCACCGCCATCGCTGCCCGGCGCTGGTCGTGTCGCGAATGCTGTGGAAATTCCCTGGCGGTGCGCTCCGGGCATCTGAAGGCTCGTTTTTTCAGGCAGCGAGGTCAAGTGGTATCGGTTCGATGGGCTGAGACAGTGTTTCCCAGCCGTCGACTTTGCGCATCTGGATCTGACCGGAGGCGAGTAGCGCCCAGAGCAACATCGGCACGGTCTCGGCGCAGGGCAGCACGGTCTGGGTCTTGATGCGGCGGCGAAACTCCTCGTTCAGACGTTCGATGGCGTTGGTCGTGCGCGCGGACTTCCATTGCGACGGATCCAGGCGGATGAAGGCGAACAGCCGCGCCCCGGCTTCTTCAAGGCTGTCAGCAACTGCCCGACACTTCAGGCGCCACTTACGCAGGAAGGCCTTGCGCCTCTTCTCGATCTCGGCCGCGGTGTCGGCGTAGATCATGTCGCGGGAGTCCTTGGTCAACTCGTCCTGCATGTGCTTGGGCGCATGACTGAGAAGGTTGCGATGCTTGTGAACCGTGCAGCGCTGGATGGCCAATTCCTCGCCCCACAGCGCCACGGGAGCGGCTTCCAGCCCCGGAGCGCCGTCGACGATCACGAATTCGGGTCGCTTCAATCCACGTGCGTCCAGATCGTCGAGGAACTGACGCCAGGCGGCCCTGCTCTCCCCGCCCATGTTTCTGATGGAAAGCAGCACCTTCTGCCCGTCGCGGCGCACCCCGATGGCGGCCAGCACCGAGATGTTCGTGGCCTTGCGGTCCAGCCGGGTCTTGATCACGGTGCCGTCGAGGATCAGGCGAACGATGTCCTCATCGGCCAGACTGCGGGCACACCAGGCGTCCCAGTCCCCCTTCACCTTGCGCCAGGCGCGGCTGACCACGTCCTTGCTGACAGCTCCCTCAAACAGCCCGAACAGCGCCCGCTTGACGCGCCGGGTGTTGGTGCCGGCGAGATAGACCGCGGCGATCGGGGCCTCGGCCTTCTTCGTCAGGCGCTGATAACGGGGAAGCGCCTTCGAACGCCATTCTGTCACCTTGCCTGCGTCGTCCTCGATCCGGGCGCCCGGCACCCGCACCGTTTCCGTTCCGAAGGTGCCGGTGATCTGACGATCTCGGTGCCCGTGGCGATAGCCTTTCGCCGGGCCGTCGCCCCGATCGTAGCGGAGGCGACCAAGAAAGCTGGCAAGCTCTTCCTCGAAAACCGCTTCGATGGTTGCGCGGACGTTGGTCCGCAGCCGCCCCTCGATCGGGTCGAACCCGGCCTCCCCGGCCAGTAGCGCAAAGCTCGCAGTGTCGGTAATCGGGTTCATGGCGTGATCTCCCTGGCGGTTGCCGCCGCCGGTTGGGTGGATGGATGTTCACCCGGAGATCACGCCGCCTTCAAATTTCCACCACTTCCGAGACACGACCGGTTTCGTGGACAGCAGGCCAGACGATGTTCCGACGTTGACGGCCCGGGCTGTTCATGCGGTTAACGGTGGCAAGCCTTGGGCCGAACTAAAAGCGGAGCAGCAAAGAAAAAAGGAGAGCAGCGCGAAACGCCAGATCAACAATGCCGCAGTCTCGCGGATGACGGTCGCACGCTTGGCCGAGACCGATCCAGACGATGAAATCCGGAGTTGGCTCACGGCAATCTCGAATATGATGGCTGCGGTCGACCGCTAAGTGTTTCTCGCTCGTCATTCGTCATTCGTCATTCGTCATTGGTCAGCTCGTCAGCTCGTCAGCTCGTCAGCTCGACCGTCTGCTTCCTGCGCATTGCGGTGATGCCCGCGCGAGCCGCGAATGGCCGTTAACGCCGATTGCCGCGCACGCGATACCGCAGTCTCACAGGCCGCTTTCGCCCTTCGCGTCAATATTTGGTTCAGTGGTGCTTCCAAACGGGAACTGTAAGTGTTGTCCGAAACCTATTTTAACTTAGCATCGGTTCGGCCGAGGCCAATGCGAGCCTCCGCAACCAAAAAAACTCAAGTAAATACAACGACATAGCGTCCTTTGGGAGTTTTTTTGCATTTGGGTCAAGCGAGCCGGTGCTACGACGATGCTACAGCGCAGGGCAAAGAAGGACGGGGAGCACCAGGAACCCGGCCCCCTGGTCTGTGCAAACGACGCAACGGAATAACTGGGCGGCCAACGGAAGCTCGCTCTGAGCCTGCTGGGGCGCGGACTGAAGTCGTTTGGTGCGCACCTCACGGATGACCGGGATGCGCAGGTAGCGGCCTTACGTGCAGGCGCCGCCTAGGCTTCGGCCGGACGTAGGGGTCGGAGGGCCACAGCATGTTATTTGTCGAAAAATCAGGATCGCCTCAGGCGACCGTTATCCGGTCGTGCCGTGCAGCATTTGCCGCCCCGAGCGGATTGAGCCGTCTTCGATGTCCCGTTCGATCGCCGCGCACAGGCCAGGCAGGTCGCGTCTGCGCATGGCATCCAGCATTTCCTTGTGGCGGTCGATGACATAGGTCCGGTCGACATCCTCGATCACGCGGCGCTGGAACGGGCCCAGCTGCAGCCAGATGCTTTCGATCAACGGCATTACGGTCTGATGCGGGTTGAGACAGTAAAGCAGGCGGTGGAAATCGTGGTTCATCCGCGTTAGTGCGTCCAGATCGCGGTTTCGGACGGCACCATCCATCTGTGCGTCCAACCGTGCCATCGTGTCGATCGTGACATCGGACAGGTAGGCAAAGGCGCGCGTGGCGGCATGGGTTTCCAGCACAAGGCGCAGCTGTGCCAGTTCCTCAAACCGGCCCGGGGTCATTTCGGGCACACGCAACCGCCTGTTTTCAAGAACCTCAAGCGCATGTTCGCTTGACAGCCGGCGCACCGCTTCGCGGATGGGGGTGGGGCTTAGGCCAAGCTGTTCGGCAAGGCCGCGAAAGGTCAGCGCCGTGTTGGGCCGCAGCGCCCCCACCATGATCGCATTGCGCAGCCGGAAATAGGCATAGTCCTGGGTGGTCATGTCGACGCTGCGCGGGATGTCGGGGATCTGGGTCATGTTTGTGCGGGCCGGTCGGATCTGTTGACTTTGCGGCTAAAGTATATCACAAAATAAAAAATGCTATCACATTTTGGCGGCGCAGCAGAGCGCCCCGAATTGCAGTCAGGAGTCTCCGATGAACGCCACCGCACAGTCGCATCCCTATGCCGGCACCGGCGCGCATGTTGCCAGCTACTATGCGGCCTCGGCCAACCCGGCGCCTGACCGCCCGGCGCTGCAGGGCACGCATGAAACCGATATCTGCGTGGTGGGGGCCGGTTATTCGGGCCTGTCGACCGCGCTGCATTTGGCGGAAAAGGGGCATAAGGTTACCATCATCGAAGGCGCGCGCGTGGGCTGGGGCGCCTCGGGGCGCAATGGCGGGCAGATCGTGAACGGGCTGAACGCCAGCCTGCAGACCATCGGGCGCCGCTATGGCCAGGATACCGCGCGCTTTGTCGCGGGCCTTGTGCAAGAGGGCGGCGAGATCATCCGTGAACGGGTGCGCACCTATAATATCCAGTGTGACCTGAAGGATGGCAACGTCTTTGCCGCGCTGACGCAAAAGCAGATGCGCGATCTGGAAGAGCGCAAGGCGCTGTGGGAAAGCTATGGCCTGAAAAACCAGCGGATGCTGTCGCGCGATGAAATGCGCCAGCATGCCAATTCCGATCTTTACGTCGGCGGTATGCTGGATGTCAGCGGCGGGCACATGCATCCGCTGAACCTGGCGCTGGGTGAGGCTGCGGCCTTCGAAAGCCTTGGTGGCAAGATCTTTGAAATGTCGCCGGTGACCTCGGTCGATACCAATGCCGCGCGGCCCGTGGTGAATACGGCCCAGGGAAAGATCGTCTGCAAGACGCTTGTGCTGTGCGGCAATGCCTATCTGGGCCATGTCGTCCCTGCGCTGACCCCGCGGGTGATGCCGGTGTCCACGCAGATCATGGCAACGCGCCCGCTGGGCGCCGAGCGCGCGCGCGACCTGATGCCTGCGGGCACCTGTATCGAGGATGTGCGTTATATCCTGGATTACTATCGCATGTCGGCCGACCACCGGCTGCTGTTTGGGGGCGGTACTGTCTATGGCGGGGCCGACCCCAGGGATATCAAGGCCAAGCTGTGGAAGAACCTGAAGAAGGTCTTTCCGCAGTTGGTCGAGACGGAAATCGAATTCGCTTGGTCGGGCAATTTCGCGCTGTCCTTCAGCCGCGTGCCGCAGATGGGTCGGATCGGCGCCAACACCTATTTCGCCCATGGCTATTCCGGTCACGGCGTGACCGGATCGCATACCTTCGGCCGCATCCTGTCCGAGGCGATCAATGGCGATCTGTCCCGCTTTGACGTCTTCGCGGGGCTGCCTTGGATTCCCTTCCCCGGCGGGCGGATGTTGCGTGTGCCCTATTCGGTGATCGGGTCCTGGTGGTATGGCGCGCGCGACCGGCTGGGCATCTGATCCCGTCGCGCCGGTGACACCATATCTGCCGAAGCTTTCCCCGCACGGAACATAATCTGGCCCGAATTGCCCGCAAAGGTTGTCTTAACCAAAGGATGTCGCAACCGGCAAGACAGGGGGAAGGATGATGTTCATGCGCAGGTTACTGGCCCGTCTCGGCCTTGTGTCGGACCCCGCCACGGGCGACGTTCTGGCGACACGTCTGGCGGCTCTTGCGGGTGCGAAGTCGCACCGCGCGCCGCGGCAGGCGCAGCCCTCGCCTTTTCGCGCCCGGGCGCGCACCATGGCGGGCCGGACGCTGTAAGGCGATTGGTCAGAAGTTGATTTCAACCCCCGGCAGGTTCAGTTCCTTGATCAGGTCGCGCAGTTCCTGACGCGCGGCCACGTTCGAGATATTCAGGTTTTCCACACCCACATCGCGCAGATCCAGCAGCGTCAGGCCACGGGGGAACAGTTCGCGGAAGATCACGCGTTCGGAAAACCCGGGGGCCACGCGAAAGCCGATGCGCTTGGACAGCTGTTCCAGCGCCGCGCCGACCTTTTTCTTGTTGTGCATCTGCTGCGCGCCAAGGCGGTTGCGCAGCACGATCCAGTCAATTGGTTTCAGCCCGGCCCGCGCGCGCAGCTGGCGCGCCGACCAGACCATTTCGGCATAAATCGACGGCCCGATCACCTTTGATGTTTCCGGGTCGATCCGCGCCAGCAGGTCAAAGTCGATGAAGCTGTCATTCATCGGCGTGATCAGCGTGTCGGCCAACGAATGGGCGACCTGGCTCAGCCGGGTGTGGCTGCCGGGGCAGTCGATCAGGATGAAATCGCATTCCACCTCCAGCTCGGCCACGGCGGCGGCAAGGCGGCGGTCATAGGGGTTTTCGCCGGGGTCCAGCGTTGCGGGGTCCGCCTCGGGCAGTTCGCGGTATTCGGGCGTCGGCAGATCCAGCCCCTCACGCGCCATGAAGGCCAGGCGGTTTTCGACATAGCGCCCAAAGCTGCGCTGGCGCAGGTCCAGATCCAGCGCACCAACCTTCTTGCCCATGCGCGCCAGTGCCGTGGCCACATGCATGCAGGTGGTCGACTTGCCCGAACCGCCCTTTTCATTGCCCACAACGATGATATGCGCCACGTCCCGTACCCCTTTATCTCGCGCCGTGCTGGCGCGCGAAGACTATAAGTGGAGGTGGCTAACGAAGGAAGAATGCCCGCGCAAGGGGGGGCAACGGACATTGGAAACAATGCGTTTCCGCAACAGGGGAAGGGGCGCAAACGAAAGGGCGCGCCATTGGCGCGCCCTTTGCAAAATACTGGCGGGGGATCAGAAGCCCAGGCCCGCGTATTTGTTCTTGAACTTGGACACGCGGCCCCCGGTGTCCATCAGTCGGGCGGACCCACCGGTCCATGCGGGATGCGCCAGCGGATCGATGTCCAGCGCCATCGTGTCGCCTTCCTTGCCCCAGGTCGACCGGGTCTGGTAGGTCGAGCCGTCGGTCATCTTCACCGTGATGAAGTGGTATTCGGGATGGATTTCGTTTCTCATGGCCCCGCTCCTTACGCTTCGGCTTTGGGCTTGTAGTTGGTGACTTCGGCGATACGGGCCGATTTACCACGACGGTCGCGCAGGTAGTACAGTTTCGCGCGGCGGACGCGGCCACGGCGGACCACTTCGATCGAGTCGATGTTGGTCGAGTACAGCGGGAACACACGTTCCACGCCTTCGCCGAAGGAAATCTTGCGCACGGTGAACGAGGCCGCAATCGTGCTGCCGCCCTTGCGCGCGATGCAGACGCCCTCGTAGTTCTGAATGCGCGACCGGGTGCCTTCGGTCACCTTGTAGCCGACGCGAATGGTGTCGCCGGCCTTGAAATCCGGAATGGTCTTGCCGAGGGCGGCGATCTGTTCCGCCTCGAGTTGTGCGATCAGGTTCATCGCTGGTCCTTTCATTGCTCGCGGTGGTTCCGCGAAGGTGTGCGCGCCCTCAGAGCTCTTGGTCTTCATCCGGGTCCCTGTTGTGCGCCGCACACCAAGCCCGCCAGAGATCAGGTCGTCGTTCCTTGGTCAGCCTTTCGGCCTGTTCCCGCTTCCACGCCTCTATCTTCGCATGATGCCCGGACTGAAGAATTTCCGGTATCGCGCGACCTTCCCAAAGCGTGGGGCGGGTATACTGCGGATGTTCAAGCAAACCGTGAGAAAAGGATTCCTCCTCGGTCGATGCCTGATTCCCGAGCACGCGGGGTATAAGCCGGACAGTCGCGTCAATCAAGACCTGTGCGGCGATCTCGCCCCCGGTCAGGACGAAATCCCCGATTGAAACCTCTTCGACGCCGAAATGGTCCAGCACGCGTTCATCCACGCCCTCGAACCGGCCGCACAGGATGGTCATCCCCTGTGCCTGCGAAAACCGCCGTGCCATCGCCTGGGTCAGCGGGCGGCCGCGCGGGGACATGTAGATCACCGGCCAGCGTGCGCGGTCGGTGGGGGTGTCGCGCATCGCCTCGGACAGGGCCGCGCCCACGACATCGGCGCGCAGCACCATGCCCGCGCCGCCGCCGGCGGGTGTGTCATCGACGTTGCGGTGCTTGCCGATTCCAAAGGGGCGCAGGTCGATCGTTTCCAGCGCCCACAGCCCTTCCTGCAAGGCCTTGCCTGTCAGCGACAGGCCCAGCGTGCCGGGAAAGGCCTCGGGGAACAGGGTGATGATCCGCGCGGTCCAGGCGCCCTGCAGGCGCGGGGTGTCGGTCATCAGCTCACGCGGGCGGATCGAGGCGGAAATTGCCAGCCGCCCATGCGATTTCATCGGCTTGTCCGCTGTGTCATCGGTCATGGCGTGCCTCGCGCAGGATCTGGTCCTTGATGCGTTTCAGTTCGGCCTTGCCGCGCCCCGATCGGTTCAGCCGGGCAAAGTCTGCCAGCTGATCCGGGGTCTGGCCGATGTTGCCGCGCGCCGCGGGCGGCAGGGTCGCGGCTACAGCATCGGGCACGTCGGTCATCGCCAGGATGATGCCCGCGGGCCCGTGGCGGTCGCCAGACCAGTCTTCCAGCCGTTCCACCCGCACGGCGCAGGGCGCCAGCGCCGCGCCGATCCGTTCCGCCTCGGCCGTCAGGTCGATGCGGGGGGGAAGGGCCGCGCGGAATTGTGCGAAATCCTCGCGCAGGTGGATGGATCGCAGCAGATGGCCATAGACCGAGCGCGCCCAGCTTTCGCCGTCGCGCGTGGTGAACAGGAATTCGACCCGCACGGCCGGGCCGAACCGATGGCGCAGCGCCCCGATCACTTCACGGCACAGGGGCACCGCCGCGCCGTAATCGCGGATGACGCGCCCGCGCCAGTTGCGGTGACCGGGCATCACGCCCGAAAATGTCTCACGCGACAGAACGATGATCGGGGCATCGGGGATCGCGGTCAGAAACCGGCGAAACGCCGCGCGAAACCGCAGCCTGCGCCAGAAAAACGGCTTTTGCGCATAGATCCGGGCGCGCGCGCCGGCGCTTAGAAAATCGTTCTGGCCGTAATAGTCGAACCAGGGTTTCAGCGTGGCGCGATGCTGCGCAAGGTGGTTTTGCAGGCTGGTCGTTCCGGTCTTGTGAAAGCCCGCATGAACGATCACCCGGGTCATTCGACATCCTCGGGCGGATCGGCCACGATACGCCCGGCGGTCAGGTCGACGGTGGGCACCACGGCCTTGGTGAACGGCAAAAGCAGGGTCTGGCGACGGCCGGGGCCAAAGATTTCCAGAATGTCGCCCGCGCCGTGGTTATGCACCGCGCGGACCGTGCCCAGAACCGCGCCGCCGGTATCCACCACCGTCAGCCCGATCAGATCGGCATGATAGAATTCGTCATCGGGCAGCGACGGCAGCTTGTTGCGGTCGGCCCAAAGGGTCACGCCCTTCAGCGCATCGGCCTCTTCCTTGGTGGCAACGCCGGTCAGGCGCGCGCCCAAGCCCCCGGTGACGGGCCGGGTCAGCCGGATGCCAAAGCTGCGGCTGCCATCCTCGGTGTAAAGGGGCGCATAGGCGGCAATGTCCTCAGGCGTAGAGCAGAAGCTTTTCAGCCGCACCTCACCCTTCACGCCGAAGGCCCCGGCAATGGCACCAACGCAGACACGATCGGGATTGCTCATCTTGCCCCTCCGGATGCGGACAGGCCGGGCAAAGGCTGCCCGGCCCGGTTTTTTGGCACAAGCCGGCTGATTATTCAGCCGATTCCTCGGCCTTGGCGGCCTTGGCGGCCTTTTCCTCGGCGCGCTGCTTGGCTTTCTTGCCCGGCTCGGCCTTCTTCATGTTCTTGCGCTCGGCTTTGGCCAGAACGCCCGCGGCCTCCAGGAAGCGGGCGATACGGTCGGTCGGCTGGGCGCCCTGGCTCAGCCAATACTGCACGCGCTCCAGGTTCATCTTGACGCGGTCTTCGCTGTCCTTGGCCAGCAGCGGGTTATAGGTGCCCAGCTTTTCCAGGAAGCGGCCATCGCGCGGCATGCGCGAATCGGACGCCACGATCGCATAATGCGGGCGCTTCTTGGAACCACCACGGGCGAGGCGGATTTTCATAGCCATGTCTGTATCTCCTTTGGATGGCTGGTGGCGGGTGTCAATGCGACCCCGTCATTTCTGGAATTGCTCGTGATGCCGGATCACTTCCGAAATCACGAAGTTGAGGAATTTGCGGGCGAATTCGGGGTCAAGATCGGCCTCGGTCGCCAGACGTTCCAACCGCGCGATCTGGGCTGCTTCGCGCGCGGGGTCGGACGGGGGCAGGTCATGGTCCGCCTTGAGGCGGCCAACGGCCTGGGTGTGCTTGAACCGTTCCGCCAGGGTGAACACCAGGATCGCATCCAGCCGGTCGATGCTGGCGCGATGCTCTTTCAGCAGGGCGGCGGCGCGGGCGACGGGGTCGGTCATGCGGTCCTCGGGCTGTTGCAGGGGCAGGGCGGTCATGCGCGGACCTCGGGACGGGGGTGGCGATAGACAAGGCAAGGCCCGGCCCCGGGAAAGGCCGCCGCGGCATCGGGCGCCGCCCCCAGCCGCTTGGCCAGCGCGATCGAGCGGGCGTTGCCGGGCGCGATATAGCTGACCGCCGTGTCCCAGCCCAGCACGTCAAAGGCATGGTCGCGCGCGGCCACCGCCGCCTCATGCGCGAACCCCTGACCTTCGGCCTCTGGCGCCCAGACGGTCCAGCCCAGTTCGTTCTCCGGCCACCCCACGGGGCGCCAGGGGCCGCACATGCCAAGGGCGCGGTCATTGTCCTTCAGCGTGAAGATGAACGTGCCAAAGCCGCGCAGCACCCAATGCCCGATGACATGGCCAAAGGCGCGCCAGCTTTGTTCCTCGGAATAATCGCCCGAACGCACGAAGCGCCCGCGATCCGATGCAAGAAAGACGTTGAAATGTTCCCAATCCCGCGCCGCGGGTGCGCGCAGGACAAGACGCTCGGTCTCCAGCACAGGGGTGGGCGACAGCGCGATCATTTCTTGCGGCCCAGCCCCCCAAGACCGGAAAGCCCGCCGGGCAGCTTCAGCCCGCCCAGCCCAGGCAGACCACCCGCGCCAGGCATCTTGCCCAGCATCTTCGCGGCCTCTTCCATCTTCGCGGGGTCGATGTCCCCGGCGCCGGGCAATCCGCCGCCCTTGCCGGTCATCGCGGCCATGGCCTGCTTCATCAGCCCGCCCTTGCCCATCTTGCCCAGCTTCTTCATCGTGTCGGCCATCTGCCGGTGCATCTTCAGCAGGCGGTTCAGTTCCGACACCTCAAGCCCGGCACCGGCGGCGATCCGCTTTTTCCGGCTGGCCTGCAGCAGGTCTGGATTGGCGCGTTCCTTGCGCGTCATCGAGTTGATCAGCGCGATCTGCCGGCGGATGGTGCGGTCGTCAAAGCCCGCTTCCTCGGCGGCCTTGGCCATCTTGCCCATGCCCGGCATCATCGACATGACGCCCTGCATCCCGCCCATCTTGAGCATCTGTTCCAGCTGGCCCTTCATGTCGTTCATGTTGAAGAGGCCCTTCTGGAACCGCTTCATCATGCGCTCGGCCTGCTCGGCCTCAAAGGTTTCCTGCGCCTTTTCCACCAAGGCGACGATGTCGCCCATGCCCAGGATCCGGCCCGCGATCCGCGACGGCTCGAACACCTCAAGCGCGTCCATCTTTTCGCCAAGGCCGACAAAGCGGATCGGCTTGCCGGTCACTGCGCGCATCGACAGCGCCGCACCGCCGCGCCCGTCGCCATCCATCCGTGTCAGAACGACGCCGGAAATGCCGACCTTGCCGTCGAACTCGCTGGCAACGTTGACCGCGTCCTGGCCGGTCAGACCGTCCACGACCAGAAGCGTCTCACGCGGTTGCACGACATCGCGCACCGCCTGAACCTCGTCCATCAACACGTCGTCGATGTGCAGACGGCCCGCGGTGTCCAGCATGTAGACGTCATAGCCGCCCAGCGTCGCCTGTTGTTTGGCGCGTTTGGCAATGTCCACGGGCTTCTGGCCAAGCACGATCGGCAGCGTGTCTACGCCGACCTGCTGGCCCAGAATCGCCAGCTGCTCCATCGCGGCGGGGCGGTTCACGTCCAGCGAGGCCATCAGCACCCGCTTGCCGTTCTTGTCCTTCAGCCGCCGCGCCAGCTTGGCCGTGGTGGTGGTCTTGCCCGAGCCCTGCAGACCGACCATCAGGATCGGCGCGGGCGGGTTGTCGATCTTCAGCGCCTCGGCCGCGCCGTCCCCGGCCAGAACCTTGACCAGCTCGTCATGCACGATCTTGACGACCTGTTGCCCCGGCGTGACCGATTTCGTCACCGCCGCGCCGGTCGCCTTGGCCTCGACCGCCTTGACGAAATCGCGCGCCACGGCCAGCGACACGTCGGCCTCCAGCAGGGCCACGCGTACCTCGCGCAGGGCGGTGCGCACATCCTCCTCGGACAGCGCGCCCTGTTTCGTAAGCCGGTCAAAGACGCCGCCAAGGCGTTCGGACAGGTTCTCGAACATATCGCGGCCCTCCTTCGGGCAGTGCCGGCGGACCGGCGGAAAACGACAAACACACCAGTGGGCGCAACGCGCTGACTGGTGGCGATCCCTGCAGAGTGCGGGGACCGAAGGCATCGGGCCTTCGGGGAATCCAGCGTGATCTATGAAGAAAAGGCCCCGGAGTCAACCGGAGCCCTTGCATCGCTTCGTTTCTTCTTGGCCCAAATACTCCTGCCGGAGGCTTCCGCACCCACCGCTTGCGCAAACGGCGGCCGCGGAAGTGAGTATTTTTGCCAAGAAGAAGATCAGGCCGCGATCGCGTCCACCGCCGCTTCGGCGCGGCTCAGGGTTTCCTCGGGTGCGAAGACCATCTTGTCGGCGGCGACGAATTCGACATCGGTGATGCCGAAGAAGCCCAGGATGTGACGCATGTAGCCCGAGGCGAAGTCGATTTCAGATCCGAACGGGGTGCCGTCCGACGACAGGGCGATGATGGCGCGCTTGCCGGTCAGCAGGCCGACGGGGCCAGTCTCGGTGTAGGTAAAGGTTTCGCCCTTGCGGGCCAGCTGGTCGATCCAGGCCTTCATCTGCGCGGGCACGCCGAAATTGTAGACCGGCAGGCCGATCACCAGGATGTCGGCGGCGCGGACCTCATTGAGGTATTCATCGGCCTTGGCGGCAATCGCGGCCTGGTCGGCGTTGCGCTGATCGGCCGGGGTGAAGACCGCGCCCAGCCAGGCGCCGTCGATCTGCGGCACGCCTTGCGACAGGTCGCGTTCGGTCACGCTGGCGGCCGGGTTGGCGGCGGTCAGGCGGGCGATGATGCGGTCGGTCAGGCGGCGCGAGACCGACCCTTCGGATTTGATCGAGGCATCTATGCGGAGGATATTGGTCATGGGAGGCTCCTGTGTTTGTCTGACGTTGAAATCGTGTCTTGCTCGCGCGAACACAATCGCCAAGACTGCACCCAGGCTGTTCACAGGTGCACATATGGGAATCGACAACTGGGATGAAATCCGCACCGCCTATCAGGTGGCCCGGATCGGCACGGTTTCGGGCGCGGCCGAGGTGCTGGGCGTGCACCATGCCACCGTGATCCGGCATATCGATGCGCTGGAGGCCCGGCTGGGTGCCAAGCTGTTCCAGCGCCATCCGCGTGGCTACACCCCGACCGAGGCCGGGGCGCATCTGCTGGCCGTGGGGCAGGCGACCGAGGATCAGTTTGCCCAGCTTGCTGCGCGCATCGCCGGGGTGGGCGAAGAGGTGTCGGGCGAGCTGATCGTGACCTCGTTGCCCACGCTGTCGGGGCTGGTTCTGCCGGCGCTGCGGCGGCTGATGTTTGATCATCCGGGGCTTCGGCTGCGTTATCTGACCGATCAGCGCCTGTTTCGCCTGGAATATGGCGAGGCGCATGTGGCGATCCGGGCCGGGGCGCGGCCCGCGGAACCCGACAATGTGGTTCAGCCCCTGACCCAGTTGCAGCACGCGCTTTACGCCGCACCCGCCTATGCCGAAGGCTTTGGCCTGCCCGCGACCGAGGAAGAGCTGGCCGCGCACCGTTTTGTCGGGCCCGAGGGGGTGGAAAGCCGCGCACCGTTTCACCGCTGGTTGGCCGAACGCATCCCGCCCGAACGCATCGTGTTCCGCGCCAATGAGGTCGAGGCGCAGGAATGCGCCCTGCGCGAAGGCATGGGGCTTGGCTTCCTGCCCGTGCGTGAGGGTGGGCGCGACGATGGCCTGATCGAGGTCATGGGCCCGCGTCCGGAATGGCAGGCGCCGCTGTGGCTGGTGACGCATGTCGATCTGCACCGCACCCCGAAGGTGCAGGCGGCATTGGCCGCGCTGAAGATGCGGGCGGCGGCGGTCGAGGGCTAGGTCAGCGCGCGGGTTTTGCCGCCCAGCGTGGCGTCTGTTCCGGGGTCACGGCGGCCTTTCCCGCGCCGACCGGCTGCGCCCGTTTTTTCGGCGCCAGCCGATCACGCAGCGCGGCAAAGCAAAGCTGCAGCGCCAGCCCCCCCAGAATTAGCGCCGTGTCCAGCCACATGCTTGCCGGGCAGACCGCCTTGATCGCCTGCGCCAGGATTGCCAGCACGGTGCCCAAGGCGAAGACCGGCAGGCCATGCCGGCCCAGCAATCGCAGCGGTGCCGCCGCGGCCGAGGCGGCCAGCCCGGGCACCAGGCCCGGAAGGCTCAGCAGATAGGCCAGCGCCAGCAGATGCAGCAACCGCGGACCGGAAACATAGGTCTTGTCAAAGCTGACCAGCCAGAACGGCGCGCCCCATTGCCGCAATTGCCAGATCGCATGGCCCAGGTTTTCCAGCAACCATTGGGATTTGACCCAGACCAGCACGAAGGCCAGAAATCCGGCCGCCAGCCAGATCAGCCAGCGCCGCACCGGAACCAGGCGCCGCCCGTCGCGCATCGCAAGGCCGGTCAGGATGCCCAGGCAGAACAGCAGTTGCCAGGCAAAGGGGTTGAAGAACCAGCCGCCTTCAAACGGGTAGTTCGGTAGATTGAGCCGGAACGTGCCCACCAGCGCCCAAAACCCGACCGACCCCGCCAGAAGCCACCTCGGTCGCCTTTGCCCCAGCCGGATCAGCGCGGGCGCGGCCAGCAGCAGCACGGCATACATCGGCAAGATGTTCACATAGCCCAGTTGATGGGTCAGCGTGACGATGCCGATCAGGAAGGCCAGCGGCTCCTCGGTCAGGGGGCGGAAAGCGTTTTTCGTCAGCATCTCCTCGGCGCCGAACCACAGCGCGGCGGCGCTGACGATGCCGATCGCCCAGGCCGCGGTCAGCAGATGCACCATGTACAAAAGCCAGGACCGCCCCCAGATCCGGGTGACGGTCGGCAAACGGGGCGCACGCGCAAGGCCGGGCCCATAGGCCAGCGCCGCGGCCAGCCCGGACATGAACACAAAGCCCTCGGCCGCGTCGGAAAAGCCGAAATTGCGCGAGGTCAGATGTTCAAAGATCGTTCCGGGCACATGGTTGATGAAGATCATCGCCAGCGCCAGGCCGCGGAAGACATCAAGACGCGGGTCGCGGGTGGCCGACTGGGCGTGTGGCGCCATTGGATCAGGCATGGGCGGCCTCCGGCAGGGTGGGCGTGGGGGCTTCGGCATCGAAGGTGGCGGCCCAGCGGTCAAAGATGCGCTCCTGCAGGGCCATCACCGGGGATGGCGCATATTCCGTCGGCGTGCCCATCAGCCGACCCGAACTGTCTTGCGACGACCACCAGATCACCACCGGGGCCAGCACCATCGGCACGCCCACGGGCAGCAGCCACAGCAGCAAGCCCGGCGCGAAGGCCCAGGTGGCGAACAGCCCGATCAGCCCGATGCTGACGATCCAATGCGATGCGGCGAAGGCCTCGGTCAGGGTCAGGCGCCCGTCGCCGCGGTTGTTGGTGGGCCAGCCCCCGTCCCGGCCCAGCAGCACCTGAAACACCGAACGGGTGGCGTAAAGCAGCAGGACCGGCGCGGTGATCGAGGAAAACACCAACTCCCCCAAGGTCGCAGCAAAGGCCCGCGCCGCCCCGCCAAAGCCCGCGGCCCGGCCAGCCAGCGCGGCGCGGGCAGCGATCAGGATCTTGGGCAGCAGAAGCAGGCCGAAGATGCCGATCGCCAGCCCGATCGCCTTGGACGCGCCCGAGGGCGGGAAATACGGAAAGGGCCAGTAGGGTTCGGGGAAGTAATCGGGTGGCGGGGCCAGCAGCGGCGCCGCGATCGAGGCCAGGATGAAGCCCAGCCAGAACAGCGGCGCGATATAGGCCATGATGCCCAGGGCAAAGACAAAGCGCGACCAGGCCTTCAGCCCCGGGGCGCCGATGATGCGGCTGTGCTGCAGGTTGCCCTGGCACCAGCGCCGGTCGCGCTTGGCGTGATCGACGATGTTTTCGGGCCCTTCCTCAAAGCTGCCGTCAAGGTCGTCATCCAGCCGCACGATCCAGCCCGCGCGGGCCAGCAGGGCGGCCTCGACGTAATCATGGCTCATGATGTGGCCACCAAAGGGCGGACGGCCCTTCAGCACCGGCAGCCCGCAGCTTTCGGCAAAGGCGCGCACGCGGACCATGGCGTTATGGCCCCAGAACGGCCCCGTCTCGCCCTGCATCATCGCCAGCCCCCGCGCGAAGACGGGCGAGAAGAAGGCCGCGGAAAACTGCATGGCCCGGCCAAAGCGTGACCGGGCGCGGATGATCCGGGGCAGGGTCTGCAACAGGCCCAGGCGCGGCTCGGCCTGCATCCGGCGGACCATCTCGACGATGGTTTCGCCTTCCATCAGGCTGTCGGCATCCAGGATCAGCGCAAAATCATAGGCCGCGCCGGACCGCGCGATGAAATCCTCGATATTGCCCGCCTTCTTGCCGGTGTTCTGCGCGCGGCGGCGATAGAAGAAGCGCCCAAGCCCCGCGCGATCGGCCACCAGATGGGCAAACAGTGCCTCTTCGCGCCGGGCGACCATCTCATTGCGGCTGTCCGACAGGATGGCGAAATGAAAGGCCGCGCCGTGGCCCGTCGCCGCCAACGAGGCATCCATGGCGGCCACGCGCGAAAAGGTGGCCAAAGGATCCTCATTATAGACCGGCATCAGCACCACGCAGCGTGATGTGATCGGCGTGGCGCGGTCCAGCACGGGCGCGCGGGCGGTGGTGGTCAGCCCGATCACCGCCTGAACCGCGCCCCAGGCCAGCCACAGGGTCGAGATCAGGATCAACGCGGCGCGCAGGATATCCAGCGCATCCAGCCCGTCGGCCTCGCCGAACTGCAAGAACAGGATGAAGGCGCCGATGCCGGCAAGCGCGCTTAGGCCCAATGCCAGCGCGCGCAGCCCCGTCAGGGCCGCGCGGGAAGGGCGGGGCGGGGTCACGGGATCAGCCCTCGGCGCCTTTGGGCGCGTGCGGGCGGGGCAGCAGGGCCGACAATATCCGGCGCAGCATGCCGGTTTCGGGTTCCAGCATCTGGCACGGCATGGCCAGCGGCGCCTCGGGCAGGGCGCAGGGCCCGGCAATCAGATCAGCGGGTGAAAGCGACCCCGCCACCGTGGGGAATGAAGCAGTCATGCCTTGATCCATTGATAAAGCCAGGTTTCGGTCAGCTTGCGCCCGTAACCCGCGACATGGGCCGACAGTTCCACCGTCGCGCCATTAGGCGCGCTGACATCCAGCACCAGCCGCCAGACGCCTTCGCCGGGAATGGCGGACAGGGTCTGGGTGACGATCTTGCCGCCGGCGGCGGTCGCGGCGATGGTCAGGTCATCGACCTTGTCGCCGGGCAGCCGGCCCAGCAGGCCCCCCGTGAAATCGATGACGAACTTGCGCGTGCCTTCGGTGTTTTCCACGCCGGAAACGCCGCCGACACCGGCGCGGGTTTCCAGAACATGGGCGCGGTCGTCGGCCGGGTCGGGCGGCAGATCGCCCCAGCGCAGGCGATAGCTGAATTCGCGCATCTCGCCGGCCTTGGCGGGGGCCTCGGGCACCCAGAAGGCGACGATATTGTCGTTCACCTCAAGATCCGAAGGGATCTCGACCAGGCGCACCGACCCCCGGCCCCAATCGCCGATGGGTTCGACCGCAACCGAGGGGCGGCGTTCATAATGCGCGGCGGCGTCCTGGTAATGGTCGAAATCGCGGTCGCGCTGATACAGGCCAAAGCGGCGCGGCGCGGTTTCCACGAAATAGCTGGAGGCCAGATGCGGCGGGTTCGCCAGCGGCCGCCAAAGCCGGTCGCCATCGCCGCGTTCGATCGCCAGCCCGTCGCTGTCATGCACATTCGGGCGGAAATCGTCGAACAGATGGCGGTTGCGTTCGGCAAACAGGAACATCGAGGTCAACGGCGCGATGCCCAGCTGCTGCACATCGGTGCGCAGGAACAGTCGCGCCGTCACCTCCATCACCGTTTCGGCGCCGGGCGTTATGACGAACCGATAGGCCCCGGTCAGCGAGGCGCTTTCCAGCGCGGCGTGCACCGTGATCGTGCGCGCACCGGGCACGGGGCGTTCGATGTAGAAGCGGGTGAAGCGGGGGAATTCCTCGGCCACCGGCAGGCCGGTGTTCACCGCAAGACCCCGGGCCGAGATGCCATAGGCCGACCCACGCCCCAACGCGCGGAAATAGGACGCGCCCTGAAACGCCACCAGTTCGTCAAACACGTCGGGGCGGTTCAGCGGATGGTGCAGGCGAAAGCCCGCGACCCCCGGCAGCGGCGCATGTTCGGGCACACGGTCCCGCGCCTCGCGTTCATAGATGAAATCGTCGGTGTCAAAGGCCATCAGCCGGGCCTGGCCCTCGGTCACCTCATGGATCAGAACGGGTTCCTTGAACAGCCAGCCCATGTGGAACGCATGCAGCCGGAAGGCGCTGCCATCGAGCTCGGCCCAGCGGGCCCGATCGGGGTTAAAGCGGATCAGGCGGTAATCGTCATAGGTCAGCCCGTCCAGAAAGCTGGCGGGCAGATCGGCGGTTTGAGGCGCGGCCGCGGCCAATGCGCGCATTTCCTCGGCCAGAAGGTCGAAGGAGAATTGCTGCGCTGCGGCATCGGCTACCGGGGCAGCCATCGGGGCGGCGGCCTCCTGCGCGCGTGCGATGCGTGGAAGGGCGGTCGCGCCCATCAGAACGGCACCCGCCGACAGGCTGGCGATCAGGCTGCGTCGGGTCAGGGAAGCGGGGGCAAGGGGCCGGGCGGGGCGCATCTATTTTCCAAACCGTGCCAGACAGTTCCGGCGATGTGACAGTTTCATTGCGGCGATGCATATTCACACCGGCCCGAGTCTTTCAAGCGGGCTTTGATGTGGATTTGCTCAAAGCCGCGTGACCCGATCGGCTTTGTCCATTTCCCGCCATCGGCATGGCGCAAACGGGCGGAATTGCGCCGGTTCCCCGGCTGCTATGGCAAAATTTCATGGCAGCTATTCTGCGGCTGCATGGTTCCGCGGCTGTCCGCGGCATCCCGGTTTCACCGATTCGCGCCCGGTTTCGCTTGACACCCAATGGGGGCTGTCACAGTTAAGGGGTCATCCGCGCCGAAGGCCCGCATCCCATCGCACGCGCCCGAAGGCCCGCCGAAGAACGGACCAGAGAACAAGAACGGACCAGAGAAGACGCATGTCGCCTGCCCTTATTGCCGCCCTTCCCTTCCTCGGGGCCCTGCTTCCCGCCCTTCTGATCCGCACCGGCCGCACCAATGCCGCCGTTGCCGCCGCCGCGACCTCGGGGCTGGCGCTGTTGGGCCTGTTGCTGCACGCCCCCGCCGTGATGCGCGGCGAGGTCATCACCGCGCGCTATGACTGGCTGCCCTGGCTGGGCCTGAACGCGAATTTCATGATCGACGGGCTGGGCCTGCTGTTTGCCACGCTGATCCTGGGGATCGGCCTGCTGATCATCCTGTATGCGCGGTTTTACCTGTCCAAGGATGATCCGGCGGGGCAGTTCTACACCTATCTGCTGCTGTTCCAGGGCGCGATGGTGGGCATCGTTCTGTCCGACAACATCCTGCTTTTGCTGATCTTCTGGGAACTGACCTCGCTGTCGTCCTTCCTGCTGATCGGCTATTGGAAACACCTGCCCGAGGGGCGTCAGGGCGCGCGGATGGCGCTGACGGTCACCGGCATGGGCGGGCTTGCGATGATCGCGGGCATGCTGATCTTGGGCAATATCGCCGGCAGCCATGACATCAGCGCGATCCTGCAGGCCAAGGAAGCCATCCAGGCCAGCCCGTTCTATCTGCCCGCGCTGATCCTGATCCTGATCGGGGCCTTCACCAAATCGGCGCAGTTCCCGTTCCACTTCTGGCTGCCGCATGCGATGGCCGCGCCCACGCCGGTATCGGCCTATCTGCATTCGGCGACGATGGTGAAGGCGGGGCTGTTCCTGATGGCGCGGCTGTGGCCGGTGCTGGCGGGCACGCCCGAATGGTTCTACATCGTGGCGACCGTGGGCCTGATCACCATGCTGGTCGGCGCCAAGATCGCGATCTTCAAGGATGACCTCAAGGCGCTGCTGGCGTTTTCCACCGTGTCACACCTGGGGTTGATCACCTTCCTGCTGGGCCTTGGCACCAAGGCCGCGGCGGTGGCGGCGGTGTTCCACATCATCAACCACGCCACCTTCAAGGCGGCGCTGTTCATGTCTGCGGGGATCGTCGATCACGAAACCCATACCCGCGACCTGAAACGCCTTGGCGGGCTGCGCCATCTGATGCCGATCACCTTCACCATCGCCACCATCGCGGCGCTATCGATGGCGGGCATTCCACTGCTGAACGGCTTCCTGTCCAAGGAAATGATGCTGGAAGAGGCCTCGCACACGCTTTGGGCCGGCAATGCCTGGATCGTGCCGGCGGTGGCGGCGCTGGCGGCGCTGTTCTCGGCCGCCTATTCCTTCCGCTATATCGCCCATGCCTTCCTGGGCCCGGTGCGCGACGACTATCCCCATCATCCGCATGATCCGGGCTTTGGCATGTGGGCCGCGCCCGCGTTCCTGGTGGTGCTGGTGGTGGCGATCGGCCTGATGCCGATGACCTTCGCTGGTGAGATCGTGCGCACCGCCGCCAATGCCGTCGTCGGCGGCGGGCTGGAGATGTATCCGATCAAGCATTGGCACGGGCTGACCCCGGCACTGTGGATGTCGGTCGTCGCGGTGGTCGGCGGTCTGTTGCTGCTGTCGCTGCATCCGCGGCTGAACGCGATCTGGCTTGCCATGCCGCGCCCCGAGGCGAAGGTGATCTTTGACGCCATCATCGCCGCCGCCGCGCGCGGCGCGCAGGCGCTGACCGGGCGGCTGCATAATGGCTCGATGTCGCGCTATCTGCTGATCTTCGTGATCGCGGCGCTGGGCGCGGGCTACTGGGCCTGGACCACCGGCCAGCAGGGCGCGCCAACCCGCGCGCTGACGCCCGCGACGCCTGTGGCCTTTGCCGCCTGGATCATGCTGATCGTGGCGACGGGCTGTGTTGTCGCCTTCCATCGCAACCGCCTGCTGGCGTTGGTGTTGATCTCGATCGTCGGGCTGATCGTGTCGATGAGCTTCATCTATCTATCGGCCCCCGACCTGGCGCTGACGCAGATCTCGGTCGAGGTCGTGACGGCGGTTCTGATGCTGCTGGCGCTGAACTTCCTGCCCAAGGTCACCGTGCCGGAAACAAGCGTGCTGAAGCGCCGCTTTGACGCGGTGGTCGCGGTCGTGGGCGGCCTGGGCGCGGGCCTTCTGATTTATGCCCTGATGCTGCGTGATTTCGCCTTTCCGTCGATGTCGGAATACCACCTGGCCAATAGCTATACCGGCGGCGGTGGCACCAATGTGGTCAACGTGATCCTGGTCGATTTCCGCGGCTACGACACCTATGGCGAGGTGATCGTGCTGGGCATCGCCGCGCTGGTGATCTTTGCCCTGACCGAGGCGCTGCTGACGGGGGCGTCCTCGCGCAAGCTGATTGCCTGGCGGCCCGATGTGGTGCGCGCGGGCGACAAGCATCCGTTGATGTTGCTGGTGGCAACGCGGGTGATGATGCCGATCGCGCTGATGATGGCGGTGTTCATCTTCCTGCGGGGGCACAACCTGCCGGGCGGCGGCTTCATCGCCGGGCTGATCGCGGCGGTCGCGCTGGTGATGCAATACATGGCCTCGGGCTATGCCTGGACGCAGGCGCGCCAGCGGGTCTATTACCACGTCCTGATCGCGCTGGGCGTGCTGGCCGCCGGGATCACCGGCATCGGCGCCTGGTTCAATGGCGTGCCCTTCCTGACGTCAGATTTCGGCTATTTCCGCATCCCGCCCTTCGAAAAGTTCGAACTGGCGACCGCGATGGGCTTTGACCTGGGCGTGTTCCTGGGGGTTGTGGGGTCGGTCATGCTGGCGCTGGGCGGGCTGTCGCGGCTGGCGCGGCGCGCCGCCGTGGGGGATGAGGGCTTCCACGTCGTCGCCGAAAAACCCGATGCCCGCGCGCTGGCCGAACAGACCGGCCCGCTAGAGGTGGGGCTTGCCGGCGAATGGCGGCGCAGCGCGCGCCTTGGCGCCGAGGAGGACAAGTAATGGAAGCGCTGGTTGCAAGCGGCATTGGCGTGCTGACCGCTGCCGGGATCTATCTGATCCTGCGGTTCCGCACCTTCCCGGTGGTGCTGGGCATGACGATGCTGTCCTATGCGGTGAACGTCTTTCTGTTCGCCACCGGGCGGCTTGTGGTCAACATGCCGCCAATCCTGAACCATCTGGGCGAAAACACCCCCGGATATACCGATCCGATCCCCCAGGCGCTGGTGCTGACCGCGATCGTCATTTCCTTCGGGATGACGGCGGTGGTGGTGATGCTGTCGCTGGGCGCCTTCATCGAGGCGGGGAATGACAAGATCGACCTCGGGGACGAGGAGAAGAACACGTGAGCCACTGGATCATCGCGCCGGTCGTCCTGCCGGCTTTCCTTGCGCCATTGATCGTGCTGTGGATGCGCTATGACCTGCGCAGCCAGCGGATCTTTTCGATTGCCGGGATGACGGTGCTGCTGGCGATCGCGGTGAAGCTGGCGGTCGATGCCTCGGCCGGTCAGGCCATCGTCTATCGCCTTGGCAACTGGGAGGCTCCCTTTGGCATCGTTCTGGTGCTGGACCGGCTGTCGGCGCTGATGCTGATCCTGACGGCCGGCCTGGGGCTGGCGGTGGCGCTTTACGCCATCGGGTCGGGCTGGGACAAGCGCGGCTGGCATTTCCATTCGCTGCTGCAATTCCAGCTGATGGGGATCAACGGCGCCTTCCTGACGGGCGATGCCTTCAACCTGTTCGTCTTCTTCGAGGTGCTGCTGATCGCCTCTTACGGCCTGATGATCCATTCGGGCGGCGAGGCGCGGTTGAAGGCGGGCGTGCAATATGTGGTCTATAACCTGGCCGGTTCGACCCTGTTCCTGTTCGCGCTGGGCACGATCTATTCGGTCACCGGCACGCTGAACATGGCCGATCTGGCGGGCAAGGTGGCGCAATTGCCCGCCGATGATACCGCGCTGATCCGGGTGGGGGCGATCCTTCTGATGCTGGTCTTCGCGGTCAAGGCCGCGCTGGTGCCGCTGCAATTCTGGCTGCCGGCGACCTATGCCAATGCGCCGGGCCCGGTGGCGGCGCTGTTCGCGATCATGACCAAGGTCGGGGTCTATGCCATCGTGCGCATCTACACGCTGGTCTTCCCCGAAGCCGGCACGATTGGCGGGCTGGCGGCGCAGATCCTGATGCCTGCGGCGCTGGCCTCGCTGATCATCGGGATGGTGGGCGTTCTGGGCGCGCGCGATCTGGGCCGGGTGGCGGCCTATGCGGTGATCGGTTCGGTCGGCACGATGATGCTGGCCTTCGCGCAGTTCGACGCGGCGGCGACCGGGGCGGGGCTGTATTACATGGTCCATTCGACATTTGCCGCGGCGGCGCTGTTTCTGATCGTCGATCTGGTCGCGCAGCGGCGCGGCATGGCGGGGCTGCGCCTTGTGGCGGCGGCGCCGATCGCGCAGGGCGGGCTGATCGCGGCGCTGTTCTTTGCGGCGGCGATCGCGATGGCCGGGATGCCCCCGCTGTCGGGGTTCCTGGGCAAGCTGATGATCCTGGATGCGACGCAGGGCCAGTGGGGGATCTGGGCGGCGATCCTGGTCACCTCGCTTTTGGCGATCGTGGGCTTTGGCCGCGCCGGGTCCGAGGTGTTCTGGAAGGCCCATGCCACCGACGCGCCGGCCACGGACCTGCCCGAGGCGCCGTCACATGGTCTGGCCTTTGTCGCGGTGGGCGGGCTGCTGGCGGTGCTGGTGGGCATGACCATCTTCGCCGGGCCGGTGACGGTCTGGCTGCAGGCCACGGCGGATCAGATCCACGCGCCCGGCGGCTATGTCGAGGCGGTCATGGCCGGCGCGGCGGAACGGGCCGACTGGCCCCCGGGGACGGCGCAGGCGGCGCCGGCCGAGGCTCTGCCGGATACGACCCTGCCCGCGCCGGAGCCGGGATCAGAGCCTGGGGCTGAGCCCCAGAGCGCGGAAACGGAGCAGGGGGGCTGAGCAATGTTGAAACGGATCTTCCCGCACCCTTACCTGACGCTGACGCTGACCATCGTCTGGCTGATGCTGGCCAATGCCTATACCGCGACCTCGCTGGTCTTTGGCCTGATCCTGGGCATCATCATCCCGATCCTGACCGCGCCCTACTGGTCCGATCGTCCGACGGTGCGCAACATCCCGATGATCATCGAATATGTCCTGCTGGTGCTGTATGATATCGTCGTGGCGAATATCGCGGTCGCCCGGATCGTGCTGTTCATGCGCAACAAGGACATGCGCCCGGCCTGGATCACCGTGCCCACCGATCTGACCTCGCCCGAGGCGGTCACCGTGCTGGCCGGCACCATCACGATGACGCCGGGCACGGTTTCCGCGGAACTGTCCACCGACGGACGCAGCATTCTGGTGCATTGCCTGCACGCCCCCGATCCCGATTCCGTCCGCGATGAGATCAAAAGCCGCTATGAACGCCGCCTGAAGGAGATTTTCGAATGATCCTCTATGCGCTGTATTTCTGTATCGGCTGCTTCACGCTGGCGCTTTTGCTGAACCTGTATCGCGTCGTGCATGCCCCGGGCGTCACCGACCGGATCCTGGCGCTGGACACGATGGTGGTGAATGCGATCGCGCTGCTGGTGCTCTTCGGCATTGCCGAGGGCACGGCGATCTTCTTCGAGGCCTCGGTCCTGTTCGCGATGGTGGGCTTTGTGTCGACCGTGGCCTATGCCAAATTCATCCTGCGCGGCGATATCATCGAGTGAGGGCGTGATGGAAATTTTCTGGGAAATCCTCATCTCGGCGCTGCTGGTGATTGCCGGCATCTTCGGTCTGGTCGGGTCGTACGGGCTGGTCAAGTTGCCCGATCCGATGACCCGGCTGCATGCGCCGACCAAGGCCACGACCGTCGGGGTGGGCAGTGTGCTGATTTCCTCGATGCTGTATTTCGGGGCCATTCAACGCGATCTGACGCTGCATGAACTGATGATCACGCTGTTCTTGTTCCTGACTGCGCCGATCACCGCGCATTTCATCGCCAAGGCCAATCTGTATCGCGACTGGGACCGCGAACAACTGCCCCGACCCGAGGGTGAGGCCGAATGGGCGCTGTATCAGGAACAGTCCGACACCTCGGCCGAGGAACTGCGCGAGGATGCGCGCTGATCCTTGCCGCCGCGGCCGGCGTTGACCTGTCGCGCGGGGCGTGATTGTCTCGGCCGACCGGGTGTAGGGGGCGGGTAAATCATGGCGCAGGACCGCATCGGGGGCGTTCCCGTTTCGCGCATCGACGCGGTTTCGCATGCCGCCGCCGCGGCCTATGCGGCGGCGCGCCCGCGCACACGGGCGGCGCTTGCGGATGGGGCCACGGGGTGGCTGGACGATGTGCCGATGCATTGGATGAAGGACTGGCCGCAGCCCTTTCCGATGCTGGTGGCGCAGGCGAAGGGCGCCGTTCTGACCGACATCGACGGCCACCACATTGACGATTTCTGTCTGGGCGATACCGGGTCGATGTTTGGCCATTCGCCCAGCCCCGTTGCCCGCGAGATCCGCGCGCAGGCGGGCCGTGGCCTGACCTATATGCTGCCGACCGAGGATGCGCTGGCGGTGGGGCGTCTGCTGTGCGACCGGTTTGGCCCGATGCGTTGGCAGGTGGCGACCACCGCGACCGATGCCAACCGTTTTGCCCTGCGCGTGGCGCGTGCGGTGACCGGGCGGCGCAAGGTGCTGGTCTTCAACGGCTGCTATCACGGCACCGTGGATGACGCGATGGTCCGCCTTGGCCCGCAGGGGACCGCGGCCCGCCCCGGTCTTGTTGGTCAGGTGGCCGACCTGACCGCGACCGCTGTGGCCTGTGAATTCAACGATCTGGCGGGCGTTGAGGCCGCTTTGGCCCAGGGCGACATCGCTGCGATCCTGACCGAGCCCGTGATGACCAATTCCTGCATGGTCCTGCCTGATCCGGGCTTCCACGCGGGCCTCCGCGATCTGGCGACGCGCTACGGCGCGCTGCTGATCGTGGATGAGACGCATACGATCTCGTCTGGCCTTGGCGGCTACACGCGCGTGCACGGGTTGCGGCCCGACATCTTCGTGGTCGGCAAATGCGTGGCGGGCGGCATGCCCACCGCAGTCTGGGGCCTGACCGAGGCCGTGGCGGCCCGCTTTGCCGCCTATGACGCGACGCGCCCCCCCGGGCACAGCGGCATGGGCACCACGCTTTCGGCCAACCCGATGCAATTCGCCTGTCTGCGCGCAACCCTTGCCGAAGTAATGACCCCCGAAAACTATGCCCGGATGGAGGCGGGCGCCGCCCGCTTGCAGGCGGGCCTGACCAAGGCGATTGCGGCGGCGGGCGCGCCCTGGCATGTGGTGCGCGTGGGCGCGCGGGTGGAATTCATTTGCGCCCCCGGCCCCCTGCGCAACGGATCGCAGGCTGAGGCCGCCCATGCCCCTATGCTGGAAGCCGCCATCCACCAATGCCTGCTGAAGCGGGGCTGCCTGATCGCGCCCTTCCATAATATGATGCTCGTCAGCCCCGCGACCACCAAGGCCCAGATCGACCGCCTGATCGCCGCCTTCGCCGCCACCCTGACCGAATTGTTCGAGATCTGACATGACCCAATCCCCTTCCGGTTCCTCGTGGCAAGAGGCCGAAACCTTCCTGGAGGCCCACCCCGAGATCGAGGCCTTCGACATTGTCCTGCATGACGCCAATGGCATCGGGCGCGGCAAGATCATCCGTCGGCATGAGCTGATGGGCCTTTACACCGGGGGGCGGCACCTGCCGATCTCGATCCTCGGCCTCGATATCGTGGGCGAGGATGTGCATGAAACCGGCCTGATCTGGGATCAGGGCGACGGCGACCTGCGCGCCTGGCCGATCCCCGGCACATTGAAGCCGCTTTATGGCACCAACCCGCCGCGCGGCGAGGTGTTGATGAGCATGTATCATCTGGACGGGGGCGAGATGACATCCGACCCGCGCCACGCGCTGTCCCGTCAGGTCAAGGCGATGGCGGCCGAAGGCCTGCACCCCGCGGGCGCATTCGAGCTGGAGTTCTTCCTGCTGGACCCCAAATTTGGCGAGGACGGCTATCCCCGCCCCGCGGCGGCGGTGCTGGACGGTCGGCGGTCGAACTGGACCGAAGTGTATTCCGTCGATCACCTGCACGGGATGGAGCCCCTGTTTTCCGACATCTACCGCGCGGCGGAAGCGATGGGGATCAAGGCGGAAACCGTGATTTCCGAATATGCGCCGGGGCAGTATGAGCTGACGCTGCACTATCGCACCGAAGTGATGCAGGCCGCCGATGATCTGGTGCGGCTGAAGCGGATCGTGCGGCTGCAGGCGCGTCGGCACGGCGTGGTGGCCTGCTTCATGGCCAAGCCGGTTGAGAAATACGCAGGATCGGGCATGCATTTCCACGTCAGCCTGCAAGACGCCAAAGGCCGCAACATCTTTGCCGAGGAAATCGAGGGCCAGTGGACCGACACGATCCGCCACGCGATCGGTGGCCTGCGCGCCACGATGGGGGAATCGATGCTGGTCTTCGCGCCCCATGCCAACAGCTGGCGGCGGTTCGTGGGGCAAAGCTATGCGCCCGTGTCGCCCAGCTGGGGGGTGAACAACCGATCCGTCGCGCTGCGCATCCCGGCGGGCGATGTGAAGGCGCGGCGGATCGAGCATCGTCCCTCGGGCGTGGATGCCAACCCCTATCTGGTGGCTGCGACGGTGCTGGCGGGCATCCGGCACGGGCTGCGCCACCGGATCGACCCCGGCCCCGAGACGACGGGGAACGGCTATCAGGGCAAGGATGACCTGCCAATCCCGGGCGACTGGCGCGAGGCGATCCGGGCGGCGACGGACTCGGCCTTTCTGAAAGAGGCGCTGGGCGCGGACATGCACCGCACCTTCACCGCGATCAAGGCTGCCGAATATCAGCGGGTGGCGCGGACGATCGCTGATGTGGATTACGATCTGTATCTGCACGCGGTGTGAAACGAAAAGGGCCGGGGGCGCTGCCCCCGGACCCCCGGAGTATTTCGACCAAGAAGAAGCAAGGCGCCTTAGAGAAGGCCTGCGTGTTTCATCGCCGCGTCGATCTGGGCTTTGGTGCTGTCCAGCAACGGGGTCAGCGGCAGGCGGACCTCTTCGCGGCAGAGGCCAAGGCGCGAGAGGGCGTATTTCGCGCCCGCAACGCCCGGTTCGACGAAGATCGCCGTGTGCAGCGGCATCAGCCGGTCCTGGTATTCCAGCGCCTTGGCATAATCGCCGCGCAGGGTGGCTTCCTGGAATTCCGAGCAGAGGCGCGGCGCGACGTTGGCGGTGACCGAGATGCAGCCGACGCCGCCATGTGCGTTGAAACCAAGGGCGGTCGCGTCCTCGCCCGACAGCTGGATGAAATCGGGGCCGCAGGTTTCGCGCTGCAGGCTGACGCGCTCAATCTTGCCGGTGGCGTCCTTGACGCCGATGATGCGCGGCAGTTTCGCCAGTTCGCCCATGGTTTCGGGCATCATGTCCACGACCGAGCGGCCGGGGATGTTGTAGATGATGATCGGCAGGGTGCAGGCATCGTGCATCGCGGTGAAATGGGCGATCATGCCGCGCTGGGTGGGCTTGTTGTAATAGGGCGTCACGACAAGGGCGGCATTGGCGCCGGTGGCCTCGGCGTGGCGGATCAGGTTCACACCTTCGGTCGTCGAGTTCGAGCCCGCGCCCGCGATCACCGGGATGCGGCCTGCCGCGGCCTTCACCACCTCGGAGACGACGCGCATGTGTTCTTCGTGGCTGACCGTGGGGCTTTCGCCCGTGGTGCCCATGGGCACAAGGCCGTGGCTGCCTTCGGCCACGTGCCATTCCACAAGTTTCTTGAGCGCGTCCAGATCCAGCTCGCCGTCCTTGAACGGCGTGATCAGTGCGGGAATGGACCCTTTGAACATGACACGCTCCTTGCGTCGGGGCGGATTCGCCCGGTTGAAATCGGGCGGACCTTATGCGAGCCGCGCGGCCTTGCCAAGTTTGTGAATTGCACTGGGGGGTGCTGGCGGGCAGGAAGAGGAAAAAGATGGGGGCGGGCAGGTGATGATCCAGGGAATGTTCCGGGCGGTTGTCGTGGCGGCGGCGATGGTTCTGGCGCCGATCGCTGCGGCCCGGGCCGAGGATGCGGCGGCGCTGGCGCGTGCGTTGCAGGCGGCGGGGGCGAAGGACTGGGCCACGGCGCAGGATGTCGCGCGCGGATCGGGGCCTTTGTCATTCGACATCGTTGAATGGCACCGGCTGCGCGCGGGCGAGGGGACATTTGCCGACTATGCCGATTTTGTCACCCGCCGGGGCGACTGGCCGGGGATGGATCTGTTGCGGCGGCGCGGGGAAGCAAAGCTTGACGGTGTGGCCGCCGATCAGGTGGTGGGCTATTTCGCAAACCGGGCGCCGCTGACCGGGGCGGGGGCGTTGGCGCTGGTGGCCGCCCATCAGGCCCGCGGCGAGGCGGGCAAGGCCGCGACCGTGGCCGAGGCTGCCTGGCGCGGGCTGGTGATGGAGGCGCGCGATCAGGAGGCGTTCCTGCAGCGCTATCCCGACCTGGTGGCGCCGCATCATGGCGGGCGGATCGCGGCCATGCTGGAGCGCGGTCAGCGCGATCAGGCGCAGCGCATCCTGCCCTTTGCCACGCCCGGCACGCGGGCGGTCGCCGAGGCGCGCATTGCCTTGCAGGCCAACCGGGGGGGCGTGGATTCGCTGATCGCGGCGGTGCCCGAGCGGATGCTGGGATCGGCCGGGCTGGCGCTGGACCGGGCCAAGTGGCGCTGGCGCAACGGGGCCGAGGCGGCGGCGGCCGAGCTTTTGCTGGAACGGTCCGTCGATGCCGATCGTCTGGGCGCGCCGCATCTGTGGGCGGGGCTGCGTGCCTCGCTTGCGCGGTGGGATCTGCGTCAGGGCGATGCGCGGCGCGCCTATATGATTGCCGCGCGCCACCGGCTGCCGGCCGAGGGCGCGGATTATGCCGATCTGGAATGGCTGGCCGGTTATGCCGCGCTGAAGCTGGGCGATGGGCCCACCGCGCTGCGCCATTTTGAGGCGCTGGGGGCCGTGGTGCAAAGCCCGATCAGCCTGTCGCGGGCCGGGTACTGGAAGGGCCGCGCGCTGGAGGCGATGGGCAAGGCCGAGGCGGCCCAAGCGGCCTATCGCGACGCGGCACGCTATCAGACGGCGTTCTACGGGCTTTTGGCGGCGGAGCGGGCGGGCCTGCCGCTGGACCCGGCCTTTGCCGCGCCGCCGCCTTTGCCGGATTGGCGCGGGGCAGGCTTTGCCGAGGCTTCGGTGTTTCAGGCGGCGGTGCTGCTGAAAGCCGCCGGGCACGATGAACTGGCCCAACGGTTCATCCTGCATCTGTCCGAAGGTCTTGGCGCCGAGGATGTGGCGCGGCTGGCGCGGTTGGCGCTGGAATGGAACGATCCGCATCTGGCGCTGGGCCTGGGCAAGCGGGCGGCGGAAACCGGGGCGATGCTGGTGGCGGCCTATTACCCGCTGTCGGGCATCGAGACGCTGGACCTGGGCGTTCCGGCCGAACTTGCGCTGGCGATTGCCCGGCGCGAAAGCGAATTCGACCCGGCAGTGGTGTCGCCGGCGGGCGCGCGCGGGCTGATGCAGGTGATGCCGGGCACCGCCAAGATGATGGCCGACCGGCTGGGCATCGCCTATGAAGCGGATCGGCTGACACGTGATCCGGGCTATAACGCGCGGCTGGGGGCGGCCTATCTGGGCGTTCTGCGCGCGGAATTCGGCACCTCGCCGGTGCTGGTGGCGGCGGGCTACAACGCGGGGCCGGGCCGCCCGCGCCGCTGGGTTGAGGAACGCGGCGATCCGCGTAACCCGACGGTGGATGTGGTGGACTGGATCGAGATGATCCCCTTTACCGAAACCCGCAACTATGTGATGCGCGTGGCCGAAAGCCTGCCGATCTATCGCGCCCGGCTGGGCCAGGCCGATGCGGGGCCGCTGCGCTTCAGCGCCGAGCTGCGGGGTCTGCCGCCGGCGCGCTGACCTGGCTGCGCATCCGTTCGCGCCACAGCGCAAACAGCCCCGATCCCACCACGATCACCGCCCCCAGCGCGACATTGGGGCGGACCACCTCGTCAAAGACCGTGACGCCAAGGATCGCGATAAAGACCAGCTGCAGATAGGCAAAGGGCTGGATCGCCGAGGCTTCGGCGACCTCATAGGCGCGGATCAGCAGCCAATGCGCGCTGGCCGAGGTCAGGCACAGAACAGCCATCCAGCCCCAGTCGGGGGCGATCATCGGTTCCCAGAACCAGATGCCGATCGCGGTGGCGATCACAGCCCCCAGAACGCCGGTCCAGAAGAAGGATACCGACGTGCTGTCCTTGCGCGCCGCAAAGCGGGTCAGCACACCATAAAGCGCGAACAGAAGGGCGCCCAGCAACGGGATCATGGCCGCGGGTTGGAAGACGCCAATGCCGGGCTGAAGGATCACCAAAATTCCGGCAAAGCCGATCGCAACCGCCGTCCAGCGCCGCCAGCCGACCTTTTCGCCCAGCACCGGCCCGGACAGCGCCACGATCAGCAGCGGATAGCAGGCAAAGACCGCGTGGCTTTCGACCAAACCAAGGATGACAAAGCCCTGAATGATGATCAGGTTCTGAACGATCAGCAGGACCGCGCGGGATACCTGCAACAAGGGCTGACGGGTGGCGACCGCCCGGCGCAGCCCGCCGGTCTGCCGGCTGGCCAGTGCGACGACGAAAAGGGCGAAGAACCAGTAGCGGATCATCACCACCATGTAGACGTTGTAGCTTTCCGACAGATGGCGCGAGATGCCGTCCTGGATCGCGAAGATCAGGGTGGTGGCGATCATCAGCAGGATGCCGGTGCGTTGGTTCTGTGCGGTCATTGCTGCGCCCCCAGCTGGCCGCGGCTCATGTGGCGCTTGTGGCCGTGGCCGGGCGCGCGGGTCACGGCAAAGCCCGCCTGCGCCAGCGCGCGGCGCACGAAGCCCGCGGCGGTATAGGTGGCAAAGCTGCCGCCGGGCGCGGTATGGCGGGCGACCTCGGCCATCAGCGCCTCGCCCCACAGCTCGGGGTTCTTGGCGGGGGAAAAGCCGTCAAGGAACCAGGCATCCGCGCGCCCGTCCCAGTGGGGCAGGGTGTCGCGGGCATCGCCAACGATCACCTGAACGGCGACGGGGCCAAGCTGGAAGCGGCGTTCCCCCCGGGCCCAAGCCGTCAGGAACGGGTCCGCGATGGCCAGCGCCTCGGGGAAGGCCTGCAGGGCGCGGGCGATATCTGCGGCGGGCAGGGGGAAGGCCTCAAAGCTGGTGAAGCAGATCGGCGTGTTGCCGGCGGCGATGCAGGTGGCCAACAGGTTCAGCCCGGTGCCAAAGCCCAGTTCCGCGATGTGAAACCCGGGACGCAGGCGCGCGGGCAGGTCGTTTCCGGCCAGAAACACATGGCGCGTTTCGGCCAGGCCATTGGCTAGGCTGAAATAGGGATCGTCAAAGCGGGTCGAGACGGGAATCGCGTCGTCGCGCCAGGAAAGGCCGGGGTCGGTCTGGTCTGTGTCGCGCATTGCGGATAGCCCTTGGTTCGGCTGCGACCATGGCGAAAGGGGCGGGCAATGGCAACGGGCAAACGGATGGATGTGACGGTGCGGGGGGGCGGGGTCTTTGGTCTGGCCTGCGCCTTTGTTCTGGCGCGGCGGGGCGCGAAGGTGCGGCTGATCGAGGTGGCGCGGATCGGCGCGGGTGCCTCGGGCGGGCATGTGGGGGCGCTGGCGCCGCATGTGCCCGAACAGTGGAACCCCAAGAAACAGTTTCAGCTGGAAAGCCTGCTGATGGCCGAGGCTTTCTGGGCCGATGTGGCGGCGGTGGGGGGCGGCGATCCGGGCTATGCGCGGCTGGGCCGGATTCAGCCGCTGGCTGATGATGCGGCGGTTGCGCGGGCGCAGGCGCGCGCGGCAGGGGCGGCGGTTCATTGGCTGGATCAGGCGGTCTGGCAGGTGGTGCCGGTGGCGGGCTTCGGGGCCTTTGCGCCGGTGTCGCCGACGGGGCTTGTCGTGCATGATACGCTGAGCGCGCGGGCAAACCCCCGTAGGGCGGGGGCCGCGCTGGTGGCGGCGCTGCGGGCACTGGGCGCCGAGGTTGTGATGGGTGAGGCGGCCGAGGAAGGTGCCGTGATCCACGCCACCGGTGCGGCGGGGCTGGCGGCGTTGTCGGGCGCGTTGGGCAGGCCGGTGGGCGGCGGGATCAAGGGACAGTCGGCGCTGCTGTGCCATGATGCGGGGGCAGTGCCACAGATCTATGCCGATGGGGTCCATATCGTGCCCCATGCCGATGGCACGGTGGCGATCGGGTCAACATCGGAACGGGTGTTCGATGCGCCCGACACGGTGGATGCGCAACTGGAGTCGCTGATCACTCAGGCCTGCGCCCTGTGCCCCGCGCTGGCGGGGGCCGAGGTGGTGGACCGTTGGGCCGGGTTGCGCCCGCGGGCGCGGTCGCGCGCGCCGATGCTGGGGCCCTGGCCGGGACGCCCGGGGCATTTCATCGCCAATGGCGGCTTCAAGATCGGCTTTGGCATGGCGCCGAAGGTGGCCGAGGTGATGGCCGATCTGGTGCTTGCGGGGCGCGATGCCATTCCGGCGGGGTTCCGGGTCGAGGACAGCCTTTAGGGGCGCTGCCCCTCTGGGCCTGTCGGCCCATTCACCCCGGGATATTTTCGCAAAGCCGAAGGACCACCGAGGGCTTTGGCGGGCTTTGGCGCCGGGCGGGTTACCAGCGCGTCAGGGCGACTTCGTCGCTGTCCTTGGCCGCGACCCAGCTTTCACCATCGGGGCCGATTTCCTTTTTCCAGAACGGCGCGCGGGATTTCAGGTAATCCATCAGGAATTCGGCCGCGGCGAAGGCATCGGCGCGGTGGCGCGCGGCGGTGGCCACCATCATGATCGGTTCGCCCACCGCAAGATGGCCGTAGCGGTGGATCACCAGGCAATCGGCCAGGGACCAGCGGCTGATGGCCTGTTCGGCGATCGCGGTGATGGCGCGTTCGGTCATGCCGGGGTAATGTTCAATATCCAGCGCCTGCATCTTGCCGCTGTCATCGCGCACCAGCCCGGTGAAGGTGACCACCGCGCCGACATCGGCCCGGCCCTGGCCAAAGCCCGCGGTTTCCTGGCCCGGATCGAAGGCGGCTTGCTGAAGGGTGATGCGCATGGGTCAGCCCCCGGTCATGGGTGGGAAGAAGGCAATCTCGCGCACGCCCGCCAGGGGGGCCGCGAAATCGGCCAGATCCTGGTCAAGCGCGACGCGCAGCGCCGCCACATCGGCGAAGGCGGCGGCATAGCGGGGATCGCGCGCCTTGAGCTGTTCGATTAGGTCGGCGACCGTCGCGGCGTCGGTCTGCACGGTTTCGCGGGCAAGGCCGATGCGTTCGCGGACCCAGGCGAAATACAGAACCTCAACCATCCTTGGGCTCCTTCAGCAGTGGCAGCGACTTGCGGAAGTAATCCCAGCCGGTGATCGCGGTCAGAATCGCGGCGATCCAGATCAGGGCCAGTCCGAAATGGGTTGCCAGATCGGCCAGGCTGGCGCCGGTCGGCAGGTCGCCCTCGCCCGCCCGGGGGGGGCGGCGTTCCAGAAAGGCCAGCCCGGTGCCGAGGAACAGGACCGCAATCGCCACCATCTGCGCGGTGGTCTTCCATTTCGCCAGTTTCGTAACCTTGAGCTTGCCCGAATCCGCGCCAAGAAATTCACGCAGGCCGGCCACGAACACCTCACGGAACAGGATCACGGTGACCGGCAGGATCAGCCAGGGGTTCATGCCGGAATAGCCAGTGATGATTACCAGCGCGATCACCACCATCGCCTTGTCGGCGATCGGGTCCAGCATGGCGCCGAATCGTGATTCCTGCTTCCAGGCGCGGGCGAGGTAGCCATCGAACCAGTCGGTCACCGCCGCGGTGATGAACAGCGCAAGCGCGAACCAGTCTGCCCAAGGCCGCTGAAAATACAGGAACATGACCGCGACGCCGGGCGCGGCGATCAGTCGCAAGACCGTCAGGATATTGGGCAAATTCCATTTCATGTTGGCACCCTAGCTTCTGATCCGTGCCGAGGGAAGAGGGCGGATCGCGGCCCCGTGCCGCGGTCTGGGACCGCAGTTGGGGCCTGGAATCGGATTTACACTTCACTTTGCCCGAAAAATCGGCCATTTCGCAGGCACAATGCCCAAGCCTTGGGCAATTCGTCACCGAATTGGGGGCCCTGAGTGCAAAATATCGACGACAAACTGAGACCGGTGCTGAATGAAGTTCTGCGCCGCAACGCGGGCGAGCTGGAATTCCATCAGGCGGTTCACGAAGTGCTGGAAAGCCTGGGCCGGGTGATCGCCAAGCGCCCCGACTACGCCCATGACGCGCTGATCGAGCGGATCTGCGAACCCGAACGCCAGATCATCTTCCGCGTGCCGTGGGTGGATGACAAGAATCAGGTGCAGATCAACCGCGGTTTCCGGGTGCAATTCAACTCGGCGCTGGGCCCGTACAAGGGCGGCATCCGTTTCCACCCCTCGGTCAACGTGGGGATCATCAAGTTCCTGGGTTTTGAACAGACCTTCAAGAACGCGCTGACCGGCATGCCGATCGGCGGCGGCAAGGGCGGTTCGGACTTTGACCCCAAGGGCCGTTCCGATGGCGAGATCATGCGGTTCTGCCAGTCGTTCATGACCGAACTGCACCGTCACATCGGCGAATATACCGACGTTCCGGCCGGCGACATCGGCGTGGGCGGGCGTGAGATCGGTTACATGTTCGGCCAGTACAAGCGCCTGACCAACCGTTATGAGGCGGGCGTGCTGACCGGCAAGGGCCTGGTCTATGGCGGCTCGCGCGCGCGCACCGAGGCGACCGGCTATGGCACCGTCTATTTCGTGCAGCGCATGCTGGGCACCAAGGGCCAGAGCTTTGAGGGCAAGCGCGTTACCGTGTCGGGTTCGGGCAACGTCGCCATCTATGCGATGGAAAAGGCGATCGAATACGGCGCGACCATCGTGGCTTGCTCGGACAGCTCGGGCTATGTGGTGGATGAAAACGGCATCGACCTGGATCTGGTGAAACAGATCAAGGAAGTCCGGCGTGAACGGATTTCGGAATATGCCCGGATCAAGGGCGTGGGGTCGCATTTCATCGCCAAGGGTTCGATCTGGGATGTTCCGTGCGATGTGGCACTGCCCTGCGCCACGCAGAACGAACTGACCGGCAAGGATGCCCAGACGCTGGTGAAGAACGGCGTGATCGCGGTGGGTGAAGGTGCCAACATGCCCTCGACCCCGGATGCGGTCCGCACCTTCCAGACCGCCGGCGTGCTGTTCGCGCCGGGCAAGGCCGCGAACGCCGGTGGCGTGGCCACCTCGGCGCTGGAGATGCAGCAGAACGCCTCGCGCGACAGCTGGTCCTTTGAGCAGACCGAGGCAAAGCTGGCCACGATCATGCATTCGATCCACGACGCCTGCTTCGAAACCGCCGATGAATATGGCGCACCCAGCGATTATGTGCTGGGCGCCAATATCGCGGGCTTTGTCCGCGTGGCCGAAGCGATGCGCATGATGGGTGTGATCTGATCCAATGCCCCGGCCGGTCCGCCGGCCGGGGCGTCTTCAGCCCTTGGTGTTGAAGAAATCGTAGATCGTCTGGGCCATCGCCGCGGAAATTCCGGGCACGGCCTGCAGGTCCGACAGCCCGGCGCGGCTGACCGCCTTGGCCGATCCGAAATGCGCCAGAAGCGCGCGTTTGCGCGTGGCCCCCACCCCCGGAATTTCATCCAGCGGCGTCGCCCCCACGGCCTTGGCCCGTTTCGCCCGATGCGCGCCGATCGCCCAGCGGTGCGCCTCATCGCGCAAGCGCTGGATGAAATACAGCACCGGATCATTCATCCGCAGCGCAAAGGGGCGCTGGCCGGGCCGGTGGAATTCCTCTTTGCCGTGGTCGCGGTCCACGCCCTTTGCCACGCCGACCATCGGGATGTCCTCGACGCCCATCTCCTCCATGATTTCCGCCACGGCCGAGACTTGCCCGGCCCCGCCGTCAATCAGCAGAAGGTCGGGCCAGCTTTCGGTTTCGCGGTCGGGGTCTTCCTTCAGCAGGCGAGCAAAGCGGCGGGTCAGCACCTCTTTCATCATGCCAAAGTCATCGCCGGGGGTGATGTCAGTGCCCTTGATGTTGAACTTGCGATACTGGCTTTTCAAAAATCCCTCGGCCCCGGCCACGATCATGCCGCCCACGGCATTGGTGCCCTGGATGTGGCTGTTGTCGTAAACCTCGATCCGAAGGGGCGGGGCGTCCAGGCCAAAGGCCTCGGCCAGGCCTTCCAGCAGGCGTGCCTGGGTCGCGCTTTCGCTCATCTTGCGGGCCAGGCTTTCGCGGGCGTTGCGGGCGGCGTTTTCCACCAGTTCCGCCTTTTCGCCCCGCTGCGGCACGGCAATCTCGATCCGCCGGCCGGCGCGGTCGGACAGCAGGTTGACCATCAGATCCTCATCCCCGATCGGATGCGACAGAAGGATCAGCCGGGGCGGGGTCTTGTCGTCATAGAACTGGGCCAGAAACGCCTCCAGCACCTCGGGCGCCTCGGCCCCCGATCCGGTGCGGGGGTAATAGTCGCGGTTGCCCCAGCTTTGATGCGCACGGATGAAAAACACCTGCACGCAGGCCTGCCCGCCTTCCATGTGCAGCGCGATCACATCCGCCTCGGCCACGCTGCGCGGGTTGATGCCTTGGGCCGATTGCACATTGGTCAGCGCGCGGATGCGGTCGCGCAGGGCGGCGGCGCGCTCAAACTCCATCGCCTCGGACGCCTCGGCCATTTCGGCGGCAAGGTGTTTCTGGATGTCGGTCGACTTGCCCTGCAGGAAGCGTTCGGCGTCGGCCACCAGCGCGGCATAGTCGCTTTCCGAAATCCGCCCCACGCAAGGCCCCGCACAGCGCTTGATCTGATACAGCAGGCAGGGCCGGGTGCGGCTTTCGAACATCGCATCCGAACAGTTGCGCAGCAGGAAGACGCGCTGCAACTGGTTCAGCGTCCGGTTCACCGCGCCCGCGCTGGCAAAGGGGCCATAGTAGCTGCCCTTTTCCGTCTTGGCGCCGCGATGCTTCTTGATCTGCGGATAGGCGTGGGTTTTCGAAACGAGAATATTCGGAAAGCTTTTGTCGTCGCGCAGCAGCACGTTGTAGCGCGGCTTCAGCTGCTTGATCAGGTTCTGCTCCAGCAGCAGCGCCTCGGTTTCGGTCCGGGTGGTCAGAAACATCATCCGCGCGGTTTCGCGGATCATCCGGGCGATGCGCCCGGAATGCCCCGAGGGTCGGGCATAGTTCGACACCCGTGCGCGCAGGTTGCGCGCCTTTCCGACGTAAAGCACCTCATTCTGGGCGTTCAGCATCCGATAGACGCCGGGCGAGCCGTCCAGCGTTTTCAGGTAACTTTGCACCAGCGCGTGGCCGGTCAGCGCGGCCTCGGTCGCGGCGCCTTCGGGCGGCAGGGGGGCTTCGGTGTCCTCGGTCATGTTAATCTTTCGATTCTCTGTCCCGGTTGCCGTGTCCGGGTGCCAAAATCAAGGGTAAAGCTGTCCACGGTTTCTGTGGATAACTCTGTTGGCAAAGCGCGCGGGCAGCGGAATCTCCCTTGTTTTCGGGCGGGTTCATCAGTTTGCCTAAAAATTAGGCATAGATATAACGCCTTGATTTTCAAATGAAATAATTTGAACGTCTGGCAAGTTACTGAAAAGAATAAAGGATTCTTAACGGGTTTGTGAAGACGTCGGGCAAAGTGGACAAGTTGCAGCCCCCCCGGCGCTGCGCGGCCTATTCCGGGCCCAGCACATCGGGCGTTTTCCACGCCAGATGCTGCCCGCCATCGACACAGATCAGCTGTCCGGTAACCGAAAGAGCATCCAGAAAGTAACCCAAAGCAGCACAGATATCTTCCGGATCGGCGCCGCGTTCCAGGATCGTCGCGGCGCGCTGGCGGGCAAAGTGGTCCTCTGTCTGGCGCGCGCCCTGAAGGGTCGGGCCGGGGCCGATCGCGTTGACACGGATGTCCGGCGCAAGCGCCTGTGCGGCGGTCCGGGTCAGCGCCCACAGCCCCATCTTGGCTAGCGAATAGGTCATGAATTCCGGTGTCAGCTTGCGCATTCTTTGGTCAAGCATGTTGACCACCAGCGCCCGCGCCCTGGGTTCGCCCCGGCTTCGGTCGGCCTTGGGGGCCTGCGCGGCAAAGGCCTGCGTCAAAACGAAAGGCGCGCGCAGGTTGGATTCGAAATGCCGGTCCCAGCTGTCGCGCGTGGCGGTGTGAATATTGTCATATTCAAAAATCGAGGCGTTGTTGACCAGCACATCCAGCGGCCCGCCCAGGCCCTCGGCCGCGCGCGCGACCAGGCCCTGGGTATCGGCCTCTGCCAAAAGATCGGCCTGCAGGGTGACTGCCCGCCGCCCCATCGCCCGGATCTCCTGCGCGACTGCCTCTGCCTCGGGTTGCGAGGTGGCGTAATGCACCGCCACGTCATGGCCGCGCCGCGCCAGATACAGCGCCATTTCCCGCCCCAGCCGACGCCCTGCGCCGGTCACCAGTGCCCGCCCGTTCATGCCGCGGCCCCCGTCATCAGAATCACCACATAGCCCGCATAGATCCCCAGGAACCCAAGGCCGACCAACCGGCGGAAGGGCCAGCGATAGAAGATGAAGGGCGCAATCAGCACCGAAACCCCCAGCATCACCCAAAGGTCCAGCCGCAGCATTTCCGGCGGCACCGGCAGGGTGCCGACCAACCCCGCCACGCCGATGATGCCCAGCAGGTTGAAGATGTTCGACCCCACCACATTGCCAAGCGCCACATCGGCGCGCCCCTTGATCGCGGCTGTGACCGAGGTCGCAAGTTCGGGCAGCGATGTGCCCACCGCCACCAGCGTCAGCCCGATCACGGCTTCGGAAATTCCGAAGGCGCGGGCCATGTTGCTGGCCCCGGTGACCAGCAGATCCGCGGCCAGCGGCAGACCGATCAGGCCCGCCAGGATGTAAAGGCCGATGCGCAGGGGGGACAGCGCCGCATCGGCCGTGGCAATCTCGGGGGCGTCGGCTTCAACCTCGGCGCGCCTGGCCCGATGCACCAGCGCGTCGCGGATCTGATCGCCCATCACAAGCGCCAGCCCGATCAGAAGCACCAGCGCATGGGGCCATCGGAACGGCCCCATGAAGGCCAGAAGGATGAACAGAACACTACCCGCCAGCATCGTCAGATAGCTTTTGCGCATGTCATGTTCATCGGTGGGAATATTGGCGATCAGCGCGGGCAACCCAAGCACCAGCAGGATATTGGCGGTGTTGGACCCGACCACATTGCCCAATGCGATGCCCGGCGCGTTTCCAAGCACCGCCGCCACCGACACCATCATTTCGGGCGCCGATGTTCCGAAGGCCACTATCGTCAGCCCGACGATCAGCGCAGGTATCCCCAGCCGAAGCGCCAGCGCGACCGCGCCGCGCACCAGCACATCCCCCGCCAGGATCAGCAAGACAAGCCCCGCGCCGATATGCGCCAGATCCCAGATCAATTGATCACCCCCCAGATGTCTTTGTTTCGCAAGGACAGGGCCCCTTGCCGATCCTTGGCCGGCCACAGCGCTTGCAGCGCACCGCCGTCAGCTTGCCGCGCCGCTTGCCCGTGCGCCCGGGCAGGCGCAGCTTGCCGATCATGGCCAAGACGGCCATCGCCAGCAGAAACAGGATCATCATCTTGATCAGCATCGGCTACAGCCCATAGCGGGCCCATAGGGCGCGCTCCTCTGCCGCTGCGATCACGGCACCGGCGGCGTCCATGCCGATCCGGCGGAACCAGGGCCGGCGCAGCCCATAGGGCACAAGCCGCACCTTGTCGCCGTATAGCGCTTTCAGCTTGGGCACAATGTGGGCGATCCCGTCGATCAGGCCCAGTTCCACCGCCTGCTGCCCGGCCCAGATGTCGCCGGTGAACAGATCACGCCCGGCGCTCAGGCGTACCCCGCGCCGCGCGGTGACATGCGCCTTGAAGGCGTCATGCATCGGCTCCAGTATGGCACGCAGGCGTTCGATATCCTCGGGCTTTTCGGGGCGAAACGGGTCAAGGAAGCTTTTCGCCCCGCCCGCCGTATGCACCCGCCGTTCCACACCGTAACGGTCGATCAGCCCGGCAAATCCGAACCCGGCCGAGATCACGCCGATCGATCCGATCACCGAGGTCGCATCCGCCCAGATGTCATCGGCCGAACAGGCCAGCCAATAGCCGCCCGAGGCCGCCACATCCTCGACGAAGGCGTGAACGGGAATGCCTTTTTCCTCGGCCAGCCGCCGGATACGCGCCGCGATCAACGACGATTGCACCGGCGATCCGCCCGGCGAATTCACCACAAGCGCAACCGCCACCGGCTTTCCGCGCCGGAACGCGCGTTCAATCAGCGGCGCAAGGGCCGCATCTGTCAGGCCTGTGCCACCGGGGCGCACGGCCCCGATCGGCCCTTGCAGGCGGATCACCGCAACTTGCGGGACGGTTTTCACGAAGGGCAGGCGAACCGGAATACGCATGGCCTGCGATGTAGGGGCAACTGGCCGCCGTAACAAGCGCGCCTACCCGATTTCCGCGAAATTCGCTGCCATCCCCCGGGTCTGGCTTCGGCTTTGCCAAAATATCCTCGGGGGTGAATTGGCCATCAGGCCAAGAGGGGGCAGACAGCCCCCTTTTCTACCGGTTCGCGTTCATCCGCTCGATATAGGCGCGCAGCTCCTCGGCCTCGTGGCGGGCATCGCGCAGGCCGTCCATTGCCGCGCGCAGTTCCGCCTCGGTTTGCGAGATCTGGTTCATCAACTCGGCCTCGCGCGTTTCCAGAAACCGCAGCGCCTCGTCGCGGGTTTCCTCGGCTTCGTGCAGGGCCTGGGCCATCTGCTCCAGCTCGCCCATGTCCGCGCGCGTCACCCGCGTCAGCCGGTGGATCAGCCATGAGGCGAACCAACCCAGGCTGAAGGCCAGAAACAGGATGATCGCCGTGGCGAAAACGAATTCGGTTCTGTTCATGTCTGTCCCTGTCGCCTCAATTCCGTTCCGTTCCGCCCAGGCCTTCCGGGCGCGCGCGCGGGCGCGGCGTGTCCGCGGTGGCCGGCACCGCCTCGATCACGATCCCGTCCGGGTCGCCTTCCGGTTCCTCGGTCTGTGCGTCAGGCTCCTCAGCCTCAGCCTCAGCCTCTGCCGTATCCGTTGCGCCCGGCTGGTCCTGCGTTTCGTCCTGTGCCCCGGCATCCTCGGTCTCGGCCGCTTGCGGTGGCGTGTCGGCCAGTTCGGGCGCGGCGCTGTCGGGCGCTGGCGCCCCACCCGCGGCATCCAGCACGGTGGCGGTGGGGCTGCCCTCGACGGGTGTTTCATCCAGCAGGACGAATTCGATCCGCCGGTTCGCCTCGCGCCCCGCCTCGGTGCCGTTGTCGGCGATCGGCTGCGATTCGCCATAGCCTTTCGCGGTCAGGTTGCCGACCAGAACCCGGCGTTCCATCAGCGCCGCGCGCACCGCATCGGCGCGTTCCTGCGACAGCCGTTCGTTGAATTCCTCGGACCCCTGGCTGTCGGTGTGACCGGCCAGTTCCATGCGGAAATCGGCGCAGGTCTTCATGATTTGCGCCAGTTGGTCCAGCGCCGCCCCCTCATCCGCCGCGATCACCGCCGAGCCGGGTTCGAAACTCAGCTTGTCGTCGCGCAGCACCGCGTTCAGCTGCGCCACGCATTCCGGGCCGGTGGGCAGGCCCAGCACCGGGTCCAGCCGTTTGTCATAGCGGATCGACAGATCCATCCGCACCCCTTCGCCCAGCCGGGCGGCAAGGATGCGCGCCACCGCGTCCGAGGCTTGCGGGTTTCCCGTCACCCCGGACAGGCGGATCATGTCGGGGCTGACCACCACCGCGCCCTCGGCCAGTTCATCCAGCGCTTCCAGCGCGGCCAGAACGCGCATCGGCCAGCCCAGCGGCAGGGTGTCATCCAGACGCGTGGCGCCATAGACCTGGGCATTGCCAAAGCGCGCGCGGGCAAAATTCTCGACCGCCTCGCGCTGGCGTTCATCGGTCAGCCGCCCGCGCAGCTGGATCTGGCCGGATTTGGCCAGCGTCGCGGAAAATTCCGGCGCCGCGCTGCCCGCTTCGGGTTTGCGCGTCAGTTCGGCCTTCAGCGAAAAGACCTCGGGCAGGTTCGATTCCAGTTCCCCAACCACCTTGTCGAACACCGCCTGGCTGACGTTGTCGCCGGCGATCAGCGCGATATCGGCATCCGAAAAGGTGACTGATCCTTCACCCAGTTCCTTCATCGCCGCCAGCGCCATGGCGACCGCCTCGGCCCAATCGGGCGAGGGCACGCCCATGCCCACCGTGCAGCCCAGATCGCCCGTGGCCCCGGCGGCGCGTGCCGCGGCCAGGATGCGGGTGCGCGCGCGGTCGGTATCGGCCGAACAGGCATCAAAGCGCGCGCCTTCGGCATCGATCAGGAAGCGCAGCGTGAAGGGCGTGATCACCGGGCGCGGCGCGGAAATGTCGCGCGTCAGCTTCAGTCCGCCGGTGTTGCGCCGCGCCAGGCTGGTTTCGATGCGCGCCTTTTCGGTGGCGGAATCGGTGATTGCGGTCACCGCGACCTCACCCGCCGCGATCGAGATCTTGGACCGCGGCAGGCTGCGCAGCGTGGTCAGGCCAAAGTCATAGGCCTGTTGCCAGCCGTCGGGGACGGGGTAATCGGCGGTTTCCAGCATGTCGGTGACCTTGCCATCCGCGGCAAGGTCGGTCAGGTCGCGCACCAGCGCCGCGCGGTCGGTTCCCGCCGGGACCAGCCCGATCAGCGAGATGCCATCGTCATTGCGCAGGATTTCCAGGCTGAAGGCCGGGGGGGCGATGTCCTGGGCCTGGGCGACATCGGTGGCATCGACCACGCGCGTCGCCTCGACCACGGTTCCGGCCAGGGAAATCGCCCGGAACCGGGCCGCTTCGGATGGCGCGGTGCCCATCACGATCACCTGCAGCCCGTCCGCCTCGATCCGGGCCCAGCTGTGGCCGGCGGTTTCCAGCGCGACCCGCACATCAGACCGGGACCGCTTTTCGATGATCGTGGCCGATCCGCCGGCGATGAAGGCCGACAGGATCAGCGCCGAAACGAAGGCGGTGCCCGTCATCAGTGTAGAGCGCAAGCGCATATCGGCAGAGCCTTTGGTTGTTGCCTCGCACTCTCCTTAAGGGCAGGGGGGGCGGGGATCAATCAAACCAGCGCCGCTGCGGCAAGAAACAGCGCAACGATCAGCCCGGTGTCGCGATTGCTGCGGAACAGGCGCAGGCAGGCGCCGGGGTCGTCGATGTCCAGCTGGCGCAGCTGCCAGATCATGTGCCAGCCAAAGGCCCAGGGCGCGATCAGCGCCAGAACCAGGCTGTGCGGCGGGGTCTGGGGCAAAAGCGCCGCCAGCACCGCCCCCGTCATCAACGCGACCGATCCGATCAGAAACCCGTTCAGCCAGCGCCCCGTCTGATCGGCGAACAGCCGCGCGGTGGACCGGATGCCGATCAGCGCGTCATCTTCCTTGTCCTGGTGGGCATAGATCGTGTCGTAGAACAGCGTCCAGACCAGCCCCGACAGATACAGCAGCACCGGCGCCACCGACAGGCTGCCCGTATGCGCGGCCCAGGCCAGCAGCGCGCCCCAGTTGAAGGCGATGCCCAGAAAGACCTGCGGCCACCAGGTGAACCGCTTGGCAAAGGGATAGATCGCCACGGGGATCAGCGCGACCAGCCCCAGCACGATCGCCGCGGGGGGGAAGGTCAACAGGATCAGCGCCGAAACCGCCACCTGCGCCGCCATCCAGATCAGCGCGCCGCGCACCGTGACCTGCCCCGACGGGATCGGGCGCGATCGGGTGCGCGCCACTCGTCCATCGAAATCGCGGTCGGTGATGTCGTTCCAGGTGCAGCCCGCACCGCGCATCAGCACCGCGCCGATGGTGCAGCCAATGGCGATCCACAGATCGCCCCAGCGTGGGGCATCGGCGGCGGCGGCCAGCGCCAGCCCCCACCAGCACGGCAGCAGCAACAGCCAGGTGCCGATGGGCCGGTCGGCGCGCGACAGCCGCAGATAGGGGCGCGTGGCCGCAGGCGCCCAACGGTCGACCCAGTTGTCGGGCGGCGCATCCGCAACCGTCCCGCAGGTGCCGGGCTGATCTGCCCGGGCTGCATTGGTCGTCTCGGGCACATCGGTCTTCTCTGGCAATTCGGTCTTTTGGGTCATAGATTTCGCCTCATGGAACGCGCCAGGATCAGACTTCATGTAGAGCACCCTTTGGGTCCGGGGCAAGCCGTGCCCCTGACCGAGGCGCAGGCGCATTACCTGTTCGGGGTGATGCGGCTGGGCGCCGGCGCGCGGGTCGCGCTGTTCAACGGGCGTGACGGCGAATGGACGGCCGAGGTGGCGCGCGCGGCCAAGCGCGGCGGCGATCTGGCCTGTATCGAACAGGCCGCGCCACAGCTGAACCCGCCCGACCTGTGGCTGGTCTTTGCGCCGATCAAGAAGGCGCGCACCGATTTCATCGTGGAAAAGGCGGCGGAACTGGGGGCGGCGCGGATCATCCCCGTGCAGACCGATTTCACCAATTCCGAACGCATCCGGCAGGACCGGCTGCAGGCCCACGCGGTTGAGGCCGCCGAACAATGCGGCGGCACCTTTGTCCCCGAGGTCAGCGATCTGGTGCCGCTGGCCAAGGTGCTGGCGGGTTGGGATGGGGCGCGCCGCATCCTGTGGGCCGATGAAAGCCTGGCTGGCCCCGCCGAAACGCTGGCGGGTCTGGCCCCCGGTCCCTGGGCCATTCTGATCGGCCCCGAGGGCGGCTTTTCCGAACCCGAACGCGCCCGCCTGCGCGGCCTGCCTTTTGTCACGCCGGTCAGCCTCGGGCCGCGCATCCTGCGGGCCGACACGGCGGCCTGTGCGGCGCTGACGCTGTGGCAGGCCGCGCTGGGGGATTGGCGGTGATCCGTCCCGCGGCGCGCGCGACCCTGATGCGCTGGCGCGAGGTTGCGGCGGCAGCGGGCGCGCTGGCCGCCGGGATCTGGCTGTTTGCGCTGGGTGGCTGGCTGATGCAGGCGCTGGGACTGATCGTCGCGGGGGTGGCGCTGGCCTGGGGGGTGATTGCGCTGCGCCGATTGCGTTTCGCGCGCGACATCAGCGCGCCGGGCCTGGTCGAGGTGGATGAAGGCCAGATCGGCTATTTCGGCGCGGCCCAGGGTCTTGGCGGCTATGTCGCGCTGCGCGACCTGACCGAAATCCGCCTGCTTGTGCTGCAGGGCCAGCACTATTGGCGGTTGAAGCAGGCCGATGGCCAGGCGCTTTTGATTCCGGTCGCGGCGGCGGGGGCGGCGGCGCTGTATGATGCCTTCGCCACCCTGCCCGGGATCGACATGGCGCGCCTGTCCGCAGCGCTGGATCAGCGCATGGCTGCACAAAGCCTGTGGCAGCGGCCCGCCCATCTGCCCTTGACTTGACCGTCGCAGCGCGCCACCTGTTGCCCCGGAACCGAAGCGCGCGAGGGGCGGCCCATGTCTATTCCACAACAGGGCGGTGGCCCGATCGAGCGCCATGAGCAGCTGGCTGAATATATCGCCTCGGGTGAAAAGCCGAAGGATCAGTGGCGCATTGGCACCGAGCATGAGAAATTCGGCTATTGCAAGGACACGTTGCAGCCGTTGCCCTATGACGGCCCGCGGTCGATCAAGGCGATGCTGGAAGGCCTGCGTGACCGCTTTGGCTGGACCCCGGTGCTGGAGCAGGACAACATCATCGGCCTGACGCGCAATGGCGCCAATGTCAGCCTGGAACCGGGCGGGCAGCTGGAATTGTCGGGCGCGCCGCTGGAAACCATCCACCAGACCTGCGACGAGGTGCATGAACACCTGCGTGAGGTTCAGGCCGTGGCCGATGACATCGGCGTGCGATTCATCGGGCTGGGGGCGGCGCCGGAATGGTCGCAGGACCAGATGCCGATGATGCCCAAGGGGCGCTATCGGTTGATGACCGATTACATGGACAGCGTCGGCACGCTGGGCAAGCAGATGATGTATCGCACCTGCACGGTGCAGGTGAACCTGGACTTCGCGTCCGAAGCCGACATGGTCAAGAAACTGCGCGTGGCGCTGGCGCTGCAGCCGGTGGCGACCGCGCTGTTTGCCAATTCGCCCTTCCTGGATGGCAAGCCCAACGGCATGAAAAGCTGGCGCAGCCATATCTGGCAGAACCTGGATGGCGCGCGCACCGGCATGCTGCCCTTCGTCTTTGAAGACGGCATGGGCTATGAACGCTGGGTCGATTACGTCCTGGATGTGCCGATGTATTTCGTCTACCGCGACGGCAAATACATCAACGCGCTGGGCCAGTCGTTCCGTGATTTCCTGAAGGGTGAGCTGCCTGCGCTGCCGGGGGAAAAGCCCACCCTGTCGGATTGGGCCGATCACATGACCACCGTGTTCCCCGAGGCGCGGGTCAAGAAATACATCGAGATGCGCGGCGCCGATGGTGGCCCTTGGCGGCGGCTGTGTGCGCTGCCGGCCTTCTGGGTCGGGCTGATCTATGATCAGGGCGCGCTGGATGCGGCCTGGGATCTGGTCAAAGGCTGGGATGCGCAAACCCGTGATGCGCTGCGTGTGGCGGCGGGGCGCGATGCGCTTCAGGGCGAGGCGAACGGCATCCGCCTGCACGATCTGGCGCGTGAGGCGGTGGCGATCGCGCAGGCCGGGCTGAAGGCGCGCGCGCGCCCCGGTGCGGGCGGGCTGATCCCCGATGAGACGCATTTCCTGGACGCGCTTGCCGAAAGCGTGGCCAGCGGCCATGTGCCGGCGGATGAGCTTTTGGCGAAATATCACGGCGAATGGCAAGGCGATCTGAGCCGGATCTACGCCGAATACAGTTACTGATCGGTGCGCCCGTGACAGGCGCCGGGGGCTGCGCGCCCCCGGACCCCGCGGAGTATTTTTCCAAGAAGAAGATCAGGCGGTCTTGCGGCCGATGCGCGGTTCGGTCCCTGCGGCCAGGCGGGCTATATTGGCGCGGTGGCGCCAGAAGACCATGACCGCCATCACGGCGCAGATCAGCATCACCTGCGGCCGGCCAAGGGCCCAGGCCAGCGGCACCGAGGCGGCGGCCGCCGCCAGCGCCGAAAGCGATGAGATCCGGCTGATCGCCGCTGTTAAAAGCCAGGTCGCGCAGGCCGCAAGGCCCACGGGCCAAGCCAGTGCCAGGATGGTGCCCAGAAAGGTCGCCACCCCCTTGCCGCCCCGAAAGCCCAGCCAGACCGGATAGAGATGGCCCAGAAAGGCCGCGCCACCCGCGATCTGGGCGGCGGTATCTTCGGCCATGACCGCGCGGGCGATCAGAACCGCCACCGCGCCCTTGGCCCCGTCCAGAACCAGCGTCGCGGCGGCGGCGGCCTTGTTGCCGGTGCGCAGCACATTGGTGGCCCCGATATTGCCCGATCCGATGGCGCGCAGATCACCCAGGCCCAGTGCCTTGGTGATCACGACACCGAAGGGGATGGACCCGAGCAGGTAGCCCAACACCGCCACCAGCCCGAGGATCAGCGCCCCGCTATCCAAAACCGGCATGTCTGCCCCCGTATTCTTGTTATTCGTTCGCGGTTATTCGCCCGCGCGGTAAACCTGCACCCCTGCGACGAATGTGGCAAGAACTTTGCCTTCCATCCGCTGTCCGTCGAAGGGGGTATTTTTCGATTTTGAATGCAGTTTGAACCGATCCAGCAGGAAGGGCGCGTCCGGATCGAACAGCACCAGATCGGCGGGCGCGCCTTCGGCCAGGCGGCCCTGCGGCAGGCCAAGGCGCTTGGCGGGGTTCAGCGCCATGGCCCGGAACAGCTGCGGCAGGGTCAGCGCGCCGGCATGGTAAAGCCGCATCGCTGCCGGCAGGAAGGTTTCCAGCGCCACAGCGCCCGCGGCGGCCTCTTCATACGGCAGGCGCTTGGATTCCTCATCCGCGGGGGTGTGCATCGAGCAGATCACGTCGATCAGGCCGCTGGCCACGGCATCAAGCACGGCAAGGCGGTCTTCTTCGGCGCGCAGCGGTGGGGTCAGCTTGAAGAAGGTGCGATAATCGCCCACGTCGAATTCGTTCAGCGTCAGATGGTGGATCGAGACGCCCGCAGTCACGTCCAGCCCGTTTTTCTTGGCGCGTTCTAGCGCGGGCAGGGTGCGGGCGCAGGTGATCTGATCGGCGTGATAGCGCGCGCCCGTCATCTCGATCAAGGCCAAGTCGCGGTCAAGGCCCATCCGTTCGGCCATCGGGCTGACGCCGGGCAGACCGCGCAGCGAGGCGAATTTACCCGAGGTGACGGCCGCGCCCTTGGACAGGCCGGGGTCTTGCGGGTGGCCGATCACCAGCGCGCCCAGGCTGCGGGCGTAGGCCAGCGCGCGCGACAGCACCTTGGTATCGGTCACGACATGGTCAAAATCGGTGAAGGCGACGGCGCCGGCATCCAGAAGAAAGCCGATTTCCGTCATCTCGCGTCCCTCGCGGCCCTTGGTCAGGGCGGCCATATGGCGGATGTGGACGGGGGCGGATTCCGCGGCGCGGCGCGTGACGAATTCCAGCACCTCGGGTGTGTCGATGGCGGGGTTGGTGTCGGGGCGCGCGATGATCGTGGTGACGCCCCCCGCCGCCGCCGCAAGGCCCGCCGAGCGGAAGGATTCGCGGTGTCGTTCGCCCGGTTCACCGATCTTGACGCCCATGTCGACGATACCCGGCGCAAGGCACTTTCCGTGGCATTCGATCACCTGGGCATCGGCGGGGGCGGACATTTCGCCGATGGCGGCGATCAGGCCATTGTCGAGGATCACATTGCCCAGGGTCTGGGTCTGCGCCTCGGGGTCGATCAGGCGGGCGTTTTCGAGAAAGATCGTCATGGGTCCCCCGTTGTCCTATCGCGCCACAAGCGCGCGCGCCGCCTTGGCCGCCTCGATCTGGCGCATGACGGCCTCGGCATCGGCCAGATGCTTGATCAGATGTTTGGCGCCGCCGTTGGTGACGATCTGCACGTCGCCGAACAGGCGGCGGACGGCGGCGATTTCCAGCAGCATCACCTGCCGCCCCTGCGGCCCGATCAGCCGCCGGTCGGTCAGCTGCCAGCGCCGGGCGAAAGCCTCGGACCGGAAGTAAAGCCCGCGCAGGCCCAGCCCCAGAACCACAGCCAGCGCCGCCACTGGGATCTGGTCGGCCTTGCCCACCCAGGGCAGGATTGCCAGAAGCGCCGCCACCCCGATCGCGGCCATCGCGGCATGATCGGTCCAGTAGCGGCGGCGGTCGGCCAGGAAAACGGCATTGACCGGTTCCCCGTCTTCCAGCGGGCGTTCCGCGGCGGGGCCGGGGCGATAGTCGTGAACGTCGTCGCGCCGGATTTCAGACATAGGTGCCCTCGGTCGCCTGGCGGCCGCGATCGGCCCGCAGGTTCTGCGCCAGCAGGTCCATGCAGGCCATCCGCACCGCGACGCCCATTTCCACCTGTTCCTGAATGACGGATCGGTTGATGTCATCGGCGATGGTGCCGTCGATTTCCACGCCCCGGTTCATCGGGCCGGGGTGCATGACGATGGCGTCGGGCTTGGCAAAGGCCAGCTTTTCGGCATCCAGCCCGTAGCGGTGGAAATATTCGCGTTCCGACGGGATAAAGCCGCCGTCCATCCGTTCCTTCTGCAGGCGCAGCATCATCACCACATCGGCGCCGTCCAGGCCCGCGCGCATGTCGTCAAACACCTCACATCCGAATTCGGCCACGCCCGCGGGCATCAGCGTCGGCGGCCCGATCAGGCGCACGCGGTTTTCCATCTTGCCCAGCAGCAGCAGGTTCGACCGCGCCACCCGGCTGTGCGCGATGTCGCCGCAGATCGCGACGGTCAGGCGCTGGATGCGGCCCTTGGCGCGGCGGATGGTCAGCGCATCCAGCAACGCCTGCGTGGGATGTTCGTGCTTGCCGTCGCCCGCGTTCAGCACGGCGCAATTCACCTTTTCCGCCAGCAGGTTGACCGCGCCGGAATTCGGGTGGCGCACGACCAGCAGGTCGGGGTGCATCGCATTCAGCGTCAGCGCGGTGTCGATCAGCGTCTCGCCCTTCTTCACCGATGACTGCGCCACCGCCATGTTCATCACATCCGCGCCCAGACGCTTGCCGGCCAGTTCAAAGCTGGCCTGGGTGCGGGTCGAGTTTTCAAAGAACATGTTGATCTGTGTCATGCCCGCCAGCGCATCGGTGCGTTTCACCGTGCGGCGGTTGAGGTCGACGTAACGGTCGGCAAGGTCCAGAACGGTGCGGATATCCTCGGGGGTCAGGTGCTCGATCCCCAGAAGGTGCCTTGCGCGGAATGCCATCGCCGCCTCTCCTATCGTGGTTTGGCGCGCTTATCGCAAAAGGGGGGGCTGGCGTCCAGCACGAAGGCTTTACCTTCGCGGGGCGCGGCCCTAGCTTGGCGCAATGCAGACAGAGCCCGCCCCCGAGATGGATTACTTTGCCGCCCTGGCCGCGCTGGAATGGCAGCTGGAAATGGGCGCGGATGAGGCGATTCTGGATGCCCCCCTGAACCGGTATGATCTGCCCGACAGCGCCCCGGCTGCCGCGCCCCGGCCACAGTCCCCGTCTGCCCCCGCCGCCGCGATGCCCGCGGTCCTGGATCAGGCGGCGGCCGACCCGGTGGCGCTGGCCCGCGCGGCGGCGGGGGCGGCGGCCGATCTGCCCGCGCTGGCACAGGCGATCGCCGATTTCGATCTGTGCGATCTGAAGAAGGGCGCGCGGTCCATGGTCTTTGCCGATGGCAATCCGGCGGCGCGCGTCATGGTCATCGGCGAGGCCCCGGGCCGCGAGGAAGATCTGGCCGGCAAGCCCTTTGTCGGCCCGGCCGGCCATTTGCTGGACCGGATGTTCGCGGCCATCGGCCTGTCGCGCGCTGCCCCTGATGCGGGCGCGGCGCTTTACATCACAAATGTCCTGCCCTGGCGCCCGCCGGGCAACCGTGCGCCGAACGCGGCGGAAATCGACATGATGCGCCCGTTCCTGGCGCGACACGTGGAACTGGCCGATCCGGATTTTCTGGTGCTGATGGGCAATCCGGCCTGTCAGGCGGCGCTGGGCCAGACCGGAATCGCAAAACTGCGCGGCCAATGGGCCGAGGCCTTCGGGCGCCCCGCCTTGCCGATGACCCATCCTGCCTATCTGCTGCGCATGCCACTGGCCAAGCGCGAGGCCTGGGCCGATCTGCTTGACCTGCGGGCGCGGCTGGACGCGGTCTGACCGGGGGTCAGTCGCCGCAGCCGGTGATTTCCAGCGCGCGCGCGGGGCTAAGGATGGTGATGCGCAGATCGGCGGGGTTCAGCGCGAAGGGGCGCGCCTCGGCCGGCACGAATTCGGCCATCGCCACCAGCAGGGCGCCTTCGCGGCGCGACACCGAATCAGAGATCCAGACCGGCGTGCTCGCCAGCTCGAACAGCGCGATATCCTCGCCGCCCGGCGTGGCCCCGGTCTCGGGCAGGTCGATCGCGGCGGTCACGCGCATGCCATCGGCAATGGGTTCGACCGTGCAGCGCGCCTGGCCCGAAAACGCCTGGGGCCGTTCGGTCAGCGCGGCCCGGATCGCCGGGTCGGGGGCGCCGGGGCCCGCCAGATCGGCCTGCAGCGACACTGACACCGGCACACAGACATCGTGGCAGATGCCGAAATCCACCCCGGCGGCCAGCGCGATCGGCTGGGCGGGGTCGGCGGGCGTGATTTCCAGCGGCAGGATCAGTTCGTTGTCATAGCCCACCGATCGCATTCCGTTCTGGTCAAAGACCTCGGGGGTGGGCCAGTGCACGGTGATGTCGGCCACGTTCTGCGATCCGGCAAAATCGAATTGCGGCGGGATGCCCGCATCGCCGGGCGCGCGCCAGTAGGTCTTCCAGCCATCGTCCAGCGCGATGCGCAAGGCGGCCATGCGTGCCCCCGACGGCGTTTGCCAGCCGTCCAGCAGCTCTGCCCGCTCCATGCCCGGGGGCAGGGGGTCGTTCGCCTGCGCGGCCAAGGGCGTGGCCAGCAGCAGGCCAAGGGATGCGATGATAAACGTCCGGTTCATGATCTTCGGATAACGCTCCGCGCGACGCGGGCAAAGTCACAAAAGCGCCAGCGCCGGGGGGTGGGGCGGCTTTGCCACAGCCCCGGGGCTTGCGCCGGGCCGCCCGGCGCGCGACATAGGGGTAAAGGGGGGCGTTGCCGATGGACCTGACCGGAAAGCTGCTGATTGCGATGCCCGGCATGGGCGATCCGCGATTCGAACACGGCGTCGTCTTCATCTGCGCCCATGGGTCAGAAGGCGCGATGGGCCTGATCGTGAACAAGCCCCTGCCGCGGCCCAGTTTCGCGGAATTGTTGGAACAGCTGCGCCTGCGCCCCGAGGCGGGGGCGGCGGGTGACATGCCCGCGCCCGCGGTTCTGTTCGGCGGGCCGGTCGAAACCTCACGCGGGTTCGTGCTGCATTCGCCCGACTGGTCCGGTCAGACCGCGTCGATGGCGGTCACGCCCGATCTGTCGATGACCGCCACGCGCGACATTCTGGATGCAATGGCCGAGGGCCGTGGCCCGGCGCAGGCGCTGTTGGCGCTGGGCTATGCCGGCTGGGGGCCGGGCCAGCTGGAGCGGGAAATCCTGGACAATGGCTGGCTGACTACCGAGGGCGATGCCGCCCTGACGCTGGACCGGGACCATGCGACGAAATGGGCCCGCGCCTTGCGCAAGATCGGGGTTGATCCGCAGACGCTGTCGGCGGCGGCGGGGCGCGCCTGATCGGGATCAGGGGCGCGGCGCCGCGGCGCGGCGCAGCCGGTCGTTGATGGCGCGGCCAAGGCCGTGATCGGGCACCGGGGCCAGCGCGATCCGTGCCTTGCCCGTGGCCTTGGCGATGCGGTCGGCATTGCGCAGCATGGCAAACAGGTTCGCGGCCGCCTCGACCAGATCGCCGGTGGCCGACAGGTTCAGATCCGCGCCCGCGCAATCGGGGCCGAAACCGATCCACACCGCATCGGCACTGGCCTGCGTCATGGCCAGTTGCACCGTCGCGCCGGGCGCGTAATGCGATTCCAGCTGCCCCGGGGCCGAGGGCCGGGCCGCATCTCCGCCCGTGGCCAGCGGCTGTCCCAGTGCCTGTTCCAGCGCCTCGGCCGGCAGGCCACCGGGCCGCAACAGGGTGGGCGGGTTCAGCGCCAGGATCGTCGATTCCACCCCGACGCCACAGGCCCCCCCATCGACCACCGCCGCGATCCGGCCGCCCAACCCTTCAATCACATGGGCGGCGCACGTCGGGCTGACCCGGCCCGAGGGGTTGGCCGAAGGCGCCGCCAGCGGGCCACCAAAGGCGCGCAACAGCGCCTGCGCCACCGGATGCGCCGGCACGCGGATCGCCACCGTGTCCAGCCCCGCGGTCACCAGCTCGGATATGCCCGCATCGGGCCGCAGCGGCAGCACCAGCGTCAGCGGCCCCGGCCAGAACGCCGCCGCCAGCCGCAACGCGTGGTCATCGAACCGCGCGATCGCCCGGGCTGCGGCCAGATCGGGCAGATGCACGATCAGCGGGTTGAATCGGGGTCGGCCCTTCGCCTCAAAGATCCGCGCCACGGCCAGATCGGACCGCGCATCCCCGCCCAGGCCATAGACCGTCTCGGTCGGGAAGGCGACCAGCGCGCCGGTGCGCAGCAGGGCTGCGGCCCGGGCCAGACCGGCCGCATCGGGACAAAGGGTTTCGGTTTCCAGATCCATCGGATATTCGTGACGCAGCGTTGATGTTGAAGGCGCATGACCTTGCGGTAACCTGCAGCCTGACCGTTTTGCAGACATACGCGCCGCCCGCCCCCTTGCCAAGGCAGCGCGCAAAGGAGAGTGCCATGCCGTTCCGTTCCCCCGTTGCCGAGCTTCGCTTTATCCTTGACCATGTCGTGCCGCTGGCCCCGGTCGCGGCCACCGCGCGCTTTGCCGAGGCGACGCCCGAAACCGCCGAGGCGATCCTGACCGAGGCCGGCCGGCTGTGCGAAGAGGTGCTTGCACCGCTGAACCGGGCAGGGGACATGGCCCCGGCGCGGCTGGAAAACGGGGTTCTGCGCAGCTCGCCCGGGTTTGCCGAGGGGTTTCGCGCCATTGCCGAAGGCGGTTGGGTGGCGCTGGCCGCCGATCCGGCGCATGGCGGCATGGGGCTGCCGCAAACGCTCAATATTGCGGTGCATGACATGATGTCGGCGGCCTGTATGTCGCTGCAGCTGAACCCGCTGCTGACGCAGGGGCAGATCGAGGCGCTGGAACATCACGCCAGCGATGAGATCAAGGCACTGTATCTGCCCAAGCTGATTTCGGGGGAATGGTCGGGCACGATGAACCTGACCGAACCGCAGGCGGGGTCCGATGTGGGGGCGCTGCGCACCAAGGCGGAACCGAAGGGCGATGGCACCTATGCGATCACCGGGCAAAAGATCTTCATCACCTGGGGGGATTGCGATTTCGTGGGCAATGTCTGCCACCTGGTGCTGGCCCGCCTGCCCGATGGGGCGCCGGCCACCAAGGGGATCAGCCTGTTCCTGGTGCCCAAATACATCCCCGATGCGGCGGGCAACCCCGGTGTGGCCAATGATCTGCGCGTGGTCAGCCTGGAACACAAGATGGGCCTGCACGGATCGCCCACTTGCGTCATGAGCTTTGAGGGCGCGACCGGCTGGATGGTGGGCGGACCGCACAAGGGCATGGCGGCGATGTTCACGATGATGAACAACGCTCGTCTGGGCGTGGGGGTGCAAGGCGTGGGCATCGCCGAGGGCGCCTATCAGAAAGCCGCCGAATATGCCCGCGACCGCAACCAGATGGGCGCGATCATCGATCATGCCGACGTGCGTCGGATGCTGGCCACGATGAAGGCCGAGGTCTTTGCCGCCCGCGCCATATCCTTGGCCTGCGCGGTGGCGCTGGACATGGGCCGCGCCACGGGTGAAGCCGACTGGCAGGCGCGCGCCGCGCTGCTGACGCCGATTGCCAAGGCCTACGGCACCGATGTCGGGATGAACGTCGCCGAAACCTGCGTGCAGGTGCATGGCGGCATGGGCTATGTCGAGGAAACCGGCGCCGCGCAGTTCTATCGCGATGTTCGCGTGGCCGCGATCTATGAAGGCACCAACGGCATTCAGGCGATGGATCTGGTCGGGCGCAAGATGATGGATGGTGGGGCCGCCGCATGCCGCCTGCTGCAAGAAATCGAGGATGACGCCGCCGCTGCCCGCGATGTGCTGCCCGATCTGGCCGAAGATGTCTGGACCGCCGCCGAAACCCTGCGCGAGGCGACCGAATGGCTGGTGGCCCAGGGCGCGCAGGATCGCAATGCCGGCGCGGTGGCCTATCTGCGGGCCTTTGCCCGCGTGCTGGGCGCGCATTTCCACCTGAAGGCGGCGATTGCCGAAGGCGGCGGCGGGCCGCGCAGCGCGCTGGCCGGGGTCTATATCCGTCGTCTGCTGCCGCAATATGCCGCCGCCCTGGCCGAGGCGAAGGCGGGTGCCGCGGGGCTTTATGACCTGAGCGTGGAAGACCTGGTCGCATGACGGTTCAGGATCGCAGCCCCATTCGGATGCCCTGGCCCGAACCGCCCGCGCCCGGTGGGGTGCAGCAGATCGCGCCGGGTGTGCTGTGGCTGCGCCTGCCGCTGCCGATGGCGCTGGATCACGTCAATTGTTACGCCTTTGACGACGGCGACAGCTGGACCTTGGTCGATCCGGGGATGGATACGCGCAAGGCCCGCGCGCTGTGGCAGGATCTGCTGGCGGGCCCCCTGGCGGGCAAGCCGGTGCGCCGGGTCATCGTGACCCATCATCACCCCGATCACATCGGCATGGCCGGCTGGTTCCAGACCCGCGGGGCCGAGCTGTGGACGACGCGCACCGCTTGGCTGTTCGCGCGGATGCTGGTGCTGGATGAACAGCATCAGCCCCTGGCCGAAACGCTGGATTTCTGGCGCGCGGCCGGCATGGACCCGGCCCTTTACGACAAGCGCGCGGCCGAGCGGCCGTTCAACTTTGCCGATGTCGTCCACCCGATGCCGCTTGGCTTTCGCCGCATCGTCGAGGGCGAGGTTTTTGCGATGGGCGGGCGCGAATGGCGCGTGCATATGGGCGATGGCCATGCCCCCGAACATGCCACCTTCTGGAGCCTGTCGGACGATCTTGTGATTGGCGGCGATCAGCTGCTGCCCGGCATTTCGGCCAACCTGGGGGTCTATGCGACCGAGCCGCTGGCCGATCCGGTGGGCGAATGGCTGACCAGCTGCGCCCGATTCGCGCAGATCGCCGAACCGCGCCACCTGGTGCTGCCGGGGCACAAGCTGCCCTTCAACGGCCTGCCGCTGCGGCTGGGCCAGATGATCGACAACCATCTGGGCGCGCTGGACCGGCTGCGCCGGCATCTGGCACATGGGCCGCACACGGCGGCGCAATGTTTTGCGCCGCTGTTCAAGCGTCCCATCGGCGAAGCGGACTATGGCTTGGCGCTGGTAGAGGCCGTGGCCCATCTTAACCACCTGCTGCACCGGGGCGAGGTCACCCGCACCCGGCGCGCCGGGGATGAGCCTTGGCTTTGGGGGCTGGCATGACCGATATCCGCACCACCGCCGAGGCGCATGAGGAAAGCGCCATCCCCTGCGCCGGGGTCGTCCACACCACCGCGGGCGCGCCCCCCACGCCCGAAACGATGCCCCTGCCACCCCAGATCGCGCGGGCGTCGGTCGAATCCAAAAGCCCCGCGCAATGGGCCTATGAACGGCTGCTGCTGTATATCCGCAACTTTGAAGACCAGCTGAACCCGGATCAAGAGGTGGCGCTGGGCCTGACCGGCGCCGAAGCAGGCGTGCTGCGGATTGAAGGCCTGGGCTATTTCGCGCCGGACATGCTGACCTTTTACGGCACCGACGACAATGGCGCGCGGACCCAGCTGATCCAGCATGTCAGCCAGCTGAACGTGATGCTTGTGGCCCTGCCCAAGGCGCCGGAACGCGAAGAACCCCGTCGCATCGGCTTTCATCTGGCCCGCGCGCTTCAGGATGCCGAGGGGGCGTGACACTGCCCGCGGGATCGGGTATCCGAAAGCGGGAGAATAGCGTAGGGAGAAGGCTATGGCCGACTACAAGCCGGGCGAAATGGACATCCGTGCCCAGGAAAAGACCTTTGCGGGTTTCACGAAATTCGTCACCTGGTCGGTGATCGTCCTGATTGGGGCGCTGGTGTTCCTGGCGCTGGCAAACGCCTGATCGGTGGTGGGCGGCGGCATGCGAAGAACAGCGCGGCGGGTTCGCGGATTTGTCCTGGCACTGATGGTGCCCATCGCGCTTGCGGGTTGTGGCCTGGGGCCGGAATCCGTCTGGGCCAGCGATGAGGCCGTCGAAAAGGCGTCCTATTCCACCGGGCTGCCGCCCTCGGTCACGCTTTACACCGTGATCGGCACCCGCACCGGCGAAGGCGGGCATTCGGCGCTGATGATCGACGGGCGCGAACGGATCATGTTCGACCCCGCCGGCAGCTGGCGTCACCCCTGGATTCCGGAACGCAACGATGTCCACTATGGCATCACCGAGCGGATGCGGAAGTTCTACATCGACTACCACGCGCGTGAGACCTGGTTTGTCCGCGAACAGACCGTTCCCGTCAGCCTGGAGGTGGCCGAATTGCTGCGCGCCCGGGCCGAGGCGAATGGCGCCGTGGGCAAGATGCTGTGCGCCACATCCAGCGCGTCCATCCTGCGCGGGGCGCCGGGGTTCGAATCGATTCCGGGCACGTTCTCGCCGCTGCGGTTGTCGCGGGCGTTCGGGAATTTGCCGGGTGTGACCAGCAAGGATCATTATGACGGCGATCCGGCGAACAATTCCGGTGTGCTGATGATCCAGGCGCAGCAACCTGCCCGCGTGCCGGACGAGGCGTTCAACTGAACAGGAACAGCCCCAGGTAAAGCGCTACAAGGCCGGCCACGATCGCGGCCAGCGTGTTGCGCGTGGCAAGCCCCACCGCAAGGGTCGCGCCCGCCGCCAGCATCCGTGCCGGATCAAACGCGCCGCCGGTGGCCTGCGGCCACAGCACCAGGGGCGCCACCAGGCCCGGCAGCACCGCAACCGGCGTATAGCGCAGACAGCGCAGCGCCCATTCCGGCAGGGGGCGGTTGCCGATCAGCCCCAGAAAGGAATAGCGCAGCAGGAAGGTGCCCGCGCCAAGGGCGGCGATGATCAGCCAGATCTCGATTGTTGAATAGTTCATGCGTTCCCCGCTGCGCGGCGCCGCGCGACCCAAAGTTCCACCTGCGCCCCCGTGGCCATCGCCGCTACCGCCGCCACCAAAAGCCCCAGCCCGGATGGCAGGAAGGCCAGGACCAGCGCCAGCGCGACCGATACCGTCGCCGCGGCGACATGGGCCAGTGTGCGCATCGCCGGGGCCAGCATCGCCAGGAAGGTGATCGGAATGGCGAAATCCAGCGCGAATTCGGGCGGGATGGCCTGGCCAACCGTGGCACCGACCCAAGTGGCCGCAACCCAGGCCGGGCAGACATGCGAGCAGGCCCCGCCATAATAGGCCAGCTTTTCCGCAACCGTCTGATCCGGGGCGCGGTCGTAATCCTGCGCGGCCAGCGTGTAGGACTGATCGATCATGCAATAGGCCACCAGTGCGCGCTTCCATGCCGGCGCCGGGCCCAGATGTGGCGCAAGCGAGGCCGAATACATAGCCATGCGCAGGTTCACGGCCAGCGCGGTCACCACTACCAGCACGGCCGGGGCGTTTTCCCCGATCAGCTGCACGGCGGTGAATTGCGAGGCGCCGGCAAGGACCAGAACGGAAAAGCCCATGACCGCGGTGATGTGCAGGCCGGCCTCGGCCGCGGCCACGCCGAACAGCAGGCCGAAGGGAATGATCACCAGCAGGAACGGCAGCCCCTGACGGAAGCCGCGCCAGAAGGCGGATCGGTTTGCTGAGGGGGTTTGCATGGCCTTGCCCGGACTTGAATTCTGCGCCAGTGATACGGGATGGGCGCGCGGATGCAAGTCATCGGGGCGTGTCCCGGCGCGCGCAGAGGGGGCGGCATGTCAATTCGGATCAGCCGCGGCATCGCGCCGGGCCAAAGGGCGCAGGCCGCACAGCTTTACTGGCGTGCCTTCGGCGGCAAGCTGGGCCGTGTCCTGGGCCCTGAACGCAAGGCGATGCGCTATGTCGAGCGGGTTCTGGCCCCCGATCACGCGCTGGCGGCGGTCGACCCCGCGGGCCAGGTTCTGGGGGTGATCGGATTTCGCACCCGCGCGGGGGCTTTCGTCGGGGGCACAAGATCGGATCTGGTCGCCATCTATGGCCGCTTTGGTGCGGCCTGGCGGGCCACATGCCTGTCGCTGATCGCCGAGGATCTGCCGCAAGGTGTGCTGCTGGTCGATGGGTTGGCGGTGGATCAGGCGCGGCGCGGCGAGGGGATTGGCGCGGCGCTGGTGCGGGCGCTGTGCGCCGAGGCGGCGGCGCGCGGCTATGCCGAGGTGCGGCTGGATGTGGTGGACGAAAACATCCGCGCCCGCGCGCTGTATGACCGGCTGGGCTTTGTGGTGCTGCGCCGGTCAGACCGCTGGCTGACGCGCGTGATGTTCGATTTCCGATCGGCACTGGTCATGGCGCGACGGCTGTAGCGCGCAGCGTGGCGGCGCGGGGGCGCTGCCCCCTCTTGGCCGTGCCGGCCAATTCACCCCCGGAGTATTGGGGCCAAGAAGAAGATCAGTCGAAGGTGCCGGTGACGCGGCCGAGCAGCATGAAGGCGCGCGCGGTGCGGGTGTCGGCCAGGTCGATCACATCCTGATCGGTGGCGTTCTTTTCGAATTCGGTGAAGGTCTTGTCGAATTGGCGCAGGAAGTGATGTGCGGCATCGCGGAAAATCGTGTCGCCGCGCATGCGCCCGGAGGTCAGCGCCAGCGACGAGCGGTCGCGCACGCCGCCAAGGGCCGCCACCTCGCGACCGCGTTCGCCGCGGGCGAAGCGACGCCACAGTTCGGGGCGGGCGCGGTCGGGTTTCAGGTCATCCATGTAGATGCCGTCCTGCGCCAGAAGGTTCAGCACATCTTGCGCGGCGCGGATCAGCTTGGCCATGGTGCGGTCTTCCAGCGCGCGGCGCAGCGCACGGAAGCCTTCGCGGTCATCGGGGCTGTCGGGGAAATTCAGCGCCAGGATGAAATCGGCCACCGATACCGGGGCGCGCAGATCCTCGGCCGGGGTGCCAAGGGCAAGCGCGGGCTGATCCTCGCCCGGGGGGGCGGGGCGCGGGGCGGCCAGCGCCGCCTTGCGGTCGGCCGAGGGTTGCGTGGCCTGGGCATCGCGGCGCGAGGTGAAGGTGACGATGGCGCTTTCGGCCTGGCGGGCGGCGGCGGCGATTTCATCAAGCTTGCGTTCGACCGTTTGCCCGCTGCGCACCGTCTGCTGGGACACCCAGGCGCTGCGCATCGCCTCGACCGCGCGCTTGAGATCCTGCGCCTCGGCGCGCATTTCGCGCGCGGTGCGGGCGGTGACGGCGGCCACCCAGATCATCGCCACGGGCAGAAAGATGCCCACCAGCGCCATGGTCAGCGAGAGCGCGTCAAAGCCGCTGCCGCTGTCGGGGATCAGCAGGAAGAACACAAGGACCAGCGCGAACCAGACCAGCGTCAGCGCCAGCGCGATGCGTTCCACACCGCTAAGCCGCGACCCCGGCAGGGGCCGGGCGCGCGGGGAGATCGCCGGGTCCGCCGGGGGCTTGCTGGCCGGTTTCACGACAGGCATCGCGCGCCCCCGTCAGATGAAGCGAACAGCGAGGATTTCGTAACTTTTGTCGCCGCCGGGGGTCCGGACCTCGACGCTGTCGCCTGCTTCCTTGCCGATCAGCGCGCGGGCCAGTGGGGATTTCATGTTCAGCAGGCCGCGTTCCAGATCGGCCTCGGCCTCGCCGACGATCTGATAGGTGCGCTCATCCTCGGTGTCTTCGTCCACCAGGGTGACGGTGGCGCCGAATTTCACCGCCCCCGACAGGCGTGACGGGTCAATCACCTCGGCCCGGCCCAGGATCGATTCCAGTTCCTTGATCCGGCCTTCCACGAAGCTCTGCTTTTCGCGGGCGGCGTGATATTCGGCGTTTTCCGACAGGTCGCCATGTTCGCGCGCCTCGGCAATCGCCTTGATCACGGCGGGGCGTTCCACCGTCTTGAGGGATTTCAGTTCCTCATCCAGCGCGTCATATCCTGCGCGCGTCATTGGTATCTTTTCCATGGAGGCCCTTGATCGCGGTGACTGGTAAAATTCAACGGATGCTTGTGTAAATCCGCCTTCCCCCCCCAAAGTCAAGGGCGGGGCGGATTTTCCTTGCCGGTGGTGGCGGGGTGATGCCTGTGCCCGGTCAAGGCATGTGTCGCAAGACCCCCCTTTTGACGCAAGAAAATTGCGCGGCAGTGCGGCGTTTCAATTGCCTCATGCGCGCAGGTGGGCTAGTGAACCGTCCTGAGAGCGCGCATACCGCCAGCAGGAGGGACGAGGACATGGCCGAAATCGAACGCGAGTCGATGGAATATGATGTGGTGATCGTGGGCGCCGGCCCTGCGGGTCTTTCCGCCGCGATTCGGCTCAAGCAGATCGATGCGGATCTGTCGGTCGTCGTGTTGGAAAAGGGGTCCGAGGTCGGCGCGCATATCCTGTCGGGCGCGGTGCTGGACACCTGCGGGCTGGATGCGCTGATCCCCGACTGGAAAGACAAGGGCGCGCCGATCAAGACCGAGGTCAAGCAGGACAACTTCTACATCCTGGGCGAAGCCGGGCAGATGCGCATCCCGAACTGGCCGATGCCGCCCCTGATGAACAACCACGGCAAATACATCGTCTCGATGGCCAATGTCTGCCGCTGGATGGCTGAGCAGGCCGAGGCGCTGGGCGTGGAAATCTTCCCCGGCATGTCGGCCAGCCAGCTGGTTTATGACGGCGACCGGGTCGCGGGCGTTGTCGCGGGCGAATTCGGCAAGAACCCCGATGGCAGCATCGGCGAGGGCTATGAGCCGGGGATGGAGCTGCGCGGCAAATATGTCTTCCTGTCCGAAGGTGTGCGCGGCAGTCTCGCGAAAGAGGTGATGGCGAAATACGAATTGTCCAAGGGCAAGTGCCCGCAGAAGTTCGGCCTTGGCATGAAGGAAATCTGGGAGATCGACCCCAAGAAGCACCGCGAGGGCACCGTCACCCATACGATGGGCTGGCCGCTAGGCGGCAACGCGGGTGGCGGGTCGTTCATCTATCACCTGGAAAACAATCAGGTCTATGTCGGCTTCGTGGTGCACCTGAACTATGAAAACCCGCACCTGTATCCCTACATGGAATTCCAGCGCTTCAAGCACCACCCGATGGTCGCTGACCTGCTGGAGGGCGGCAAGCGCGTGGCCTATGGCGCGCGGGCGATTTCCGAAGGCGGCTGGCAGTCGATCCCGAAGGTGTCCTTCCCGGGCGGTGTGCTGCTGGGCTGTTCGGCGGGTCTGGTGAACGTGCCGCGGATCAAGGGCAACCACAACGCCATGCTGTCGGGCATCGCCGCGGCCGAGGCGGCGGCCAAGGCGATCGCCGCGGGCCGTGCGGGCGACGATCTGGTGGACTATGAGGCCGACTTGCGTTCCGGCCCGATCGCCAAGGACCTGAAACGCGTGCGCAACGTCAAGCCGCTGTGGTCCAAGATGGGCATGTGGGCCAGCCTGGCGCTGGGCGGGTTTGACATGTGGGTCGCCAACCTGACCGGCTGGAACCCGCTGGGCACGATCCGCCACGGCAAGAGCGACGCCGCATCCACCGGCGAGGCCGCCAAGTTCAAGCCGATCGACTATCCGAAACCCGATGGCAAGCTGTCCTTCGACCGTCTGACCAACGTGGCGTTTTCCTTCACCAACCACGAGGAAAGTCAGCCCTGCCACCTGCAACTGAAGGATGCCTCGATCCCGATCGCGGTGAACCTGCCCAAATATGCCGAGCCCGCGCAGCGCTATTGCCCCGCCGGCGTCTATGAGGTGCTGGAAGGCGAGGATGGTCCCCGCTTCCAGATCAACTTCCAGAACTGCGTGCACTGCAAGACCTGCGACATCAAGGACCCCAGCCAGAACATCAACTGGACCACGCCGCAGGGGGGCGACGGGCCGAATTATCCCAACATGTGATCCGGCCACGCCGGGGGTGTCACATCCGCGTGTAACGCGGCGGGCGGGGGGCGCGGCTTGCGTCCCCCGCATTGCCTTGGCGGGGGCGCGCGGCTACCTTCGGGTGGACTGACAGAAGGAACTGATCCGTGGTGTTTTCCCTCCGGCCCCTGCGTCCGCTGTATCTGTTGCTGGCTGCCATCGGTCTGCAGGCACCCGCCCCCGCGCAGGCGGATGTGGCCGGGCCCTATCTGGCAGCCCGCATCGCCGGGGCGCAAAGCGATTATCGCAATGCTGCGGCCTATTACGCCCGCGCGTTGCTGGCCGATCCCGCCAACCCGTTCCTGCAGGAATCGGCGCTGATTTCCTATCTCGGGCTGGGGGATTTCGACCGTGCGAAGGTGGTGGCCGGGACCATGGCCAGTGCTGGCAATGAAAGCCAGATCGCGGCGCTGACGCTGTTGGCGGCGGATGCGCAGGCGGGGGATTTCGCGGGCGGCCTGGCGCGGATTGACGCCGGTGCCGAGGCGGGCGTTCTGGTCACGGGGCTGTTCCGCGCCTGGGCGCTGGCCGGGCAGGGCGACATGTCGCAGGCGATGCGCGCCTTTGACACGGTAATTTCGGAATCCGGCCTTGGGGCCTTTGGCCTTTATCACAAGGCGCTCGCGCTGGCGATGGTGGGCGATTACGAAGGCGCCGATGCGATCTTCGCCGACAAGTCCGGCGCGCCCCTGCGTGCAACGCGTCGGGGCCTGCTGGCGCATGTCCAGATCCTTAGCCAGCTGGAACGCCCGGCTGATGCGCTGGCGCTGCTCGATCAGGCGCTTGGTCCCGATGTCGATCCAGAATTCGCGCAGGCGCGCGCCGCGCTGCAGACCGGGGCGCTGCTGCCCTTCACCATCGCCCCCAGCGCCCGTGACGGCATCGCCGAGGTCTATCTGTCGGTTGCCAGCGCGCTGCAGGGCGATACGCCCGAAGTGTTCACCCTGCTGCACGCCCGGCTGGCGGAATATCTGCGCCCCGATCTGGTCGATGCGATCCTGCTTGGCGCCGCGATCCTGGAACAGCAGGAACAGCACGACCTTGCGACCGAATCCTATGCCCGCGTGCCGCAGGATCACCCCTCGTTCCCCGCGGCCGAAATCGGCCGCGCCGATGCGCTGGTGGCCGCTGACCGCCCCGATGCCGCGATCGAGGTGCTGCGGCAACTGACCCGCACCCGCCCCGACCTGGCCGGCGGCTGGATCTCGCTTGGTGATACGTTGCGCCGTCAGGAAAGCTATTCCGACGCCGCCACCGCCTATGACAAGGCCATTGATCTGCTGGGGGAACCGCGCCCGGCGCATTGGTTCGTTTGGTATGCCCGCGCCATTGCCCATGAACGGTCGGGCGCATGGGACAAGGCCGAACCCGGCTTTCGCAAGGCGCTGGACCTGTCCCCCGATCAGCCCGCGGTTCTGAACTATCTTGGCTATTCTTACGTTGAGAAGAAGCAGAACCTGGATGAGGCGCTGTCGATGATCGAACGCGCCGTCGCCGCCCGGCCCGAGGACGGCTATATCATCGACAGCCTGGGCTGGGTTCTTTACCGCCTTGGCCGCTATGATGAGGCGGTGGTTCAGATGGAACGCGCGGTGGAACTGATGGCGGTCGATCCGCTGGTCAACGACCACCTGGGCGACGTCTACTGGGCCGTGGGCCGCCAGCGCGAGGCGGAATTCCAGTGGAAACGCGCCATCAGCTTCGGTCCCGGCGAAGACCTCGACATGGACCGTGTTCGCCGCAAGCTCGAGGTGGGGCTGGACCAGGTCCTGCGCGAAGAGGGGGCAGAACCCCTGAAACCGGCGCTGTCCGCGAATGGAAACTGAACCCGCACCGGCCAAGATCAACCTGACCCTGCATGTCACCGGTCGGCGGGCCGATGGCTACCACCTGCTAGACAGTTTGGTGGTCTTCACCGATCTGGGCGACCGCATCACGACCCGTCCTGCCGATGACCTGACGCTGACGGTCACCGGCCCCTTCGCGCAGGGCATCCCGGTCGATGAATCCAACCTCGTGCTGCGCGCGGCGCGATATCTGGGCGTCAACGGCGCGGCGATCACTCTGGACAAGAACCTGCCCATCGCTTCGGGCATCGGGGGCGGGTCGTCGGATGCGGCGGCCACCCTGCGCGCGCTGGTGCGGATGACGGGGCGCAGCCTGCCGCCCGCCGCCGATACGGCCCGGCTTGGCGCCGATGTGCCGGTCTGTCTGGCCCCGACACCCCGCCGCATGGCCGGCCTGGGCGAGGTTCTGGCCGATGTGCCGCCCCTGCCGCCGATCTGGCTGGTGCTGGCAAACCCCGGCGTTCCTCTGTCCACCCCGGCGGTCTTTGCCGCGCTGACCCGCCGCGATGGCCCGCCGATGCCCGCGACGCTACCGCGCTGTGCCACGGTGGGGGATCTGGCCGCCTTCCTTGGGACCCAGCGCAACGACCTTGAAACCCCTGCCCGCCAGCTGGCCCCCGTCATCGGCACAACCCTTGCCGCGCTGGGCGCCCAGCCCGGCTGCCGGATCGCGCGGATGTCGGGCTCGGGCGCCACCTGCTTCGGCCTCTTCGCCGATCCGCAATCCGCCGCAGCCGCCGCGCATGCCCTGTCGGTCGCCCAGCCTGACTGGTGGGTCCGCGACACTGCGGTCCTCTGATCTTCTTCTTGGCGGAAATACTCCACGGGGGTCCGGGGGTGTGAAACCCCCGGCGCGCGCTTACCGCACGCGGGCCACGACGTAATCGGCCAGATCGTCCAGCATCCCGCGCAGCGGATGGTCCGGCAACGGCGCCAGCGCAGCGCGCGCCCGGTCGGCCCAGGCCACGGATTCGGTCCGCGTTGCCTCCAGTGTGCCATGCTTGCGCATCAGATCCAGCGCATGGTTCAGATCGCCGTCACGCTGATCACCCTTCTCGATCACGCGGGTCCAGAAGGCGCGTTCTTCGGTATCGGCCAGGGCCACCGCCTTGATCACCGGCAGCGTCAGCTTGCGTTCGCGGAAATCGTCGCCGGTATTCTTGCCGATCACCTCGGCCGTGCCGCCGTAATCCAGCAGGTCATCGACCATCTGGAACGCGATCCCAAGCGCATCGCCATAGTCGAACAACGCGCGCACCTGATCCTCGGGCGCGCCGGCCAGAACGCCGCCCACCTCGGTCGCCGCCGAAAACAGCGCCGCCGTCTTGCCGCGGATCACCTGCAGATAGACCCCCTCGGTCGTGCCTAGATCCTGCGCCGCGGTCAGCTGCAGTACCTCGCCCTCGGCAATCACCGCCGAGGCATTGGCCAGGATGTTCAGCACCCGCATGTTGTCCGCCTCGGTCATCAGCTGGAAGCTGCGGGCAAACAGATAATCGCCCACCAGGACCGAGGATTTGTTGTCCCACAGCAGGTTCGCCGTGGGCCGCCCCCGCCGCTGGCGGCTTTCATCCACCACATCGTCATGCAGCAGCGTCGCAGTGTGGATGAACTCGACCGTCGCGGCCAGATGCACATGATAGGGGCCGCCATAGCCGCACAGCCGCGCCGCCGCCAGCGTCAGCATCGGGCGCAGCCGCTTGCCGCCCGCCTCGATCAGATGCGCGGTCACCTCGGGGATGCGCGGGGCGTGTTCGCTGGCCATCCGGTCGCGGATAAGCGCGTTCACGGCCTCCATATCCGCGGCCAGCGCCTGCGCCAGCCGGTCGTGCGGTTTCACTGCCTTGTCATCCAGGCTCATCACGCGTCCCCATTCCCTTCGTCTCGACAGGCGCGACAGATGCCCGTAAGTCTCGACCCATGAAAGAGCTTTTGCGCAGCACGGACCCGGTGAAACTGGCCCTTGCCACCGCCCTTCTTGAGGGCGAGGGTATAGACGCCTTTCAGATCGACGTCCACATGAGCGTGCTGGAAGGCAGCCTTGGCATTTTGCCGCGCCGTTTGATGGTGCGCGATGCCGATCTGTTCCTGGCGCGCGTGGTTCTGGGCGATAATGGCATCGGGTCCGACTGATGTTTGCCCCCGAAGATCTGACCCGGGACGGGTTTCTAGGTGGTCGCCTTCAGATCGCCCAACCGCGCCGGGGGTATCGCGCGGCGATGGACCCGGTTCTGCTGGCTGCGGCCTGCCCGGCCGCAGCGGGCGACAGCGTGCTGGAACTGGGCTGCGGGGTCGGGGTGGCAAGCCTGTGCCTTGGGGCGCGGGTGGCGGGGCTGCAGCTGACGGGGCTTGAACTGCAGCCCGCCTATGCCGATCTGGCGCGCGCCAATGCGGCGGCGAACGGGATCGGGCTTGAGGTGATGGCCGGCGATCTGGCGCGGATGCCGACGGATTTGCGTGCGCGCAGCTTTGATCACGTCATTGCCAACCCGCCCTATTTCGCCCCCGGCGGGGGCACCGCCGCCGCCGATCCGGGGCGCGAAACCGCCCAGCGTGAGGCGACGCCGCTTTCGCTTTGGGTGCAGCAGGGGCTGAAGCGGCTGCGCCCGGGGGGCTGGCTGACCCTGATCCAGAATGCCGATCGCCTGCCCGAGGCGCTGACCGCGCTGGCCGTGGGTGCCGGCAGCATCGCCGTTCTGCCGATCGCGGCGCGGCAGGGGCGGGCAGCGGGGCGGGTCATCGTGCAGGGCCGCAAGGGCGGGCGCGGGCCATTCCGCCTGCTGGCGCCGTTGGTGATTCACGCCGCCCCCCGCCATGATGGCGACCGTGAGGATCTGACCCCCGAGGCCCGCGCGATTCTGCGCGAAGGCGCCGATTTGCCCATGCCCCGTTAACGCTTTCGCAGCTTTTCGCGCAGCAAACTGCAATCGTGTCGCAGGGATGCGACAATCCCGTGACAAGTGGGGAAACTTGTGGTGGGATCAGATAACATCAACAGAAGAGGAGACTGCCATGTCGCTTGGTTCGCATATCACCGAACTGCGCAAGAAGCATGAAGCGTTGTCTGAGGCGGTGGAACGCGCGCAGCGTACCCCGGGCTTCGATGACCTGCAGATCGCCGAGATGAAGAAGCAAAAGCTCCGTCTCAAGGAAGAAATCAGCCGGCTGTCCGAGACTGCCTGACTCCCTGACCGGATCGACTTGCCCGCGCGGCCAATAGCGCGCCTGCAGTGATCAGTGCTGCTGCCAGACCCAGTTTCAGGCTGGCAGCAGTCACCCCCGCCAGAACCAGCGCCAGCGTCGACAACAGCGGCGCGGCATAGGACGCGGTTCCCAGCAACTGGATGTCACCGCGTTTCACGCCAACGTCCCATGTGTAGAAGGCAAGGCCGACCGGCCCCAGCCCCAGCGCCAGCACCGCGCCCCAACCCATCGCATCGGCGGGCCAGACCGTCTGTTCCAGGGCCATATGTGCCACGCCGGACAGGGCTGCGGTCGCCAGGCAATAGACCGCCACCGCCGCGGTCGGCACCGAACCCAGGCGCCGTGAAATCAGCGAATATCCCGACCAGGTCAGCGCGCAAAGGAAGGCAAGCCCATAACCCGGAAGCGATGCGGCCGAAGGCCCGATACCGCCCCCGGTCACGATCAGCGCCGCCCCGGCAAAGGCCGTCAGCGCGCCCAGAACATGCTGGCCCGTCAAGCGCTCGCCCGGCAACAGGCCGGAAAACACCACGATGAACAGTGGCCAGAGATAGGCGATCAGGCTTGCCTCGGCCGCCGGGGCCAGTCGCAGCGCCCAGAAATAAAGCAGGTGATAGCCGAACAGCGCCGCTGTGCCGAAGGCATAGACAGACAGCGGGATATGGCGCAGCACGGCAAAGCCGTCGGTGCGCGCGATCCAGACAATGCCGATAAGTCCGCCGATGGCGAAACAGATCGCGTTCAGTTGTAGCGGCGGCACGTCGGACGCGCCGACGGTGAACAGCGCCAGCAAGGCCCACATCAGGATGGCGGTAAAGCCGATTGCCGTGGCGCGGGTTTTGGTCATGAGTATCCCCAAACAGGAAAGGCCCGCACCATGCGGGCCTTTCGAGAAATTTGGAAGAGGTCAGACGAAGAACTGACCGCCATTTGCCGTGATCGTCGATCCGGTGATGAAACCGGCATCGTTCGAGGCCAGGAAGACCACGCAGCGGGCAATTTCCTCGGGTTCGCCCAGACGGCCGACCGGAATCTGCGCGATGATCGATTCGCGGACCTTTTCCGGCACCGCCATCACCATGTCGGTGCCGATATAGCCCGGGCAGATCGCGTTTACGGTGATCCCGGCGCGCGCGCCTTCCTGGGCAAGCGCCTTGGTGAAGCCAAGATCGCCCGCCTTCGCGGCGGAATAGTTCGCCTGGCCGAATTGACCCTTTTGGCCGTTGATCGAGGAAATCGTGATCACGCGGCCGAACTTGCGATCACGCATGCCCGGCCAAATCGGATGGGTCATGTTGAAGACACCCGACAGGTTGGTGTCCATGACCTCTTGCCACTGCTGGCGGGTCATCTTGTGAAAGGGCGCATCGCGGGTGATGCCCGCGTTATTCACCAGCACGTCGATGGGGCCCAGATCGGCCTCAACCTTCGCGATCCCGGCGGCGCATGCGTCGTAATCGGCCACCGACCATTTGTAGGTGGGGATGCCGGTTTCGGCGGTGAATTTCGCGGCCGCTTCGTCATTGCCGGCATAATTTGCCGCAACATTGTAGCCAGCGGTCTTGAGCGCGACCGAGATCGCCGCGCCGATGCCGCGCGACCCACCGGTGACAAGTGCTGTTCTGGACATGATTCCCCCTCAAATCAGATACGTTTGAAATCCTGTTACTGAATTTGCCGCGTATGCGCAATAATATTGCGCATACGATTTTGCAGTTGCAGCAGAATTCTGCAAATCAGGCCCGTTCCAGGCACATGGCAACGCCCATTCCGCCGCCGATGCACAGCGTGGCAAGGCCCTTTTTCGCGCCCGAACGCTGCATTTCAAACACCAGCGTGTTCAGGATGCGGCAGCCCGAGGCACCGATGGGGTGGCCGATCGCGATGGCGCCGCCATTCACGTTCACCTTCGACAGATCCCAGCCCATGTCCTTGTTCACCGCGCAGGCCTGCGCCGCAAAGGCCTCATTCGCCTCGATCAGGTCCAGGTCGGCGGCCGACCACCCTGCCTTTTCCAGCGCCTTGCGGCTTGCCGGGATCGGGCCGCAGCCCATGATCGAGGGGTCAATCCCTGCGGTGGCGTAGGATGCGATGCGCGCCAGCGGCGTCAGCCCGCGGCGGGTGGCCTCTTCCTCGCTCATCAAAAGGACAGCGGCGGCACCGTCATTGATGCCCGAAGCATTGCCCGCCGTGACCGAGCCATCCTTGGTGAAGGCCGGTTTCAGTTTCTGCATTGATTCAATCGTGGCGCCGTGGCGGATGTATTCGTCGTTGTCCACGATGATGTCGCCCTTGCGGGTCTTGACGATGAAGGGCGCGATTTCATCCTTGAACTTGCCGGCCTTTTGCGCGGCCTCGGCCTTGAGCTGGCTGGCAAGGGCGAATTCGTCCTGCATCTCGCGCGAGATCTGCCATTGCTGGGCTACGTTTTCGGCGGTTTGCCCCATGTGATAGCCGTTGAACGCATCCCACAGGCCATCCTTGATCATCGAGTCGATGAACTTCATGTCCCCCATCTTCTGCCCCGCGCGCAGATGCGCGACATGGGGCGACAGCGACATGTTTTCCTGCCCGCCCGCGATGACGATGGCCGCATCGCCCAGCTGGATATGCTGCGCGGCCAGCGCGACCGAGCGCAGGCCCGATCCGCAGACCTGGTTGATCGACCAGGCGGCGGCTTCGATCGGCAGGCCCGCCTTTACATGCGCCTGACGGGCCGGGTTCTGGCCCTGGCCTCCGGTCAGCACCTGGCCCAGGATGGTTTCGGACACTTCGGCCTTTTCGATCCCTGCGCGGGCCACGACCGCCTCGATGACCGCGGCGCCAAGGTCATGGGCGGGGGTGTTTGCGAAAGCACCGTTGAAACTGCCGACAGCGGTTCGTGCTGCCGAGACGATGACGACATTGGTCATGGATAAACTCCCTCGGACTCAAGGATAGGGGCGACGTGCCCCGTGCCGCTGCGCAGCATGACCCAAGGGCGGTCAAGGTCAAGTGCATTTGCGGACCAGCGGCCGATCGCCGCGCGCAATCGGGCCGGGGTCAGGCGCGCCTTGCGTTCGACGGGGTTTTCCACGGCGGCAGGATCGTCGGCGCCCCAAAGTAGAAGCCCTGCATGCAGTCGATCCCCAGGTCCATCAGATAGGCGGCGTCTTCGCCATTCTCGACCGCTTCGGCGACGGTCAGCATGTCGAAATGCCGCGCGACCGACAGAAGGGCGCCGGCCAGAACCTGATTGTCGGCATTTTCCGCGATGCCGCGAATGAACTGGCCGTCGATCTTGATCATGTCGAAATAGAATTCGCGCAAATACCGGAACGAGGTGTAGCCGGCGCCGAAATCATCCAGCGCAAAGCTGACGCCGCGGGCCTGCAGATCCTGCATGAAGACGCTGACCAGATCGGGCATCAGCATCGCAGAGCTTTCAGTGATTTCCAGAATCAGCCGTTCTGCGGCGGTTTCATCCACCGCAAGGCCACGGTTGAGCGTCTTCATCCAGTCCGGATAGCCGATCGAGCGCGCCGACATGTTGATCGACAGCCGCAGCCCCGGGTCTTCGGACAGCGAGATCAGCCCCATTTCCAGCGCCAGGCAGTCGATCTGGCGCCCCAGTTCGGTGGTTTCGACGGTGTTGATGAATTGACGCGCGGGAATCACCCGGCCGGTTTCGTCCAGGATGCGGATCAGTCCTTCGTAGAAGGCGGCCCGGTCGGGGCGCGCACTTTGCACGATGGGCTGGAAGGCCAGAACCACATCACGCCGACTGACGGCGCGGCGGACCATGGCCATCGTTTCCCGGTCGCGCTGGGCGACCGCGTAATCCAGGGGGCTGGCCATGCCCGCCTCGATCGGTTCGCCTGCGGCGGTGTCGCCCGTCGGGGATTCGGTGTATGGCATCGGCACGCTCCTTCCTGGTCGGGGGCAGATTGCCCCGAACCCACTAAGAAGCGGTAAAACTCGGACTTTGTTTCAAATGCGCGGCACTGTTCCTCAGGGGGCCATCAGCGCGGCGATCACGGCCTTGGCCTCGGGCGCGTCCCAGGCGGCCTCGCCGATCAGGCGGGCGACCTCGTGGCCATTGGCGTCCAGGATCACGCTGACGGGCAGGCCCACCACCCCCATCGCGCGGGCAAGTGCCTGACGTTCATCGCGAAATTTCGGCAGGCGCGTCACACCGGCTTCATCGAAGAACTTGTCGATCGCGGCGGGGGCGTTGCGGCCCGTGGCGACGGTGACCACCGCAAAACCATCGCCGCCCAGATCGGCCTGCAGGCGGTCCAGCGCGGGCATTTCCGCCCGGCATGGCGCGCACCAGGTCGCCCAGAAATTCACCAGCACCACCTTGCCGCGCCAGTCGGCCAGCGTTTTGGTGCCGCCATCGACATCCTGAAAGGCCACCTCGGGCACGGGGGCAGGTGGCGCGGTCAGCACCAGCTTGCGCATGTCGCCCTGCTTCAGGGGTTCCAGATCGGCGGCGGCCGCAGCATTTGCACCAAGCGCAAGGGCCGTATAAAGGACGAGAAACCGCAGCATATTGCCTCCGACGAAGGGCCTGACCATGACCGATACCGCCAAGGAACCCCAAGCCTCCAACGCGATGTGGGGCGGGCGCTTTGCCGCCGGACCCGACGCGATCATGGAGGCGATCAATGCCTCGATCGGGTTTGACCAGCGGCTTTACGCGCAGGATATCCGCGGCAGCCGGGCCCATGCGGCGATGTTGGCCGCACAAGGCATCATTGGTGATAGCGATGCAAAGGCGATCCGGGAAGGGCTGCTCACGGTCTTGTCAGAGATCGAGGCCGGCAATTTCCCTTTCCGCACCGCACTGGAAGACATCCACATGAACGTCGAGGCGCGACTGAAGGAAATCATCGGCGAACCGGCGGGCCGGCTGCACACCGCGCGGTCGCGCAATGACCAGGTGGCGACTGATTTCCGGCTGTGGGTGCGCGATCAGGCGGATGCGGCGATTTCGGGGCTGGAGGCGCTGATCCGCGCCTGTCTGGGCCAGGCCGAGGCGGGGGCCGATTGGGTGATGCCGGGCTTTACCCATCTGCAGACCGCGCAGCCGGTGACCTGGGGCCATCACATGATGGCCTATGTGGAAATGTTCGCCCGCGACAAGTCGCGCTTTGTCGATGCGCGCCGGCGGATGAACGAATGCCCGCTGGGCGCGGCGGCGCTGGCGGGGACCGGTTTTGCGATCGACAGGCACGCGACCGCCGCGGCGCTGGGCTTTGACCGGCCGATGGCCAACAGCCTGGATGCCGTGTCCGACCGCGATTTCGCGCTGGAATTCCTGTCCGCCGCCGCGATCTGCGCGGTGCATCTGTCGCGGCTGGCCGAAGAGCTGGTGATCTGGTCCTCGGCCCAGTTCCGCTTTGTGGCGATGTCGGACAAATGGTCCACCGGGTCGTCGATCATGCCGCAAAAGCGCAACCCCGACGCGGCCGAGCTGATCCGTGCCAAGATCGGCCGGATCCTTGGGTCGACCGTGGCCCTGTTCACCGTGATGAAGGGCCTGCCGCTGGCCTATTCCAAGGACATGCAGGAAGACAAGGAACAGGTGTTTGACGCCGCCGACAACCTGATGCTGTCGCTGGCCGCGATGGAAGGCATGCTGCGCGACCTGACCGTGAACCGCGACAAGCTGCTGGCGGCGGCCTCCAGCGGGTTTTCCACCGCGACCGATCTGGCCGACTGGCTGGTGCGCGAAGCGGGGCTGCCGTTCCGCGATGCCCATCACGTTACAGGCTCGCTTGTGGCCATGGCCGAGGCCAAGGGCTGCGACCTGCCGGACCTGACGCTGGCCGACATGCAGTCGGTGCATACGGCGATCAACGACAGCGTCTTTGCGGTTCTGGGGGTGCATAATTCCGTGGCCTCGCGCCAGTCCTATGGCGGAACCGCGCCCGATCAGGTGCGCGCCCAGATCGCCCGCTGGAAGGAGGCGCTGGCATGATCCGGCTGGTTCTGTTCGCCGGGGTTCTGGCGCTGGCGGCCTGCGGCGTCGACGGCCCGCCCCAGCACCCCGAGGGCACCGAGCCCGGCATCCGGATCGAGGGGACAGCCGTCTTTGGCATCACACGCGGCTGACCTTTTCAGACCGCGCCCGGCGCGCTACATCGCGCCTGTCCCCAACGGAGCCGCCCGAATGCCCCTTTCGCCCCTGCGTCTGAGCTATCTTGGCCTTGCGCTGATCGGCGCGGTGCTGCCGATGCGGTATTTCCTGGAATATCTGGCCGCGAACGGCTGGTCGCTGATCGCGCTGCGTGATGCCTGGTTCGTCAATGCCGCGACCGAGGGGTTGACCTGGGATCTGACCATCGCCGCCGCCGCGCTGACCGTCTGGATCGTGGCCGAGGTCCGGGTGCGCCGCAATTGGGTCGCGCTGGTGGCAATTCCTGCAACCTTCTGCATCGGCGTCAGCTGCGGGCTGCCGCTTTACCTGTATCTTCGAACCCGCAAGGTGGGCTGATGGATCATTTCCTTTACAAGAACGGCGTTCTGCATGCCGAAGACGTTTCGATCCCCGAGATCGCGGCCGCCGTCGGCACGCCGTTCTACGTCTATTCCACCGCGACGCTGACGCGCCATTACCGGCTGTTCGAAGAAGCCCTGGCCGGGATGGACCATCTGGTCTGCTTTGCCGTCAAGTCGAACGGCAATATTGCGGTGCTGCGGACGCTGGGCCAGCTGGGCGCAGGGATGGATGTGGTTTCGGGCGGGGAATATCTGCGCGCCAAGGCCGCCGGTGTGCCGGGCAAGCGGATCGTGTTTTCCGGCGTGGGCAAGACGCCCGCGGAAATCCGGCAGGCGCTGGAAGGCGGCATCCGTCAGTTCAACGTCGAATCCGAACCCGAGCTGCTGGCGATCTCCGCCATCGCGACCGAACTTGGGGTGCAGGCGCCCATCGCGATCCGCGTGAACCCCGATGTCGACGCCAAGACGCATGAAAAAATCGCCACCGGCAAATCGGAAAACAAGTTCGGCATCCCGATTGCCAAGGCCCGCGCCGTCTATGCCGAGGCTGCCGGCCTGCCGGGCATCAAGGTCGTGGGGGTCGATGTGCATATCGGCAGCCAACTGACCGACCTTGCCCCGTTCGAGGCGGCCTTCCTGAAGGTGCGCGAACTGACGCTGGCGCTGCGCGAAGATGGCCATGACATCATTCGGCTGGATCTGGGCGGCGGCCTTGGCATCCCCTACACGCGGTCAAACGAGGCGCCGCCCCTGCCGATCGAATATGGCGAGGTGATCCGCCGCACCGTCGGCGATCTGGGCTGCGAAATCGAGATCGAGCCGGGCCGGCTGATTTCCGGCAATGCCGGGCTGCTGGTGTCCTCGCTGATCTATCTGAAGGAAGGCGAGGGGCGCGATTTCCTGATCCTGGATGCCGCGATGAATGATCTGGTGCGCCCGTCGATGTATGGCGCGCATCATGACATCGTGCCGGTTGCCGAACCCGCGCCGGGCACGGAACAGCGTCCCTATGACATCGTTGGTCCGGTCTGCGAAACCGGCGATACCTTTGCCAAGGGCCGTGCCATGCCGCGGCTGGCGCCCGGCGATCTGGTGGCGTTCCGGTCCGCCGGGGCCTATGGCGCGGTGATGGCGTCCGAATACAACACCCGGCCCTTGGTGCCCGAGGTGCTAGTGAACGGGGATCAATTCGCCGTCATCCGCGCAAGGCCAAGCTTTGACGAAATCCTAGGACGCGATACCATCCCGGAATGGCTTTGACGGGGAATCCGCCCCGATAGCCCGCAGGGAGATATGGCAGCACACAGCCCCCGCCACCCCGAACCGACGGCCGCGGCGTTGAAACCCCTGGCCCGGCCGATCGCGCTGACGCGGGTCGGGATGGTGGTCGAACGCGCCCTTCGCGCCTTCTGGCCCGCGCTGTCGCTGCTGGCGCTGACGCTGGCGGCGCTGGCCTTTGGCGCGCAGGATCTGGCGGGTGCGCGCACGGTTCAGGCCGCGGCGGCGGTGCTGGCGCTGGGGGGTCTGGCAAGCCTGGGCTGGGGCCTGTGGCGGTTCCGCTGGCCTTCCCGGGCCGAGGCGGTGGCGCGGCTGGATGCCACATTGCCGGGCCGCCCCATCGCCGCGCTGACCGACCGGATGGCGCTGGGCGGGGCCGATCCGGCCGCCCGCGCGCTTTGGGCGGCGCATCAGGCGCGCATGGCGGCCCGCGCCGCAGCCGCCCGCCCGGTGCCGCCCGCCCCCGACCTGGCCCGCCGCGACCCCTTTGCCCTGCGGCTCAGCGCGCTGACCGCGCTGGTGGTGGCGCTGATCTTTGGCGCCCCCGCGCGGGTGGGCGACCTGATGTCCGTGGCCACCGGCGCGCCCGGCCCGGCCGAGGCCGCAATGGGCGCCGCCTGGGAAGGCTGGGCCGAGCCGCCGCGCTATACCGGCAAGCCGGGGCTATACCTGAACGCGATCACCGCCGACACGCTGGCGCTGCCCGAAGGCACGCGCCTGTCGTTCCGGTTCTACGGCCCGCTTGATACGATTGGCTTCAGCGAAACGGTTTCGAACCCCGCGGCGTTGCCGCAGCAGGGGCAGGCCGACCCCGGCCGCCGCGACCTTGAGGCGGTGCGATCGGGGCTGATCGCGATTACCGGGCCGGGTGGGCGCGAATTCCAGATCACCATCCAGCCCGATGCCGCCCCCGCGGTTGAGGTGACGGCGCTTGCGACCCGGCGCGCCGATGGCCGCCTGCAACAGCCCTTTCGCGCCCTCGACGATTACGGCGTGACCGGCGGTCAGGCGCGCATCACGCTGGATCTGGCCGTCGTGCCGCGCCGCTATGGCCTGGCCCTGCCGCCCGAGCCGCGTGAGGATCTGGTCTTTGACCTGCCCCTGCCGATCACCGGCAGCCGCGCCGATTTCACCGAATCCTTGGTCGAGGATGCCGCCCGCCACCCCTGGGCCAACCTGCCCGTCAAGCTGACGCTGGAGGTTGAAGATGGCCGCGCCCAGACCGGGCAAAGCACGGAACAGGTGATGGAATTGCCGGGCCGGCGCTTCTTCGATCCGCTGGCCGCGGCGCTGATCGAGGCGCGGCGCGATCTGTTGTGGTCGCGCGACAATGGCCCGCGCGTGGAACAATGGCTGCGCGCCGTGGCGCACCGCCCTGACGGGTTCATCAGGCGCGACGATGCCCGGCTGATGCTGCAGGTGGCGATCCGGCGGTTGGATGCGGCGCTGGATCAGGGCACGCTGGATGACCCCACGCGCGACGAACTGGCCGAGGCGCTGTGGCAGCTGGCCGAATTGCTGGAAGATGGCGGGCTGGCCGACGCGCTGGAGGCGATGCGCCAGGCGCAGGAACGCCTGTCCGAGGCGATCCGCAATGGCGCCTCGCCCGATGAAATCGCCAAGCTGATGCAGGAACTGAAAGAGGCGACCGATAATTACCTGCGCATGTTGGCCGAACAGGCCCCGCAGGAAGATGGCCCGCAATTCGGCCGCCAGCCTGAAAGCCAGCAGATCACCGGCGACCAGATCCAGCAGATGATGGATGAAATCCAGCGCCTGATGGAGGAAGGCCGCATGGCCGAGGCGCAGGAACTTCTGGATCAGCTGTCGCGGATGCTGGAAAATCTGCAGGTCCGGCAGGGGCAGGGCGGCGAGGGTGACATGCCCGGCGGGCAGGCGATGCGCGATCTGGGCGAAACGCTGCGTGAACAGCAACAACTGTCCGACGAGGCCTTCCGCGAAATGCAGCAGGGGCCGGGTCAGCAGGACGGCCAGCAGGGCCAGCCGCAGCCCGGTCAGGGCCAGGACTCAGGTGGCCCCCCGCAGGAGGGCCAATCCCAGGACAGGCAGCCGGGGGGCGGGCAGACGGGCGAACAGGGCCAGCCGGGCCAGCAGGGCGGCGAAGGCACGGATGAGGGCGCGGGCGATCAGGGCCGCTCGCTGGCCGAACGCCAGCGCGCGCTGCGCCAGGAACTGGGCCGCCAGGAAGGGCTTTTGCCGCGCCTCGGCAATGAGGCGGGCGATGCCGCGCGCCAGCGTCTGAATGATGCTGGCCGCGCGATGGAACAGGCCGAAGAGGCGCTGCGGCGGGGTGACAACGGCACCGCCATTGACCGGCAGGCCGATGCGATCGAGGCGCTGCGCGAGGGGATGCGGTCCCTGGGCGAGGCGCTGGCCCAGGAAGAAGGGCGCCAACAAGGCCAGCAGGGCGAACAGCGACTGGGCCAGGCGGGAAGCGGGCAGGGCCGCGACTTGCCGCGCGACCCGCTGGGCCGGACGCTGGGCGAGGGCGGGCGCATCGGCACCGATGATCCGATGCTGGGCGGTGAAGATGTCTATCGCCGGGCGCGCGATCTGCTGGACGAAATCCGCCGCCGGTCCGGCGAAAGGCTGCGCTCGGACGAGGAACTGGATTACCTGCGCCGCCTGCTGGACCGGTTCTGACCGCGCGTGGCGGTCAGCCGCCGGTCTGGGCCTGCAGGGCCTCGGTCATGTCGCGCAGGCGCTGGTCCAGCCAGATGCGCCCGCGATCCACCTGGGTGACATAACCGTCCAGCGCGGGCGCCAGCGCCGGCACCGCGCCGCCGATCCGGGGCGCGAAGGCATAGACCCACAGCGCCGCCACCGCGATCAGCACCGCCGTGAAAAACCCCAGCCGAAAGCCCGACCGCTGACGCGCGATCATCTGCGGCGCGTCGATCGCCGCGGGTTCCCCCACCCGGTCTGACGTCGCCCGCAGCGATGAGCTGATTTCCTCGACATCGGGCAAAAGCTCGCGCCGGGGGGCGACGGGGGCGGGGTCTTCGCCCACCTCGTCCTCGGGGGCTTCGGTGGCGCCCATCAGCTGCGCCACGCGGTCGCCTTCGGGCGCGGGGGCATCGCCGCGCTGCCCGCGCCGCTGTGCCACCGCGCGGGCGATGGCATCGCCTGCGGGGTCCCGGTCGGCGGGGGCGGCAGCATGGATGGGGGCGTCTTCCAGGCCCAGATCGGGCTGCATTTCCAGCGCCGTGCCTTCGGCGCGGCGCGCCTCGGCCTCGCGCGCGGCTTCTTCGCGCAGGATTGCCAGAAGGTTGGAATCGAGCGCCCGGCGCGGTGTTGCCCCCGGTGCGGGGGCGGGGCTCAGGTCCGCCCCTGCCTCATCATCTTCGGCCACGTCGCTATCGTCTGCGTCGTCATCGGCGGGGGCCTGCGCCTGCGGGGCGGGATCTTGGGGGCGCAGGCTGGCGGCCACGGCGGCGGCAATCGCGTCTTCGTCTTGCGGCGTTTCCTGGGGGGCCGGTGTTGCCTGCGGGGCCGGTGCGGCGGCGCTGGCCTTGCCGGTCTGAAACCAGGTGTGCCCGCAGTTCGAACACTGCACATCGCGCCCGCCATCGGGGATGACGCTGTCATCCACTTCGTACTGCGCCTGGCAGTTCGGACATGTCAGCCGCATCGCGCCCTCACCCTGCTCGGATCGTTCTTGCTCTTCTGGCAATCTGCCTGCGCATGTTGTAGCAAGCGCCGAGGCGTTATCCAAGCATTTGCGTGCCGGCGTTGCCGGGGGCGATGCGGGATCAGAACAGGGATTGGCCGGTGATCGAGCTGCAGAATGTCGCGATGAGCTATGGCGGCGGGGATCTGTTTTCCGAGATCTCGTTGAAACTTGCGCCGGGTTCGTTCCATTTCCTGACCGGGCCGTCGGGCGCGGGCAAGACCACGCTGCTCAAGCTGTGCTATGCTGAACTGATGCCCTCGGCGGGGCATGTGTCCTTCATGGGGCGCGATGTGCGCACGATGGGGCGCGATGACATCGCCGCGCTGCGCGGGCGGATCGGCGTGGTGCATCAGGATTGCCAGTTCCTGGATCACCTTTCGGTGGCGGAAAACGTGGCCCTGCCGCTGACCGTGGCGCGCCGCCCGCTGGATGCGCGTGAGTTGATGGAGCTTTTGGGCTGGGTCGGGCTGAAGGCGCAGGCCGATGCGCTGCCGCCGCAGTTGTCGGGGGGCGAACGTCAGCGCGCGGCATTGGCGCGGGCGGTGATCATGTCGCCCGATGTGCTGCTGGCGGATGAGCCGACCGGCAACCTGGATTGGGACATGTCGCTGCGGCTTTTGACGCTGCTGGTCGAGTTGAACCGGATGGGCAAGACCGTGCTGATCGCGACGCATGACCTGAACCTGATCCGCGCCGCGAAACAGCAGGTATCCGCGCGGGTGCTGCGGATCGCCAACCGGCGGCTGCAACTGGCGGGGGCAGATCTGTGATGCGGGCGGTTCTGGCCTTGATCCGCGCGGACGGGCGCGGCGTTGACCGGGTGGTGCCGCCGACCGGGCACACCGCCTGGCTGACGGTGCTGTCGGCGGCGGCGATGGCGTTTCTGGCGGTTTTTGCGCTGGCGCTGGCGCTGGCGACGGGGCGGCTGGCGGATCGCTGGTCGGATGCGCTGGCGCGGTCGGCCACCATTCGCATCTCGGCCCCGGTCGATCAGATGCCGACCCAGACCCGCGCGGTGCTTGAGGTGCTGGCCACGACGCCCGGCATTGCCGATTACCGCGCGCTGGACGAGGATGAGATGCGCGCCCTACTGGACCCCTGGTTCGGCCCCGACCTGCCGGTCGAGACGCTGCCCCTGCCGCAGCTGATCGCGCTGACCGAAACCGCCGAGGGTGTGGACGGCGAAGGCCTGCGCCTGCGCCTTGCCGCCGAGGCGCCCGGCGCGGTGCTGGACGATCACACCCGCTGGCGCCGCCCACTGGTATCGGCGGCGGAACGGTTGCGGTTTCTGGGCCTGATCTCGCTGGTGCTGATCGGTGGGGCGACGGCGGGCATGATCACGCTGGCCGCGCAGGCCGCGCTGGCCGCCAATGGCCAGGTGATCCGCGTGCTGCGGCTGGTCGGCGCGCGCGACAGCTATATCGCGCGGGCCTTCGTGCGCCGATTCACGTTGCGCGGGCTGTCGGGTGCGGCGCTGGGCACGGTGCTGGGCATGATCGCCGTGGCGCTGCTGCCCGAGGCGGATGCGGCGGGCGGCTTCCTGACCGGGCTGGGGTTCGAAGGCGCCGGCTGGCTGTGGCCGATGATGATACCGCCGATGGCCGCGGCGGTGGCCTTTGCCGCGACGCGCGCCGCCGCGCTGCGCATGTTGAGGGGGATCAGATGAGCCACGCGCTGCAATATGTCCGTTCGGTCCTGTTCATCGTGCAGATGTATGTGATGCTGGCGGTGATCGCGGTGGGCCTGCTGCCGGTGGCCATTCTGGGCGGCCGCGCCGGGGCGATCTGGGTCTGCCAGACCTATTGCCACTGGGTCGTGTTCACCGCGCGCTGGATGATCGGCCTGCGGTCCGAGGTGCGCGGCACCCCGCCCACAGGCGATGTGCTGATCGCGGCCAAGCATCAAAGCTTTCTAGACATCCTGCTGATCTTCCGCGCCGTGCCGCAGGGCCGCTTCATCATGAAGAAGGAACTGGTCTGGGCGCCCTTCGTGGGTTGGTATGCATGGTTGATCGGCTGCATCCCGGTGGACCGGGGCAAGCGCGGCGCCGCGATCCGCGCGATGCTGGCCGAGGCGAATGGCGGGCGCCACAAGGGCGGCCAGCTGATCATCTTTTCCCAAGGCACGCGTGTCGCGCCCGGCGCCAAGGTGCCCTACAAGGTGGGCACGGCGGCGCTCTACCGCGATCTGGGCCAGCCCTGCGTGCCGGTGGCCACGAATGTCGGCGTGTTCTGGCCGCGTCGGTCGATGTATCGCAAACCCGGACTGGCGGTGGTGGAATTCCTGCCTACGATCCATCCCGGTGTCGATACCCAGGAATTCATGACCCGGCTGGAGGAAGCGGTGGAAACCGCCTCGGACCGGCTGATGGCCGAGGCGGGCTTTGGCCGCTAGGTCGCACTAGCGCGTCAGGCGAATTTCAGCGTGACGATGCCGCCGACGATGGCCGCGATGCCGGCCAGGCGCAGCGGCGTGAAGGGTTCATCCAGCAAAATAACCGCCGCCAGCGCGGTGCCCACCGCGCCGATGCCCACCCAGACCGCATAGGCCGTGCCCACCGGCAGCGATTTCATCGCCAGGCTGAGCAGCCAGAAACTTGCCAAGGCGCCCAGAATCGTCAGCGCCGACGGGATCGGGCGGGTGAAGCCTTCGGAATATTTCAGCCCCAGCGCCCAGGCGGTTTCCAGAAATCCAGCGATCAGCACCAGTGCCCAAGGGCTCATGCAGCCAGGCCCTTGGACCCCATGTCCAGGAACTTGCGGCGGCGGTCCTTGATCAGTTCGGCCGGTTTCTTGCCTTTCAGCGCATCCAGCATCGCCGCGATTTCCGCGCCCACGGCGGCAATTGCCGCCTCGCGCCCGCGTTGCGCGCCACCCACGGGTTCCTTGATGATGCTGTCGATCACGCCCAGCTTCTTGAGGTCTTGCGCGGTCAGGCGCAGTGCCTCGGCGGCCTCGCGCATCTTTTCGGAATCCTTCCACAGGATCGAGGCGCAGCCCTCGGGCGAAATCACCGAATAGACGGAATGTTCCAGCATGGCGATCCGGTCGGCCGTGGCAAAGGCCACCGCCCCGCCGGATCCGCCCTCGCCGATGATGACCGACACCAGCGGCACGCCGATGCCAAGGCATTTCTGCGTGGACCGGGCGATCGCCTCGGACTGGCCGCGTTCTTCGGCGCCCTTGCCGGGGTAGGCGCCGGGCGTGTCGATCAGCGTCACCACCGGCAGGCCGAAACGGTGCGCCATGTCCATCAGCCGGATCGCCTTGCGATAGCCTTCGGGCCGGGCCATGCCGAAATTGCGGGTGATGCGGCTGGCGGTGTCATGGCCCTTTTCATGCCCGATCACCATCACGGGCATGTCGTTGAACCGGGCCAGCCCGCCCATCACCGCATGGTCATCGGCAAAGTTGCGATCACCCGCCAGCGGCGTGTATTCGGTGAACAGCCCCTCGATGTAATCCTTGCAATGGGGCCGGTCGGGGTGGCGGGCCACCTGGCATTTGCGCCAGGGCGACAGATCCTTGTAGAGGTCGGCCAGCAGCTGCTCGGCCTTGCGGTCCAGCGCGGCGGCCTCTTTCTCGACGTCCATCTCCTCGTTCTTGCGCGCCAGCGCCCGCAGCTCTTCGGCCTTGCCTTCGATTTCGGCCAGGGGCTTTTCGAACTCGAGATAGGTGGTCATCGGATCCCTCCGTTGCATAACCCGGCCTATATGAAGCCCCGGCGGTGGAATTGCAACTGAGCGCCGGGTGGCTGGGCAGGTTCCGGGCGCGCGGATGGTGCCGCGCGCGCCGGTTGGGAAGGGGCGGTTACTGGACGCCGGCAAGCGCCAGCAGCTTGGCGAACTGATCGGCCGACAGGACGGTGCGCCAGTTGTCTGCGCAGTCCGAGCGCATCATCATCAGCCGGGTTTCATTGGCGCCGATCCGTTCGGCCAGGGCCTGGCGTTCCTCGCGCGGGGCGCCGGCTGCGATCGCGGCACGCAATTCGGTGCGCAGCGCGACGGTTTCATCCTCAACCGCCTTGCGTTTGGCGGGCATGGTCGCGACCCAGTCCTTGACCGCGGCGCGCTGTGGCTCATCCAGGCCCAGGGCATCCGCGTTTTTCGACAACACCCCGGTCAGCGCGACGATCGGCGTGGCCAGGCCGGTTTCGGCGGGATTCGACGGCGCCATCTGGGCGGCGGCCGCGCCTGCGGTCAGGCAGGCGGCAAGGACGATCGGAAGAAGCTTTGTTCTCATCGCAAGACCCAAAAAGCAGTGTGAATGAACGCCGCGCGAAACGCCCCGCGCCGCGCGGCCAAAGTGGTCTGCGGGTCGGGCCTTGACCATGCGGCATGGTGTCCGGGTGCGGGACAGGGCGCGCGTGTGGGGACGGGGGCAAAAACGGAAACGCCCCGACCGGCGGGTCGGGGCGTTCCTGTTCCCTCATGCTGGCCGGGCCTCCCCTCCCTGCCGCTCCGGGATTCGCAATCTTCTTAACCGGCGATCATCTCTGCCTGTCGCACGATCACTTCTGCCTGACGAATGGACGCTATGTCAACCAGGCGGCCTTTGTAAGTGGTGGCGCCCAGGCCCTCGGCCTTGGCTTTTTCCATCGCGGCCAGGATTTCGCGGGCCTCGGCCACGGCGGCCTCGGACGGGGTGAAGACCTCATTGGCCAGGGCCACCTGTTTCGGGTGGATCGCCCATTTGCCGACCATGCCCAGCGTGGCCGAACGCAGCGCCTGCGCGCGGAAGCCTTCGTCATCGGAAAAGTCGCCGAACGGGCCATCGACCGGCAGGATGCCATGCGTGCGGCAGGCGGCGACGATGGCGGCCTGCGCCCAGTGCCACGGGTCCGACCAGTATTTCGCGCCTTCGCGCAGCATGTAGTAGTTTTCCTGCGTGCCGCCGATACCGGTGGTGGCCATGCCCATCGAGGCGGCGAAATCCGCCGCCCCCAGGCTCATGGCCTGAAGGCGCGGGGACGCGGCCGCGATTTCCTCGACATGGGCGATGCCGGCGGCGGATTCGATGATCACCTCAAGGCTGATGCGCTTCTTGCGGCCCTTGGCGGCCTCAACCGCGGTGACCAGTGCGTCGACGGCATAGACATCGGCGGCACAACCGACCTTGGGGATCATGATCTGGTCAATGCGTTCAGAGCCCTGTTCCAGCAGGTCCACCACATCGCGATACCAGTAGGGGGTATCCAGCCCGTTGATGCGGACCGACAGATACTTGTTGCCCCAGTCGATGTCATGGCTGGCCTGGATGATGTTCGCGCGGGCCTGTGCCTTGTCGTCGGGGGCCACCGAATCTTCCAGGTCGAGGTTGATCACGTCGGCGGCCGATTTCGCCATCTTCTCGAACAGCGCGGGGCGCGAACCGGGGCCGAACAACTGGCAGCGGTTGGGACGGGCGGGGGCAGCGGGCTGGACGCGGAAGCTCATGGCGGGCCTTTCGCAAGGATGTTTCGGTTTTTGCTGCCGGTGGGATAGATTATTGCGCCAACGGTTTCAAGCACCCTTTCGCAGGCGCAGAAAGTGGTGGTGCCGGTGGACCTGTCGGGCATCCTCTGACAGGCTGTGCCGGTGGGGGGTGCGGAAGCCTCCGGCGGGGATATTTGGGCAAAGCCGAAGGGGGCGCGGATGATTTCGGTGACTGCGGATGTGTTCCGTTTGGCCGAGGTGTTCACCATCTCGCGCGGGGCGCGGACCGAGGCGCGGGTGCTGACGGTGCGGGTCGCGCGGGGTGGGCATGAGGGGCGGGGTGAATGTGTGCCCTATGCCCGCTATGGCGAAAGCCTGGACAGCGTGGCGGCCCAGATCGAGGGGCTGCCCGAGGGGATCAGCCGCGCCGCGCTGCAGGATGCCTTGCCGCCCGGTGCGGCGCGCAATGCGGTGGATTGCGCCCTGTGGGATCTGGAGGCGAAGGCCGCGGGCAAGCGGGTCTGGGATCTGTCGGGGCTGCCTGTGCCGGGACCATTGGTCACCGCCTATACCCTGTCGCTGGACACGCCCGAACGGATGCGTGCCGCCGCCGCGCGTCATGCGCATCGTCCCATCCTGAAGATCAAGCTGGGCACGCCCGATGACATGCCCCGGCTGGAGGCGGTGCGCGCAGGCGCCCCCCGCGCGCGCATCATCGTCGATGCGAATGAGGGCTGGACCGCCGATGTCTATGCCCATCTGGCCCCGCATCTGGTGCGTCTGGGCGTGGCGATGGTGGAACAGCCGCTGTCTGCCGGTGCCGATGAGATGCTGGCCGAAATCGCCCGCCCGCTGCCGGTCTGTGCCGATGAAAGCTGTCATGACCGCGCCAGCCTGGATCATCTGGCGGGCAAGTATGACATTGTGAACATCAAGCTGGACAAGACCGGCGGCCTGACCGAGGCGCTTGCGCTGCGCGATCTGGCGCGGGTTGAGGGCTATGGCGTGATGGTTGGCTGCATGGTGGGGTCTAGCCTTGCAATGGCGCCGGCGGTTCTGGTGGGGCAGGGGGCGGGGATCGTCGATCTGGACGGGCCGTTGCTGCTGGCCGAGGATCGCGCCCATCCGCTGCATTACGACGCGCAAGGGGTGCATCCGCCCGAGGCGGCGCTGTGGGGCTGAGGGGCTTGACGCCCACGGGCCCGAGGATCAAAAGCGAGGCAACCTGATCCCACCCGAGGAGGCCGTGATGAGCCGGACTGTCTATGTGAATGGCGCCTATGTTCCCGAGGCGGAGGCCCATGTGTCGGTCTTTGACCGCGGCTTCCTGATGGCCGATGGCGTCTATGAGGTGACCTCGGTTCTGGATGGCAAGCTGATCGACTTTGCCGGCCACCTGAAGCGGCTGGCCCGGTCGCTGTCCGAGCTGGAGATCGAGAACCCGCTGAGCGATGCCGACTGGCTGGCCGTGCACCGCGAGATGGTGGCGCGCAACGCCATCACCGACGGTCTGGTCTATCTGCAGGTCACCCGCGGCAATCCGGGCGACCGCGACTTTGCCTTCCCCGATCCGGCAAAGACCAAGCCGACGGTGGTGCTGTTCACCCAGTCCAAGCCGGGTTTGGCCGACAATCCGCAGGCGCGCACCGGGCTGAAGGTGATCAGCATCGACGACATCCGCTGGGGTCGGCGCGACATCAAGACGGTGCAGCTGCTGTATCCGTCGATGGGCAAGATGATGGCGAAGAAGGCCGGGGTGGATGATGCCTGGTTCGTCGAGGATGGGCTGGTGACCGAGGGCACATCGAACAACGCCTATATCGTGACGGGCAACAAGATCATCACCCGTCAGCTGTCCAACGACATCCTGCACGGGATCACCCGCGCCGCCGTGCTGCGCTATGCCGCCGAGGCGCAGATGGAGGTGGAAGAACGGTCCTTTACCGTGGCCGAGGCAAAGGCGGCGGATGAGGCCTTCATCACCTCGGCCTCGGCTTTCGTGATGCCGGTGGTCGAACTGGACGGGGCCCGGATCGGCGCGGGTGTGCCCGGCCCGGTGGCGACCCGCCTGCGCGAGATCTACCTGGAGGAAAGCCGCAAGGCGGCGGTCTGAAGGGCGGCGGTCTGGCCCGTCTCAGGGCCGGGGATAGCGATAGATCAGACAACCCGAGGGGCGTTCAAAGCGCCCCTCATTCATTTGTGCATCGGGGATCAGCGCGGGCCGTTCAAACCCTGCGCAAAGGCGAAAGCTGGTGTCGCTGGCGCGTTCATAGCGATAGGGCGCGCCGGTGAAGGGGTCTTCGAACGGGGTGTCCTGGCGGCAGGCATCCGAACGGGTCAGGGCCTCGGGCAGGCGGTGGTCGGCGGCATCGGCCAGGCAGATGACATAATCGCCAAGCGCGGCCAGATCCGCCAGGCGCCGGGCGTTACGTTTTTCCATCCGCCCCGTGCCCGGCCCCCCGGTGACCATCAGGCCCAGCCCGATCGCCGCCGCAACGGCGACGCCGATCAGGATTGGCGGCAGCTGGTCAGCGCGCATCGCCATCGCCCCGTGTTTCCTGCCGGAAGACCAGGAAGATCGCGCCCGCCACCAGGCCCACCACCCCCGCCTTCAGCACGAACCGCAGGGTCAGATCGCCGCTGAGCATGGCGTGGATCACCGTGATCAGATCGCCCAGAAGCGCGATCGCGGCCAGGAACAGCGTGATTTGCCCCACCCATTTGCGCACGGTTGACCGGCGCTTGCCGGGGTCGGTGCGGGTGTCGCGCAGGATGCGCGCGTTCAGCCATAAAAACAGCGGGGCAAAGACGGCCAGCGTGGCGATCGACCAGCGCATCCCGCCCAGCTGATAGGCCGCCCAATCGGGTTGCCCCGGTTCGGGCAGCCAGCGGTCGATCAGCATGAAGGACAGCGCCGTCAGGTGCCAGGCGGTCATCGCCAGCGCCACAAACATCAGCCCGTAGACAAAGGCCTCGCGCGCCGAGACATAGGGGCGCGGGCGCGGCACCGGCGGCAGAAAGGTGCCTTCGGCCCAGGCCTGCATCGCCTCGGATATCTCGGCCGGGGTCCAGCCTGCGGTGCGCAGCGCGGCCTCGATCTCGGGGCGGGGGCGGCCAGCGATCAGGGCATCGCGCACGAAGGCGGCAAGGTGGTCGGCGTTGCGCATGGGGCCTCCGGTCGGGCGGGCTTTGGCCAAGGCTAGGCCCGGGCGGTGGCGGCGGTCAAGCGGGCGTCACAGCCCGGTCGCGGCCAGCACCTGTTCCAGCACCGGGGCCAGGCGGTCGGCCCAGGCGATCTGATCGGCGGGGGTGGCGATCAGGTCGTTGCGGACCTCGATCAGCACATTGGGCCGGCCCGGGGTCAGCGCGTGGCGGTCGATGGCATCGCCGTCCAGATGGCCGCTGTAGGGTTCATTGTCGCCCACGCACAGGCCAAGATCGCGCAGCGCCGCGATCAGCGGCAGCGCCAGCCGCGTGTCGCGATGCGAATACAGCACACCCACCTGCCAGGGCCGTGGCGCGCGCCCGCGCAGACAGGGCGTAAAGCTGTGCACCGCGCAGATCACCGTATCGCCGCGCCGCCCCGCCAGATCGGCATAGGCGGCGTGATAGGGGCGATACAGCCGCGCCAGACGGCGCTCGACCTCGGGGGCGTCGGCATGGCGATTGGCGGGGATGATGGTGCCGTCATAAAGCCGCATCACCAGGGTCGGGTCATCCTCGCCCCGGTTCGGGTCGATCACCAGACGCGAAAAATTGCTCAGGATCGCGGGGGCATCCAGCCGTTCGGCCAGCGCCCGCGTCAGCCCCGCCGCGCCCACGTCATAGGCGATGTGGCGCGCCATGTCCTGCGCGTCGATCCCCAAGGTGCCGTCCCCGACCCAGGCCGGCACCCGGTTGGTGGCATGATCGCAGGTGACCAGCCAGCGCCCCGCCCGCCCCGCGCCAAGAATTTCGTAAGCCGGATCTGTCATGTCCCTGTCGTCCCCCTGTCCCAGACAGGATTTACGCCAGCCGCGGAAGGAGTGCCAGTTGCCCTGCGGGACATTTTGCGCCATAGCTTGCCCTGGCCCACGACGCACAGAAACCGAACGGAGACAAAGGCAGAATGAGACGCCTTCGCAACGTCAAGATCGTGGCCACTTTGGGCCCCGCTTCCTCTGATTACGACACCATCCGCGCCCTGTTCGAGGCCGGGGCCGATGTGTTCCGCCTGAACATGAGCCACGGCACCCATGCCGAACAGAAGGCCCGCCACGACATCATCCGCCAGATCGAGGCCGATACCGGCCGCCCGATCGCGATTCTGGCCGACCTGCAGGGGCCCAAGCTGCGCGTGGGCACCTTTGCCGCCGGTGCCGCCGATCTGGAGGAAGGGGCGAAGTTCCGCTTTGACCTGAACCCGGCCGAGGGCGAAAGCCACCGCGTCTGCCTGCCGCATCCCGAAATCTTTGCCGCCCTTGAACCCGGCGCGACGCTTTTGGTCAATGACGGCAAGATCCGCCTGCGGGTGGATGATTGTGGCCCCGATTTCGCCGATTGCACCGTCACCACGGGCGGCACGATTTCCAACCGCAAGGGCGTGAACGTCCCCGATGTGGTTCTGCCGCTGGCCGCGCTGTCCGACAAGGACCGCGCCGATCTGGAATTTGCCTGCGAACTGGGCGTGGACTGGCTGGCGCTGTCGTTCGTGCAGCGCCCCGAAGACGTGACCGAGGCGCGCGATCTGGCGCGCGGGCGTGCCGCGATCCTGTCCAAGATCGAAAAGCCCGCCGCAGTGAAGGCCTTTGCCGAAATCCTGAAAGTTTCCGACGGGATCATGGTGGCGCGCGGCGATCTGGGGGTGGAACTGCCCGTCCATTCCGTGCCCCCGATCCAGAAGCGGCTGGTGCGCGCCTGCCGCGCCGCGGCCAAGCCGGTGATCGTGGCCACCCAGATGCTGGAAAGCATGATCGAAAGCCCGATGCCGACGCGCGCCGAAATCTCGGACGTAGCGACCGCGATCTATGAGGGCGCCGATGCGGTGATGCTGTCGGCCGAATCCGCCGCCGGGCGCTACCCGGTCGAGGCGGTGGCGACGATGAACGCCACCGCGATCTCGGTCGAGGGGGACCCCACCTTCCGCGAGGTGATCGAGGCCAGCCGAACCGTCAAACGCCAGACCGTCGCCGATGGCATCGTCGCCGCCGCGCGTGAGATTGCCGAGGCGACCGATATCGCCGCGATCTGCTGCTACACCCAATCGGGCGGCACCGTGCGCCTTGTCGCGCGCGAACGCCCCCGCGTGCCGATCATCGCGCTGTCGCCCTTGCTGACCACGCTGCGTCGGTTGTGCCTGACCTGGGGCACCCACAACATCCGCTGTGAAGAGGTGGAACGCTTCAAGATGGCCGTGGTCAATGCCGCCCGTTCGGCGCGCGATTTCGGCTTTGCCGATGAGACCAACCAGATCGTTGTCACCGCCGGCGTGCCCTTCAACGTGCCGGGCACCACCAACATCCTGCGCGTGGCGCCCTGTGACGAACGATTGATTTTCCGCACCGATCCGGAATAGGCTGAACCTGCAGTCCGGTAGGAGAGGGGCGCGATGACAAGCGACCACGTTCTGGTGATGGGATTTCTGATTGCCGCCCTGGCAATTCCCGCCGCCATTTCCGCCTTTGCCGACAGCCGCCCGCCCCGGGCGGCCACCATTGCCATCATGGTCGGCGGGGGCATGATCCTGCTGGCGGTGCTGACGCGGCCAGGCGGCTATGCCGCCGCCCAGATCCCGGTGGTCTTCGCGCGTGTGCTGGCGGACCTTTGGCGGTGATGCCCCGGTGCTGACCCGCGCCGATTATCCCTTGCCAATCCCCGCGCGCCCGGCTATCAGGCCCGCTCTATGAGCCTGCGCGGCCGGCCGGTGAGGCATGCCGAGTCGCGTAAACACCCACTCGAAAGAGGAGATGGAAATGCCCAAGATGAAGACCAAATCCGCGGCCAAGAAGCGGTTTTCCTTCACCGCCACCGGCAAGGTGAAGTCCGGCGCGGCCGGCAAGCGCCACGGCATGATCAAGCGCTCGACGAAGTTCATCCGCGACAGCGCGGGCACGATGGTCCTGGCCGATTGCGATGCCAAGATCGTCAAGAAATACATGCCCTATAACCGCTGATCTGGAGGCTGGACAATGGCACGCGTTAAATCCGGGAAAGTCACCCACGCCGCCCACAAGAAGGTTCTGAAGAAGGCGAAAGGCTACTATTCGGCCCGCTCGCGCAACTTCCGCACCGCAACCCAGGCCGTCGACAAGGCCAATCAGTACGCGACCCGCGACCGCAAGGTGCGCAAGCGGAACTTCCGCGCGCTGTGGATCCAGCGGATCAACGCCGCTGTGCGCGCGTTCGACGCCGAAATGACCTATTCGCGCTTCATCAACCTGCTGGACAAGGCCGGGATTGAGGTCGACCGCAAGGTTCTGGCCGACCTGGCCATCCATGAGCCCGAGGCGTTTGGCGCCATCGTCGAAAAGGCGAAGGCTGCGGCGTAATTCCCGACCGGGAATGCAATTTGAACCCCGCGCTGGCGCCTTGGCCCAGTCGCGGGGTTTTTCTTTGGCCCATGCTTGCAATCGGGGGTTCCTCTGGCTAGCACGGGCGCGACTTTGCAGGAGAGATCGCGATGGACGCGCTGGATGTTCTGAAGGCCAAATATCTGGATGAGATCGCCGCCGCCGCCGATGAGGCGAGCCTTGAGGAAATCCGCCTGGCCGCCCTTGGCAAGAAGGGCGAGATCAGCCTGAAGATGCGCGAACTGGGCCAGATGACGCCCGAGGAACGCCAGACCACCGGCGCCGCGTTGAACCGCCTGAAGGACGAAATCGACGCCGCCCTGCGCGCGCGCAAGACCGCGCTGGCCGATGCCGCGCTGGATGCCCGCCTGGCGACCGAATGGCTGGACGTGACCCTGCCGGGCCGCCCCCGCCCGCGCGGCACCATCCATCCCGTGTCCCAGGTGATGGAGGAAGTCACCGCGATCTTTGCCGACATGGGCTTTGCCGTGGCCGAGGGGCCCCAGGTCGAAAGCGACTGGTATAACTTCGACGCGCTGAACATCGCGCCCGAACACCCCGCGCGGCAGGAACACGACACCTTCTTCATGCACCGCGACGCCGAAGACCCGCGCCCGCCGCATGTGCTGCGCACCCACACCAGCCCGGTGCAGATCCGCGCGATGCAAAAGCAGGGCGCGCCGATCCGCGTGATCGCGCCGGGCCGCGTCTACCGCATGGACATGGACCAGACCCACGCGCCGATGTTCCACCAGGTTGAGGGGCTTGCGATCGGCAAGGACATTTCCATGGCCAACCTGAAATGGGTGCTGGAGGAATTCTGCCGCGCCTTCTTTGAGGTGGAAAACGTCGAACTGCGCTTCCGCGCCAGCCACTTCCCCTTTACGGAACCCTCGGCCGAGGTCGACATCCGCTGTTCCTGGGAAGGTGGCCAGCTGAAGATCGGCGAAGGCGATAGCTGGATGGAAATCCTGGGCTCTGGCATGGTCCACCCCAAGGTGCTGGAATCCGCGGGCGTCGACCCGACCGAGTGGCAGGGCTTTGCCTTCGGCATGGGCATCGACCGTCTGGCGATGCTGAAATACGGCATCCCCGACCTGCGCGCCTTCTTCGAAAGCGACCTGCGTTGGCTGCGGCATTACGGCTTTGCCGCGCTGGATATGCCGACGGTGTTCGGGGGGCTTAGCAGGTGACTGTTTCTCGGATCGAAGCTGAACTCTCTCTGCTTGAGATCATCGCTTCTGGTGATGGTGAATTTGTAGAGGTTGACGATCTGCACGAGCGAGACGTTCTGATTCTGAAAGATTTACGAGAAGCAGGATATATCAGGGGCGTGACCTATTCACTGGGCGCTAGTTATCGGATCACAGCTTCTGGTGAGAGATACTTGTCTCAGCTTCAGAAAGAGCTGGCTGAGCTTGAAAAGCCCGCAGTTTCGACAGCTGGGAAGCGTGGAATTCTCGCGACAATTGGGGCTAACAAGGCTCGCCTCGTGACTATAGGAGCCACTTTGATCGGCGGCGTTTGGTTCTTGTTCACGCAAGTTTTAGCCCCTTCCTGGATCTGTCCAAAGCTTCCGAACTGGTTGTCCGCAATGGCAGGACAATGCGAAAAATTTCACATTGGAGCACCCCAATGAAATTCACCCTCTCCTGGCTGAAAGACCATCTCGACACCGAGGCGAGCCTCGATGAGATCACCGAAGCCCTCACCGATCTTGGCCTTGAGGTCGAAGAGGTCGTGAACCCGGGCGCCAAGCTGGCGCCGTTCACGCTGGCCCGCGTGGTTCATGCCGAACAGCACCCCGACGCCGACAAGCTGCGCGTCTGCCGCGTGGAAACGGATGAGGGCGAAAAGCAGATCGTCTGCGGCGCGCCCAATGCGCGGGCGGGCATCACGGTCGTGCTGTGCAAGCCGGGCGACTATGTGCCGGGCATCGATGTGACGCTGGGCGTGGGCAAGATCCGCGGCGTGGAAAGCCACGGCATGATGGCCTCGGAACGCGAGCTGGAGCTGTCGGACGAACACAACGGCATCATTGAACTGCCCTCGGGCCATGTCGGGCAGAAATTCGTGGACTGGCTGGCCGAAAACCGCCCCGAGGCGGTGGACCCGATGATCCACATCAAGATCACCCCGAACCGCCCCGATGCGCTGGGTGTGCGCGGCATCGCCCGCGATCTGGCGGCGCGCGGCCTTGGGCGGCTGAAACCGCTGGCGATTGAACCGGTGCCGGGCGGGTTTGAAAGCCCGATCAAGGTGCAGATCGACCCGGCCCTGAAGGAAAAGGGCTGCCCGATTTTTGCCGGCCGCCTGATCCGCGGCGTGACCAACGGCCCCAGCCCCGACTGGCTGCAACAGCGGCTGCGGGCGATCGGGTTGCGCCCGATCTCGGCGCTGGTGGATATCACCAACTTCTTCACCTTCGACCTGAACCGCCCGCTGCACGTTTTTGACGCGGCCAAGGTCAAGGGCAACCTGCGTATCCATCCCGCGAAAGGCGGCGAGGAGTTGCTGGCGCTGGACGGCAAGACCTATGCGCTGCGCGACGGCATGATGCTGATTTCCGATGACGAACAGCCGGAATCGCTGGCCGGGATCATGGGGGGCGAGCTGTCGGGCTGTTCTGACACCACGGTCGATGTGTTCCTGGAAAGCGCCTATTGGGACCCGATCACGATTGCCGCTACGGGCCGCGCGCTGAAGATCAATTCCGACGCGCGGTACCGGTTCGAACGTGGCGTGGACCCGGAATTCACCCTGCCGGGGCTGGAACTGGCCACGCAGATGGTGCTGGACCTGTGCGGGGGCGAGGCGTCCGATGTGGTGGTTGATGGCGTGGTGCCCGCGAACACCCGCGCCTACCGGCTGGACCCGGCCCGCGTGATCAGCCTGGTCGGCATGGACATCCCCGAGGCCGAACAGCGCGCGACGCTGGCGGCGCTGGGATTTGCGCTGAACGGCGACATGGCCACCCCGCCCAGCTGGCGTCCCGATGTTCTGGGCGAGGCCGATCTGGTCGAGGAAGTGGCCCGCATCGCCTCGCTGACGAAACTGGTGGGCAAGCCGCTGGCGCGCGAAACCGTGGGCGTGCCGGGGCCGATCCTGACGCCGATGCAGATGCGCGAAAAGGCGGCGCGGCGGACGCTGGCGGCGCTGGGGTATAATGAATGCGTGACCTATTCCTTCATCGACGGCGCCAGCGCGGCGCTGTTCGGTGGCGGGCAGGATGCGACGCGCATCGACAACCCGATCAGCAGCGAGATGACCCATATGCGTCCCGATCTGCTGCCCGGCCTGTTGCAGGCCGCGGCGCGCAATCAGGCGCGCGGTTTCGCCGATTTCGCCCTGTTTGAGGTCGGTCCCGCCTTTACCGGCGGTGAGCCGGGGGATCAGCACCTGCAGGCTGCGGGCCTTCTGGTCGGCCATGCCGCGCCGCGCGACCCCTACGGCTCGCGTCGCCCCGTGGATGTGTTCGACGCCAAGGCCGATGCCGAGGCGGTGCTGGCCGCGATCGGCGCGCCCGCCAAGGTGCAGGTCAACCGCAAGGCCGCCGGCTGGTGGCATCCGGGCCGGTCGGGGGTGATGGCGCTTGGGCCGAAGGCGCTGGCCGTGTTCGGCGAGGTGCATCCGCGCGTCCTGCGCGAGATGGGCGTGAAGGGGCCTGCGGTCGCCTTCACGATCTGGCCCGAAAACGTGCCCTTCCCGAAGGCCAAGATGCCCACGCGCCCCGCGCTGGCGCTGTCGGACCTGCAGGCGGTGGACCGCGACTTTGCCTTTGTCGTCGATGCGGGCGTCGAGGCGCTGACGGCGGTGAATGCCGCTGCCGGGGCCGACAAGGTGCTGATTGAATCGGTCCGCGTGTTTGACCAGTTCACCGGCGAGAAGGCCGAGGCGCAGATGGGCGCGGGCAAGAAGTCGATCGCGCTGACGGTACGGCTGCAGCCGCGCGACAAGACCCTGACCGATGCCGAGATCGAGGCGGTTTCCGCCAAAATCGTCGAAAAGGTGACCAAGGCCACCGGCGGCACGCTCCGCGGCTGATACCAGAAAAGGCCCCCGATTGGGGGCCTTTTGCGTCAAGCCCGACTGGGAATGGTCAGCCCGCGTTGCACCGCGGGCCGCGCCAGGAACCGGTCAAGCCAGGCCGGCACATGGCGCAGATCGTCCCAGCCGACCAGGTCGCCCGCCTTGTAGAAATCGCGAAGCGTCCGCAGCCAGGGGCAGATGGCTATATCGGCGATGGAATAGTCCCCGGCGATCCAGTCGCGCCCGGCCAGCGCGCCATCAAGCACCTTTAGCAGGCGGGCTACCTCGGCGCGGTAGCGGTCCTTGGGGCGGGGGTCTTCAATCTCTTTCCCGGCGAAGGCATGGAAAAAGCCCAGCTGGCCGAACATCGGCCCGACCCCGCCCATCTGGAACATCAGCCACTGTAGCACTTCATAACGGTTTTGCTGTGGCAGAAGCCGGCCGGTTTTTTCCGCCAGATAGATCAGGATCGCGCCGCTTTCGAACAACGGCAGCGGTTTGCCGCCCGGCCCGTCAGGGTCGATGATCGCGGGGATCTTGTTGTTGGGGTTCAGCGACAGGAATTCGGGCGTCATCTGGTCATTGGCGTCGAACCGCACCAGATGCGGGTCATAGGGCAGGCCCAGTTCCTCCAGCATGATCGACACCTTGACCCCGTTTGGCGTCGGCAGGGAATAGAGCTGGATCGCGCCGGGCGTGACGGGCGGCCAGCGGCGGGTGATCGGGAAGGCGGAGAGATCGGTCATCGGCGGCTCCTGACAGGTTTGGGGTCAGAAAGCCTGAAAATTCCGCCTGTTGAAAGCTGCAATTGCGCGCAGCGCATGTTAGGCTGCACACAGGCGCCCGAACGCGGGCGTATATTTCGGGGGCAGACATGATTAACGAATTCAAGAATTTCATCGCCAAGGGCAATGTCATGGACATGGCTGTCGGCATAATCATCGGCGCGGCCTTCACGGCGATTGTCACCTCGCTTGTGTCGGATCTGATCAATCCGATCATCGGCCTGGTCACCGGCGGAATGGATTTTTCCAACCTGTTCGTGAACCTTGGCGAAGGCGACTTCACCAGCCTTGCCGCCGCGCGCGAAGCCGGGGCCCCGGTCTTTGCCTATGGCGCCTTCATCACCGCTGTGATCAACTTCCTGATCATCGCTTTCGTGGTCTTTTTGCTGGTGAAGATGGTGAACCGCATCAAGGACGCCGCGATCAAGAAGGAAGAGCAGGCCGCGGCCGCGCCTGCGGGCCCGACCGAGCTGGACGTGCTGATGGAAATCCGCGACGCGCTGAAGAAATAAGGGCACGGCCCGGCCGTAGGGCCGGGCCCCCGTTGGCTTTACAGCGCCAGCGCCTCTTGCGCGCTGACGTGGGGCAGTCCCAGCGCCTCGGCCACGGCCGGATGGGTGATGTGGCCTGCGTGAACGTTCAGCCCCGCCAGAAGGTGCGGATCATCGGCGCAGGCCTGTCGCCAGCCCTTGTCGGCAATGGCCAGCAGGAAGGGCAGGGTGGCATTGCCCAGCGCCAGGGTTGAACTGCGCGCCACCGCGCCGGGCATGTTGCCGACACAGTAATGCACGATCCCGTCCACCTCATAGATCGGGTCCTGATGTGTGGTCGGGCGCGAGGTTTCAAAGCAGCCGCCCTGATCGATCGCCACATCCACCAGAACCGCGCCGGGCTGCATCGTCGCAAGCATCGCGCGCGTCACAAGCCTGGGCGTCGCGGCCCCGGGGATCAGCACCGCACCGATCACCAGATCCGATTCCGCCAGCAGCTCGGCCATAAGCCCCGCGCTGGAAAAGCCGGTGCGGAATTCGCGGCCATAAAGGTCATCCAGCTGGCGCAGCCGCGGCAGGGACCGGTCCAGCACCGTCACATCGGCACCCATCCCGGCCGCAATGCGCGCCGCATGCGTGCCCACGACGCCGCCGCCGATCACCAGCACCCGCGCCGGCAAAACCCCCGGCACACCGCCCAGCAGAACGCCGCGCCCGCCATTGGCCTTTTGCAGTGCCCAGGCCCCGACCTGCGGCGCCAACCGCCCCGCGACCTCGGACATCGGCGCCAGCAGCGGCAGCCCCCCGGCCCGGTCGGTCACCGTTTCATAGGCGATGCAGGTCACGCCCGCGGCCAGCAGATCGCGGGTCTGGTCCGGATCGGGCGCCAGATGCAGATAGGTGAACAGAACCTGCCCCGCGCGCAGCAGCCGCCGTTCGTCCGGCTGCGGTTCCTTGACCTTCACCACCAGGTCCGCATCGGCAAAGATCGCCTCGGCGGTGGGCAGGATGCGCGCCCCGGCGGCGATGTAATCGGCATCCGCAAAGCCCGCGCCAAGGCCCGCACCGCTTTGCACCATCACCTCATGGCCCCGCGCCACCGCGTCGCGGACCGCATGCGGCGTCAGACCCACGCGGAACTCCTGTGGCTTGATCTCTTTCGGGCAGCCGATTTTCATGTTCGCTCCGTCTCGTTTCGGTGTTCCTGGCCGTCATGATGGCGTGCGGCCGGGAAGGCCCGGCATTTCGCTGGCTTCATCACGGCCTTGAATGTTAAAACTTACCTGAATTTCAACGAAACGCTGAAGAAAATTGCGCCACCATGCAACTTGACGCGACAGACCGCCGCATTCTTGCCGTGCTGCAAAAGGCCGGGCGCATATCGAACGCCGATCTTGCGGACCGCGTGAACCTGTCCGCCTCGGCCTGCCACCGCCGGGTGCAACGGCTGGAGGAAGAGGGCTACATCCGCGATTATGTGGCGCTGCTGGATGCGCGCAAGCTGAACCGGCCCACGACGGTGTTTGTCGAAATAACGCTGTCAGGTCAGGCGGATGAGGTTCTTGATGCCTTTGAGCGTGAGGTGCGCAAGATCCCCGATGTCCTGGAATGCCACCTGATGGCCGGGTCTGCCGATTACCTGCTGAAGGTTGTGGCCGAGGATACCGAGGATTTCGCCCGCATCCATCGCGCCCATCTGGCGCGGTTGCCGGGCGTCGCGCAGATGCAAAGTTCGTTCGCGCTGCGAACGGTGTTCAAGACGACGGCCCTGCCGCTCTGACGGGCGTTAGGCCCATCTTAGGAAACGCGCGCTAAGCCTTGGCCGATGGAGGCCGGGCGATGCGACTTGAAACCCTGATGATTCTTCTGGCGGCGCTGTCCGGCCCGGCGGCGGCCCTGTCCGCGGCCCGGCCGGATGGCGATGGCCCCTTCCTTGTCGTGATCCCGCCCTGGCGCGCGCCAGAGGCTGTGATCCGCCGTGCGGGCGGTTGGCCGATTGGCCCCACCGATGCGCCGTTTGCCACCCTTGCGGCCGGGGATGGCCCCGATTTCCTGGCGCGGCTGCGATCCGCCGGCGCCTGGCTTGTTCTTGACCAGGCCAAGATATCCTGGATTTGCGGAGACACGACATGAGCGTTCAAATCCCCGGTCAAGGGGAAAGCATGAAACCCGAAATTCGTTTGCTCTCGACCGGCGCGGTCATCCTGGCTGTCGTGGTCACAGCCGTGGCGTTCTGGGTGGGAACGGCCCCTTGGGTTGCCAGCCTGACCGCCGCGACCTTCGCCGCCGCCGCGGTCTTTGGCGGGCGCTATGCCGCCGCCGACAGTGCCGCCTCGATCGTCGGGCTTGGACTGATTGGTCAGGCTGTGGCGCTGACTGCAGCGCTCAGCGGTCATCCCTGGCAGATTGACAGCCACATGGTCTTTTTTGCGCTGATGGCCGTTCTGGTGGTGCTGGTCGATGTGCGGGCCATCCTTCTGGGCGCCGGCATGATCCTGGTGCACCATCTGGTGCTAAGTGTCGCCATGCCGCAACTGATCTATCCCAGTAGCGATATCGTCGCCAATGTCGCGCGGTCGCTGTTCCATGGGCTTGTCGTGGCGGTCGAGACCGCCGTTCTGGTCTTCGCGGTGCGCAACCGCCAGCAGATGACGGCGACACTTCAGGCGCGGCTGCAAGAGGTGGCCATTGCCTCCGAGGCCGCCGAAGCCGCGCGGCATCAGGCCGAGGCCGGGATGCGCGAGGCGCGGGAACAAAAGGCGGCGGTCGAACGCGCCGCCGCCGAGGCCGAAAGCCTGCGACGCGATGCTGTTGAGAAGGCACAGGCCGCGACACAGGCCAATGCCGCGGCCCTTGATGCCGAACAACGGTTGGCTGCGGAACGTGCCGCGACGGCCGCAGGGCAGGCTCGGATCGTCAAGATTCTTCAGGCCGCCCTGCATGATCTGTCGCAGGGGGATCTGTCGGTGCGTATGGATGCGATCGATGATGCCGAATACCGGACCCTCGCGCACGATTTCAACCTGGCGGTCGATCAGTTGGCGAAAGCCATCTCAACCGCGCTTGGCTATTCCGGCGATATCCGGGCCCAGATCGGGGAAATCAACGGTGCCACCCAAAGCCTGTCCCATCACAGCGAACGGCAGGCGGTGACGCTGGCAAATACCGCGGCGGCGATCAATGAACTGACCGTTTCGGTGCAATCTGCGGCCAAGGTGGCGGCCGAAGCGGCGGCTGCGGCGGGGCAGGCGGAAAGCGTTGCGCGCGAAAGTTCCGAGGTGGTCGCCGCCTCGATCCGGGCCATGGATGAGATCGAGCAAAGCTCGGGCAAGATTGCCCGGATCACCTCGGTCATCGACGACATCGCGTTCCAGACCAACCTGCTGGCGCTGAACGCCGGTGTCGAGGCCGCGCGCGCGGGTGAGGCTGGCCGGGGCTTTGCCGTCGTCGCCTCGGAGGTGCGGGATCTGGCGCAGCGGTCCTCGGCCTCGGCGCGCGAGATCAGCGGGTTGATCAGCGCCTCTGAGGCGCAGGTAAGAAACGGGGTAGAGCTTGTGAACAAGACGGTCGCTTCTCTCGACCGAATCGTCAGCGCGGTCGAACAGATCAGCGGAAGGGTTGCGGAAATCGCCCGTTCGGCCGAGGAACAATCCTCTGCCATCACCGATATCAACGGCGCGGTCGAGCAGCTGGATCACGTTACCCAGCAAAACGTCGCGATGTTCGAGGAAACCTCTGCCGCGACCCAGACGCTTGACGCTATGGCCGAAGAGCTTCGCCGCGCGATGTCGCTGTTCCGCATCGGGGCAGATTCGGGCGCCAGCTACGCCGAGGCGATGCGCAAGACCGGGTGACCCCCAATGCCCGCAGACCGCGACGGGCGCTTGCGAATGGGCGGGCTGGGGCCCGACGGGGCCTGCTAAGGCGGCTTGTGCTGGCGAATCTGGCACCTGTGCCGCCCCACCCGTTCGTTAAGACGCTTGGTTGGCCCGGGCCAGATGCATTCCTGCCATGCGGCTTGGCCGCTTTGGGCTTGCGCCCTTCCAGGGCCGCATGAAAGAAGCCCGATCATAGAAAAACCCCCGATGGCTTGGCCACGGGGGTTGATCGATGCGGGCGAACCCGCCAGCTGTTCCAGTCGCCTGAAACGCGCGGTGAAGGGCTTAAAGAGCGCCTTCGCGCTGGGCCTTCTTGCGTGCCAGTTTACGGGCACGGCGAACGGCCTCGGCCTTTTCGCGCGCTTTCTTGACAGAAGGCTTTTCGAAATGCTGCTTGAGCTTCATTTCACGGAAAACCCCCTCGCGCTGAAGTTTTTTCTTCAGAGCACGAAGCGCCTGTTCGACGTTGTTGTCGCGAACGCTGACCTGCATGTGGTGTCACCACCTTCCTAAGTTAGAGTTGCATGCGGTTGCAGGAAGCGGCCATATAGCAAAGGCGCGGCCGCTTGTCTACCACTGTGCGTGAAGGGAAATGCCATGAAAAACGACCGATTGGATGTGGATCGCACGCGCAGCGACCTGTTGCAGGCGATCTTGCCCCATGTTCCGTTCGATGGCTGGTCCGCGCCCGCGTTTGACGCAGCCGTCCGGGATGCGGGTGTCGATCCCGCGCTGGCGCGGGTGATCTGCCCGCGCGGCGCGGTGGATCTTGCGGTGGCCTATCACCGATCGGGGGATCGCGCGATGGAGGCCGCGCTTGGCGCGACCGATCTTGGCGGCCTGCGGTTTCGCGACAGGGTCGCGACGGCGCTGCGCCTGCGGCTGGAAGCGGCGGACCCGGAATTGGTGCGGCGCGGCGCGGCCCTGTTCGCGCTGCCGCATCATGCGCTGACCGGCGCGCGTTTGATCTGGGAAACGGCGGATGCGGTCTGGCGGGCGCTGGGTGACAGCAGCGAGGATTACAACTGGTACACCAAGCGGGCGACGCTGTCGGCGGTCTATTCCGCGACCGTTCTGTTCTGGCTGGCCGATGAAAGCGAAGGCTATGCCGATACCTGGGTCTTTCTGGATCGCCGGATCGCGGATGTGATGCAGTTCGAAAAGATCAAGGGCAAGCTGCCCGGCCTTGCCAGCGCGCTGGGCGGCATCCGCGCGCCATCGGCAGCCAGGGATTTGCCGGGAACGATGACGGGGGGGCGGGCATGACGTTGCCGGAACAGATGCGCGTGGTGGAAATTGCTGGTGCGGGCGGACCCGAGGTGTTGCGCCCCGCCGCGCGCCCGGTTCCGGTGCCCGGTGCCGGGGAAATCCTGATCGAGGTGCATTACGCAGGCGTCAACCGTCCCGATGCCCTGCAACGCGCCGGGGCCTACAAGGCGCCGCCCGGCGCTTCGGATCTGCCGGGGCTTGAGGCGGCGGGCCTTGTCGCGGCCATTGGCCCCGGCGTCAGTGGCTGGGCCGTGGGTGACCGGGTCTGCGCGCTGTTGCCGGGCGGCGGCTATGCCGAATATGCCACCTGTCCGGCCGCCCATGCGCTGCCGGTTCCTGAGGGGATCGACCTGAAATCAGCCGCCTGCCTGCCCGAAACCTGCTTCACCGTCTGGTCCAATGTGGTGACGCGGGGCGGGCTGAAGGCGGGCGAACGGTTCTTGGTGCATGGCGGGTCTTCGGGCATCGGCACCACCGCGATCCAGATCGCCACGGCGCTTGGCGCGCGGGTCTTTGCCACCGCCGGATCGGCCGAGAAATGCGCGGCCTGCGAAGCGCTTGGCGCCACCGCGATCAACTATCGGCAGGCCGATTTCGTCGACGTTCTGCGCGCCGAGGGTGGGGCTAACCTGATCCTGGACATGGTCGGCGGCAGCTATATTTCGCGCGATATCAAGGCCCTGGCCGATGACGGGCGGCTGGTTTTCATCGCCTTCCTGGAAAGCCCCAAGGCCGAGATCAACTTTGCCCAGGTCATGTTGCGCCGTCTGTCGATCACCGGGTCAACGCTGCGCCCGCAATCCGATGTGGCCAAGGCGGCCATCGCGGCGGACCTGCGCGCCCATGTCTGGCCTATGGTCCAGGCGGGCAAGCTGCGCGTGGTGCATGACAGCGAATTCCCGCTGGATCAGGCCGCTGCCGCCCATGCGCGCATGGAAAGCAACGCCCATATTGGCAAGATCGCCTTGCGGGTGCGCTGATCAGCGCACCGCCTCCATCAGGGCATCGCGCCTCCGGCAATCGCGGATCGTGTCTGCGCCGCAGGGCCGGGGGCTCAGGTCGCGGGTCAGGCAGATCCGCGCCTCCTGGATGCGGCCCTGGTCGCAGGTGATGGTGATCATGTTGCGCGACAGCCCCGGGTTCGCCTCGATGAAGGCGTCCTCGACGACGCTGGCGGGCAGCTTCACATCGCGGTTCAGGCGGGCAAAGACCTCGGGGATGACGATGCTGTCATAGGCGGCGCGTGCGGTGGCAAAATAGCCCTCTGCCGACAGGCCGGTGCAGCGGCCGTGTTTCTTCCACTGATGCCAGGCCAGCCCCGCCGATCCCATGACATCGGCCATTGCGGCGGTCTGCGCGCGCGTCGGGTCGCGTTCCCCGGTGCGGCAGTAGGATGGCCAACCAAGGTCATATTGCGGCCAAAGCCCGTGCAGGACAAAGCTGTGGTAGTGGCGCGGATGGCACTGATCTGCGTCGCGGGCATCGCCCGTGGTGGCGCACCAGCCGGGCGACCAGGACAGCGCCAGAAGGTAATAGTCGAAATCGCCGGCCCGTTCGCCCTCGGCCCAGGCGGGCAGGGCCAGCATCAATGCCACAAGGGCGGCTCGGATCATTTTCTCTTCCCTCCGGTCACGTTCGGCACTATATAGCGACCCAATTCCCCTTCCGAAATGGACCGCGACCGAGGGAGGCACCCGGGGTCGCAGCCGATTTCACGGCACGGGAGAGATTTGTAAAGGATGGCTCCGATGACGAACAAGCCCCTGATGGCCAAGGCGACCGCGGTCTGGCTGGTGGACAATACGACGCTGACCTTCAAGCAGATCGCGGATTTCTGCGGCATGCATGAACTGGAGGTGCAGGGCATCGCCGATGGCGACGTGGCGGCAGGGGTGAAGGGGTTCGATCCGGTCGGCTCGAACCAGCTGGACCCGAGAGAGATTGAAAAGGGCGAGAAAGACCCGCTCTACAAGCTGCGTTTGAAATACAACCCCGCCTCGGCCGGCGAGGACAAGCGCCGCGGCCCGCGCTACACCCCGCTGTCCAAGCGCCAGGACCGGCCCAACGCGATCCTGTGGCTGGTCAAGTTTCACCCCGAACTGGCCGATGCGCAGATCGCCCGCCTGGTGGGCACCACCAAGCCCACGATCCAGACGATCCGCGAACGCACGCATTGGAACATCGCCAGCATGACCCCGATCGACCCGGTCGCGCTGGGCCTGTGCCGCCAGTCCGAACTGGATGCCGAGGTGCAGAAGGCCGCCAAGAAGAAGGCCGCCGAAGGCGGGCTGATGACCGATGATGAACGGCGCAAGCTGGTCTCGACCGAGCAAAGCCTGGCCATGGGCACCGAACCGCGCCTGCCCACCGCGATCCAGGGGCTGGAAAACTTCACGCTGGGCACCCCCGAGGAAGAGGAAGCCCATCCGCGCGATTTCTCGGATGCAGACAGCTTCTTCAACCTGCCCGATGCCGATGAGGGCGAGGGCGAAGACGAAGACGAAGACAACCGCTAAGCGGCATTGGCCCGGGTGTCCGCGCCCGGGCCATCTTGCGGGAAGGGATGGACATGCGCAGGATTGCCCTGCCCGAACGGCCGGACTGGCGCGACCAGGCCAAGGAATTGGGTTTCACCTTTGCCGACATGTATGGTGAACCCTACTGGGATGAAACCTCGGCCTATGAATTCACGCTGGACCAGATCGAGCGCGACATCGAGGACCCCGCCACCGACCTGCATGCCCTGACGCGCGAGGCGGTGGACCGGATTGTCGCGTCCGAGGCGCTGATGGCGCGGATGGAAATTCCGCGCGCGCATTGGGATCTGGTCGCCGATAGCTGGCGCGCGGGGGAACCCGAACTTTATGGCCGGATGGATCTGGCCTATGATGGGCAGGGTCCGGCGAAGCTGTTGGAATATAACGCCGACACGCCGACCGCGCTGTATGAAAGCGCCGCGTTCCAGTGGCTTTGGCTGGAACAGCAGGTTGCGGCGGGCGTGCTGCCCGAAGGCGCCGATCAGTTCAACGGTATCCATGAGGCCCTGGTGGCCCGGTTCGCCGAGATTTTCGCCCGTGGGACCGAGGTGCATTTCGCCGCCATGGTGAACCAGCCCGAAGATTACGCCACGGTCGAGGCCTTGGCCTGGGCCGCGCGCGAGGCCGGGCTGGGCGCCCATTACACCGACCTGGAACAGATCGGCCTGACGACCGAGGGCCAGTTCGCCGATGCCGAAAGTCGGGTGATCGGATCGCTGTTCAAGCTCTACCCCTGGGAAGACCTGCTGCGCGACGATTTCGCCGCCCATGTCGTGCCCTCGGGCTGTCGGTTCGTGGAACCGCCCTGGAAGGCGCTGGTGTCGAACAAGGCAATCCTGCCGATGCTGTGGCAGATGTTCCCCGGCCACCCCAACCTGCTGCCCGCGGTGTTCGAGGCCGATCTGGCCAGCGCCGACGCCGACCTGTTCGTCAATCGCGTGATCAAACCGGTCTTTTCGCGCGAAGGCGCCTCGGTCGAAATTCTCTCGGGCGGTCAGATCGTCGAAGCCGCCGGTGACACGACCTATGGCGGCGCCCGCATCGTGCAGGCCTATCAGCCCCTGCCGGTCCTGGATGGCTTTCGCCCGGTGATCGGCGCGTGGATCGTCGGGCATAACTGCGTGGGCATCGGCCTGCGCGAAGACCGCAGCCGCATCACCCAGAACCTGTCGCGGTTCAAGCCGCATTACATCCTGCCCTGAAGGAGGACGCGATGAGGAAACGTTCGAAATCCGTGGCAATCGCCCTTCTGGGCGCGGCCGCCTTTGGGCTATCGGCCTGCAAGGAGCAGGAAACAGACGCGCGCGCCTTCCCGGATGTGCAAAGCTGTAAGGCCGCCGCGAGCGAGAACGACTTCTTCTTCTCCGAGGCCGATTGCGACACGGCCTTCGCCGAGGCCCAGGCCACCCATCTGGAAACCGCGCCGCGCTATGAAAGCCTGGAACTGTGCGAGGCCGAACATGGCGCAGGCGCTTGCGGTGGCGATCCGGCGGTGCAGGCCCAGGGCGGCGGGGGCTTTTCCTTCCTGCCCTTGCTGGCGGGTTACATGCTCGGCTCAATGCTGGGCGGCGGGCGCGGGGTGATGAGCCAGCCGTTGGTCAAGACCGGCGAAGGCCGCTTTGCCACCCCCGGCGGCACCGCGATCAGTTCCAACACGGCATCGGGCAAGCTGTCCACAAATGCCTTCACGAAGGCCCCCGCCACCATCGGCAAGCCGCCCATGACCCGCGCCGATGTGGCAAGCCGCGGCGGCTTTGGCAAGACGGCAACGGCGCGCGGCACCTCGGTCGGTGGCTAGACGGTGACCGCCAAGGGGGGCGCTGCCCCCCCGTCCTGCGGACTCCCCCCGGAGTATTTTGACTAAGAAGAAGGCGGCACGATCCTTCTTCTTGGCGAAAATACTCCGGGGGTGCGGGGGCAGAGCCCCCGCGCGACGCATCAGATCGACAGGCAGATGTATTTCATCTCCAGGTAATCCTCGGTCCCGTGGTGCGATCCTTCGCGCCCCAGCCCCGATTGCTTGACCCCGCCAAACGGCGCCACCTCGGTCGAGATGATGCCGGTGTTGACCCCGACGATGCCGTATTCAAGCCCTTCCTGAACGCGGGTGATGCGGCCGATGTCGCGGGCATAGAAATAGCTGGCAAGGCCGAAGATCGTGGCATTGGCCTTTTCGATCACCTCTTCCTCGGTCTCGAAACGGAACAGGGGGGCAAGGGGGCCGAAGGTTTCCTCGTTCGTGACCAGCATTGCATCGGTGACATTGGCCACGACGGTGGGTTCAAAGAATGACCCACCCAGTTCATGGCGTTTGCCGCCGGTCACGATTTCCCCGCCCTTGGCCAGCGCGTCGGCAATATGTTCTTCGACCTTTTCCACGGCCGCCATGTTGACCAGCGGGCCGGTGGTCACGCCGTCCTTAAGCCCGTCGCCGACCTTCAGCTTCTCCACTGCCGCGGCCAATTTCGCGGCGAAGGCGTCATAGACCCCGGCCTGCACATAGAGGCGGTTGGCGCAGACGCAGGTCTGGCCGTTGTTGCGGAACTTTGAGGCCATCGCCCCTTCCACCGCCGCATCCAGATCGGCATCGTCGAACACGATGAAGGGCGCGTTGCCGCCCAGTTCCATCGAGCATTTCATCACCTGATCGGCGGCCTGCCGCATCAGGATGCGCCCGACCTCGGTGGATCCGGTGAAGGTCAGCTTGCGCACGGTGGGGTTTTCGCAGAACTCCTTGCCGATGTCCGACGACCGCTTTGAGGTGATGACCGAGAAGATCCCCTTGGGCAGGCCGGCGCGTTCCCCCAGCACCGCCAGGGCCAGCGCCGACAGCGGCGTTTCCGCAGCGGGCCGCGCGACAAAGCCGCAACCCACCGCCAGCGCCGGGCCGCATTTGCGCGTGATCATCGCATTGGGAAAGTTCCACGGCGTGATCGAGCCTACCACGCCGATCGGCTGCTTGATCACCGTGATGCGCTTGTCGCGCATGTGGCCGGGGATGGTTTCGCCGTAAATGCGCTTGGCCTCTTCGCCGAACCATTCGATGAAGCTGGCGCCATAGGCGATCTCGCCCTTGGCCTCGGCCAGCGGCTTGCCCATTTCGGCGGTCAGGATTGCGCCCAGATCGTCCTGGTTCTCCATCATCAGCTCAAACCAGCGGCGCAGCACGGCGGCGCGTTCCTTGCCGGTGCGCGCGGCCCAGTCCTTCATCGCGATCCGCGCCGCTTCGATCGCGCGGGCGGTCTCGGCGCGGCCAAGGTTGGGCACTTCGCAGATCACATCGCCGCGCGCGGGGTTGGTGACGGCAAAGGTCGATCCGTCGTCGGCCGCGATCCATTCGCCGGCAACATAGGCGCGTGTGGCCAGCAATGTCGGGTCCTTCAGCAGCGATCGTAGATCGGTCGCGGTATCAAGCATGATTTCCTCCCTCCCTGGGTATGGTAGGAAGGAACCATGCGGTGGGGGCAAAGTCCATCCCGCCAGCGAGACGGAAGGGGGACGACGATGACCACAGATCTGGATGATGCCTATGCCAATGCGGCCCATATCCCGGATGGCGGGGCCTATCCGGCGCGCTGGCGGGCGGCGGCAGGGGCCTTTTGCGCAGCCCACCCGCCCCGGCGGATCGTCTATGGCCGGGCCGCGCGCGAATGGGCCTGGCTTTGGCAACCCGCAGGTGGCGCGCGGGGGCTGGCGGTGATCGTGCATGGCGGTTACTGGCTGCGCTTCTCGCCCGAGGATTTCGCGCATCTGGCGGCGGGCGCGCTGGCGGCGGGCTGGGCGGTGGCGATGCCGGCCTACACGCTGGCGCCGCAGGCGCGGTTGGCCGGGATCACGCGGCAGCTGGGCGCGGCGGTGACGGTGCTGGCGGACCAGGTCGCGGGGCCGATCCATCTGGCGGGGCATTCGGCCGGTGGCCATCTGGTCGCGCGGCTGGCCTGTGAAGATCCGCCGCTGCCCGAAGCGGTCGCGGCCCGCATCGCGCGTGTCGTGCCGATCTCGCCCCTGTCGGATCTGGCGCCGCTGATGCGGACCACGATGAACGCCGATCTGCGGATCGATGCGGCCGAGGCGCGGGCCGAAAGCCCGCTGCATCTGCGCCCCCGGTCCGGCGCTGCGGTGCATGTCTGGGTGGGCGGTGCCGAACGTCCCGCCTTCCTGGATCAGGCGCGCTGGCTGGCAGAGGCCTGGGCCTGCCCGCTGACAATCGACACCGGCCGGCACCATTTCGACGTGATCGAGGGGTTGCTGGGTCCGTCCCCCCTTCTGTCGGCCTTCATCGGCTGAACCGCGCCCGCCAGGCCGGTTGCAGATCGCCGGGCATCGGCGTGGCGGCGTGAACCGCCCGGGCGATGGCCCGGGCCAGACAGCAGGCGGCGGCATGGCCCAGCGCGAAGGATCCCGCCAGCGGATCGGCCAGGGGCCTCGCGCCGGTGGCCACGGCAAAGACCAGATCGCCATCCAGCGGCGTGTGGCTGGGCACGATCGCGCGCGCCATGCCGTCATGCGCGGCCACCGCCATGCGCTGGGCCTGCGCCTGTGTCAGCGCTGCATCTGTGGCGACAATGGCGATCGTTGTTGCCTCGCCCATCCGTTTTGCGGGCGTCGGCTCATGCCCCGGCGCGGGGGCGGTGCCGGGCCCAAGCCCGCCGAATTCGCTGGCCATTTCCCAGGGCGCGGCCCAGAATTGCGGCCCCTCGCCCATCACAACCGACCCTAGCGCATTGACCGCGACCAGCGCGCCCACCGTCACCCCGCTGTCCAGAACCGCCGAGGCGGACCCCAGTCCCCCCTTCAGATCCCCCGTCATTGCGCCACATCCCGCGCCAACCGACCCGATCGCAAAATCCGGGCGCGCGTCGTTCAGCGCCTCCCGGCCCAGCCGACCATAGGGGTTTTCCGTCCAGCCCTTGTCGCCGCCATTGAGCAGATCGAACAGGATCGCCCCCGGCACGATCGGCACGCGCATATCCCCAACGGCAAAGCCCCGCCCCATGGCGCGCAGTCCCTCGGCAACGCCCGAAGCCGCGTCCAGCCCGAACGCCGATCCGCCTGACAGAACCAGCGCGTCCACCTCTTGCACCAGACGGTCCGGCGCCAGAAGGTCGGTTTCGCGCGTGCCGGGCGCGCCGCCCATCACATGAACCGCCGCCGTGAAGGGGCGGGCGCCCACAAGCACCGTGGCCCCGCTGCGCAGATCCCCGTCCTGCGCATTGCCGACCAGAAGGCCCTCGACATCGGTGATCAGGTTGCGCCTGCCGGGCTTCATCCATTGTCCTTTCATCTTGCCACAAATACCTCGGGGGGCGCGTTGCGGCCCCCGTCACGGGGGCTGCAATGCCGGGGGGCAGCGCCCCCCCCGCCGCCCTCAGATGCAGCGCCCGCCATCGACCTCCAGCGCCACGCCTGTCACCATCGAGGCCTCATCCGAACACAGGTATAGCGCCGCCGCAGCCATGTCTTCGGGCGTCGAGAACCGGCCGATCGGAATGCTTGACAGGAACTTTGCCCGCATGTCCGGCGTGTCCTCACCCATGAAGGATTTCAGCAGCGGTGTTTCGCCGGCGACCGGATTGATGGCGTTGACGCGCACGCCAAAGGGCGCCAGTTCCACCGCCATCGTGCGCGTCGCCGTGATCATCCAGCCCTTCGAGGCATTGTACCAACTAAGCCGCGGGCGCGGGCTGACCCCGGCGGTCGAGGCGACATTCAGGATCGCGCCGCGCCCGGCGGCCTTCATCATCGGCACGATGTGGCGCGCGGTCAGAAAGACCGATTTCGCGTTCACGGCAAGCACCCGGTCGAATTCGGCCTCGGTCACGTCTTCCATCGGTTGCGGCAGGTGCGTGATGCCGGCGTTGTTCACCAGAATGTCCAGCCCGCCCCATCTGTCGGCTGCGGCGCGGGCCATCGCGGCCACATCCGCATCCCGGCTGACGTCCACGGTCCAGGCTAGCCCGCCGATCTCATCGGCAAGCGCTTGCGCGGCGGGGCTGATGTCGGCCACCATGACCTGCGCGCCTTCGGCGGCAAAGCGCCGCGCGATCCCGGCCCCGAACCCCGAAGCCCCGCCGGTCACGATTGCCGTCTTGTCCTTCAACCGCATCTGCAATGTCCTTCGCTGTTTCCGGCCAGAGTGTCAGAATTTCGCCGCGAGGCAAGCGGTGCCGGGGGCGGGGGGCGCTGCCCCCCGGGGCCTTGCCGCGCCCATTCGGGGCGCGCCAAGGCCTCCCCCCGGAATATTTGGACAAAGCCGAAAGGGTCAGCCGTGCCAGGCGGCGATGGTCTTGAGCGTTGAAAACCCGTAAAGCGCCTCAAAGCCCTTTTCGCGGCCATGGCCGGATTTTCCGGTGCCGCCAAAGGGCAGCTCGACCCCGCCGCCCGCGCCGTAGTTGTTCAGATAGACCTGCCCCGCCCGCAGCGCGCGCGCCAGCCGCAACTGGCGGGCGCCATTTTCCGACCAGACGGCAGCGACCAGGCCATAATCGGTGCCATTGGCGATGGCCACCGCCTCGTCTTCGTCGTCGAAGGGGATGATCACCTGGGCGGGGCCAAAGATTTCCTCTTGCGCCAGGCGGTGATCGGGGCGCACGTCGGCCAGCAGGCGGGGGGCGACGTAATGGCCGCCGGGCGGGGCATCGGCCTCGATCGTGCCGGTCGCGGCAACGCTCAGGTCACCGGCCAAGGCCATGTACCCCTCCACGAGCGCCTTCTGGCGTGCCGAGATCAGCGGCCCCAGGTCAAGATCGGCCAGTGCGGGGCCGACGCGCAGCCGGGAATAGCGCGCGGCCATACGCTCGACCACCTCGGCATGGCGGCTGCGTTCCACCAGGATGCGCGCGCTGGCCGAACAGGTCTGGCCGGCATTCTGCACACCCGCGTTCACCAGGAAGGGCAGGGCACGATCAAGATCGGCATCGGCAAAGACCAGTTGCGGCGACTTGCCGCCCAGTTCCAGCGTGACCGGAACCACATTGCGGGCGGCGGCGGACTGGATCCGGATGCCCACCCCGACCGATCCGGTAAAGCTGATGTGGTTGACACCGGGATGGGCGGCCAGCGCGGCGCCGGCTTCTTCGCCCAAGCCCGGGATCACGTTCAGCGCGCCGGCGGGCAGCCCGGCCTCAACGGCGATGCGGGCAAAGGCCAGCGCGGTCAGGCTTGCCTCTTCGGCGGGTTTCAGCACCGCCGCATTGCCCATGGCCAGCGCCGCGCCCACGGAACGACCGATGATCTGCATCGGATAGTTCCAGGGCACGATATGGGCCGTGACACCATGCGGTTCGTGCAGCGTATAGGCGGTATAGCCGTGCTGATAGGGGATCGTGTGGCCCATCACCTTGTCGGCGGCACCGGCATAGAATTCCATGTAGCGCGCCAGCGCCAGCGCATCGGCCCGCGCCTGTGCCAGCGGCTTGCCGACATCAAGCGATTCCAGCACCGCCAGCGCCTCGGCCCGGTCGCTGACGATCCGGCCAATGCGGGCCAGGATGCGGCCACGCTCGGCCGCGCCAAGGCGGCCCCAGTCACCTGCAAGCGCGGTTCGTGCCGCGGTGACGGCCTCATCGACAGTGGCGGCATCGGCGCGGGCGATCTGGCCGATGATCTGCCCGGTCGAGGGGTTCTCGACCGGCAGATGCCGATCGCAGGGGCGCCAATGCCCGCCGATCAGCAGCTCGGCGGGATCGAACCAGAGCGTTTGGCGCAGAAGGTCTTGGGTCATGGGCTTTGCTCCAGCCAGGCGGGGGGGATGCGTGGGGTCGCGGCCAGAAGCCGTTGCGTATAGGCGTGCTTTGGCGCGGTGAAGACGGTTTCCGTCAGACCGGCCTCGACGATGCGGCCCGCCTGCATCACCAGCACCCGTGACGTGACCTGGCGCACGACCGACAGGTCATGCGAGATGAACAGGTAAGACAGCCGGTGGCTGTCGCGCAGCCGGGCAAGCAGGTCAAGCACCTGCAGGCGGACCTGAACATCCAGCGCCGAGACGGCCTCATCCAGAACGATCAGCGCGGGGCGGATGATCAGCGCGCGGGCGATGGCGATGCGCTGGCGCTGGCCACCGGAAAAGGCGTGGATGTATTTGCGCCCGTCATCAGGCGACAGCCCCACCTCGCGCAGGCTTTCGGCGACGCGGTCGCGCCAGTCGGCGGGGCGGCCGGTCAGATGGAAGGGCTCGGCGATCAGCCGCTCAACCCGGTGGCGGGGGTTGAAGCTGCCATAGGGATCCTGGAACACGACCTGCACCTGCGCGCGTTGCTGCCCCGGCATCGCGGGCCCGACAGCGTGCCCGGCCAGCCGGATCTGCCCGCCCTGCAGGGGGTCAAGCCCCAAGATCGCGCGCGTCAACGTCGACTTGCCACAGCCCGATTCCCCCACCAGGCCCAGGCTTTCCCCGGCCTGCAGGCTGAAGCTGACATCTGCCAGCGCGTGCAGGTCGGGGTGGGGGGCAAAGGGGGTGGGGCGCGCAAGCCGATAGGTGCGTCGGGCGCGGTCCACGACCAGAAGTGGCGCGCCCGCCTGTGCCGGGGAATTTGAGTATTTTTGCCAAGAAGAAGACCCTGCCGCTTCTTCTTGGTCCAAATACTCATGATCCGCCGGCGGGGCCGGGGGCGCGGGGGGGGGGCTTTGTGGGGCAGAGGCCGCGAACAGTGCTGCGGTATAGGGATGCGCGCGGGTGCGGAACAGGGTCTCGGTCGGGCCGGTTTCCACGATCCGGCCCGATTTCATCACCGCAACGCGATCGGCCATGCCCGCCACGACGGCCAGGTCATGGGTGATCAGCATCAGGGCCATGTCCTCTTCGGCGGCCAGATCGCGCAGAAGATCCAGGATCTGCGCCTGGGTCGTCACATCCAATGCCGTCGTGGGTTCATCCGCGATCAGAAGCCTGGGGCCTGCGGCGATGGCCAGCGCGATGGCGACGCGCTGGCGTTGGCCGCCAGACAGTTCGTGCGGATAGAGCGTCAGCGGAAAGCGGGGGGCGGGCAGGCCGACGCGGTCCAGCCGGTCGCGCGCGATCGCAAGCGCCTTTGCCCGGGGCATGGCCTTGTGCACCCGCAGCGTTTCGGCCACCTGATCGCCGATGGTCATCAACGGGTTCAGCGCCGTCATCGGTTCCTGAAAGATCATCCCGATCCGGTTGCCGCGCAGGCCGCACAGGGCGCGTTCGGGCAGCGACAGAAGATCCTGGCCTTCCAGGACGACGCGGCCGGCGGCGCGGGCGCCCTGGGGCAGCAGGCCGATGGCGGCCAGCGCGGTCATCGACTTGCCCGAGCCGCTTTCGCCGACGATGCTCAGCGTTTCTCCGGGCGCGATGGACAGCGAGATTTCCGACAGGATCTGCGTGGACCCGATGCGGACCGACAGATCCTGAATCGACAGCAGCGTCATGCAAGCCGCCCCCGCAGCCGCGGGTCAAGCGCATCGCGCAGGCCATCGCCCAGCAGGTTCAGCCCCAGCACCGTGGCCACGATCGCAAGGCCCGGCGCCAGTGCCACATGGGGGGCCAAGGTCACCATCGTCTGCGCCTCGGCCAGCATTCGGCCCCAGCTGGGGATCGGTGGCTGCGCACCCAGGCCCACATAGCTTAGCCCCGCCTCGGCCAAGATACCCAGCGAGAACTGGATCGTGCCCTGCACGATCAGCAGGTTGGCGATATTGGGCAGGATATGTTCGGCCGAAATCCGTGCCCGCCCCTTGCCCGCCACCTGTGCCGCGCGGATGTAATCCAGCGTCCACAGGCTGAGCGCGCCGGCCCGCGCGACGCGGGCGAAGACAGGGATGTTGAAGATGCCGATGGCGATGATTGCGTTGGTGGCCGAAGGGCCGAAGACGGCGGTGATCAGGATGGCGATCACAAGGCTGGGGAAGGCAAAGATCAGGTCGTTGCCGCGCATGATCAGCTCATCCGCCCAGGCGCCGCGGCGGGCGGCGGCGGTCAGGCCCAGCGGTACGCCAAGGCCCATCCCGATGCCCACCGCCACCAGCGCCACCGCCAGCGAGGTCCGCGCCCCCGCCATCAGCATCGAGGCGATGTCGCGCCCGAAATGATCGGTGCCCGCCCAATGCGCCAGCGACGGCGGCTGCAGGCGTTGCGCGATGGCCATCTGGGTCACGTCATGCGGGGTCCAGACCAGCGACAGCAGGGCCGCGGTCAAGGCCGCAAGGCACAGCGCGGCGCCAAGGATCAGGGCGGGCTTCATGCGCGGTGCCTTAGTCTTGGGTCGATCGCGGCATAGGCCAGATCGGTCAGGAAGGTCACAAGGATCACCGCCAGCACAAGGATCATCACCACCGATTCCACCACGATCAGGTCGCGCTGGGTGATCGCCTGAAAGATCAGCCGCCCAAGGCCGGGCAGGTAGAACACATTTTCAATGATGATCGCCCCCGCCAGCAGGAAGGAAAACTGCATGCCCAGGATGGTCAGCACCGGGATCAGGGCGTTGCGGAAGGCATGCCGGGTCAGCGCGCGACCCTGGCTGAGCCCCTTGGCGCGGGCGGTGCGGATGTAATCCTGGCCCATCGTCTCGATCAGCGCCGATCGCAGAACGCGCGCCAGGATCGCCGCCTGGGGCAGGGCCAGCGCCACCGCGGGCAGCGTCAGCGCGCGCAAGCCGGCCAGCGGATCGGCCCAGCCCGGAAAGCCGCCTGCCGGGAACAGCCGCCATTGCACCGCGAAGACCAGCACCAGAAGCATCGCGAACCAGAAGTTCGGAACCGCGATGCCCAGCTGTGTGGCCCCGATTACCGCCGCATCCGTCGCCCGCCCGCGCCGTGCCGCCGCCACAAGCCCCGTCGGCAGCGCAAGCGCCGTCGACAGCGCCAGCGCCAGCGCGGCAAGCGGCAGGGACACGGCCAGCCGGTCGGCGACCAGATCCGCCACCGGCACCTTGTAGGTATAGGAAATCCCGAAATCGCCGCGCAGCATCCCGCCCAGCCAGGACAGGTAGCGCGCGGGCAGCGACTGGTTCAGGCCCAGCGTGTCACGCAGGGCCGCCACCGTATCGGGGCTTGCGTTCAGGCCCAGCATGTAGGACGCCGGATCGCCCGGGATCACCTCAATCATGGCAAAGATGACAAGGCTGGCCACGATCAGGCTTGTCGCAAGCGACAGGGCGCGGTTGATCAGATAGCGCGTCATCGGGTCCCCCTTCGGGCGAAGGCTGGCCCGGCGCGCGCGCGTGGTCAAGATGTGCAACTGGCCGGGCGGCAAGGTTTTTTCGCGCGCCGGGGGAACCTTTGCGCCCCGGCGGGGTTGACGGGCCATGCGTGGCGGGCGCTGATAGCGGGACCCGATGCGCGCGGGAATCGTTTTTTGCAGGGACCGACTGTCGTGAAAGCCATTTTCATCCGTTCCATCCGCCCGGGCCTGGGCATGCTTCTTCTGGTGGCGCTTGCCGCCTGCGGCGGGGCGCCCACGCAAAGCAGCCGTGGCGCCGCGGTGCCCGTCGAATATCAGGCGCGTCAGGATGGCGAACGGGTGATCCCCGCGGTCAGCCCCGCCTATCTGACCGAGCGGAACAAGCGCCGCTGGGTCAAATATCAGGGCCCCGAGGCGCCCGGCACGATCGTCGTCGATCCCCATGCGCGGCTTTTGTATCACGTCACCGAACCCGGGCTGGCGATGCGCTTTGGTATCGCCGTGGGCCAGGAAGGGCGCGGGTTCACCGGGTCGGCGGTGGTGCAGCGCAAGGAAGAATATCCCTATTGGGCGCCGACCAAGAACATGATCCGGCAGGACCCCGAACTTTACGGCCCGCTGGCGGCTGGGCTGCCGGGGGGGCTTGATAATCCGCTGGGCGCGCGGGCGCTTTATCTGTATCGCAACGGGCGCGACACGATGTATCGCATTCACGGCACGATGGACCCAAGTTCGATCGGCAAGGCGACCTCGGCGGGGTGCATCCGGCTGTTCAATCAGGACATCATCGACCTGTATGACGAAATGGACCTTGGCACGCGGATCAAGGTGCGCACGCGCGCCGAAAGCCTGGCGCTGGAAGGGCCGATGGTAGAACTGTCCTCGGGCTATCTGGTGCCGGCCAGCGATGTTGCCGCGATCGAGGCGGATCGCGCGGCGCTGGCGGCGGGCACGGTGGTCCCTGCCGACGTTGCCGAGGCCGAGGCGCGGGCGCGTGCCATCCGCGATGCGGAACTGCGCGGCACCTCGGGCTAGGGGTGCCTGCCCCGGGGGTCAGCGCAGCACGATCACATAGTCCTTGCGCGTGGTTTCCTGCACCTGCCAAGTTCCGGTAAACCCGGGGCGGATCACAAAGCTGTCGCCGGGCCCGACCTGCAGCCGGGTGCCGTCATCGCCGGTGATCACCGAGCGCCCGGCCAGGATGCGGCAATATTCCCATTCGTCATAGGCAATGCGCCAGGTGCCGGGGGTGGATTGCCAGATGCCGCAATAAAGCCCGTCGCGGTCTTCGGCATTCCAGGTGGTGTGGACCGGATCGCCCGCCAGCACCCGGGCGGGATCGGGGCGGGTAACCTCGGGTTCGGCGGCGGCGGGCGTCAGGGGAAACAGGTTCATCGGGTCTTTCACAATGGGTGCCTTGGCCTGGCTTTGGGAAAACAGGGCGGGCGGCGCCGGTCCGGGCCGCCCGCGCCCGGTCAGTCGGTCCAGCGCACCTGCGTCAGGTCATTGGCCTGGGTGGGGGCGTTTTCCCAAAGCCCTTCGATGCGGGCATCGGCAACCCCGGTCTTGGCCAGCTGGAACAGATAGCCATTGACGTAATCCTGCGCGATCATTTCCTGCGCGGATTTCAGCAGGCCGCTGCGTTCGGCCGGGTCGGCGGTGCGGCCCAGTTCGCCCATCAGGGTCACGAATTCCGGCCGGGCATAGCCGAAATAGTAATCTTCACGCGCGTAGATATCGATGTCGGCGGGTTCGGTATGGCTGATGATGGTCAGGTCGAAATCCTTGCCCTTGAACACCTGTTCCAGCCATTGCGCCCATTCCAGATTGGTGATCTGGGTCTTGATCCCCACGGCCGCCAGCTGGGCCGCGATGATCTCGCCGCCGCGGCGGGCATAGGTCGGCGGCGGCAGCGCCAGGCGCAGGGTCAGATCGGCCACGCCCGCCTCGGCCAGCAGGGCGCGGGCCTTGTCGGGATCATGCGCGGACAGGCCGGTCAGATCCTGATAATCGGGGTTGTGCGGCGCGAAATGGGTGCCGATCGGGGTGCCATAGCCGAACATCGCGCCGTCGATCACCTCTTGGCGGTTGATCGCATGGGAAATGGCCTGGCGCACGCGGACATCATCCAGCGGGGCCTTGCGGTTGTTCATCGCCAGGATCGTCTCGCCCTCGGTCGAGCCGACGATGACCTTGAAGCGGGGGTCGGCCTCAAGCTGGGGCAGGGTTTCGGGGGCGGGAAAGTTCGGGAAGGCATCCACATCGCCCGCCATCATCGCCGCAAAGGCCGCGGTCGGGTCGGGGATGAAGCGGAAGGTGGCGTTTTGCAGCGCCGGTTTTTCGCCCCAATAGTCAGCAAAGGCCTGCAGCGTGACACGGTCGCCCTGCACCCATTGGCCAAAGCTGAAGGGGCCGGTACCGACCGGCCGGGTCGCCAGGTCGGCGGCGGTTTCGGGGGCCACGATCACCGCATCGCCCCAGGCCATCTTGAAGGGGAACGCCCCGTCCGGCGCCGACAGCGTCACGCGCACCGTGGCCGGGTCCACCACCTCGACCGAGGCGATGCCGGCAAACAGCGCCTTTTGCGCATTGGCGCTGTCTTCGGCGCGGGCACGGTCCAGGGTGAACCGGACGTCCTCGGCGTCAAAGCCGCTGCCATCGTGAAAGCGCACGCCTTGGCGCAGGTGGAAGGTATAAACGGTGCCGTCGTCGGACACATCCCAGCGTTCGGCCAGGCCCGGTTTGATCGCGCCATCGGGGCCGAATCGTGTAAGCCCTTCGAAGACATTGGCATAGACCACTTCGTCGATCGCGGCGGCGGCGCCGGCGGTCGGGTCAAGGTTTGGCGGTTCCAGCACCATGCCCAGCGTGATGGCATCCGGCGCGGCAAGGGCGGTTCCCGTGCATAGCGCGACAATGGCGGCAGAGATGGTCAGGCGATGGATCATCAGGCTTCCCCTTGATTGCAGGGCCATAATCGCGGCCCGCAGGGGCCTGCGTGCCCCTGCTTTTGGCGCATGATTGACCCGATCACGGGCGCCGATCAAGCAATTTGGCGCGCCCGCTTTGACCAATCGGGAAAAGATTGCGCGTTCTGCGTTGCAGAAGAAATATTCTTTCTTCCCGCGCATTAACGTTTTAAGACCCGTGCCGAGGAAACCCGAGGGAGGTCGCCATGAGTGTCACCGGACAGGCCCGCGCACGGATGCCCGCCGATATTGCCGCGCAGAAGGGCGGCGCGCCGATTGTCTGCCTGACGGCCTATACCACGCCGGTGGCCCGGCTGGTGGATGCGCATTGCGATCTGATCCTGGTAGGGGATTCGGTGGGGATGGTGCTGCATGGCCTGCCCTCGACCCTTGGCGTGACGATGGAGATGATGATCCTGCACGCCCGCGCGGTGGCGCGTGGCGCATCGCGGGCGCTGATCGTCGTGGACATGCCCTTTGGCAGCTATGAGGAAGGCCCCGAGCAGGCCTTTCGCAATGCCGCGCGGATCATGGCGGAAACCGGGGCGGGCGCGGTCAAGCTGGAAGGTGGGCGGCACATGGCCGACACCATCGCCTTTCTGGTGGCGCGCGGCATTCCGGTGATGGGCCATGTCGGCTTGACGCCGCAATCGGTGAACACGCTGGGCGGCTACAAGGTGCAGGGCCGGGGCGCCGATGCCGAACGCCTGCGCGCCGATGCCCGCGCCGTGGCCGACGCGGGCGCCTTTGCGGTGGTGCTGGAAAAGGTGCCCGCGCGGCTGGCCGATGCGGTGACGGCGGAATTGCCGATCCCGACCATCGGCATCGGCGCGGGGGCGGGCTGTGACGGGCAGGTTCTGGTGGTCGATGACATGCTGGGCCTGTTCACCGATTTCAAACCGAAATTCGTGAAACGTTTTGGCGAACTGGGTGCCGCAGCCGAGGCCGCCGTGGCCGCCTATGCCGATGAGGTCCGCGCGCGCCGCTTTCCCGGCCCCGAACATGTCTTTGCCGATGAGGGCATGAAATGACCCAGGTGATCCGCACCAGCGCCGAGCTGCAGGAAAAGGTCGCCGGATGGAAACGGTCCGGCATGTTGGTGGGCGTGGTGCCCACGATGGGCGCGCTGCACGACGGGCATCTTAGCCTGGCCCGCGCGGCGCGCGCGCAATCGGATCGGGTGATCGTGACGATCTTTGTCAATCCGATGCAGTTCAACAACCCCGAGGATCTGAAGAAATACCCCCGGGATGAGGCGCATGACCTGGCCCTGCTGCAGGCGGAAGGGGTGGATGTTCTGTTCGCGCCAGGCGTGGATGAGGTGTATCCTGATGGTTTTGCCACCACGGTATCCGTGACGGGCGTGTCGGAACCCTTGGAGGGCGCCTTCCGCCCAGGGCATTTCGACGGCGTGGCGACAGTGGTGTCCAAGCTGTTCGGCATGACCCAGGCGGGGCGCGCCTTCTTTGGCGAAAAGGACTGGCAGCAGTTGCAGGTGGTCCGCCGGCTGGTGGCCGATCTGAACATTCCGGTGCGCATCATCGGTTGCCCGACGATCCGCGAGGCGGATGGTCTGGCGATGTCGTCGCGCAATGTGCGCCTGTCGGCGGCCGAACGCGCGCTGGCCCCGCAGCTGCACGCGCAGATGCAGGCCGCGGCCGAAGCGATCCGCGCGGGCACGCAGATCGAACAGGCGCTGGAGGCGGCACGCGTCGCGCTGGCGGGGGCAGGGTTCGGTCAGGAGGAATATCTGGAATTGCGGTCGGTTGAGGGGCTGCGCCCACTGACGTCGCTGTCCGAACCGGCCCGGCTTTTGGCGGCGGTCTGGCTGGGAGATGTCCGGCTGATCGACAATATCGCGGTCTGATTGCGGTCAGCGCGGCGCCCGTTCCGGCGGCGCCAGCAATTCCGCCAGCACCAGCGCCATGACGCGGGCGCTGTCGGCCATGTCGTCGACGCCGACCCATTCGTCGGGCTGATGCGCCAGCGCCAGAACGCCCGGCCCGTAGGCGATGCAGTTCTTCAGTCGCCCGATCCGGTCGATGTGCTTCTGGTCATAGGTTCCGGGTGAGACGACATAGCGCGCCTGACGGCCCAGCACTGCCTCGATCGCGGCGGCGGTGGACCGCACGATGGGGGCGTTCTGGTCGGTCATCGTCGGCTGGACCTCGAACAGGTCGCGGATTTCATAGCTGAAGCTGGGGCGCTGGGCCTTGACGCGGTCCAGCAGGGCGGTGACCTCGCGTTTTACCTCGGCCAGGTCTTCCTCGATCAGGAAGCGGCGGTCGATGATGATGCGGCAGCGGTCGGCCACGCAGGGCGCGGGCAGGCCGGTGAAACCGGGTTCGGGTTCCGGTTCGCCGCCGTGGATTGAATTGATGTTCAGCGTCGATTGCCGCGCGCCTTCGGGGATGACGGGCATCGCCGTGTGCTTGCCCGCCAGCAGGGGGTAAAGTGTGTCCTCGATTTCCGCCAGAACCGCGCCCATGTGGCGGATCGCGCTGTCGCCCAGAAACGGCATCGACCCATGCGCGATGCGGCCCTGCGTTTCGATTTCCGCCCACCAGACGCCGCGATGGCCAAGGCAGATCTGGTCCTTGTGCAAGGGTTCGGGGATGATGACGTGTTGCACCCGGTCGGGCGCGAAGAAACCGCGTTCGGCCAGATAGGCCACCCCGCCATAGCCGCCGGTTTCTTCGTCCGCGGTGGCCGAAATCTCGATCGCGCCGGTGAAATCGGGGCAGGCGGCGATGAAGGCCTCGGCGGCGATGATGCTGGCGGCCAGGCCCCCCTTCATGTCGCAGGCGCCGCGGCCATAGATCTTGCCGTCATCCAGTTCACCGCCGAACGGATCGCGGGTCCAGCCGTGGCCGACCTCGACCACATCGTGGTGCGAGTTGAAATGCACGCATTCCCCCGACGCCGCGCCGTCGCGCCGCGCGACGATGTTCCAGCGGGGATATTTGTCGCTATCCCCGGGGGCGCCGATGGCGCGCACCATCTGGATCGCAAAGCCCTGCGGTTCCAGCCGCGCGGCCAGATAATCGCAGATTTCGCGATAGTTCCGCCCCGGCGGGTTCAGCGTCGGGATGCGGATCAGATCCTGCGCAAGCGCGATCAGATCGGTGCGGCGGGCGGCGATTTCCTGGGCGATCCGGTTTTCCATGGCGGAAAGCTAGCGGGGCGATCGGCGCCGGGCAAGTCCGGCGTGGCCCGGGGCGCACAAAGGCGCTAAGGTCGGGGCAATAGCGGAGAGAAACGATGATCGCACTTATCCAGCTGGCGTTTTTCGGATGTCTGGTTCTGATCCTGATTTATGTGATGGTATCGGCCTATTCCCGTTCGACGACGCGCGAACGACTGGAAAAGCGCTGGGATGCGGGCACCGATCCGGGGGCTGCAACCTTTGAGCGCGATGCCTATATCGAGCAAGGGATGCGGGCCTATGAACGAAGCCTGCGCAAGAAACTGATCTGGCTGGTGTTCATCGTTCCGATCGCGGTGGTCGCGCTGGTGGTCTATCTGGTCAATTATGCATGAGGCGGCAATGAAATATGCAAAATGGACCCTGCTGGCGCTGATCGCGCTGACGATTTTCGGGTTTTTCCACTACACGCTGCCGCAGCATGACATCGTGCGGATCGTGGGCACCGAGAACCGGCGGGTGGACCTGGGCGTGAATTCGATCTTCTACGGCTCACCCGACGTGGGATCGGCGACCGCGACCAACCGCGACGTGTCTTTCATTCAGACGGTTCTGCCCGATGGCAAGCCGATGGTCTACCGCAATGAGGATACCGGCTGGGGCTGGCCGCCCTATTTCAAGTTCGACAGTTCCAACCTGCAGACCGAGGCGAAGGCGCTGGAATCCACGGGCGAGGCGCCCAAGTGGGTGTCGGTCACGCATTACGGCTGGCGCGTTGAATGGCTGTCGATCTTCCCCAATGCGGTGGGGGTCAAGGTGGTGTCCGGGCCGGATGCGCGGATCATCCCTTGGGTGAATATCTTGATCCTGACGCTGATCGGTGCGGCGCTTTTGTATCTGCGGGCGATGTGGCGGCAATTCCGCGAACGGTCGATCGACCCGATGCTGGAAGATGTGGGCGAGGCCTGGGACGGGGTTGAGGACCGCGCCGATGCCGCAGGCGCGCGCGCCAAGGGCGCCTGGGCGCGGCTGCGGGATCGGTTCCGGCGCTAGCGGTCATTCCCCGTAGGGAATCCAGATGTTCTTGACCTGAACGGCATGGGCCAGAAAATCGCGGCCCTGCCCCTGCGGGCCGTGCCAGTCGCGGTTCGGCAAGACCCAGGTGGCCTTCAGGTTGCCCGCGCTTTCCGCCTCGATCATCGCGGGGTCGGGGCCGCAGGACCACAGGGCCGCCACATCGTCGTGCTGGGCCAGCGTGCGGGCCAGATCGTCCCGGTCGCCGGTGACGATGTTGACCACGCCGCCCGGCAGGTCGGATGTGTCAAACACCTGATAAAGGTCGGTCGCGGCCAGCGGCATGGACGGTGCCGGGATCGCCACCACCCGGTTGCCCGTGGCGATGGCGGGCAGCACCAAACTGGCAAAGCCCAGAAGCGGCGCTGCATTCGGGCAGGCGATCCCCATCACGCCCCATGGTTCATGCATGGCCAGCGTGACATGGCGCGATTTGGTGGCATGGACCGCGCCGTCGAATTTGTCGGCCTGCGCGGCATACCAGAAGGCGCGGCGGATCGTGGCGGCGACCTCGGCCTTGTCGTGGCCGGCCTCTTTCAGCCGGGCTTCGAATTCCGCCTGCCGGGCCGACAGGTTTTCCGCGATGTAATACAGCACCTGCGCACGGTTGTGGCCGGTGGCCTTGCCCCAGGCGGCGGCTTTGTGCGCAGCCTCGACCGCGTTGCGGATGTCCTTGCGGTTGCCAAGGGGGGCGAGGCCCAGTTCACGGCCGCGATGCGCGACAGCGTAGGAATAGCCGCCATCGGGGCGCTTTTGCGCGCCGCCGATATATAGCTTTGCGGTGCGGTCGATGCCTTCCCCTGCGGGCGTGCCCGGCATCGGCGCAGCATCAAGCGGCGCGGGCGCGGCTTCGGCCAGCGGCTTTGGGCTGGGCGCCCGCAGATAGGCCGCGATCCCTTCGCGCCCGCCTTCGCGGCCAAAGCCTGATTCGCGCATGCCGCCAAAGCCCGCGCCCGCGTCGAAGACGTTGGTGCAGTTGATCCAGACGACACCGGCTTTCACTTTCGCCGCGATGTCGGTGGCCAGCGTGATGTTTTCCGACCAGATCGAAGCCGACAGGCCGTAGCGCGTATTGTTGGCCAGTTCCACCGCCTCATCGGGTGTGCGGAAGGTGGTCAGCGTGGCGACAGGGCCAAAGATTTCCTCGACCATCGCGGGGTTGGCGGGCTGGGCGCCGGTCAGGAAGCCGGGCGCGAAAAAGCACCCCTTGGCGGGCAGTTGCGCTTCGGCCTGCACCAGCCGCGCGCCCGCCGCCTCGCCGCGCGCGACCAGATCGCGGATGCGCGCCAACTGCACCGGATGCACGATGGCGCCGATGTCGGTGCATTTGTCCAGCGGGTCGCCCACGCGCAGCTTGCCCAGCCGCGCGGTCAGACGGGCGGTGAAATCGGCCACCACCGCCTCGGCCACCAGCAGGCGCGATCCGGCGCAGCAGACCTGGCCCTGGTTGAACCAGATCGCATCCACCACGCCCTCGACCGCGGCATCCAGATCGGCATCGGCAAAGACGATGAAGGGCGATTTGCCGCCCAGTTCCAGCGTCAGCGACTTGCCCGTTCCGGCGGTGGCGCGGCGGATCACGCGCCCCACCTCGGTCGAGCCGGTAAAGGCGATCTTGTCCACGGGGGCGGTGACCAGCGCGGCCCCGGTGTCGCCATCGCCGGTCACGATGTTGACCACGCCCTTGGGCAAGCCGATTTCCGCGCAAATCTCGGCAAAGGCCAGCGCGGTCAGGGGCGTGTATTCGGCCGGTTTCAGCACCACCGTATTCCCGGCGGCCAGTGCGGGCGCGATCTTCCAGGCCAGCATCAGCAGCGGGAAGTTCCACGGGATGATCTGGCCGCAGACGCCCTGCGGCGCGGCGCCGGGGAATTCGTCGGCCAGGATCTCGGCCCAGCCGGCGTGGTGGTAGAAATGGCGGATGACCAGCGGCAGGTCGATGTCGCGCGCCTCGCGGATCGGTTTGCCGTTGTCCAGCACCTCGAGCACCGACAGGAAGCGTTCGCGTTTCTGGATGTGGCGGGCGATGGCGTAAAGCCAGGTCGCGCGTTCATGCCCTGACAGCGCGGCCCATTTCGGCTGTGCTTTGCGCGCGGCGGCCACGGCGGCGGCCACATCGGCGGGGGTGCCCTGGCTCACCTTGGCCAAGGGCTCGCCGGTGGCGGGGTTGGTGGTGGCAAAGGTCTGGCCCGGCGCGGTGAAATCGCCGTTGATGAAATGGCCAAAACGCACGCGCGCGGCAAGCCAGGCGCGCACCTCTGTGGTGGCCTCGGGGGCGGGGCCATAGTCCATCGTCTCAAGGATCTCGGTCACGGTCGGCATCTTTCCCTCAGGCGATGGCGTGGCGGCTGGAGGACGCATAGCGCCCGGTGACGTGGTGCTCTAACTGACGTTCAATATCGGCCAGCATGGACGAGGCGCCCAGGCGGAACAGACCGGGGCGCAGCCAGTCGGTGCCCAGTTCCTCTTTCATCAGGATCTGCCAGGCCAGCGCATCCTTGGCCGTCTTCATCCCGCCGGCAGGCTTGAAGCCCACGCGCAATCCCGTCCGCGCGCCATAATCACGCAGCGCCCGCACCATGGTCAGCGACACCGGAAGCGTCGCGTTCACGCCCTCTTTCCCGGTTGAGGTCTTGATGAAATCGGCGCCTGCCTGCATCGCCACCATGCTGGCCTTGTAGACATTGCGCAGCGTTTTCAGATCGCCGGTGGCCAGGATCGCCTTCATATGCGCCGGCCCGCACGCCGCGCGCATCGCGGCGATTTCATCATAAAGCGCGGCCCAGTCGGCGCGCAGCACATGGGCGCGGGTGATGACGATGTCGATTTCCTGCGCGCCCTGATCCACGGCATAATGGATTTCGGCCAGCCGCAGGTCCAACGGCATCAGCCCCGCCGGAAAGCCCGTGGCGACCGAGGCGACGGGGATGCCCGAGCCCTCCAGCGCGCGCACGGCGGCGGCGACCATCGTGGGGTAGACGCAGACCGCACCGGTCTGCATCGCGCCCAGGCCAAGCCCTTCAAGGATGTGATCGGCCAGCGGGTTGCGCGCCTTGGCGCAGAGCCGTTCCACCCGCGCCTCGGTATCGTCGCCCGCAAGCGTCGTCAGATCCATGCAGCGGATCGCATTGACCAGCCAGGCGGCCTGCCATTCCTTCTTCAGGCTGCGCCGGGTGGTCAGCGTTTCGGCGCGCCGTTCGGCGGCGGGGGTGTTGATGGCGATTCGGTCGAACCAGTCCGTCGCCAGCGGCACCCCGGGATTGTGGGGCGCAGGCGCCGTCCCCATTTGGGTGGCTGGGGTCGCGGTGGTGAACGCCGGGGTATTGGGCATGGATTGTCCCTGTTGGATACGCGTGCCCCGCGCCGGGTGCGCGGGCGACCCGGTGAAGGCTAGCGAAAGCCGCGCCCCGCTTCAACCGGGGCAGAACCGCACCGCAATGCAAAAAGCCCCGCCGGGGCGGGGCCTTGCGTCAGGCTGGCGCCGGCTCAGGCGTTCGCAGCCCGGATCTGGTCGGCGGCATCCTTGTTGTAGGCAACGCCCTTGGCGTCGAACAGCTGATCCAGCTCGCCCGAAAGGGTCATCTCGGTCACGATATCGCAACCGCCGACGAATTCGCCCTTGACGTAAAGCTGCGGAATCGTCGGCCAGTCCGAGAAATCCTTGATCCCCTGGCGGATGTCGGCATCGGCCAGGACGTTCACGTCCTTATAGCTGACGCCCATGAAATTCAGCACGCCGGCCACGCGGCTGGAAAACCCGCATTGCGGCATTTCCTTGGTGCCCTTCATGTAAAGCACCACGTCATTGCTGGCGATGTCCTGCTTGATCTGGTCGATTGCGGTCATGTGTCTGTTCCTGTTCGCGGTCGGTCCGCTGTCCTGTTGCATTCCTGTGCGCCCGGCGCTTTGACGAAAGTCAGGCCCCGCCCACAGCCCTCGCCCCTCAGTCGGGCGCCTTGGTGGTCAACGCCAGGGCGTGAAGCGCCCCATTGGGTCCGTCCATGGCACCCTGCAGCGCCGCATAGACGGCGCGTTGCTGCTGCACACGGTTCATGCCCTTGAATGATGCGTCGATGACCTCTGCCGCCCAGTGGTTTCCGTCCCCCGCCAGATCGGTGATGGTGATCTTCGCATCCGGAAACCGGCTTCGGATCAGGGCTTCGATGTCATGGGCTTCCATCGGCATGGCGTTCTCCTCGCGTCCTTTCGGGGAATCTAGGCCGCACGGCGCGGGCCCGCAAGGGCCAGCTGTTCTTCCTGCGCTACGGACGGAAGCCTCCGGCGGGAGTATTTCAGCCAAGAAGAAGCGGCTGTTTCATCTTGCCGAAAATACCTTCGGGGGGTGCGGGGGGCAGACAGCCCCCCGTTTTCCGGGTTCAGCCCTCGATCGCCTTGGCGAAGGCTGAACGGTAGAGCGTGCGCAGCGCGGCCAGCGACGCGCTGTCCCCGCCCAGCTTGACCGTGTCGCCGCCGAACTGGCCAGCCAGCGCCACCGGCACCCCGGCCGTCTTGGCGGCAGCGGTCAGCGCGGCGAGGTCGGTGGCGGCAACCGCGACCAGATAACGGGCCTGATCCTCGCCAAAAAGGAAGCCGATGTCGGCGGCGTCCAGCGTGATCCCAACGCCTGCGGCCTCGGCCATTTCGAACGCGGCCAGCGCCAGCCCGCCGTCCGACAGGTCGCTGGCGGCCTTCACCAGCTTGCGATTGGCGCGCAGGAAGTCCCCGTTGCGCCGTTCCGTTGCCAGATCCACGGGCGGGGCGTCGCCGTCCTCGATGCCGAAGGCTTCATAGGCCAGGGCCGACTGGCCCAGATGGCCGCGGGTTTCGCCGATCACGACGGCCTGATCGCCCGCGCCGGGGGCTCCCGCGATCAGGTCATCCAGCGTGGCCAGCAGGCCCACGGCGCCGATGGTGGGCGTGGGCAGGATGCCCGTGCCGTCGGTTTCGTTATACAGCGACACGTTGCCCGACACGATCGGGAAGTCGAGCGCGCGGCACGCCTCGCCGATGCCTTTGATCGCGCCGACGAACTGGCCCATGATTTCCGGCTTTTCGGGGTTGCCAAAGTTCAGGTTGTCCGTCGCGGCCAGCGGCGTCGCGCCCACGGCGGTCAGGTTGCGCCAGGCCTCTGCCACGGCTTGCTTGCCGCCTTCGAAGGGGTTGGCGCGCACATAGCGCGGGGTGACGTCGCTGGTGAAGGCCAGCGCCTTTTCGGTGCCATGCACACGAACCACGCCGGCGCCCAGCCCGGGGCGGCGCACGGTATCGGCGCCGACCTGCGTGTCATATTGTTCCCAGACCCAGCCCTTGTGGGCGTGGTTGGGCGACCCGACCAGCGCCTTCAGCGCGGCGATCGGCGTGATCGCGGGCAGGCCGGGGAAAGGCTTGGCCGCGGGCGTTTCCACCCAGGGCCGGTCATATTCAGGCGCGCTTGAGGACAGTTTCGACAGCGGCAGATCGGCCTTCACCTCATTGCCGTGCAGGATCAGGAAGCGGTCTTCGGCGATGGTTTCGCCGACGATGGCGAAATCGAGATCCCACTTTTCAAAGATCGCCCGCGCCTCGGCCTCTTTTTCGGGCTTCAGCACCATGAGCATGCGTTCCTGCGATTCGGACAGCATCATCTCATAGGCGGTCATGTTCTTTTCGCGCTGCGGCACGGCGTCCAGCTGCAGCTTGATGCCAAGCCCGCCCTTGTCGCCCATTTCCACGGCCGAACAGGTCAGGCCCGCGGCGCCCATGTCCTGGATCGAGATCACCGAATCCGAAGCCATCAGCTCAAGACAGGCTTCCAGCAGGCATTTTTCGGTGAAGGGGTCGCCGACCTGCACGGTGGGGCGCTTTTCCTCGATCGTGTCGTCGAATTCGGCGCTGGCCATCGTCGCCCCGCCCACGCCGTCACGGCCGGTCTTGGCGCCCAGATAGACCACCGGCATCCCCACGCCCGAGGCGGCGGAGTAGAAGATCTTGTCGGCGTCAGCCAGGCCCGCGGCAAAGGCGTTCACAAGGCAGTTGCCATTGTAGGCAGCGTGAAAGCGCACCTCGCCACCCACGTTCGGCACGCCGAAGGCGTTGCCATAGGCGCCGATGCCCTCGACCACGCCCTTGACCAGATGCGCGGTTTTCGGATGCGAGGGCAGGCCGAAGCTCAGCGCGTCCATCGCGGCGATCGGGCGCGCGCCCATGGTGAACACGTCGCGCAGGATGCCGCCGACGCCGGTGGCCGCGCCCTGATGCGGTTCGATGTAGGACGGGTGGTTGTGGCTTTCCATCTTGAAGACCACGGCCTGGCCGTCGCCGATATCGACGACGCCTGCGTTTTCACCCGGGCCGCAGATCACCTGGGGGCCGGTGGTGTGCAGGGTGCGCAGCCATTTCTTCGAGGACTTGTAGGAACAATGTTCGTTCCACATCGCCGAGAAGATGCCGAGTTCCGTGAAGCTCGGCTCGCGGCCGATGATGTCCAGGATGCGATCGTATTCGTCGGGCTTGAGCCCGTGCGCGGCGATCAGGTCGGGGTTGATCTTCGGCTCTTCCATCGGGGGCCTCCTCGTGCAGATGCCGCCTCTTAGAACAGGGGGGCCTTTCGGGAAAGGCCGATTTGGCGTGAAACGCGTGGAATTCTGGCACAAGCAAAAAAAAAGGCCGAGACAAAGCTCGGCCATAGTCCAACAGGGAGGTAGAAGGTGATGAGAGTTTCCTCAAGCCATCGCCTTCGAAGCACGATTTATGGGCAGTGTGCGAACCATTCAAGGGGAATCGTGCTGCGACTGCATCATGGCCGCTATGCGTTGCGGTAATGCCTCACCTCAATCCTGGGTTGTGTCCGCAATCTGGGCGCGGCGATAGTTCAGGATTTCTTCCTGAACAAAGTCGCGGAAGGCCGCGACCCGGCGCGATTGGCGCAGCTCTTCCGGATAGGCCAGGTAGACCGGCACCTCGACCGATTCCACATCGGGCAGGACGCGTTCCAGATTGGGGAAATCCACGGTCAGGTAATCGGGCAGAACGCCGATGCCGATGTTGTTCAGCACGCCCTGAAGCACGCCGAAGTAATTGTTCACCATCAGCGTCGAATGCACATCGAAGCTGAGCAGCTTTTGCACCAGCGAGGCACCGGCCTGGATCTGCGGCGTGGTGGGGCTTTGGCAGATCACGCGGTGGCGGGCAATGTCGTGCAGGGTTTTGGGCCGTTCATTCATCGCCAGATATTCGGCGGTGGCGTAAAGCCGCATGCGGATGGTCAAAAGCCGTTTGCGGATCAGATCGGCCTGGCTGGGTTCCTTCATGCGGATGGCAACGTCCGCCTCGCGCATGGGCAGGTCCAGCACGCGTTCTTCCAGCATCAGGTCGATCTTCAGGTCGGGGTAGCGTTCATAAAGCTTGGTCAGGCGCGGCACCAGCCACAGCGTGCCAAAGCCGGTGGTGGTGGTCACCTTCAGTTCGCCATAAACCTCTTCCTCGCTGTCGCGGATGCGCGCGGCGGCGGTGTCCAGCTTGCGCGCCATGGTCGAGGTGGCGTCGAACAGCAATTCACCCTGTTCGGTCAGAATCAGGCCGCGCGCATGGCGGTGAAACAGGGTCGTGCCAAGGCTTTCTTCCAGCGCGCGGATCTGGCGGCTGACGGCCGATTGGGACAGGTGCAGCGCATCGCCGGCATGGGTCAGCGACCCCGCATCCGCCACCGCGTGAAAGATTCTCAGCTTGTCCCAATCCATTTCCGTCGCCTTCCCGAACACCAGCACATCGTCGCGCACCATCGCATATATTGCCCTGACACCGATAACAAAGATGTGGCAACGGAAATTTCCCTTTGTAGGTCAACGTTTTTGACCTATCATTGAGATAGTCTAGTTCGAATAGGGGGGAATGATGGGCAGGCAGGACATTTCTCTGGCCGACCGCTTCGACCTTGCGAAAAGCCCGGTGTTGCTGAACGGCACTCAGGCGCTGGTGCGGTTGGTGTTGGCGCAGGCCGCGCGGGACCGGGCGGCGGGGTGGAACACGGCGGGCTATGTCACCGGCTATCGCGGCAGCCCGCTGGGCGCGGTCGATCTGCAGATGGCGCGCGCGAAGAAAGAGCTTTCGGCCGCCAATGTGCTGTTCCAGCCCGGCCTGAACGAGGATCTGGCCGCCACCGCGATCTGGGGCAGCCAGCAGGCCGAACTGCGCGGCGAGGGGAAATACGACGGCGTCTTTGCACTGTGGTATGGCAAGGGGCCCGGGGTGGACCGGTCGGGCGATGTGATGCGTCATGCCAATATGGCGGGCACCTCGGCCAGGGGCGGTGTGATCATGGCAATGGGCGATGATCACACCGGCGAAAGCTCGACCGTGCTGCATCAGTCGGACTGGGCGATGGTCGATGCCTATATGCCCGTGCTGTCGCCCGCGGGTGTGCAGGAAATTCTGGATTTCGGCCATTACGGCTATGCGCTCAGCCGGTTCGCCGGGGTCTGGGTCGGGCTGAAGACGATGAAGGACACGGTCGAGGCCACGGCGGTGGTCGATGGCGATCCGTTCCGGATGCAGTTCGTGACGCCCGATTTCAAGATGCCGCCCGGGGGCCTGAATATCCGGCTGGGCGACACGCCGGTCGCGCAGGAAGCGCGGATGATCGACCACAAACGCTTTGCCGCCGAGGCCTTCGCCCGCGCCAACCGCATTGACCGGCGCGTGCATGGGCGGGCGGGGGCCAAGATCGGCTTCGTCGCGGCGGGCAAGAACTGGCTGGATCTGGTCCATGCGCTGGCGCTTCTGGGCATCGACGGCCCCGAGGCCGAGCGGCTGGGCCTGACGACCTGGAAGGTGGGTCAGACCTTCCCGATGGACATGAAAAGCTTTTCCGAATGGGCCGAGGGCCTGGAAATGATCGTGGTCGTCGAGGAAAAGCGCAAGCTGATCGAGGTGCAGGTCAAGGAAGCGATCTTTGACAACCGCCGTGGCCGGCGTGTGCTGGGCTGGCGCCATGACCAGACCGGGGAAGAACTGTTCCCCACCCGCTACGCGCTGGACCCGGTGATGATTGCCGAAAAGATCGGCAAGATCCTGATCGAGGAGGGCCGCGGCACCGAACATGTCAAGGCAGGCCTTGCCCGCATCGCCGATGCCCGCCGCGCCGATAACGCGCCCGAAATTGCCACGCGCACGCCCTGGTTCTGTTCGGGTTGCCCGCACAACAGTTCCACCAAGGTGCCCGAGGGCAGCCGCGCCTATGCCGGGATCGGTTGTCACTACATGGTGCAATGGATGGGCCGTGACACGCAGGGCTTTACCCACATGGGCGGCGAGGGCGCGAACTGGATCGGCGAGGCGCCGTTTTCCAGCCGCAAGCACGTATTCCAGAACCTGGGCGATGGCACCTACAACCATTCGGGCAGTCTGGCGATCCGCGCTGCTTTGGCGGCGGGCACCAACATCACCTACAAGATCCTGTTCAACGACGCTGTGGCGATGACCGGCGGGCAGCAGAACGAAGGCGGGCTGACCGCGCCGCAGATCGTGCGCGAGATCCAGGCGATGGGCGTCAAGCCGATCGTCGTGGTCTATGACGAAAAGGAACAGATCGACCTGGGCGCCTTTCCGGCCGATGTGGAAAAGGTCGAACGCGCGGGGCTGATGCCGGTGCAGGACCGTCTGGCCAAGACACCGGGCGTGTCCGCCATTGTCTATGTGCAGACCTGTGCCGCCGAAAAGCGCCGCCGCCGCAAGCGCGGCGCCTTCCCCGACCCGGATCGGCGGGTCTTCATCAATACCGATGTCTGTGAAGGCTGCGGCGATTGCGGGGTGCAATCGAACTGCGTGTCGATCGTGCCGGTGGAAACCGAACTGGGCACGAAGCGCGCCATCGACCAATCCAGCTGCAACAAGGATTTTTCCTGCCTCAAGGGCTTTTGCCCGTCCTTCGTGACGCTGCAAGGCGCGCAGGTGAAAAAGGCCGCGACCGCCGATTTCACCCTGCCCGATCTGCCCGAACCCGCGCTGCCCGCCATTTCCGGCACCCATAACGTGGTGATCACCGGGGTTGGTGGCACCGGCGTGGTGACCGTGGGCGCGGTTCTGGCGATGGCGGCGCATATCGACGGCAAGGGCGCGGGCATGATGGAAATGGCGGGCCTGGCGCAAAAGGGCGGGGCGGTCCACATCCACCTGCGGCTGGCCAACCGCCCCGAGGATATCAGCGCGATCCGCGTCGCCGTGGGCGAGGCCGATTGCGTGATCGGCGGCGATCTTGTGGTGACGGCGGGGGCCAAGACGCTGGGCCTGATGACCACGGGGCGCACCGGCGCGGTGGTCAATGCGCATGAAATCGTCACCGGCGAATTCACCCGCAACCGCGATTTCCACCTGCCGACCGGGCAGCTGCGGCTTGGGCTGGAGGCGCGGCTGGGGGATCGGCTGGCGTTTTTCGATGCGACCGAACTGACCCGCCGGGTGCTGGGCGATTCGATTTATTCCAACATGGCGGTGCTGGGCGCGGCCTGGCAGCAGGGCTATGTGCCGTTGACGCGCGCGGCGATCCTGCGGGCGATCGAGCTGAACGGTGCCGGGGTTGCGGCGAACAGCCGTGCCTTTGACCTGGGCCGCTGGGCCGTGGCCATGCCCGAGGCCGCCGCCCGCCTGATCGCGCCCGAGGCGGATCAGCCCAAGGCCGACCCGGTGGCGTTCCGCGCCGCGCATCTGGTGCAATATCAGGATGCGGCGCTGGCCGATCGGTTCCGTGCGCTGGTCGCCCGCGCGCCCGAAGACCTGCGCGAGGCGGTGGCCAAGGGCTATCACAAGCTTTTGGCCTACAAGGATGAATACGAAGTCGCGCGGCTGCATCTGAAAACGGTGGACAAGGCGCGGGCGGAATTCGGCGGCGATTTTCGCATGACCTTCCATCTGGCCCCGCCGATGCTGGGGGGCACGGGGCCGGATGGGAGGCCGAAAAAGCGGGAATTCGGGCCCTGGATGGTGCCGGTGTTCCGGCTTCTGGCGCGGATGAAAGGGCTGCGGGGCACCGCCTTCGATCCCTTTGGCCGCAGCGCGGAACGGCGCACCGAACACGCGCTGATCGCGCAATATGAATCCGACATGGCCGAGATCCTGCCAGCTGTCACCCCGGCCACGCAGGACATCGCGCGCGAACTGGCCGAATTGCCTCTGACGATCAGTGGCTTTGGCCCGGTCAAGGATGCGGCGGTCGAAAAGGCCGCAGCGCGGCGGGCCGAGCTGCTGGCCGCGTTCCGGGCCGGGGGTGCCCCCGAGCGCATGGCGGCCGAGTAAGAATCGGGCGTTTATTTCCGCCGCAATGCAGCTTATGACAAGGCGACCCGGCCGCAGCCGCGTGCCGGGCGCACCCTGAAAAGCGCAGGAGACAGGCATGGCGGTTGGGGTTTTCGATTCGGGCCTTGGCGGGCTGACGGTCTATGAGGCCGTGGCAAAGCGGCTGCCCGATGTCGCCTTTGTCTATTACGGTGACAATGCCCATGCGCCCTATGGCGTGCGCGATGCCGAAGATATTTATCAGCTGACCTGCCGGGGCGTGGAACGGCTTTGGGCCGAGGGCTGCGATCTGGTGATCCTGGCCTGCAACACGGCGTCCGCCGCGGCGCTGAAGCGTATGCAGGAAAGCTGGGTGCCCAAAAACAAGCGCGTTCTGGGCGTTTTCGTCCCGCTGATCGAGGCGCTGACCGAACGCCAGTGGGGCGACAATTCCCCCCCGCGCGAGGTCGCGGTCAAGCATGTGGCGCTGTTCGCGACCCCCGCCACCGTGGCCAGCCGCGCGTTTCAGCGCGAACTGGCCTATCGCGCGATCGGCGTGGATGTCGAGGCGCAGCCCTGTGGCGGCGTGGTCGATGCCATCGAATCGGGCGATGAAATTCTGGCCGAGGCACTGGTGCGCAGCCATGTCGAGGCGCTGAAGCGCCGGATGCCCCACCCCGAGGCCGCGATCTTGGGGTGCACGCATTACCCCCTGATGCAAAAGGCCTTTCAAGAGGCGCTGGGGGATAATGTGGCGGTCTATAGCCAGGCCAACCTGGTTGCCGAAAGCCTTGCCGACTATCTGACCCGGCATCCCGAATTCGCCGGGCCGGGCAAGGTGTCGAAATTCCTGACCACGGGGGATCCGGTCTCGGTGTCGTCCAAGGCGACGCAGTTCCTGCGCCACCCGATCAAGTTCGAAGCTGCCTGACACGGAAGGAGCCTTGCCATGACCCAGACCATCGCCATCCTTGGCGCTTCGGGCTATACGGGGGCGGAACTTGTCCGCCTGATCGCGACCCATCCCACGATGCGCATCACCGCGCTGTCGGGCGACCGCAAGGCGGGGATGAGCATGGGCGAGGTCTTTCCCCATTTGCGCCATCTGGACCTGCCCGATCTGGTCAAGATCGAGGATATCGACTTTTCCGGCATCGACTTGGCGTTCTGCGCGCTGCCCCATGCCACAAGCCAGGCGGTGATCGCGGGCCTGCCGCGTGATCTGCAGGTGGTGGACCTGTCCGCCGACTTCCGGCTGCGCGATCCGGCGGATTACGAAAAATGGTATGGCAAGCCCCATGCGGCCGTCGATCTGCAGGCCGAGGCGGTCTATGGCCTGACCGAATTCTATCGTGATGAGATTCGTGCCGCGCGTCTGGTGGCGGGCACCGGCTGCAATGCGGCGGCCGGTCAATATGCCATCCGCCCGCTGATCGAGGCCGGTGTGATCGACCTTGACGAGATTGTGATCGACCTGAAGGCGGGGGTGTCGGGCGCGGGTCGCAGCCTCAAGGAAAATCTGCTGCATGCCGAACTGTCGGGTGGCACCCATCCCTATTCCGCAGGTGGCGCGCATCGCCACCTGGGCGAATTCGATCAGGAATTCAGCAAGTTGGCGGGGCGGCCCGTGCGTGTGCAATTCACGCCCCACCTGATGCCCTTCAACCGTGGCATCTTGGCGACCGTTTATGTCCGCGGCGATGCGCAGCAGATTCACGCCGCCCTGGCCAGGCGCTACGCCCCCGAGGTGTTTCTTGAGGTGCTACCCTTTGGCGCACTCCCCTCGACACGGTCGATCGCCGGGTCCAATTTCGTGCATGTGGGCGTGATCGGTGATCGCCTGCCCGGACGTGCCCTGGTTGTTGTCGCGCTGGACAATCTGGCCAAGGGATCGTCGGGTCAGGCCTTGCAGAACGCCAACCTGATGCTTGGAAACGAGGAGACAGCCGGTCTGATGCTGGCGCCGGTCTTCCCGTAAGGAGTGATGATGAAGAGCCTGAAGAAGAAACGCCGCATCCAGGTGCTTCTGGTCGCAGCCCTGGCGCTGGTGGTGTCCACCGCGATGATCGGCTACGCGATGCGCGATGGGATCAATTTCTTCCGCTCGCCGATCCAGGTGGTCGAAGAACCCCCGGCCGAGGGTGAGGTGTTCCGCCTTGGCGGTCTGGTCGAGGACGGCAGCCTGAAGCGCGGCGAAAGCGAGGTCATCACCTTCAACGTGACCGATGGCGCCGCAGTTATTCCGGTGCGCTTTGCCGGCGTGCTGCCGGATCTGTTTTCGGAAAACCAGGGCATGATCGGCACCGGCCGGATGGAGGGCGAGGTCTTCGTGGCCAGCGAAATCCTGGCCAAGCACGACGAAACCTACATGCCCAAGGAAGTGATGGACGCGCTGAAGGAACAGGGCGTCTATCAGGATCCGAACAGCTAGGCGTTCGCAGCCCCAAGGCGACCTTAACGGAACATGACGGACAGTCCCCCAGGGAAACTTGGGGACACCGCCATGAAATCAGTCAAAGACATTGCCCGTGAAATCGTCGCCCGTGAAGGCGGCTATGTGAATGACCCGGATGATCCGGGCGGCGCAACCAAATACGGCGTCACCCTCGCGACACTGCAGCGGCTTGGCATCGACATGACGGGCGATGGCCGCGTGACGGGGGCCGATGTGCGCGCGCTAAGCCCTGATCAGGCCGAGGATATCTTCATCCGCCATTACTTCGATGCGCCGCGTCTGGGGGAATTGCCCGCCCCGATCCAGGCTTCGGTCTTCGACATGTATGTGAATGCGGGCGCGCAGGCGATCCGCATCCTGCAGCGGCTGCTGAACCAGATGGGCCAGCCTGTTGCGGTGGATGGTGTCCTGGGGCCGCAGACCACCACCGCCGCCCATGCCGCTGCCGCCGCTGCGCCTGACCATTTTGCCGATGCCTACGGGATCGCGCGGCGCAACTATTACTACGCTCTGGCCGATGCGCGCCCGGCCAGCCGCAAATATGCGCGCACCCGGCAGGGCGACAAGGGCGGCTGGATCCGCCGCGCCGAGGAATTCATCGCCCCGCGCTTTCACCTGACGCCCGCAGAACACAAGGAAAGGACCGCATCATGGGGCTGATCGACAAGATCTTCGGCGGGGCCGCCGCCACCACGGCGCTGGGCAATGCCGCCACCGGCGTGGCCGAGGTCTTTGTACCCAACGCGACCAAAAAGATGGAGGCCGCCCATGCCGCCTATGTCGCGGCGCTGGGCGAACATGGCGCCGAATTCCAGCATGTGGGTTCGGGCTGGTTCGACCGCTTCGTGAACGGGCTGAACCGGATGCCGCGCCCGATGCTGGCGCTGGGCACGCTGGGGCTGTTCATCCACGCCATGGTTGACCCGGTCAGTTTCGCCGAACGCATGGTGGGCCTTGCCGCGGTGCCCGAGCCGCTCTGGTGGCTTCTGGGGGCGATCGTCAGCTTCTATTTCGGCGCGCGCGAGGCGCATTATTTTCGCGTTCGCACGCCCACGCCGACCGGCGCCCCGGCCACGCCGCCGCCGGCCACCGGCGACAACCCCGCGCTGGACGAATGGCGCGCCCAAGCCGCGCGCTGATCTTCGGATTTGCAAAAATATCCTCGGGGGGCGGGCCCGGCCCGCAGGGCGGGGCCCGTGGGGGGCAGACAGCCCCCCTTCTTCTCTCGCCCCCTTACCGCGCCCGCATCAGCATGCCGAACAGGTCGCGCGGATCGTCGGGGTCGGCGATCATGTCCAGTTCCTGAAACAGCTGCGTGCCCTGCAACTGCCGCAGCACATAGCGCAGGGCTGAAAAATCCTCGACCGCAAAACCCACCCCGTCGAACAAGGTCACCTGCGCGTCAGACACCCGGCCCGCTGCGGCGCCGGTGATCACCTGCCAAAGTTCAGTCACCGGGTGGTCCGGGGCCAATTGCTGGATCTCGCCCTCAATCCGCGTCTGCGGTGGGTATTCCACAAAGATATCGGCGCGGTGCAGGATGCCGGGGGCCAGTTCCGTCTTGCCCGGGCAATCGCCGCCGATCGCGTTGATATGCACGCCCGCGCCGACCATGTTGTCGGTCAGGATCGTCGCCAACTGCTTGTCCGCGGTGCAGGTGGTGATGATCTGCGCGCCCTCGATCGCCTCTTCGGGGGTGCGGCAGGGCAGCACACGCAGCCCGGTTCCGGCCAGATTGGCGCGGCATTTGGCGGTGGCGGCGGGGTCGATGTCCCACAGCCGCACCTCCTTGATCCCGTTCACGGCATGCAGGGCCAGCGCCTGGAATTCCGACTGGGCGCCGTTGCCGATCATCGCCATGACCCGCGCCCCCCGTGGCGCCAGATGCCGCGCGGCCAGTGCGCTGCTGGCGGCGGTGCGCAGCGCGGTCAGCAAGGTCATTTCCGACACCAATAGCGGATAGCCCGTGTCCACATCGGCCAGAACGCCGAAGGCGGTGACGGTCTGCAGGCCCTCACGCGTGTTTTTGGGGTGGCCGTTCACATATTTGAAGCCATAGGTCTGCCCGTCCGAGGTGGGCATCAGCTCGATCACCCCCACCTCGCTGTGCGAGGCCACGCGCGGGGTCTTGTCGAAATCCGGCCAGCGGCGGAAATCGGCCTCAATCTCGTCGGTCAGCTCGGCCAGCATCGTTTCCAGCCCGATGCGATGCACCAGCCGCATCATGTTGGCCACCGAAACAAAGGGCACCAGCGCCTGGCGGGACGGGGGGATCATCCGAAACTCCGTGTCTTGCGGTCAAAGACCTTGCGGCCCATCAGGCTGGCCACCAGATCCACCATCAGCTTCGCGGTGCGCCCGCGATCATCCAGAAAGGGGTTCAACTCGACCAGGTCGAGCGAGGTCACAAGCCCGCTTTCGTGCAGCAGTTCCATCACCAGATGCGCCTCGCGGAAGGTGGCGCCGCCGGGCACGGTGGTGCCCACTGCCGGCGCGATCGAGGGGTCCAGGAAATCCACATCCAGCGACACATGCAGCAGCCCGCCGGCCGCCTGCACCCGATCAAGGAAGGCGCGCAGTGGGGCCGCGATGCCGCGTTCATCCAGAACGCGCATGTCGTTGATCTCGATCCGGTGGCGCGACAGCGCCTTGTGCTCGGCCGGGTCAACGGACCTGATGCCGAACAGGCAGATGTTTTCCGGCGGGACCAGGGCGGGGAAGGGCGCTAGCGGCGCAAAGCCTTCCCGGCCCGCAATATAGGCCACAGGCGTGCCGTGCAGGTTGCCCGATGTCGTGCTGTCAAAGGTGTGGAAATCGGAATGCGCATCCAGCCACAGCAGGAACAGCGGCCGCCCCGCCGCGCGGGCATGGCGGGCCACGCCTGCGACTGAACCCAGCGACAGCGAATGATCGCCGCCCAGAAAGATCGCAAAGCCCTGATCCATCGCCTGTTCCCCGGCCTCGGCCAGGGCCGCGGTCCAGCCCAGGGTTTCGTCCAGATGATGCACCGCCGGGTTGGCGCAGGTCGCGCCGCGGACCGGGTGGGGCGCCACATCGCCCCGGTCTTCGACGCGGTGGCCCAGATCGGCCAGCGTCTGCGCAAGCCCCGCCACGCGATAGGCGGCCGGCCCCATCAGACAGCCGGGATTGCGCTGGCCAGTATCGACTGGCGCGCCGATCAGAATGCAGGTCTTGGTCATGAAGATCCCCCTTTGCCGCATGCTTTCTTGGGTTCGGCATGATTTGAAGCGAAATCTTGCACAAAAAGTGCGATAGATGCTCATTTTGCGCAATATTCCCTGTCAAAATGGTCACCCCCAACACCGCATTCTTTTTCCGCGCATTATCCTTGCTTTTTTTTCGACCCCGCCCCATATTTGCTGGGCGACGTTACCTTTATCGACCCGCTGTTCCTTCATCGGCCAGTCTTTCGATTCTGCACTGACTGAGCCGGGCCGCTGCAATGGTGCAGGCGGCAAATTTGAAGGAGACATCACGATGGCTACGGGATCCGTGAAATGGTTCAACACCACCAAAGGCTACGGCTTCATCGCGCCGGACAATGGCAACAAGGACATCTTCGTCCACATCTCCGCCGTTGAGCGCGCTGGCATCCGTCAGCTGAACGACGGTCAGAAAGTGACCTTCGACATCGAATCCGGCCGCGACGGCCGTGAATCGGCGACGAATCTCGCTCTGGCCTGATCGGTCCGCGATATTTCAGGAAACGGGGCGGGTGCAAACCTGCCCCGTTTTCTTTTGCGCCGGGCCGATCCGTCACGCGAACAGGGGCCGTAATCGCGCGTTTGACCGCCTTGCCGCAGGGCGGCGCGGGGCCTATAAGGCGGCATGATCTGGCCCGTATATCACATACATCGAATTACCGGCCCGGCGCTCTGACGCGTCAGGGTTGCCGGGATTTGCACGCCAGTACCGGGCGCGGGTGATGCGCCCCCCTCCCGTCAAGGATATGCCAGATGTGCGCCGACACGCCCCAGACTTCGCCTGATTACCGCAACACCGTCTTTCTGCCCGAAACCGATTTCCCGATGCGCGCGGGCCTGCCGCAGCGTGAACCCGACTGGCTGGCGCGCTGGGCGCGGATCGGGGTCTATGACCGGCTGCGCGACCAGGCGGCGGGGCGCGCGCCCTTCGTGCTGCATGACGGCCCGCCCTATGCCAACGGCCATCTGCACATCGGGCATGCGCTGAACAAGGTGCTGAAGGATTTCATCGTTCGCAGCCAGCAGATGATGGGCCGCGATTCGCGCTATGTGCCGGGCTGGGACTGTCACGGCCTGCCGATCGAATGGAAGATTGAGGAGCAATACCGCGCCAAGGGCCTGAACAAGGATGACGTGGACATCGTCGCCTTCCGCCAGGAATGCCGTCGCTTTGCCGAGGGCTGGATCGACATCCAGCGCGACGAATTCAAGCGCCTGGGCATCACCGGCAAGTGGGACGCGCCCTATCTGACCATGGATTACCACGCCGAGGCGGTGATCGCGGACGAATTCATGAAGCTGCTGATGAACGGCAGCCTGTATCAGGGGTCCAAGCCCGTGATGTGGTCGCCGGTCGAAAAGACCGCCCTGGCCGAGGCCGAAGTGGAATACCACGACCACACCAGCCACACGATCTGGGTGCGGTTCCGCCCCGCCGTGGCGGGGCTGGATGGCGCCAGCGTCGTGATCTGGACGACGACGCCCTGGACGATCCCGCAGAACCGCGCCGTGGCCTTCAACCCGGCGATCGAATACGGGCTTTACCGCATCGACGCCGCGGCGGAAAACGCGACCGCGCGGGTTGGCGAAACCATCGTTCTGGCCGACCGGCTGGCCGAGGGGGTGATGACCGCGGCCAAGGTCGAAAGCTTTACCCGCCTGCGCGCCGTCGAAGCGGGCGAGATGGAGGGGCTGTTGCTGGCGCATCCCTATCGCGGGATTGAGGGCGGCGCGGGCGAATGGGACTATGACGTGCCGCTCTTGCCCGGCGATCATGTCACCGACGATGCCGGCACCGGCTTTGTCCACACCGCGCCCAGCCACGGCGATGACGACTATCAGCTGGGCCTGAAATTCGGCCTGCCGATGACCTGGAACGTGATGGAGGACGGCAGCTACCGCGCCGACCTGCCGCTGTTCGGCGGTCAGCAGATCATCACCCCCGAGGGCAAGGAAGGCCCGGCGAATGTGTCCAACATCAAGGCGCTGCATGGCGCGGGGGCACTGCTGGCCAAGGGCAAGTTGAAGCACAGCTATCCGCATTCCTGGCGGTCCAAGGCGCCGCTGATCTATCGCAACACGCCGCAGTGGTTCGCCGCGATCGACAAGGCTCTGGACGATGGCATGGGCGAATACGGCGACACGATCCGGGCGCGCGCGCTGGCCTCGATCGACCGGCTGGTGAAATGGACGCCGCAGACCGGGCGCAACCGTCTGTATTCGATGATCGAGAACCGGCCAGATTGGGTGCTGTCGCGCCAGCGCGCCTGGGGCGTGCCGCTGACCTGCTTCGTGAAAAAGGGCGCCAAACCCACCGATCCCGACTTCCTGCTGCGCGACGCGCAGGTCAACGCCCGCATCGTCGCGGCCTTTGAGGCCGAGGGCGCCGATGTCTGGTATGTGCAAGGTTTCAAGGACCGCGTGCTGGAAGGCATCGTCGATCCGTCGGATTATGAACAGGTCTATGACGTGCTGGACGTGTGGTTCGATAGTGGGTCCACCCATGCCTTCGTGCTGCGCGACCGGGCGGATGGCACGCCGGACGGGATTGCCGATCTCTATCTGGAAGGCACTGACCAGCACCGCGGCTGGTTCCATTCGTCAATGCTGCAGGCCTGCGCGACCAAGGGCCGCGCGCCCTATCGCGGGGTGCTGACGCATGGCTTCACGCTGGACGAGAAGGGCATGAAAATGTCCAAATCGCTTGGCAATACCGTCGCCCCCGAGGATGTGATCAAGGAATATGGCGCCGACATCCTGCGCCTGTGGGTGGCCCAGTCCGACTACACGGTCGACCTGCGGATCGGGAAAGAGATCCTGAAAGGCGTGGCCGACAGCTATCGTCGTCTGCGCAACACCATGCGCTTCCTGCTGGGCAATCTGTCGGGCTTTGACGAGGCTGAACGCGTCGCCCCCGCCGACATGCCCGAACTGGAACGCTGGGTTCTGCATCGCCTGGCCGAATTGGACCACACCGTCCGCAAGGGCTATGACGCCTATGATTTCCAGGGCGTGTTCCAGGCGCTGTTCAACTTCTGCACGGTGGACCTGTCGGCCTTCTATTTCGACATCCGCAAGGATGCGCTGTATTGCGACGCGCCTGCCAGCCTGCGCCGGCGTGCCGCGCGCACGGTGCTGGACATCCTGTTCCACCGCCTGACCACCTGGCTGGCGCCGATCCTGGTGTTCACCATGGAGGATGTCTGGCTGAGCCGATTCCCGGGCGAGGACAGCTCGGTCCATCTGGTCGACATGCCCGACACGCCCGCCGACTGGCTGGATGAGCCGCTGGCGCAGAAATGGGATGGCATCCGCCGTGCCCGCCGCGCCGTGACCGCCGCTTTGGAGGTGCAGCGCACCGCCAAGGTGATTGGCGCCAGCCTGGAGGCCGCGCCCGTGGTGCATGTTGAAGATGCGGGCCTGCTGAAGGCGCTGCATTCGGTCGATTTCGCCGATGTTTGCATCACCTCGGGCCTGGAACTGACCGCCGATCCCGCCCCGAATGAGGCCTTCCGCCTGCCCGAGGTGCCCGGCGTCTCGGTCGTGTTCGAAACGGCCCTGGGCGAGAAATGTGAACGCTGCTGGAAGATCCTGCCCGATGTGGGCAGCCATGCCCACGCGGCGACCTGCAAGCGCTGCAACGACGCGCTGGGCTGACGGCCCGCTAACCGCCCCCCGCGCCGGTTCCGGCAGGCGGGGGGCGTGACCGCTTGTCTTGCGTCGCGCCGCCGCTTACCGATTGGCGATGTGGCCCCGGGGCCGCGCGGGGCGGCGGCATGGGGGGCTGGATGACGGTCGGGGTGATGGTGGCGGTTCTGGGCGCGGCCTTCCTGCACGCGGTGTGGAACGCGCTGATCAAGCGGGGGCGGTCCAAGGTCGGGTCAATGGTGGTGCTGTCGGTGATGGAAATCCCGATCGGCCTGGCGGTTGTGGCCACGCGCCCCTGGCCCGCGCCCGAGGTCTGGCCCTGGGTTCTGGCCGCGGGCTGCACCCATTTCGCCTACAAGTTCTTTCTGACCTATGCCTATGAACAGGGCGATCTGAGCCGCGTCTATCCGATCGCGCGCGGTGCGGCGCCGATGATCGTGGCGGTGGTAGGGGCGCTGTTTCTGGCCGATTCGCTGCGGGCGGGGGAATATCTGGGTATTGCGACGCTGGGCCTTGGTATCCTGCTGATGGCGCGGGGGGTGTTCACCGACGGGGAAAGCCGACGCCTGCTGCCCTTTGCGCTGGGATCGGCCTGCGCGACGGCCTGTTACACGCTGATCGACGGGCTGGGCGCGCGGGTGTCGGGCGATGCGGTGGCCTATGTCGGCTGGATTTTCGTGGTCGATGGGGCGCTGTTTGCAGCCGGCATGGTGGCGTTGCGCGGGCGGTCGGTTCTGGCTGGCGGGCGCAGCGAATGGCTGTTGGGGGGGCTGGCCTCGGCGGCGTCCTACGGGGCCTATGCGATTTCGGTCTGGGCGATGACGCTGGCGCCGATCGCGCTGGTGGCGGCGCTGCGGGAAACCTCGATCCTGTTTGCGGTGCTGATCGGCTGGATCGCCTTTGGCGAGCGGATGGGCCCGGCCAAGGCGCTGGCGGCGGGGATGATCGTTCTTGGGGTGATCGTGACGCGCATCTAGGCGGCAAGGCTGGGGGCGCCGCCCCCGGACCCCCGGAGTATTTCGGCCAAGAAGAAGCCTCAGGCGCGTTTTTCGGGGATGATCTGCTGCGCGATGCCAGCCAGAAGCAGGTAAAGCGTGGTCACCACCAGGCCCCAGTTGGCCCAGCTGTCGGGGTGGAAATCGACCCAGGCGGCCCAGCCGGCGCAGGCCGTCCAGGCCAGTGCCACCGGCATCGACAGGCTGCGCCAGCGTTGGGTGCGCATCGGGTGGATGAATTTCAGGTTGGTGAACATGGCCCCGGCCAGCGCGACCACCAGGGCCAGAACCACCCAGAAATTCGGTGCGATCGCAAACAGGACCAGCACCACCATGTTCCAGCAGGCGGGGAAGCCCGCGAAGGAATTGTCCTTGGTCTTCATGCGCGTGTCGACGAAGTAGAGCGCCGAGGTATAGGTGATCACGATGATCGCGATCCAGCCTGTCCAGCCGGGAAGCAGATCCGACTTGAACAGCGCAAAGGCCGGGATGAAGACATAGGTGAGATAGTCGATGATCAGGTCCAGCAGGACGCCATCATAGGTGGGCCAGTTCTTGCGCACCGCGTAGCGCCGCGCCAGTGGTCCATCGACCCCGTCCACCACCAAAGCCACAACGAGCCAGAGGAACATCAGGCTCCATTCCCCGTCGACGGCGGCCAGCATGGCCAGCATCGACAGAACCGCGCCGGTTGCGGTCAGAAGATGCACGGAAAGGGCTTTCAGGCGGATATCCATGATTCTCCATCGCCCATTCGGCGGGCGGCTGCAATGGCGTCAGGCGCGCGGGTGGGCGGAATTGTAGATTTCCATCAGCCGGGCGGAATCGACGGCGGTGTAGACCTGGGTGGTTGCCAGGCTTGCATGGCCCAGCAATTCCTGGATCGCGCGCAGATCGCCGCCGGCGGCCAGAAGATGGGTGGCAAAGCTGTGGCGCAGGGCGTGCGGCGTGGCGGTGGCGGGCAGGCCAAGCGCCATGCGCGCGCGCGCCATCGCGCCCGAGATCAGCCGCGGGTTCAGCGCGCCGCCGCGGGCCCCGCGAAACAGCGGTGTGGCAGGCGCGATGTCATAGGGGCACAGGCGCAGGTAATCATCCACCGCGGCGCGCGCGGCGGGCAGGACCGGCACCAGCCGTTCCTTGCCGCCCTTGCCGCGGATGCGCAGCACCTGGGGCAGTGGGGCGCAGTCGCCGGTCAGCCCCAGCGCCTCTGAGATGCGCAGGCCGCAGCCATAAAGCAGCGTCACCACCGCGGCATCGCGCGCGGCGATCCAGGGTTCGGCCGCCTGCAGGTCGACCTGATCGATCACCGCGCGGGCGGCCTCTTCGGTCAGGGGGCGGGGCAGTTTTCGCTGATAACGCGGCGCGCGGGTGGCCAGCACATGGGTCGGGTCAAAGCCTTCGCGGTCGGCCAGCCAGCGGATGAAGGATTTCACCGAGGACAGCCGCCGCGCCAGCGAACGCGAGGACAGGCCCCGGCCGCGTTCATGCGCCAGAAAGGCGCGCATGTCGGCCTGGGTGATGGCGCCAAGCCGCGCCAACCCCAGGCTTTCGCCATGATGGTTGTGCAGAAAGCCAAGGAAGGCCGCCACGTCGGTGCGATAGGCGGTGACCGTTTCATCCGCAGCGCCATCCAGCGCGCGCAGATGATCCAGCCAGCGCATCAGCGCATCGCCTGCGGCCGCGGAAAAGCCCGGACCCATCAGCCCAGCCAGCGACGCATGGCCCGTTCGAAAGCGCCGGCGAAGAAGGTCAGCAGGTCCGTGCCCTGAGAGGGCTTGAACTGTTGCGGGTCTTCGGCGCCCAGAACCAGCAGGCCGGGCAGGCGATTTTCGCCGAAATCGAGGCGCAGCACCGCCTCGGACCGAAGCCAGCCGGCGGCATCGCCGAAGACGGCGGCGGCCTGGGGCAGGGTCTGGCGCAGGGTCACGTTGCGCGGCGGACCGGAGCGACCGGCGCGCAGATAGGCTTCGATAAAGCCCGGCTCGGCCAGGCACAGCACCTCGCCCAGGCGCTGCAGCGCTGCGTCTTGCCGGGCGTCGCGGTTTTCCAGCACCAGGCGCAGGGCGTCCACGCGCAAGATCTCGGCCACCTCGGTGGACAGGTTGGTCAGGAAGGATTCGAAATCCACCGGGTCGAGCATCTTCAGAACGGCGCGGTGGATCTGATTGGTGCCGGCCAGGTTTTCATAGGCCGCCGCGATCACGGATCGGTGGGTGTCTTCCAGCCGTTCCAGCCGGCGTTCCAGCCGTTCCATCGCGATGCCGCGCAGATCGACGATATTGCCGCCCATCGTGCGTTCGTTGCCCGCGATCAGGGCGCGCATCAGGTCACGATCTTCCAGGATCATCTCGGGGGCGGAGAGGATCTTTTCGCGCAGGTCTTCGGCCAGCGCGGCCTGTGCGGGCGCGGCGGTCTGCGCGGTGTCGTTCATGCCTGTGTCCTTGCCGGCTTCTGTCGTCATGGCCGCAACCTTACACCGATCGGGGGAATTCGCAGGGAAATTTTGTGCCGAAAGGATGGCCCGCGGTGGCGGGCCATCGCCGGTCCGGCAGGGATCAGATCGACTGGCCGGTCTTGGCCCAGTCCTTCAGGAACTGGTCCAGGCCCTTGTCGGTCAGCACATGGTTGGCCATCGCCTTGATCACCGCGGGGGGCGCGGTGATCACATCGGCGCCGATGCGGGCGCAATCGGTGATGTGGTTCACCGACCGGATCGAGGCGGCAAGGATGTTGGTGGTAAAGCTGTAGTTGTCATAGATGGTGCGGATGTCCTCGATCAGTTGGACACCGTCGAAGTTGTTGTCATCCAGCCGCCCGATGAAGGGTGACACGAAGCTGGCGCCGGCCTTGGCCGCCAGGATCGCCTGCGCCGCCGAGAAGCAGAGCGTGACATTGACCATGTGGCCTTCGGATGCGAAAGCCTTGCAGGCGGTCAGGCCATCCCAGGTCAGCGGAACCTTGATCGCGATATTGGGGGCGATCTTGGCCAGCTTCAGACCTTCTTTGATCATTTCCTTGGATTCGGTCGCGACCACCTCGGCCGAGACGGGGCCCGAGACCATGTCGCAGATCTCTTTCGTGACCTCGATGATGTCGCGGCCCGATTTCAGGATCAGCGAGGGGTTGGTGGTGACGCCATCGACCATGCCCAGGTCGTTGAGTTCACGGATGGCGGCGACGTCGGCGGTATCGACGAAGAATTTCATGGCAAGACTCCTGCAGGCGGGTTTGGCGCGTGATAGCGCAATCCGGGGTCTGCCGGAACCCCCCATCCGTGGCGCGGGCGGTGTCCGGGGCAGGGGGGCTGTCTGCCCCCCCCGGCGCGGGACGCGCCGCCCCCCGAGGATATTTGGGCAAATCCGAAGGGGGGGCGGGCATGGCTGATCCGGACTGGTTTGAGGCGGGCGCGCTGGTCGCGGTGCTGACGGCCGAACCGATCGGGCGGCCGCTGGATTATCGCGCGCCCGAAGGGGGCTGTGCGGTGGGGGCCTTTGTCGAGGTGCCGCTGGGCCCGCGGCGTGTGCTGGGCGTGGTCTGGGGGCCGGGGCAGGGCGGCTTTGATCCGGCGAAGATCCGGCCCGTGACGCGGGTGCTGGATGCCGCGCCCATGCGCGAGGAGTTGCGCGCCTTTCTGGTGAAGATGTCGGATTACACCCTGACGCCCCTGCCCGCGATGTTGCGGTTGGCCACGCGTGCGCCGGGTCTGGGCGAGGCGCCGGGGACGCGCAAGATCTATCGGCTGGGGGCGGTTCTGCCCGACCGGATGACCGAGGCGCGCGAACGGGTGCTTGAGGTGTTGCGCGATCACGGTGGGGCGGGGTTCATGTTGGCGGAACTGGCCGGGCTGGCCGGGGTGACGACACAGGTTGTGAAGGGGCTGGTGAAGGCCGGCGCGGTGGATGAGGCGGACATTCCCCGCGATCTGCCCTTTCCGCGGCTGGACCCTGATTTGCCGGGTAAAAGCCTGTCCACAGAACAGGCCGAGGCCGCCGTGCGGCTGTGTGCGGGGGTGCGGTCGGGGCGCTATGGCACGACGCTTTTGCGCGGGGTCACGGGGTCTGGCAAGACCGAGGTTTACCTTGAGGCGGTGGCCGAATGTCTGCGCCAGGGCCGGCAGGCGCTGGTGCTTTTGCCGGAAATCGCGCTGACATCAGAATTTCTGACCCGGGTTGAGGAACGCTTTGGCGCGCGCCCCGGCGAATGGCATTCGGGCGTCAGCCAGACGGAGCGGCGGCGGCTGTGGCGGATGGCGGGTGAGGGCGGGGTGCAGTTGGTCGTGGGTGCGCGATCGGCGCTGTATCTGCCGTTTCGTGACCTTGGGCTGATCGTCGTGGATGAGGAGCACGACACCTCCTACAAGCAAGAGGAAGGCGCGCTGTATAATGCCCGCGACATGGCGGTGCTGCGTGCCTCATTGGCGTCGGCGCAGGTGGTGCTGGCCTCGGCCACGCCCAGCCTGGAAAGCTGGGTCAATGCCGAAGCGGGCAAATATGCGCGCATCGATCTGGTGTCGCGGTTTGGCGAGTCCGAGTTGCCCGAGATGCGGACGATCGACCTGCGGGCCGAGAAGATGGCGGCCAACAGCTGGATTTCGCCCACGCTGGCGGCGGCGGTGACGGATCGGATCGGCAAGGGCGAACAGGCGATGCTGTTTCTGAACCGGCGTGGCTATGCGCCGGTGACGGTGTGCCGGGCCTGCGGCCACCAGATCGGTTGTGACCATTGCGATGCGCGTATGGTCGAGCATCGGTTTCTGAAGCGGCTGGTCTGCCATCAATGCGGCGAAAGCAAGCCGGTGCCCACCGCCTGCCCGTCCTGCGGTGCCGAGGGGCGGCTGGCGCCGGTGGGGCCGGGGGTAGAACGGCTGGCCGAAGAGGTGGCTGAGCGCTTCCCGGGCGCGCGGGTGGCGGTGTTGTCCTCGGACCTGTTCGGATCGGCGCGCGCGCTGAAAGAGGCGATCGGCACCATTGCGGGCGGCGGCGCCGACATCATCATCGGCACACAGATCGTGGCCAAGGGGCACAACTTTCCGCTGCTGACGCTGGTGGGGGTGATTGACGCGGATCTGGGGCTGCAAGGGTCGGACCTGCGCGCGGCGGAACGCACGTTTCAGCTGATGCGGCAGGTGGCAGGCCGCGCGGGGCGGGCCGACGGGCGCAAGGGGCTGGCGCTGTTGCAGACCCATCAGCCCGACCATCCGGTGATCCGGGCGATCCTGTCGGGCGATGATGAGGCCTTCTGGCGCGCCGAGGCCGAGGCGCGGCGGGCGCAGGGCGTGCCACCCTTTGGCCGGATGGCGGGGATCATCCTGTCGGGGCCGGATCTGCAGCAGGTCTTTGACTTTGGCGCGGCGCTGGCGCGGGCGGATATGCCGTTGCGGCGTGTGGGGGCCACGCTTTACGGCCCGGCGCCCGCCCCGATCGCGCGGGTGCGGGGGCGGCACCGGGTGCGGCTTTTGGTGAAGGCGGACAAAGGTGTGCCACTGCAGGCGGCCGTTGCCGAATGGGTCGGGCAGTTGCGCGCGCCCGCGAACCTGCGCGTGGCGATCGACATCGACCCGCAGAGCTTTCTTTGAGAGGGTCGGGGGGGCTGTCTGCCCCCCACGGCCCCCGGCCCCGTGGGCCGTGGCCCGTTCCCCCGAGGATATTTGGGCAAATCCGAAGGGGATCAGGCGGTCTGGCGCTGCGGGCTGCGCTGATCGACGAGGAAATCCGTCACGATCGCGCCGATCCACATGCAAAACAGCGCAAGCCAGGCGGTGCCCGCAAAGATCGACCCGCCGGTGACGCCCGCGCCGATGGCGCATCCCCCCGCCAGCATCGCGCCAAAGCCCATCAAGGCCGCCCCGATCATGGATCGGCGCATCACCTGCACGCCTTCAAAGGCCTGGAAGGCGAACTGCCGGCCCAGGACCGAGGACAGGAAGGCGCCGATCACCACGCCCGGCACAAGGCCCACGTCGAATTCCAGCACCGCGTCGCGATCCAGGAAGAACATCAGCGTATTGGCCGAAGGCCCCGAGAAGGTGGCCGACGTCACCGGGACCGGATCGAAGCTGACCTGTGACAGGGTCCAGGTCAGCACCCAGCCCACCGCCACGGCAAAGCCCACGCCCGAGGCGAAGACAAGCACCCGGGCCCCGATCTGGTTGCGCCGCGACAGATACAGCGCCAGCGCCGCGACGGCGAACCCGAAGGTCAGGCCCGACCAGTCCGGCAGGCGCAGGCTGGCCAGAAGGTTGACGTTTTCGCCCCCCGGCGTGGTCCAGAGCGCGGCAAGATTGTCGCGCAGGGGGGACAGCACGCCCTTCAGGCTCATCTGGGCGACGACGGCGAAGATCAGCCCCGATACGACCGAGCGCAGGTTGCCCGTGGACGCCAGCACCAGAAGCCGGCCGGAACAGCCGCGCGCCAGAACCATGCCCGCGCCGAACATCAGCCCGCCGATGATTGCGCCCGACCAGCTGCCGGGCACCGCCATCACGCGGCTGTCCTCGGCCCGGAACAGGCCCAGAAGCTGGGCGCCCTGCACCCAGACCACGGCGGTCGAAAAGGTCAGCAGCCAGACCGCCACCTTCGGCCCCAGCCTGCCGCGCGCGAATTCCACGGTAGCTGCACGCAGGCAGAAGTTTGACCGTTGCGCGGCGACACCAAAGATGATGCCGGTGATCACCCCGAACAGCGCCGCTGTCGGTCCTTCACCGATTCGTTCCACCAGAGCGATGATATCCATCCCGGTATCCCCCTTGCGTCTGGACCGCGCCTAGGTGCCATGTTTCGACGCCCGCTGCCTTGACATAAATCATACGCGAAAGACGCGCGACGCGCAGCCCCCGGATGCGGCCCGGCTTGACGGGCGGGGCCCAAAGGCCCTAGCTGCACGAAATCTTCAGCCGGGAGGCCGCGATGCCCACCTTTACTGCTTTCACAACCCTTCCCGACCGCGACCGCGCCGAGGCGCTGGCCGAGATGCTGGAGGATCTTGATCCGGCGCCCTATGGCGTTGGGGTGTTCGAGATCGAGGACGGGTCGGAGCGCTGGGAAGTCGGCAGCTATTTCCTGGATCATCCCGATGAAACCGTGCTTGCACTGCTGGCAGCCGCGCATGGGGCCGAATCTTTCGCGGTGTCCGAGTTGCCCGATGTTGATTGGGTGGCGCATGTGAAACGCGAACTGGCCCCGGTCGTGGCGGGGCGGTTCTTTGTTTATGGCAGCCATGATGCGGACAAGGTTCCCGAAGGCTCTGTGCCGCTGCTGATCGAGGCGGCGATGGCCTTTGGAACCGGGCATCACGGGACGACGCTGGGCTGTCTGACCGCGCTGGACCGGCTGGACCGGGCGGGCCTGCGCGCGCAGCGGGTGGCCGATATTGGCTGCGGCACGGCGGTGCTGGCGATGGCGGCGGCCAAGATCTGGCCCGATCCGGTTCTGGCCTCGGACATCGATCCGGTGGCGGTCGAAACGGCGGCCGCCAATGTTGTCGCGAATGGGCTGGAAGGCCGGGTGGTCTGCGTTGAAGCGGCAGGGTTCGATCATCCCCGCCTGCAGCAGGACGCGCCCTATGACCTGATCTTTGCCAATATCCTGAAAGGACCGCTGATCGCGCTGGCCCCTGACATGGGCCGTTTCTGCGCCGAATCAGGGCATGTGATTCTGTCTGGCATCCTCCATGCACAGGCGGATGAGGTGATCGCCGCCTATGAGGCGCAGGGATTTGTTCTGATATCGCGCGATGAATTCGGCGACTGGACGACATTGGTTCTTAAGCGGACGTAATCGCCACATTTAGCTGTCGAAATTGGGTCAGGAATAAGGCATAGTGAAAGGCATTCGCCTTCTCATGCCATGGATCGACCCGATGACCGACCTGAACATGAAAGATTTTGAACACCGTCTGGTTCGCATCAATCAGATGCATGCCGCCGGGCGTTCGTTTGAAGCGACGGACGCGCTTGGCCGCGCAGATTTCGATGGCGCGCGCGGGCGTCGGCGCATCGCGATCCCGCTGCGCTCGATCGCGTTGGTGCTGGCGGCGGTGTTGCTGTTCAAAGGGGCGATCCTGGCGCAACTGGGCGCCGAGGGGTATCAGGACAAGGTCGCGGCGCTTGCTGCGGGAACGCTGGTCGAACAGGTCAGCGCCTGGGTGCTGCACCCTGATCCGGCCACCCATCAAATTGCCGCTGTGATAAAATCGGTTTTGAACTGAGGTCATTTCAGCACGAAAAAGGCCGTGCCGGGTAACCGGCACGGCCTTTTCATCTGTCGTATGGCGCTGGTTCAGCCGCGCGCAACCCGGGCAATATCGCCGCGGGAAATCCCGATGTCGTCCAGTTCGCGATCGCTCAGCTTCATCAGGGCGGCGCGCGTCACGCGCGCATCGTTCCACGCCAGGATGGCTGCGACCAGTTTCGTCACGAACCCGGGACGACCGCTCCGGGTCAGGACGCGGTGGGTGTCATAGGCGGACATTTCCGTGATCCTTCATAAGGTGCATTGTTTTCGGGCAACCGGCCCGATGCGGCGCACCTAAGCCGGGCAGGGCGCGAAAACAACCGACAGGGCGGCAGGCCCGATATGCGCCTGCCGCATGGCTTGGCGCGGGGGGGACGGGTGTTCTGTTGCCGTGGCGCTGCGGCACGTTTTTCTGCGTCGCGGCGTGAACTTTCCGCCAAACCCGGAACGACCGTTCTTCTGCCTGCGCGATCTGTTCGCGCTTTGCGATGTTCTTCTTTCGTGCTAGTCGTGTGAAAAAGGCAACAGAGCAGGCGGAACAGGCATATGCGCGTGATCGGAATCGATCCGGGGCTTCGCAACCTCGGCTGGGGTGTGATCGAGATGGCGGGTTCGCGCCTGACGCATGTCGCCAACGGGATCATCCATTCCGAAGGGCAGGATCTGGCGCTGCGGCTGTGCTCGTTGCACACCGCCCTGACGGCGGTGATCGCCCGCCACGCCCCGGATGCTGCGGCGGTTGAACAGACCTTCGTGAATAAGGATGCGGTGGCCACGCTGAAACTGGGCCAAGCACGCGGCATTGCACTGCTGGTGCCCGCGCAGGCGGGGTTGAGCGTGGGGGAATATGCCCCGAACGCGGTGAAAAAGGCGGTGGTTGGCGTGGGCCATGCCGACAAGGGCCAGATCCAGCACATGGTGCGCTTCCAGTTGCCGGGGGTGGATCTGGCCGGGCCGGACGCGGCCGATGCGCTGGCGGTGGCGATCTGCCACGCCCACCATCTGCAATCCGCTGGCCGCATGGCGGCGGCGATGAAAGGAAAAGTCGCATGATCGGGCGTATCGCGGGCACCATCCTGCACCGGGCGATGGACCATGTCCTGATCGACGTGCGCGGCGTGGGCTATATCGTCCATGTCTCGGCCCGAACCGCCAGCAGCCTGCCGCCGGTGGGCCAGGCCTGCGCGCTTTACACCGACCTGCTGGTGCGCGAAGATCTGCTGCAGCTGTTCGGCTTCCCCAGCCTTCTGGAAAAGGAATGGCACCGCCTGCTGACCTCGGTGCAGGGCATCGGCGCCAAGGCCTCTCTGGCGATCCTGGGCACACTTGGCGCCGAAGGTGTCGGTCGGGCGATCGCGCTGGGCGATTGGTCGGCAATCAAGGCCGCGCCCGGGGTGGGGCCGAAACTCGCGCAGCGCGTCGTGATGGAACTCAAGGACAAGGCGCCATCGGTCATGGCGATGGGCGGGGCGCTGACGGTCGATCTGGCCCCATCGGATGAGGTGGTCGAACCGGCCCCCCGGCCGCGCAAGGCCGCCGCCCCGCAACCCGCGCCGCAGGCCAACTTCACCGCCGAGGCGCTCAGCGCCCTCACCAATCTGGGTTACAACCCGTCCGAGGCTGCGGCCGCCGTGGCGCAGGCCTCGGAAAACCCCGAAGCCAGCGATACCGCAAAACTCATCCGCGCAGCCCTGCGCCTTCTGGCCCCGAAAGGCTGACCCCTTCTTCTTGGCCGAAATAGGGGGGGGGGCGCCCCCCCCCCCCCCCCCTTGCAACGCCCGCCAATAGGCACGACACTGGCATATCATGACCGAACCAGACCCCACCCTTCGCCCTGACCGGCTGCCCGATGATGCCGACCGCGCCCTGCGCCCGCAGGCCCTTGAGGAGTTCGTTGGCCAGGCCGAAGCCCGCGCCAATCTGCGGGTCTTCATCGAAAGCGCCAAGATGCGCGGTCAGGCGATGGACCACACCCTGTTCCACGGCCCGCCGGGGCTTGGCAAAACCACGCTGGCGCAGATCATGGCCCGCGAGCTGGGGGTGAACTTCAAGATGACCTCGGGGCCGGTGCTGGCCAAGGCGGGCGATCTGGCCGCGATCCTGACCAACCTTGAGACGCGTGATGTCCTGTTCATCGACGAAATCCACCGCCTGAACCCGGCTGTGGAAGAGGTGCTTTACCCCGCGATGGAGGATTTTGAGCTTGATCTGGTGATCGGCGAGGGCCCTGCCGCCCGCACCGTCCGGATTGAGCTGCAGCCCTTCACGCTGGTCGGCGCGACCACACGGCTTGGCCTGCTGACGACGCCGCTGCGCGACCGTTTCGGCATCCCGACCCGGTTGCAGTTCTATACGGAAGATGAGCTGGATCTGATCGTGGCGCGTGGCGCGCGGCTTCTGGGTATTCCGGCCGAACCGGCCGGCACGCGCGAAATTGCCCGGCGCGCGCGCGGCACGCCGCGGATTGCCGGGCGGCTGTTGCGCCGGGTTGTCGATTTCGCGCTGGTTGAGGGTGACGGGCGGCTGACGCGTGAGATTGCGGACGGCTCGCTGACCCGTTTGGGCGTCGACAAGCTTGGGCTTGATGGCGCGGACCGACGCTATCTGATGCTGATCGCGGAACATTATGGCGGTGGCCCGGTTGGGGTCGAGACGCTTTCCGCCGCGCTGTCGGAAAGCCGCGACGCGATCGAAGAGGTGATCGAGCCCTATCTGTTGCAGCAGGGCCTGATCAGCCGCACCCCGCGCGGGCGTATGCTGGGCGCCCGCGCCTGGCGCCATCTGGGCCTTGAGGCGCCGCGCGCGTCGGTGGCGGCAGGTGCGGCGGGGGGCGGGGCCTCATCCGGGGTGCCGCAGGTCGACCTGTTCGGGGACGGATAGCGCGGACGCCTCCGGCGGGAGTATTTGGGCCAAGAAGAAGGGGGATCCAGGATGCAGGCATCAGAGGTCGAGGCGCTGTTTACCCGCGGCACGGGCGAATATCTGTTCGCGCGCTGGGGGCGGCCGATCGTTCCGGTGGTCTTTGGAGTGGATGCCGCGACGCTGTCGGTTGTGAAGGGCGCGGTTGAGGCGATGGTGGCGCTGGCGGGGCACAAGATGGCCGAGACCGACCCCGAACTGGGCGCGAACCTGATGATCTTTTTCTTCCGCGACTGGCATGAATTGCTGGATGTGCCCAATCTGGATCAGCTGATCGAGGGGTTGCACGATATGGTGGTGCGGCTGGATGACGGGGGCGCGAACCAGTATCGCGTGTTCCGTTTCGATCAGGAGGGCGCGATCCGGGCCTGTTTCGCCTTTGTGCGGATGGACGAGGCGTTGGATGAGGTGCCGGCCGAGACCCTGGCGCTGAGCCAGGCGGCGCAAATGATCCTGCTGTGGTCGGATCGCGCTTTTGCCGAGGCCTCGCCCCTGGCGCTGGCGCGCGGGGTGACGGTATTGCGCCCCGAGATCGCGGCGGTCATCCGGGCGGGCTATGATCCGGTTCTGCCTGCGGTGGCGCGCGATCCCGCCCATGCCTTGCGGCTGGCTGCGCGGATCGGGGCGAGGGGCGTGCAATGACCCATGCCTTTCCCGTTCGCGTCTATTACGAGGATACCGACCTTGCCGGCATCGTCTATTACGCCAATTATCTGAAATTCATCGAACGGGGCCGGTCGGAATGGATTCGCGCGCTGGGCGTGGATCAGGCGGCGATGAAGCGCGATCATGGCATCGTCTTTGCCGTGCGCCGGGTTGAGGCCGATTACCTGCGCCCCGCGCGCTTTGATGATGAGCTTGTCGTCACCACCGCGCTTGTATCAGCCTCGGGCGCGCGCATCGTGTTGGAACAGGAGGTTTTGCGCGCGGGCGAGCGGTTGTTCGCCGCGACCGTGACCCTTGTGTGCCTGACCGACAGCGGCGCGCCTCAGCGGCTTCCTGCCGATGTTCGGCACAAGATTGCGCCCGCCTTGCACTAGACGCGGGGCATCGGGCCAAATGACGCAGTTGTTATGGCGCTCCCCCTGAACCTTGTATAGAATCACTGCTAATCAGAGCCGCGACAATGTGGCCCCAACCGGCGAGCAGTGACAGATGGAAACCGAAGCCCTTGCGATGGCGCAGGAGATTGACTTCTCCTTAGTGGCGCTGTTCGCGCGCGCATCCTTTATCGTTCAAGTCGTGATGATCATGCTGATCGTGGCCAGTTTCTGGTCCTGGTCGATCATCATCCGCAAGTTCATCACCTTCCGCGCGGCCCGCGCCGAAGCCGCGACCTTTGATCGCGCCTTCTGGTCTGGCGAGCCGCTGGATGAGCTGTTCGACCAGATCGGCCCGGCACCTGATGGGGCCAGCCAGAAGATCTTTGCCGCCGGCATGCTGGAATGGCGCCGCAGCCACCGCAGCGATGGCGCGCTGATCACCGGGGCGCAGGCGCGCATCGACCGGTCGATGGATGTGGCGATCGCCAAAGAGACCGAACACCTGAACGCGGGCCTGCCGTTCCTGGCGACCGTTGGGTCGACCGCGCCTTTCGTGGGGCTGTTCGGCACGGTCTGGGGGATCAAGGTCGCCTTCGAGGAAATCGCGATTTCGCAAAACACCTCGCTGGCCGTTGTGGCGCCCGGGATTTCCGAGGCGCTTCTGGCCACGGGTCTGGGCCTGCTGGCGGCAATCCCGGCGGTGATCTTCTACAACAAGCTGTCGGCTGATGCCGACCGCATCGCCTCGGGGTATGAGGCCTTTGCCGACGAATTCGCCACGATCCTGTCGCGCCAGCTGGACGCCTGAGCCATGGGTGCGGGGGTGATGAAAAAGTCGGGCGGGGGCGGTCGCCGCCGTCGCGGCGCGCGCGGCAAGCATGCCGCGATGAGCGAGATCAACGTCACGCCCTTTGTCGACGTGATGCTGGTTCTGTTGATCATCTTCATGGTGGCGGCGCCCCTGATGACGGTGGGCGTGCCGCTGGAACTGCCCAAGACCGCCGCGCGGACCGTGCCCACCGAACAGGAAGAGCCGCTGACGATCTCGTTGCAGCTGGATGGCACCGTGTCGCTGATGAACACGCCGGTCGCCGATGGCGAGCTGGTCGACCGGCTGCGCGCCGTGTCGCAGGAACGCGAAAGCGACAAGGTGTTCCTGCGCGCCGATGGCGGGATCGAATACTCTCGCGTGGTGCAGGTGATGGGCGCGCTGAATGCGGGCGGCTTCACCAATATCGTTCTGGTGACGGATGCGGGCGGGCCCACGCTGACCGGCGGCCAGACCGTCCCGGCAGGGAATTGAGGTCATCATGCCCATGGATCGGGCGGACAGGATTGGCACCGGGCTTTCGGCGGCGCTTCATCTGGGGCTGATCGCCTGGGTCGCCTTTGGCGGCGATCTGTTCCGCGCGCGCCCCACCGATCCGGTGATCATGACCGAGGTTTCGGTGATGTCCGAGGCGGAATTTGCCGCGATGATGGCGGCGGCGCCGCGCCCGTCGGATGTGGCGGTGGCGCAGCCGCAGGCACCGTCGGTTGCGCAGGACACCCCGCCTGCGCCGCAGCCTGACCCCGAGGTGGCCGCCGAGGCCCCACCCCCGCCCATGGCCGAGCCGGAGCCGGAAGCCACCCCGGACATGAGCGATTTGACCACCCCGCCTGCCCAGGCTGAGGTGACAGAAGCCCCCCCGATGCAGCCGATGCCCCCGGTCGAGGAACCTTCGGCGACCGTGCTGATGGAAATCAGCCCGCGCCCCCGGCCGCGCCCGGCCCCGCGCGTGGCCCCGACCCCTGCCGAGGCGCCCCCGCCGGATGCGCAGGTGTCCGAAATGGCGCAGGCCGAAACCCGCCCCGATGAGACCGCCGAGCCCGAGGAAACCGTCGAGGCGCCGGAACCCGAAGCCGCCCCGCCCGAGGCCACGACCGAGATCGTGACCGAGGCCACGGAAACGGATGAGCGGCCGCAATCTTCGGCCCCGCTGACGTCGGCCCGACCGCGCGCGCGCCCCGCGCAGCCCGCCCCCGCCCGGCCCGCGCCGCAGGTGGAAACCGCTGCGCCTGCCGCAACGCCCGCGGCGCCAAGCCAATCCGATGCCGTCGCCGATGCGCTGGCCGAGGCGCTGGCGGCGGAAACAGGCTCTGGCACGGGTGGCGTTGGTCGCGCGGCCGCAGGCCCGCCGCTGACCTCGGGGGAAAAAGATGCGCTGATCGTCGATGTGAAAGCCTGTTGGAACGTGGGCGCGCTGTCGACCGAGGCGCTGCGCACCGTTGTCACGCTGGGCGTCACGATGATGCCTGATGGCCGCCCCGATGTGGGGTCCATCCGCCGGATCAGCCATGAAGGCGGGTCCGAGGCTGCGGCCAACCAGGCCTTTGAGGCCGGGCGCCGCGCCATCGTGCGCTGTGGATCGGATGGCTTCCCGCTGCCGCCCGAGAAATACGACCACTGGCGTGAAATCGAGATCGTCTTCAATCCCGAAAAGATGAGGATGAAATGACCCGCGCCGCCGCCCCGTTCGGGAACCGCGCGCCCGCTGAGGCAGTTGTGATCCCAGCCGCCGCGAAAACCCGTTACAACAGTTTCACCCGCATTTCAGGGATGCACCGAATGATCCGTTTCGCCCTGGCCGCCCTGGCCGCCCTTGCGCTGACCCCCGTCGCGCTGCATGCCCAGCAAGGACCGCTGCGCATCGAGATCACCGATGGTGTGATCGAGCCCTTGCCCTTCGCGCTGCCCGGTTTCGTGGCCGAAAGCGGCGATGCCGGGCAATTGGCCGCCGATATCACCCGCGTCATCGCCGCCGACCTGTCAGGCACGGGGCTGTTCCGCGAAATTCCGCAAAGCGCGCATATCCAGCGGATTTCATCTTTCGATGCGCCCGTGTCCTACCCCGATTGGCAGGCGATCAATGCCCAGGCGCTGCTGACCGGGGCGGTGTCGGTTTCGGGCGGGCGCGTGGTGGTCAAGTTCCGCCTGTTCGATGTGTTCTCGGGCCAGGAGCTGGGCGAGGGGCAGCAGCTTGCGGCCTCGCCGGCCAGCTGGCGGCGGCTGGCGCACAAGGTCGCCGACATCGCCTATAGCCGGATCACCGGGGAATCGGGCTATTTCGACAGCCGGGTGGTGTTCGTGTCCGAAAGCGGGCCCAAGGACAACCGTCAGAAGCGTCTTGCGGTGATGGATTATGACGGCGCGAATGTGCAGTATCTGACGGATTCCAGCACCATCGTTCTGGCCCCGCGGTTTTCGCCCACCGGCGACCGGATCCTTTACACGACCTTTGAAAGCGGCTTCCCGCGCATCAAGATGCTGAACGTTGCCAATGCTTCGGGCCAGCTTCTGCCCGAGGTGCCTGGCACGATGACCTTTGCCCCGCGGTTTTCGCCCGATGGCGGCAGCATCGTCTATTCGCTGGAACAGGGCGGCAATACCGACATCTGGCGCATGGGCGTGAACGGTGGCGCGCCGCAGCGGCTGACCAATACGCCTGCGATCGAAACCGCGCCGTCCTATTCCCCCGATGGCAGCCGGATCGTGTTCGAATCCGACCGTTCGGGCAGCCAGCAGCTGTATATCATGCCCGCTGGCGGCGGCGAGGCGGTGCGGATCTCCTTTGGTGAGGGGCGCTATGGCACGCCGGTCTGGTCACCGCGCGGCGACCTGATCGCGTTCACCAAGCAACATGCCGGGCGTTTCCACATCGGCGTGATGCGCACCGACGGGTCGGAAGAACGGTTGCTGACCTCGTCCTTCCTGGACGAAGGGCCGACCTGGTCGCCCAACGGCCGCGTGATCATGTTCACCCGTGAAAGCCCCGGTGCGGCGGGCGGGGCGCAGCTGTTCTCGGTGGATATTTCGGGGCGCAACCTGAAGGCGGTGCCGCTTCCGGGCGCGGCCTCGGACCCGGCCTGGTCGCCGCTTCTGCCCTGAGGCGGGTGATTCCCAAGCTGCGGCGAACCTGTTAGTATGAATGGCATCGAGCCAGTGAAAAAAGGCGGTAAACCATGACTTTCGCACCCAAGGCACTTCTTCTTCTGTCCGCGCTTGCGCTTGCGGCCTGTAACAACCCCGACCGCTATGGCGCGGGCGGCGGTGTCGTCGATCCGGGCGGTGCCTTTGGCGGCGGCGCGGGGGGCGTGGACCAGATGGGTCTGGCCTCGGACCCGAACTCGCCGGCCTATTTCGCCCAGACCATCGGCGACAAGGTTCTGTTCGCGGTCGATCAATCGACGCTTGGCCCTGATGCGCAGAATACCCTGCGCGGTCAGGCGCAGTGGCTGGCCAGCCGGCCGCAATATTCCGCCATTATCGAAGGCCATGCCGACGAACAGGGCACACGTGAATACAACCTTGCGCTGGGTGCGCGCCGCGCCAATTCGGTGCAGGAATACCTGATTTCGCAAGGGGTTGCCCCGAACCGCCTGCGCACTGTTTCCTATGGCAAAGAACGCCCGTTGGCGGTTTGTTCGACCGAATCGTGCTATTCCCAGAACCGCCGCGCGGTCACGGTGATCTCGATCGGCGCGGGCAGCTGAGGGGCGGTGGCGCGATGATGCGGGCGGTCGTTCTTTCGCTGGCCCTGGGCCTGGCCGCGCCTGCCTTTGGGCAGGATGCGGGCACCCTTGCCGATATCCGGGCCGAGCTGTCGCAGCTGTCGGCCGATCTGCAGGGCCTGCGATCCGAGCTGGTGACCTCGGGCGCGCCGGGGCTGCAGGCGGCGGGCGGTGCATCGGCGCTGGACCGGATGAACACGATGGAGGCGGCGCTGTCGCGCCTGACCGCGCGCGCCGAGGCGCTGGAAAACCGCATCAATCGCGTCGTCAGCGATGGCACCAACCGCCTGGGCGATCTGGAATTTCGCCTGTGTGAACTGGAACCGGGCTGCGACATTTCCACAATCGGCCAGACGCCCACCCTGGGCGGTGCGCCGGTCACGGCCGCGGCGGTCACCGCCCCGGCCCCCAATGCCACCGCGCCCGCCGCCGCGCCGTCGATGGCAATGAACGAACAGGCGGATTTCGACCGGGCCAAGGGGGTGCTCGGTCAAGGTGACTTTCGCGGCGCCGCTGACCTCTTTGCGACCTTTGCCCAAACCTACCCGGGCGGCCCGCTGACCGCCGAGGCGATGTTCCTGCGTGGCGAGGCGTTGCAGCAGGCGGGCGATCTTCCCGGTGCGGCCCGCGCCTGGCTTGAGGCCTTTTCGGCCGAGCCGCAGGGCCTGCGCGCCGCGGACAGCCTGCTGATGCTGGGCCGCTCGCTGGGTGATCTGGGCCAGCAGGTCGAGGCCTGCGCCACCCTGGCCGAGGTTGGCATCCGCTTTCCCGGCGCGCCGGCGGCGGGGCAGGCGGCATCCGCAATGCAGGGGCTGGGCTGCCAGTGACCGCGCCCAAGGTGCTGGAAGATCTGGCACAAGCGGCCTTTCCCCCCGACATGCCCGCGCGTGTCGGGGTTGCCGTTTCCGGCGGCGGCGATTCGATGGCGCTGTTGCAACTGTTGCACGCGACGGGCCGGTTTCAGCTTCAGGCCGTCACCGTCGATCATGGCCTGCGTCCCGAGGCGAAGGCCGAGGCCGATTTTGTCGCAAGCGCCTGCGCCCGGCTGGGGGTTAGCCATGCCACGCTGGGCTGGCAGGGGACGGCGGCGCGCGGCAATCTGATGGATCAGGCGCGCCGCGCGCGGCTGTCGCTGATCGGTGGCTGGGCGCGGGCGCAGGGTATCGCGCATGTCGCGCTGGGCCATACCGCCGACGATCAGGCGGAAACCTTTCTGATGCGCCTGTCGCGCGCCGCGGGGCTTGAAGGGTTGTCGGGCATGCGCCCCCGGTTTCAGGCCGAGGGCGTCACTTGGCACCGCCCGCTTCTGGACGCGACCCGCGCCGATCTGCGTGCCTGGCTTTCGGCGCGGGGTCTGCCGTGGGTTGACGACCCGTCGAACGACAACCCGCGCTTTGACCGCGTGAAGGCGCGCCGTGCCCTTGCCGCGCTGGCACCCCTGGGGATCGGGACGGACACGATCACGACCGTCGTGGGCCATCTGGCGCAAGCCGAGGCCACGCTTTGCGCCGACCTTGACCGGCTGGTCGCGGCCCATGTCACCGAGGTTGCGGGCGATCTGGTGATTGAGGCCGCGGCCTTTGGCCCCGGTGTCCACCCCGAGATGCGCCGCCGCCTGATCAATGCCGCGCTGATCTGGGTGTCGGGTGCCGACTATGCGCCCCGCGCGGCCAAGGTGGCCAGGCTTCTGGCCGATCTGCGCGACTGCACCCTGCACGGCTGCCGCGTGCTGGTCAGCCCCGGCCAGATCCGCATCACCCGCGAATCCCGCGCCGTGGCCGGCCTTCGCCTGCCCGCGGGCCAGATCTGGGACCGCTGGCAATTGGACGGCCCGGTCCGGCCGGGCCTGACCATCGCCGCGCTTGGCGCCGAGGGGCTGCGCCACTGCCCCGACTGGCGCGCCACGGGCCTGCCACGGGCCAGCCTGCTGGCCAGCCCCGCCATCTGGGCGGGCGCGCAGCTTGTGGCGGCGCCGCTTGCAGGGGCGGAAAACGGCTGGAAAGCGCAGATCGCATGCGGCAGTTTCCGCCGATCGCTATTCAGGCGTTGAACCTGCCCAACTAATCCCTATTTTCAGACCCAAAGGCGCGGACCTGCATCCGGCGCCGGCGAACTATTGGAGGTTTCCCCTTGGGTAACGCGCGCAATCTTGCCTTCTGGGCGGTGCTTTTCCTGCTCATCCTGGCGCTTTTCAATCTGTTTGGTGACGGGCAAAGCTCGGTCAATGCGCGCTCGACCAGCTATTCGGCCTTCATGGACCGGGTCGAGAAGGGTGAGGTCAAGAACGTCCGCCTGGATGGCGAGACGGTGACCTTCCAGGTCGCCGACGGCAGCACCTACACCACGATCAAGCCCGCATCCGACCCGATTGCCGAAAAGCTGATCGAAAGCGGGGTCGAGGTTTCGGTGGTCCGTCAGGAACAGTCGGGCTTCATGTCGCTGCTGGGGGTGTGGCTGCCGTTCCTGGTGCTGATCGGCATCTGGATCTTCTTCATGAACCGCATGCAGGGCGGCGGCAAGGGCGGCGCGATGGGCTTTGGCAAATCCAAGGCCAAGCTGCTGACCGAAAAGCAAGGCCGTGTGACCTTTGACGACGTGGCCGGTATCGATGAGGCCAAGGAAGAGCTGGAAGAAATCGTCGAATTCCTGCGCAATCCGCAGAAATTCAGCCGCCTGGGCGGCAAGATCCCGAAAGGCGCGCTGCTGGTCGGCCCGCCCGGCACGGGTAAGACCCTGTTGGCGCGCGCCATCGCGGGCGAGGCGGGTGTGCCGTTCTTCACCATCTCGGGGTCGGACTTCGTGGAAATGTTCGTGGGCGTGGGTGCAAGCCGCGTGCGCGACATGTTCGAACAGGCCAAGAAAAACGCCCCCTGCATCGTCTTCATCGATGAAATCGACGCCGTGGGCCGTGCGCGCGGCGTGGGCATCGGCGGCGGCAATGACGAACGCGAACAGACGCTGAACCAGCTGCTGGTCGAAATGGACGGCTTTGAGGCGAATGAGGGCATCATCATCATCGCCGCCACAAACCGCCGCGATGTGCTGGACCCGGCCCTGCTGCGTCCCGGCCGCTTTGACCGCCAGATCCATGTGCCCAACCCCGACATCAAGGGCCGCGAAAAGATCCTGTCGGTGCATGCCCGCAAGGTGCCGCTGGCCCCCGATGTCGACCTGCGCCTGATCGCGCGCGGTACGCCGGGCTTTTCGGGTGCCGATCTGATGAACCTGGTGAATGAAGCCGCGCTGATGGCGGCGCGCGTCGATCGCCGTCAGGTCACCATGGCCGATTTCGAAAACGCCAAGGACAAGGTGATGCTGGGGGTTGAGCGTCGGTCCATGGTGCTGACGCCCGAGCAGAAGGAAAAGACCGCCTATCATGAGGCCGGCCACGCCATCGTCGGCATGGCGCTGCCCAAATGCGACCCGGTCTACAAGGCCACCATCATCCCGCGCGGCGGCGCGCTGGGTATGGTCGTCAGCCTGCCCGAAATGGACCGGCTGAACATGCACAAGGATGAAGCCAAGCAGCGAATCACCATGACGATGGCGGGCAAGGCCGCCGAGATCATCAAATATGGTGAGGAAGGTGTGTCTAACGGCCCGGCAGGCGACATCCAGCAGGCCAGCGCCCTGGCGCGTGCCATGGTCATGCGCTGGGGCATGTCCGACAAGGTCGGCAATATCGACTATGCCGAGGCGCATGAGGGGTATTCCGGCAATGCCGGCGGCTTCTCGGTTTCGGCCCATACCAAGGAACTGATCGAGCAAGAGGTGAAGGACCTGATCGAGGAAGGCTATCAGCAGGCTCGCCAGATCCTTCTGGAACAGTCCGAACAGTTCGAACGTCTGGCCAAGGGCTTGCTGGAATATGAAACGCTGACCGGGGATGAGATCAAGAAGGTGATCGCGGGAACGCCGCTGGGTGGCGATGACGATGCCGAAGTGCCGCCCTCGGGCAGCCTGCCTTCGGTGACGGCGATCCCAAAGACCAAGCCCGCGGCGCCCAAGGGCGGTGACGTCGCCCCCGAGCCGTCGGCCTGATCCGGTGACGCGCCTGTCTGCCGTCCGGGGTATGGCCGCGCAGGGTGGTCGGTGGGACCCCGCCCTTTACGGTCGCTATGCATCGCTGCGGCTGCGGCCTGCGCGGGATCTGCTGGCGCGGGTGCCCGATGACCTGCCCGGTGGCAAGATCGTCGATCTGGGCTGCGGCAATGGCGCGGCGGGTCCGGCGATCGCGGATCGTTTCCCCGATCGCAAGATCATCGGCGTCGATGCCGCGCCCGCCATGCTGGCCGAGGCCGCGGCGACAGGTGCCTATCACCGCTGTGATCTGGCCGATGCGGTGGACTGGCGCCCGGGCAAGCCCCCGGCGCTGATCTTTGCCAATGGCCTGCTGCAATGGTTGCCCGATCATGACCGGCTGATCCCCGATCTTGCGGGTCGTCTGGCGCCCGGCGGGGTGCTGGCGCTGCAGATGTCGCGCCAGCACAATGCGCCCTCGCACAGGTTCTTGCGGGAATTTGCGGCGGAAATGTTCCCCGACCGGTTCGATTTCACCGGCTGGCAGCCCCCGGTTGCCGCCCCGATCGACTATTTGCGGATGCTGGTCCCGCTGGGGGCGGCGGATGTCTGGGAAACCGATTACCTTCAGCGCCTGCCCGCCGCGGAAACGGGGCACCCGGTGCGGCTGTTCACTGAACCCACCACGATGCGCCCCTTCCTGGACCTGCTGGCCCCGGATGAGGCGGCGGCCTTCCTGCACCGCTATGAAATGGCGCTTGGCGCGGCCTATCCGACCGAAGCCGATGGCAGCGTGATCTTTCCCTATCGGCGGATGTTCCTGACCCTGCGCGTCGGCGGCTGACCCGGGCGTCCCTGCGCGGCCCGGCGGGCAGGGCGTTTTCTGCCCTGTTGTGTCGCATTTCGGTTCGCCTTGGCCCATCGCCCGATTAGGCTGGGGCCAGCTGACGGAGGACTGGATGCAATCCGATATCGAAATCGCCCGCGCCGCCCAAAAACGCCCGATCGCCGAGATTGGCGCGAAACTGGGCATTCCCGAAGACGCGCTGATCCCCTATGGCCGCGACAAGGCCAAGGTCGATCGCGCCTTCATCGACGGGCTGGGGGGGCGGGCGGATGGCAAGCTGATCTTGGTGACCGCCATCAACCCCACGCCCGCGGGCGAAGGCAAGACCACCACCACCGTGGGTCTGGGCGATGCGTTGTCGCGGATCGGCAAACGAACCGCGATCTGCATCCGCGAGGCCAGCCTTGGCCCGAATTTCGGCATGAAGGGCGGCGCCGCGGGGGGCGGCTTTGCCCAGATCGTGCCGATGGAGGAGATGAACCTGCATTTCACCGGCGATTTCCACGCCATCACGGCGGCGCATAACCTGTTGTCGGCGATGATCGACAACCACATCTACTGGGGCAACGCGCTGGAGATTGACGAACGCCGGATCACCTGGCGCCGGGTGATGGACATGAACGACCGCGCGCTGCGCGACATCGTCGTGGGCTTGGGCGGCGTGTCCAACGGATTTGCCCGCCAGACCGGGTTTGACATCACCGTCGCCTCCGAGGTGATGGCGATCCTGTGCCTGGCGCGCGACCTGGCCGACCTGCAGGACCGGCTAGGGCGCATCGTCGTGGCCTATCGGCGCGACAAGACGCCGATCACCTGCGCCGATCTGAAGGCCGATGGCGCGATGACGGTGCTGCTGAAAGAGGCGATGCAGCCCAATCTGGTGCAGACGCTGGAACACACCCCGGCCTTCGTCCATGGCGGGCCGTTCGCCAATATCGCGCATGGCTGCAATTCGGTGATGGCCACGACGACCGCGCTGAAACTGGCGGATTACGTCGTGACCGAGGCGGGCTTTGGCGCCGATCTGGGGGCCGAGAAGTTCTTTGATATCAAATGCCGCAAGGCGGGGCTGACGCCGGCGGCGGCGGTGATCGTGGCCACGGTGCGCGCGATGAAGATGAACGGCGGCGTCGCCAAGGCGGATCTGGGCGCCGAAAACGTCGAAGCGGTGCAGAAGGGCTGTCCCAATCTTGGCCGCCACATCGCCAATACCAAGGGTTTCGGCGTCCCGGTCGTTGTGGCGATCAATCATTTCGCCACCGATACCGAGGCCGAGATCGCCGCGGTCAGGGACTATGTGGCGGGGCAGGGCGCCGAGGCTATCGTTTGTCGTCACTGGGCCGAAGGCGGCGCCGGGGCCGAGGATCTGGCGCGCAGGGTCGTGGCGCTGGCCGAAAGCGGGGCCGGGGCCTTTGCCCCGCTTTACCCCGATGACATGACCCTGTTCGACAAGATCGACACGATCGCGCGGCGCATCTACCACGCCGGCGAGGTCATCGCCGACAAGGCGATCCGCGATCAGCTGCGCGCCTGGGAGGCGGCGGGCTATGGCCATTTCCCGATCTGCATGGCCAAGACGCAATACAGCTTTTCCACCGATCCACAGCTGCGCGGCGCGCCCACCGGCCACACCCTGCCGATCCGCGAGGTGCGCCTGTCGGCGGGCGCAGGCTTCATCGTGGTGATCTGCGGCGAGATCATGACAATGCCGGGCCTGCCCCGCACCCCCGCCGCCGAAACGATCGGCCTTGGGCCGGATGGCGCGGTGATGGGCCTGTTCTAGGGCTTCCGGGCTTGAGCCTTGGCGCGATCCCTGCGATAGGGTCTGCACGAATGTGCAAGGCTTGGGGGCGCGGATGAAGGCACCGGAAACCATCGCCAGCATGGCAGAACTGCGCACGGAGATCGATGCGCTGGATGCCCGGCTTGTGGCGCTGCTGGCCACGCGCGCGCGGCTGATCGAACGCGCGGCGCAGATCAAACAGGGCGTGGGCCTTCCCGCGCGCATTGACGCCCGTGTGGAAGAGGTCGTGGCCCATGTCCGCGCCGTGGCCCAACGCGAAGGGCTGGACCCCGCCCAGGCCGAGGTGCTTTGGCGCCAGATCATCGAATGGGCGATCGTCCGCGAAGAACAGGTCTTGGGAAAAGGAGAGGAGGCATGACCGCCACCATCATCGACGGCAAGGCCTTTGCCGCGCGGGTGCGCGAAAAGGTCGGCGTCCATGCCGCGCGCCTGCACAGCGAACATGGCCTGATCCCGGGGCTGGCCGTGGTGCTGGTCGGCGAAGACCCGGCATCGGCGGTCTATGTCAAGAACAAGGGTATCCAGACCCAAGCCGCCGGGATGAATAGTTATGAACACAAGCTGCCCGCCGACACCACCGAACAGACGCTTCTGGCGCTGATTGCCCGGCTGAATGCCGACCCCGCGGTGCATGGCATTCTGGTGCAGCTGCCCTTGCCCGCGCATCTGAACGCCGATCTGGTGATCAACGCGATCGACCCGGCCAAGGATGTGGATGGATTCCACATCTCGAACGTGGGGCTTCTGGGCACGGGGCAAAAGGCGATGGTGCCCTGCACGCCGCTGGGCTGCCTGATGATGCTGCGTGACCATCTGGGCGATCTGAGCGGCATGAATGCGGTTGTCGTGGGCCGGTCCAACATCGTCGGCAAGCCGATGGCACAGTTGCTGCTGGGCGAAAGCTGCACGGTGACCATCGCCCACAGCCGCACCCGCGACCTGCCCGAGGTGTGCCGGCGCGCCGATATCCTTGTTGCCGCCGTCGGCCGCCCCGAGATGATCCCCGGCGATTGGGTCAAGCCCGGCGCCACGGTGATCGACGTGGGCATCAACCGGATCGAGCGCGACGGCAAATCCCGCCTGGTGGGTGATGTGCATTTCGCCTCGGCCGTGCAGGTGGCGGGGGCGATCACGCCGGTGCCCGGCGGTGTCGGGCCGATGACCATCGCCTGCCTGCTGGCCAATACCGTCACCGCCTGCTGCCGCGCGCATGGCCTGCCGGAACCCGAAGGCCTGACGGCCTGACCGGCTCAGGCAGGGTCCACCGGCACCATCGTTCCCTGCAGGACGGCGATCAGCTTGCGGCTGCCATCGGCGGCCTCGGCTGCGACCTCGGCGGTGACCACGCTCAGCCGTTTGCCCGCCTTGACGACCCGGCCCGTCGCGATCAGGTGCGTGCCGATCGCCGGGGCCAGCAGGTTGATCTTGATCTCGGCGGTCATCACCTCGCGCCCCTCGGGCATCAGGCTCAGGGCGGCATAGCCTGCGGCAGTATCGCCCAGGGCAAAGGTCAGCCCGGCATGGCCCGCGCCATGCTGCTGGCAGGCGGCCGGCAGGATCGGCGCGGTGATCTCGCACCGACCGGGTTCCAGCGCGCTGATCCGCGCGCCAAAGGTCTGCATCAGGCCCTGCCGGGCAAAGCTGTCGTGGATGCGCGCGGCAAGGGGCATGTCGGTCATCAAGGGTCCTCCCGGATGCAGTCTGGCCCGGCGCGGGGGGCGCTGGCAACAGGCAAAGCGGCCCCTATCCGCGCCGCGCGCGCGCCGGTCGGGGTAACGGCATCACCAGCGCCGCAGGCCCGGTCAGAACCGCCCGCGCCGTCGCCCCCATCAGGTCTTGCAGCGCGGGATCGGTGGCATCCAGCCCCCCGGTATAGGCCCCGAAAGCAGGCAGGATCACCCGTGCCCCATCCAGCAGGAATGCCGGCCGGCTTTGTCCGGCCAGACGCGCCTTCGGGTGGTAATGGCCCGAAATCTCGGCCCGCGCATCGGGCCGCGCAATATGGCGCAGCACCAACCCATCCAGGCGTAGCTCGGCCGCATTCCGCCCGCCCGGTGCGATGGGCGCAGGGTCGTGGTTTCCCTCGATCCAGATCCAGTCCCGCCCCGCCATCAGCCGCGCCAGCCATTCCGCCTCATCTTCGGGCAAGGCTACGGCGTCCAGATCGTCGAAACTGTCGCCAAGGCAGATGACGCAGGCGGCATCGGTCGCCCGAATTTCTGCCTCCAGCCGGTGCAGGGTCTCGCGCCCCTCATAGGGGGGCAATAGCGCGCCGCCGCGCCGGGCCATGCGCGCGGATTTGCCCAGATGCAGGTCCGACACGACCAGCACCCGCCGCGCCGCCCACCACAGCGCGCCCGATCCCCGCGCCTCCAGCGCCGCGCCGTGAAAGTCGAACCGATATCCCGCCATGCTGCCTTCGGCTTTGTCCAAATATCCTCGGGGGTGCGGGGGCAGACAGCCCCCGCGCGTCGCTTACCCTGAAAGCCCCGCTTCGGCCAGAAGCCGCTCGGCCTCGGCCGCCATCAGGCGCGCGCGTCCCGCGCCCTCGACCGGCACCTTGCCCACCTCCAGCAAAAGCGGCGCGGCCAGTGGCGGCAACCGATCCAGCCGCAGCGTGTCGATCCGCCCCTCTGTCCGCGCCAGCATGTCCTCGATACGCGAAAAATCCACCAGCCCGCGCATCGCCTCGTCCCGGGTGATGCGCAGCATCAGATGGCCGGGATCGTGGCGCAGCAATGTGTCATACAGGATGTCCGAGGAAAACGTCGCCTGCCGCCCGTTCTTGCGTTGACCCGGCAGGTTGCGTTGCATCAGCCCCGCAATCGTGGCCACCGTGCGGAAGGTGCGCTTCATCACCGCGTTGCCGGCCAGCCAACCCTCCAGCCCATCGCGCAAGCCATCGCCATCCAGCAGCGCCGCCGCATCCGTCACCGGCCCCAGTCCCCAGATCAGCGTGGCATAATCCGAGGCGACAAACCCCAGCGGCGCCAGCCCTGCCTGTTCCATCCGGCGGGTCAGCAACAGGCCCAGCGTCTGCATCGCATTGCGCCCCGCAAAGCCCCAGAAACAGGCATATTCGCGCCCGTCATGGGGAAAACTTTCGACCAGCATCCGCCCCGCCTCGGGCATGCGGCTGATCTGGCGCTGCAAGGCCAGCCAGGCGGCCGTATGCGCGGGCAGGGACGCGGCGGGGTCGTTCATCAGCCGCAGGATGCGCGCGGCCAGTTGCGTGGACGTGGCGAATTTCGTGCCCGAGAAGACGGCGACCTTCGGCACCCTGCCCGGCGCCCGCGACACCTCGACCACCATGTCGCGCAGGCCCTCATAGCGCACGATCTGGCCCCCCATCAGGAAGGTGTCGCCCGGTGTCAGGGTCGCGGCAAAGGCCTCCTCTACCTCTCCCAGCGCGGCGCCTCGGCCCGCCAGGCGCACCTTCAGCGTTTCGGTATCGACGATCGTGCCGATGTTCATGCGCAGATCGCGCGCCGCGCGCGGATCGCGCAGCTGCCAGCGGCCATCGCGCTGCATCAGCCGCCGCCACCGGTCATAGGCGCGCAGCGCATAGCCCCCCGTGGCGCAGAATTCCAGGCAGGCATCGAAATCGGCGCGGGTCAGGGCGGCATAGGGCCAGGCCCGGCGGACTTCGGAAAACAGCGCATCGGCCGCAAAGGGCCCGGCGCAGGCTGTCAGCAGGATATGCTGGCACAGCACGTCCAATGGCCCGGCGGGGCGTGGTTCGCCATCCAGATCACCTTCGGCGACGGCCTGCAGCGCGGCGATGCATTCCAGAACCTCGAAGCGGTTGGCCGGAACCAGACGCGCCTTGGACGGGGCGTTGTAGCTGTGATTGGCGCGCCCGATCCGCTGCACCAGGCGCTTGATGTTCCGGGGCGCGCCGATCTGGATCACCAGATCCACGTCGCCCCAATCGATCCCCAGATCCAGCGATCCGGTCGCCACCACCGCGCGCAGGCTGCCGGCGGCCATTGCCGCCTCGACCCGCGCGCGCGCCTCGCGCGCGAGGCTGCCGTGGTGGATGCCGATCGGCAGGCCATCGCTATTGGCCATCCACAGATCGTGAAAGAACAGCTCGGCCTGGGCGCGGGTGTTGTGAAAGATCACTGTGGTGCGATGGGCGCGGATCGCCGCCAGCACCTCGGCGATGGCATGGCGCCCGCCCCCGCCCGCCCAGGGCGGGGCGGCGCCCGACAGCATCGCGATATCCGGCGCGGGCCCCGGGTCGGCGCGCAGGATGGTGCAGCCACCCGGCGCCAGGAACCGGCCAAGCGCCTCGGGGTCTTCGACTGTCGCCGACAGGCCGACCCGCCGCAGCCCGGGCGCAAGGCTTTGCAGCCGCGCCAGACACAGCATCAGCTGATCGCCGCGTCTGCTTTCACCAAGGGCGTGGATCTCATCCACGATCACCCGCGCCAGCCCGGCGAACAGGCGCGGCGCGTCCTCATACGACAGCAATAGCGCCAAGCTTTCCGGCGTCGTCAGCAGGATCTGCGGCGGGTCAGCGCGCTGGCGTCGGCGCTGGGTGGTACCAGTGTCGCCGGTGCGATCCTCAACCCGGATCGGCAGACCCATCTCGGCCAGGGGCGTGGTCAGGTTGCGCCGGATGTCCGCAGCCAGGGCTTTCAGCGGCGAGATGTAAAGCGTGTGCAACCCCGGTCGTGGGTTGGCAGCCAACTCCGCCAGCGTGGGCAAAAACCCCGCCAGCGTCTTGCCGCCGCCCGTGGGCGCGATCAGCAGCGTCGCCGCATCGCGCGCGCGGTCCAGCATCGCCGCCTGATGCGGATGCAGCCCCCAGCCACGAGAGGCAAACCAGTCAGACAGGATCGGGGGCAGCGCGCGCATGGGGCCAAGATAGGCCCGCGCCGGCCTGCCGCAAGGGCCTGGCACGGCCTGTGGAAGCCTCCGGCGGGAGTATTTTTGCCAAGAAGAAGCCCAGGCAGGGGAAAGCGATCGCCGCTTCTTCTTGGCCCAAATACTCAAATGCCGACGCGGCCGCCGGGCGCGGCGGTCAGTGCTGGATCGCTTCCTCGCGCACGAACATGTTGGCCCAGGCGCGGTCAATCAGTTCGGGGGTCATCTGATAAGGGATGCCTTCGAATTCGCATATCGCGATCATCTGGTCGATCAGGAACACCGGCTGGTAATTTGCATAGACGTTGTCGATCGTGGGATATTTGGTCTTCAGCAGATAGATCAGCGCCGCTTCGTTCAGCGGCATTTTCTTTTTCTTCGCCACCAGCGCGAAGATCTTCAGGAAATCCTGCTGGCTGGGGCCGTCGATCTTGATCTTGAAGAAAATCCGGCGCAGCGCCGCCTTGTCGAAGATCTGATTGGGGTGGAAGTTGGTGGAAAAGATCACCAGCGTGTCGAAAGGCACCTCGAACTTTTCGCCCGATTGCAGGGCCAGGATGTCGCGGCTTTCCTCCAGCGGCACGATCCAGCGGTTGACGAGCTTTTGCGGCGGTTCCGCCTGGCGGCCAAGGTCGTCGACGATGAAGACCCCGCCTGAGGATTTCATCTGCAACGGCGCGGTATAGGTGCGTGCGGTGGGATTATAGGTCAGGTCGAGCATGTCGAGCGACAATTCGCCCCCGGTGATCACGGTGGGGCGTTCGCACAGCACATAGCGGTTGTCGAAGCGGTTGCCGGATTTGCGCAGGCTGTTGGGGTCATCCACCGATTCGGTCGCGGCGGAATGCACGATCGGATCGTAGACGGTGATCACCTGGCCGGCATATTCGACGGCGCGGGGGATGTAGATCTTGTCCCCCAGCGCATCGCGGATGCCGTTCGAGATGGAGGATTTGCCGTTGCCGGGCGGGCCATACATCAGGATCGACCGGCCCGAGGAAACCGCGGGGCCCAGCTGGTCCAGCAGCGTCGGCGGCAGGATCAGGTGCCCCATGGCCGAGGTCAGCTGATCGCGCGTCAGCTGGATGTTGCGGATCGACTGGCGCGTCGTCTGTTCGCGGTATTGCGCCAGCGGCACCGGCATGGCGCCGTAATATTCCGATTGCGACAGCGCATCGAGCGCGCGGGCCTTGCCCGCATCGGCCAGTTGATAGCCCATCTCGCCGCCGGAATTGGCGTGCAGCGTGCCGGTCGCCTCGACCAGGCGCTGGGCGCGGCACATGTCGATCAGTTCCTGCGTCAGGGTCAGCGGCAGCGCGATCAGGCGTGACAGGCCGGTGGCCGTGTCCATATTGGTGCGGAACATCGTCTTGAGCAGGATGTCGCGCATCATCACAACCGTCAGGCCGACCTCCTGCAGGGATTTGGCCGGCACCGGCGCCAATACGTTCGTTGCCATCACGTTCATTGCCTGCAGTCCCTCTTTCCGGCCGTTTCGGCCTGCTTGATGCCAGCCCCGCTGCAAGCTGCCGCGCCAATATGGCAAAATGAGGGAAAGCCCCAGGCGGGATGGGGATCAGGCCTGCAGACCCAGGGCGACCCAAGTCCACAGCGTTCCCACCAGCGCCAGGCCCAGCGGGAAATCGGCGCGCTGCCAGCTGACCCAATCGGGGGCGGCGGCGCGCACGGCCGGGATCGCGCGGAACAGGCGATGGGCGGCGAAGGCGCCCAGCAGGAAGGCCGCCAGCAACAGGAAGGCCGCTGACAGCGCCTCAAGCGGGAAGAACGGCGCGGCGGCGGCGGCGAATTTCGCATCGCCCATGCCGAAATGCGCGATCATGTTCAGGAAAACGCCGACGGCCAGAACCACCGGCACATGCGCCAGGCGCCAGGCCCAGACGTCAGGCGGCAGCAGGAAGGGTCCGGCCAGGACAAAGACCGCCAGAAGGGCCAGAACCGCCTTGTTGCGGATTTTCATGAACTTCAGGTCGGTCCAGATCACCCAGGCACAGATCGGGGTGATCAGGATCAGGAGGATCAGCGCCGATGTGGCGGGGGCCAGACCAAGCATCGCCGCCTAGCCCTTGGCCACGTTGGCATCCAGCGCGGCCAGCGCGCGGGCGGCTTCCTCAAAATGCTGCGGATGGGTGTCGACCGCCTCTTGCAGCAGGCCCTTGCCGATCGCCACATCGCCTTGCTTGATCGCCGACAGCGCCGCCGTGTACAGCAGCTGCGCGCGTTCGGTCTGGGACATGTCGATCACCGGCATGTCGTATTTGCGCTGCGCCGCGCGGGCCAGAACCAGGTTGTTCTTGGTCGTAAAGACCCGCGGATCATGCGTCAGCGCCTCGGCGAACAGCTTTTCCGCGCCCTTGGCATCGCCGCGCGTCAGTTTGGAAAAGCCCCAGTTGTTCAGCACGCCGCCCGGTTTCGTCGTCAGCCCCGCCGCGGTTTCATAGAAGGAATCGGCCTTGGCCCAGTTCTTGTTGGCATCGGCCACCATCGCCTCTAGGCGGTAGCGCTGATAGGTTTCATGCGTGGGCGGGATCTGGTTCAGCGTCGCTTCGGCGCCCTTCCAGTCATTGCCGCGGATCTGGGCATCGGCCAGTTGCACGCGATCTTCGTTGTCGCTGCCCGGCATCGCGATGACCTCGGCCCAGACGCGCGCGGCCTCGGCGGGGCGGCCAGCACGCACCAGCGATTTCGCCAGACCACGGCGCAGGTCGATCCGGTCGGGGTTTTCATCCGCGCTGCGCTTGAAATAGGCCACCGCCTCGTTCGGGTCGCCCACGGTCAGCATGATGTCGGACAGGTTCGTTTCGTCGATCGCGTTCACGCTTTTCATCGCGCGGGCGACATCGGCATCGTTCTTCTGACAGCCTGCCAGCGCAAGCACGCCGCCCGCAAGCAGCATGAAGAAAACAGGGTGGCGCATGTTTCTGCGTCCTTTTGCTCGTTGCCTCTGGATCGGGTTCAGCGTTTGGTCAGAAGAAGGTATTCACCCGCCCCCCGCCGCACCAGCGTGAAGTTCCGTTCCTCGGGAACACCATAGCCCGGATCGCCCCGATTGGCGAGCGCGAGGCGCAGGTTTTCCCGGATCGCGTCCGAATGGCCACTATCCAGCGCATAGGCGGTTTCAAAGACCTTCGCGGCCTCGGCCACCTCGCCCTTTTCCATCAGCACGACGCCAAGGTTGTTCCAGGCGGGCACAAAGTTGCGATCCTGTTCGATCGCGCGGCGCAGCAGCTGTTCGGCCTGGCCCAGCCGGCCCAGATGCAGGTTGGCCGACCCCACCGCGGACAGAACGTCGACATTCGCCCCCTGCTTGGCGGCAGCGCGGTAATAGGCCTTCAGCGCCAGTTCATATTCGCCCGCGGCCATCAGCCGGTGACCGACGGTCAGCCCATCCACCGCCTCGCCCCGGGCGGCGGTGCCAGGGGCATAGGGGCTGCCATCTTGCGGCGAAAGGCCGCCCGGGGAACAGGCGGCCAGCAACACGAACAGGGCGGCCAGGGTGCGGCCGGTGCGCAGAGGGGGCATGAAGGTCTAGAAGCTCATGGATTTGAAGTTTTCCATCATATCATGCACCGAGGGGCCGACAAGGATGATCAGAAGCGGCGGCACCGTGAACATCATCGTGCCCAGCGTCATCTTGGTGGGGATCTTGTTGGCGGCCTCTTCGGCGCGCATGATCCGCTTGTCGCGCATGTCGGCGGCGTAAAGCCGCAGTGCCTCGGCGATAGAGGTACCGAAGGTCTGCGACTGGATCATCACGGTCACGAAAGAGGCCACATCCGGCACGCCGGACCGTTCGCCAAAAGCGCGCAGCACCTGTGCCTTGTCCTTGCCGGCCTTGATTTCCTGGCTGACGGTTTCGAATTCCTCGGCCATCACGGGGTAGGATGTGCGCAGTTCCCTGGCCACCCGCAAGATCCCCTGATCCAGCGATTGCCCCGCCTCGACGCAGACCAGAAGCATGTCCAGCGCGTCGGGAAAGCCGTTCTGGATTTCGGCGGTGCGCGCGGCGATGCGCTGATCGACCCAGCGCCGCGGGCCGTAATAGCCCGCAACACCCGGGATCAGCACCCACAGGATCGCCTCGGTCTGGCTGAGCGAGCCACTGGCGTTCATCACGAAGGCATAGACCCCGCCCAGCGTCAGCATCCCAAGCCCAAGCCCGAACTGAATGGCGTGAAAGGTCCGCACGGCGCTGGCGCTGCGATAGCCGGCGCGCGTCATCCGCATGCGGGCGGCCGACATCTCTTGTTCGGTCTTGGGTTCCAGGAAGTTGGCATATTTGTCCAGCTTGTCCGAACCGCCGCCCAGGCGCAGGCTTGCCTTGGTGGTCTTGCCCGCCTTGTCGCGCCCGCGCAGCGCCGCGGCCCCGCCCGGCCCCTTGCGCCCTTCGCGCAGCCGGTCAAAGGGGTCGGCGCGCTTCTTCAGCAGCGCGGGCAGGGTCGCCAGCACCATCAGCAGACCCACGCCCCCCAGCGCGATCAGCGGGCCCATCGGCCCCAGGGCATTCGTCAGCGTCGCATTGAGCGATTGGACAAGTTCCATTTCCCGCCTCCTCAGACCTTGATCGTCGTCATGATCTTCATGAACAGCATGTTCACCCCCAGCAGCGCGAAAACGACGATCGCGGTCGGGATGAAGGCGGGTGTATCCTTGACCGCGTCGTAATAGTTCGGCGCGACGATCTGGATGATCACCAGAACCACGATCGGGAAGGCGGACAGGAAGATCCCCGACCAGCGCGGTTCGGCGGTGATCGCGCTGACCCGGCGGAACAGCCGGAAGCGCGCGCGGATCACCTTGGACAGGCCATCCAGGATCTCGGCCAGGTTGCCGCCCGATGTTTGCTGGATCGACACGGCCACCGCCAGGAAGCGCAGATCCTGCATGTCCATGCGTTCGGCCATGTCGCGCAGGCTGTCGGCGACGTTGCGGCCATAGGCGGCCTCATCGGCGATGATGCCGAATTCCGACCCCAGCGGGTCGGCCACCTCTTTCGCGACGATCTGGATCGCCGAGGAAAACGGATGGCCCACGCGCAGGCTGCGCACCATCAGTTCGACGGCTTCGGGCAATTGTTCCTCGGCCAGCTTGATCCGCTTGGAGGCCTTGCCGCTGACCCAGAAATAGACCGCGCCGACCCCCATGCCGACCGACAGCGCGATGCGCACCGCAAGCCCCGCCTGGCTGGCCAGCGTCAGCCCGACAAAGGCCACGCCCGACAAAAGCGCCATCACCCCGATCAGCGCCGCGGGGGAAAAGGCGATGTTGCCCTTGCGCGCCTTCTCCGCCAGCAGGGAATACAGCGGGATGCCCTTGGCATTCATGTGCTGGGTGGCTTCCTTGCGAAGCTGTTCCAGCACCTCTTCGCGCCGGCCGCCCTTGTCCAGCAGCGCCAGGCGGCGGTTGACCTTGTTGTTGAGCGAGATCGACTTGCCAAAGACCAGCAGGTAGATCCCTTCCACCAGCAGCAGGACCGCGACGAAGATCAGGCCGTAGATGATCGGGGTGGGGCTGATGATCATCGGGTTCAGCCCTCCACCGGCTCATAGATCGAGGCGGGCAGGTCATAGCCCCATTGCCGGAACCGGTCGGAAAAATGCGACCGCACCCCGGTTGCGGTGAAGCGGCCGATGATCTTGCCATCGGGCGCAAGGCCCAGCCGTTCGTAGCGGAAGATTTCCTGCATCGAGATTACATCGCCTTCCATCCCGGTGATCTCGGTGATCGAGGTCATCCGGCGCGACCCGTCCTGCAGGCGGCTGGCCTGCACGATCAGGTTGACGGCGCTGGCGATCTGGCTGCGGACCGCCTTGGTCGGCATTTCGATCCCCGACATGGCGATCATGTTTTCCAGACGGCTGATCCCGTCGCGGGCGCTGTTGGCGTGGATCGTGGTCATCGACCCGTCGTGGCCGGTGTTCATCGCCTGCAACATGTCGATCACTTCCTCGCCCCGGGTTTCGCCGACGATGATCCGGTCGGGGCGCATCCGCAGCGCGTTGCGCAGACAGTCGCGCGGGGTGACGGCGCCCTTGCCTTCCACGTTCGCGGGGCGGCTTTCCATCCGGCCGACATGGACCTGCTGCAGCTGAAGTTCCGCCGTATCCTCGATCGTCAGGATGCGTTCGGAATTGTCGATGAAGGACGACAGCGCGTTCAGCGTGGTGGTTTTCCCCGAACCCGTCCCGCCCGAAACAATCACGTTCAGCCGGGTGGAGACGGCGGCCTGCAGATAGGCGGCCATTTCCTCGGTAAAGGCACCAAAGCGCACCAGATCGTCGATGCCCAGCTTGTCCTTCTTGAATTTCCGGATGGAAACCAGGCTGCCATCCACCGCGATCGGCGGCACCATCGCGTTGAAACGCGACCCGTCGGCCAGACGCGCGTCGACATAGGGGTTGGATTCGTCCACCCGACGGCCCACGGCGGACACGATCTTGTCGATGATCCGCAGCAGGTGGCGTTCGTCCTTGAAGGTGATGTCGGTCAGCTGCAGCTTGCCGCCGCGTTCCACAAAGATCTGTTGTGGCCCGTTCACCAGAATGTCGCTGACGGTTTCGTCCTTCAGCAGCGGTTCCAGCGGGCCAAGGCCCATGACCTCATCATACAGTTCCTGGTTCAGCGTCTGGCGTTCGGTGGCGTTCAGCGCCACCGACATCTCGGCCATCGCCTCGCCCGCGATCGAGGCAATTTCCGCCTTCAGTTCGGTTTCCGAGGCGCGTTCCAGCGCGGACAGGTTCAGGTTTTCCAGAAGGCGGCGGTGCAGTTCCACCTTCAGCTCGCTCATCCGTTCCTTGCGCTTGCGCTCCTTGTCGAGGGCGGCGGCCTGGGCGGGCGCCTCGGCGGGGGCAACGGGGCGGCGTTGGAGCAGGGGCTTGTGCTCAACCGGGGCGACCGTGGCCTCGGGCCGGTCCGCGCCTGCAGGTTTCAGCGCCGGGCCCTTGGTCGGCTGCGCGGCCTTCTTGTAGCGCGAGAACATCGGGTCAGTCTCCTCAGGGGGCGGCGCTCTCGGCGACCTGGGTCAGGGCCAGCAGCGATTCGGCAAGTTTTTGCAGTTCCTTGCGCAGGGGCGCTTTTGCCGCCGTTTCGGCCAGCGGCAGGCCGTGGTCATTGGCCTGGGTGATCGGCTTGCCGCCATCGGGCAGCTGCACCTCGATCGAGATGTCCAGGCTTTCGGCCATCCGCTTGACGCGCGACTTGCCGGTCAGGTCGGTGAATTTCGGCGCGCGGTTCAGGATGAATCGCAGCTTTTCCGCCGGAAGCCCCTCGGCCTTCAGCGCGCGGATCATCCGCAGCGCATTTTGTGCCGACCGCATGTCAAGTTCCAGCAGGGCGAAATAGACCTTTGCCTGCTGCAGGACCGCCTCGGTCCATTGCACCACGGTCGAAGGCATGTCGATCACGACAAAGTCGAAATTGGCCCGTGCCATGTCGATGATGCGGTTCACATCCTCGCTGGTGACGATGTCCAGCGGCAGCATGTCGACCGGCGCGGTCAGCACATGCAGCCGGTCATTGAAGGTCAACAGCGCCTGCCGGAAGGATGAGGCGTCCATATGCGCCGTGTCCGACAGCAGTTCAAACACCACCTCGCGGCGCGGCAGGTCCAGATAGGTCGCGGTCGAGCCATACTGGAAATCGAAATCCAGCAGACAGACCCGCGGCGCGGGCGCCCCCTTCTTCTGTTCGCGCGCCAGCTCCCAGGCCAGGTTCACCGCAAAGGTCGTGGCGCCCACGCCGCCCGACAGGCCGTGCACCGGCAGCACCACGCCATCGCGCCCGCCGGTCGCCTTGAAGGTGGTATCGGCGGTTTCGCTGACATGGGGGGGCAACATGGCGGCGGGGGCATCGGCCTGGCCAAGCCGCTCGATCGCCTCATGCAGGGCGCCTTCGGGCAGGGGGTAGGGGACGAAATCATCCGCCCCCAGCCGCAGCAGCTGATGCAGGGCGATCGGGCTGACCTCTTCGGCGATCACGATCACCCGGATGCCCCGGTCCTTGGCGGTGGTGATCACCTCGGAAATCCGGGCCAGATCCGCTTCATCCTGGCTGTCCACGGCGACGGCCACGAATTCCAGCGAATCGGCATCGGGTTGCGACAGGAACTGAACCGCGTCGTCAAAGGTCAGGTCGCCCCAGCTTTCGCCAAGTTCGGCTTCCATATCCTCGATCAGAAGATCGAAATTCGCCACATCGCGCGAGATCGTGCAGGCCACGATCGGCGCGGGTTCGGGTTTCAGAACTGCTGCGGTACTCATAGCCTCACGTCCTTTTGCACGCGGATCCGGGTCGCCTTACCGATGATCATGCTTTTGCCATTCATCTGTCAGACCGATCCCGCCATCCGGGCACGACTCGGGGTCATGCCACTTTTGCCTAGGTTCAAGGTCGTCGGGAATCTTGGCGACATTGGGGCTATAATGTTCCAATTGTGCGATTTCGGTTTACGATTGAACGGAAACGGCGGCCTTTGTTTTCAAAAGGCCGCCGCGTTCGGTTCTGATTGTGACGCTGTGGTCGCTTAGCCGCCGGTGCCCGTCTGGATGACCGTATCGTTCAGCGTGTGCGCCGGCGCGGCGCTGCGCACATATTCGCGGAAGATCACGGCGGCATATTTGCCGTTCAGCACCATCGGGTGGCCTTTGACAAAGCCCGACACCTCGGTGACGGTGCGGCGGTTCCGTTCCTCGGGCGCCTGGGTGTAGACAAGGGGCTGCGTTTCGCCGAAGGAAACGACGGCCTCAAGCCGTGTGCGCGAAATGCCCTGGCTGGCCAGATAGGCCACCACCGCCTGCGCCCGGCGCAGGCCAAGCGCCTTGTTGTAGCTTTCCGATCCGACCAGATCGGTATGGCCATAGACGCGGAAGCGCACCTCGGGGAACTGCCGGATCCAGTCTGCCTGCTGGCGCAGGGCTGCCTGGGCCTGACCGTCCAGAACCGAGGAGTTGAAGGCAAAGGTCACGGTGTTGGGCACCTCGGCGGCAAAGCGGTTGGTCAGGTTGATCGCCAGATCGCGATCGCCGCTTTGCACCAGGGTGTTGTTCATCGTGGCATTGCCGAAGCCGCCGGTGTCAAGTTCGCTTCCCGCCTCGGAATAGAAACCGCGGGCGGCCGGTTCGCAGGCGGCCAGCGCCAGAACCGCCGCCGCGAGCATGAGATTGCGCATTGCTGGCCCCCTGTTCATCCGCTCACTCCATCACATAGCCGTAGGAGCCCGAGAAATCCTGCTTGGCCACTTCGGCGGCCGCGCCGGATTTCGGGCCGGTGCTGGCCGCGGCCTTGCCAAACAGGAACAGCTCCGCCTCGGTCGGCGGGCGGACCCGGTCGGTGGGCAAGGCCAACGCCTCGCCGCGCGTCGGCGAAACCAGATGCGGTGTCACGATGATCACCAGTTCCGATTGCTGGCGCTTGTAATCCGCCGAGCGGAACAGCGCGCCCAGAACCGGCACGTCGCCAAGCCACGGCACCTGCGCGTTCAGATCGTTGAAGCTGTCCTGCAGCAGGCCGGCGATGGCAAAGCTTTCGCCATCGCGCATTTCCACGGTGGTCTTGGTTTCGCGCCGCTTGAAGGCGTTGACCGAAAAGCCGCCCGACTGCAGGCTGACCGAGGTGTCGATTTCCGACACCGCCGCGGTGATCGCCAGGTTGATGATATCGCCATCCACCACGCGCGGAATGAACGACATTTCGACGCCGAAGGGCTTGTATTCAATCGAGATGCTGCCGTCATCGACCACCGGGATCGGGTATTCCCCGCCGGCCAGGAACTTGGCCTCCTGGCCCGACAGCGCGGTCAGGTTCGGTTCGGCCAGCGTGCGCACGACGCCCTTGGATTCCAGCGCCTCCAGCAGCACCGCGAATTCCAGGTTGCCCGAGGTGAACCCCAGCCCCAGCGCCCCGGTCGAGGTGGCTTTCACCGGGAAATTGCCATTGTCGAAGGAACTGGAAAGCGCCCCGTTCGAGGTATAGTTGCCCGTGCCCGACGCAACGCCCACATCCCCCGTCACCCCGCGCACCCCCAGCGAGGCCGACAGGTTCTTGGACACGGATCGCTGCATTTCGGCAAAGCGCACCTTCAGCATCACCTGCTGGGTGCCGCCCACCGTCATCAGGTTCGACACCCGGTCCGGGGCGTAACGTTGGGCCAGGTCCAGCGCGCGGTCCAGCTTGGCCGTCGACGAAACGGTGCCCGACAGCACGACCCCGTCGTTGGCGGTGCGCACCTCAATGGTCTCGCCGGGCAGGATCTGGCGCAGCCGTTCCTTGAATTCGCCGATGTCGGGGGTGACCTGCACCTCGACATTGGTGATCAGCTTGCCGTCGGCGCCCAGGATGGTCATCGTCGTACGGCCCGGCACCTTGCCCAGCACATAGATCGTGCGGTCCGACAGCGTGGTGATATCGGCAATGCCGGGGTTGGCGATCGACAGTTCCGCAAAGGGCTGGTCGCTTTCCACCACCACCGCGCGGTTCATCGGAACGTTCAGCGGGCTGGAAGCCGAGCCGGACATCACCCGCAGCGTTTCCGCCGCAACCGGCGCCGCCATGCCAAATGCCAGCGCGCTGCCCAAAAGCCCGGCCTGAATCAGATATTTCATACTCATTGTGATCCTGCCTCTCTGATCACGTCACATGGCGGATCTGCTGCCCGCCTTAGGAACTTTTGCCCGAAATTTTCCACACCATGCGCGAGTTGCGATATTTTTGCAAGAATCAACGCATTGCCGCAGGGCGTTCATGTGGAAATCCTGCAACAGGCCGGGTGTCGCCTGCCTGTCCCGCCAACGCTGTGCGCGGCGGGGCAGGGTCAGTTGGTGCAGGGGATCTGAACCTCGACGACATCGGCGCCCTTGCGGGTGCGGATGGTGCAGACCTTGGCGGCCTCGACCTTAACAACCTCGGGGGCGGTGACGCCCAGCAGCTGGTCGCGGTCAATCTCGATCGCGCCGATTTCACTGGTGTTCTGCATCCCCACCAGCGACAGCGTCAGCCGCCCCGTGGATTGCGCCAGCGTCAGCGCGGCGACCTGTTCGGGGGACACTTCGGCCGTGACGGTGCGCGCGATCCGGGTGGTTTCGCTACGGTCAGCATCGGCGCTTTGGTCCACGGCGATCAGGCGCAGGTTGGTGTCGATCAGCTTGGTGACCGGCTGGCCGTTGATCTGGCCCGACCAGTAGACATCGACATGATCGCCCGGACGCAAAAAGCCCGACACACCCGAGGCGACATCCACATTGATGGTAAAGGCGCGCATGTTGGCCGACAGCGCGGCGTGAATGCCCGCATCGGTGCCCGGCGCGGTGACCTTGCTTTCCAGGATCGGCTCAAAGGCTGCGAAAGACCGCAGCGCGGCGCGGGGGCGGGTTTCGGCGTCCACAAACACGGCGCGGGGGGCGTTCTGGGCGTCTTGCGCCACGGTGATCGCCTGATAGGCGCCTTCGGGCACCTTGCCGGCCTGAACCTTGATGACCTCCAGATCGTCGCGGGTAAAGCGTTCACCGTATTCCAGCGGGCGTTTGACCACCACCACATCGATCAGCTGCGGCGATTTTTGGCGCTCGCGCAGTAGATAGTCCCGTTCTGCCTGGGCGCGGGTGATCGTTTCCTGCGCCATGTAGACCGCGCCTCCTGCAAGGGCGATGCCTAGCGCCAGCACCAGCACAACAACCATACGCATCCGACTACTCCTTCCTCATACACCGCCAACCTGGCTGCGGCCCGGGGCATTTTCGCCTTCCTGAGCGCAAAAAGTGGCAACACCGTGGCGGATTTCCGCGGGAACTTTGAAGCGGCGGCGCGAATAAGTAAACCGGTTAAGGCCGGTGTGCCTGGCTGGGTTAGACTTCGCGCGCGCTCAGGTAGGTCGCGATGGCTTCGGACAGCGACGAAGTCCCTTCGAACAGCAGGCCAACGACCATCGCGCCGAAGCCCACCACAACTGCCGTCAGCAAGACCCAGTCAACCGTGACCGCGCCATCTTCGTCGTTCCAAATCGTCCACAGGGCAGCAAAACTGGTTTTCATCGCTAATCCTCATCAATCTCCCTGGGGGCTGCCGTCATCGGCCGCACTTGCGTCAGGTTGCCCCGGTATCTGGGCCAAATTCGGGCAGATTAGGGAAAATATTGGGTCGAGCAACGTGGCTGCCTCGGGGTGACTACAAAACGATTGGGCCACGCGTGATCTGCGTGGCCCAATTCAAGTCTCGTCCGTTGAACAGATCAGCTTTCCGGAACAACGCCAACGTTCGTCGATTCGGTGGTCATGTAGCCGCCGATCCCGGTGGCCAGATCTTCGGTGCCCTGACGGATGAAGCTCAGCGCCAGCGCGCCCAGGCCAACAACGGCAGCGGTCAGCACGACCCAGTCAACGGTCACAGCGCCGTCTTCTTCGGTGCGGATCTTGCGAGCGAATTTGAACAGTTTCATCGTATTTCCCCTTGCGGTCACTGGTTGCATCCTCCGCGCCCCGGGTCGCTGGCCCTGTGTTGCTGTGGCCTCACCGTCGCGGCATGTCCCTATATCGCCTTCGGATGGTGGCAGGATTTGGGCATGCCTTGGGCCTTTTCACGAAGCGTTAATTTTCTTTGGGAAATTTCAGCAAGACATTGAAAATAAATGAAAAATTCCTAAATTTTCGGATTTTCCGCCCCGGAAACCTGTTGCCTTCCGGCCGATTTTGGGCGCTTTCGCCCCCATTTGGCCGGTTTTTCTGGATTTTTCGGCCTGATGCGCGGATAAGAAATTCAAGGGGCAAAGACCCCAGAGCAGGTATTTCACAAGGCAGGACGGCCGGGATGCACCGCATATGGGCAGGGGCGATGGCGATCTGTGTGGCGCTTGGCGCCGCGCCCGCGGGGGCAGAGCTTGCCGCGCCTATCACGAATGACATCCAGCCCAAGCGCGTGGGCGTGCCGCAGCCCGGCACCAAGCGGTTCCTGACGATCCAGATCGACCCAGAGGAACAGCGCCGCGCGCTGGCCACCGCCGCCGCCAGGCCCTTTACCCCGGTGACGCGCCTGCCCGATGCGGCGGCGCCCAAGGGGCCGGGCGTCTATGACTGGTATTGGGATGCCGTCTCGCCCAGCCTGGGCGACCGCGACGGGCGCTTTGGCAAGGCGCTGGCGGCGCTGTCGCAGGGGCCGGGGGGCAAGGCGGTGGCCGCGCCACGGCTGGCCCATCTGCAGGATATCGCGGCCCGCCACGGTGCCGACATCCTGGCCGCCACGATCGGCACCGAGGTGTCGCCCGCGCTGGTGCTGGCGGTGATCGGCATCGAAAGCGGCGGGCGGGTGGATGCGGTGTCATCCGCCGGGGCGGTGGGTTTGATGCAGCTGATCCCGGCCACGGCGGATCGGTTCAAGGTCGGCGACAGCGTCGATCCGGTGCAGAACATCCGCGGCGGCGTGGCCTATCTGGACTGGCTGATGAAGGAATTCGACCGCGACCCGCTGATGGTGCTGGCCGCCTATAATGCGGGTGAAAATGCGGTGAAGAAGAACGGCGGTGTGCCACCGTTTGCGGAAACCCGCGCCTATGTGCCCAAGGTTCTGGCCGCCTGGACCGTGGCGCGCGGCCTGTGCCGCACCCCGCCCGAGCTTGTGACCGACGGCTGTGTCTTTGCGCTGAAGGGCACCTGACTACCCCATGAAAAAGGCCCCGCAGCCTATGCGGGGCCCCCGGTGTTCCTGTTCCTGCCTTAGTCGACGATGGTGGCCTCGGTCGCGGCGCGCAGTTCGGCCTCGGTGACGCCATCGGCCAGTTCAACGATGTGCAGGCCCTTGTGGCCCACATCCAGCACGCCCAGGTTGGTGATGATGCGGTCCACCACGCCCTTGCCGGTCAGCGGCAGGGTGCAGTCGTGCAGCACCTTGGACTCGCCGGCCTTGTTGGTGTGGTCCATCACCACCACCACGCGCTTGACGCCGGCGACCAGATCCATCGCCCCGCCCATGCCCTTGACCAGCTTGCCCGGGATCATCCAGTTCGCCAGATCGCCGCGCTCGCTGACCTCCATCGCGCCCAGGATCGCCATGGCGATCTTGCCGCCGCGGATCATCGCAAAGCTGGTGGCGCTGTCGAAATAGGCGGTCTGCGGCAGTTCGGTGATCGTCTGCTTGCCGGCGTTGATCAGATCGGGGTCGACTTGGTCCTCGGTCGGGAAGGGGCCGATGCCCAGCATCCCGTTTTCCGATTGAAGCGTCACGTTAACCCCTTCGGGGATGTAATTGGCCACCAGCGTCGGGATCCCGATGCCAAGGTTCACATACATCCCGTCGCGCAGTTCCTTTGCCGCGCGGGCGGCCATCTGGTTGCGGTCCCATGCCATGATGCGTTCCCCCTCAGGCTGCGCGCGTGGTGCGCTGTTCGATGCGCTTTTCGTGCTGGCCCTGGATCAGGCGGTGCACATAGATGCCGGGCAGGTGGATGTGGTCGGGGTCCAGGCTGCCCAGCGGCACGATTTCCTCGACCTCGGCCACGCAGACCCGCCCGCAGGTCGCCGCCGGCACGTTGAAGTTGCGCGCCGTCTTGCGGAAGATCAGGTTGCCCGAGGTGTCGGCCTTCCAGGCCTTGACGATCGCCAGATCCATCACCAGGCCGGTTTCCAGGATATAGGTTTCGCCGTTGAAATCCTTGTGGTCCTTGCCATCGGCGATCACCGTGCCGACGCCGGTTTTCGTGTAAAAGCCCGGAATCCCCGCACCGCCCGCGCGCATGCGTTCGGCCAGTGTGCCTTGCGGGTTGAATTCCAGCTCCAGCTCACCCGACAGGTATTGGCGCATGAATTCGGCGTTTTCCCCGACGTAGGAGGAGATCATCTTCTTGATCTGCCGGGTCTTGAGCAGGATGCCCAGACCGAAATCATCCACCCCGCAGTTGTTCGAGGCGATGGTGATGTCCTTTGTCCCCGCATCGCGGATCGCCGCAATCAACAGCTCGGGGATGCCGCAAAGCCCAAATCCCCCGGCCGCCATCGTCATCCCGTCGTGCAAAAGCCCGTCCAGGGCCTCTGCCGCGGTCCCGTAGACCTTGTTCATGGAACGCTCCTCCTAAATCGCTAGGGTTTTGTGGCCCGCCGCATTGCGCAAGTCAATGCGGCGGCGCAGCAAGGGATCATGCGTCCTCGCCGGTTCCCGCCTTCTTGGGTGCGGCCTTTTTCGCCGCGGGCTTCTTGGCACCGGCGGTTTTGGTTGTGGCCTTGGTTGCGGTCTTGGCGGGCGTCTTGGCGGCTGCCTTTGCCGGGGCCTTTTTCGCGGGCGCCTTGCGGGCCGGGGCCTTCTTGCCCCCCTTGGTAGCCTTGGCGGCCAGCAGGGGCAGGGCCTCTTCCAGGGTGATCGCCTCGGGGGCTGCGTCCTTGGGGATGGTCGCGTTGACCTTGCCCCATTTCACATAGGGCCCATAGCGCCCGGGCATGACCTGGATGGCGCCGCCATCAGGGTGTTCGCCCAGATCCTTGATCGGCTGGGCGGCGGCCCCACGCCCGCCGGGGCCGCGCGCGGCCTTTTGCGCCAGAACCTCGACCGCGCGGTTCATGCCGATGGTAAAGACCTCATCGACGTCGGGCAGGTTCGCGTAGGTCTTGTTGTGCTTCACATAGGGACCAAAGCGGCCGATGCTGGCCTCGACGGGCTCGCCATCCTCGGGGTGGGTGCCGATCTGGCGCGGCAGCGACAACAGCATCAGCGCGCGGTCCAGATCCATGCTTTCGGGCGACCAGCCCTTGGGCAGGCTGGCGCGCGGGGGCTTGGGCTGATCGGCTGTCGCCTCGCCCTTCTGGACATAGGGGCCGAAACGACCGATTCGCAGCGTGATGTCGGCGCCCTCATCCTGGCCCAGAACCTTGCCATCCAGCGCCGCCGCCTCGCCATCGCCGGGCGCCGACAGCGGGCGGGTATAGCGGCATTCGGGATAGTTCGAACAGCCGATGAACGCCCCGCCTGACCGCGCGGTCTTGAGGTTCAGCCGACCCGCGCCACAGGTCGGGCAGGTGCGCGGGTCGCCACCATCGGCGCGTGGCGGATACAGATGCGGGCCCAGCACCTCATCGATCTTGTCCAGCACCTCGGAAATCCGCAGTTCCGACGTTTCCCCCAGCGCCGCAGAGAAATCGCGCCAGAATCGGGCCAGCACCTCTTTGTAATCACGGTCCCCGGCCGAGATGTCATCCAGTTGGTCTTCCAGATCGGCGGTGAAGTCATATTCCACATAGCGACGGAAGTAATTCGCCAGAAAGGCCGTCACCAACCGCCCGGTGTCTTCCGGGATCAGCCGGTTCTTGTCCTTGCGCACATAGCCGCGGTCCTGGATGGTCGTGACGATCGAGGCATAGGTCGACGGTCGCCCGATGCCCAGTTCTTCCATCCGCTTGACCAGCGTCGCCTCGGTATAGCGGGGTGGGGGCTGGGTGAAATGCTGTTCGGGCGTGATCGCGCGCTTGTCGGCGGGTTCGCCCTGCATGATCTGCGGCAGGCGGGCGCCGTCGTCGCTTTCGTCATCGTCGCGGCCCTGATCATAGATCTTCAGGAAGCCGTCGAAGGTCACCACCTGCCCGGTCGCGCGCAATTCAACCTGGCCATCGTTGCTGCCCACATCCACCGTGGTGCGTTCCAGCCGCGCCGCCGCCATCTGGCTGGCAATCGTGCGCTTCCAGATCAGATCATAAAGCTTGCGCTGATCGGCCTCGACGTTCAGCCGGTCGGGCGACATCGCCATGTCGGTGGGGCGGATGCATTCATGCGCTTCCTGCGCATTCTTGGCCTTGTTCTTGTACATGCGGGGGCTGTCGGGGACGTAATCGGCCCCGAAGCGGCGCTTGATCTCATCGCGCGCGGCCATCACCGCCTCGGGGGCCATGTCGATACCGTCGGTCCGCATATAGGTGATGTGGCCCGCTTCATACAGCCGCTGCGCCGCCGACATGCAGGCCTTGGCGCCCATGCCGAATTTGCGGCTGGCTTCCTGCTGCAGGGTCGAGGTCATGAAGGGCGGGTAGGGGTTGCGGGTAGCGGGCTTGGCCTCGACCGATTTCACCGTCAGCGGGCGCGAGGTCACGGCCTGCACCGCAAGTTCCGCCGCCGTTTCATTGGCCAGATCGAACTTGTCCAGCTTCTTGCCGCCCAGCACCGTCAGCCTTGCGCTGAATTCCTGGCCGCGCGGGGTGACCAGCGTGGCGGTGACGGTCCAGTATTCGCGGGCGCGGAACGCCTCGATCTCCATCTCGCGTTCGACGATCAGGCGCAGGCAGACCGATTGCACCCGGCCCGCCGATTTTGCGCCCGGCAACTTGCGCCACAGCACGGGCGACAGGTTGAACCCCACCAGATAATCCAGCGCGCGCCGCGCCAGATAGGCCTCGACCAGCGCGGTATCGACCTGGCGGGGGTGCTTCATCGCCTCAAGGATCGCGGGCTTGGTGATCGCATTGAAGGTCACGCGGCTGACCTTCTTCTTCTTCAACTTGTCGGCCAGCGCCTCTTGCAGGTGCCACGAAATCGCCTCGCCCTCGCGGTCGGGGTCGGTGGCCAGGATCAGTTCATCATCGGTCTTCAGCGCTTCGGTGATCGCGCGGATGTGCTTCTTGCTGTCGGCCGCGACCTCCCATTTCATGGCGAATTCCTGGTCGGGATCGACCGATCCGTCCTTGGGCGGCAGGTCGCGCACATGCCCGAACGAGGCCAGAACCGTGTAGTCGGACCCCAGGTATTTGTTGATCGTCTTGGCCTTTGCGGGGGATTCGACAACGACAACGGCCATGACTTCCTCTTTTCATACTCGGGCAAAACGCTTTGGGCGCGGAACATGTGTGCCTTGCGGGGGGATTGTCAATGAGACTTTCCCGAAGGTCGACCGGGCGTCGCGCGCGCGCCCTGCCGGCCGGGTGGTCCGCGGGCAGGGCTGTAGCGCTAGACTGCACGGCCGATCAGGCCGCCGGGCTGACGCTGGATCTGGCCGTCCATTTCCAGTTGCACCAGCGCGGCCGCGAACTGTCCAGCCGACAGGCCAAGGTCCCGGATCAGCTGATCCTCGGCCACGGGGCTGGGGCCCAGACGGTCCAGGATCCGCGCGCCGATCGTGTCGGACGCCGGGGATGGGGCCGCTTGCGCGGGTGGGATCTGCGGCACGGGGGCCTCCGCCGTTCGGGGCGCGCGGGCAGCTTCGGGCGCGGGCAGTCCGAAACCGGCCGCTTCAAGGGCGGCCAGAACATCCTCGGCGCCACGGATCAGGGTGGCGCCATCGCGGATCAGCGTATTGCAGCCGCCTGCGCGCGGATCGAGCGGATGGCCCGGAACCGCCAGCACCTCGCGCCCCTGGTCCAGCGCCATCCGCGCGGTGATCAGGCTGCCCGATCGCGATGCAGCCTCAACCACCACAACGGCGCGGCACAGCCCTGCGATGATGCGGTTGCGCATCGGGAAATGGCGCGCCTGCGGTTCAAGCCCCATCGCCTGTTCGGATAGGCGCAGGCCGGTTGCCGCGATCTGCGCGGCAAGGCCCGCATTCTCCTCAGGATATATCGTGTCGACCCCGCCGGCCTGAACCGCGACCGTGCCGGTGGCCAGCGCGGCCTTGTGGGCCGCCGTGTCGATCCCGCGGGCCAGCCCCGAGACGACGACATAGCCCGCCGCCCCCAGCTCCTCGGCCAGCTTGCGCGCCATGCGCCCGCCCAGGGATGAGGCATTGCGTGCCCCCACAAGCGCCACCATCGGGCGCGCCAGCAGCGCCGAATCCCCCAAGGTCCAGATCAGCGGGGGCGCATCGGGCAGCGCCGCCAGAAGCTGCGGATACCCCGGCGCGCCAATCCGCAGCAGCCGCGCGCCCATGCGCCGCGCCGCCCGGATCTCGGCCCGTGCGACGCCTTCGGGGCAGGGGGCGTAATCCGTGATCCCGGCAGCGCGTGCCATCTCGGGCAGAGCTGCCAGCGCGGCATCGGCGCTGCCATGTTCGGCGATCATGCGGTGAAAGGTCGTCGGCCCCACGCGACGGGAACGAATGAGACGGAGCGACGACAGTTCATCTTCTTCCGTGGTGGGTGGGGTGAAGGGGGTGGGGTAAGAAAACAAATCTGCTTTCATCCGTCCCTCCGCCTCATTCGCAGGATCGGTATAGCGCCCTTAACGTTAACAAGTGGTTTACGCCGCAACGATTCGGTGCCGGTCCGGTGATTTTTCCGCACGCTACCCCTGACCGGCGTAGGGACGGAACGGGGGCAGGGGGGGCGCTGCCCCCCTCGGCGCGGGCGCGCCTCACCCCCCGGAGTATTTCGCCAAGAAGAAGCGTAGGTTTCTTCTTGGCCGAAATACTCCCGCGCGGAGCGCTTCCGCAGGTGCCGCCCGCCGCAGCGCCCGTCAGGTGGCCGAACCACCCACCGTCAGCCCGCCGATCATCAACGTGGGCTGTCCCACGCCCACAGGCACCCATTGCCCGGCCTTGCCGCAATTGCCGATGCCGGGGTCGAGCGCCATGTCATTGCCGATTGCGCGGATCTGGCGCATCGCGGTCGGGCCGTCGCCGATCAGTGTGGCGCCTTTGACCGGCGCGCCCAGCACGCCGTTTTTCACCCGGTAGGCCTCGGTGCAGGAAAAGACGAACTTGCCGTTGGTGATGTCGACCTGCCCGCCGCCGAAGCCCACGGCATAGATCCCGTCTTTCAGATCGGCCAGAATCGCCGCCGGTTCGGCGGTCCCGCCCAGCATGTAGGTGTTGGTCATGCGCGGCATCGGGATATGGGCATAGCTTTCGCGCCGCCCGTTGCCGGTGGGGGTCACCCCCATCAGGCGCGCGTTTTGCCGATCCTGCATGAAGCCCACCAGGATGCCGTCCTCGATCAGCACGTTTTTCCCCGAAGGCGTGCCCTCATCATCAACCGAGATCGAGCCGCGCCGATCCGGAATCGTGCCATCGTCCAGCACGGTCACGCCCTTCGCGGCCACCTGCTGCCCCATGAGGCCCGCAAAGGCCGAGGTCTTCTTGCGGTTGAAATCGCCTTCCAGCCCGTGGCCCACCGCCTCATGCAGCAGCACGCCCGGCCAGCCGGGGCCCAGAACCACATCCATCTGACCCGCCGGGGCGGGTTCGGCGCGCAGGTTCACCAGCGCGATGCGCAGCGCCTCTTGGGTGACGGGCTTCCAATGCGCCGGGTCAATCAGCCCCGTCAGGCCAAAGCGCCCGCCGCCGCCGTGGCCGCCCGATTCCCGGCGACCGTTTTCTTCCACGATGACCGAGATGTTCAGCCGTGCCATGGGGCGGATGTCGCTGACCAGGCCGCCTTCGGGGCGCAGGATGAAGACCTCTTGCAGGCTGGCCGCCATGCTGGCCGAGACCTGCACCACGCGCCGGTCCAAGCCGCGGGCATAGGCATCGATCTCGCGCAGGATGTCGATCTTGGCGGCAAAGGGGGCATCGGCCATCGGATCGGCATCGCCGTAAAGCTTGCGGTTGGTGCCGGGCGGGGGTGGGGCCATGACGCCGCCGCCATCGCCCACCGCAAGCCGCGCGGTTTCGGCGGCACGTTTCAGCGCCGCGCCCGAAATCTCGGTCGAATGGGCATAGCCCGCCACCTCGCCGCGCACGGCGCGCAGGCCGAATCCCTCCGAGGCATCATAGCTTGCGGTCTTGACCCGGCCGTCATCGAAGACCAGTGCCTCGGACCGGCGGCGTTCCAGGAACAATTCCCCATCTTCTGCCCCGGCGGTGGCCGCGCGCAACGTGGCCAAGGCCTCGTCACGATCCAGCAAGGTGTCGAAGGGGGCGAAGCGCTCTGCGGTCATCGGTGTCTCTTTCGTCATTGATCTGGATCAAAAAGCGGCATGGTGTCGCAGCTTTTGCTTGTTGCTGTGCATCTAATATGATTTTAAGCTGCCGTCATACAACGGGGATGGGCCTTTCGGGGCGCAAAGGCGTTGCGCGGCAGGGAGAGCCGCATCAGGGAACGGGAAAACACTATGCGTTTTGCGACCATTCGCCGCGGCCTCGCGGCTGCTTTCACCTCGACCATGCTGGCCGGGTCCGCGCTGGCCCAGGACATGATCACCGGCCTGCCGCGTGTCGGCAAACCGGTGGCCGATGGCATTGGCTTTCAGCCTGCCGCGACCGAACTGGCGCGCGACCAGCAGTGGCTGGACGGGATGGTGCTGTATATCATCACCGTGATCACGATCTTCGTGGTGGCGCTGATGGTCTACGCCATCCTGCGCTTCAACCGTCGTGTGAACCCGACGCCGGCGCGCTTTACCCACAACACCCCGATCGAGGTGACCTGGACGGTGGTGCCGATCCTGATTCTGGTCGTCATCGGGTCGTTCTCGCTGCCGGCGCTGTGGAAGCAGCAGGAAATCCCGGCGGCCGATGTCGTCATCAAGGCGACCGGCTATCAGTGGTACTGGGGCTATGAATATGCCGATGAGGGAATCGCCTTCGACGCGCTGATGCTGCCCAAGGAAGAACTGGCCGCGCATGGCTATGAGCCCGATGAATACCTGCTGGCCACCGACAATGCGGTTGTGGTGCCGGTCAACAAGACCGTCGTGATGCAGGTGACCGCGGCCGATGTGATCCATTCCTGGACCATTCCGGCCTTCGCCGTGAAGCAGGATGGCGTTCCGGGCCGCATCGCGCAGCTGTGGTTCAAGGCCGAACAGGAAGGCGTCTATTTCGGCCAGTGTTCGGAACTGTGCGGTCAGGCCCATTCCTACATGCCCATCGTCGTCAAGGTCGTCTCGGAAGAGGTTTATGCCGACTGGGTGGCCCGCGCGCAGGATGGCTTTGCGGCGCTGGATACCGACGCGCCCGTGAAGCTGGCGTCGAACTGATCTGATCGCGGCGCGCCGGGGCAGCCCGGCGCCCACACCCGGAGGGAGTAACGGGACATGAGCGATATCGGCATCATCGATCGCGGGGGCGAGGCGCAGTTTGGCGATTACGTCGCGCTGCTCAAGCCGCGGGTCATGTCGCTGGTGGTGTTCACCGCGCTGGTCGGGCTGTTGGTCGCGCCCGCGCCTGTGCATCCCTTTGTGGCCTTTACTGCCGTGCTGTTCATCGCGCTGGGCGGCGGTGCCTCGGGCGCGCTGAACATGTGGTATGACGCCGACATCGACCGCGTGATGCGCCGCACCCAGAGCCGCCCGATTCCCGCGGGCCGCGTCACCGAGGGTGAGGCGCTGGGCTTTGGTCTGGCGCTGGCCGGGATCAGCTGTGTCATGCTGGCGCTGGCGGCGAATGTCTTTGCCGGGCTGTTCCTGGCCTTCACCATCTTTTTCTATGCCGTCGTCTATACGATGTGGCTGAAACGCACGACCCCGCAGAACATCGTGATCGGCGGCGCGGCGGGGGCCTTCCCCCCGATGATCGGCTGGGCCGTTGCGACGGGCGGCATCAGCGTCGAATCGGTGGCGATGTTTCTGCTGATCTTCCTGTGGACGCCGCCGCATTTCTGGGCGCTGGCGCTGTTCATGAAGGATGATTATTCCAACGCCGGCGTGCCGATGCTGACCGTGACGCATGGCCGCAAGGTCACCCGCCGCCACATCCTTGGCTACACGCTGATCCTGGCGCCGGTGGCGGTGGGCACGGCCTTTACCACGATCGGCGGGCCGGTCTATCTGTTGACTAGCCTTGTGCTAAACGCGTTGTTCATCCGCGGGGCTTGGGCGATCCGCGCCCGCGATGAGGCTGCGGCCGAGGCCGATGGCTACAAGGCCGAGAAAGCATTTTTCCGCTTCTCGCTGCTGTATCTCTTCGCACATTTCACTGCGCTTCTGGCCGATTCGGCCCTGCGCGCCTTCGGGTTGGGGATCTGGTAACATGGCAATCACGAAAGACAGCGCCCTGCATCAGCGCCGCTTCGGGCGGAACATGGGGCTGGGCCTGGTTCTGGTGGGCTTCGCCGCGCTGGTCTTTGGCCTGACCATCGCCAAGGTGCAGACCGGCGTCAGCCTGGAAGGTTTTGACCACCAGCCGCGCGTGTCGATCACCCCGGCGACCGAGCCGGTCAACCGCCCCGCCGCGCCGGTAATTGCGCCTGGCGCGCCGATTGCCCCCGCCACCACGGGGCCCGGACAATGAACGCGCAGGCCAATAACCGCATCGCCCTGCGCCTGGTTGGCGTGGTCGTGCTGATGGGCGCGCTGGCCTGGGCGGCGGTGCCGTTCTACGACTGGTTCTGCCGCGTTACCGGCTATGGTGGCACCACCAATGTCGCCGAGGCGGAATCCGACGTCATCCTGGATGAACTGGTCACGGTGCGCTTTGACGCGAACACCGCCAAGGGGATGGACTGGCAGTTCAAGCCGGTCCAGCGTGAGATGACCCTGCGGATCGGTGAAACCGGCCTTGCCTTCTATGAGGCCTACAACCCCACCGACCGGGTGATCGCCGGCACCGCCAGCTATAACGTCGCCCCTGACCTTGCCGGTTACTATTTCGACAAGATCGACTGCTTCTGCTTCACCGAACAGGTGCTGCAACCCGGCGAACGGGTGCAGATGCCGGTCTCGTTCTACGTCGATCCCGCCCTGGTGAAGGATCGTGATGCCGGCCATATCCGCCAGATCACGCTGTCCTACACCTTTTATGAAACCAAGTTGCCCGAACAGCAGGCCGCCCTTGGGCCTGCGGTAACGGCGCCCGTCAACTGAGGCCCAACAGGAAATCGAAATGGCGCACGCGAAAAACCACGATTACCACATTCTGCCCCCGTCGATCTGGCCGTTCCTAAGCTCGGTCGGCGCGTTCGTCATGCTGTTCGGCGCCGTCCTGTGGATGACCGGCACGACGCCCTGGGTCTTCTTCATCGGCCTGGCGCTGGTGCTGTATTGCATGTTCGGCTGGTGGTCGGACGTGGTGCGCGAAGGCGAGACCGGCGATCACACCCCGGTGGTGCGGATCGGCCTGCGCTATGGCTTCATCCTGTTCGTCATGTCCGAGGTGATGTTCTTCGTCGCCTGGTTCTGGAGCTTCTTCAAGCACGCGCTGTATCCGATGGGCCCCGACAGCCCGCTGGTCGATGGCGTCTGGCCGCCTGCAGGGATTGAAACCTTCGACCCCTGGCACCTGCCGCTGATCAACACGCTGATCCTGCTGCTGTCGGGCGCCACGCTGACCTGGGCGCACCATGCGCTGGTGCATGAAAACAACCGCAAGGATGTGATCAGCGGCCTGGTGCTGACGGTGATCCTGGGCTTCTTCTTTACCCTGCTGCAGGCCTATGAATACAGCCACGCGGCCTTCGGCCTGGCCGGCAACATCTATGGCGCGAACTTCTTCATGGCGACGGGCTTCCACGGCTTCCACGTCATCATCGGCACGATCTTCCTGCTGGTCTGCCTGATCCGGGCGCTGAAGGGCCATTTCACCCCGCAGCAGCATGTGGGCTTTGAGGCCGCTGCCTGGTACTGGCACTTTGTCGATGTGGTCTGGCTGTTCCTGTTCGCTTCGATCTATGTCTGGGGTCGCTAGGTCCTGACCGATTGACTCATGACCGGCGCGGGGGGAAACCCCCGCGCCTTGCATTTGGAGCCTGTGATGATGCGCTATGTCTTTCCCCTTCTTCTGGGCCTTGGCGGCTGCGCCGTTCTGTTGGCGCTGGGGTTCTGGCAGCTGGACCGCCTGGACTGGAAGCGCGCGATGCTGGCCGAGATTTCCGCCCAGATCGGTGGCGCGCCGGGGCCGCTGCCCGCGGCGGGGGCCGATCCGGTGGCGTTGAAATACACGCCCGTCGAACTGGCCGGCGCGACGACGGGGCAAGAGATTCTGGTCCTGTCGGGGCAGAAAGGCATTGGCGCGGGGTTTCAGGTGATCGCCGCCTTTGAAACCGGCGATGGTCGGCGGATTCTGCTGGACCGTGGCTTCCTGCCGGAAAAGGGCCGCCGCGATGCCCGCCCCGCCGTGCCGCTGATCGTGACCGGCAACCTGCACTGGCCCGCCGAGGCCGACAGCTATACCCCCGCGCCCGATCTGGCCGAAGGCCTGTGGTTCGCCCGCGACGTGCCCGCCATGGCCGCCCATCTGGGGACCGAGCCGTTGCTGGTCGTGGCCGCGCAAGTCGCGGGCGACGCCCAGGGCATCAGCCCGCAGCCGGTGTCCATAACCGGCGTTCCGAATGACCATCTGAATTACGCCATCACCTGGTTTTCGCTGGCCGCCGTGTGGTCGGGGATGACAGCGTTCCTTCTGTGGCGTATCAGGCAAAGACAAATCTGAAGGGCGAGTTGATGCGCTATATCTCCACCCGGGGGCAGGCCCCGGTCCTGAGCTTCGGCGAAGCGATGCTGACGGGTCTGGCCCGCGACGGCGGGCTCTATGTGCCCGAGACGATCCCGGTGATGACCCCGGCCGACATCGCCGCGCTGGCCGGTCTGCCCTATGAAGAGGTCGCGCTGCGCGTGATGAAGCCCTTCGTGGGCGATACCTTCACCGAGGCCGAGTTGAAGGGCGCGATCGACCGGGCCTATGCGGGCTTTGGCCATGTCGCGCGCGCGCCGCTGGTGCAGCTGGCGCCGGGGCATTTCCTGCTGGAGCTGTTCCACGGGCCCACGCTGGCCTTCAAGGATTTCGCCATGCAGGTGATCGGGCAGCTGTTCCAGATCGCGCTGGCGAAGGAAGGCCGCCGCATTACCATCGTCGGCGCCACCTCGGGCGATACCGGATCAGCCGCGATCGAGGCGTTCCGCGGCCTTGATAATGTCGATGTGGTGATCCTGTTCCCGCATGGCCGCGTGTCGGATGTGCAGCGCCGCCAGATGACGACGCCGTCGGAATCCAACGTCCATGCGCTTGCGCTGGATGGCACCTTTGACGATTGCCAGAACCGCCTGAAGGACATGTTCAACGACTTCGCCTTCCGCGATGAGGTTGGGCTGGCGGGTGTGAACTCGATCAACTGGGCGCGCGTCCTGGCGCAGGTGGTCTATTACTTCACCGCCGCCGTGTCGCTGGGCGCGCCCGCCCGCAAGGTCAGCTTCACCGTGCCCACCGGCAATTTCGGCGACATTTTTGCGGGCTTCATCGCGCGCGAAATGGGCCTGCCGATCGACAAGCTGGTGGTGGCGACGAACCAGAACGACATCCTGCACCGCTGCCTGACCACGGGTGAATACCGGATGGACGGGGTCAAGCCCTCGATTAGCCCGTCGATGGATATTCAGATCAGCTCGAACTTTGAACGCGCGTTGTTCTGGGCCTATGGCCGCGATGGCGCGGCGGTGGCGCAGTTGATGGATGAATTGAAGGCGCAGGGCGGCTTCACCGTCAGCCAGGGCGCGCTGCAGGCGCTGCGCGAAATCTACACCTCGGGCCGGGTGTCCGAACAGGAAACCTCGGAAACCATCACCCAGGAACTGACCCGGTCGGGCGAATTGCTGTGCCCTCATTCCGCGGTCGGTGTGCGCGTGGGCCATGCCCATGCGACCGCGCCCGTGCCGATGGTGACGCTGGCCACCGCGCACCCGGCGAAATTCCCCGATGCGGTGCAGGCCGCCACCGGCATCCGCCCGGCGCTGCCCCCCCGTATGGCCGATCTGTTCGACCGGCCCGAACGGGTGACCCGTGTTCCCAATGACCTGTCGGCGCTTGAAGCGCTGATCCGTGAAAGGCGCCGCCATTGACGATCAACCTGACCACGCTTCCCAACGGCCTGCGGATCGTGACCGAGAATATGCCGGGGCTGGCCTCGGCCTCGGTCGGGATATGGGTGACGGCGGGTGGCCGGCATGAACGGGCCGAGCAGAACGGCATTGCGCATTTCCTGGAACACATGGCCTTCAAGGGCACCAAGACCCGCAGCGCGCTGCGCATCGCCGAGGAAATCGAGGATGTGGGCGGCTATATCAATGCCTATACCTCACGCGAGATGACGGCCTATTACGCCCGTGTGCTGGGCGAGGATGTGGCCCGCGCGCTGGACGTGATTTCCGACATCGTTCTGAACCCGGTCTTCGACCCGCGCGAGATCGAGGTGGAACGCCATGTGATCTTGCAGGAAATCGGTCAGGCGCTGGACACGCCCGATGACATCATCTTTGATTGGCTGCAGGAAGCCGCCTACCCGGATCAGCCGATGGGTCGCACGATCCTGGGCCCGGCGGAACGGGTTTCGGCCTTCGGGCGGGGGGATCTGTCGGGCTTTGTTGCTGAACATTACGGGCCCGATCAGATGATCCTGTCGGCGGCGGGCGCGGTGGATCACACCGCGATCGTGAAACAGGCCGAGGCGATCTTTGGCGCGTTGCGCCCCGTGGGCGCGCATCCGGTGCAGCCCGCGCGCTGGCAGGGCGCCGAACGGCGTGAATTGAAGGATCTGGAACAGGTCCATTTCGCGCTGGCGCTGGAAGGCCCGGGCTATCGCGACCCGGCGATCTATACCGCGCAGGTCTATACCACGGCGCTGGGGGGAGGCATGTCCAGCCGCCTGTTCCAGAAGATCCGCGAGGAACGCGGGCTGTGCTATTCGATCTTTGCCCAGGCTGGGGCCTATGACGACACCGGCATGATCACGATCTATGCCGGCACCTCGGCCGAGGAAATCGGTGAGCTGTGCGCGCTGACCATTGATGAGATGAAGCGCGCCGCCGATGACATGACCGAGGCCGAAGTGGCCCGCGCCCGCGCGCAGATGAAGGCGGGGATGCTGATGGGGCTGGAAAGCCCCTCGGCCCGCGCCGAACGGATGGCGCGCAACCTGGCGATCTGGGGCCGGATTCCGGGGCTGGAGGAGATCACCGCCAAGATCGACGCAGTCAGCCGCGATGCGGTGCGGGCCTATGGCGAAAGCCTGGCCGGTTCGGGGCGATCGGCGCTGGCGCTGTATGGCCCCGTCCAGGCCGCGCCCGCGCTGGAGGCGTTGCGCGAAAGGCTTGTCGCCTGATGCTGACGCGCCGTCGGAAGCTGCGGATCGAGACGGAGCGGATGACGCTGCGCCTGCCGCAGCATTCGGACTTTCGCGACTGGGCCTGGCTGCGCGAGGAAAGTCGTGATTTCCTGACCCAGTGGGAGCCGTCCTGGGCGCATGACCACCTGGGACGCAAGGCCTTTGCCAACCGGGTCTATTGGGCGGCCCGGGCGGCAAGTTCGGGGACGGCGCTGCCGCTGTTCCTGATCCGGCGCGAGGATGGCGCGGTGCTGGGCGCGATCACGCTGGACAATATCCGGCGCGGACCCGCGCAGGCGGGGACGCTGGGCTATTGGGTGGGCGCGCGCCACGCCCGTCAGGGGTTCATGCGCGAGGCAATCCGCGCGGTGGTGCATCATGCCTTCACCGCTTTGGACCTGAGCCGGATCGAGGCGGCCTGCCTGCCGGAAAATGCGGCGTCCCGCGGGGTGCTGGAAAAATCGGGCTTCAAATATGAAGGCGTGGCGCAAAGCTATCTGCAGATCAACGGCCGCTGGCGCAATCATGTGCTTTACGCCAATCTGCGCGGGGACAGGCGGGGGCGAACCGAAATCGGCTGAGGGATTGGGGGCGCTGCCCCCGTCCTTCGGACCCCCCCGAGGTATTTGGGGCAAGATGAAAGCGCGAAGCGATGCTGAAGCCTGCGACTGAAGAATTTGCACGCGCCCTTGAGGCCGAGGTGGCGGGGCTGCGGGCCGAGCGGCCCGAGCCGCGGCATCTGGAAGAGCCGCGGGGCCGGTTCACGGGCCGGGGCGGGGTGCTGGTGCGCCCCCGTTTGGTGGATGAGGTGGCGGCAGTGGTGCGCCTGTGTTCGGCGGCGCGGGTGGGGGTGGTGCCCTATGGCGGTGGCACCGGGCTGGTCGGCGGGCAGGTCGCGCCCGAGGGCCCCGCGCCGGTGATCCTGTCGCTGGAGCGGATGACGGCGGTGCGCGAGGTCGATCCGGTGGGCAATGTGCTGATCGTCGAGGCGGGCACGACCTTGCAGGCGGTGCAAGAGGCGGCAGAAGCAACCGGGCGGATCTTTCCCTTGTCGCTGGCCAGCCAGGGCAGTGCGCGGATTGGCGGCTGTCTTTCGACCAATGCGGGCGGGGTGAATGTGCTGCGCTATGGCAATGCGCGGGATCTGTGCCTTGGGGTCGAGGCGGTTTTGCCCGATGGCACCGTGCTGCGCGGGTTGAAGCGCCTGCGCAAGGACAATACCGGCTATGATCTGAAGGATCTGCTGATCGGGGCCGAGGGCACGCTGGGCGTGATCACCGCGGCCAGCCTGCGCCTGTTTCCGCGCCCCGCGGGGCAGGGGACGGCGATGCTGGCCGTGCCGGGCCCGGCCGAGGCGCTGGCACTGCTTGCGCTGGCCGAGGCGCGGATGGGCGGCTGTATGTCGGCCTTTGAGCTGATCGGGCGTCAGGGGCTTTTGTTCCTGGATGAGGTGGGGCCCGAACTGCGCCAGCCCTTTGCGCGCCCGCCCGCCTGGATGGTGCTGGTCGAGGTTGGATTGCCGCAGGGTCTTGACCCCCAAGAGGCGCTGGCGGGCCTGTTCGAGGCGGGGGCCGAGGCCGGGTTGGTCACTGACGGCGTGATTGCCCAAAGCGAGGCCCAGCGCGCCGCGTTCTGGACCCTGCGGGAAAGCCTGCCCGAGGCGAACCGCCGGATAGGGGCGATTTCCAGCCACGACATCTCGGTCCCGCTGGCCGCGCTGCCCGCGTTTATCGCGCGGGCCGATGCGGCGCTGGCGGCGATGGGGGACTATCGCGTCAACTGCTTTGGGCATGTGGGCGATGGCAATCTGCATTACAACGTCTTTCCCGTTCCGGGAGGGACCCGCGCCGACCATGAGGCGGACCGGCCGAGGATCAAGGATTGCATCCATGAGATCGTCGATGCGCTGGGGGGATCGGTTTCGGCCGAACACGGGATCGGGCGGTTGAAGGTGGCCGATCTGGAACGATTTGGCGATCCGGGCAAGCTGGCGGCAATGCGTGCCATCAAGGCGGCGCTGGACCCCGGTGGCATCATGAACCCCGGCGCGGTGTTGCGCGCGTTGTGATCTGGGGGGCAATACGCCCTGCCGGGGGGAACGGCAGGGCGCGGCACTTTGGTTCACGTGTTTTGCAAGCAGCCCTGAACCATCAGGCATCCGCTGTGTGACATGATTCGCGTTGCGGAATGGTTACCGATGCGCGGATCCGGTGGGATTACGCCCGACGCCCCCCTAAAGCCCTTCGAATTCGCACAGGACATTGACCTGAACGCCCAAGGATTCCAGCACTTTGCGTCCGCCCAGTTCGGGCAGGTCGACGATGAAGGTGCAGCCGACGATTTCCCCGCCCAGGCGCTCGATCAGGCGGATGCCTGCCTCGCAGGTGCCGCCGGTTGCCAGCAGGTCATCGACGATCAGCACCCTTTCGCCGGGCTGCAGCGCATCGGCGTGGATCTCCATGATCGCCTCGCCATATTCCAGCTTGTAGGCTTGGCTGATCGTGGCACCCGGCAGCTTGCCCTTTTTCCGGATCGGAACGAAGCCCTTGGACAGCTGATGCGCGATCGCGCCGCCCAGGATGAAGCCGCGCGCCTCAAGGCCCACGACCTTGTCGATCCGTTCGCCAGCCCAGGGGTGCAGCAGCTGATCCACCGCCATGCGAAAGCCGCGCGCATCGGCGAACAGCGTGGTGACATCGCGGAACAGGATGCCTTCGTGGGGGAAATCGGCGATGGTGCGGATGTAATCCTTGACGGTTTTCATGCTTTCTCCGGTCGGGGGGTAAGGACGCGGCCTGCCACGGCATCCAGCCGCGCGACAAGCTGGGGGTCGCGCTTTTCAGGCGCGGTCATGATCGCGTTATCCAGCGCCCGGTCACAGCCGCAGGGGCAGGGGGTGCCGGGGCCGGGCAGGGCGCGGGGCAGATGCGCGACCATCTGGCGCGCGGCCCCGGCGTTTCGGCCCAGCGTCTGGATGACAACTGCCACATCGACCGCGTCATGGTCGGGGTGCCAGCAATCGTAATCGGTGACCATGGCGATCGAGGCATAGCAAAGTTCCGCCTCGCGGGCGAGCTTGGCCTCGGGCATGCCGGTCATGCCGATCACGTCGCAGCCCCAGCTGCGGTACATCCGGCTTTCGGCAAGGGTGGAAAACTGCGGCCCTTCCATCGCCAGGTAGGTGCCGGTTTCATGCACCATCACGCCGGCCTCGGCCGCGGCGCTGGCGCAGGCCCGCGACAGGCGCGCGCAGGTGGGATGTGCCAGGCTGACATGGCCCACCAGGCCCGGCCCGAAAAAGGATTTCACCCGGCCGAAGGTGCGGTCGATATATTGATCGACCACCACGAAATCGCCCGGCGCCATGGCCGCATTCAGCGACCCCACCGCCGAGACGGCGACCACATCGGTGACCCCAAGCCGTTTCAGCGCATCGATATTGGCGCGGTAGGGTACGGTTGCCGGGGTATGCACATGGCCCCGGCCGTGGCGGGGCAGAAAGGCCATCGGCCTGCCGTCCAGCGTGCCCGTCAGGATCAGGTCCGATGGCGCCCCCCAGGGGGTGTTCACCTCAACCCAGGTCGCGTCCTGCAGGCCCGCGATGTCATAGATCCCTGAACCGCCGATCACGCCGATCATGGTCTGCATCCGACACGCCTCCGTTATGGTGGGGGCAGATTATGCCTGCGCGGCACCGGGGAAAAGCCCCGATTGCGCCTGTCAGCGCGCCGCGCCTGCGCTATACCAAGGCCGCAGATGCGGCGACGGCAAGAACGGGGGGCGCTTTGGAAAACATCCGGGGATCGGTGCTGATGGTCGCGGCCATGGGGCTGTTTGCGCTGGAGGACATGTTCATCAAGCGCGCCGCGCAGGCCCTGCCGGTCGGTCAGGTGCTGATGCTGTTCGGCCTTGGCGGAATGCTGGCCTTCATGGCGCTGACGGCGCGGCGCGGCGAACGGCTGTTCCATCCCGCGATTCTGGGCCGCGCGATGATCGTGAAGGCGGTGATGGAGGTGATCGGCAGGCTTGGCTATACGCTGGGCATTGCGCTGACGCCGCTGTCGAATGCCTCGGCGATCTTGCAGGCGACGCCGCTGGTGGTGGTGGCGGGGGCGGCGCTGATCTTTGGCGAAAGGGTTGGGCCACGGCGCTGGGCGGCGATTGTCATCGGCTTTCTGGGCGTTCTGATCGTGCTGCGCCCGGGGATGGCGGGGTTCGTGCCCGCCGCGCTGTTCACGGTGATGGGCATGCTGGGCTTTGCCGGGCGCGATCTGGCCACGCGGGCCGCGCCGAAGGTGCTGTCGAACATGCAGCTGGGCATCTACGGCTTTGCCATGCTGATCCCCACCGGGGCGGGGCTTCTGGCCTTCACAGGGGGGGCGGTATGGCCGGGGCTGGGGGCGGCGGGCCAGATCCTGGCCGCCACCGTCTTTGGCGTCGCGGCCTATTGGGGCCTGACGGCGGCGATGCGCATCGGCGAGGTGTCGGTGGTGACGCCCTTCCGCTACACGCGGCTGATCTTTGCGCTGATCCTGGGCGCAGTTGCCTTTGGTGAACGGCCCGATGCCGCCACGCTGATCGGATCTGCCGTGATCATCGCCAGCGGCGTCTATACCCTGCTGCGGGGGCGGCGCGCCGGTCCCAGCGGCTAGTCAGCCGGCTAGGCCCCGGGGCGGCGCATCGCAAATGTGTCGCGCACCGCCGCGTAATCGTGATAGCCCAGCCGCGCCAGCCGGTCCGGCGGGGCATAGCGCCCGTCTTGCAGGCAATCGGGGCGGATATGCACACCCGTCACCTGACCCAGAACAAGAAAGTTGTTGTCGCCCAACAAGGGCTCGATCCGCACCAGCCGGCATTCCAGCGCGGCCGGGGCCTGGGCCACGCGCGGGCAGGGGATGGTTTCGCAGTCTGCCTTGTCCAGGCCCGCCACCTGAAATTCATCCGTCCCCGCGGGCAGATCCGCGCAGCTTGCGTTCATCGCATCCTTCAGCGCGAACTCGACCAGATTGACGCAGAACGCCCCGGTTTCGCGGATCTGCGCGACCGTGTCCTTGGTGTCGCCCCGGTCCGCCTTGGCCGAGGTTGACGCGAACATCACCTGGGGCGGAACATAAGCGACCGCATTGAAGAACGAATAGGGCGCCAGGTTGTCGCCCAGCCTGCCGCGGGTCGAAATCCAGGCGATGGGCCGCGGCGCGACGATCGCGTTGAACGGGTTGTGGGGCAGACCGTGGCCATCCTCGGGTCGGTAGAACATCGCGCATTCCTTACATGTTTGCCCCTGACCTAGCCCCGTGCTAGGCGCGTTTCCAGGTGATTTCCGGGGGGCGGCGCGCAGGATGTATCAGCTGGAAGAGGAAGCCGATGCCGACTGGTGGGAGGTAGAGGCCCTGTATGACCTGTGCTTCGCGCCGGGGCGCACGGCGCTGTCTTCTTACCGGCTGCGCGAAGGCGTGCCCAAGGTTGCGCCGCTGTGCCTGACGCTGCGCCAAGATGGCGTCCTGGCCGCCGTCATCCGCTATTGGCCGGTCGAGGTGGGCGGCAAGCGCGTCCTGCTTCTGGGCCCGGTCGCGGTGCACCCCACCCGGCAGGGCGAAGGGCTGGGCGGGCTCTTGATCCACGAAAGCCTGGCCGAGGCGCGCAAGCTGGGTTGGGAACGGGTCATGCTGGTGGGCGATGCGCCCTATTATTCGCGCTTCGGCTTTGAAAAGCTGGATGGGGTGATCATGCCGCCGCCAACCAACCCCGACCGTGTCCTGGGCCTTGAACTGGTGCCCGGCGCCTGGGATGGCGTTCGGGGCGAGGTGAAAAAGGCGCGCGTCTGATCTGGCACAGGCCACGCAATCCCCCCATATCAGGGCGATGCGAAGGAGAAGGCGATGACCGCACAGCCCGAAATCCTGCCCCCCGTCACCGATCCGGCCATCCTTGGAGAACTTGACGCGCTGGCGCGCCGACACAATGGCGCCGCCGGGCTGGGGATGCAGCTGCTGACCTATGTCGGGGGCTCTGCCGAAACCCTGATGGCAAAACTGCCCGCCCCGGTGCGCGACGGGCTGGAGGGCGCGACCGCCCGCGCGCTGGAAACCGCCTTCGGCGCGGCCGAACGGTCACGCGGGCTGGTGGCCGACCGTGGCGACTGGGTCAACCGCGCGCTGACCACGGCAATGGGGGCGGCGGGGGGCTTTGGCGGCTTGCCGGGGGCGCTTGCGGAATTGCCCTTCACGGTGACGATGCTGCTGCGCGCGATCCAGGGAATCGCGGCCGAGCACGGCTTTGATCCCGCTAATGACGCGGTGCGGCTGGACTGCCTTCGGGTCTTTGCCGCGGCCGGGCCGCTGACACGCGACGATGGCACCGACATGGGTTTTCTGGCAGCCAAGGTCACGATCACCGGGGCCAGCCTGCACGGCCTGATCGCCCGCGTGGCGCCCCGGTTGGCGGCGGTCATGGGGCAGAAACTTGCGGCCCAGACCGCGCCCGTCCTGGGCGCGGTTGCCGGGGCCGCGATCAACTATACCTTCACCAGCTATTATCAGGATATCGCGCGCGTGCATTTCGGCCTGAAACGCCTTGCCCGCGACAGCGCGCTGGATGAGGGGCTGTTGCGTGAGGAACTTGTGGCGCGGATCACCGCCAAAGTCTGACCGTTGCGCAGGCTCTGGCCGCGGATGCCTCCGGCGGGAGTATTTGGTCCAAGAAGAAACGGCATGCTTCTTCTTGGCAAAAATACTCATTCCCCCCCCATCGCTGATGTGCCGCGGGGTTAAAGCGATGACAGATAGGCCGTTACCGCCGGGCGGACCGAGGGCGCGCCATCGGCGCGGGCGTGGTCGATGACCGCCTTCAGCCGGGTCAGATCGGCGCGGCGCACCAGATGCTTGACCGGCCCGATCGAGGCGGGCCGCATCGACAGCGTGTGAAAGCCCAGGGCGGCCAAGGCCATCGCCTCGACCGGGCGGCCGGCATCCTCGCCGCAGAAGGACAGGGCCGTGCCGGATGCCGCGCAGCGCGCCACGATGGTTTCCAGGAAGGTCAGAAAGCTGGTGTCCAGCGTGTCATAGCGTCGGCGCACGCGCTCGTTTTCGCGGTCGGCGGCAAAGAAGAACTGTTTCAGGTCGTTGCCCCCGATCGACAGGAAGTCGCAGCCCCGGAAAAAGCTGTCGGGGGCATAGGCCAGCGAGGGCGTTTCCAGCATGGCGCCGATGCGCAGGTCTTCGGGCACGGCATGGCCCAGGCTGGCCTCGCGGTCGCGTTCGCGCAAAAGCATTGCGCGGGCAGCCGCGAACTCGCCGGGGGTGGCGACGAAGGGGAACATGACCGACAGCGGCCGGCCGCGCGCGCCGCGCAGCAGCGCCTGTAGCTGCATCCGCAGCACGCCCGTCTTGTCCAGCCCCACCCGGATCGCGCGCCAGCCCATCGCGGGGTTCGGCTCGTCTTGCGGTTTCATATAGGGCAGGACCTTGTCCGATCCGATATCCAGGGTGCGGAATTGCACCCGCCGGCCCTGGGCGGCATCCATCACCCGGCCATAAAGCGCGGCCAGTTCGGCGCGGCGGGGCACGCGGCTGCGGATCAGGAACTGCAGTTCGGTGCGGAACAGGCCGACCCCATCCGCCCCCGACCCTTCCAGCGAGGGCAGATCGGCCATCAGCCCGGCATTCATCATCAGCGACAGCCGCGTGCCGCAGCGCGCCTCGGCGGGCTGGTCGCGCAGGCTGGCATAGCGTTTCTGCGCCTCGGCCTGCATCGCGATCTTGTCGCGGAAGGCGCTGGCGACGGTTTCTTCGGGGCGCAGATGCACCATACCCTGATCGCCATCGACCAGGATCGCATCGCCGTTCAGCGCCTCGGTGGTGATGCGGGCGGCGTGGATCACCAGCGGGATCGCCAGGGCGCGGGCGACGATGGCGGCATGGCTGCCGACCGAGCCTTCTTCCAGCACCACGCCCTTCAGCGCCCGGCCATATTCCAGAAGTTCGGCCGGGCCGATGTTGCGCGCCACCAGAACCGGGTTTTCGGGCAGTTCGGCGCCGGTATCCTTGCCCTGGCCGGTCAGGATGCGCAGCAGCCGGTTCGACAGGTCGTCGATGTCATGCAGGCGGTCGCGCAGATAGGCGTCGGTCGATTGTTCCAGCCGCGCCCGCGCGGTGGATTGTTCTTTTTCCACCGCCGCCTCGGCCGACAGGCCCAGGCCGATGTCTTCGGTCATCCGCCGCATCCAGCCGCGGGAATGGGCCAGCATCCGGTAGGTTTCCAGCACCTGCCGGTGGTCCTTGTCCATGCCGCTGCTGTCGGTCAGCATCCCGTCGATCTGGGCGCGCAGTTTCTCGACCGCTTCTTCCAGGCGGGCGCGCTCGGCCTCGGGGTCGTCGCCGACGGGGTTGGTCACGACCACGCGCGGCTCATGCAGCCAGACGCGGCCTTCGGCGGCGCCTTCCTGGCCGGTGGCACCGCGGAAGACCAGCGGGAATTGATGCGCCGCGCCGATGCCTTCGCCGTCGCCCACGAAGGCGCCCAGCTCCGTCATCTCGGCCAGGACCATCGCCACGACCTCAAGGCCATAGACCTCGTCTTCGGAAAACTGCCGTGCGTCTTTCGACTGCACCACCAGCACGCCCAGCCGTTCGCCGACCCGCTGGATCGGCACGCCAAGGAAGCTGGAATAGATTTCCTCGCCGGTTTCCGGCATGTAGCGGAAACCTTTTTCGGATGGCGCATCGCCGGTATTGATCGGCCGGCCCGATCGGGCGACCCGGCCCACCAGACCCTCGCCCAGCTTCAGGCGGGTCTGGTGCACGGCCTCGGGGTTCAGCCCTTCGGTGGCGCAAAGCTCAAGCGTCTCGGGGTCGCGGAACAGGTAGATCGAGCAGACCTGCGTCTGCATCGAATCCGCGATCAGATGGGTGATCCGGTCAAGCCGTTCCTGCCCCTTGCCCGGGGTTGCCAGCGTGTCGCGCAGGCGCCGCAGCAGGGTGCGGCTGTCGCTCTCACTGCGGTCGGGCATGTGCCCTGCTTCGCCCCCGTGGTGCAGGCCGTCAGATCAGGCCGATTTCTCCAGTTCGAAGGCATCATGAAGCGCCTGAACCGCCAGTTCCATATATTTCCGGTCGATCAGAACAGAAATCTTGATCTCGGAGGTGGAAATCACCTTGATGTTCACATTTTCCGCAGAAAGTGCCTTGAACATGGTCGCCGCAACCCCTGCGTGTGACCGCATGCCGATGCCGACGACCGAAACCTTGGCCACCTCGGTGTCGACGGCCAGGTCGTCATAGTTGATCAGACCGGCGGTGCGGGCGTCTTCCATCGCCTTTTTCGCGCGCGCGACCTGGTTGATCGGGCAGGAAAAGGTCATGTCGGTCACCGCGCCGGGGTGATTTTCATAATCCTTTTCGGAAATGTTCTGGACGATCATGTCCACGTTCACGCCGGCCTCGGACAGCGGGCCAAAGATCGCGGCGGCGATACCGGGGCGGTCCTCGACGGTGACCAGGGTGATCTTGGCTTCATCGCGGCTGTAGGCCACGCCGGAAACAACTTTCGATTCCATGATTTCTTCCTCACCGCAGACCAGGGTTCCAGAGGTTTCGTCGGTTTCCTCGAATGAGGACAGCACCCGCAGGCGCACGTTGAAGCGCATCGCCAGCTCGACCGAGCGGGTCTGCAGCACTTTCGCGCCCAATGATGCCAGTTCAAGCATCTCCTCATAGGCGATCTTGTCCAGCTTGCGCGCCTTTGAACTGATGCGCGGGTCGGTGGTATAGACCCCGTCCACATCGGTGTAGATGTCGCAGCGTTCCGCGCCGAAAGCGGCGGCAAAGGCGACGGCGGTCGTATCCGACCCGCCCCGGCCCAGGGTGGTGATCCGGCCTTCGGGGCTGACGCCCTGGAAGCCCGCGATCACGGCAACCTTCATGCCTTCGGCAAATTTCGCGTCGATATTGTCGCGGGGGATACTGACGAACCGGGCCGCCGAATGCGCCGAGGTGGTGTTGATCGGCACCTGCCAGCCCTGCCAGCTGCGCGCGGGAACGTCCATTTCCTGCAGCGTCAGGGCCATCAGGCCCGCGGTGACGTTTTCGCCCGAGGACACGACCGCGTCATATTCGCGCGCATCGAACAGCGGCGAGGTCTGTTCGACCCAGCCCACCAGTTCGTTCGTCTTGCCCGACATGGCCGAGACGATGACGATCACGTCATAGCCGCGTTCCACCTCGCGTTTGACCTTTTGCGCCGCGTTCTTGATCCGCGCCAGATCGGCCACCGAGGTGCCACCGAATTTCATCACGAGAAGCGGCATGGATACCCCCCTGGACCGCCCGAAAGAATTGCGCCCCTGCTAACGGAAGGGGGCCGCGCTTGCAAGGGGGCGGCGCGGGGCAGATCAGTTCGTCTTGCGGCTGGGCAGAAAGGGCAGGGGGGCCACCGCGATGCCGTCTTCCAGCAGGGCGCGGGCATCTTCCAGCTTGGCCTCGCCGTGGATCGCGCGTTCGGGCGCCTCACCCAGATGCATCGCGCGCGCCTCGGCGGCAAAGTTCAGCCCGACGTAATCGGAATTTTCCTCAACATGGCGTCGCAGGGCGGTGATCGCCTGTTCCAGCTCGGACGGTGGCGCGGTCAGCGGGCGTTCGGCCGTGGGCTGGGGGCTGGCCGCCTTGCGCGCGGGGCGCACCGCCGGGGCCATCAGCGCCTTTTCCACCTTGGCCGATCCACAGACCGCGCAGGACACCATCCCCGAGGCCTTGAGCGTGTCGAAGGCCTCGGCGGATTTGAACCAGCTGTCAAAGCTGTGGTCCTGATCGCATTTTAGCGTGAACCGGATCATTGGCGCACCTGTTTCCCTGACCCACATCTATGCCAGCGCGCGGCGAATGCAAGCCTTTGGGGGGCGCCCCCGTCGCGGCACGACGGGGGCCCATGGGTCGGGGCTGTGGGTCAGCCCGCTGCCAGCCTGGCCTCACGCGCGGCGCGCCAGGCTTTGTCGGACGGCGAGATGAAGGTGTAGAACATCGGCACCACGAACAGCGTGAACATGGTGCCCACCAGCAGCCCCGAGAAGATGACGATGCCCATCGCCTGCCGGGCGGCGGCGCCCGCGCCTTCGGCGATGATCAAGGGCACCACCGCCAGCGCCATCGCCGCCGTCGTCATCAGGATCGGCCGCAGACGGATCTTGGCGGCCTCGACGATCGCATCGCGCCGGGTCAGGGCGTGCTCCTCACGCTGCTGGTTGGCGAATTCCACCATCAGGATGCCGTGCTTGGTGATCAGGCCGATCAGCGTGATCAGACCCACCTGGCTATAGATGTTCAGCGTCCCCAGCCCGAGGTTCAGCGGCAACACTGCCCCGAAGATCGTCAGCGGCACCGACATCAGGATGATGAACGGGTCGCGGAAGCTTTCGAACTGCGCGGCCAGGACCAGATAGATCACCACGACCGCCGCGGCAAAGGCGATCAGGATGGTGTTGCCCTGCTTCACCTCCAGCCGCGACTGGCCGGAATAGTCGATGAAGAAGCCGTCGGGCATCACCTCGCGCGCGATCCGCTCAATCTCGGCCAGGCCGTCGCCGGTGGATTGGCCCGGCAGCGGCAGCGCCGAGATGGTGGCGGAATTCAGCTGGTTGAACTGTTCGACCGAAGCCGCGGCAACGCCGGTGTCGATCGTCACGACCGAGGACAGCGGCACCATTTCACCGGTCGCGGCACGCACGAAGAAGCTGCCCAGCTGTTCGGGGTTGGCACGGAAATCGCGCGGCACCTGGGTGATGATGTCATAGCTGTTGGAATCGCGGTCGAACTGCGCCACGGCACCGCCGCCCACCAAAAGGCCCAGCGTCGCGCCGATTTCGGCCACCGGCACGTTCAGCGTGGCGGCCCGGTCGCGGTCGATGGTCACGCGCACCTCGGGCGCATCGAAGGCCAGCGAGTTCTGAACGATGATGAACTTGCCTGTGGCCTGGGCCCGCGCCTTGATCTGGTCGGCCACCTCGGCCACCCGGTCGGGGGCGTGGATCGACTGGATCACCATGGAAATCGGCAGGCCGCCGCCCGTGCCCGGCAGGGTGGGGGGCGCAAAGACAAAGCCCTGCACGCCCGGCACCGTGTTCAGGCTTGCCTGAATGTCCTGCTGGATCTCTTTCTGGCTGCGGGTGCGTTCGGCCCAATCCTTCAGCGCCCAGATGTAGATGCCGGTATTGCCCTGGCCACCAAAGCCCGCGATGGAAAAGTCGGTTCGCACCTCCTCCATGTCGCCGGTGATCGCCTCGACCCGGTCGATATACATCTGCGTATAATCGTCGGTGGCATAGCGCGGCCCGTTGAGGAAGGCGAACAGCGCGCCCTGATCCTCTTCCGGGGCCAGCTCGGTTGATGTGTTGACGAACATGAACCCCGTCACCCCCACCAGCACCGCCACGATCAGCACCGTGACCGGCCGGTAATCCAGCGACGATCCCACGCGCCGCCCATACCAGCCCGCCAGCCAGTCGGATTTGCGATCCACCCAGCGCTGGAAGCGCGACGTGGTGCCGTGGCTAAGAAGGCGCGCCGACATCATCGGTGTGATCGTCAGCGCGATGATCCCTGACAGAATCACCGCCCCCGCCAACGTAAAGGCGAATTCGGTGAACAGCGCCCCCGTCAGCCCGCCGGTAAAGGCCAGCGGCGCCAACACCGCGGCCAGCGTGATCGTCATGGCGATGACCGGGCCGGTGATTTCCTTCATGCCCTTCACGGCGGCGGGCAGGGGCTTCATGCCGTCTTCGATATGGCGGTGGATGTTTTCCACCACCACGATCGCGTCATCGACCACCAGCCCGATCGCCAGCACCATCGCCAGCAGCGTCAGCAGGTTGATCGAATAGCCCAGCGCCAGCAGCACCGCCATCACCCCCACCAGCGACAGCGGGATGGTGACGATCGGCATCAGCACCGACCGGAAGGATCCAAGGAACAGCAAGATCACCACGACCACGATCGCGACCGCCTCGGCGATGGTCTTGAACACCTCGGTGATCGAGGCCGAAATCGTCTCGGTGGAATCGTAGACCAGCTCGATCTGCATGCCCTGGGGCAGGGTTTCATTGATGCGCGGCAGTTCGGCGACCACGGCCGCCGCGGTGTCCAGCGGGTTGGCCGCCGGTGTCGGGAAGACGCCGATGAAGGTGCCGGGCTGGCCGTTGAAGGTGACGATCTCGCCCGACTGGTCCGAGGCAAGCTCGACCTGCGCCACATCGCGCAGGCGCACCACCGCATCGCCCGTGGCCCGGATCGGCAAGGCGCCGAAGGCCTCGGGCGTTTGCAGGGTGGATTTCAGCGTAATCGATTGGGCGACATATTCGTTTTCGGTCTTGCCCGGCGCCGACAGGAAGTTCGACGCACGGATCGCGGCCAGAACCTCGGATGCGGTGACGCCGCGCGCGGCCAGCTTCAGCGGGTCGATCCAGACCCGCATCGCATAGTTCGACGCGCCGATCACCTGAATTTCGGCCACGCCCGGGATCGTGGACATGCGCGGGCGGATCACCCGTTCCAGATACTCAGTCAGCTGTTCGGGCGTCATGTTGGGGTTTTGCGCCGCCAGATACATCAGCGCGAATTGCATCCCCGTGCCCTTGACGATCACCGGATCCTCGGCCTCGCCCGGCAGCTGGCCGCGGACCTGCTGCACCTTGGCCAGAACCTCGGTCAGGGCGACGTCGGGGTTGGCGCCCAGTTGCATCTGCACCGACACGACCGAGGCCGAGGGCCGCGACTGCGAGGTGACATAGTCGATGTTTTCCGTCGTCGCCACGGCGGCTGCGATGGGGGCGGTGATGAAGCCCTGGATCAGCTCGGGCGCGGCGCCGGGATAGATCGTGGTGATGGTCACCACGGTTTCCTCGACCTCGGGATATTGCCGGACGGGCAGGTTGAAGGCCGCCTGGAACCCCAGCAGCAGCATGAAGGCCCCAAGGACGGTGGACAGGACCGGGCGGCGGATGAAAAGTTCGGTGAAATGCATCGCGCGTGCCTCAGTTGCCGTTCGCGGTGTCGGGCGACACGGTGTTATCGATCACCACCGCCGCACCGGGTGACAGCTTGTTCTGCCCCGCATTCACCACCCGGTCGCCGGGTTGCACGCCTTCGACGATTTCCACCAACGCGCCGGACCGCCGGCCCAGGTGCACGAAAACCTGTTCCACCTTTTCGGGCGCATCCGCCGTGTCGCCGGCGCGCACCACATAGACAGAATCGCCATAAAGCGTTGAACTGACGACCGTTTGCGGCAAGGCGATCACCCCATCTTCGGCGGGCAGGGCCACGGTGACGCGCAGGAACTGGCCCGGCGTCAGGCGATCTTCGGCGTTTTCAACATCGGCGCGGATCGTCACCAGGCGCGAATTCGGGTCGATCTTGGGCTCGATCCCCGCCACCTTGCCCGTCAGCACCAGATCCCCCACTTCGGACACGACGGTCACCGGTTGCCCGGCCGAAACCAGGCCCACCTGCTGTTCGGTCAGCGTGAAATCGACGCGCATCCGGTCACGGTCCTGCAGCGTGGCATAGACGGTGCCGGGGGTGACGAACTGGCCCGGTTCCACCTGCGGGATGCCGATCACACCGGAAAACGGCGCGGTCAGACGCTTGGTTTCCAGAACCGCGTTCAGCTTGGCCACGGTGGCGCGGGCCGATACCGCCTCGGCCTCGGCCTGATCCAGCGTGGTGGTGGCCGAAACGCCGCGTTCGCGCAGTTCGCGCACCCGCGTCAGCGCGGTTTCCGCCAGTTCCAGCGCCGCCTGCGCCGCGGCCAGATCCGCGCGTTCGGTCCGGTCGTCGATCTGTAGAAGAACCTGCCCCTTTTCGACGCGGTCATTGGCGGCAAAGGCGACCTCGCGCACGATGCCGACGGCCTCGACCGCCAGATCGACGCCCTGTGCGGCCCGCGCCGTCCCGATCGCATCAAGACCCGGCTGCCAACGCTGCGACTGCGCCTCGGTGACGGATACGGTGACCGGGGCCACGGGCATGTTGGCGAAGAAATCGGCGATCATTTTTGAACGGAACAGGTTGAACCCGACAATGCCGCCGCCGATGACCCCCAGAAGGATGACAGCGATGATAAGACGTTTGATCATGTTGGCCCCTGAATCCCGTTCAAACACATGACGCCAGCGCGGCGCGTGGCCCGCTGGCGAATACTGAACCGAAAGGTTCAGATGCGGTCGACAGAGTCAACCGCTTCTGCGCACATGTGTTGCGCGAAGCGGTTTCGTAAAGGGAGATGTTGCAAAATCGCCTGGCGCGGTGGCGGTCCAAAGCCCACCCCGGGTATCACCCCCGGCAGGGTTTGGCGAAAACCTGCACCCACCAGGGGCCCTGGTTGCCGGTGCGCGGCACATAGCCAATGCCGATTTCCCCAACATTGCGGCGCAGGATATTGTCGCGGTGGCCCTTGGATTGCATCAGATCCTGCATCACCTGTTCCGCCGACCGCCACCCGAATGAAATGTTCTCGGCCGTCAGGCAGGTTTTGTAGCCGACTTTCTTTACCCGCGTCTTGGGCGTGGTCCCGCCTGATCCGTTGTGCGAAAAGAAGCCGCGCCGCGCCATGTCGCAGGCATGGGCCTGGGCGGCCTTGTCCAGTTTCCTGTCATGGCCAAGCGCGGGCAGCCCGGCGCGTTTGCGTTCGGCATTCACCATCTGGATCATGGCCCGCGTGACCTCGGCCGGGGCGCCGCCGCAGCTGACCGCCAGCGCCGGTGCGGCGCCCGCGAACATCCCGCAGGTCGTGATCAGAATGAGAATCGCCTTGATCCGCCGCATCCCGCGCCCCTTCCGCTGACAACTGCCGCGTGTGTAAACCGGATTCGCGGCCAAGTTCAGCCATGCTTGCGGAAATTTCATGACAAACCGTTAAGCCCGGCGGATTTTCGCGCGCCTGTCAGGCCAGCCGGCCCCAAAGGTCATATTCCCCGGCTTCCTCAACCTCGACGGTGACCATGTCGCCGGGGGCCAGCCCCTCAAACCCGTCATCGATGAACAGGTTGCCGTCGATTTCGGGGGCATCGGCGCGGGTCCGGCAGGTCGCGCCCTCGGCATCGACCGCATCCACGATCACCTGCTGGATGGTCCCCACCTTGGCCGCCAGCTTTGCCTCGGAAATGGCTTGGGCCTTTTCCATGAAGCGGTCCCAACGCTCTTGCTTGACGGCATCGGGCACATGGTGGGGCAGGTCGTTTGACCGGGCGCCTGCCACATTCTCATACTGGAAACATCCGACGCGATCCAATTGCGCCTCATCCAGCCAGTCCAGCAGGGTCTGGAATTCTGCTTCCGTCTCGCCGGGATAGCCGACGATGAAGGTCGACCGCAGCGTGATGTCGGGGCAGGCGCGGCGCCAGGCGGCGATTTCGTCCAGCGTCTTTGCCGCCGCCGCGGGGCGCGCCATGCGCCGCAGCGTATCGGGATGGGCGTGCTGGAACGGAATATCCAGATAGGGCAGGATCAGCCCGTCCGCCATCAGCGGGATCAGGTCGCGCACATGCGGGTAGGGGTAGACGTAATGCAGCCGCACCCAGGCGCCCGCGGGCTGCGCCAGACGGCCCAGTTCGCGGGCCAGGTCGGTGATATGGGCGCGCACCTCGCCGCCCTTCCAGGGCGACAGGTCGTGCTTGCGGTCAACCCCATAGGCCGAGGTGTCCTGGCTGATCACCAAAAGTTCGCGCACCCCGGCATCCAGCAGCTTTTCGGCCTCACGCAAAATAGCATGGGCGGGGCGGCTGACCAGACGGCCGCGCATGTCGGGGATGATGCAGAACTTGCACTTGTGGTTGCAGCCTTCCGAGATCTTCAGATAGCTGAAATGGCGCGGGGTCAGCTTGATCCCGGTGGCGGGCAGCAGGTCGATGAACGGGTCGGGTGCGGGCGGCACCGCGGCATGGACCGCATCCAGCACCTGTTCGTATTGATGCGGCCCGGTCACGGCCAGCACCTTTGGATGCGCGCCGGTGATGTAGTCGGGCTCGGCCCCCAGGCAGCCCGTGACAATGACCTTGCCGTTTTCCTGCAAAGCTTCGCCGATGGCTTCCAGGCTTTCGGCCTTGGCGCTGTCCAGAAAGCCGCAGGTGTTCACGATCACCGCATCGGCGCCCTTGTAATCGGGGCTGATCGCATAGCCTTCGGCGCGCAGCCGGGTCAGGATGCGTTCGCTGTCGACCAGCGCCTTGGGGCAGCCGAGGCTGACCATGCCGATCGTCGGCTGGCCCGCGCGGCGCTGCGTGTTGAACACCGGGGCGGGGGCCAGGTCGGGGCGGAGGTTCGGGGGATTGCTGGTCATTCGGGGCCTCCAACGCAAAAGCGGACCGGAACGGTCCTGCTTTCACTCGGGTCGGGATTTCATAAGGTGGCGGGTTGCCCCGCCCGCCCTTAGCGGCGACGGTCGCGCCGCGCGCTCATCGGTTGGAAGGCGACGCCGACATGGGCCTCGCAATAGGGTTTTCCGGGCTGGCTGGGCAGGCCGCAGAACCAGAAATGTTCGGTCGCCGGGTCGCCGATCGGCCATTTGCAGGTGCGCTCGGTCAGCTCCATCAGGCTGATCTTGCGGGCGCGCTTTTCGACCTCACCCACCTTGGCCAGCGCCTCGGGGCTGATTTCATTGGCCGAAGGCTGCGGCGGCAGCGGCTGGCCCGCCGGAATGATCGCACGGCGCAGCGGCGCGACGGGTTCGGGCGCGCGGGGGGCGGGGCTGGCCGGGGCGGCCTGCGCCGGTTGCGGCGCGGGCTTGGGGGGCGCGGGGGCTGCGGCCGGGGCCGGGCGGGCCTGCGGCGCCGCGGCCTCTGGCGCCGGGTCGGCGGGGCGGGCGGGCTTGGCCGCGGGGGCCGCCGCTTGCGGTGTCACCGGGGCCGGGGTGGGGGCTGCGGGTTCGCCGGGGCCGCCGACGCGGTTCGACAGGCCCAGCCGATGCACCTTGCCGATCACCGCATTGCGCGTCACGCCGCCCAGCTCTTTGGCGATCTGGCTGGCCGACTGGCCATCGGCCCACATCTTCTTAAGCGTCTCGACGCGTTCATCGGTCCAGGACATGGACTGCCTTTCAACATTTCCGGCCCGGACATGCCGGGCGCAGGTTCGGTTTGCCGCTTGGCCCCAATCTAATCGGGATGCTCCGAGATACAAGCCAGGCCCCCGGATTTCAAGGCCCGCAGTCCGCCGAGGTCGCCTGTGCCCCGGTTTTCGCCACCCGGGCCGGGGCGGATGCCAGATGGCGGCCCCGAAGCCCCCGGCCCCGCATTGCCCGCCCTGCCCGCCGGTGCTAGACCTGCGGCGCCGCGAAAGCAGAGGTGGACAATGATCGACATGGGGGTGCGCCGTTTCGGGCGGGTGAACTGGCTGGGGCTTGCGATGCTGGGCTGGCGCGAGATCCGCCGGTTTCTGGCGGTCTGGCAGCAGACGGTTCTGGCGCCCCTGATCACGGCAGGTCTGTTCCTGACGGTCTTCGCGCTGGCCTTCGGTGCGGGCCGGGCGGATGTGATGGGCGTGTCCTATCTGGTGTTCCTGGCGCCGGGCATCCTGATGATGACGGTGATCCAGAATGCCTTTGCCAATACGTCATCCTCGATCGTGATTGCCAAGGTGCAGGGCAATATCGTCGACACGTTGATGCCGCCGCTGGCGCCGTGGGAGATATTGGCGGGCTACCTGATCGGCTCGGTCGCGCGCGCGCTGGTGGTGGCGGCGGTGATCGCGGTGGGGTTGTGGCTGGTGGTGGGGCAGGGTGTGGCCCATCCGCTTTGGGCGCTGGCCTGGGTGGTGCTGGGGGCGGTGCTGCTGGGGGGCCTGGGCGTACTGGCCGCGATCTGGGCCAACAAGTTCGACCAGATGGCGGCGATCACCAATTTCGTTGTCACCCCGCTGTCCTTCCTGTCAGGCACGTTCTATTCGGTCGAGGCGCTGCCCCCGGCCTTTCGCGCGGCGACCCATGCCAATCCGGTGTTCTACCTGATCGACGGCGCGCGTTATGGGTTCATCGGTGTGTCAGATGCCTCGCCCTGGCAGGGGCTGGGCGTGGTGGTGTTGGCCTGCCTGATCGTTTTGGGTCTGGCCTGGTCGTGGCTGCGCTCGGGCTATCGGATGAAGCCCTGAGCCGGTTGGGGGGCAAGGGGGCGCTGCCCCCTCTTGGCCTTTGGCCAATTCACCCCCGGGATATTTGCGCAAAGCCGAAAACAGGAAGGTTTTGACTTGGGCGTGCGGGCGCGCTAGGGGGTGGTCATGATCGCATGGACCGCCCTTTCCCGACGTCCCCGACGCAGCGCCACCCGCGCCTGACGTCCGATCCCCCGTGGCCGCGTGCCACATCTTGCCCAAATCCCGCGTGAAACCGCCGAAACCGTTGACAGCCCGCCGGGCCTGTTGCACCCCTTGGCCTTCCCTTTCTGGAGTCACATGATGATCCCTTCCATCCTGCCCACCTATAATCGCGCCCCGCTTGCCTTCGTCAAAGGCTCTGGCAGCTGGCTTGAAACGGCGGATGGCACCCGATACCTGGATCTGGGCGCGGGGATCGCGGTCAACGCGCTGGGCCATGCCAACCCCCAGCTGGTCGAGGCCCTGACCGCGCAGGCCGCGAAGCTGTGGCATGTGTCGAACCTGTATGAGATCCCCGAGCAGAAGCGCCTGGCCGACCTGCTGGTCGATCAGACCTTCGCCGATACGGTGTTCTTCACCAATTCGGGGACCGAGGCGGCAGAGCTGGTCGTCAAGATGGCGCGCAAGTTCTGGTATGAACAGGGCGATCCCGACCGGGTCGAGATCGTGACCTTTGAAGGGGCGTTCCATGGCCGGTCCTCGGCCGCGATCGCGGCGGCGGGGTCGGAAAAGATGACCAAGGGCTTTGGCCCCCTGCTGCCCGGGTTCCGGCAGGTGAAATGGGGCGATCATGACGGGTTGCGCGCGGCGGTCACCAACCGCACCGCGGCCGTCTTGATCGAGCCGATCCAGGGCGAGGGCGGTATCCGGCCGGTGCCGGATCAGTGCCTGAAGGGCCTGCGCGATCTGTGCGATGAAACCGGCGCGCTGCTGATCTTTGATGAGGTGCAATGCGGGGTGGGCCGTACGGGTAAGCTGTTCGCGCATGAATGGGCAGGCGTCACGCCCGACATCATGATGATCGCCAAGGGCATCGGTGGCGGCTTTCCGCTGGGTGCGGTTCTGGCCACGGAAAAGGCGGCCTCGGGCATGACCGCGGGCACGCATGGGTCGACCTATGGCGGCAACCCGCTGGGATGCGCGGTGGGGGCACGGGTGCTTGAAATCGTTGCGGCGCCCGCGTTCCTGGCCGAGGTGAACCGCAAGGCCGCGCTGCTGCGGCAGAAGCTGGAAGGTCTTGTCGCCGCGCATCCCGACGTCTTTGATCATGTGCGCGGTCAGGGGCTGATGCTGGGGCTGAAATGCAAGGCCGCGCCCGCCGATGTGGTCAAGGCCGGCTATGACCAGAAGCTGCTGACGGTGCCGGCGGCCGACAATGTCCTGCGGCTTTTGCCCGCGCTGAACATCACGGATGAGGAAATCGCCGAAGCCGTCGCAAGGCTTAATCGCGCCGCGACCGCCTTGAGGCCCTGATCCCTTTCCCATTCAATCCCGGAAAGCCGGGCAGCATGCCCCGGCACCCGCCACGAAAGCCTGACCGATGAACCATTTCCTTGATATCCACACGACCCGGCCCGAAGATCTGCGCGCGATGATCGACACCGCCCGCATGATGAAAGACGCCCGCAACGGCCGCCCCAAAGCCGCGCCCGATGACGAACAGCCGCTGGCGGGGCACATGGTCGCCCTGATCTTCGAAAAGCCCTCGACCCGGACCCGCGTCAGCTTTGATGTGGGGGTGCGCCAGATGGGCGGGCAGACGATGGTGCTGTCGGGCAAGGAAATGCAGCTGGGCCATGGCGAAACCATCGCCGATACGGCCCGGGTGCTGTCGCGCTATGTCGACCTGATCATGATCCGCACCTTCGAAGAGGCGACGCTGCTGGAAATGGCCGAACACGCGACCGTGCCGGTGATCAACGGGCTGACCAACCGCACCCATCCCTGCCAGATCATGGCCGACATCGTGACCTATGAGGAACATCGCGGCCCCATCGCAGGCCGCAAGGTGGTCTGGTCGGGCGATGGCAACAACGTCTGCGCCAGCTTTCTGCATGCGGCGGGGCAGTTCGGCTTTGACTTCACCTTCACCGGGCCGCAGACGCTGGACCCGGAACGCGAATGGATCGACTTTGCCCGTTCCAAAGGCGTGAAGGTCGAGGTTGAGCGCGATCCGTTCAAGGCGGTCCAGGGCGCCGATCTGGTCGTGACCGATACCTGGGTCAGCATGCATGATCCGGAATCGGCCAAGGAACGCCGCCACAACCAGCTGCGCGGCTATCAGGTCAATGAGGCGCTGATGGCCGAGGCAAATTCAGATGCGCTGTTCATGCACTGCCTGCCCGCCCATCGCAACGACGAGGTGACCTCGGCTGTGATGGACGGTCCGCACTCGGTCGTCTTCGATGAGGCGGAAAACCGGCTGCATGCGCAAAAGGCGGTGATGCGCTGGTGTCTGGGCAAATGAGGCAGGGGGGCGCTGCCCCCCTTGGCGCTGGCGCGCCTCACCCCCGGGATATTTGGACAAAGCCGAAGGCAGAATGAAAAACACCCGACTTGATCCGCAGAGGGGCGGGCAAGTCGGGTGCCTTCGGCTTTGACGGTCATCGGCGTCCCCGCCTGTACCGTGCACTGACCTTGCCCGATTCTGGTTAAGAAACCCCTGATGCCTTCGGCTTTGTCCAAATATCCCGGGGGTGAATTGGCGAAGCCAAGAGGGGGCAGCGCCCCCTGCACCGCTCAGGTTCCGCGCGGCTTTGCCCGCAGGGTCGGGTCGGCCTCGTGCGGGTCTTCGGGCCAGGGGTGGCGGGGATAGCGGCCGCGCATCTCCTTGCGCACATCGGCATAGGATGTCGCCCAGAATCCGGGCAGGTCCATCGTCACCTGCACCGGTTTGCCGCCCGGCGACAGCAGCGTGATCCGCAGCGCCATGCGCCGCGGTCCCACGGTCGGGTGTTCGGTCACGCCGAAAAGTTCCTGCAGGCGGACTTCGATGCCCGGGGCTGGGCCATCATAATCGATCGGCACCCGCCGACCGAGCGGCGTTTCGAAATGGCTGGGGGCCAGGCGGTTGACCAGCTGCAGCTGGTCCCAGTCAAGCGCGCCCTTCAGCGCCTCTGTCAGGTCCAGCGCGCGCAGGTCGGCCTCGGTTCGTTTGCCCGCCAGATGCGGCAAGAGCCAGTCTTCGGCGCGGGCCAGAAGGCCCTCGTCGGTGAAATCGGGCAGGTCGGCGCCCTGGGCGCGCAGCAGTTCGACGCGCGCGCGAAAGCGTCGCGCGGCGGGGGTCAGCGGCAGGCCGATCTGGCGCAGGCCGTCCAGGGCGCCACCGGCCAGCGCCTCGGGCGGGGCGTCGGGCCAGTGCCTGTCTTCCAGCACCAGCGCGGCAAAGCGTTCCTGCCGCCGGGCAATCACGCGGCCTTCGCGGCGGGACCATTCGCAGAGGTCATGCCAGCTGATCGCATGGCCGAACAAGCGCCGCAGGCTGGCGTCGGGCAGGGCGATGCCCTGGCGGATGCGCGCCTCGCGCGGGTCGCCGTCCAGATCGGTGGCGACGATCAGGCGGCTGCTGCCCAGCGGGTCGCCCTCGGCCGCGACCGCACCCTTGCCGCCCGAGAGCACGTAGCGCGGCGCTTCGCCCTTGCGGCGCAGGCCGATGCGGTCGGGATAGGCCAGCGCGGCCATTTCCGGCAGGCTGAAGCTGCGCGCGGGCAGCTGAACCAGGCGCGACAGGCGCTTGGCCTCGGCGCGGATGCGGTCCACGGTGCCGCGATGGACGGGGTGGGGGTGATCGTGTTCAAACGCCCTTGGGTCGCGGATGGCGGCGATGCGCAGGGCCAGATCGGCGGGCGCGCCGCGCAGCGGATCACGTTCGGCCAGCAGGGCGGCCAGCGTTGCGGCCTCGGGGCCGGCGGTCACCAGCATGTGGCCCAGGCGCGGATGCAGCGGCAGCGCGGCCAGCGCCCGGCCATGTGCGGTGATGCGACCGTGGTCCAGCGCGCCAAGGCCTTCCAGCAGCGCCCGCGCCTCGGCCAGCGCAGGGGCGGGCGGCGGGGTCAGGAAGGCCAGATCGCCCCCGTCCGACCCCCAAAGCGCCAGTTCCAGCGCAAGCCCGGCCAGATCGGCCACGGTGATTTCGGGGGGGGCAAAGGCGGGCAGGGCGCCTTCCTCTCCCTTCGTCCACATCCGGTAGCAGGTGCCTTCCGCCACCCGCCCCGCGCGGCCCCGGCGTTGTTCGGCCTCGGCGCGGCTGACGCGTTCGGTGACCAGCCGCGCCATGCCCGACCCGGGGTCAAAGCGCGCGCGCCGGGCGCGGCCCGCATCGACCACCACCCGGATATCCTGGATCGTCAGCGAGGTTTCCGCGATCGCGGTGGCCAGCACCACCTTGCGCCCCGATGCGGCGGGGGCAATGGCGGCGCGCTGGGCGGCAAAGTCCATCGCGCCGAACAGCGGGCGGATTGCGGCGCCGTGGGGCAGGCGGCCCTTCAGCGCGGCCTCAACCCGGCGGATCTCGGCCTCGCCGGGCAGGAAGACCAGAACGCCGCCGCCTGTTTCTGCCACGGCCTGTTCGACAAGGCCCGCCACGGCGGCTTCAAACCGCAGGCCCGGGGCGATGGGGCGGCCCAGCCAGCGGGTGTCCACCGGGAAGGCGCGGCCTTCGGAACGGACCACCGGGGCATCTTCCAGCAGCGCGGCGACGGGGTCGGCATCCAGCGTGGCCGACATCACCAGCAGCTGCAGATCGGGGCGCAGGGCGCCGCGCGCCTCCCATACCAGAGCCAGGCCCAGATCGGCGTTCAGGGACCGTTCGTGGAATTCGTCGAAGATCACCAGCCCCACGCCCGACAGTTCGGGGTCCGACTGGATCATCCGCGTCAGGATGCCTTCGGTGACCACCTCGATCCGGGTGGCCTTCGATACCTTCGTCTCGCCGCGGATGCGGTAGCCGACGGTTGCGCCCACGGTTTCACCCAGGGTTTCGGCCATGCGTTCGGCGGCGGCGCGCGCGGCCAGGCGGCGGGGTTCCAGCATCACGATCCGGCCCGCGACCTGATCGAGCAGCGCCAAGGGCACGCGCGTGGTCTTACCCGCGCCGGGCGGTGCCATCAGCACGGCGCGGCCCGCCCGGGCCAGGGCGTCCTTCAGCGCGGGCAGCGCGTCATCTATGGGCAGGTGGTCACTCACCCCGGCCTTATCGCCGTTTCAGCCGCCCTTTGCCATAGAGCGTGTCCATCGACACCTCATCAACCCGCAGCTGCCCGTCGCCCGTGGGGACATAGGTCAGGCGGAAGGGGAAGCTGACCTTCTCGGCCATCTCCTTGTCGGAAAACCCGGCTAGACGGCGGTATTCGCCCGCGCAGGTGACGGTGCCATCGTCCGCGGGTTGCGGGGATGTCAGCGCGATCTGGCTGCGGCGGCGGCCGTCGAACATGAAGGCGCTAAAACTGCAGGCCTGGGCCTCAGGCACGTCGCGCAGCACGGCGAAAAGCGCGGTCAGCGGGTCGATGGTGCCGCCCTGGGTGGCCGGGTCGATGTCGCCGGGGCGGGGCGCGCGGGGGGGATTGTAAACCTCGACCTGCGGGACGCCCGCCTTGTAGGCCATGACCGATTCCGACTGGCGTTTCGAGGTATCGGCCTTTTCGGTATAGCTGGACGGGGTGAACCGGCCCTGCGCATGGCTGCCCTGGACCGCGGCGTCATAGCGCACCTTGCGCACCGCCCCCAGGATGCCCGTGCTGCGCAATGTGCCGTTCACTGCATAGCTGGTGGCGTTGATCGTGCCCGAAAACTTCAGCTCGCCCGCCGGGATGCCGCGCAGCGATAGCGAAAAGGTCCCGCTGTCGGTCTGATTGGCCAGCACCGGCTGGCCCACCACGGCCAGCAGCATGGCAACGGCCAGCCCACGACGTGCAGTGTGGGGGAGGGAAAGCATGGCAGACCTCATGAATTCGGACCTTCGCTCTGGACATATACCGCCCCGAGCGGGCAAGAAACCCGTGCCGCCGTCACGAATGGTGACGGTTTCGTCATTTTTCCGCGCGAAGGCCTGCCCATGACTGTCCATTCCCCCGCGACCGATCTTGCCCCGGCCATCCTGAACGGCGATCGCCGGGCGCTGGCGCGGGCGATCACGCTGGTGGAATCGGGGCGCGCCGATCACCGCGCGCAGGCCACCGCGTTGCTGGAACGGCTGGCGACCGCGGGGCGGCAGGCGCTGCGGATCGGCCTGTCGGGCACGCCGGGGGTGGGCAAATCCACCTTCATCGAAGCGTTTGGCATGATGCTGACGGCACAGGGGCTGAAGGTGGCGGTGCTGGCGGTCGACCCAAGCTCGGCCCGGTCGGGGGGGTCGATTCTGGGCGACAAGACCCGTATGGAACGTCTGTCGCGCGATCCGAATGCCTTCATCCGCCCCTCGCCCAGCCAGGCGCATCTGGGCGGCGTTGCCCGGCGCACCCGCGAAGCTGTCAGCCTGTGCGAGGCGGCGGGCTATGACGTGGTGCTGATCGAGACGGTGGGGGTGGGCCAATCCGAAACGCTGGTGGCGGATATGTCGGATCTGTTCATCCTGCTGCTGGCCCCCGCCGGCGGGGATGAGCTGCAGGGCGTGAAACGCGGCATCATGGAAATGGCCGACCTGATTCTGGTCAACAAGGCCGATGGCGATCTGAAGCCCGCCGCGATGCGCACCGTGGCCGATTACGCGGGCGCGCTGCGCCTGCTGCGAAAGCGCCCGCAGGATCCCGCAGGCTTTCCCAAGGCGCTGCCGGTGTCCGCCCTGGCCGAAGAGGGGCTGAAGGCCGCCTGGGACGACATGCAGGCCCTGGCCCGCTGGCGCCGCGATCAGGGGCATTTCGACAGTCGCCGCGCCCAGCAGGCCCGCCACTGGTTCGAAGCCGAGGTGCGTGAGGGCCTTCTGGCGCGCCTGACCGCCGACCCTGTGATCCGGGCGCGGATGGAAGCGCTGGGCGCGGATGTGGCCGGGGGGCGCACCGCGCCTGCGGCGGCTGCGGCCGAAATGCTTGCGGTGCTGCGGGGCTGAAAGCGGCGCGATTTCGGCGATGAATCGCTTGACGGCGCGCCGCTTTCCCCGTATCCCCCGCGAACGGAATTCCGGGCGCTGCCGTTGCGGCGCCCGTTGATGTTAGGAAAAGACGGGCAAATCGCCCTAAGGAAACGAAGGATTGATGCCATGTCGCGCGTCTGCGAACTGACCGGCAAGGGCCCGATGACGGGCAACAACGTGAGCCACGCGAACAACAAGACGCGTCGCCGCTTCCTGCCGAACCTCAACGAAGTCACCCTGATCTCGGACGTGCTGGGCCAGTCGTTCAAGCTGCGCATCTCGGCTGCCGGCCTGCGCTCGGTCGACCACCGCGGTGGTCTGGACGCGTTCCTGGCCAAGGCCAAGGACGCAGAACTGTCCGCCAATGCGCTGAAGATCAAGAAAGCCATCGCCAAGGCGCAAGCCGCCGCCTGATCGCGCGATTGCTGACCATTTCTCAAGGCCCCGCCAGCGGCGGGGCCTTTTGCATGTGCCCCGCCCGTGGCCTTGTGCCGCGCGGCCTTCCATAGGCCGGCACAAAGGATTATGTGGGGATCATGACACGACGTCACGCCCGCAGCGCAGCCGCTTTTCTTTTCGCGGCGATCCTTGCGGCGACGAGCCTGACCATGGCCGTCGCGCGGGGACAAGCCCGCGTTGCCGGTGAAATCGTGATCTGCACCGGCTATGGCATGACCACGATCAGCGTCGATGACCGCGGTCAGCCCACCGGGCCGGTGCATCTGTGCCCCGACATGGTGCTTGGGATGATGGCTGCGGTGGGGGTGCCAGCCCCCGTTCCGCTGCGCCCCGAAGGCCAGGCCGTCGCGCTGGTCGTCCCCGAACCCGCCGCGCCCGCCTCGCGCGCGGTGATGCGTGCCCGGGCCCGCGGCCCGCCGCTGGTCTGATCCGGCCCCTTCGTTCCAATCAACCCAAAGACCATTCAAGGAGACGGGAATGTCCCTCCTCAAGTCGCTTCTGGCCGCCACGGCGGTCGCCTTTGCCCTGCCTGCCTTTGCCGAAGGCATCACCGTTCACGACCCCTATGCGCGGGTCTCGACCGCCATGTCGAAATCCGGCGCGGCGTTCATGCAGATTGAAAATACCGGCGCGGTCGATGACCGGCTTATCGCGGCGTCCTCGGACATCGCGGACCGGGTCGAGCTGCACACCCACAAGGCCGATGACAAGGGCGTCATGCAGATGCTTCACGTTCCCGAAGGCTTCGTCATTCCCGCCGGTGGCAACCACGCGCTGCAACGCGGTGGCGATCACGTCATGTTCCTGGGCCTGCGCCAGGGCCTGAGCCATGGCGATGTCGTCACCGTCACGCTGACCTTCGAACAGGCCGGCGAGCTTGTCGTGGACATCCCCGTTGACCTGCAACGCGACGGGGCGGCGATGGGCCAGCAGATGCAGCATATGCATGGCGCGCCCGCAGGCATGCCGCCCAAGCACATGCACGCGCCCTCGAACTGACCCCCACCCAACTAGCCCAGCGGGCCGCCGCAACGGCGGCCCCTGTCCGCTCTTCGGCTTTGCTAAAATATCCCGGGGGGCGCCGTTCGGCCCCGTCCAGGGGCCGCAAGGCGGGGGGCAGCGCCCCCCCCTCCGCGCTCAGGCCCGCAGCAAGGTGTCCACCCAATCCGGCACGATCCGGCTTGCCGGGCCTATCCGCGCTTCGTCGAAATCCCGCGCGCCCAGCGATGGTTCCAGGTTCAGTTCCAGCGTCCGTGCCCCGGCGCGCGCGGCATCCTGCACGAAGGCCGCCGCCGGGTAGACATTACCCGATGTGCCGATCGAGACGAACAGATCCGCCTGCCGCAGCGCCTGCCAGATCCGGTCCATCTGATAGGGCATTTCGCCGAACCAGACGATATCGGGCCGCGTGGCGGGACGCGCGCAGGCGGGGCAGGGGTCTTGCGGGGCCATGACCGCGGGTGCCGCCCAGCGGTACCCGCAGGCCGCGCAAAGCGCACCCGCGAGGGACCCGTGCATGTGGATCACATGCACCGAGCCGGCACGTTCATGCAGGTCATCGACATTCTGCGTCACGATCAACACCTCGTGCCGACCCGCCGCTTCCAGCCGCGCCAGCGCCGCATGGGCCGCATTGGGTCGGGCGGCGGCGGCCGCCGCGCGGCGCATGTTGTAGAAGTCATGCACCAGAGCCGGGTCGCGGGCAAAGGCCTCGGGGGTGGCGACCTCTTCGATCCGGTAGCCTTCCCACAGCCCGCCCGCATCGCGAAAGGTGCGCAGCCCGCTTTCGGCCGAAATGCCCGCCCCGGTCAGAATGACGATCTTTTCCATCCCTGCCCCCTGCGTTATCCTGTTGGTATGCGTATCCTGTTTCTCTGCCTTGGCAATATCTGTCGTTCCCCCGCCGCCGAGGGGGTGTTTCGCCATCTGGCCACCCGGGCGGGCCTGACGGTTGATGCCGACAGCGCCGGCACAGGCGATTGGCATGTCGGCGAGCCGCCCTATGGCCCGATGCAGGCCGCGGCCCGGGCGCGCGGCTATGACCTGTCCCCCTTGCGCGCCCGACAGTTGCAGGCGCGTGATTTCCGCGACTTCGACCTGTTTCTGGCGATGGATAGGCAAAACCTGCGCGATGCGGCGCGGATCGCGCCCGCACAGCCGCGCGCGGCGCTGCGGCTGTTTCTGGAGGATGCGGGCAGCAGCGCCCGCATTGGCCCGGCCGATGTGCCGGACCCCTATTTCACCCGTGATTTCGACGGCTGCCTCGACCTGATCGAGACGCGCGCGGCTGGACTGATCGCGGCGCTTCAGCGCGCGCAATAAGCCTCGGCGGTGGCGGCGAAATTCTTGTAGCGCAGCCAGAACGCCTCATCGCTGCGGCGGCTGGATTGGCGCACCTCTTGTGCCTTGTGGGGGTCCTTGAAGAAGGCGGCGGCCTTGCGCTGGTCGCCCCGGCTCAGCGTGCTGTTTGCGACTTGCTGGATGCAGCCGCACAGCGCCCGGTCGGCGGCGCGGCCGGCCTTCATGCAGGCGCTGTCGATGGGGCCGGCCAGCGCGGGGGCCGCGCCCAAGGCGACGAAAGCTGCCACAAGCAGGGATTTCTTCATTGCTCTGCCTCTTGTTCCGGCGCGGAATCGGTGTCCGCGCGTCCTTATTTGCGCGCAATGATAGGCCAGCAGGCAAGAAAATTCAACGAAATGCGCGGGAACCCGCCGCTCTGCGCGGCTTGGCCGCAGGGCCCCAAGGGGTTGGGGGCGGGCCGGCCGTGCCCCCCCAAGGGTGGCTTAGCCGATAACCTCGGCCTCATACCCGGCGGCTTTCAGCGCGGCCAGGACCGTGGCTTCGGGCAGGCCCTCAACCTCAACCTCACGGTTTTCCATGTCGAAATCGGCCTTGGCGCCCACGGCGGCCAGGGCCGATTCGATGGCGGCCTTGCAATGGCCGCAGCTCATCTGGGGGACGGAAAGGATCATGGCGTTTCTCCTGCGCGGGCTGGGGCGGATCATTCGCCCGAAAGCGCGCGCGCGTCAATGGCGTGCGCCGCTGCAATCCCCCTTCCCGGCCCCTGTTTTCCAAGCTATATGCCCGGCCATGACCCAGCTTGATCTCATCCGCAACTTCTCGATCGTGGCCCATATTGACCACGGCAAATCCACCCTCGCCGACCGGCTCATCCAGATGACCGGCACGGTGGCCGAGCGCGACATGAAGGCGCAGATGCTCGACAGCATGGATATCGAGCGGGAACGCGGCATCACGATCAAGGCCAACACGGTGCGGATCGAATATCCGGCCAAGGATGGACAGACCTACATCCTGAACCTGATCGACACCCCCGGCCACGTCGATTTTGCCTATGAGGTCAGCCGGTCCATGCGCGCCGTCGAAGGCAGCCTGCTGGTGGTCGACGCGTCCCAGGGGGTCGAGGCGCAGACGCTGGCCAATGTCTATCAGGCGATCGACGCGGGCCATGAAATCGTGCCGGTGCTGAACAAGATCGACCTGCCGGCGGCGGAACCGGACCGGGTCAAGGAACAGATCGAGGATGTGATCGGCATCGACGCCAGCGAAGCGATCCCGATTTCGGCGAAATCGGGCCTAGGCATCCCCGACGTGCTGGAAGCGATCGTGACGCGCCTGCCCGCGCCGAAGGGCGACCGTAACGCACCGCTCAAGGCGATGCTGGTTGACAGCTGGTATGACCCCTATCTGGGCGTCGTCGTGATGATCCGCGTGATGGACGGTGTGATCCGCAAGGGCGACCGCATCAAGATGATGCAGACCGGCGCGGTCTATGGCATCGACAAGCTGGCGGTGCTGAAGCCGCAGATGGTGGACATCGCGGAACTTGGCCCGGGCGAGATTGGCGTTCTGACCGCATCCATCAAGCAGGTGCGCGACACCCGCGTGGGCGACACGATCACGCATGAGAAAAAGGGCTGCGAAGTGCCCCTGCCGGGCTTCAAGCCCGCGCAGCCGGTGGTGTTCTGCGGCCTGTTCCCGGTGGACGCCAATGATTTCGAAGGCTTGCGCGACGCGATTGAAAAACTGGCGCTGAACGACGCCTCTTTCAGCTATGAAATGGAAACCTCGGCCGCGCTGGGGTTCGGCTTCCGCTGCGGCTTCCTGGGGCTTCTGCATCTGGAGGTCGTGCGCGACCGTCTGGAACGCGAATATGATCTGGACCTGATCACCACCGCGCCCAGCGTGGTGTTCAAGCTGCACATGAAGGATGGCGAGGTGCGTGACCTGCACAACCCCGCCGACATGCCCGACCTGACCTATGTCGACCATATCGAGGAACCGCGCATCAAGGCCACGATCATGGTGCCCGACGAATATCTGGGCGATGTGCTGAAACTGTGCCAGGACCGCCGTGGCATCCAGCTGGACCTGACCTATGCCGGCAGCCGTGCCATGGTCGTCTATGACCTGCCGCTGGCCGAGGTCGTGTTCGACTTCTACGACCGGCTGAAATCGGTCACCAAGGGCTATGCCAGCTTCGACTACCAGATCTCGGAATACCGCGAGGATTTTCTGGTGAAGATGTCGATCCTGGTGAATGATGAACCGGTCGACGCGCTGTCGATCATGGTGCACCGCGACCGGGCCGAGGCCCGTGGCCGCGCGATGGTGGAAAAGCTCAAAGAGCTGATCCCGCGCCACATGTTCAAGATCCCGATTCAGGCCGCGATCGGTGGCCGGGTGATCGCGCGCGAAACGCTAAGCGCGATGCGCAAGGACGTGACCGCGAAATGCTATGGCGGCGACGCGACGCGGAAAAAGAAGCTGCTGGAAAAGCAAAAGGCCGGCAAGAAGAAGATGCGTCAGTTCGGCAAGGTGGAAATCCCGCAATCCGCCTTCATCTCGGCGCTGAAGATGGACGACTGACGAAAAACCCGGCCCAAAGATGGGGCCGGGTTTTTCCATTCCGCTGTGGCAATGGGCCGGTTCAGGCGACCTTTTCCAGGCTGGCGTCCGGCGTCACGCCCAGGGCATGGCACACATCGCGCGTCAGGCCGGGGCGGTTCAGCGTGTAGAAATGCAGATCCTCGACCCCGCCACGGATCAGCTCGTCGCACAGTTCGGTGCACAGCGCCGTCGCCAGCAGCTGTTCGCGCCCGTCGCGCACGGCGGCCACAAACGCCTCTTCCACCCAGGCCGGCACGCTGGTGCCGCAGCGCGCGGCAAAGCGCTTTGCGCCCGCCCAGGACTGGATCGGCAGGATGCCGGGGATGATCTTCGCGGTGATTCCTTCCTTTTCGCAGGCATCGCGGAACCGAAAGAAGGTCTCGGCCTCAAAGAAGAACTGGGTGATCGCGCTGGTCGCGCCCGCATCCACCTTGCGCTTCAGCCAGCGCACATCCGCCAGCGCATCCGTGGCTTCGGGGTGGGGCTCGGGATAGGCGCCGCAGCGAATGGTAAAGCGCCCATCCTGGGCCAGCGCCTCGATCAGCTCGACCGAGGAGGCAAAGCCCTGCGGATGCGGCGTGAACCGGTCACTGCCCTTCGGCGGATCGCCCCGCAGCGCCACGATTTCGGTCACGCCCGCCGCGGCATAGGCATCGACGATTTCCATCGTCTCGGCCCGGGTCGCATCGACACAGGTCAGATGTGCGGCCACGTTCAGACCGTAATTCTTGTGGATCGTTTCCACCGCCTCATGGGTCAGCTTGCGCGTGGTGCCGCCCGCGCCATAGGTGACCGACACGAAGGACGGCTTCAGCGGCGCCAGAACCTGCGCGGTTTCCCACAGCCGGAACGAGGCCTCCAGCGACTGCGGCGGGAAGAATTCAAAGCTGACGCGGGGCGAGGTCATGGTCGGTATCCTTTCGTTGGCCCCCTTGTGCCAGATATGGCGATGTGAGACAAACTCATAATCCTCAAGAACGTTATGAGGTTTCGTTCAAGATGCACCTGGAACTTCGCCACCTGCGCACGATCAAGGCCATCCATGATGCGGGTGGGCTGGCCCGGGCCGCCGACATGCTGCACATCACGCAATCGGCACTGTCGCATCAGGTCAAGGGGCTGGAAGATCAGGCCGGGGTGGAATTGTTCGTGCGCCGGTCCAAGCCGCTGAAACTGTCGGCGGCGGGGCTGCGACTGCTGCGGCTAGCCGAACGCATCCTGCCCGAGATCGAGGCCGCCGAAGAAGAATTCTCGGCCCTGCGCCAGGGCCGCGCGGGCCGGCTGCACATCGCCATCGAATGCCACGCCTGCTTTGACTGGCTGTTCCCGGTGCTGGAACAGTTCCGCCGCGCCTGGCCCGATATCGACGTCGACATCCGCGCGGGCCTGGCATTCAACGCGCTGCCCGCCTTGATGCGCGAAGAGGTCGATCTGGTGATCTCTTCCGACCCCGAGGCGCTTGACGGCATCATCTTCAACCCGCTGTTCGACTATTCGCCCACCTTTGTTGCCGCCGCCACCAACCCGCTGGCCGCAAAACCCTTTGTCGTGGCCGAGGATTTCCGCGACCAGACCCTGATCACCTATCCGGTCGACCGTGGCCGGATCGACATTTTCACCGAACTGCTGACGCCGGCCCGGGTCGAACCGCGCGCGCAGCGCCAGGTCGAACTGACCGCCGTGATCCTGATGCTGGTGGCCTCCGGGCGCGGCGTGGCGGTGCTGCCCGACTGGGTCCTGCGCGAGGTTAAATACCAGCCCGATTACATCACCCGCCCCGTCACCGAAAAAGGCCTGACCAAACGGCTTTACGCCGCCACCCGCGCCGAGGATGCGACCCAGCCCTTCATGGCCCATTTCCTGCGCCTGGCACGGACCGAGCCGGTCAAACTGCAGCGCGTCTGACCCTTCGGCTTTGCGAAAATATCCTCGGGGGGTGCGGGGGGCAGACAGCCCCCCGTTGCAACACCAGCCGATCCGCGCAAAGCCCTTGGAATCCCGTCCCCGCCCGTGTATGGCACGCGCTTGATGTGAAGGAGCCCCCGATGCAAGGCAGCGCGAACCTCAACCTGATGATCAAGGCCGCCCGCAAGGCAGGCCGTTCCCTCGTGAAAGACTTCCGCGAGGTGGAAAACCTTCAGGTCTCGGCCAAGGGGCCGGGGGATTTCGTCACCCGCGCCGACCGTGAGGCGGAACGCATCATCAAGGAAGAACTGCGCGGTGCCCGCCCCTCGTATGGCTGGCTGGGCGAGGAAACCGGCGAAGAGCCCGGCGAAGACCCGACCCGGCGCTGGATCGTCGATCCGCTGGATGGCACCACCAACTTCCTGCACGGCCTGCCGCATTGGGCGGTGTCCATCGCGCTGGAACACAAGGGCGAGGTTGTGGCCGGTGTCATCTTCGACGCTGCAAAGGATGAACTTTACTACGCCGAAAAGGGCCTTGGCGCCTTCATGAACGAAACCCGCCTGCGCGTGTCGGGGCGGCGCAACATGATCGAGGCGATATTTGCCACCGGCGTCCCCTTTGGGGGCAAGTCGACGCTGCCAGCCACGCTGCAGGATTTCGCGCGCCTGATGCCGGTCTGCGCCGGGGTGCGCCGCTTTGGCGCGGCCTCGCTGGATCTGGCCTATGTCGCCGCGGGTCGGTTCGATGGCTATTGGGAACGCGGGATCAGCGCCTGGGACATGGCGGCGGGGATGCTTCTGGTGAAGGAAGCGGGCGGGTTCACCGGTCCGGTCCGCGAAGGGCGCGACATTTTCGAATCGGGCGCGATCATCGCCACCAATGCGCAGCTGTTCGACCCGCTGTGCAAGATCCTGCGCGCATCGGCTTGATCCGGGCGCAGGTCTGATCGGGCCGCAAGGTTTCGCGCTAGGTGCGGGGGGCGCTGCCCCCCGGGCCTCATCAGCCCCTTGATGGGGCCGATGAGACCACCCCCCGGAGTATTTCGGCCAAGAAGAAAAGGTGCGGTCAGCGTCGTCTGCGCACCACGGGTATGCTGGATCGGCTGTAGTGCGTTTCGGGGTGCGGCGGGTGGCCGTGGGTGCGGTTCCAGTAGGCCGGGCCGCCACGCCTGAGCCAATGCGGGATCATCAGCGCCACACCGGCCGCAAAGCCGCCGGCATGGGCCCAATAAGCGACCCCGCCGCCGTCGCCCGCGGTGGTGCCGTTCAGCACCTGCAGACCGAACCAGACCCCCAGCACGATCCAGGCGGGGATCGGGATGATTTTCACCAGGATCACGATGATGAACAGCACGTCGATCCGCGCCTTGGGGAACATCAGAAGATAGCCGCCCATCACGCCCGCGATCGCGCCCGAGGCGCCGACCATCGGGATGGTGCTATAGGGATCGGCCAGGATTTGCGCCGCCGCGGCCGCAAGACCACCGGCCAGGTAGAAAAGCGCAAAGCCGAAATGGCCAAGCTGTTCTTCCATGTTGTCGCCAAAGACCCACAGGAACAGCATGTTGCCCGCGATATGCATCAGCCCGGCATGTAGGAACATGTGGGTGATCAGCCCGTGCAGCCAGAACCCCTCCATCACCGCGGCGGGGTAGAGCGCGCCCATTTCCCACAGGCCGAACATCGCGCCCAGCCAGGGTGAGGTCAGCAGGAACATCCCCAGATTGAGCGCGATCAGCGCCCAGGTCATCCAGGGGGTTGTCGTGGCCGGGTTGTGGTCGCGGATCGGAAACATGGCGCGAGCCTTTCCGATCCGCGGGGCACGGTCAAGCGGTTCCCGCGCTGGCCAGCAGCGCCGCGTTGCCGCCCGAGGCGGTGGTGTCGATGCAGATGTGGCGTTCATGCGCGACATGGGCCGCATCGGGCATGGCGCCGATCAGCGGAAGGATCGGGCCGGGGCGCCGGGCCAGGGCCTGCGCCAGGGCGGTGCCGGTCGTGCCATCGCCCCACCAGATCGCCGCGGAAAAGCCCCGCAGCGTGGTCAGCGCGTCTGGCGGCAGGGGGGCAGTGACCTCGACCGCGCGCCCGCCAAGCCGTTGCACGGCCTGCGCCTGGGCCCGCGCTGCCGCAGGTCCGGGGCCAAGGCACAGGATCGGGTCGCGGGCATGGCGCGTCAGGCGGTTCGATTCCCCCGTGGGCCCGGGCAGTGCCGTGGTGGGCAGCGTGGGGGCAGGGGGGGCAGCGTCCAGCGCGGCCTGCACCTGCGTCGCCTCGATGGCAGCGGCCGATGGCGTTGCCGCGACGGGGGTGGCGGGTTGCGGGGCGCAGAACCGCGCCATATAGTCCGGCCCGCCCGCCTTGGGCCCGGTGCCCGATAGCCCCTCGCCGCCAAAGGGCTGGCTGCCCACCACCGCGCCGATCTGGTTGCGGTTGACGTAGATGTTGCCCACGGCCAGTGCCTCGGTCACCTCTTGCACGCGGTTGTCGATGCGGGTGTGCAGCCCGAAGGTCAGGCCATAGCCGGTGGCGTTGATATCGGCGATGACGCGGGGCAGGTCTTCGGCCTCGAAGGTGGCGACATGCAGCACGGGGCCAAAGATTTCACGCCCAAGGTCGGCAATGCCGGTCACGCGGATCACGGTGGGGCCGATGAAATGCCCCGTTGGCGGGGCGGGCAGGTCAAGGATGACGCGGCCGTCACGGCGGGCGGCCTCGATATAGGTGCGGATGTCACTGGCGGCCTCGTCATCGATCACCGGGCCGATGTCGGTGGGCAGATGCCAGGGGTCGCCCATCCGCAATTCCTGCATCGCGCCGCAGAGCATGTCGATCAGATGCGGGGCAATGTCGTTTTGCACGTAAAGACAGCGCAGCGCCGAACAGCGCTGGCCCGCCGACTGGAAGGCCGAGGCCAGGATATCGCGCACTGCCTGTTCGGGCAGGGCGGTGGAATCGACGATCATCGCGTTCAGCCCGCCGGTTTCCGCGATCAGCGGTGCATCGGGGGCCAGGTGCCGGGCCATGGCGCGGCGGATCGCCTGTGCGGTTTCCGTCGATCCGGTGAAGGCCACGCCCGCCACCCGCGGATCCGAGGTCAGCGCCGCACCGACCGTGGGCCCGTCACCCGGCAGCAGTTGCAGCGCATGGGGCGGCACACCGGCCTTGTGCAACAGCCGCACCGCCTGCGCCGCGATCAGCGGGGTCTGTTCTGCGGGCTTGGCCAGCACGCCGTTTCCGGCCGCCAGCGCCGCCGCGATCTGGCCGGTGAAGATGGCCAGAGGGAAGTTCCAGGGGCTGATACAGGCAAACACCCCGCGCGGGGGGGCGGTCAGGCCGCTGGCCTGTGCCGCATAATAGCGCAGGAAATCCACCGCCTCGCGCAATTCGCCCACGGCATCGCCCTGGGTCTTGCCCGCCTCGCGCGCAAGCGTGGCAAAGATCGGGCCGAATTCGGCCTCATACAGATTCGCGGCACGGTTCAGGACCTGCGCGCGCTCGGTCGCCGGGGCCTGCCAGATGCGGGCGGCGGCCAGCGCGGCCTGCACATCGGGCGCGCTGGCGGGGTGGACATGGCCCACCGTTTCGCCCGTCGCGGGGTTTTGCACCGGCTGGGCAGGCAGGGGTTGCGCCGGGGCGGCCAGCAGCGGCGCCGCATCGGGCAGCAGGCCCGTGGCGGCGGGTGCGCGCGCGGCCTCGATCACCGCAAGCGTGCCGGCATCGGTCAGATCGAAGCCCCGGCTGTTGCGCCGATCCGGGGCGAACAGATCGGCAGGCCGGGTCAGGCGCGGGTTGACCGGATCGGCCAGATCTTCCAGCGCGGTCAGGGGGCAGGCGGCGACGACCTCGGGGGGCACGTCCTCATCCATTATCTGGTTCACGAAGCTGGAATTCGCGCCGTTTTCCAGCAACCGGCGCACCAGATAGGCCAGCAGGTCGCGATGTGCGCCAACGGGGGCATAGATCCTGCAGCGGGTGCCGCGATCTTTCAGCACGATATCGTGCAGCCGTTCGCCCATGCCATGCAGGCGCTGGAATTCGAACGGCGCATCGCCCGCCATGTCCAGCACGGCAGCGACCGTATGGGCGTTGTGGGTGGCGAATTGCGGATAGATCCGGTCGGTCATCCCCAGCAGCTTGCGGGCATTGGCGATATAGCTGACATCGGTGGCGATCTTGCGGGTGAAGACCGGGAAATCGGCCAGCCCCAGCACCTGGGCACGCTTGATCTCGGCGTCCCAATAGGCGCCCTTCACCAGCCGCACCATGATCTTGCGGTCCAGCTGGCCCGCCAGCGCGTAAAGCCAGTCGATCACCGCGCCCGCGCGCCGACCGTAAGCCTGCACCACCACGCCAAACCCGTCCCAGCCCGCCAGCTGCGGATCGGCAAGCACCGCTTCGATCACCTTGAGCGACAGGGTCAGGCGATCAGCCTCTTCCGCGTCGATGTTGAACCCCATGCCCGCCGCCGCAGCCAGCCGGGCCAGCCGCGTGACCACGGGCACCAGTTCGGCCATCACGCGGGCCTCTTGCGCGACCTCATAGCGCGGATGCAGCGCCGAAAGCTTGACCGAGATACCCGGATTGGCGCGCACGTCCCCACCCCGGCAGGCCCCGGCGATGGCGGCAATGGCGGCGGCATAGCTGGCCTCATATCGCGTGGCATCGGCGGCGGTGCGCGCCGCCTCGCCCAGCATGTCATAACTGTAACTGTAGCCTGCCGCTTCCTGCGTCTGGGCGCGCTTCATCGCGGACTGGATGGTTTCGCCCAGAACGAACTGGCGGCCCATTTCCTTCATCGCGCGCGATACGGCGGTGCGGATCACCGGCTCGCCCAGTCGGCGCACGGCGGCGCGCAGATGGCCGACGACGCCGGGTTCGCGATCCTCCAGCACCTTGCCGGTCAGCATCAAGGCCCAGGTCGAGGCGTTCACCAGGCTTGACGCCGATTTGCCCAGATGGCGGCCCCAGTCCGACGGCGCGATCTTGTCCTCGATCAACGCGTCCATGGTTTCGGCATCCGGCACCCGCAACAGCGCCTCGGCCAGACACATCAGGGCAATTCCCTCTTCGGTCGAAAGACCGTATTCTGCCAGGAACACCTCCATCAGGCCGGGCCGCACATCGGCGCGGATGCGGCGCACCAGATCCGCCCCGGCGGCACGGATGCGGGCGCGGGCGGGGACGTCCAGGGCGGCCTGTTCGATCAGCCGCGCCAGCAGGGGCGCTTCGGGCTGCAGGGTTCCGGTTTCGATGGTCTGTGCGATCGTGTGCATTGCGCGCTCCTGCGGTTTGGGCCATCATATCGGGGATTTCGCGGGCGGTTTTCCCGTTCTTGTCGGTTTTGCGGGTGAAACGACTGAAATTCCGGGGGTGGGCATGTCAAACGACTTTCCGCAGATGGATCGCTACGATCAGGCGATTCTGGCTCTGCTGTCGGCTGACGGGCGCATGTCCGCGACCGAGATCGCGCGCCGCGTGGGGCTGACGAAATCGCCCGTGCAGGCGCGGATCAAGCAGCTTGAGGAAAGCGGCGTGATCGCCGGATACCGCGCGATCCTGTCGCCGATTCGCCTGGGCCTGGCGCATGTGGCCTTCGTCGAGGTGCGCCTGTCCGACACCCGCGAAGCCGCGCTGCAGGCGTTCAACCGCGCCGTCCGCGCCGTGCCGGAAATCGAGGAATGCCACATGATCGCGGGCGGCTTCGACTATCTGCTGAAGGTGCGCACCGGCGATATCGGGGATTATCGCCGGGTCATGGCGGAAAGCATCTCATCCCTGCCGCATGTGGCGGCAACCTCGACCTATGTCGCGATGGAGGCGGTGAAGGACGCAGGCCCCGTCATGACGCCCTGACCGCGCCCGCGACACCGCCGCCCGGGGCAAGGCCTGCGAAATCTCGAACCGTCAGGAGTGTGCGATGGATGAAACCGACCAACGGCTGATCGCGGCGCTGCGGCGCGACGGGCGGGCGGCGGTGTCCGACCTGGCCGCGCAGCTGGGCATTTCACGCGCCACGGTGCGCGGCCGGATAGAGCGGTTGGTGGCGCGGGGCGAAATCGCGGGTTTCACGGTGATGACCCGCGCCGATGTCACCGCCGCCCCGGTCCGCGGGCTGATGATGATCGGCATCGAGGGGCGCGGCACCGACCGGATCGTGGCGCGGCTTCTGGGCCTGCCGGCGGTGCAGGCGGTGCATGCGACCAATGGAAAATGGGATCTGATCGTCGAGATCGGCACCCGCACGCTGGTCGAACTGGATGACATCCTGGCGCAGATCCGGCGGCTTGAAGGGGTCACGACATCGGAAACGAACCTGCTTCTGGCCACCCGCCGGCCCTCGGCCCGGCTCTGATCCGCCGCGCCCCAGGCTGCCCCCGGACCCGCCCCCTTCGGCTTTGCGCAAATATCCCGGGGGGCGTCGCCGTCAGGCGACGGGGGGCAGCGCCCCCATTTCCTGATCCCGGTGTCGTGATCCCCGCGACATGGCGGCGCATCCTCCTTGGCCCCGGGCGCAGTTGGCCCTATGATCAGCGCGCGAACAGGAGGATGCGATGCTGACCGAACTTGGACATTTTGCCCTGATCCTCGCCTTCGGCGTGGCGATCATTCAGGCGGTGGTGCCGCTGATCGGGGCCTGGCGGGGCTGGTCGGGCTGGATGGCGGTGGGGGAACCCGCGGCGTCTGCGCAATTCCTGCTGATCGGTTTTTCCTTCGCGGCGCTGACCTGGGCCTTTGTCACCTCGGACTTCTCGCTGGAACTGGTCTGGGCCAATTCGCACACCGACAAGCCGATGCTTTACAAGATTTCGGGCGTCTGGGGGAACCACGAAGGGTCGATGCTGCTGTGGGTGCTGATCGTGGCGCTGTTCGGGGCGGCGGCCTCATGGTTCGGCACGGCCCTGCCGCCCAAGCTGCGCGCGCGGGTGCTGTCGGTGCAGTCGATGATCGGCGTGGCGTTCCTGGCCTTCATCCTGTTCACCTCAAACCCCTTCGTGCGGCTGGCGGATCCGCCCTTCAACGGGCGTGACCTGAACCCGTTGCTGCAAGACCCCGGCCTGGCCTTCCACCCGCCGTTTCTTTACCTGGGCTATGTGGGTCTTTCGATGGCCTTCAGCTTTGCCGTCGCCGCCCTGATCGAGGGGCGCGTGGATGCCGCCTGGGCGCGCTGGGTGCGGCCCTGGACGCTGGCGGCCTGGGTGTTCCTGACCATCGGCATCGCGCTGGGGTCGTGGTGGGCCTATTACGAACTGGGCTGGGGCGGTTTCTGGTTCTGGGATCCGGTGGAAAACGCCAGCTTCATGCCCTGGCTGCTGGCCGCCGCGCTGCTGCATTCCGCCATCGTCGTGGAAAAACGCGAGGCGCTGAAAAGCTGGACCATCCTTCTGGCGATCATGGCCTTCGGATTTTCGCTGATCGGCACGTTCATCGTGCGCTCGGGCGTCATCACCTCGGTCCACAGCTTTGCCAATGACCCGGAACGCGGGATCTTCATCCTGATGATTCTGGCCGGTTTCGTGGGTGGGGCGCTGACGCTCTATGCCGCGCGCGCGGGCGCGATGCAGGCGCGTGGCATCTTTGGCATGGTCAGCCGCGAAAGCGCGCTGGTGCTGAACAACATCCTGCTGGCGGTGTCGGCGCTGGTGGTGTTCGTGGGCACGGTCTGGCCGCTGGTGGCCGAAATGTTCTGGGACCGCAAGCTTTCGGTGGGCGCGCCTTTCTTCAATCAGGCCTTCACCCCCTTCATGCTGATCCTGGCGCTGGTGCTGCCGGTGGGCGCGATGATGCCCTGGAAACGCGCCAAGCTGGCCCGCACGATCCGCCCGCTGATCCCGGCGGCGGTGCTGGCGCTGGCGGTGGGTCTTCTGGCCTGGTCGGTGGGCACCGGGCGGTCGGGTATCGCGCTGGTTGGCGCGGGGCTTGGCAGCTGGCTTGTGTTCGGGGCGCTGACCGAACTCTGGGTCCGCGCCGGGCGCACGCCTGCGCGCATCCTGCGTCTGCCGCGCGCCGATTGGGGCAAGGCCACCGCGCATGGTGGCCTTGGTGTCACCTTCATCGGCATTGCCCTGCTGACCGCCTGGCAGGCCGAGGATATCCGCGTGGCCCAGATCGGCGAACCCTTCACCGTTGCGGGCTATGAAATCACGCTGGACAAGGTCGAAGAGGTGCCGGGCCCGAACTACACCTCGACCATGGCGACGATGTCGGTGCGCGAGGGCGGCCAACTGACCGCCGTGCTGCACCCCGAAAAGCGCGTCTATCCGGTGCAGGCAATGCCCACGACCGAGGCCGCGATCGACTATCGCTTTACCCGCGATGTCTATCTGGTGATCGGCGATGCGCAGGCGGATGGCGGCTGGGCGGTGCGCACCTATATCAAGCCTTTCGCCAACTGGATCTGGGCGGGCTCGATCCTGATGTCGCTGGGCGGTGTCCTGAGCTTGACGGACCGGCGCTTCCGCGTGGCCGCGGGCGCGCGCAAGGCCACCCCCGTCACCGCAACCCCGGCGGAGTGATCCGATGCTGAAACGCCTGACCCTGTGCCTGGCCCTACTGGCCACCCCGCTGGCCGCTGTGCAGCCCGATGAGGTCCTGTCCGATCCCGCGCTTGAGGCCCGCGCGCGAGAGATCAGCAAGGTTCTGCGCTGCCCGGTCTGTCAGGGCGAGAATATCGACGAATCGAACGCCGAGGTGTCGCGCGACTTGCGAGTGGCGGTGCGCGAACGGCTGCTGGCGGGCGATACCGACAGCCAGGTGCTGGATTACATCGTCACCCGCTATGGCGAATATGTGCTGTTCGAACCCGACCGCCGCGGTGCCAATCTGGTGCTGTGGCTGGTGGGCCCGGCGGCGCTTGTGGTGGCGCTGGGCGGTGCCTTTGTCTTCCTGCGCAACCGGCGCCGGGACGAGGCCGCAGGCCCGGCCCTGTCCGAGGCGGAACGCGCCCGGCTGGAAGAATTGCTGAAGGAATAACGCCACGTCGCGGCGCGCCCGCGAATCTGGCTCTTTCGCCGCTGCGCCCAGGCGTTAATCTGCCCCATACAATGGCAGAGGAGCGGCGCGATGCCCTATACAACGATCCGATATGACCTGTCCGAGGGGCTGGCGGTGCTGACGCTGGCCCGCCCCGAGGTGATGAATGCGCTTAACACCCAGATGCGGGCGGAACTGACCGCGGCGCTGCACCGCGCGACCGCCGAGGCGCGGGCGATTGTCCTGACCGGCGAGGGGCGGGCATTCTGTTCAGGGCAGGATCTGGGCGACGGCGCCGATGCCGCCGGGCTGGATCTGGAGCGTGTCCTGCGCGACGAATATGAACCCATGCTGCGCGCGATCTATGATTGCCCGGTGCCGGTGATCGCGGCGGTCAATGGCGCCGCAGCCGGGGCAGGGGCCAATCTGGCGCTTGCGGCGGATGTGGTGATCGCGGCTGAAAGCGCGGCCTTTGTGCAGGCGTTCACCCGGATCGGGTTGATGCCGGATGCGGGGGGCACCTACTGGCTGCCGCGCCAGATCGGCTTTGCCCGCGCGATGGGGGCGGCGCTGTTTGCCGACAGAATCAGTGCGCGGCAGGCCGCAGACTGGGGGATGATCTGGGAAGCCGTGCCAGATGCCGATTTCGCGGCCCACTGGCGCGCCCGCGCCGCCCAGCTGGCATCGGGGCCAACCCTTGCCTACAGCGCCGTCAAACGGGCGCTGCGTGGCAGCTATGCCCAGGATCTGGACGGGCAACTGGCGCGCGAGGCGGAATTGCAGGGCCAGCTGGGCCAAAGCCGCGATTTCCGCGAAGGCGTTCTGGCATTCCTGGAAAAGCGCCCCGCCCGCTTCGAGGGACGCTGACCGACGGCGCCGGGCGGCGGGCCCGTGCCGACGCGCACCCGCCGCCCGGTCAGCGCCACGCGCGGCGCTTCAGCCAGAGGATCAACATCAGGGACACCACTGTCAGGCCTAGGCTGAGCAAGGGCCAATAGAGGAAGGCGGCTGCGTAACCGCAGGCCCCTTCAAAGCAGGACCCGAACCAACCCCGGCGTGCCATGGCATCCAGCAACGGCTCGCTCTGCCAGGCCCAGAACGCCAGCAGGGCAAGTGTCACGGCCAAGCGGGCCAGCAGGCGCAGAACGGACTTCACCAATACCAATTCCTTGGGATGTCACACCCCGACATCGCAGCAGCTTCACAGGGAATGTGCCGCGTCATACCAATGCGAAAACACCCGCACGGGGCGTTGCCCGAAGGCAGGTATCTAATTCAGACATAAGGAGAATTGGTGGAGCCAAGGGGAGTCGAACCCCTGACCTCTTGAATGCCATTCAAGCGCTCTCCCAACTGAGCTATGGCCCCACCGGAGGTCTGCGTGCCGCCCGGTTGGGCAACTCGCGTGGGGGGTCGTATAGGCAGTTCCCAAGATGGGCGCAAGAGGAATTTCCACATTCCGCCGCAAAAATCGATGCGCCCGCCGAACCTGCCGTCAGACCCTGGTCGAAAACGAAAAAACGCGGGGAAAGGCCCCCGCGTCTTTCGATTGGAAGATCCGGAAAGGATCAGCTTTCTTCGTCATTGGCGCTGACGTCCGCGATCTCGTCCAGCGAGACGTTGTCGTCCTCGTCATCCTCCAGCAGATCATCGTCCAGATCGACGTCGCCGGTATCGGCGTCGAGATCTTCGTCATCCGCCAGATCGTCAACATCAAGGCTACGCTCACGCGTGGTCTTTTCGGCCACGACCGTGCGCCCGCGGCCCACGGTCAGGCTTTCCACCGTGAAGCTGTTGGTGCAGACCGGGCAGGTCATCGGGTCGTTCTTCAGGTCGTAGAACCGGCTCGCGCAATGCGGGCAGAGGCGCTTGACGCCCCATTCCTCTTTCGGCATGGAAATCTCCTGGCATCGCTCTTATTCAGAGAGTCGAAGCCAACTGCCACAATGACCGCGGGGTGTCAAAGTCTTTTCGTCCCTGCGCGCCCCGCCACACCCATCCGTTACAGGAGACCCGCCCTGACCCGCGCCCTGATCCCCGGAACGCCCGAGGTTGCGCTGACCCTGCGCCGGTCGGCCCGGGCGCGGCGTTTTGCGCTGCGGGTGTCGCGGCTGGATGGCAAGGTCACGCTGACGCTGCCGGTCTGGGCGCGCGAATCCGAGGCGCTTGCCTTTGCCCATGACAAGGCCGACTGGCTGCGCGCGACGGTGGCGCAGGCCGCCCCCCCGCGCCGGGCCGAGATCGGCGCTGTGCTTCCGTTTCTGGGCCAGGACCGGCAGGTGGTGGCGGCCCCCGTGCCCGCCCCGCGTCTGGAGGGGGCGCAGATCCTGGTGCCGCCCGAGGCCGGGCGCGTGGCAACCCGGCTGGAGGCGTTCTTCAAGCTGGCCGCACGCCAGCGGCTTCAGGCGGCCTCGGACCGCTATGCCGCGGCGCTGGGGCGGCCCTACCGGCGGCTGACGCTGCGCGACACCCGATCGCGCTGGGGGTCGTGCACGGCGGATGGCTGCCTGATGTATAATTGGCGTCTGGTGATGGCGCCAGAAGGCGTGTTGGACTATGTCGCGGCGCATGAGGTGGCGCATCTGGCGCAGATGAACCATTCACCCGCCTTCTGGGCCGTGGTCGAGGGGCTGCGCCCCGGATTTGCGCCCGAACGGGCCTGGCTGAAACGGCACGGCAGCGCGCTGCATGCGATCCGGTTTGGGGATTGAGGTCGACCGCCGGGGGCGATTGACGCCAGGTGGAATTTGTGATCACGTTTTCCCATGACCCTTTCCGCCCGCCCCATTGAAACGGCCGCGCATGACCGGCTTTACCGCAGCCTGCGCCAGCAGATCATGCATGGCGAGCTGTTGCCGGGACAGGCGCTGACGCTGCGGGGCCTGGGCAAGGCGCATGGCGTGTCGATGACCCCCGCGCGTGAGGCACTGCGCCGGCTGGTGGCCGAGGGGGCGCTGACGCTGTCGTCATCCGGACGGGTGGCAACGCCCGAGCTGTCGAACGACCGGATCGAGGAACTGGCCGCGCTGCGCGCACTGATCGAGCCGGAATTGGCGGCGCGGGCCTTGCCGCGGGCCCACCTGGCGCTGATCGACCGGCTTGCCGCGATCAACACCTCGAATGCCGAGGCGGTGGCGAAACAGGATGCGGTGGCCTATATCCGCACGAACCTGGAATTTCACCGCACGCTTTATCTGCGCGCTCAGGCGCCCGCCATGCTGGCCGTGATCGAGACGATCTGGCTGCAGCTGGGCCCCACCATGCGCGCGCTGTATGGCCGGGTGCAGCGTAATGAACCGCCGCGCCATCACCGCATGATCCTGGCGGCGCTGCGGGCGGGGGATGAGCCGGCGTTGCGGTTGGCGGTGCGCACCGATGTGACGCATGGCCTGCGGCATCTGGCGGGCTAGGGGGCGCTGCCCCCTTGGGCCTGCGGCCCTGACCCCCGGGATATTTGGACAAAGCCGAAGGGGATCGGCGTGAAACGAAAAAGGCGGCGCATGGCGCCGCCTTTCGGGGAATGCCGGGCCGCCGCGTCAGGCGTGGATCGCGCCGTCACCACAGGCCAGCGCCGCTTCGCGCACCGCTTCCGAATAGGTCGGGTGGGCGTGGCAGGTCAGGGCCAGATCCTGGGCCGAGGCGCCGAATTCCATCGCAACGCAGACCTCATGGATCAGGTCGCCCGCGGCGGGGCCGATGATGTGGCAGCCCAGGATGCGGTCGGTTTCCTTGTCGGCGATCAGCTTGACGAAGCCTTCGCCCTGGAACACGGCCTTGGCGCGGCCATTGCCCATGAAGGAAAACTTGCCGACCTTGTAGGCGCGGCCTTCCTGTTTCAGAACCTCTTCGGTCTTGCCGACCGAGGCGACCTCGGGCGTGGTGTAGATCACGCCGGGGATCACGTCATAGTTCACATGACCATGCTTGCCGGCGATCACCTCGGCGACGGCCATGCCTTCATCCTCGGCCTTGTGGGCGAGCATCGGGCCGGTGATCGCATCGCCGATCGCGTAGATGCCGGGGACCGAGGTTTGCCAATGCGCGTCGGTCTTGACCTGGCCGCGCGGCAGGATTTCCACGCCAGCGGCTTCCAGGCCCAGACCGGCGGTGTAGGGCTTGCGGCCGGTGGCGACCAGCACGACCTCGGCCTCAAGGTAGGCCTCGGTATCGTCCTTGCGCAGCTTGTAGCGCACCGTGTTCTTGCCCTTGGCCTTGTCCACGCCCTGAACGGCGGCGCCAAGGACGAACTTCAGCCCCTGTTTGGACAGGATGCGCTGGAAGGACTTGGCGACCTCGCCGTCCATGCCGGGGGTGATTGCGTCGAGATATTCGACCACAGTCACCTGCGTGCCCAGACGGGCATAGACCGAGCCCATTTCGAGGCCGATGACGCCCGCGCCGATCACCACCATCGATTTCGGAATTTTCGGCAGCGCGAGCGCGCCGGTCGAGGTGACGACGGTTTCCTCGTCAATCTCGATCCCCGGCAGCGACGCGGGTTCCGAGCCGGTGGCGATGACGATGGCTTTGGCCGAGTGAACCTCGTCGCCGACCTTGACCTGACCGGCGGCGGGGATCGAACCCCAGCCCTTGAGCCAGGTCACCTTGTTCTTCTTGAACAGGAATTCGATGCCTTTGGTGTTGCCGGAAATGACATCGCCCTTGTAGGCCTGCATCTTTGCCCAGTCGACCTTGACCTTGGCGCCCATCAGGCCCATTTTTTCAAAGTTTTCATGGGTTTCGTGCAGGTGGTGCGTGGCGTTCAAAAGCGCCTTCGAGGGGATGCAGCCGACGTTGAGGCAGGTGCCGCCAAGGCTCTCGCGTCCTTCGACGCAAGCGGTTTTCAGGCCCAGCTGGGCGCAGCGGATCGCGCAGACATAGCCGCCGGGGCCGCCGCCGATCACGATGACATCGAATTCTGCCATTGGTCCGTTCCTTTGAGATCTGGCGGGGGGCGCTGCCCCCCGTGCCCCCCGGAGTATTTCCGCCAAGAAGAAGGGGCGGGGAAGAAAAGGGGCGGCGCAGGGCCGCCCCGGTCGATCACAGATCCATCAGCAGGCGGCGCGGATCCTCGAGCGCTTCCTTGACGCGCACGAGGAAGGTGACCGCGCCCTTGCCGTCGACGATGCGGTGGTCGTAGCTGAGCGCCAGATACATCATCGGGCGGATCACGATCTGGCCGTTCACCACGACGGGGCGGTCCTGGATCTTGTGCATGCCGAGGATGCCCGACTGCGGCGGGTTCAGGATCGGCGAGGACATCAGCGAGCCATAGACGCCGCCGTTCGAGATGGTGAAGCTGCCGCCCTGCATTTCGGCCATGGACAGCTTGCCGTCGCGGGCGCGAACGCCCAGTTCGGCGATCTTCTTTTCGATCGCGGCAAAGCCCATCTGGTCGGCGTCACGCACCACCGGCACGACAAGGCCCGAGGGGGTGCCGACGGCCACGCCCATGTGGACATAGTTCTTGTAGACGATGTCGCCGCCGTCGATTTCGGCATTGACCTCGGGGACCTCTTTCAGGGCGTGACAGCAGGCCTTCACGAAGAAGGACATGAAGCCCATCTTCACGCCGTGCTTCTTCTCAAACTGGTCCTTGAAGGTGTTGCGCAGCTCCATGATGCCGGACATGTCGACCTCATTATAGGTCGTCAGCATCGCGGCGGTGTTCTGCGCATCCTTCAGGCGGCGCGCGATGGTGGCGCGCAGGCGGGTCATCTTGACGCGTTCTTCGCGGGCGGCGTCATCGGCGGGGACGGGCGCGCGCGGGGCGCTGGCGGGCGCAGGCGCGATCGACACGGCGGCCGGGGCGGGGGCGGCCGCGGCGCGGGCCACGTCTTCCTTCATGATGCGGCCGTCGCGGCCGGTGCCGGTGACCTGATCGGCGCCAAGACCGGCTTCGGCCATCGCCTTTTTCGCGGCGGGGGCATGTTCGACATCCTTGCGCGGCGTCGCCTGTTCGGGGCCGGCGCCGGGCGATCCGACGGCGGCGGCGGCCTCGGCCTTGGGGGCCGCGGCGGTTGCGCCTTCGGCGACCACGGCCAGGCGCGCCTTGGCATCGACGGTGGTGCCTTCGTGCGCCAGGATTTCGGTCAGCACGCCTGCGACGGGCGAGGGCACCTCGACCGAGACCTTGTCGGTTTCAAGTTCGCAGAGCATCTCGTCCTGCGCGACAGTATCGCCAACCTTCTTGAACCAGGTGGACACGGTCGCTTCGGAGACGCTTTCGCCAAGCGCGGGCACCATTACGTCAGTCATTTTGACCTCTTGGGTTTGCGGCGCGCTTCCGGCTTTGGAACGCGGGCCAGTCGTGTCGGGTTTCGCGCCGGTCGCCCCGGCCTCGGTGATTTGTGCAAGCAGGGCGTTGACGCCGACCGTTTCGCCCTCGGGGGCGACGATCTCGGCCAGGACGCCGGCGGCGGGCGAGGGAACCTCGACCGTCACCTTGTCGGTTTCCAGTTCGCAAAGCATCTCATCCGCGGCGACCGTGTCACCCGGTTTCTTGAACCAGGTGGCCACGGTGGCCTCGGATACGCTTTCGCCCAGCGTTGGAACGCGGACCTCGATTGCCATATCAGCCCTCCAGCGCGTCGTGGATCAGCGCGTCCTGTTCGGCCTTGTGGCGGCTGGCCAGACCCGTGGCGGGCGAGGCCGAGGCGACGCGGCCGGCATAGCGGGCGCGGCTGTGGCGGGCCTCGATCTTGGTCAGCACCCATTCCAGGTTCGGTTCGACAAAGGTCCAGGCGCCCTGGTTCTTGGGCTCTTCCTGGCACCAGACGATTTCCGCATCCTTGAAGCGGGACAGTTCCTTGACCATCGAATGGGCCGGGAAGGGATAGAACTGTTCCAGCCGCAGCAGATACACGTCCGACAGGCCGCGCTTGTCGCGTTCGGCCAGCAGGTCGTAATAGACCTTGCCCGAACAGATCACGACGCGCTTGATCTTGTCATCCGCGGCCAGCTTGAACTCGGAATTGCCGGTGTGCTGGGTGTCGGCATCGTCCCACATCACCCGACGGAAGAAGGAACCGGTGGTGAATTCATCGGCCTTCGACACGCACAGCGGATGACGCAGCAGCGATTTCGGCGTCATCAGGATCAGCGGCTTGCGGAAGTTGCGGTGCAGCTGGCGGCGCAGGATGTGGAAATAGTTGGCCGGGGTCGAGCAGTTGGCCACGATCCAGTTGTCTTCGGCCGACAGTTGCAGGAAACGTTCCAGACGGGCCGAGGAATGTTCCGGCCCCTGGCCTTCGAAGCCATGCGGCAGCAGGCAGACAAGACCCGACATCCGCAGCCATTTCCGCTCGCCCGAGTTGATGAACTGGTCGAACATGATCTGCGCGCCATTGGCGAAATCGCCGAACTGGGCCTCCCACATGACAAGGGCCTTGGGTTCGGACAGTGAAAAGCCGTATTCGAAGCCCAGAACCGCATATTCCGACAGCATCGAGTCGATGACTTCATAACGCGCCTGACCGGCCCGGACATGGTTCAGCGGGTAGTAGCGTTCTTCGGTCGTCTGGTCGATCAGGCCGGAATGGCGCTGGCTGAACGTGCCGCGGGTGCAGTCCTGGCCGGACAGGCGGACGGGGAAGCCTTCGGTCAGAAGCGAACCAAACGCCAGCGCCTCGGCAGTCGCCCAGTCAAAGCCCTTGCCGGATTCGAACATCTTGGCCTTGGCGTCCAGCTGGCGCGCCACGGTCTTGTGCAGGTCGAAGTTCTGCGGGGCCGTGGACAGCGCCCGCCCGACCTCGGCCATCGTTTCGGGCGTGATCGCGGTGGCGCCGGCGTCATATTCCTCGCGCTCGCGGTCAAGACCCGACCAGCGGCCATCCAGCCAGTCGGCCTTGTTCGGCTTGAAGTTCTTGCCGGCCTCGAACTCTTCGTTCAGGTGGGCCTGGAAGGCGGCCTTCATATCCTCGATCTCGCCTTCGGGGATCAGCCCGTCGGCCACCAGACGTTCGGTATAAAGTTGCAGGGTGGTCTTGTGACCCTTGATGCGCTTGTACATCACCGGGTTGGTGAACATCGGCTCGTCGCCTTCGTTGTGACCGAAGCGGCGGTAGCAGAAGATGTCGATCACCACGTCCTTGTGGAACTTCTGGCGGAATTCGGTGGCGACCTTGGCGGCATGGACCACGGCCTCGGGGTCATCGCCGTTTACGTGGAAGATCGGCGCCTCGACCATCAGGGCGATGTCGGTCGGGTAGGGGGACGACCGGCTGAAATGCGGCGCGGTGGTGAAACCGATCTGGTTGTTCACCACGATATGCATGGTGCCGCCGGTGCGATGCCCGCGCAGGCCCGACAGGCCAAAGCATTCCGCGACAACGCCCTGTCCGGCAAAGGCCGCGTCCCCATGCAGCAGGATCGGCAGAACCTGATAACGCTCGGTATCGTTCAGCTGGTCTTGCTTGGCGCGGACCTTGCCCAGCACCACGGGGTTCACCGCCTCAAGGTGGCTGGGGTTGGCGGTCAGCGACAGGTGGACCTTGTTGCCGTCGAATTCCCGGTCGGACGAGGCGCCAAGGTGATATTTCACATCGCCCGAACCATCCACATCCTCGGGCTTGTAAGACCCGCCCTGGAATTCGTGGAAGATCGCGCGGAACGGCTTGCCCATCACATTGGCCAGCACGTTCAGGCGGCCGCGGTGCGGCATGCCGATGACAACTTCCTTCAGACCCAGCGCGCCACCGCGCTTGATGATCTGTTCCATCGCCGGGATCAGCGCCTCGCCGCCGTCAAGACCGAAGCGCTTGGTGCCCATGTATTTGACATGCAGGAATTTTTCAAAACCCTCGGCCTCGACCAGCTTGTTCAGGATGGCGCGGCGGCCTTCGCGGGTGAAGCTGATTTCCTTGCCGTAGCCTTCGATCCGCTCCTTCAGCCAGGCGGCTTCCTCGGGGTCGGAAATATGCATGTATTGCAGCGCGAAGGTGCCGCAATAGGTGCGCTTCACGATGTCCAGGATCTGGCGCATCGACGCATGGGTCAGGCCCAGAACATTGTCGATGAAGATCGGGCGGTCCATGTCGGCGTCGGTGAAGCCGTAGGACTTGGGGTCCAGTTCGGGGTGCAGCGCGGCATCGCGCATCCCAAGCGGATCGACATCGGCGATCAGATGCCCGCGGATACGGTAGGCGCGGATGATCATCAGCGCGCGGATCGAATCCAGCACGGCGCGCTTGATCTGTTCATCGGATACGGTCACGCCCGCCTCGGCGGCCTTGGCGCGGATCTTGTCGCCCGCGGCCTTGCCCTCTTTGGCGACCGGCCATTCGCCGGTCAGCGCGGCGGTCAGGTCATCGGCCGGAACCGGCGGCCAGTCCGACCGTTCCCATGACGCGCCCGAAGCCGATTTCGTCACATCCAGCTCGGCATCGCCCAGCGAATGGAAAAAGGCCGCCCATGCCGCATCGACCGAGGACGGGTCGGCGGCAAAGCGCGCGTAAAGCTGTTCGACATAGTCCGCATTGTGCCCCTGCAGGAAGGAGGAGGCGTGGAACTGGTCGTTCGGGGATTGGTCGGTCATGGCTGCACCTGACAGAATGGGGAAACCGCGCCCCCCTTGGGGCGCGGCATTGACATGTTACTTGCCGAGCGCCTTCATCACGGCTTCGCCCAGATGCGCCGGGCTTTCGGCGACGACGATGCCGGCCGAGCGCATCGCCTCGATCTTGCTTTCCGCGTCGCCCTTGCCGCCCGACACGATCGCGCCGGCATGGCCCATGCGGCGGCCGGGGGGGGCGGTGCGGCCCGCGATGAAGCCGGCGGTCGGCTTCCAGCGGCCACGCTTCTTTTCATCGGCCAGGAACTGCGCGGCTTCCTCTTCGGCGGAACCGCCGATTTCACCGATCATGATGATCGACTGGGTTTCCGGGTCGGCCAGGAACATTTCCAGCACTTCAAGGTGCTCGGTGCCCTTGATCGGGTCGCCGCCGATGCCCACGGCCGAGGACTGGCCAAGGCCCAGATCCGAGGTCTGCTTCACGGCTTCATAGGTCAGCGTGCCCGAACGGGACACGACACCGACGCTGCCGCGCTGGTGGATGTGGCCCGGCATGATGCCGATCTTGCAGGCGCCGGGGGTGATGACGCCGGGGCAGTTCGGCCCGATCAGCCGCGACTTGGAGTTCACCAGGGCGCGCTTGACCTTCATCATGTCCAGCACCGGGATGCCTTCGGTGATGCAGACGATCAGCTCCATCTCGGCGTCGATCGCCTCAAGGATCGAATCGGCGGCGAACGGCGGCGGAACGTAGATCACCGAGGCATTCGCGCCGGTCACTTCCTTGGCCGCGTGGACGCTGTCGAATACCGGCAGGTTCAGGTGCGTGGTGCCGCCTTTGCCGGGGGTCACGCCGCCGACCATCTTGGTGCCATAGGCGATCGCCTGTTCCGAGTGGAACGTGCCTTGGCTGCCGGTGAAGCCCTGGCAGATGACTTTGGTGTTTTCGTTGACGAGAACGGCCATTGGATTACCCCTTCACCGCTTTGACGATTTTTTGTGCTGCATCGGCAAGGTTGTCGCCGGCGATGACGTTCAGGCCGGAGTTCTGGATGATCTCCTTGCCCTTTTCGACGTTGGTGCCTTCAAGGCGGACGACCAGCGGAACCTTCAGGCCCACGTCCTTCACCGCGGCAATGACGCCCTCGGCGATGATGTCGCAGCGCATGATGCCGCCGAAGATGTTGACCAGGATGCCTTTGACATTCGGGTCCGAGGTGATGATCTTGAACGCCTCGGTGACCTTTTCCTTGGTCGCGCCGCCGCCCACGTCGAGGAAGTTGGCCGGTTCCGCGCCGTAAAGCTTGATGATGTCCATCGTGGCCATCGCAAGGCCCGCGCCGTTCACCATGCAGCCGATTTCACCGTCCAGCGCGATATAGTTCAGGTCGAACTTCGACGCGGCCAGTTCTTTCGGGTCTTCTTCGGTCTCGTCGCGCAGCGCGAGGATGTCGGGCTGGCGATAAAGGGCGTTGTTGTCAAAGCCCAGCTTGGCGTCCAGCACCTTCAGGTTGCCGTCGGTCATGACGATCAGCGGGTTGATTTCCAGCATCTCCATGTCCTTCTCGACGAAGGCACGGTAGAGGTTTTTCACCAGCTGCACGCACTGCTTGACCTGGGCGCCTTCAAGGCCCAGCGCAAAGGCCACGCGGCGGCCGTGGAAATCCGACAGGCCGGTCGCCGGATCGACGCTGAACGAGACGATCTTTTCGGGGGTCTTGGCCGCAACTTCCTCGATGTCCATGCCGCCTTCGGTCGACACGACAAAGGAAATGCGCGAGGTCTGGCGATCCACCAGCAGCGCCAGATACAGCTCACGCGAAATGTCGCTGCCGTCTTCGATGTAGATGCGGTTGACCTGCTTGCCCGCGGGGCCGGTCTGATGCGTCACCAGCGTGCGGCCCAGCATCTGCTTGGCGAGCGTTTCGGCCTCTTCGACCGACTTGGCCAGGCGGACACCGCCCTTTTCACCGGCTTCGGCTTCCTTGAACTTGCCCTTGCCGCGGCCACCCGCGTGGATCTGGGCCTTCACGACCCAAAGCGGGCCGTCCAGTTCGCTGGCGGCGGATTTGGCCTCATCGGCCTTCAGAACGATACGGCCGTTCGAGACCGGGCAGCCGTAGCTCTTGAGGAGCTGCTTCGCCTGATATTCATGGATGTTCATGGCACCTGTCCCATGCTGGTGAGATTTGGGGGTTCTTGACACATCCGGCCCCGCCCACAAACTGCTAAATGCGTCGCAGGCAGCTTCCCGCGCATAAAATCGACGTTTGTGATCACAGGCCTGAAAAGTGTGATCACAAGAAGGAGTTCGTTTACCGCCATGCTGCAATGCCGCAATGCGGCGTGCCCCTCAGGCCCGAGTCGCCACGCACAGCACCTGCCCGCGGGGCAACCGGTCGGGGCGGATCTGAACCCGCAGGCCGGCCTGTGCGGCAAAGTGGGCCACATCCTCGGCCAGCAGGTGATAGGGCGGGCGGATGTCATGGGTCACGACCCCGTCGGGTTGGCGCACGGGGCCAAGCGCCGCCGCGGCATCGGGGGCCAGAAAAACGGTGAACAGGAATTTCTCGAACCGCGGAAACCGCGCCGACACCCGCAGCAGCGCGCGGCGCAGGTGGTTCATCGGCAGATGGGTGAAGACTGCGAAACACAGGATATAGTCAAACTCATCGGGCAGGCCGGGAAAGCCGAAATCGCCATCCTCGACCAGCTGCGACAGGGGCAGGCGGGCGCGGTCGGCCTCGGTCAGTTCCTCGGCGTGGCCCTTGCGCATCAGCGCCCCCGACAGATCGGTGCCCCAGTAATGCCCCGGGTCCAGGTAGGGCACGACACGGCAGCCCGTGCGCAACGGGCCGCAGCCGATGTCCAGCAGCCGGTGGTGGGGGCGCAGCCCCTCGGCCAGCAGCATCTGCATCTGGATCGTGCCGGTTTCCTCCCACCGGCCGCCGATGATGTCGCGGTGCCGACCGGCGGCCAGGGCCCGGTCATAGAAGCCGGGCACCAGATAGGGCGAGGCGGGGCTTGTGGTCTTGCCGGATGTCGGATGGCCCATCATCGCCCTCAGTTCAGAAAGACCGCCATCAGCGCGGCATTGCCCAGCATCAACTCTTCAAACCGTCGCAGGCTGTCGGCGTTGATCCGCGCCCCCTGTTCAATATAGGGCACCGCCGCCCAGCCCTGGACCCAGCCCGTCACGCTGATCGGCCGGGGCTCGTCGAACATGCGGCCAAGGTTCACGCCCTGACCTGTGGGCCCCCGCCAGTAAGGCAGCAGCACGCGGCCGGTCAGCAGCGCCTCGCCATCGGCCAGCACGGCCTGCCAGACATCGCCGGTGCCCGGTGGCAGATCGAAGCCAAGGGCCGAGGTCTGGCCCTCGCCCGGCACCCATTCGCGGTCATTGTCGGTTTCCTGCGCGACCAGCGTCCAGAACCGGCGGTTGTGGGCGCTGGTTGCCAGGAAATGCGCCTTGGCGGCCTGCGCGCGGGTCACGTCGGGTTCGGCATTCACCGCCCCTTCCAGCATGGCAAAGGCATCGGCGAATTGCCCGAACGAGGAATCGAAATCCCACGGATCGCCGGAATTGGGCGGGGCGACCTTGATCGCCTTGCGCGCGGCCAGCACACGGTCGATCGCCGCCGCCGGGTCATAGGCAAGGATCGTGTTCGACAGGCCCGACAGCAGATGCGTATAGGCCGTCAGCCAGGCCGCATCGGCGGTATCGAAGCGGATCACCGGCAGCGGCTGGGCGGGGTCGCGGTTCTGCCACTGCCAGCCCATCAGCTGAGGCCCCAGCAGCGCGCCGGCATCTTCGTCCGGATCCCGAATGCCGTTGGCGTTCACGTCGAACCACAGGTCGTCAAAGGCGATCTCCAGCCCGAATTCGGCGTCCTCGGGCAGGGCGGCCAGATCCTGGCGCGCGCGATCCATCCCGGCGTCCAGATCGGCGAACAACTGCGACACCAGCGCGCCCGAAAACGCCTCGGGCGCGGGGTTCGGCGGCAGCGGCAGGCGCAGCAGCGGCACGCCCAGCGTCTCGCCCGCATTGCCCGCGGCCTGATCCATGCCGGTGCGCCATTGAAGCTGCATGGCGGATTCGATGCCGCCCAGAAACCGCAGGCCCGCCTTGGCAAAATGCTCCTCGGGGCCGGGCGCGCGGTCAAGCGCGTCCAGCCGCGCCAGCGTTGTGGCGATGCCATCCTGACCGATCGCCTGCGACAGCGACAGATCGGCGGCGGCAGGCGTGGCGACTGTCAGCGCCAGCAGGGCGGCAGCAAAGGCGGGTTTCATGGAGGTTTCCTTGAGTGAACTCGTTAAAATAAAGGACTTGGCAAAAAGAATGCGCGGCCCGGGGCCGCGCATTCAAGGCAAAAAACCGTAACAGCGTCAGGCGAGCGACGGGTCGATGCCCTTGCAGGCCTCAACCAGGCCCTTCACTGCGTCGATCGACTTGTCGAACATCGCCTGCTCGTCCTTGTTCAGCTTGATGTCCACGACCTTCTCGATGCCGCCGGCACCGATGATGGTCGGAACGCCGACATACATGCCGTCAAGCCCGAAGGCGCCCTTGACATAGGCCGCGCAGGGCAGAAGGCGCTTCTGGTCCTTCAGGTAAGCCTCGGCCATCTCGATGGCGCTGGTGGCGGGCGCATAGAAGGCCGAGCCGGTTTTCAGCAGGCCGACGATCTCGGCGCCGCCGTCGCGGGTGCGCTGGATGATCGCGTCCAGTTTCTCCTGCGTCGTCCAGCCCATCTGCACCAGGTCGGGCAGCGGGATGCCCGCAACTGTCGAATAGCGCGCCAGCGGCACCATCGTGTCGCCGTGGCCGCCCAGCACGAAGGCGGTGACGTCGCGCATCGAAACATTGAATTCCACCGACAGGAAGTGGCGGAAGCGCGCCGAATCCAGCACGCCGGCCATGCCGACGACTTTTTCATGCGGCAGGCCCGAGAATTCGCGCAGCGCCCAGACCATCGCGTCCAGCGGGTTGGTGATGCAGATCACAAAGGCGTTCGGGGCGTATTTGGCAATGCCTTCGCCGACCGATTTCATCACCTTCAGGTTGATGCCCAGCAGGTCATCGCGGCTCATGCCCGGCTTGCGCGGCACGCCAGCGGTCACGATGCAGACATCGGCGCCCGCGATGTCGGCGTAATCGTTGGTGCCCTTCATCACGGCATCGAAGCCCTCGGAGGGACCGGATTCGGCGATGTCGAGCGCCTTGCCCTGGGGCGTGCCTTCGGCGATGTCGAACAGGACGACGTCACCGAGTTCCTTGATGGCGGCGAGATGGGCGAGCGTGCCGCCGATCTGGCCGGCGCCGATGAGGGCGATCTTGGGTCGAGCCATGGAATCCTCCGAAAAACGGGGTGGTGGGTTGTTGACGCGGATGGGTTAGCCCTTTGCGCCAAGTCTGGCAAGGGTGCCGCGGCGCGGCGGCGCCCCGGCGCGTATTTTCGTATGCCGTTGTACACCGCGTTTGCGCTAAAATTTCCCGATGCCCCCCGTGCCTTTCGCGGGGCGCGGGGCTAGGACTTCGGGGGGCAGGGCCGATTCTCGGCAGGGAGTTTTGAGTGGAACTGGATCTTCTGGGCTGGGTGCTGGCGGTGATCGCCGCTATCTCGGTCGGGCTGTCGAAGGGCGGGCTGCCGGTGATCGCGGGCATCGCAGTGCCGCTTCTTGCCCTGGTCATGAGCCCGGTGCAGGCGGCGGGGCTTCTGCTGCCGGTCTACATGGTGTCGGATGTCTTCGGGCTTTGGGCCTGGCGCAAGGAATTCGACCGCCGCGTCCTGATGATCGTGGCGCCGGCGGCGGTGGCGGGCATCGCCTTTGGCTGGGCCACGGCCAGCCTGGTCAGCGAACGCTGGGTTGGCATGATGGTGGGCGTGATCGGCGCGGTCTTTGCGCTGAACGCGATCCTGCGCCGCCCCGCCGTGGCCGAGCCGCGCCCCGCGCGCGTGGTCCCCGGCCTGTTCTGGGGCGCGCTGACCGGCTTCACCAGCTTTGTCAGCCATTCGGGCGGCCCGCCCTGGCAGGTCTATTCGCTGCCGCTGGGCATGTCGAAAACGGTGTTCGCGGGCACTTCGACGATCCTGTTTGCCTTCATCAACGCGATGAAGCTGCCGCCCTATTGGGCGCTGGGCCAGATCAATACCGCCAGCCTGGGCGTGGCGGTGATGCTGATGGCCCCGGCGGCGGCGGCGGTCTTTCTGGGGGTGTGGGCGGTGCGCGTGATCCCGCAGGTGCTGTTCTTTCGCATCGTGATCTGGGCGCTTTTGCTGATCTCGCTTCGGCTGATCTGGCAGGCGTTCTGATCTTCTTCTTGGTCAAAATACTCAACTGTCCCACGGGTGGGGCAGGCGCGACCTGAGTATTTGGGCCAAGAAGAAGCCGCAGATGTGCCGGGCCCGTCACCGGGCGCATTCTGCATTGCGGCAAATCGGGCTTGCGTAAAGTGGCGCGGATGTGGTCCTTGGCGAAAGAATATTGCGAGGAGAGAATCATGCACGCCCCCGCCCGCCCCTATCGTTCGGTGCTCTACATCCCCGGCTCGAAAGAGCGCGCGCTGGAAAAGGCGCGGGACCTGGCTTGTGATGCGATCATCTTCGATCTGGAAGATGCGGTCGCGGTCGAGGAAAAGGTCAATGCCCGCGCGCTTCTGGCGCAGACCCTGACCAGCGCCGATTATGGCGCGCGCGCGCGCATCGTGCGGGTCAACGGGCTGGATAGCGACTGGGGCCGCGATGATCTGGTGGCCTTTGCTGCCGCGATCAAGGCGGGGGCCAAGGTCGATGCAGTGCTGATCCCCAAGGTGTCGAAAGCCGCCGATCTGGATGCGGTGGCCGAACTGATCCCGGCCGTGCCGCTGTGGGCGATGATGGAAACCGCGCTGGGCATGCTGAACGCGGCCGAGATCGCCGCCCATCCGCGGCTGCAGGGCATGGTGATGGGCACCAACGACCTGGCCAAGGAACTGGGCAGCCGCTTCCGCCCCGACCGTCTGGCGATGCAGGCGGGGCTGGGGCTGTGCCTGCTGGCGGCGCGCGCGCATGGGCGGATCATCGTCGATGGTGTCTACAATGCCTTCAAGGATGAAGATGGCCTGCGCGCCGAATGCGATCAGGGGCGCGACATGGGCTTTGACGGCAAGACGCTGATCCACCCCGCGCAGCTGGACACCGCCAATGCCGCCTTTGCGCCCTCCGAGGCCGAGATCGACCTGGCCCGTCGCCAGATCGCCGCCTTCGACGAGGCGCAGCGCCAGGGGCAGGGCGTGGCGGTTGTGGATGGCAAGATCGTGGAAAACCTGCATATCGTGACCGCGCGGCAGATCCTTGCGAAAGCCGAGGCCATCGCCGCGATGGGCATGTGAGAGGTTTGCGATGACTTTACTGATCCTTGGCGTCCTGTTGTGGTCGCTGCCGCATCTGTTCAAGCGGCTGGCCCCGCAGGCACGGGCCGCGATGGGGCCGCAGGGCCGCGCCATGGTGGGCGGTCTGGTGGCGATATCGGTCGTGTTGATGGTGATCGGCTATCGCGCCGCCGATGGCGCGGTTTATTGGGGCCGCAGCCCCGCACTGGTGGGGATCAACAACCTGCTGATGCTGGTCTCGCTCTATCTGTTCGCCGCGGCGGGCATGAAGACGGCCCTGGCGCGCAAGATCCGCCACCCGATGCAGATCGGTTTCCTGCTGTGGTCGGTGGCGCATCTGCTGGTCAATGGCGATGTGGCATCCTTCGTGCTGTTCGGCGGGCTGGCGGTCTGGGCGCTGGTCGAGATCGCTTTGATCAACCGGGCCGAGCCGCGCTGGACCCCGCCTGTGGGCAAGGGCGGCAAGATGGAACTCTTTGCCATCCTGGGCACCGTGATCGTCTTTGGCGCCATTGCCGGGCTGCATTACGCGCTGGGCTATCCTGCATTCGGGTGAGGGTATGAAACTGTATCGTCTGCTGACCGAGGATGACACCTCGGCCTTCTGCCACAAGGTCAGCCTGGCCCTGTCGAAAGGGTGGGAACTGCACGGGTCGCCCGCCTATGCCTTTGACGCGGCCAAGGGTGTGATGCGCTGTGCGCAGGCCGTGGTGAAAGAGGTGCCCGGCGACTACCACCCCGATCTGAAACTGGGAGAGCAGTAAGATGAAGACCAATCCGGGCCGTTTCTTCGAGGATTACCGCGTGGGGCAGGTGATCGCCCATGCCGTGCCGCGCACCGTGGCCGAGGGGGAGCGGGCGCTTTATCACGCGCTTTATCCGGCGCGCGGGGCGATTTATTCGTCGGATGAATTCGCGGCGCGCTGTGGCTTGGATGGCTCTCCGGTCGATGATCTGATCGCGTTCCACGTGGTCTTTGGCAAGACGGTGCCGGATGTGTCGCTGAACGCGGTCGCCAACCTTGGCTATGCAGAGGGGCGCTGGCTGGCGCCGGTCTATCCGGGCGACACGCTGCGGTCGGAATCCGAGGTGATCGGGCTGAAGCAGAATTCCAACGGCAAGTCGGGCGTGGTCTATGTCCGCACCCGCGGTCTGAACCAGAATGATGAGCCGGTACTGGAATATGTCCGCTGGGTCATGGTCCGCAAGCGCGACACCGACGCCCCCGCACCCGAAGAGGTGATCCCGACGCTGAAGAAGGTGGTGGCGCCCGCCGATCTGGTGATCCCCGAGGGGCTGGATTTCAGCGATTATGATTTCACCCAGGCCGGTGAGCCGCACCGCTGGGGCGATTATGAGATTGGCGAAAAGATCGACCATGTCGATGGCGTCACGATCGAGGAAGCCGAGCACATGATTGCCACCCGCCTGTGGCAGAACACCGCCAAGGTCCATTTCGATGCGACCTTCCGCGAGGATGGCAAGCGCCTGATCTATGGCGGCCACGTCATCAGCATGGCCCGCGCGCTGTCGTTTAACGGGCTGGCCAATGCCCAGATGATCGTGGCGCTGAACGGGGGCGCGCATGCCAACCCCTGTTTCGCGGGCGACACCGTCAAGGCCTGGTCCGAGGTGCTGGACAAGGCCGACACCGAGGCCCCCGGCGTCGGCGCGATCCGGCTGCGGCTGGTGGCGGTCAAGCAAGGCGCCGCGCCCTTCGCGTTGAAGGGCGACGACTGTAAATATGCCCCCGAGGTTCTGCTGGATCTGGATTACTGGGCCTTGATGCCGAAGTAAGGGGCAGGGCGATGCAGCGGCGCCACAATCGGCGCCGCTTTTATGGGAAGTTGCGGAAGCCGGGATATCCGCAGGTGACTTGCGGATTATGCAGTCTTATTCGTGGTGTGTCGGATCGGGATGCCCGTCGCCCCCGCGCTCTGGCCCCGCCAAACTTCTCAGAAGGACCTGAACATGACTTTTTCGCGCGTTTCCGCTGTTGCCTTCGCCGCGGCGTTCGCCGCTTTGCCCGTGGCATCGCAGGCCCAGGACATGACGGTCAGCGCCGGTGTGACCGCCACCAGCAACTATGTGTCGAACGGCGTGTCCGTTTCCAACGACAACCCGGCCCTGCAAGGCTATGTCGAGGCCGAGTCGCGCGGCTACTATGTGGGGGCATGGGCCTCGACGGTGGGCGATGGCGTTGATGAGGCAGAGCTTGACCTGTACCTGGGCTACCGTGGCGAGTTCGGTCAGGGCGTCAGCTACGACGTGGGCTATACCCGCTATTTCTATGACGACAGCGGAAATTGCTGCGGCGAGGTGACCTTTGCGATCGGCGCGCCGGTGACGGATGCGCTTGAGGTGTCGGCGAACTTCGCCTTTGATCCAAGCTCGGATGTCCTGAATTCCAGCCTGGGCATGACCTATGCGCTGAACGACAGGTGGGGTCTGTCCGCCGAGATCGGCACGATCAAGGACGCGCAGGACTATGGCAGCCTTGGCCTGACCTATGCGCTGTCCGACGCGGCCTCTGTGGACCTGAGCTATCACGACAGCGACATCGACGACGGGATCCTGGTCTTTTCGCTGTCCTATGACATGACGCTGTTGAGCCGCTGATGCGTGCGTGACGCGGACAGGGGGCGGGTGGCGACACCCGCCCCTTTTGTTTTGCGGCTTGTCCGATATATGTGATCACACCCATATTTTCGTGATCACATTTGCCGAACTTTTGCGCTAACGCGGCCAAATTTGCACCCCGAGGCTGCAAAGACCCCGTGACTTCGGGCGAAAAACCGCTATTGCTTTGGCCCAAGTGACAGCCTGTTCGCGCGTGTCCCGCGCGGGCCTGCCAGACGAAGGGAACTATCATGGCTGATGTGAAACGGGTTGAACGTCCCCTTTCCCCCCACCTGCAAATCTACCGCCCGCAGATCACCTCGATCAGCTCGATCCTGACCCGGATCACTGGCAATGCGCTGATCGTGGGTGTTCTGCTGGCGGTGTGGTGGCTGCTTGCGGCGGCGACCAGTGCGGACTATTTCGCTACCGCCAACGCGGTTGCGACCTCATGGTTCGGGGATCTGGTCTTCACCGGCTCGCTCTGGGCGGTGTGGTATCACTTCCTGGCCGGGCTGCGGCACCTGTATTTCGATGCCGGCAAGGGCCTGGAAATCGAGACCGCCGAAAAGCTGGGCTGGGCCTGCATCATCGGGTCGGTCGTGCTGACGATCATCACCATCATTCTGGTCTGAGGGGGCAAGCATGCGTTACCTGACCGATCGTAAACGGGCCGAGGGCAAGGGCGCCTCGGGGACCGGGACCGAACATCACTGGTTCATGACCGTGACCGCCGTGGCGCTGGCCTTTCTGGTGCCGGTCTTCCTGATCATCTTCGGCCGCGCGCTGGGGCAGGGGCAGGAACAGGTGGTCGCCACCTTCGCGCGCCCCTTCCCGGCCATCGTCACCGCGCTGACGCTGTTCGTGGCGATGCGCCATTTCGCCAAGGGCGCACAGATCATGATCGAGGATTACGCCCGTGGCACCGCGCGCAAGATCGGCATCATCGCCGTGACCTCGCTCTCTTATGCGGTGATCGCCACCGGGCTTTTCGCGCTGGCCAAGATCGCGCTCTGAAGGAACTGAAAGATGGCAGCTTATACCTACGAGACGCATGATTATGACGTCGTGGTGGTCGGTGCCGGCGGCGCGGGTCTGCGCGCCACGCTGGGCATGGCCGAACAGGGCCTGCGCACGGCCTGCGTGACCAAGGTTTTCCCGACCCGTTCGCACACGGTTGCGGCGCAGGGCGGCATCGCGGCCTCGCTTTCCAATATGGGGCCGGACCATTGGCAGTGGCACATGTTCGACACCGTCAAGGGTTCGGACTGGCTGGGCGATACCGACGCGATGGAATACCTTGCGCGTGAGGCGCCCAAGGCGGTTTACGAGCTGGAACATTACGGCGTGCCGTTTTCGCGCACCGAAGAGGGCAAGATCTATCAGCGCCCCTTCGGCGGCCACACCACCGAATTCGGCGACGGCCCGCCGGTGCAGCGCACCTGCGCCGCGGCCGACCGCACCGGCCACGCGATCCTGCACACGCTTTACGGTCAAAGCTTGAAGCAGAAGGCCGAATTCTTCATCGAATATTTCGCCATCGACCTGATCATGTCGGATGATGGCGTGTGCCAGGGTGTCGTCTGCTGGAAGCTGGATGACGGCACGATGCATGTGTTCAACGCCAAGATGGTGGTGCTGGCCACGGGCGGCTATGGCCGCGCCTATTTCAGCGCGACCTCGGCCCATACCTGCACCGGCGACGGCGGCGGGATGGTGGCGCGTGCGGGCCTTGCGCTGCAGGACATGGAATTCGTGCAGTTCCACCCGACCGGCATCTATGGGTCGGGCTGTCTGATCACCGAAGGCGCGCGCGGCGAGGGTGGTTACCTGACCAACTCGGAAGGCGAGCGGTTCATGGAACGCTATGCCCCGCACTACAAGGATCTGGCGCCGCGGGATTATGTGTCGCGCTGCATGACGATGGAAATTCGCGAAGGCCGCGGCGTGGGTGAGGGCAAGGACCACATCCACCTGAACCTGTCGCACCTGCCGGCCGAGGCGCTGGCCGAACGTCTGCCGGGCATTTCGGAATCGGCCAAGATCTTTGCCGGCGTCGATGTGACCAAGGAACCGATCCCGGTTCTGCCGACGGTGCACTACAACATGGGCGGCATTCCCACCAACTACTGGGGCGAGGTGCTGAACCCGACCGCCGAAAACCCCACCGCGATCGTGCCGGGCCTGATGGCCGTGGGCGAAGCGGGTTGTGCCAGCGTGCACGGGGCCAACCGTCTGGGCTCGAACTCGCTGATCGACCTGGTGGTGTTCGGCCGCGCCGCGGCGATCCGCGCGGGTCAGGTGGTCGACCGCTCCAAGTCGAACCCGGTCCTGAGCAAGCCCAGCATCGACAAGGCCTTCGACCGCTTCGACGGGCTGCGCCATGCCAAGGGCACGATGCCGACCGCCGAACTGCGCCTTGAGATGCAAAAGACGATGCAGGCCGATGCGGCCGTGTTCCGCACCGACAAGACGCTGAAGGAAGGCGTTGAAAAGATGACCGCGATCGCCGCCAAGATGGACGATCTGCACGTCACCGATCGCAGCCTGATCTGGAACAGCGACCTGATGGAAACGCTGGAACTGACCAACCTGATGCCCAACGCGCTGGCCACGATCGTCGGCGCCGAGGCGCGCAAGGAATCCCGCGGCGCCCACGCGTCCGAGGATCACACCACGCGCGACGACGAAAACTGGCGGGTCCACACCGTCAGCCGCGTCGATGGCAACAAGGTGGCGTTGTCCTACCGCCCGGTCATCACCGATCCGCTGACGACCGAGGCCGAGGGCGGCATCAGCCTGGCCCGGATCGCGCCGAAGGCACGTACCTTCTGATCATGGGCGGCGCGCGGGCATATCTCGCCCTTGCGGCGGTTCTGCTGGGGGCGGGCTGCGCGCCCATCCCGGTGGAACGCGCCGAAGAGATTTGCCTGCGCGAAGCCGAACTTGCGCAGCGCCCGCGCGGCACGCTGGCGCTTGGCGTCGCCTCGGACGGGGGCACCAGCGGCAGCCTGGGGGTGGAAATCTCCTCCGACTATCTGATGGGCCGCGACCCCGCCGAGGTGTATAACCGCTGCGTCTACAACAAATCCGGCCAGCTTCCGACGCGGCCGCTTTATTCCCGAACTGAGTGGAAGGGATAATCCATGGTTCAGCTCACGCTTCCCAAGAACTCGAAAATCCGCGTCGGCAAGACCTGGCCGAAGCCGGACGCCAAGAACGTCCGCAAGTTCCAGATCTATCGCTGGGACCCGGAAACCGGCGAAAACCCCCGGGTCGACACCTATTTCATCGACATGGACAAGTGCGGCCCGATGGTTCTGGACGCGCTGATCAAGATCAAGAATGAAATCGACCCGACCCTCACCTTCCGGCGGTCCTGCCGCGAAGGGATCTGCGGGTCCTGTGCGATGAACATCGACGGCATCAACACGCTGGCCTGCATCTATGGCCTGGATGAGATCAAGGGCGATGTGAAAATCTATCCGCTGCCGCACATGCCGGTGGTCAAGGACCTGATCCCGGACCTGACGCATTTCTACGCCCAGCACGCCAGCATCATGCCCTGGCTGGAAACCAAGACCAACCGCCCCGCCAAGGAATGGCGCCAGTCGATCGAGGATCGCAGGAAGCTGGACGGTCTGTATGAATGCGTGATGTGCGCCAGCTGCTCGACCTCGTGCCCGAGCTATTGGTGGAACGGCGACAAATACCTTGGCCCGGCGGCGCTGCTGCATGCCTATCGCTGGATCATCGACAGTCGTGATGAGGCGACCGGCGAACGTCTGGATGCGCTGGAAGACCCGTTCAAGCTCTATCGTTGCCACACGATCATGAACTGCACCAAGACCTGCCCGAAGGGCCTGAACCCGGCCAAGGCGATTGCCCATATCAAGAAGATGATGGTGGAACGGGTCGTCTGATCTACCGATCCCTTGACGCGACACTGCAAAGCCCCGGTTCTGCCGGGGCTTTTTGCTGCATTGCAGAAACTGCATGGCGCCGTTGCAGGGATTGGCATCGCAATCCGAACCGTTTGGTTTATATTTGTCGCAGGGAGGAACTCTGAAACCCGGAGAGTTCCATGAGCAAGATCGTCAACCTGACCCGCAAATCCGCGGCCGAGGCTGCCACCGCGACCAAGGCGCTAGAGGAATCGCTGGCCTATTACCGGCCCGAGGCACGCCCCGCGCCTGCGCCGGAAAGCCTGACGGCGCTTGACCAGATGTATGGCTATTACACCGCCGCCTGAGTGCCGTAGCCCCTTGGCCCGGCCCCTGCGGCCGGGTTTTTCATGCGCCGGGCCGCGTCAGTCAGCGGGGGGCTGGCTCAGCTCGCTTTCCAGGAACCGCTCAAACGCGTCCAGGTCGATCGGGTCCACCTGACCAAAGCCGCGCATCCAGACCGCGGCGGCGCGCATCGCCTCGGGCTCCAGCTTGCACCATTTCACCCGACCGCGCTTTTCCTGCGCGATCAGCCCGGCCTCGGCCAGGACCGCCAGGTGCTTGGAAATCGCCGCCAGCGACATGGCAAAGGGCGCGGCCACGTCGGTCACGGCCATGTCGTCCTCCAGCAGCATCGTCAGGATCGCGCGCCGCGTCGGGTCCGCAAGCGCGGCGAAGATCGCATCGAGGGGGCTTTGCGGGGCGCTGGTCATGGGGCAGTCATGGGGCAGGCGCCACGGATCGTCAACCATCCGGTTGAATATGCCCCGGCCCGGGTGTGAGCGCGATCAGCCCGGCATTGGCGCCGGGTGTTTCGACGTGAAAACAGGAAAATCAAGCAAAAACATTGCCTTGCGCCGTATGCCCCGGCGCCGGGATCTGCTTGACTCACGCCGCTGTGACGCTTACCAAACGCGGGACTGAATGCGGGGTCCCTTGATGTCCGGCGCGCCTACCGATGGTCCAGATCCGAACCGGCTGAAAACGCTGGAAGAGAAGCTGGCAAAGGTGCGCAAGACGCAGGAGCCGGGGGGCCGCGGGATGACCGGGTTTTCGCAGGCCGACATGGCGTGGCGGATGGTCATCGAAATGGTTTCGGGGCTGGGCATCGGCTTCGGCGTCGGTTACGGGCTTGATGTGCTGTTTGGCACGATGCCCTTGCTGATGGTCGTGTTCACGATGCTGGGCCTTGTCGCCGGGGTGCGCGTCATGCTGCGCACCGCGGCGGAGATGAACGAAAAACGCGCGGCGGCCGAGGCCGCTGAGGAAGAGGAAAGATAGTCGTGGCGGAAGAAGCTGGCAGCGGTCTTGTGTTCCATCCGATGGATCAGTTCATCGTGAAGCCCCTCTTTGGCGAGGGGCCGATCCACTGGTATACCCCCACGAACGTGACCCTGTGGATGGCGCTGACGGTTCTGGCCATCGTGCTGGTGCTGGTTGTCGGCACCCGCGGCCGCGCCGTCGTGCCGACCCGGATGCAGTCGATCGCCGAGCTGACCTTTGGCCTTGTGCACAAGATGGTCGAGGATATCTGCGGCAAAGAGGGGCTGAAGTATTTCCCCTATGTGATGACGCTGTTCAGCTTCATCGTCTTCGCCAACTTCCTGGGCCTGCTGCCCAAATCCTTCTCGACCACCTCGCATATCGCGGTGACCGCGGTTCTGGCGCTGTTCGTCTTCCTGGGCGTGACGCTGCTTGGTCTGGTCAAGCATGGCACGCATTTCCTGGGCCTGTTCTGGGTGTCTTCGGCGCCGCTGGCGCTGCGCCCGGTGCTGGCGGTGATCGAAGTGATTTCCTACTTCGTGCGTCCCGTTTCGCATTCCATTCGTCTTGCCGGCAACATCATGGCGGGCCACGCGGTGATCAAGGTGTTCGCGGGCTTTGCCGCGATTGCCGCCATCGCCCCGGTTTCGGTCGTCGCCATCACCGCGATGTACGGTCTTGAAGTGCTCGTGGCGCTGATCCAGGCCTACGTGTTCACCATCCTCACCTGCGTCTACCTGAAAGACGCGTTGCACCCGGGCCACTAAGGCGCGGACCTGCAATCCTTTTCAACCTTTCCAATCCTCAAGGAGCACCACAATGGAAGGCAGCATCTCGGAACTCGGTCAATACCTCGGCGCAGGCCTGGCCTGCATCGGCATGGCGGGCGCCGCCGTCGGGGTGGGCAACGTCGCGGGTAACTTCCTGAACGGCGCGCTGCGCAACCCCTCGGCCGCCGCTGGCCAGACCGCCACGCTGTTCATCGGCATGGCCTTCGCGGAAGCGCTGGGCATCTTCTCGTTCCTGGTCGCGCTTCTGCTGCTGTTCGCGGTCTGATCCTGATTTGCATCCTTGCGGTCGGATGGGCCTGTAACGCAGGCCCATCCGGTTATCTTAAGGGTCCAGGGGGACGACATGGCAACTGAAACGCACGAAGCGGCTGCCGACGCGGCGCATGGCGCGGCCACTGCCGCTGGCCACGCGGCCGAATCTGCGGGCATGCCGCAACTGGATTTCGCGACTTTCCCGAACCAGATCTTCTGGCTTCTGGTCACCTTGGTCGTGATCTACTGGGTTCTGTCGCGCATTGCGCTGCCGCGCATTGGCGCGGTTCTGGCCGATCGCCAGGGCACCATCGCCGGCGATCTTAGCGCCGCCGAAGACTTCAAGCTGAAGGCGAAGGACGCCGAGGCCGCCTATGAAAAGGCATTGGCCGACGCCCGCGCCCAGGCGCAGAAAATCGTGGCCGAGGCGCGTGCCGAAATCCAGAAGGATCTGGATGCCGCCACCGCCCATGCCGATGCCGAAATCGCGGCTCGTGCCGCGGAATCGGAAGCCCGGATCGGGACGATCCGCGCCGGCGCGCTGGAGGCGGTGGAAGCCGTTGCCCGCGATGCCGCCGCCGAAATCGTCGCGGCGCTGGGTGGCAAGGCCGATGAAAAGGCGCTTGCGGCTGCCGTCGATGCGCGGCTGAAAGGGTAAGGCCATGAAAAAACTTTCCGTTCTTTTCATCCTCGCCGCCCATCCCGCGCTGGCTGCTTCCGGCCCGTTCTTCAGCCTGAAGAACACCGACTTCATCGTGACGCTGGCCTTCCTGCTGTTCGTCGGCATTCTGGTCTACTTCAAGGTGCCGGGCATGATCGGTGGCCTGCTGGACAAGCGCGCCGCGGGCATCAAGGCCGATCTGGAAGAAGCGCGCGCGCTGCGCGAAGAGGCCCAGGCGATCCTGGCGTCCTATGAACGCAAGGCGCGTGAGGTTCAGGACCAGGCCGATCAGATCGTCGTTGCTGCCAAGCGCGATGCGCAGGCTGCGGCCGAATCCGCCAAGGAAGAGCTGAAGGCATCGATCGCACGTCGTCTGAAGGCGGCCGAAGATCAGATCGCCTCGGCCGAGTCCTCGGCCCTGCGTGAGGTCAAGGACCGTGCTGTCAGCGTGGCGATTGCCGCCGCGGGCGAGGTTCTGGCCAAGCAGATGTCGGCCAAGGATCAGGCTGGCCTGATCGATGCCTCGATCGCCGAAGTCGAAAAGCGTCTGCACTAAACCTGCGGACATCACGAATAAAGAACCCGGCCCTTGGGCCGGGTTTTTCAGTTCAGCGCCCGGTTTCTTGTTGCAGGCGCAGCTGGGCCAGTGCCTCGTTCCGGTCGGCCTTGCGTTGTTCGGCCTGCACCATTTCCACGAAATCCATGTGCTCGGACACGGCGGCGCGGGCCGCGACCGGATCGCGCGCCTGCAGGGCATCATTGATGGCTTTGTGCTGCGCCAGAAGCGTGTCGCGGGTGGACCGGTTCCGGAACATGACGGACCGGTTGTAGAATACCCCTTCCTTCAGCAGGCCGAACATCGCGCGCATCATGTGCAGCATGATGACATTGTGGCTGGCCTCGATGATCGCGATATGGAATTGCGCGTCCAGCGCGGCCTCTTCGGTCGGGTTGCGCTTGTCATGCGCGGCCATCATGCGCTGAAAGATGGTGTCGATCACCTTCAGATCGGTATCCGTGCCCAGTTGGGCGGCGCGTTCGGCGGCCAGCCCCTCCATGTCGCGCCGGAATGAGATATAGTCGAACACCGCCTGATCGTGCTGCGCAAAAAGCCGGATCAGCGCGGGCGAGAAGGCGGCGCCCAGCACCTCGGCCACATAGATGCCGGCGCCGGCGCGGGTGGTCAGCAGGCCGGCATCTTGAAGCGCGGCAACCGCCTCGCGTAGGCTGGGCCGCGACACACCCAGCCGTTCGGACAGTTCGCGTTCCGAGGGCAGACGTTCCCCCGGTCGCAGGATGCCCTGCAGGATCAGGGTTTCGATCTGGCGCTCGACGGCGCGCGACAGTTTTTCGGATTCAATCTTCTGAAACGGCATGGCCCCCTCCCGATCGGTAAAGATGTATGACCACTTGGGCGGGGGCACAATGGAAAAGGCCGGGCGTGGGCCCGGCCTTTGACAGGATCTGTGGCGCGATCAGTTGGGGCGGATGACGAATTCCACGCGCCGGTTCTGGGCGCGTCCCTCGGCCGTCAGGTTGGAAGCAATCGGCTGGTCTTCGCCCCGACCGATGGCCACGACGCGCTGACGCGGGACGCCGGCACTGATCAGGACATTGGCCACCGAATTGGCGCGATCTTGCGACAGGCGCTGGTTATAGCTGGCCGAGCCGGTGTTGTCGGTATGGCCGATCACGTTCACCGTGGTGTTCGGATAGCGGTTCAGGCTGCCTGCCAGCGTATACAGGTCGCGCTGCAGGTCGGGCCGCACGGATGCGCTGTCGACCGCGAACAGCACGTCCTGCGGCATGGTCACGATCAGCTCGGACCCGGTGTTGACGATCCGCACGCCGTCGGTATCCAGATCGCGGCGCAGTTCCTGGGCCTGGCGGTCCAGCTGCGCGCCGATCGCGCCCCCGATCAGACCGCCGACCACGGCCCCCGCGGCCGTCTTGGTCAGCTTTTCATCGCCGCCACGGTCGTGGGCCAGCGCGCCGCCGATCAGCGCGCCGGTGATCATGCCGGTGGTCTGGCGGCTGTTGTCGGTGGTGCCGGTGGCATAGGGGTCGGTGCAGGCCGACAGGGCAAACAGCCCGGCCACGCCCGCCATCAGGGAAAATCTTGCATTCATGCTGGTCAGCCTCTCATTCCGAACCCGCGTCGCGGGCCTCTGGCACACATTACGCGCTTCGGGACGAAATGTTCCATGACTTCTGCGCCACCGGCAGGTTTCTGCGCATCACGTCCTGGCGAGCGGCGGGTGATCGGCCTCGAACCGGGCGGCCTCCCAGGCCAGCATCGCGCGCTTGACCGGCAGGCCCCAGTGATAGCCCCCCAGCGCGCCCGACCGGCGCAGCACCCGGTGGCACGGGATCAGCCAGGCCAGCGGGTTGCGGCCCACCGCGGTGCCCACGGCGCGCACCGCGCGGGGGTGGCCAATTGCGGTGGCGATGTCGGAATAGGTCGTGACCTGCCCCGACGGGATCTGCAGCAGGGCCTCCCAGACCTTGATCTGGAAGGGCGCGCCCAGCAGAACCATTCGCGCCTCTCCGCGCTGGCCAAGGGCCGCCTCGACCCAAGCGGCAAGCGCGCCGGGGTCTTCGCGCAGATCGGCCCCCGGCCAGCGCGCCGCCAGATCGGCGAAGGTGGCCTCGCGGCCGGTGTCTTCGGCAAAGCCCAACCCGCAGATGCCGCGCGCGGTGCCCATCGCCAGCACCTCGCCGAAGGCCGAGGGGAACCAGCCCCAGCGGATCGACAGGCCATCGCCGCCCCGGGCAAAGTCGCCGGGGCTCATCGCTTCCCAGCGCAGGAACAGATCGTGCAGCCGGCTGGCGCCGGACAGGCCCGCCCGGTCGGCCACCGCCTGCAGCGGCCAGCGCCGCGCCAGCAGGTCGCGCGCAAGGGTCAGTGACAGATATTGCTGATAGCGTTTGGGCGACACGCCGACCCAGCTGGAAAAGACCCGCTGGAAATGGGCCGGGCTAAGGCCAAGATCCGCGGCCAGCGTGGCAAGGCTGATCGGGCCATCGGCCGCGTCGATCCGTTCCAGCGCCCGGGCGATCAGGCGGTAATGATAATGCGAGTCCAGCAGCGATTGCGGTGCCGTTTCGGCGGTGCTGGGGTTCGGGTTCGGGGTGTTGGGCATTCTGGCCTCCGTCCCCGACAGATTAGGCGCCTGCGCGGGCGGACGCGACCCGGAACCTGCGCAAAGCGCATCATGCGGCCATCCGTGGCAATTGCCCGCCATGGGCCTGGCGCACCAATGCCAGTTCCCACCCCTCCAGCACGGCGCGCGCGGCGGTGGCGTGGGCGGTCAGCAACTGCGCGCCGCAGGCTGCGCGTAACGGCGCGGGCAGGGTTTGCAGGTAATCGGCATCCGCCTGCACGCTGGCAAGCCAGACCCCGTCGGCCAAAAACACCTCGGGCGCGGCGAACAGCAGGTGATACATCACGATCCGGTCGCGGATCGCCGACAGGGGCGTGCCAAGGGCCCCCGCGGGGGCGAAGGTTTCCGATTCGCCGAACCACAGCTGCAGGTTCGGCCCGGTCAGCAGAACCCGCTGGCCCGGACCCAGCAGCAGGTCGCGCGCGGGCGGTGGCGCCGCCCCGTCGCTGGCAATGGGATCGGACCCAGCGGAGTCCATATCTGCGGTGCCCAGATCAGCGGGCGTCAGGGTGCGGGGCCACGCCTCGGGCGGGCAGTGGCGCGGGATGACGGTCTTGCCCAGCCACAACAGGCGCTGATAGCCGTTGTCGCGGGTCAGCACCCGATCGCCGGGGCGCAGCCAATCAACCGGCTGCAAGCCGTCATCCGTGGCCACCATCGTCCCGCCGCCCAGCCAGGGCAGCCGGATCAGCGATGCCACATCCACCGCCCGGCCGTGCCCGGGCGCGGCGGCGGCATAGGCCAGTTCCGCGTCCAGCGGCGCGGGGGGCAGGTAAAGGCAAAGCCCGCCGTCCAGGATCAGCCGATCCAGTCGGATCACACCACCGTCGGGGTGGCGCAGCAACAGCGGCTGCCCGGTTGCGGCCGCCGCCCCGTGCCGGATCGTGCGGCCCAGACCATCCGTCAGAACCGCGACCCCGTCCTGATCCCCAATCCGCCACAGCCGGTCTTCCCCGCCGAAATCCGGATCGATCCGCCAGCTTTCGCGGCCGGGATCAAACTGCAGCGCCGTGGCCGGGTAGCAAAGATGCATGGCGAACCTTTCTGTTCCGCAGGGCTTTCCGCGCCAGCATGCAGACAGCCTGCAAATACGAGGTTAACGCCGCTGTGGCCTGCGCGTTTTTCTGCGTCATCTGGCCGAAGGCCTTGCCGGGCGCCTGCCGGGCGGGCATAGGGGGCGGGCACAGGGTGGGCCATGGCAAAGCAACTTGATTATCACGCGATGAAAGAGGTCTTCCGCCGATTCGAGGCGGCGGAACCGCATCCCAAGGGCGAGCTGGAGCATGTGAACGCCTACACGCTTCTGGTCGCTGTGGCGCTGTCGGCGCAGGCGACCGACGCGGGCGTCAACAAGGCGACGCGCGCGCTGTTTGCCATCGCCGATACGCCCGAAAAGATGCTGGCCTTGGGCGAGGCGGGCCTGACAGATCATATCAAGACGATCGGCCTGTTCCGCCAGAAGGCCAAGAACGTCATCCGCATGAGCCAGATCCTTGTGGATCGCTTTGATGGTCAGGTGCCCTCCTCGCGCGCGGCGTTGCAGGCGCTGCCGGGGGTGGGGCGCAAGACGGCCAATGTGGTGCTGAACATGTGGTTCGCCCATCCCGCACAGGCGGTCGACACGCATATCTTCCGCATCGGCAACCGCAGCGGCATCTGCCCGGGCCGCGATGTCGATGCGGTCGAACGCGCCATCGAAGACAACGTGCCCGTCGAATACCAACGCCATGCGCATCACTGGCTGATCCTGCATGGCCGCTATATCTGTGTCGCGCGCAAGCCCAAATGCGGGGCCTGCCTGATCCGTGACCTCTGCCAGTATGAGGAGAAGACCCCGTGAAACCCTATCAGGTGGTGGGCATCGGCAATGCCGTTGTCGATGTTCTGGCGCAGACCGACGACAGCTTTCTGGATCACATGGGGATCGAGAAGGGCATCATGCAGTTGATCGAACGGGACCGCGCGGAAACGCTTTATGCGGCGATGTCCGAACGCACCCAGGCACCCGGCGGATCGGTTGCCAACACGCTGGCCGGGCTTGGCAATCTGGGGCTGTCGACGGCCTTCATCGGGCGCGTGCGCGATGATGCGCTGGGCCGGTTCTATGCCGCCTCGATGGCCGCGGAGGGCACCGATTTCATCAACCCGCCGGTCGCGGGCGGCGATCTGCCCACCTCACGATCCATGATCTTCGTCACACCGGATGGCGAGCGGTCGATGAACACCTATCTGGGGATCTCGGCCGATCTGGGAACTGGGGACGTGCCGCTGGATGTGGTGGAACATGCCGCGATCCTGTTCCTGGAAGGCTATCTGTTCGACAAGGATCACGGCAAGGCGGCCTTCCTCAAGGCGGCGCAGGCCTGTCGGCGCGGCGGCGGCAAGGCCGGGATCGCGCTGTCCGATCCGTTCTGCGTGAACCGCCACCGCGACAGCTTCCGCCGGCTGGTCAGCGAGGCGATGGACTATGTCATCGGCAATCAGCACGAATGGGAAGCGCTGTATCAGACCGATCTGGACAGTGCCCTGGATCAGGCCGCGCGCGATTGCGGGCTGGTGGTCTGCACCCGGTCGGGGGCGGATGTGGTGCTGATCGCGGGCGATGAACGGGTCGAGGTGCCGGTGCATCGCGTCGTGCCGGTGGATGCGACCGGGGCGGGCGATCAGTTCGCGGCGGGCTTCCTGTATGGCGTGGCGACGGGGCAAAGCCTGGACGTCGCGGGCCGCATGGGCTGTATCGCCGCGGCCGAGGTGATCAGCCATTTCGGCGCGCGCCCCGAGGCGGACGTCAAGGCGCTGTTTCGCGCGCAGCGGCTGATCTGATCCTGATCTGCCCCTGTTGCGGGCGCGCAGCCAAGGCGCGCGCCCGTCCGGGCCGTTCAGGCCTTTTGCAGCATTCGGCCCAGCGGGCGCCCGGCCAGGATATGCATGTGGTAATGCGGCACTTCCTGCACACCGGCCTCGCCCGCGTTGGAAATCGTGCGATAGCCGCCGCCATTCGCGCCCGGCGCGATGCCCAGCATCTGACAGACCTTGGCCGCGGCGCGGTGGAAATCGACGATCTCCTCGGCGCTGGCCTCGGCCGCGAAATGGTCGAAACAGACGTAGCGGCCCTTGGGGATGACCAGCACATGATCGGGGGCCTGCGGCGCGATATCGCGAAACGCCAGGGTATGGTCGGTTTCCAGCACCGTGTTGGCGGGGATTTCACCGCGCAGGATGCGGGCAAAGACGTTCATTTCGTCATAGGCATAGGCCACGGGGTCACTCCTCAATCGACGAACAGATAATCGGTCGCACCGATCTGATGCGCAAGATCGGGCGCGATGTCCAGAAACCGCGCCAGCACCCGGGCATTGGCCCCGACATCGGCGCCCTGACGCATGCGCAGGAAGCTGGGGAATTGCGCATCGCGCATCCGGTCGCTTTCAAAGCGCAGGTCATAGCGGATCGTGGGCAACAGCCGGTCGATCACCTCTTGCGGGGACCGCTCGCCGGCAAGGCCCACGCGGCGGGCGTGGCCCAGCAGATAGTCATCGGTGAAATCGCATTCGATTTCCAGGATGCGGGTAGTCGCCTTGTCGGATGTGAAATCCTGCATCAGATCAAAGGACGACGGGTCCAGGCAGATCACCAGCCGGTCGGTGCCGTGAAAGTCGAACAGCATCCGCATCAGCGCGCGACGGTGGCGGGTGCGCTTGTCCATCGTCGACTGGATGCCGCCCAGATCGGGCAGGGGGGTGTTTTCTTCATTGAACAGGTATTCCACCACCGGAATCCCGGTCCGGTGCCGGATCTGATGCACCAGGCGCTTGGCGACATGCCATTTCTTGCACACCACCATCAGCAGGGTCCGTTCCCGCCCCAGGCTGGATTCGGTTTCCCAGAAGCGCGGGGCAAAGCGCCGCCCAATCCGGCCGCGCCCGGTCAGAAAGCTGTAAAGACTGCGCCCCTCGTTCGAGATCGGGAACCGCACGCCGGTCTGGGTCCACAGGCTGCCCAGCCGGTCCTTCAGCAGCATCGCATCGGGGCTGATCTTGCGCGCGAACAGGAAATCCTGGCTTAGCAGCATGTCGTAATGGTCGTTGTAGAAGGTCACCGGCATGCCGTAATCGGTGAACATCAGGAAGGTCAGCGCGCGGGTGCGGATTTCGCGGTCGGGCACCAGATGGCGGACGATGGTCTGAAAGAAGGTTTCATCCGGGATCCAGGTGGTGCGGAAAAAGCGCATCACATCGGGCCGGTCGCGGCAGAAATCCAGCACCCATTCCACCGTGCGCCGGCGCAGGCACCACCATTGCGAGCCGATCATCATCTGCAGATCCTCGGGGATCGCGCGGGTCAGGCCCAGTTTCTTCTGCCATTCATAGCTTTTGTAGAACGCCCATTTGCGGGTGCGTTCGTTGAACCAGTGGCGATAGATCAGCCGGTCTTCCTTCAGCCCCGTCTTGATCCAGTCCGAGGTGAAGAAATCGAAGCTTTCGATATAATCCACATCCTCGGCATCCAGATAGGCATGGGCGAATTCGGCGGTCTTGATCGGCATGCAATCGCCCGACAGCATGTAGAAATGCGTGGCCTGCGGAAAGGCCGCGACGGCGGCCTTCACCGCCTCCAGGGTGGCGCCGACCAGGCTCCATTCGCCCCAGCCGCATTTCAGCCGCCGCCGCGCGAAGGTGACCGCCGGATTGTCCCCCAAGGCCGTGCGGATGCGGGCGAAATCGTCGCCGCTTGCGCGCGCATCGAAATGGATCGCGACGAAATCGCCCGCCGCGGTCAGCCGTTCGGCCTGACGGATGATCCCGTCGGGGTCCTTGTGGGTCAGCAGGATGAAGGCGATTTTGGCCATCGTTAACCGGATCAACAGCAATAGACATCAGATTTCGCCTAGATACCGCCAATGCCCGTTGAAAAGACAGGGGCAGTTTGCTTCAAAGGGCGGGAATTGTCGGTTCGGGCCCGGCCCGTGTGTTTGCAGGAGTGATTTGATGGGTTTCCCCGGCACCTGGATGACGGAAAGCGAAAGCGTCGTGTACCGCGTGGTGCCCAAATGCGCCTGTTCGACCATCGGGCAGATCATGTTCTATTCCGATCACGGGCGGTTCTTCGATGGGGACATCCACGATTCGACCGCCGGGCTGCACAAATGGTCCCAGCCCGAAAGCCAGCCGCTGATCGAGGGCAACGTGCGCGCGCACAAATCCTTTGCCTTCACCTGCGTGCGCAACCCCTATGCGCGGATCCTGTCGTCCTTCTTCGACAAGATCGCCGGCATCCAGCGCAACGGCAAACGCTATCGCGGCAATCTGGTGCCGCAACTGGCGCAGCGTTACGGGGTGCAGGTCGGCAGCCCGGAAAACGGTTTCGATTTCGACCAGATCGCCAGCTTCCGGCGGTTTTTGCTATTCGCGCGCGACACGATTCGCTGGCGCCGCCCGATGGAGCCGGACATCCACTGGTCGGCCATGTCGGGCCATATCTCGACCTTCATCGTCAATGGCGGGCGCTACGACCACATCTTCTTTACCGAAAAGTTCAATGAGGGGATGCAGACCGTTCTGGATGCGATCCAGACGCCGCATCCGGTGGATCTGGGCGCGATCCCGCGGTTCAATGAAAGCGAAGGCCACGGGCCCAAGCGCGCCCACCCCGTTTCGGCCTATTTCGACGATCTGTCACGCCATCTGGTCTGGGAAATCTACAAGAAGGATTTCCAGCTGTTCCGCTATGATTTCGACGATCCGGACAACAAATACCCGGTGGGCGAGATTGATTTGGACGAGGTGCATGCCAAGCTGGCCGCCTGAGACGGCCTAGCCCTTGGTGGTCAGCGCCACGAACACTTCTTCCAGGCCGGGCTGTTCCGAGGCCACGTCGCGGATGCGGATGCCGCCTTGCCGGATCGCGTCCAGCACCGCCTCGGCGCTGGTTTGTGACCGGCGATAGTGAAAGGCGATCTGCCCATCCGCGCGGCGTTCCATCGTGATGCCGTCGGGCAGGGCGATCGTGTCGGGGGCCTCGCCCTCGGGTTCGACCACCAGCGCCTTGCCATCCAGCCTGCGCAGCAGCGCGGGCGTGGTGTCGCGCACGATCAGCCGGCCGCGGTCGATGATGGCGATTTCGTCGCACATCTCCTCGGCCTCTTCCAGGTAATGCGTGGTCAGGATGATGGTCATGCCCTGCGCGTTCAGCTTGCGCACATTGGTCCACAGCATATTGCGCAGCTCGATATCGACGCCGGCGGTGGGTTCGTCCAGCACCAGAACCTGCGGCCGGTGCACCAGCGCCTTGGCCAGCAACAGCCGCCGTTTCATCCCGCCCGACAGGTTGCGCGCATAGGCCTCGGCCTGTTCGGTCAGGCCGACCAGCTCCAGAATCTCATCCGTCCAGCGGTCGCGGGCGGGCACGCCATACAGCCCCGCCTGCATTTCCAGCGCCGCGCGGGGGGAAAAGAACGGGTCCATGTTCAATTCCTGCGGCATCACGCCGATCGCCGCGCGCGACTGGCGCGGGTTCACATCCTGGTCAAAGCCCCAGATCGTGACCTTGCCGGCGGTCTTGCGCACAAGCCCCGCCAGGATGTTGATCATCGTGGACTTGCCCGCGCCATTCGGCCCCAGCAGGCCAAAGATCGACCCGGCCGGGATCGATAGGTCCACGCCCTTCAGCGCCTCTTTCGGGGCCTGCCGACCCGTTGCCGCATAGGTCTTGCGCAGACCTTCGATCACAATCGCCTGCCGTTCCACCTTGCCCGCCCTTCACCAATCGCTATCATGCGCACCAAGTTAGGGCGCCCGGCGCCCAACCTCAAGCAGTGCGCCCCGCAAGGGCCTTTCGAACGGAGCCCCGCCGATGACCATCGCCCCCCCCGAAACCCAGACCGTGACACGCTGGAAAGTCGCCTGCGACGGGGGCGAAGGCGCGCTGGGCCATCCGCGCGTCTGGCTGACGATCCCGCATGACACCGGTTTTGTCGAATGCCCCTATTGCGACAAGCGCTTCGTGATCGATCGCGAACACGCCCACGACGATCACTGATCGCCGACCGGGTCGCGCCGCCTGCGGCCCCGGAAATTGCTGACATGAAGGAGGGCCGGGAATGGGCTTTGGCAAAGGCTGTCACCTGCATCTGATCGACGGCTCGGCCTTCATCTTCCGCGCCTATCACGCCCTGCCGCCGCTGACGCGGAAATCCGACGGCCTGCCGGTGGGCGCGGTGGCGGGGTTCGCCAACATGATCTTCAAGTATATCGAGGATGCCAAGGGCGACGATGCCCCCACCCATGCGGCGGTGATCTTTGACCATTCCTCCAAAACCTTCCGCAACGACATCTATCCCGATTACAAGGCCAACCGCCCGGAATTGCCCGAAGATCTGCGCCCACAGTTTCCGCTGACGCGCGATGCGACGCGGGCCTTCAACCTGGCCTGCATCGAGGTACAGGATTATGAGGCCGATGACATCATTGCCACCCTTGCCCGCCAGGCGCGTGACGCGGGCGGGCGCGTCACCATCATCTCGTCCGACAAGGATCTGATGCAGCTGGTCGGCGGCGGGGTCGAGATGCTGGATGCGATGAAGGGCCTGCGCATCGGCCCTGATGAGGTCGCGGCGAAATTCGGCGTCGGCCCTGACCGGGTCGTGGACGTGCAGGCGCTGGCGGGCGATTCGGTCGACAACGTGCCCGGCGCGCCCGGCATCGGCATCAAGACGGCGGCGCTTCTGATCAACGAATATGGCGATCTGGAAACGCTTCTGGACCGCGCGGGCGAAATCAAACAGCCCAAGCGGCGCGAGACCTTGCAGAATTTCGCCGACCAGATCCGGGTTTCCAAGCGGCTGGTAACGTTGTTCGACGAAACCCCGCTGGATTTCGCGCTGGATGATCTTGAGGTGAAGGACCCCGATCCCGCGCAGTTGATGGAGTTCCTCAACCGCATGGAATTCCGCACGCTGACCAAGCGCGTGGCCGACAAGTTCGGGGCCGAACCCCCGCCGCCCGCCGCGGCGCCTGCCGGGGACGCGCCCGCGGCCCCGGGCCGCGGAACCGGCGCAGAGGGGGGCTTGCCCCCCGCCGAGAAGGTTCCCTTCGATCATGCCGCCTATACCTGCATCCGCGATGCGGAAACTCTGGCGGGCTGGCTGGATCAGGCCCGCGCGCGGGGCTGGGTCGCGGTCGATACCGAAACCACCAGCCTGGATGAAATGCGCGCCGAACTGGTGGGGGTGTCGCTTTGCATCGAACCGGGGCAGGCCGCCTATATCCCGCTGGGTCACAAGACGGGGGGCGATGATCTGTTCGGCGGCGCCGCACTTGCGCCCGACCAGATGCCGCTGGATCAGGCGCTGGCGCTGCTCAAGCCGGTGCTGGAGGATGCCGCGATCCTGAAAATCGGGCAGAACATGAAGTATGACTTCAAGATCTTTGCCCGCCACGGCATCCGCGTCGCGCCCTTCGATGATACGATGCTGATGAGCTATGCGATGTTTTCCGGCCTGCATGGCCACGGCATGGATGCGCTGGCGCAGGAATATCTGGGCCACAGCCCGATCCCGATCAAGGAACTGCTGGGTTCGGGTAAGGCGCAGATCACCTTTGACCGCGTGCCGGTCGACAAGGCCACCGCCTATGCCGCCGAGGATGCCGACATCACCCTGCGCCTGTGGCAGGCCTTCCGCCCGCGCCTGCACCGCGAACGGGTCACCACCGTCTATGAAACGATGGAACGCCCGCTGGTCCCGGTTCTGGCCGATATGGAAATGGCCGGCGTTCGCGTGGACGCGCAGGTCCTGTCGCGCATGTCCAATGCCTTCGCGCAAAAGATGGCAGGGCTTGAGTCCGAGATTCAGGATATCGCCGGCCAGCCCTTCAACGTCGGCAGCCCCAAGCAGCTGGGCGAGATCCTGTTTGACCAGCTGGGCGTGGCGGGCGGGGCCAAGGGCAAGGCCGGCGCCTATTCTACCGGCGCCGATGTGCTGGAGGATATCGCCGCATCCGAAGACAACCCCCGCGCCGCCGAACTGGCCGCGCGCGTGCTGGACTGGCGCCAGATCGCCAAGCTGAAATCCACCTATACGGACGCGTTGCAGACCCATGTGAACCCGGAAACGGGCCGGGTGCACACCTCCTATGTGATTTCAGGCGCGGCGACGGGGCGGCTGGCCTCGACCGATCCGAACCTGCAGAACATCCCCGTCCGCTCGGAAGAGGGCCGCCGCATCCGCGAGGCTTTCGTGGCAGGCCCTGGCATGCGGATCGTCAGCCTCGACTACAGCCAGATCGAGCTGCGGATTCTGGCCCATGTCGCCGATCTGCCCGCGATGAAGCAGGCCTTCCGCGATGGTATCGACATTCACGCGATGACCGCGTCGGAAATGTTCAACGTCCCGCTGGACCAGATGACGCCCGATATCCGGCGTCAGGCCAAGGCGATCAACTTTGGCGTGATCTACGGCATCTCGGGCTTTGGCCTGGCGCGCAACCTGCGTATCCCGCGGGCCGAGGCGCAGGGCTTTATCGACCGTTATTTCGAACGCTTCCCCGGCATCCGCAAATACATGGACGACACCGTAGCCTTCGCCAAAGAACACGGCTTCGTCCAGACCATCTTTGGCCGCAAGATCCACACGCCCGAAATCAACGCCAAGGGCCCCAGCGCGGGCTTTGCCAAGCGCGCGGCGATCAACGCGCCGATTCAGGGCGCGGCCGCCGACATCATCCGCCGCGCCATGGTGCGCATGCCCGCCGCAATCGCCGGGCTGCCCGCGACGATGCTGTTGCAGGTGCATGACGAACTGATCTTTGAGGTGGACGAAACCGCCGTCGATGCCCTGATCGCCGCCGCCCGCGCCACGATGGAAGGGGCCGCGGAACCCGCGCAGCGCCTGTCGATCCCCCTTGTCGTCGATGCAGGGCAGGGCGCAAGCTGGGCCGAGGCGCACTAGGCTTACGGAAAGGGTCCAACCCGTGCCCCATGACCATCACCACCACCACGGCCATCTGCCCCGCGCGGCGGGGGATCGGCGCATGGCGGCGGCGGTGGCGGTCAACGTCGGCTTGTCCGTCGCGCAGATTATCGGCGGGCTGATCGCGGGGTCCGTCGCGCTGATCGCCGATGGCGTGCACAACCTGTCGGATGCGGCGGCGCTGGTGCTGGCCTTTGGCGCGCGCCATCTGGCGCAGCGCGCCGCCGACCCGGGCATGAGCTTTGGCTGGGCCCGGGCCGAGGTGGTGGCTGCGCTGGTCAATTATGTCGTGCTGATCGTCATCGCACTTTGGCTGCTGGTCGAGGCGGCGGGCCGGCTGGCCGATCCGCCGGGGGTTGCGGGCTGGGTTGTGATCTGGCTGGCGGGGCTGGCGCTGCTGGTCGATCTGGTGACGGCGGGGCTGACCTGGCGGCTTTCGCGCGAAAGCCTGAACATCCGCGCGGCCTTTTTGCACAATCTGGCCGATGCCGGGGCCTCGGTCGCGGTGATCATCGGGGGCGGGCTGATCCTGCTTTATGACTGGCGGCTGGTTGATCCGCTGCTGACCATCGGGATTTCGCTGTTCATCCTGTGGCATGTCGCGGGCGACATCCGGCCCGTTCTGCGCATCCTGATGCTGGGGGCGCCGGTCGCGCAGGATGTGGCGCAGGTGGTGGCGCGGCTGCGCGCCGAACCGGCCGTGGCAGATGTGCATCACGTCCACCTGTGGCAGATCGATGAAAGGCGCACCGCCTTTCAAGCCCATCTGGTCGTGCAGGATGGCGCCGATTTCGCCGCCGTGATCGCCGGGGCCAAGGCGATGCTGGCACGCGATTTCGGCCTGACCCACGCCACGCTGGAACCGGAAAGCCCCGCGCTTGGCTGTGCCGATCAGGGCGCCGTCGGCTGCTGAACGGCCTGCGCCCGGGCCAGCCAGCCAAGGCCCGCCACCGTATCGCCCGCGGGGATGTATTCGGCGCTGACAAAGCCGGCATAGCCGTCCCGGTCCAGCCGGGCAAAGAAGGCGTCAAAGTCGATCTGCCCGCCCGCCGGTTCATGCCGCCCGGGAAAGCCCGCGATCTGCACATGGCTGGCGCGCGCCCCGTGGCGCGTCCAGGCGCCCGGCACATCGCCGGTGATGCTATGCGCGTGATAGGCATCGAATTGCAGGCGCAGATTGGGCGCGCCGATTGCATCCAGCACCTGCGCCGCCAGATCGAAATCACCCAGGAAATAGCCCGGCATGTCGACCGGGTTGATCGGCTCGATCGTCAGCGCGCGGTCGGGGGCCTGCCGTGCGGCCCAATCCAGGTTGCGCAGGAAGGTGTCCTGCGCGCGGCCCCCCGTTGCGCAGCCCGCCATGATGTGAATCCGCCCCGGGTTCAGCACCTCTGCCAGGTCCAGCGCCTGGGCGAATTCCGCGCGAAACCGCGCTTCGGCCCCGGGCAGGGCGGCACAGCCCCGCCCGCCCGCCGCCCAGTCGGGCACCGGCACGTTCATCAGCGCGAAATCCAGCCCATTGTTATCCAGCCCCGCGCGGATGTCGCGCGCCGGGGTGTCATAGGGAAACAGCAGTTCCACCGCGCCAAAGCCCGCCGCGCGGGCCGCTGCGAACCGCTGGGTCAGGGGTAGTTCCGTGAACAGAAAGGTCAGGTTCGCGGCAAATCGCGGCATCAGGACAGCTCGGCCACCGGGATGATCGGGAAGAACGTGCCTTGCGACCACAGGCCCAGCCAGTCCTGCCCCTGATGCGTTGCGGGGCGGGCGATATCAACCAGCCGGTAAAAGGTCTTGCGGTCGATCAGCGCCTCCAGCCCGCGGCGGATATGGACATAGGGCGCAGGCGTGCCATCGGCGTCGCGTTCCACCCGGATCGGGTTGTCGGGGCCCGCGGTGACGGTATCGCCCACATTGGTGGTAAAGCGCAGCGCCTGATCGGCGCCCGTGCCGGTCTGTTCCACATCGACCGCGACAAAGGGCGCATCGACCACGCGGATGCCCACCTTTTCCACCGGCGTGACCAGGAAATACTTGCCATCCTCCAGCTTCAGGATTGACGCGAACAGCTTGACCAGCGCGGGCCGGCCGATCGGCGTGCCCAGATAGAACCAGCTGCCATCGCGGCGGATTTCGATATCCAGATCGCCGCAAAAGGGCGGGTTCCACAGATGCACCGGGGGCGGGCCTTTCTTCGCCGCCTTGCCCGCCGCCGCCGCCAGCCCCTCGGCCGTGGGGGGCGCCGGTTGGGGGTTCACGTTCTGTTGTGACTTGTCTGTTTCTGTCATCCGGGCTTTGCCAATCCGTCGGTTACCGTTATCTCGTGAAGGGGATTATAGCGTGAAGGGGGGCGTTGTCATGGCCGGTCCGGGGGATCTGATCACGGAAATCGAAGCCTTGGGCGACAGGCTGGCGCAGGCGCGGGCCTCGATCGAGCAGCGTTTCATCGGCCAGGACCGGGTGGTCGAACTGGTGCTGGCGGCGCTTTTGTCGGGGGGGCACGGGCTTCTGGTGGGCTTGCCGGGGCTGGGCAAGACGATGCTGGTCGACACATTGGCCACCGTGATGGGGCTGAAATCCAGCCGCATCCAGTTCACCCCCGACCTGATGCCCGCCGATATCCTGGGGTCCGAGGTGCTGGAAACCGCCGCCGACGGCAGCCGCGCCTTTCGCTTCATCGAGGGCCCGGTGTTCTGCCAGCTGCTGATGGCCGATGAAATCAACCGCGCCAGCCCGCGCACGCAATCGGCGCTGCTGCAGGCGATGCAGGAGCGCGAGGTGACGGTGGCCGGCGTCCACCGCCCGCTGGGCCGGCCGTTCCATGTGCTGGCCACGCAAAACCCGATCGAACAGGAAGGCACCTATCCCCTGCCCGAGGCGCAGCTGGACCGTTTCCTGGTGCAGATCGACGTGGATTACCCCGACCGCGACACCGAACGCGGCATCCTTCTGGCCACGACCGGCGCGACCGAAACCGCCGCGCATCAGGTGTTCAGCGCGGATGATCTGATCGCCGCGCAGGCGCTGGTGCGGCGCATGCCGGTGGGCGAGGCGGTGGTCGAGCTGATCCTGGATCTGGTCCGCGCATGCCGCCCCGATGAACCCGAGGCGGCCCCCGCCGCGCGTGAGGCGCTGGCCTGGGGGCCGGGGCCGCGCGCCGCGCAGGCCTTGATGCTGACGGTGCGGGCGCGCGCCCTGTTGCAGGGGCGGCTGGCACCCTCGGCGGAAGATGTGTTGGCGCTGGCGCGTCCGGTGCTCAGCCACCGTATGGCGCTGTCGTTTGCGGCGCGGGCGCGTGGCGAAACGCTGGCGGGCGTGATTGACCGCGTGGCCGCCCAGGTCACCGGCCATGAGGCCGCGGCGTGAGCCTTGCCCCCGATAGCGCCGCGGCGCTGGACCTTCGGCGTCAGGCCGAGGGCGCGGCCCAGGCGCTGCCGCCGCTGCTGGTGGCGGCGGAACATCTGGCCGCCGCGGTGCAGATGGGCGGTCACGGCCGCCGCCGCGCCGGCGCGGGCGAGGATTTCTGGCAATACCGCCCCGCCCATCCCGGCGATGAGGCGCGCTTTGTCGACTGGCGCCGATCGGCCCGGTCGGATCAGCAATATGTGCGCGACCGCGAATGGCAACTGGCGCAATCGGTGCATCTGTGGGTCGACGCGGCCGCCTCGATGCGGTTTTCGGGCGGCGGGGACCGCCCCGAAAAGGGTGCGCGGGCGCGGCTTCTGGCGCTGGCGCTGGCCGTGCTGATGATCCGCGCGGGCGAACGGGTGGGGCTGACCGGGCCGCTGGCGCCGCCGCGCCCGGGCCGCGCGCAGCTGATGCATCTGGCGGGGCTGTTGTCTTCCCCTGCCGCTGCGGGCGATTACGGCGCGCCCGAGGTGGCGGCGGTGATGCCGCGGTCGCGGGTGGTCTTTCTGTCGGATTTCCTGGGCGATCCGGCCCCGGTCGCGGCGGCGCTGGGCGCGCTGGCCGATCGCGGCGTCAGCGGGGTGATGTTGCAGGTGCTGGACCCGGTCGAGGAGGATTTCCCCTTCGACGGGCGCACGATCTTTGAAAGCATGGGCGGCAGCCTGCGCCACGAAACCCGCCAGGCGGGCGATCTGCGCGCGCGCTATCTGGCGCGGCTGGCGGAACGGCGTGACCGGCTGGCGCAGCTGGCCGGGCAGGCGGGCTGGCAGTTTTCGACCCATCACACCGGCGCGCCCGCGCAGGGCGCGCTGTTGTGGCTGCATGGCGCGTTGGGGCGGGGGCGCTGATGTGGATGATCGGCCCCCTTGGCTTTGGCGCGCCCTGGCTGTTGCTGGGGCTGCTGGCCTTGCCGGTGCTGTGGCTTTTGCTGCGCGCGGTTCCGCCCGCGCCGGTGCGGCGGCGCTTTCCGGGGGTGGCGCTGCTGCTGGGGCTGACGGACGAAGATCAACAGGCCGACCGCACGCCCTGGTGGCTTTTGCTGCTGCGCATGGCGGCGATTGCGGCGGCGATCATCGGCTTTGCCGGGCCGGTGCTGAATCCGGTGGTGCAAGCGCCCGCCGATGGCCCGCTGCTGATCGTCGAGGATGGCGGCTGGGCCTCGGCCCGGGACTGGCCGCGCCGGGTGGAACGCATCACCGACGCACTGGATGAGGCCGGGCGCGCGGGCAGGCCCGCGGCCCTGGTGCTGCTGTCCGATCCGCCCCCCGTCCCGCCCGTCTTTGCCCCGGCCGAGGATATGGCCGCGGCGCTGCCCGGCATCACGCCCCGGCCCTGGGCCCCGCCTGTGCCTGCCGATCCCGCGGCGATCCTGCCGGAAGGGCGCTTTGACACGCTGTGGCTGTCCGATGGTCTGGCGCATCCCGCACGCGCCGATCTGCTGGCGGCCCTGTCGGCGCGGGGCAATCTGCGCGTCTGGGAACCGGGCACCCCGGTCCTGGCCCTGCGCCCCGCCCGGATCGAGGATGGCGGGCTGCACGTCACCGTGTTGGCCGCGACCGCGCCCGGCGCCCCGCCCGCCACGACCATCGAGGTCGCGGCGATCGGGCTCGACCCCAACGGGATCGAGCGTGATTTGGCCCGCGCCCCGGCCACGATCGGCCCCGAGGGGCTGGGCGCGGCGGTGTTCGACCTGCCCCCGGAACTGCGCAACCGCATTGCGCGCTTTGAAATCGCCGGCCAGCGCAGCGCGGGCGCGGTGGCGCTGACCGATGATGCGGTCAAGCGGCGCAAGGTGGCGCTGGTCGCGGGCGGCGCTGCCCGCGAGGGGCTGGAGCTGTTGTCGCCCACCCATTACCTGCGCCAGGCGCTGGCCCCCAGCGCCGATCTGCTGGAAGGTGGACTGGCCGATGTGCTTCTGGCCGCGCCCGATGTGATCATTCTGGCCGATATTGCTGATCTGGCGGATCTGCCCGAGGCCGACCGCCTGGCCGAATGGGTTGAAGAAGGCGGGCTTCTGGTGCGCTTTGCCGGGCCCCGGCTGGCGGCGGCGCAAAGCGGCGCCGATCCGCTGTTGCCGGTGCGGCTGCGCGCGGGGGGGCGGTCGATCGGCGGCACCATGAGCTGGGGCGAGCCGCGCCGGCTTGGGCCTTTCCCCGAAGGCTCGCCCTTCGCGGGGCTGGATCTGCCCGCCGATGTGACGGTGCGCGCGCAGGTGATGGCCGAACCCGCGCCCGAACTGGCCGAACGCACCATTGCCGCGCTGGAAGACGGCACGCCGCTGGTGACGCGGGCGGCCTTCGGCGATGGGTCGGTGGTGCTGTTCCATGTCACCGCCAACGCCGAATGGTCGTCGCTGCCGCTGTCGGGCCTGTTCGTGCGCATGCTGGAACGGCTGGCGATTTCCGCCCGCGCCACGCCCCCCGAGGCGGGCGATCTGGCGGGCGTGACCTGGGTTCCGGCGCGCCTGATCGATGCGTTCGGGCGGTTGCAGGATGCGGCCGAGGCGCCCGGTGTTGACGGTGCCGCGCTTGCGGCGGCGCTGGCGGGCGCGGGACCGGGGGCCGACCTGCCGCCGGGTCTTTATGCCGCCGAGGGCCGCGCGGTCGCGCTGAACGTGATCGGCCCGGATCAGGTGCTGGCCCGTGCCAGCTGGCCCGCCTCGGTGCCGGTCGAGGGGGCGGTGACCCCGCAGCAGACCCCGCTGAAGGGGGCGCTGCTGTTGGCGTCGCTGGTGCTGCTGCTGGCCGATATCCTGGCGTCGCTGGCGCTGTCGGGGCGGCTGCGCGGGCCGCGCGCGGGGATTGCGGCGGCGCTGGCGCTGGCGCTGATCCTGCCCGCGACCGGGGCCGAGGCCCAGATGACCGCCGCCCCATCGGACGCCCCCCGGATGGATGAGGCGCGCGCCATTGCCGCGGCGGGAAATGTGGTTCTGGCCCATGTCATCACCGGCGATGCCGAAACCGACCGGATCGCCGCCGCGGGCCTGGCGGGGCTGTCGCAGGTGCTGACCCGGCGCACGACGGTGGAACCTTCGGCGCCGATGGCGGTCGATCCGGAAACCGACGATCTGGCGCTGTTCACGTTCCTCTATTGGCCCATCACCGCCGATCAGCCCGCGCCCTCGCCGATGGCCTATGCCCGGCTGAACCGCTATCTGCGCGGCGGTGGCATGATTCTGTTCGACACGCGCGATGCCGATATCGCGGGTTTTGGCGCCGCGACCGATGCGGGCCGCCGGCTGCAGGCGCTGGCCGCGCCGCTGGACATCCCGCCGCTGGAACCGATCCCGCCGGACCATGTCCTGACCCGCACCTTCTACCTGCTGCAGGATTTCCCCGGCCGTCACGCGGGCACCTCGATCTGGGTCGAGGCCGCCCCCCCCGATGCCGAACAGGCCGAGGGGATGCCGTTTCGCAACCTGAATGACGGGGTGACGCCGGTGGTGATCGGCGGCAATGACTGGGCCGCCGCCTGGGCCACCGATGCGCGCGGCATGGCGCTGTTTCCTGTCGGGCGCGGCCAGGCGGGCGAACGTCAGCGCGAGATTGCCTATCGTTTCGGGGTCAATCTGGTGATGCATGTGCTGACCGGCAACTACAAATCCGATCAGGTCCATGTGCCCGATCTTCTGGAAAGGCTGGGGCAATGACCGGGCTGAGCGTGATCTTCGCGCCGCTTTTGCCCTGGCCTGCGATCTGGGCCGCGGCGGGGTTGGCGCTGGTGCTGCTGGCGCTGGCGCTGTGGCGGGGGCTGCGCGGCTGGGCGCTGCGGGCGGGGGCGGCGCTGGTGCTGCTGTTGGCGCTGGCGCAACCGGCGGTTCAGCGCGAAACGCGGGAACCGCTGTCCGACATCGTCTTCCTGCTGGAAGACCGCAGCGCAAGCCAGGATCTTCCGGGCCGCCCCGATCAGACCGATGCCGCCATGGCCGCCATGACGCGCGCCATCACCGCCCTGACCAACACCGAAATCCGCCGCCTGCGGGTGGCGGACGGGGCCGAGAATGCGGGCAGCCTGATCGCCACTACCCTGGCCCAGGCCTTGGCCGAGGAACCCCGCGCCCGCGTCGCCGGCGCCATTCTGGTCACCGACGGACAGGCCCATGACGCTGATCTGATGCCGCCCATGCCCGCCCCGGTGCATGTCCTGCTGACAGGGCGCGCGACCGATTGGGACCGGCGGTTGGTGATCCAGACCGCCCCCGCCTTCGGCATCATCGGTGAACCGGTCTCGATCCGGCTGCGGATCGAGGATCTGGGCGCCGTTCCCGCCACGGTGGGCACCCGCGCCACGCTGTCCATCGCCATCGACGGCGAAGATCCGCAAAGCTATCAGGTCGAGGTCGGGCAGGATCTGGAACTGCCGCTGATCCTGACCCACGGCGGGCAGAACGTGGTTCAGTTCACGCTGGACCCCGCGCAAGGTGAGCTGACCGATCGCAACAATGCCGCCGTGGTGCAGATCAACGGGGTGCGTGACCGGCTGCGGGTGCTGTTGGTGTCGGGCGAACCGCATGCGGGCGAACGCACCTGGCGCAACCTGCTGAAATCGGATGCGGCGGTGGATCTGGTGCATTTCACCATCCTGCGACCGCCGGAAAAACAGGACGGGGTGCCGGTCTCGGAACTGTCGCTGATCGCCTTCCCGACGCAGGAACTCTTCGTTGAAAAGATCGACGAATTCGACCTGATCATCTTTGACCGCTACGCCACGCGTGGCATCCTGCCGGCGGGCTATTTCGACAATATCCGCGCCTATGTCGAACGCGGCGGCGCGGTCTTGATCTCGGCGGGGCCGGAATTCGCCACCGTGCAAAGCCTGTGGCAGACCGCGCTGGGCACAATCATGCCCGCCCGCCCCAGCGGCCGGGTTCTGGCCCAGGCCTTCCTGCCCCGCGTCACCGCGGACGGCGCGCGCCACCCCGTCACCGCGGGGCTGGACGGTGCCCCGGTGATCGGGCCCGATGGCACGGTCGATGCCAGCCGCCCGCACTGGGGCCGCTGGCTGCGCCAGATCGAACTGTCGGGCGTGCGCGGCCAGGTGGTGATGGAAGGCGCCGCGGGCACACCGCTGTTGATCCTTGACCGACAGGGCGCGGGGCGGGTGGCGCTTCTGGGGTCTGATCACGCCTGGCTGTGGGATCGCGGCTATGAAGGCGGCGGGCCGCAGCTGGAACTGCTGCGCCGCATCGCGCATTGGTCGATGAAGGAACCCGAACTTGAGGAAGAGGCGCTTTACGCCGAGGTTGATCCCGGCAGCCTGGCCCTGACCGTGGTGCGCCGCACAATGCAGCAAGACACAGGCGCCGTCACGATCACCGGCCCCGATGGCGCGCAGGCCGATGTGGCGCTGGCCGAAACCGCCCCGGGGCGGTTCACCGCGCGATGGACCGCGCCGGGGCCGGGGCTGTATCGGCTGCGCCACGGCGATCTGGACCGCGTCGTGGCGCTTGGCCCCGCCGCGCCGCGCGAATTCGAACAGACCATCGCCAGCGGCGCGCCCCTGGCCGCCGCTCTGGCCGCCAGCGCCGGTGCCGTGACCCGGATCGAGGACGGCATCCCCGATCTGCGCCGGGTGCGCGAAGGCCATACCGCCGCTGGCCGCGGCTGGATCGGCATCACCCCGCGCGGCGCCACCGCCACCACCGACATCCGCGTGGCCCCGATCCTGCCCGATTGGGCGCTGCTTGGGCTTGCCGCCCTGCTGGCCCTGGCCGCCTGGATGATCGAGGGGCGCGGCCGCCGCGGCCCGACTGCATGATCGCGACCTGCGCTTTCATCTTGCCCCAAATACCTCCGCCGGAGGCATCCGACGCCCCGCACGCGCCAAACGGTGGCCTACTGCGGTGCCCCCGCCAGCAGCGCCCCGCGTGAGGTCGAGGCGAATTCGCGCCGCCACAGCATCGCCGTGGTAAACACCGCCGCCCCCGTCAGCGCCAGCGGCCCCAGCAGCCAGGCCAAGGATGCCAGCGCGAAATAGACCGACCGCAACCCTCGATTGAATCCCTTGGCGGCGTTGATGTTCACCTCGGCGGCCTGGGCAGCGCGGGCATAGGCCTCGGCGCACACCTCATTGGGCACTGACGCCATAACGATGGCGCAATAATTGAACAGCCGGTGCGACCAGACGAACTTCAGGAAGGCATTGGCCCCCAGCAGCACCGCCACCAGGATCTTGGTTTCCCACAACAGCGCCGGTCCCGTTTCCAGCGCCAGCCCCGAGGCCAGTTCCGTCAGCCGCCCCGGATTGCCGATCAGCGCAAAGCCGCCCCCGATCGCGATCAGCGCGGTTGACGCGAAGAAGGTGGTGCCGTGTCGCAGGCTGTCGATGATGGCGGAATCAAAGATCCGCGGGCTGCGGGTCACGAACTGGCGCATCCATTCGCGCCGATACCCCTCCATCAGCAGGCCCACCGAGATGCGTCCCTTGGGCGGATGTTCGGACAGCCAGCCGATTCCCAGCCAGCACCCCACAAGCAGCGCCAGTGCGCCCAGATCGGCCGGGCCCAGCGGCCCGATCGTGGGAAGTTTTGCGGCGATCGTGGTGATATCTGCGCTCATGACCACAGCCTAGCGCGGGCGATCTTCTGTTGCCATATGGCAAAATTGGTTATAAAAACTGACCAGTGGAGGATTTATCATGCAGATGCCCACCCCGAATCCCGCTGTTCTGGCCCGCAAGGCGGATATCGTCGCGCGGCTGCGCGCGCAATTGCCCGCCGATGCCGTGATCGACGACCCGGCCGAAACGCGGGCCTATGAATGCGATGCGCTGTCGGCCTATCGCTGCATGCCGCTGGCCGTGGTGCTGCCGCGCACCACCGCCGAGGTCGCCGCCGCCCTGCGCATCTGCCATGCAGAAGGGGTGCCGGTGGTGCCGCGTGGTGCGGGCACCAGCCTGGCGGGCGGTTCGATGCCGTCGCAGGATGCGGTGATCCTGGGGCTGGCGCGGATGAATGCGGTGCTGGAGGTCGATTACGACAACCGCTTCATCCGGGTTGAGGCGGGGCGCACCAACCTGTCGGTCACCGGCGCGGTCGAAGGCGATGGCTGGTTCTATGCCCCCGATCCGTCCAGCCAGCTGGCCTGCGCGATTTCGGGCAATATCGCGATGAATTCGGGCGGGGCGCATTGCCTGAAATACGGCGTGACGACGAACAACCTGCTGGGCGTCACGATGGTGACCATGGCTGGCGAGGTGCTGGAAATCGGTGGACCGTTCTGCGATGCGGCGGGGCTGGACCTGTTGGGCGTGATCTGCGGGTCCGAGGGCCAGCTGGGCGTGGTGACCGAGGCCACCTTGCGCATCCTGCCCAAGCCCGAGGGCGCGCGCCCGGTGCTGATCGGCTATGCCTCGAATGAGGTGGCGGGCGAATGCGTGGCCGACATCATCCGCGCGGGCGTGCTGCCGGTGGCGATCGAATTCATGGACCGCCCCTGCATCCGCGCCACCGAGGATTTCGCCCATGCCGGCTATCCCGATTGCGAGGCGCTTCTGATCGTCGAGGTTGAGGGCAGCGAGGCCGAGATCGCCGAACAGCTGGGCCTGATCCGCCAGATCGCCGAACGCCACAACCCGGTGGAATTCCGCGAAGCCCGCACCGAGGATGAGGCCCGCCGCATCTGGCTGGGCCGCAAATCGGCCTTTGGCGCGATGGGCCAGATCAACGATTACATGTGTCTGGACGGCACCATTCCGGTGTCCAGCCTGCCCCTGGTGCTGCGCCGCATCGGCGAGATGTCGCGCGAGTTCGGGCTGGATGTGGGCAATGTGTTCCATGCGGGCGATGGCAACATGCATCCGCTGATCCTTTATAATGCCAACAAGCCCGGTGATCTGGAAAAATGCGAGGCGTTCGGGGCCGAAATCCTCAAGCTTTGCGTCGAGGTGGGCGGTTGCCTGACCGGCGAACATGGCGTGGGCATCGAAAAGCGCGATCTGATGGTGGTGCAATTCGCCCCCGCGGATCTTGAGGCGCAGATGCGCGTCAAGGATGTGTTCGACCCGGCCTGGCTTTTGAACCCCGCCAAGGTCTTCCCGCTGCCCGCCAGCGAAAGCCGCCGCGCGGCGTGATGCGCCCGCCTTGCCCGGTGCCCGTTCAGCCAGAAAGAACCAACGTGATGAGACCTGAAACCGAAGCGCAGCTGGCCGAGGCGATCCGCGACGCGGATGGCCCCTTGCAGATCGTGGGTGGGGGCACCCGACCCGTTGGTGCGGCGCTGGACGGTGCGGTGCTGGAAACCGGCGCGCTGCGCGGCATCACGCTGTATGAACCCGGGGCGCTGACGCTGGTGGTGCGCGCAGGCACGCCGCTGGCCGAGGTCGAGGCCGCGATTGCCGCCGAAGGCCAGCGCCTGCCGTTTGAACCCGTGCGCTGGGGCCCGGTGCTGGGCGCTGCGGGCGACAGCACGGTGGGCGGCGTGGTGGCGGCCAATGTGTCGGGGCCGCGCCGGGTGCAGGCGGGTGCCTGCCGCGACAGCCTGATCGGCGTGCGCTACGTCGATGGCACCGGGACGGTCGTAAAGAACGGCGGTCGGGTGATGAAAAACGTCACCGGCTATGATCTGGTCAAGCTGCTGGCAGGCAGCTGGGGCACGCTGGGGGTTTTAAGCGAGGTCAGCTTCAAGTTGCTGCCCGCCGCGGGTGCGCAGGCCACGCTGATCCTGCCCGGCCTGACCGCGGCCGAGGCGGTGCCGGCGCTGACGGCGGCGCTGGGCTCGCCCTATGATGTCAGCGGCGCGGGCTGGCTGCCGGGCGTGGGCGCGATGATCCGCGTCGAGGGGCTGGCCGAATCGGTGGATTACCGCGCCGGGCGGCTGGCGGTTCTGCTGGCGCGTTTTGGCCGGGTGGTCGATGAACGCGACGGATCGGCGGCGCTGTGGCGCGATCTGGGCGAGGTGGCGCCCTTCCAGGGGGCCACGGGCGATCTGTGGCGGTTTTCGGTCAAGCCGTCGCAGGCACCGTCGGTCATCGCGCGGCTGGGCTATCCGGTGGTGCTGGACTGGGGCGGCGGGCTGATCTGGGCGCTGGTGCCCGAAGGCGTCGATGCCCGCGCCCGGGCCGGGGCGTTCACCGGCCACGCAACCCGGATGCGGGGGCAGGGGCCCGGGGCGTTTCATCCCGAACCCGCGCCCATCGCGGCGCTGTCGGCGGGGCTACGCGCCAAATTCGACCCGCGTGGGATTCTGAACCCCGGAAGGATGGGCTGATGCAGACGCATTTCACCGAAACGCAACTGGCCGATCCGGGCATCGCGCGGGCCAATGAAATCCTGCGCGCCTGCGTGCATTGCGGGTTCTGCACCGCCACTTGCCCGACCTATCAGGTGCTGGGCGATGAGTTGGACAGCCCGCGTGGCCGGATCTATCTGATCAAGGACATGCTGGAAAACGACCGGCCCGCCGATGCCAAGACGGTCAAGCATATCGACCGCTGCCTGTCGTGCCTGGCCTGCATGACCACCTGTCCCTCGGGCGTGCATTACATGCACCTGATCGACCATGCCCGCGCCCATGTCGAGAAAACCTATCGCCGCCCCTGGCACGACCGCGCCCTGCGCTGGATGCTGGCCAAGGTGGTGCCCTATCCGGGGCGGTTCCGGCTGGCGCTGCTGGGGGCCAAGATCGCGCGGCCCTTTGCCCGCGCCATCCCCGATGCCCGGCTGCGCGCGATGATCGCGATGGCGCCAAAACAGGTGCCCCCGGTCAGCCGCAATGACGATCCGCAGACCTTCGTCCCGCGCGGCGCGAAACGCTATCGCGTGGCGCTGCTGACGGGCTGTGCGCAAAAGGCGCTGAACACCGATATCAACGATGCCACGATCCGCCTGCTGCGCCGCCTGGGGTGCGAGGTGGTGATCCCGCGCGGCATGGGCTGCTGCGGCGCGCTGACCCACCATATGGGCCGCGAAGGCGAAAGCCATGCCCAGGCCCGCGCCAATATCCGCGCCTTTTTGGGCGAGGGCGATCTGGACGCGATCATCATCAACACCAGCGGCTGCGGCACGACCGTCAAGGATTACGGCCATATGTTCCGCACCACGGACCTGGCCCAGGATGCGGCCAAGGTCGCGGGGCTGGCCTGCGACGTGACCGAATTCCTCGAACGCATCGGCCTGCCCGAAACCGCCCCCAAGGCGCTGCGCGTGGCCTATCACGCGGCCTGTTCGCTGCAGCATGGCCAACAGGTGAAAACCGCGCCCAAAACCCTGCTGAAGGCCGCGGGCTTTGAGGTGGTGGAACCTGTTGACAGCCATCTGTGCTGCGGCTCGGCCGGCACCTATAACCTGCTGCAACCCGAGATTTCCGCTGAACTCAAGCGCCGCAAGGTCGCCACGCTTGAGGCGAAATCGCCCCAGGTGATCGCGGCCGGGAACATCGGCTGCATGATGCAGATCGGGTCGGGGACGCAGGTGCCCATTGTCCACACAGTGGAACTGCTGGATTGGGCGACCGGCGGGCCGAAGCCGCGCGCGCTGGCCGATCTGCCTTAATCTCGCCCAAGGCTTGCGCTATCGGGGGCCTTTGACCCGACGATGACGGATGCCCCGATGCGCCTGATCGCCCTTGTCCTTGCCCTGATCTGCGCCCAGCCCCTGTCGACTGCGGCGCAGGGCCTGCGGCTTCTGGCCACGGGCGATGACACCCGCGGCTGGGAAGCGGTGGGCCGGCTGGATCTGGGCCAGAACAGCTTCTGCACCGGAACGCTGATCGCCCCCGATCTGGTGCTGACGGCGGCGCATTGCCTGTTCGAACGCGAAACCGGCAAGATGATCGATGCCGCCCGGATCGAATTCCGCGCCGGCTGGCGCAATGGCCGGGCGGTGGCCTATCGCGGGGCGCGCCGGGCGCTGGCCCATCCTGATTACAGCTTTCAGGGCCGCGACCGCATCGACCGCGTCGCCTGGGATCTGGCCCTGGTGGAACTTGATCAGCCGATCCGCCTGCCCAAGGTCCACCCTTTCGCGCTGGATGACCCGCCGGGGCCCGGCGATCAGGTCGGTGTCGTGTCCTACGCGCATGACCGGGCCGAGGCACCCGCGCTGGAAGAATTGTGCAGCGTGATGAACCGCGAAGGCAGCGTGCTGCTTTTGTCCTGCGCGGCCGATTTCGGGTCATCCGGCGCGCCGGTCTTTGCGATGCGCGGGGGCGAGCCGCGCATCGTCTCGGTCGTCTCGGCCAAGGCGGAACTGAATGACCGCAAGGTCTCACTGGGCACGCTGGTCGGCGCGGTGGCCGATCTGCGCGCCGCGCTTGCCGCACGCCCCGGCGCGGGCGAGGGGCAGTTTACCCGCACGAATGGCGCGAAATTCCTGCGCCCCTAGGCCGCCGCCCCGGTTTCCGACGCCGCGCCTGCCCCTTCGGCTTTGCCCAAATATCCCCGCCGGAGGCTTCCGCACCCGCCACGCGCGCGGGGGCTTGAAACCGCGCGCGCGCTTTCCCAGATCAATTGAACCGGGGTGCCTGATGGGCCCCGGTGATCCGCCCGGCCCCGCGATGGGGCGGGCCATGCAGCATCGCTCAACAGAGGATGAAACCATGCGCAGCTTTGATCTTTCGCCGCTTTACCGTGCCACCGTCGGCTTTGACCGGGTGGCCGATCTGATGGACCGGGTCCTGTCGGCCGATGTGGCCCAGCCGACCTATCCCCCCTACAATATCGAAAAGACCGATGAAAACGCCTACCGCATTTCGATCGCGGTGGCGGGTTTTGCCAGTGACGATCTGGCCGTGGAACTGCGCGAGGGCGCGTTGATCGTGACGGGGCGCAAGGCCGCCGATCCGGCCGATGCCGGGCGCACCTTCTTGCATCGCGGCATCGCAACGCGTGCGTTTGAACGCCGCTTCGCGCTGGCCGATCATGTCCGCGTTGCGGGCGCCAGCCATGTGGACGGGATGCTGCACATCGATTTGGTGCATGAGGTGCCCGAGGCGCTGAAGCCCCGCCGGATCGAGATTTCCGGCCCCGCCACGGTCGAAGGCCGCGCGGTCGAGACCCTTCAGGCCTGATCCCCTCGTGATCGCTTGATCCCGATCCGGGCGCGCGGTTCCCCCGCGCGCCCCTTTCAATGAAAGTTCCCGCTGGGAACCATCTTTTCGCCGGATCGCGGGCTCCCGGCCCAAAGCTCCAGCCCCCGGCAACAACCCGCCCGTCAACAATCCCCTTGCGCCGGCCCGCCCCATCCGGCAGCTTGCCCCCGCCTTTGGAGGGATCACATGCGCGTCAGTATCGCCTTTCTCGTGGCCGGCTATGTCCTGAGCCAGTTCTACCGCGCCTGCCTGGCGGTTCTGACCCCTGTCCTGGGGTCCGAGATCGGCGCAAGCGGCACCGATCTGGCGGTGTCGCTGGGTCTTTGGTACATCGCCTTTGCGCTGATGCAGATCCCCGTGGGCGAGGCGCTGGACCGGATCGGGCCGCGGCTGACGGTCTCGGTGCTGCTGGGCCTGGGCGGGGGCGGCGGGGCGGCGGTCTTTGCGCTGGCGCAGGGGCCGATGGCGGTGCATCTGGCCATGGTGCTGATCGGCATCGGCTGCGCGCCGGTTCTGATGGGGGCCTATTACATCTTTGCCCGCAGCTTCCCGCCCGCGATCTTCGGCACGCTGGCGGGGGCGACGATCGGCGTGGGCAGCCTGGGCAACCTGGCCGGCGCCGCGCCGCTGGCGTGGCTGATCGAGACGGCGGGCTGGCGCCAGGCGCTATGGGGGCTGGCGGTGATCACGCTGGTCGTGGCGCTGGCCATCGCGCGCTTTACCCGCGACCCTGAACGGATTACCCGCCCGGCCACGGGGGGCGGTTCGGTGCTGGACATCCTGCGTCTGCCCGCGATCTGGTTCCTTCTGCCGCTGATCGGTGTGAATTACGCCGCCGCCGCGGGCCTGCGCGGTGTCTGGGCGGGGCCCTATTTCAGCACGCTTTATGGCGCCGATACCGCCGCGATCGGGCTGGCGATGCTGGTCATGGGGCTGGCGATGGTGGCGGGCAACTTTGCCTATGGCGCCGCCGACCGGGTTCTGGGCAGCCACAAGCGCGTGGTCTTGCTGGGCAATGCGCTGCAGGTGGTGATCCTGTGCCTGCTGTGGCTGATGCCGGGGCCGGGGTTCTGGGCATCCACCGCGATGATCGCCGCGATCGGGCTGTTCGGCGCGTCCTTCCCGGCGATGATGGCGCATGGGCGCAGCTTCTTTCCGCCGCATCTGATGGGGCGGGGGGTGACGCTTTTGAACATGTTTTCGATCGGCGGGGTGGGGCTGTTCCAGTTCGCCTCGCGCCCGGTGTTCGAAAGCGCGCAGGCCCGCGGCACCCCGGCCGAGGCCTTTGCCGCCTTGTTCCTGTTCTTCCTGCTGCCGCTGATCGCGGGGCTGGCGCTTTATGCCTTCAGCCGCACCCGCGGCGATGAGGTCTGACGCGCCTTTCCTGCATCACAAAAGCGCAAGCGCCCACGAAGCCCTTCCCAATCGCGCGCCTTTCCGTTAAGGGGCGTCGTTCTTTCGCGAAGGAGGTCCTGATGGGCTACAAAGTCGTCGTCGCGGGCGCCACGGGCAACGTGGGCCGCGAAATGCTGAACATCCTGGCCGAGCGCCAGTTCCCCGTCGATGAAATCGTGGCGCTGGCGTCGCGCAAATCGCTGGGAACCGAGGTCAGCTTTGGCGACAAGACCCTCAAGACCAAGGACATCGAGGGCTTTGACTTCACCGGCTATGACATCGCCTTCTTTGCCATCGGCTCGGATGCGACCAAGAAATACGCCCCCATCGCCGCCGGTCAGGGCTGCGTGGTGATCGACAACTCGTCGCTCTACCGCTACGACCCCGATGTGCCGCTGGTGGTGCCCGAAGTAAACCCCGAGGCGGTTGAGGGTTACAAGACCAAGAACATCATCGCCAACCCGAACTGTTCCACCGCGCAGATGGTTGTGGCGCTGAAGCCCCTGCACGACCGCGCCCGCATCAAGCGCGTCGTGGTGTCGACCTACCAATCCGTGTCGGGCACCGGCAAGGAAGCGATTGACGAGCTGTGGAACCAGACCAAGGGCCTCTATGTGCCCGGTCAGGAAGTGGCCCCCAAGGTCTATCCCAAGCAGATCGCCTTCAACGTGATCCCGCATATCGACGTTTTCCTTGAGGATGGTCAGACCAAGGAAGAATGGAAGATGGTCGCGGAAACCAAGAAGATCCTCGACAAGTCGATCAAGGTCACCGCGACCTGCGTGCGCGTGCCGGTCTTCGTGGGCCATTCCGAGGCGATCAACATCGAGTTCGAGGATTTCCTGGACGAGGCCGAGGCCCGCGACATCCTGCGTGAGGCGCCGGGGATCCTGGTCGTCGACAAGCGCGAGGCGGGTGGCTACATGACCCCGGTCGAATGCGTGGGCGATTATGCCACCTATATCAGCCGCATCCGTCAGGACAGCACCATCGACAACGGCATCAACCTGTGGTGCGTGTCGGACAACCTGCGCAAGGGCGCGGCGCTGAACGCCGTGCAGATCGCCGAGACGCTGGGCAACCGCTGCCTGAAGAAAGGCTGATCTTCGCCTTTTGCCGCGAATGTGAGGGCCCTGCGATGCGGGGCCCTCTTGCTTTTGGGCGGGGTTGGGGGAAGGCTTTGGCCATTGCCATGCGAGGTTCCCCGATGCGCCCTTTCACCTTGTCCCTTGTCGCCCTTTTGTCCACCACCGCCCCCGCCGCCCTTTGGGCCGATACGATTGAGGCCAGCAGCCGCGTTACCTCTGTCACGCTCTATCCCTGGGGCGCCAATGTCACCCGACTGGTCTATCTGACCGCGCCCGCGGGTGTGCATGATCTGATCATCCCCGATCTGCCGCAGGGCACCGACCCGGCAACCTTGCGCGTGGTGGGCGAGGGGGTGGCGATCGGCGCGGTCACGCTGATCGAGGGGCGTCCGCCCGCCACCGGCGATCTGACCCCGCCCGCCGTCGCCGCCGCCCGGGCCGAGGTGGAACGGCTGGAAATCGCGCTGGCCACCGCCGAGGCGGGCGTGGCCGCGATCCGGCTGAAGGCCAGGGCCGCCGAGGAACGCATCGTCTTCCTGCGCGGCCTTGCCCCCGATACGGCCACGCCCGAGGATCTGCGCGCGCTTGCGCGCATGGTGGGCGACGAGGCCCTGGCCGCCAGCCGCGAAGCACTGGATGCAGAACAACAGGCCCTGGCCGCCGACCGCGCGCTTGTCCCCGACCGCGAGGCGCTGGACAAGGCCCGCCAGGCGCTGGCCGCGCTGATCGACGAAACCGCGGGCCGCGCCACCCTGCGCGCCAGCGTCGAAGGTGCTGGCCGGATCAGCATCACCACATTCACCCCCGATGCCAGCTGGCAGCCGACCTATGACCTGCGGCTGGACCGGGCCGCCAATCGCCTGTCGCTGGACCGCGGGGTCTTTGTGACCCAGGCTTCGGGCGAGGATTGGCGCGGGGTCGATCTGACCCTGTCCACCGCCCGCCCGTCGGATCGGGCGGACCCCACGCCGCTGTGGCCCTGGCTGCGCCGGATCAGCCCGCCCGATGCCCCCAGCCCCCGCACGATGGTGGCCCCGCAGGCCAAATATGCCGAAGGGCTTGCCACCGACATGATGGTCGGCGCCGCCGCCCCCGTGCCCGAAACCGCGGGGCTTGCGATGATGGGTGCCACCGTCACCTATCGCTATCCCGCGCCCGTCGATATCCGCGACGGGGTCGAGGCGCTGCGCCTGCGGCTGGATGATCTGGCCTTCACCCCCGAGGTCGTGGCCGAGGCCGTGCCCTCGCGCGATGCGACCGCCTATCTGGTGGCCGAAACCGTCAATGACAGCGGGCAGGTGCTGCTGCCGGGGCCTGCCACGCTATTTGTCGATGGCGCGATGGTGGGCCAGTCGCATCTGCCGCTGACGGCGGCGGGCGATGACCTGCGGCTGGGCTTTGGTGCGATCGACGGGATCGTGCTGGAACGCCAGGTTCCCGACCGGACCGAGGGCGACCGTGGCGTCATCACCCGCTCGAATGAGCTGACCGAACGCGCGGTGCTGACGGTGCGCAACCTGACCGATCAGGACTGGCCGGTGCGGGTGATCGACCAGGTGCCCTATTCCGAACAGGAGGATCTGGTGATCCGCCACACCGCGCGGCCTGCGGCAACCGAAACCGATCTGGATGGCGGGCGCGGCATCCTGGCCTGGGAGGTGGCGCTGGCCGCCGGTGAAACGCAGGAGATCACGCTGGAAACCACGCTGACCTGGCCCGAAGGGCAGGTGCTGCACTGATCCGGGCGGCGCTAGGCGCCGCCCCGGTCTTTCCAGCGCCGGTGGATCCATAGCCACTGATCCATGTGGCGGCGCACCTGCGCCTCCAGGCTGTCATTGATGGCCTGGGTCATCGACAGCTCATCCGAAGGCGGGATCGGCTGTTCCACCTCGATCCGGAAGCTGATCCCGTCGGGCTGGCGGATCGCATAGATCGGGATCAGAAGCGCATCATAGCGCAGCGCCATCTGTGCCGCCGACAGCGCGGTGCGCGCCGGATGGCCGAAAAACCGCAGCCGGGCACCGCTGCCGATGTGCTGATCCAGCAGGATCGCCACCGTGTTGCCCGCCCGCAGATGGCGCAGCATCTGGCCAAAGCCGGCCTTGTCGCGGATGAACAGCGGCCCCCCCACGCGGGAAATGGCGCGCACATAGATCCGGTTGAACAGGCGGTTGTTCATCGGCCGATAGAGGCCCCCCACGTTCAGCCCTTCGTGGATCAACCGCGCGCGGCCGATGTCATAATTGCCGAAATGGCCTGACACCGCCACGATCGGCCGGCCTTCGGCCTGGGCGCGGCGCAGATCGGCCAGCCCCGGCCCCGCCAGCTGGGTGGCCGCGACGACCGCCGCGAAATCCTCGGGCGAGAACATCTCGGCGAACATGCGGCCAAAATTGTCGGGCACGCCCCGTTCGATCGCGCGGCGCTCGGCGGGGGGCAGGTCGGGGCAGACCAGGTCAAGATTGGCCCGTATGCGCCGCCGCATGCCCGTCAGCGGCGCCACCACGCGCGCAACGACCCAGCCCGCCAGCGGCACCCGCCACCGATAGGGGAACAGCCGCAGAAACCCCAGGATCGACGCGATGGCGGCATATTCCAGCCGTTCACGCAGGGTGGGACGGATCTGGCCGCTACGATGGTCTGGCATGGCGGGGACCCCCTTTCCTGTGCCGCAACGGCGCGCCGGGCCGCGCGCGCCGGATGATCCGGTCACGCGGCTGCGGCCCTGCGCGGCGGGCCGTTCACAGCGGGATGAACTTCCCGCTGACCGGATCATACTGTTCCAGCCCGCCTTCGCCGATATCCGTCCACAACCCGTGCAGCGTCATGTCACCGGCTTCCAGCGCGGATTTGACGAAGGGGAAGGTCATCAGGTTTTCCAGGCTGATCACCACCGACTCGCGTTCCAGCGCCTCGATGCGGCGTTCTGCGGGCAGGTCTTTCACACGCTCAAACCCCGGGCGCAGCAGGTTCAGCCAGGTGCCCACGAACGAGGTCTTTTCCTCCAGCTCGGGGGCGTGGCCGGTGCACATGTCATGGCAGCCCGCAACACCGCCGCATTGCGAATGGCCCAGCACGATCACATGCGCCACCTTCAGCGCGCGGACCGCATATTCCACCGCCGCCGAGGTGCCGTGATGGTCGCCGTCTGGGTTGTAGGGCGGCACCAGGTTGGCGATGTTGCGGTGAATGAAGAACTCACCCTGATCCGCGCCGAAGATCGAGGTGACGTGAACGCGCGAATCGCAGCAGGAAATGACCATCGCGCGCGGGCGCTGGCCGTCTTCGGCCAGCCGCCGATACCAGGTGCGGTTCTCGGAATAGGTGGTTGCCTTCCAGCCGTGATAGCGGTGGATCAGATAGGATGGCAGCGGGCGCACATGGTCCTTCATCGTCACTCCTTTCCGGGGTTCGCCGCCTAGATAGGCAGGTCCGGCACGAAATTCGAGAGGTTTTCCATCGGTGCAAACCATTTCTTGAGGAAATCGCGCCATGGTCGCGCGGGGCCGGTGGTGGGCCCCGGGGGTAAATAGGATGGCGAAGGGGGACGGGGTGTCGGCAATTGCGCGCATGCGCCATGACGAAAGGGTCGGCGTGGAACGGGACCGGATCGTGGCGTTGTTTTCGGAACTTGGGCCCGCGGGGGCCGAGCGGTTGATTTCCGCCGCGATGGAGGATCTGGCGGTGCAGATGTCGGGCATCGAGGCGGCGGCGTTTCAGGGCGATCTGTCGCTGATCACCATGGCCGAGGATCTGGCGCAACTGGCCCTCCAGATCGGCCTGTCGATGCTGGCTGGTGTCGGGCGCGATGTGGCGTGCTGCGCGGCGGCGGGCGATGGCGTGGCGCTGGCGGCAACGCTGGCGCGGTTGCAGCGCGTGGGCGCCAGATCGCTGATGGCGGTGTGGGACCTGCAGGATCTGCGCCCCGATCCGGCAGGGTAGGCCGGGGCTGCGGTAAGGGCCTTGGCCTTGTGGTGCCCGGCGGCCCCTTGCGGGCGCTGTGCCAGCGGTTAGGCTGCGCGCAACGATCCGTTGCGAAAGGTTCCGCCATGACGACCGCTACCGACAGCCTGCGTTTTGCCCCCGCCGACGCCGACAGCCGCCCGCTGCATCTGGTGCCCGAGGCCGCGGCGGCCACGGTGCTGGCAGCGCTGCCGCCCGCGCAGGCGCGGTGGGCTGCGGCGCAGGGCTTTTCCGGCGCCTCCGGGCAGTTGTGCCTGTTGCCGGGGGCTGATGGCACGCAGCAGGCGGCCTTGTTCGGGCTGGGCGGCCCCGAGGCGCTGGCGCGCAACCGTTTCGCCCTTGCCCGCGCCGCCGAAGGCTTGCCCGAAGGCGATTGGCACCTTGAGGGCGATCTGACCCAGCAGCAGGCGCAAGAGGCGGCCTTGGGCTGGTTGCTGGCGGGCTATCGCTTTGCCCGCTACAAATCCGCCAAGCCCCTGAAAGCGCGCCTGAAATGCCCCGCGGGGGTGGATAACGCCCGGGTTGAGGCGATCGCGCAGGGGGAATGGCTCACCCGCGATCTGATCAACACGCCCGCGTCCGACATGGGCCCCGATGAGCTGGAGGCCGCCTTCCTGGCGCTGGCCGATGCTTTCGGCGCCGAGACGCGTGTGATCCGGGGCGACCGTCTGCTGGAAGAAAACCTGCCGATGATCCACGCGGTGGGCCGCGCCAGCCCGCGCGCGCCACGCCTGCTGGACCTGCGCTGGGGCGGGACGGGACCGCGGCTGACGCTGGTGGGCAAGGGCGTGTGCTTTGACACCGGGGGCCTTGATCTGAAGCCTGCGGCCTCGATGGGGCTGATGAAGAAGGACATGGGCGGGGCGGCCACGGTGATGGGGCTGGCGCGGATGATCATGGCGCTGGGCGTGCCGGTGCGGCTTCGGGTGCTGGTTCCGGCGGTGGAAAACGCGGTGGCGGGCAATGCGTTTCGCCCGCAGGACGTGCTGACCAGCCGCAAGGGCCTGACCGTCGAGGTCAACAATACCGATGCCGAGGGGCGGCTGGTGCTGGCCGATGCGCTTGCGCTGGCGGATGAGGAAACGCCGGATCTGCTGATCTGCATGGCCACGTTGACGGGGGCGGCGCGGGTGGCGTTGGGCCCGGATCTGCCACCCTTCTACACCGATGATGACGCGCTGGCCGCCGCGCTGGCAGGGGCGGCGGCGCGGGTGGCCGATCCGCTATGGCGCATGCCCTTCTGGGCGCCCTATGAGCCGCTGATCGAACCGGCCATCGCAGATCTGGACAATGCGCCTTCGGGCGGGATGGCGGGGTCGATCACGGCGGCGCTGTTCCTGCGCCGTTTTGTCACCGCGACCGCGCGGTTTGCGCATTTCGACATCTACGGCTGGCAGCCCACCGCCGCCCCCGCCCGGCCCAAGGGCGGCGTGGGCCAGGGCGCGCGCGCCCTGCTGGAGGCCCTGCCCGAGGTTCTGGGCCTGTGACCGACCGCCGCCTGACCCCCGCCAATGGCCGCGTCGCGCATGTAAGCCTGCGCGGCCAGCTGGCGGCCGAGCGTTTCGTGGAAGGCGATCCCGCCTGCGTGGCCGCGCCCCTGGCCGATCTTTGCGCCACGCCCGGCGGGGCGCGTGACCGCCAGCTGCTGATGGGCGCATCGCTTCTGGTGCTGGACCGCATGGATGGCCATGCCTTTGTGCGCGCCGAGGCCGATGGCTATTGCGGCTGGCTGGATGCGGCGGCGCTGGGCCCGGCCTGCGCGCCGACCCATTGGGTCGCGGCGCCTGCCACCCACATCTACCCCGGCCCCTCGATCAAGCAGCGCGAAACGGCCCTGTTGTCGCTGGGTGCGCGGGTCTGCGTGACCGGATGGCAGGGGATGTTCGCCATCACCCCGCAGGGCTTTGTCCCGCGCCAGCATCTGCGCGCGCTGGGCGACTGGGCCGAGGATCCGGTCAGCGTCGCCCAAAGCCTGATCGGCACGCCCTATCTGTGGGGCGGCAATTCGCGGTCTGGCATCGATTGTTCGGGGCTGGTGCAGCTGGCCTTTGCCGCCTGTGGGCTGGATTGCCCCGGTGACAGCGACCTGCAGCACCGCGCACTGGGCGCGCCGCTGCCGCCCGGCGCGCCGGCGCGGCGGGGGGATCTGTTCTTCTGGAAGGGGCATGTGGCGCTGGCCTGTGATGCGGATGTGCTGATCCATGCCAATGGCCATTCGATGAATGTGGCGCATGAACGGATCGACAGCTGCCTGCGCCGGATCGAGGCCGCGGGCGAGGGGCCGTTTCTGGGCCTGCACCGGCGCAACTGACCAAGGGAACGGCCCGCCGGTTTCGGGACAGGTTCAGTCGACGGGGCGGATCAGCTTGCGTTCCAGCACGCGCAGCACCGTGGGCAGGTCATGCCCGCGCTTCAGGATCTGTCCGTCCATGCCGACCACGGCATATTGCCCCTGCCGGGCGCGCAGGGCGGGGCGTTTCTCGATGCGGTAGATCGGGTGTTCGGCGGCACGACGAAAGACCGAAAACACCGCCATGTCGCGCAGAAAGCTCATGCCATAGTCGCGCCATTCGCCGGCGGCGACCATTCGCCCGTAAAGCGACAGGATCACCGACAGTTCCGCCCGGTCGAAGGCGACCTGCGCGGGGGCGGTGGCAGGGCCAGGGGGTAAGACGGGCGGGATCTGCATGGTCATATTCCCAAGGTGGCAGCGGGCCTGCCCCAAATCAAGCGCGCGGGCGCGTGGCGCGCGAAATATCCCCCTGCGGCGCGCGCAACCCGGCAATGACATTCAGGTGATCATGCGCGCGATCCGGCCCATGCGGGGATGGCGGGCCTGTGCGAAGGGCCTTGGCCGCGCTATGCTGTCGCCACGGTGTTAACAAGGGAGTTTCACATGACATTTTCCAGCAAGATGCTGACGCTTGGCCTGATCCTGGCGGCGGGCGTCGCGGTCGCCAAGGAAGGCGTGCAAAATCCGGTGGTGAAGGAACGGATGGACCTGATGGGCGTGGTGCGCGTCAATACCGGCATTCTTGGTGACATGGCGCAAGGCAAGGCCGACTTTGATGCCGACAAGGCCGCCGAGGCCGCCGCCGCGCTGGCCGCCGCCGCCGCGGAAATTCCGCAGGCTTTCGAGGCCAATGAAACCGACCCCGTCACCGAGGCCAAGCCCGAGATCTGGACTGATTTTGAAACCTTCACCGCCCGGTCGGATGCGCTGTTCAAGGCCGCGCAGGGGATCGATACCAGCTCGCTTGATGCGCTGCGGGCCGGCATGGGTGCCGTTGCCGGTGCCTGCAAGGATTGTCACACCGACTTCCGCATCCAGACGAACTAAGCCGTTCAGCGTCCGGCGCTGGACCGGGGGCCGATGCCGCGCGGGTCACGAACAGTGAACCCGCGCGATTCGGTTCCGGGCGTCGATCTCGATGTTCAGCCGGTCGGGACGATAATCCATCGTCACCGCCATGCCGGGGCGGATCACGCGGACGGGCGCGTCGAACCGCATCCCGTCCAGCACCGATTCGGGCTGGCCGATCAGATACTGCAGCCGGGACGCGCCACAGGCATCCGCGCCCGGATCGACCGGATCGGCGGGCAAGGCGGGCGCCATCCGGCAGCCCGCCAATGCCAGCCCCGCGATCAGCGCCAGGGGGATCGCGCGCGCCACCCGATCAGCCGCAGTCGATGTTGTAGATGTTGCCCGCCGCATCCAGCCGGAACACGACGCGCTGGGGATTGTATTCCTGCGCCTCGATCCCGCGCCATTCCACCACGCGATGGGGCTGGGTGAAGGGGATGGTGGCAATCACGCCGCCGGGCTGGCCCAGATAGGCCACATAGTCGATCGCCTTGCAGGTGTCGGGCATGCGTTCTTCCAGACCGCCGGCAGGATCGGCACCCAGCAGCATCGGCGCCGGGGTCTGGGGCATCGGTTCCTCGATCGGCATCGGGGGCTGGCAGGCGGCCAGCAGGATCACGGCGGCCAAGGCGGAAAATCTGGTCATTTTGTCGCTTCCTGAGGTTGCTCTTGCGCGGGCTTTGCCGCAGGCTTCGCGCATCTATACAGCGAGGATTTACCCATGAGAACCCGTGCCGCCGTCGCCCTTGCCCCCGGGAAACCGCTTGAAATCATGGAAGTGAACCTGGAAGGCCCGAAACAGGGCGAGGTTCTGGTGGAAATCAAGGCCACCGGCATCTGTCACACCGACGAATTCACATTGTCGGGAGCAGACCCAGAAGGCATCTTCCCCGCGATCCTGGGCCATGAAGGCGCGGGCGTGGTTGTCGAGGTCGGGCCCGGCGTCACCACGCTGAAGCCCGGCGACCATGTGATCCCGCTTTACACCCCCGAATGCCGCCAGTGCCCGTCCTGTCTCAGCCAGAAGACCAACCTGTGCACCGCGATCCGGTCGACCCAGGGGCAGGGGCTTTTGCCCGATGGCACGACGCGGTTTTCGATGCTGGATGGCACGCCGATCCATCACTACATGGGCTGTTCGACCTTCGCCAACCACACGGTGGTGCCCGAAATCGCGCTGGCCAAGATCCGGCCCGACGCGCCCTTTGACAAGGTCTGCTACATCGGCTGCGGCGTCACCACCGGCATCGGCGCGGTGATCAACACCGCCAAGGTGGAAATCGGCGCCAAGGCCGTTGTTTTCGGCCTGGGCGGGATCGGGCTGAACGTGATCCAGGGGCTGCGTCTGGCGGGCGCCGACATGATCATCGGGGTCGATCTGAACAATGCCAAGAAGGAATGGGGCGAGCGGTTCGGCATGACCCATTTCGTCAATCCCAAGGAAATCGACGGCGATATCGTCAGCCATATCGTCAACATGACGAAAACGCCCTTCGATCAGATCGGCGGGGCGGATTATTCCTTTGACTGCACCGGCAACGTCAAGGTGATGCGCGATGCGCTGGAATGCACCCATCGCGGCTGGGGGCAGTCGATCATCATCGGCGTGGCCCCCTCCGGGGCCGAGATCCAGACCCGGCCGTTCCAGCTGGTCACCGGGCGGGTGTGGAAGGGCACGGCCTTTGGCGGCGCGCGCGGGCGCACCGATGTGCCGCAGATCGTGGATTGGTACATGGATGGCAAGATCGAGATCGATCCGATGATCACCCACACCATGCCGCTGGAAGACATCAACAAGGCCTTCGATCTGATGCATGCGGGCGAATCGATCCGCTCGGTCGTCTTGTTCTAGGTGGGGCAGGCGGGGGTTTCACACCCCCGCACCCCCGTGAGGTATTTGTGGCAAGATGAAGGATCACCCGCCCAGATAGACGCGCAGCGCCGGGGGCGGGTTGTCCAGCAGCGGTCCGGTGGGCTGGGGCGGATGCGCGCGCCCTTCGGCCACCAGCAGGGTCAGGTCGGCGAAGGCGCGGGCATCCTCGGGGTCGTGGGTGACCATCAGCACAGTGGCGCCCTGTTCGCTGGCGATGGCATCGACCAGGTCAAGCATGTCGCGTTTCAGCGCGGGCCCCAGCGCGGCAAAGGGTTCATCCAGCAACAGCAGAGGGCGCGCGCGCAGCAGGGCGCGGGCCAGCGCCACGCGGCTTTGTTGACCGCCCGACAGCGCGCCGGGCTTGCGGCGGGCCAGCCCCTGCAGGCCGGTGCGGTCCAGGGCCTGATCGATGCGCGCCTGTTGATCGGCGTTCAGCCGCAGCTGTGGCGACAGGCCGATGGCAAGGTTTTGCGCGACGCTGAGGTGCGGGAACAGGTTCTGGTCCTGAAACAGGATCGACAGGGGGCGTTCGCCGGGGGGCTGGGCGGTGATGTCCTGCCCGTCCCACAGGATGCGGCCCGAGACCGGGGGCAGGAAGCCCGCGATGGCGGCCAGAAGCGTGGACTTGCCCCCGCCCGAAGGCCCCATGATTGCGCAGCGCGCCCCGCGCGGCACGGTCAGATCAGCGCGCAGGTGGAAATCACCCTGGCATATGTGCAGTTTATCTAGGGTCAGCATGTTGTCCGATCCGGTCAAAGGCCCAGAACAGGGCGAAGGTCAGCGCCATCAGCACCGCCGCCGCCGCCGCGGCCTGATCCATGCGATAGGCGCCCATCAGTTGAAACAGGGCAAGCGGCAGGGTTTTCTGGTCACCCCCGGCGAACAGCGTGATGACGCCCAGATCGCCCATCGAGAAGGCCGCCGACAGCCCGGCCGAAAAGCCAAGCGGGCGCGCCAGGCGCGGCAGGGTCAGATAGCGCAGACGCGCAAGGCCGGCCAGCCCCAGAGAGGTGGCCAGGCGGTCATAATCGGCGGCCAGCACCCGCGCCTCGGGCAGGATCATGCGCAGCGCGAAGGGCAGCGACATGGCTGCATTGACGACCAGGGTGACGGGCAGGGCAAGGGCGGTGGGGTTCACCACGGGGCGCAGAATCACGAACAGCCCCGTGCCGATCACCAGCGATGAGGCGGTCAGGGGAAGCATCCCCGCCGCCTCGGCCCAGGTGGCGCGGGTTGCGGCCAGCGCCAGCGGCAGCGCAAGCGCCAGTGTCAGCGCGGTTGACCCCAGCGCCAGCGCGACCGATGTGCCGGTGGCCGCCCAAAGGCTTGGGGGCAGTGCGCCGATCCCGGGCAGGCCGCGGGCCAGGACCGTGCCGATGGGCACCAGCAGAAAGGCCGTGGCGGTTGTGATGGCGATGATGTCATGGACCACTGCCGCGCGGCCCGGCGCCTGCATCGGCAGGGGGCGATCAAGCCCCGCGCCAAAGCTGGAGGGCAGGGTGACGCGCGCGGTGATCGCCAGCGCGCCAAGGCACAGCGCCACCTGCACCAGGCCAAGGCTTGCGGCGCGGGCAAGGTCGAAATCGAAGCGGAAGGCCTGATAGATCGCCAGTTCGACGGTCGTGGCGCGTGGGCCGCCGCCCAGCGTCAGCGCGACGGCAAAGGACGTCAGGCAGACAAGGAAGATCGCCAGAAAGGCCCCCGGCAGGATGGCGCGCAGCATCGGGATTTCCAGATGGCGGCGGATGTCGCCGGGGCCGAACCCGAGGGCTGCGGCCAGCCGGAACCGTTCCGCCGGGATGCCCTGCCAGCCGTGCAGGATCATCCGGGTGGCCAGCGGCAGGTTGAAGAAGACATGGGCCAGAATCACCCCATGCGCGCCATAGATGGTCAGGCCCGGCAGGCCCATCCCTTCCAGCCCGGCATTGACCATGCCGCGCCGGCCAAAGACCGTCAGAAGCCCCATCACCGCCACGATCGTGGGCAGGATGAAGGGCGCCCCCAACAGCGAAATCAGCAGACCCCGGCCCCGAAACCGCCGCCGCGCCAGCGCGCGGGCCACCGGCACCGCCAGCAGGCACGACACCGCCGCCGACACCGCCGCCTGCCAGATCGTGAACCACAGCGCCGACAGGTCGGTGGGGCGCAGCACACCAAAGCCCCCGGCGCGGATCGCCACCGCGCCGAGCGTTCCCAGCACCAGCGCCGCCACCAGCAGGGCTGCCAGCGGCGCGGGCCAGCTTATTTCGCGAAGGCGGCGAGCCATTCGTCCAATGCGGGTTGGCGCAGAGCCTCGGCGTCGGCCTCGGAATAGAACAGGGTCTTGTCGGGGCGGGGCAGGGCGGCAAAGCCCTCGGGCAGGAAGCCGTCCTTGATGACCGCGGGATAGGACCAGTTGCCGGTGGCAATCATGCCCTGGAAATCATCGGACACGACATAGTCCATGAAGGCGGCTGCCAGATCGGGCTGGTCGGTGCCGGCCAGCTGGGCGGCAACCTCGGTCAGGAAGTAATGCCCCTCGGGGAAGATCGCGGCGGCCTTGGTCGTGTCTTGTTCCGCGATGATGTGATAGGCGGGCGAGGTGGTGTAGCTGAGCACCATATCCACCTCGCCATCGGTGAACAGGCCATAGCTTTCCGACCAGCCGGCAGTCACGGTCAGCACCTTGGGCGCCAGTTTCGCCCAGGCCTCGGGCGCGCGATCGCCATAGACCGCCTTGACCCAAAGCAACATTGCCAGCCCCGAAATCGACGAACGCGGGTCCTGAATTGCAATTTTCAGACTATCGGGCGCGTTCAGCAGATCTTCGAACGAGCTGGGCGGATTGGCCAGGCGGGTGGTGTCATAGACAAAGGCCGTCTCGCTCCAGTTGAAGGGCAGGAAGGTGTCGTCGTCCCAGGCGACCGGCAGGGTCAGGGCGGCATTGTCCTGCCCGTGGGGCGCGAAAAGCCCCGTGGCGCGGGCGCGGGCCAGCACGTCGATGGTCAGGCCGATGACCACATCGGCGTCGGTCCGGTCGCCTTCCAGAAGCAGACGGGGCAGCACGTCACCGGCCACGAATTTCAGATCGCAGGCGCAGGTCGCCTCAAAGCCCTTTTCGATCGCGGGGCCGGGACCCCATTCCGAGGTGAAGTAATCGGGCGCATAGACAGTCAGGACGGGCTTTTCATCCGCCACGGCGCTGGTGGCTGCAAAAAGTCCCGCAAGCATCAGAGTGGTTCGCATCTGGGTCTCCAATGGCTGACGGGCGGGGTCAGGCCGGGGATGCCCCGTGCTACCTTCCCTCCGCCGGTCTTAACCGGTTCAGGTTCAACGGGTTCGCGTTGCCGCATCTCAGCCCAGCCGGGCACCCCGAGGTGGGCCGTAACATAGGCCCGCCGTGGCCTTTCGCAAGGGAAATCGCTTGAGCCAGCCCCCCTGCGCCGCTATGCCGTGGGGCGAGAGGAGAGCTGTGATGAGTTTCAATACCTTCGGTCACCTGTTCCGTGTCACCACCTGGGGCGAAAGCCACGGGCCCGCGATCGGCGCGACGGTGGATGGCTGCCCCCCGGGGATCGAGATTTCCGAAGATTTCATCCAGGTCTTCCTGGACCGCCGCAGGCCGGGCCAGTCAAAGATGACGACCCAGCGCCAGGAACCCGATCAGGTCCGCATCCTGTCGGGCGTTTTCGAAGGGCGCACGACCGGCACGCCGATCCAGCTGATGATTGAAAACACCGATCAGCGCAGCAAGGATTATGGCGAAATCGCGCGCCAGTTCCGCCCCGGTCACGCCGACATCACCTATCACCAGAAATACGGCCTGCGCGATTATCGCGGGGGCGGGCGGTCCAGCGCGCGCGAAACCGCGGCGCGGGTGGCGGCGGGGGGCGTGGCGCAGGCGGTGCTGAAGGCGCTGGTGCCCGATCTGCGGATTACCGGCTACATGGTGCAGATGGGCGCCAAGCAGATCAGCCGCGAACGGTTCGACCGCGATGAGATTCTGCGCAATCCCTTCTTCATTCCCGATGCCGCCGTGGTCGATGAATGGGCCGATTACCTGGACGCGATCCGCAAGGGCCACAGTTCCGTCGGCGCGATGATCGAGCTGCTGGCCGAGGGTGTGCCCCCGGGCCTTGGCGCGCCGATCTATGCCAAGATGGATACCGACCTGGCCGCCGCGATGATGTCGATCAACGCCGTCAAGGGCGTCGAGATCGGCGAGGGGATGGCGGCGGCGGGCCTGACCGGCATCGACAATGCCGACGAAATCCGCATGGGGCCGGACGGGCCCGAATTCCTGACCAACCATGCCGGCGGAATCTTGGGCGGCATCACCACCGGCCAGCCGATCATCCTGCGTTTCTCGGTCAAGCCGACCTCGTCGATCCTGACGCCGCGTCGGTCGATCAACGTGGCGGGCGAAGAGGTCGAGGTGGTGACCAAGGGCCGCCACGATCCCTGCGTCGGCATCCGCGCGGTTCCGGTGGCCGAGGCGATGATGGCCTGCGTGATCCTGGATCATCTGCTCATGGATCGCGGCCAGACCGGCGGCGCGCGCGGGCGGATCGGCTGACCTTGGCCGAGGTCAGCGTCATCATCCCCTGTCACAACGCCGCCGGGGTCATCGGGCGTGCGCTGGCCTCGGTCCAGGCGCAGACCCTGACCGACTGGGAGGCGATCGTGGTGGATGACGGGTCCACCGATGCCAGCCTGGACGCGCTGTCGCCCTATCTGGCCGATCCGCGCATCCGGGTGATCCGCCTGCCCGGCAATCGCGGCGCGGGGCCTGCGCGCAATGCCGGGATCGACGCGGCGCGGGGGCGCTGGCTGGCCTTTCTGGATGCCGATGACGAATGGCTGCCCGAAAAGCTGGCCCGCCAGACCGCCTTTCTGCAGACCACCGGCGCGCGGATCGCCGCCACCGCCTATCTGCGCCATAACGATCTGACCGGGGACCAAGAGGCCATCGGCCTGCCGCGGCGGATTGCCATGCCGGCCTTCCTGAAAACCAATGTCATGGGCTTTTCCACCGTGATGATCGACCGCGCCTGGCTGGGCGCGCGGCGGATGCCCGCGTTGCGCCGGCGGCAGGATTTCGCTTTCCTGATCGCGCTTTTGCGCAGCGGCACCGAGGCGGCCGGCCTGAATGAGGTGCTGTGCATCTATCATCACGGCCATGCCACGCTGTCCGCAGGCAAGGGGCGGGCCGCGCGGGGGACCTGGGCGATGTATCGCGTTCACCTGGGCCTGCCGTTGCCGCTGGCGACGTGGTATTTCGCCCATTACGCGCTTTGCGGCGTCCTGCGCCACAAAGCGCCGCGCCTGGCCCGCGCGCTGGGGGTGCTGCGGGCGCCCGGGGTGTGACGATCGGCCGTTGCCCCAACTGAACCGATCAGTCTATGCTGGGGGTGCCGCCGTGCATCACCACCGGAAGGAACCGCCATGACCGACCCCGCCATCCGCAAGGGCCGCAAGTTCGACCAGGTGCTGGACGGCGCGCGGACGGTCTTTCTGCGGGACGGCTTCGAAGGGGCCAGCGTCGATGACATCGCGCGCGAGGCGGGGGTCAGCAAGGCGACGCTTTACAGCTATTTCCCCGACAAGCGCCTGTTGTTCATGGAGGTCGCCAAGACCGAATGCCGCCGCCAGGCCGATGCTGCGGTGGAACTGATCGATCCCGCGTTGCCACCTGAACAGGTGCTGCGCGCAGCGGCCGAACGCATCATCGCCTTCATGACCTCGGAATTCGGGACGCGCGTCTATCGCGTTTGCGTGGCCGAAAGTGACCGCTTTCCCGCGCTTGGGCGTGAATTCTATCAGTCCGGGCCGCTTCTGGTGCGCGAACGGCTGGTGGATTACCTGCGCCAGGCGGCGGGGCGGGGCGAGCTGGCGATCGAGGATTTCGACCTGGCCGCCGATCAGTTCGCCGAATTGTGCAAGGCCGATATCCACGCCCGCCTGCTGTTCGGCGTCAGCCCCTGTTGCCCGGCGCCCGACCGCGCCCGCGTGATCGAGGGCGCGGTGCAGATGTTCATGGCGCGCTATGGCAGACGCGGCTAGGCCAGATCGCGCACGGTCAGCTGGCCGCCGGGGCCGTGCTGCACCTCAAACCGGCCGGTTTTCTTGATCAGATCCGACAGCTTCGCCGCACCATAGCTGCGGGTGTCGAAGTCGGGATTGGCCTGGGTGATGAACTGGCCGATCTGGCCCAAGGAATACCATTCCTCATCCCCGCCGATGGCGCGCATCGCCGCCACGATCAGCGGGATCGCGTTCTTGGCGGGCTCCTTGCCGCGCGGGGATTCGGCGCCGCCGGGGCGCGGTTCATCGCGGGTGGCGGGTTCTTCGGCGCCCAGGTTCTCGACATAGATGAACCGCTTGCAGGCCATGCGAAAGGCTTCGGGCGTCTTCTTTTCGCCGATGCCATAGACATCCAGCCCCTGTTCGCGGATGCGCGCGGCCAGGCGGGTGAAATCGCTGTCCGAGGACACCAGAACAAAGCCGTCGAACAGGCCCGAATGCAGGAAATCCATCGCCGCGATCACCAGCCCGATGTCGGACGCGTTCTTGCCCTTGGTATTGGCGAATTGCTGATCGGCAACCAGGCCCAGGGCCGCGACCCGCTCGGCCCATTTGCCCAGACGCTGCGCCGACCAGTCGCCATAGATGCGCCGCACGCTGGCCTCGCCCAGGCTGGCGATTTCTTCAAAGATCGCCTCGGCATAGCTGGCGGGGACGTTGTCGGCGTCGATCAGGACGCACAGGCGCGGGGCGCGGGGTTCGGCCATGGGTCTTCCTTTCCGGATTTGCCGCCAGCCTATCGTGGCGACGCGGCAAGCGCCATGACCAAAAGAAAACGCGCCCCGGTGGGGCGCGTTCGGGGGCCATGTCGGCCGGATCAGACGTGGCGGCCCTTGTGGGGCGCCCAGATCCGCTTGTTGGTCAGATAGAGCAGCGCCGTCAGCACCGTCAGCATGATGACCGCGACAAAGCCCATCTGCTTGCGCGCCATCATCTTGGGTTCCGCCGTCCACATCATGAAGGCCGCCACATCGGTCGCCATGTTTTCAACCGTGGCGGGGGTGCCGTCCTCATACTCGATCAGGTCATCCATCAGCGGCGCGGCCATCGCGATCCAGCCACCGGGGAAGGTGTGGTTTTCGTAGAAATAGGAACCGGCTTCCTCTTTCTCCTCACCCGTGTAACCCGTCAGCAGCGAGGCGATATATTCCGGCCCGCCGATGCCGCGGAAGAACTGGTTGATGCCGGTGCCATAGGGCCCGTGGAAGCCCACGCGCGCCTTGGCCATCAGCGACAGGTCCGGCCCCATGCCCTCACCCGAGCGGGTGGGGAACATGTCGGTTTCCTTGCGCGGACGCGGCTCGCCGGTTTCGGCATCCATCACCTCATCCAGCTCGGCGGCATAGGCGCGGACCCAAGCGGGGTCCATGCCCAGGCCGTCGGTGTCGGCCAGCGTGCGCAGCGGCACATATTGCAGGCCGTGGCAGGACGAGCAGACCTCCCGATAGACCTGGAAGCCGCGGCGCAGCTGCTGTTCATCATATGTGCCGAACGGGCCTTCAAAGCTGAAGGCGAAATCTTCGACATGGCCTTCGGCACCCGCCGCCAGCGCGGCGCCGGACCCGAGCATCAGCGCGGAAACGGCAGAGATCAGAAGTTTTTTCATGATATCGGTCCTTTTCCTTACTCGGCCGGGGTCGCGTCGGCGCCGTAATGCGCGTTGAAATCTTCCTCGATCGTGGCCGGCTGCGGCAGCGGCTTTTCGATCACGCCCAGAAGCGGCAGGATCACGAGGAAATAGGCGAACCAGTAGGCCGCACCGATCAGCGAGATCGAGGCATAGGGTTCCTCGGCCGGCATGGCGCCGCACCACATCAGAACGATGAAGTCGATCACCAGCAGGTAGAACCACCACTTGAACATCGGGCGATAGCGGCCCGAACGCACCGACGAGGTATCCAGCCAGGGCGCCAGCGCCATCACGGCGATCGCGCCGAACATCGCCAGCACGCCGAAGAACTTGGCGTCGACGATGCCGAAGGTCACCCATTCCACCGCGATCACGACCCAGACATCGGCGGTGAAGGCCCGCAGGATCGCGTAGAACGGCAGGAAATACCATTCCGGCACGATATGGGCGGGGGTCACCAGCGGGTTCGCCTCGATATAGTTGTCGGGGTGGCCCAGGTAGTTCGGCATGAAGCCCACGACCGCGAAGAAGACCAGCAGAATCAGCGACAGCGCGAACAGATCCTTGATCACGAAATAGGGCCAGAAGGGCAGGGTGTCCTTTTCGGCCTCGGCCTTCGAGGTGCGGCGCACCTCAACCCCGGTGGGGTTGTTGTTGCCGGTGGTGTGGAAGGCCCAGATGTGGACCGCGACCAGCGCGGCGATCACGAAGGGCAGCAGGTAGTGCAGCGAGAAGAAGCGGTTCAGCGTCGCGTTGTCCACCGCCGGGCCGCCCAGCAGCCAGGTCTGGATCGGCTCGCCGATGCCCGGGATCGCGCCGAACAGGCCGGTGATCACGGTCGCGCCCCAGAAGGACATCTGGCCCCAGGGCAGCACATAGCCCATGAAGGCGGTGCCCATCATGCACAGATAGATGATCATGCCCACGATCCAGGTGATTTCGCGCGGGGCCTTGTAGGACCCGTAGAACAGACCGCGGAAGATGTGGATATAGACCGCCAGGAAGAACAGCGAGGCGCCGTTGGCGTGGATGTAGCGCAGCGCCCAGCCACCGTTCACATCGCGCATGATATGTTCGACCGAGGCGAAGGCCAGGTCGACATGCGGGGTGTAATGCATCACCAGAACGATGCCGGTCGCGATCTGCAGCACAAGGCAGAACGCAAGGACGATCCCCCAGATCCACCACCAGTTCAGGTTCTTGGGCGTGGGGATCATGATGGTGTCATAGGCCAGCGCCACGATCGGCAGGCGCTTGTGCAGCCACTGTTCGATGCCCGTCTTGGGCTCGTAATGGTCGTGCGGAATTCCGGACATGGTGCTCTCCCTCAGCCCAGCAGAATCGTGGAGTCATCGGTGAACTGCGCCACCGGAATGTCGAGGTTGCGCGGCGCGGGGCCTTTGCGGATGCGCCCCGAGGTGTCGTAATGCGACCCGTGGCAGGGGCAGAACCAGCCGCCGAATTCGCCCGCGCCATTGCCGATCGGCACACAGCCCAGGTGGGTGCACACGCCGATCATCACCAGCCATTCGCCCGCTTCGTCCAGCGACCGGTTTTCATCCGCGGCGCTGGCGCCGGGCTTGTTGGCGTTCTGCGCCAGCGGGTCGATGATGTCGGCGGCATTGTCTTCGGCCCGCGCCTTGTCGATCTCTTCCTGGGTGCGGCGGCGGATGAAGACCGGCTTGCCGCGCCATTTCACCGTCAGCTGCGTGCCAGGCTCGACGCCCGAGATGTCGACGAAGATGGAGGCAAGCGCCTGCACATCCGCCGAGGGGTTCATCTGGTTGACCAGCGGCCAGACGGCCGCGCCGGTGACGACGGCGCCCGTTCCTGCGGTCGCGTAGTAGAGGAAATCCCTCCGGGTGCCTGCGTGTTCTTCAGCGTGGGACACGAAATCTCTCCTTCCCGGGCCTTGGGTGGGCCGATACGACTTGCCGGGCCGCACGTTGTGCCGCCAAACATGGCCGACCTATTAGCAATCACATCCCTGTCAGTCCAGAAGACAATAGCGCGCAGCGGGGTTGAAATGCTGCAGCGCGATAGCCAATTTGCCGCAGTTTTGCCCGCGCGGTGGCACGGCACGGGCGGCGGGCCTATTCGGGGGACAGCATGTAGCCCAGCCCGCGCACCGTCTGAAGGAATCGCGGCTCGCGCGGGTCGGGTTCGATCTTGCGGCGCAGCCGGGTGATCTGCACGTCCACCGCGCGGTCCCCGCCGCCCTCATCTGAGGTGCCGCCCCGGTCGCGGCCCAGTTCCTCGATCAGTTCGGTGCGGCTGACCACCTCGCCCGCGCGGGCGGAAAAGATGCGCATCAACGCCGCCTCGGTCGCCGTCAGGCGCACCGGAACGTCGCCTTGCCACAATTCGCCCCGGTCCGGGTCATAGCGCAGCGGGCCCAGATGCAGCGCCTTGGGGCCCGTCGGCACCTCTGTCGGGGCGCGGCGCAGGATCGCGTTGATGCGCAACAACAGCTCTTTGGGTTCAAAGGGTTTGGGCAGATAGTCATCGGCCCCCGCCTCCAGCCCCTCGATCCGGTCGCGGGTTTCGCCGCGCGCGGTCAACAGAAGGATCGGCGTGTCCAGACGGCGCCGCAGATCGCGCGTCAGGCTAAGCCCATCCTCGCCCGGCATCATCACATCCAGCACGATCAGGTTGAATTCCAACCCCTCCAGCAGGCGCCGCGCCTGTGCCGCATCGCGCGCCGCGGTCACCAGAAAGCCGTTGCGGATCAGGAACTTCTGCAAAAGGCCGCGGATGCGTTCGTCATCATCCACGATCAGCAGATGCACCCCCGGCTGATTGCCCGCCCCGCCGCCCGACATCAGGCGCCGTCCCGCATCGTCGCGAAGTGGCGGCGCATCTCGGGGTCCATCATCGCCTCCAGCACCTGGCGGAAGCCCGCGACCGCCTGCGGGCCGGCGGCGCGATAGGCTGCACGCATCCGCCCGCGCTGCGCCTCGGACAGTTCGCGTTCCAGATCGGCGCCCTTCGCGGTCAGGAACAGGTGGCGTTCGCGCTTGTCCTTGCGGCCCACGCGGCTTTCGACCAGGCCGTCCTCGATCAGGGTGCGCAGCACGCGGTTCAGGCTTTGTTTGGTCACCCCCAGAACCGACAGAAGCGTGGTCACGGTCAGCCCCGGCTGGCGGTTGATGAAATGCATCGCGCGGTGATGCGCGCGCCCGTAGGACATCTGTTCCAGGATCTTGTCGGGGTCGGCGGTGAAGCCGCGATAGGCAAAGAACATCGCCTCGATGCCGCGGCGCAACTGCTCATCGGTCAGAAACAGAAGGGCTTCCCCGCCCTGAACCCCGGTGTCGGCCATTGTGCCCCCTCGCTTTGCCGCGATTTTATGTCAGCGTTGTTGACTTTCCAAGAATCAATTGTTACCGATCCGCTAAATTTGCGCAACTTTATGTCCGAAACGGACCAATCGGGCGCAACATTTGCAAATCGGGTTCCGAAGGAGGACAAGATGGCCGGTGCTTATGACGATCGCGATGGCTGGATCTGGATGGATGGCAAGCTGGTGGAATGGCGCGATGCCAAGGTCCATATCCTGACCCATGCCCTGCACTACGCCTCGTCCGTGTTCGAGGGCGAACGCTGCTATAACGGCAAGATCTTCAAATCCGTGGAACATTCCGAACGTCTGCGCATGTCGGCAAACCTGCTGGACATGGAAATCCCCTATTCGGTCGAGCAGATCGAAGAGGCGAAATATGCCATGCTGAAGGCCAACAACTGGACCGACGCCTATGTGCGCGCGGTGGCCTGGCGCGGGGCGGGCGATGACATGGGCGTTTCGGCCAAGCGCAACCCGGTGCGGCTGGCGGTCGCCGGTTGGGAATGGGGCGCCTATTACGGCGACGCCAAGACCAAGGGCGCCAAGATCGACATAGCCAAATGGAAGCGCCCCAGCCCCGAAACCATCCCGGTCGCGGCCAAGGCGGCGGGCCTTTACATGATCTGCACCATGTCCAAGCACGCGGCCGAGGCCAAGGGCTGTTCGGATGCGCTGTTCATGGACTGGCGCGGCTATGTCGCGGAATGCACCGGCGCCAACATCTTCTTCGTCAAGGATGGCGAGGTGCACACCCCGCTGGCCGATTGCTTCCTGAACGGCATCACCCGTCAGACCGTGATCCAGATGCTGAAGGAAAAGGGCATCACCGTGCATGAACGCCGGATCGAGCCGTCGGAACTGGAAGGCTTCCAGCAGGCCTGGCTGACCGGCACCGCCGCCGAGGTCACGCCGATCGGCCAGATCGGGGATTACACTTTCGAGGTCGGCGCGCTGACGCTGGACATCGCAGCCTCTTACGAAAAGCTGGTGCGCAGCTAATCGCAAGGCGGGTGGGCGTCCGGCGCCCACCCATCCCCGGATCAGGCCCGCTGGCCGCGTTCGATCCGGGCGAATTCGCGTAATTTGCGCCCGTCGTCCCCGCGGGTGGCGGGGCGCTGTGACAGGATGCGGATCGCCGGGTGAAGCCCGCTTTTGCGATCCATATCCAGATAGGTTTTCACGCGGGTGCCTTCGGCCCGGGGCGTGGCGCGGTCGATGATATGTCGGCCCATCTGATCCTCCTTCAGCTGTGCATGCCCAAAGTATAGGGCCCTGCGCGCGGAATTTCATCCCCAAGTTGCGGCGCGGGCGCGAACGGGCGGTTTTCAACCCTGCGGGGTCATCGCCTTGCGCTGGCGCGCGCGTTCAATCCCCAGCTGGCGTTCGCGCCAGATGATCAGCACCCCCGCCAGGATAACCAGCGCCGCGCCGCCCAGCATCACCAGCGTCGGCACCTCATCGAAGAAGACAAAGCCGATCGCCAGCGCGAAGATCATCGAGACATATTCGAACGGCGCCACGATCGAGGCATCGGCATGCCGGTAAGAGGATGTCAGCAGGATCTGCCCCAACCCGCCCAACAGCCCCGCCGAAACCAGCAGCATCGCTTCGTATGCCGATGGCAGAACCCAACCGAAGGGCAATGTGACCAGCGACAGCGCCGAGGCGGTGACCGAAAACCAGAACACGATGGCCGAGGTGCGTTCGGTGGCCACCAGCTTGCGCACGAAAACCTGCGCCAGTGCCGCACAGGCCGCGCCCACCAGCACCACCACCGCGCCCAGCATCTCACGCTCGGTGGCGGCGCCAAAGGTGCCAAGGCGCGGCGACAGCACGATCAGCACCCCCACCATCCCCAGCGCCACTGCCGATAGCCGGAACAACCGCACCTCCTCGCCCAGAAACATCGCGGCAAAGACCACCGTCAGCAGAGGTGCGGCATAGCCGATCGCGGTGACCTCGGGCAGCGGCAACAGGCCAAGGCCGGCAAAGCCGAACCCCATCGCCGCCGTCCCCACGACCCCGCGCCAGACATGGCCCATCGGCTGCGCGACCCGCAGGCCGGACCCAAGCTCGTGTCGCCAGGCCAGCCAGACCAGGATCACCGGGATCGCAAAGAAGGACCGAAAGAACACCGCCTCACCCGCCGGCACATGCGCCGCCGTGGCCTTGATCAGCGCCGACATGGCGATGAACACAAGGACCGAGGCGATTTTAAGAAGGATACCCCGAAGCGGTGACATGGCGGCAGGTTACCCACACCCGCGCGAAAGGGAAGCCCCCGGGATCACGACCCCGGGCCGAACCGGCGCGGCAAGGATTTTTCGCGCGACGGTTCGGGCAGGGCGGTGGCCAGCTCTTCCTGAAACCGCTGCACCACCGTGGTTCCGGCGTCGTGCAGATGCGCCCCCGCGGGCGTGAAGGCCAGAACCCCGATCACCCCCTGTATCGCGATGACCTGGTTCAGCCGTCGCGCGAAGGGCTGCTTTCTGGTCTTGTGGCGCAGCAACGCCTGCGCGGCCTTGGCCCCCGGCGAGCCGCCCCAGAAAGACAGCCACAGCAAGGTCCGCTCGGGAATGCGCCAGTCGCCGCGGATCGCGCGCCGCTTGTCCACGGCAAAGACCAGAAAGGTGAACAGGCTGGCAAAGACGATGTAGCCCAAAAAGGCAAGCAATAGGGTCATGGAAGGATCTGTGGTGCAACTTTGATGACAATCCGGTTTCGATTGCCAGTCGATCATGGCAAAGTTAGGGCTTGCGCAGCCGCGCCAGCGCCCAGGCGGCGGCATCGGCCACCGCCGGGTCTGGGTCCGCGGTCAGTCCCGCCGCCACCTCGGCCAGCGCGGGTAGGCCGGAATTGCCGATTGCATACAGAACGTTACGCACCATCCGGTCGCGCCCGATGCGCTTGATCGGGCTGCCGGCAAAGCGCGCGCGAAACCCGGCATCGTCCAGCACCGCAAGCTCCGCCAACAGCGGCGCATCGACCTCTCGCGGGGCATAGCCGATTTCATGCGCGGCGGCGGCGAACTTGTTCCAGGGACAGGCCGCCAGACAATCGTCACAGCCATAGATCCGGTTGCCCAGTCGCGCGCGCAGGTCCGGGTCCACCGGCCCCTTGTGCTCGATCGTCAGATACGAAATGCAGCGCCGCGCATCCAGCTGGTAGGGTGCGGGAAAGGCCCCTGTCGGGCAGGCGTCCAGACAGGCCCGGCACGATCCGCAATGGCTCACCTCGGGCGCGTCGGGCGCCAGGTCCAGCGTGGTGAAGATTGCCCCCAGAAAGAACCAGTTGCCCAGATCCCGCGCCAGCAGATTGGTGTGCTTGCCCTGCCAGCCCAGCCCCGCCGCCTGCGCCAACGGCTTTTCCATCACCGGCGCGGTATCGACAAAGACCTTGATCCCGGCGGTTTGGCCCGCACGCCCGGCCTCATCCAACAGCCAGCGGCCAACCCGCTTCAGCCGCCGCTTGGCCAGATCGTGATAATCCTTGCCCTGCGCATAAACCGACACGGCCCCCCGGTCCGGGCGGCCCAGAACTGCGGTCGGGTCGGCCTCGGGGGTATAGACCTCGGCCAGCATCACGACGGAACGCGCCTCGGGCCACAGCGCGGCCGGATCGCCGCGCCAGCCCATCCGCTCGGCCATCCAGCCCATCTGCCCATGCATCCCTGCCGCCACAAAGGCCTCCAGCCGCGCGGCCGCCTCGGGGATGGCATCGGGCCGACAGATGCGCGCCTTGGAAAACCCCTCTTGCAGGGCCTTGCCGATCAGCCGCGCCTTCAAATCCGTCACGATGCGCCTTTCATCTTGCCGCAAATACCTCGGGGGTGCGGGGGCAGCGCCCCCGCCGCGTCCCGCCCGCGCGCCCGATCAGAAATCAAGCTCTGCATATTGCGGCGCGGGCGGCAGGCCCGGCAGCTGATCGGCCAGAAGCGACCGGAAGGCCGGGCGCGACTTGATCTTGGCATACCAGTCCTTGACATTGGCCGACCGGTCCCAATCCACGTCCGAGATATAGTCCAGACAGCTTAAATGCGCGGCGGCGGCGAAATCGGCCAGCGTCATCACATCGCCCGCCAGCCAGCGGCGCTGATCCAGCAGCCAGCCCATGTAATCCAGGTGATACTTGATCGCCCCCAGCCCCGATTTCACGGTCTTGCTGTCGGGATAGCCCAGCTTCATCACCTTCTTCCAGACCCGTTCCCCCATCACCTTGCGGGTGACCTCGTCGTTGAACTTGTCGTCGAACCAGGCACACAGCCTTCGCACCTCATAGCGCGCCTCGGGGTCGCGCGGCATCAGGGGCGGGGTGGGACAGGTTTCCTCGATGAATTCGCAGATCGCCTGGCTTTCCGCCATGACGCGGCCATCCATCCGCAGGATCGGCACCTTTCCGGCCGGGTTGCGGCGCAGGAATTCGGTGCTGCGTTCCCAGTAGCGTTCCTCGATCAGCTCCACCTCGATCTTCTTCTCGGCCAGTGTCAGGCGGACCTTGCGGCAAAAGGGCGAAAGCGTGACGTGATAGAGGCGGTTCATGCGTGGCTCTCGTGCGGTTGCAAAAGCGGCGGGGTCGGTGGGGTGTGCCCGCGGGGCCTAGCCCCGTGATAGTCCCGCACCGGCGGGGGATCAATGGTGCAAAGGGTCAGAACCGCCGCCTTGCGCGCAAGGCCGCCTGAATCGTGCCGTCATCCAGGTAATCCAGCTCGCCCCCGATCGGCACACCCTGCGCCAGGCTGGTGATGGCGATGTCGCGCCCCTCCAGCGCCTCGGCGATGTAATGGGCGGTGGTCTGGCCCTCGACCGTGGCATTCAGCGCCAGGATCACCTCGCGCACGCCTTCCGCCCCGATCCGGTCCAGCAGCCGCGGGATGCCCAGATCCTCGGGGCCCACCGCATCCAGCGCCGACAGCGTGCCGCCCAGAACGTGATACCGGCCCTTGAAGGCGCGCCCGCGTTCCATCGCCCACAGGTCGGCCACATCCTCGACCACGCAGATTTCACCGGTGGCGCGGGCGGGATCGGCGCAGATCTCACAGATCTCGCCCGAAGAGATATTGCCGCAGATCGCGCAATCGCGCGCGGTTTCGGCGACATGGGCCATCGCGGCGGCCAGCGGCGCCATCAGGGCCGCGCGCTTGCGCAGCAGATGCAGCACCGCCCGCCGGGCCGAGCGTGGCCCAAGCCCCGGCAGCCGCGCCATCAGCGCGATCAGCGCCTCGATATCATCCGCCGCGCGGGCCAAGGCGGCCTCAGACCGGCAGGTTCATGCCCGGCGGCAGGCCCAATTCCTGCGCCAGCTTGGCCATTTCCGCCTGCGCGCGTTCGGCGGCGCGCTTCTGCGCATCCTTGATCGCGGCCAGGATCAGATCCTCGACCACCTCTTTTTCCGAGGCCACCAGGATCGACGGGTCGATCGACAGCCCCGTCAGCTCGCCCTTGGCGGTGGCGGTGGCGCGCACCAGCCCCGCGCCGGATTCGCCCTGAACGGTCAGCTGCGCCAGGTCTTCCTGCAGGCTGGCCATGCGGTCCTGCATGTCCTTGGCGGCCTTCATCATCTTGGCCATGTCGCCAAGCTGGCCCAGTCCCTTGAACATCACGCTCTCCTCAATTGTCCTCGAAAGGGTCCCATTCGTCCTCGACCTCGGGCAGGGCTTCGGCCCGGGCCTCGGCGGTCAGGGCCTCGGCGGTGCGGATATCCTCGAATTTCGCCTGTGGAAAGGCGGCGAAGATCGCTTGCACCAGGGGGTTGTCCTGCGCCTCGGCCTCGGCCTTGCGCCGGTCGGCGTCACGCGCCTCGGCGATGGTTTCGCCGCCGCCCTCGGCCACGACCGACACGCCCCAGCGCGCGCCGGTCCAGCCCTGCAGCCGCGCGCCCAGAACCTGCGCCAGATCGCGCGGCGCGTTGCCCGTGGGCTGAAACTCGATCCGGCCGGGGGCGTAATGCACCAGCCGCAGGTGGTTTTCGATATCCAGCAGCAGCTTGACGTCGCGCATCTTGCGCACCAGGTCCAGCACGTCTTCAAAGCGGGCAAAGCGCGCCAGCGCCGTTTCCGGTGCCACCGCCCGCGCCGTCGCCGCGCCGGACGACGTGACCGGGCCGCGCGCCACGGGCCCGGCCATGGTCGCAGGCCCGCCCATCGCCACCGGCGCCCCATGCACCGGCGCGCCACCCGGTGCCGGGCCGCGGCCCGGGGCGCCCGCGCCCGGCCCCTGCTGGACGCGTTTCAGCAAGGTTTCCGGGTCGGGCAGGTCGGCCACATGGGTCAGCCGGATCACCGCCATTTCGGCGGCCATCATCGCGTTCGGCGCCGCCGCGACCTCTTCCAGCGCCTTCAGCAGCATCTGCCACATCCGCGTCAGCACCCGCATCGGGATCGCGGCCGCCATCGCCTGGCCGCGCGTGCGTTCGTCGGGGGGGACGGTCGGGTCCTCGGCGGCTTCGGGCGTGATCTTGATGACGGAAATCCAGTGCGTGATTTCGGCCAGATCGCGCAGCACCGCCATCGGATCGGCGCCATCGGCATATTGCCCGGCCAGTTCCGCCAGCGCCTCGGCCGCCTGACCCTTCAGGATCATGTCGAACAGGTCCAGCACCCGGCCGCGATCGGCCAGCCCCAGCATCGCGCGGACCTGATCGGCGGTGGTTTCGCCCGCGCCATGCGCGATCGCCTGATCCATCAGGCTCATGGCGTCGCGGACTGACCCTTCGGCCGCCCGCGTGATCAGCGCCAGCGCATCGGGGGCGAGGCTTGCGCCCTCAAGGCCCGCGATGCGGGACAGATGCGCCATCATCACCTCGGGCTCGATGCGCTTCAGATCGAACCGCTGACAGCGCGACAGCACCGTGACCGGAACCTTGCGAATCTCGGTGGTGGCGAAGATGAATTTCACATGCGCGGGGGGTTCTTCCAGCGTCTTCAGCAGCGCGTTGAAGGCGCTGGTGGACAGCATGTGAACCTCGTCGATGATATAGACCTTGAAGCGCGCGCTGGCGGCCCGGTAATGCACGCTTTCGATGATTTCGCGGATGTCGCCCACGCCGGTGCGGCTGGCGGCGTCCATTTCCATCACATCGACATGGCGGCCCTCGGCGATGGCCTTGCAATGTTCGCAGGTGCCGCAGGGTTCGGTCGTGGGGCCGCCGGTGCCGTCGGGGCCGACACAGTTCAGCCCCTTGGCGATGATCCGCGCGGTGGTGGTCTTGCCCACGCCGCGCACCCCGGTCATCACGAAGGCATGGGCGATCCGGTCGGCCGCAAAGGCGTTTTTCAGCGTGCGCACCATCGCTTCTTGCCCGATCAGATCGGCAAAGGTGGCGGGGCGGTATTTGCGGGCGAGAACCTGATAGCCGGTCTCTGGCGTCTCGGACATGCGGCGCGCTCCTGAAATTCGCCGGCAGTCTAGTCGGCGGGGCGGTCAAGTCAAACCGATCGCAGAGGGTGGGGGTGAGAGGCTGGACAGCGACCCAAGCGGGGCTCGTTGCGGCTGCTTCCTTCCGGACCTGACCGGGTTGGCGAGGCGCTCGCCCGCGCCAACCTCTCACGCGGTGATATAGGGGGGGCGGGGCGGATTCGCAAGGAAGCAATCGGGAAAAGGCGGCGCGCGCGGGTGGCGATCACAGGTGCAGGCGAAAGCGGGCAAAACCCGCCGGGGCCGGGGCGTCGCGCAGCAGGTCAAACCGGCCCGAGGGCAGGGGCACCGTGGCAGCGTGTCGGCTGGTGTCAAAGACCGCCGTGGCCCCGGCAACCGGCGCAAAGCGCCAGACCGGGGCGGCGCTGGGGGTGACGCTGCCGCGGCGGACGATTTCGGCCAGCAGTGCCGTGGCCACCGGCAGGGGGGCGCCCAGATCCAGCGCCGGGCCGGTGGCGCCGGGGAAATGCCCCGCGCCCCCGGTGCGGAAATTGTTCGTCGCCACGACAAAGCGCGCCCCGGGGGCGACGGGCCGGCCCTGATGGCACAGCGCATGGATGCGCCGCGCCCCGGGATTTGCCAGCCGGCCATCGGGGGCATAGCGCGCCGGGGCCGTCAGGTCGATCTGATAGCTCAGCCCGGCGATCACATCGAAATTATAGCTGGGAAAATCCGGGTCGATCAGCGGCTGATCGGTCTGCCCCGGCGTGATCTGGCAAAACAGGCCTGCGGCGCGTTCCATCCATTCCGCCAGATCGGCGCCCGAAACCGCGACCGCGCTGATCGTGTTGGGATAGATGTAAAGATCGCTGACATGGCTGCGCAGCAGCGGGCCTGCGGGAATGTCGATGAAGAAATCCGGCCCGCCGCGCCCGCCGCATTTGAACGGCGCCACCGCCGACAGCAGCGGCAGCGCCGCCTCGGGGCGCCCGGCCAGACGCTGCGCGACATGGGCGGCTTGCGCCTGCGCCACCAGCGTCAGCGCGGCATCGGGCGCGACCAGCGCGAAGAAGCTGTGGATCGGCGCCGCGGTCCGGCCCACGGGGCGGCGCAGCTCTGCCAGGGTTTCGTCATGCGCGGCCTGTGCAAGCGCCGTGATGCGGGGGCAGGCCGGTGTGGTGGCGCGCGCCACCCCATCGGGGCCGCGGGTGCTGATCGGGCGCAGCTGGCCCCGGAAATCGGCCACGCGCCAGCCCCCGGGGTCCTGCACCAGATCCAGATCCAGCACCCCCAGATGCGACCCCCAGAACCCCGGCATCAGCGCGGGCTTGCCGCCGATGGCGCCGCGTTCGGGGTCGATCCCCGCGGTCATCGGCGCCTGGGTGGATGGGAAGGACAGGTGGCTGTGACCGCACAGCAGCACATCGATGCCCGCAACCCCCGCCAGTTCCAGCGCATCCTGTTCCCCCCGGTTCGCCGCGCCGGGCGCGCCGATGCCGGTATGGGCCAGCGCGATCACCAGATCGGCCCCTGCGGCGCGCAGCGCGGGCACATGGGCGCGCGCGGCCTGCACGATGTCACGCGTGACAATACGGCCCTGCAGGTGATCGCGGTCCCAGTCGCTGATCTGCGGCGGCACAAAGCCGATCACGCCAATCCGGAACGAAATTTCGCGCCCCTGTGCGTCGCGCAAGCGCCGGTCCAGCAGCACCCAGGGCGGCACGAAGGTGTCATCGCCCTGCGGATCGGCGCCGATCGCGCGCGCCACATTGGCCGAGACCAGCGGAAAGGCGGCATCGCGCAGCGCGCGTTCCAGCACCGGCAGGCCATAGTTGAATTCGTGGTTGCCCAGCGTCCCGGCATCATAGCCCAGGTGGTTCATCGCCGCGATCATCGGGTTGGGCGTCTTGCGCCCCAGGCAGGTGCGCGCGACATGATCGGCCAGCGGATTGCCCTGCAGGAAATCGCCATTGTCCAGCAGCAGGCAATTGGCCACCTCGGCGCGGGCGGCGGCGATCAGGGTGGCGGTGCGCGCAAGGCCCCGCGCGTCACAGGGGCGGTCGGCGAAATAGTCATAGGGCAGGATGTTCATGTGCAGGTCGCTGGTTTCCAGCACCCGCAGCTGCAATCGCGTGCCAACCGGGGCCGCGCGCCGGGCATCGGGCAGGCCCTGTCCGGCGGCGGTTGGGTCAGGTTTGCCCTGATGTGTCAAACTCGTCCTAAACTCCCGGCGCATGCGCGGGTTCACCATTACTTATGCAACACCTGACGAATACAACCTTAAGGCGAAATTTGCCGCCGCGCCAGTACGAAATTGCCATTTTGATCCTGCCCACGGGCCCACTGGTCAGGGCGCGGGCAATGTGCAAGATCGGGCCGGGCAATTGGGGGATGCGGATGCGATACGGGACGGTGCTTCAGGACATGGCCTTCGCCGATTCGGGGCTGGAACGTGCGGCGGAACTGCGTGGCGATCCGGCGGCGGTGGCGCGGCTTTTGTCGGACCCGCGCGCGCGCGTTTTGCCGCTGTGGCGCGGCAAGCCGCTGTTTGCGCCCGATGCCGCGGGGCTGGGCTGGGTTGAGGCCGGCCATCGCGCGCTGCGCGATGCGGGCCAGCCGCCCATTCTGCTGGGCATTTCCGACGATTGCCCGCGCTTTGCGCTGGACCTGTCGGGCTGGACGCCCGAAGGCCCCTTGCCCGAGGCCGGTTTCCTTGACCCGTCCGAACAGGTCCATCCCGATCTGCCCGAAGGCCATGTCTTTGCCGAATTGCGCGCCCGCATGGGCCTGTTGTCCGCGCGCGAGGCGGAACTGGCCGCGACCGCCCGGGCGGTGATCGGCTGGCATGCCACGCACCGGTTCTGCGCGGCCTGCGGTGCGGCCTCCGACCCGGTGCAGGCGGGCTGGCAGCGGCGTTGCCCGTCTTGCGGCGTGTCGCATTTTCCGCGCACCGATCCGGTGGTGATCATGCTGGTCACGCGCGCGAACAAGACCCTGCTGGGCCGGTCGCCGGGCTGGCCTGCGGGGATGTATTCCTGCCTGGCGGGTTTCATGGAGCCGGGCGAAACCCTAGAGGCCGCCGTGCGCCGCGAGGTGCGCGAGGAAACCGGCGTGGCGGTGGGGGCGGTGCGCTATGTCGCCTCGCAGCCCTGGCCGTTTCCGGCCTCGTTGATGCTGGGCTGTCAGGGCCTGGCCGAGACCGAGGCGATCACGCTGGATCCGGTGGAACTTGAAGATGCGCTGTGGGTCAGCCGCGAACGTCTGGCCGCGATCTTTGCCGGCGCCGATCCGCAGATCCGCCCGCCCCGGCGCGGTGCGATCGCGGGGGCGCTGTTGCGTCACTGGCTTGCGGATGGGCTGGGTTGACGGCACAAGGGCGCCGGTTCGGTCCGGTGCAGTACGAGGGTTCGCATGAAGTTTTCCAGCCGCGAGGATGTGGCCGCCACGCCCGAGGCGGTCTTTGATGCGCTTGCCGACATCGCGCGGTTTGAACGCATGGCGGCGCGGGAAGGCGTCAGCCTGCGGCGTCTGGATGAACGGGCCGAACCCGGGGCGGGGATGACCTGGGAAATCGAATTCCGCTTTCGCGGCAAGCAGCGCATTTTGATCGGCGACATCCGCCGCTTTGACCGGCCCGAGCGGGTGGAATATGGCGGGATTTCCCCGAATTTCGACCTGTTGCTGGTGGTGTCGCTGCTGCCGCTGTCGCGGGCGCATACGCGGATGCATGTCGAGCTGACCCTGCGCCCGCGCAGCCTGCGCGCGCGGGTTCTGGTGCAGGCGGCGCGCCTGGGGCGGGCCAATCTGCGGCGCCGATATGCCGATCAGATCCGCGCCTTCGCCCGCAGCATCGAGGTGCGGCCCGCCGGCTGAACCGCCCCCCGCGATCAGCCGTGGCGGCGCGGATCGGCAGGGTAGACGCCCAGCAGCGTCAGCGATGAGGTGAAATAGCCCAATTCCTCCAGCGCCAGCCGCACGTTGGTGTCATCGGGATGGCCCTCGATGTCGGCATAGAACTGGGTCGCGGTGAAATTGCCGTCCACCATATAGCTTTCCAGCTTGGTCATGTTCACGCCATTGGTCGCGAACCCGCCCATCGCCTTGTAAAGCGCGGCCGGAATGTTGCGCACGCGGAAGACGAAGGTGGTCATCATCCGGTCGGCGCGACGTTTCAGGTCGGGTTCGCGCGCCATCACCAGAAAGCGGGTGGTATTGTTCTGCCGGTCCTCGATATGGCGGGCGATGCAGTCCAGCCCGTAGATTTCCCCCGCCAGTTCCGAGGCCAGCGCCGCCACCTTCGGGTCACGCTGTTCGGCCACGATCTTGGCCGATCCGGCGGTATCGGCGCCGGTGATCATGCGCAGGTTGTGCTGGCGCAGGAAGCTGCGGCACTGGCCCAACAGGACGGTATGGCTCATCGCGGCCTCGATCTGGTCGATCTTCGCGCCCGGCACCGCCAGCAGGTTGATGTGGACGCGCACAAAGGCCTCATCCACGATGTGCAGGCCGCTTTCGGGCAGCAGGTGGTGGATGTCGGCCACGCGCCCGTAGGTGGAATTTTCCACCGGCAGCATCGCCAGATCGGCCTCGCCCTTGCGGACGGTTTCGATCACCTCTTCGAAGGTGGCGCAGGGCAGGGCCTCCATCGCGGGGCGCGACTGGCGGCAGGCCTGATGGGAATAGGCGCCCGGTTCGCCCTGAAATGCGATCCGCCCTTTCACATGCATGCTCATCCTGCCTCCTCTTTCGCTGCGATCATCCCTGGCGCCGGAGCGCCGCTTGTCTTGCGTTATACCGCGGCGCGCGGCAGGGAAAGACGTGAAACCCCCGCGTTGCGCCAATGGCCCGGGGCGCGGCTTTGGCGCAACGCTTGGCATGGTGATCGCGTGACCGGCGTGAAAAACGGCCCCTGCAGGGCCAAATTGACCGCTGCGCGCAGAAACATGCCTTGAAATGCAGGGGCTGAAACGGGTAGATGCGCACAACTGAACAGCCACATCAGGGAAGAGCCATGTTCGACACGATGACTATCACGAAGGCAGGGGGTGCCGTGATCGGCGCGCTTCTGGCCTTCCTTCTCGGCAACTGGGCGGCCAGCGCGCTTTATTCCGTTGGCCATGGCGCTCATGGCGGGGAAGAGGTCGCGGGTATGACGGCGGCGCCGGGCGGGCTTCTGGACGTGGCCGAAGAGGGCGCCGAGGAAGCCGCGGAAGAAGTCGTGGAACTGGCCCTTGATTCGGGTGATGCGGCCGCGGGCGAAAAGGTCTTTGGCAAGTGCCGGGCCTGCCACAAGGTCGATGGGTCGAACGGCACCGGCCCGCATCTGGACGGCGTCGTGAACCGCGCGATCGGCGCCGTTGACGGCTTTGCCTATTCGGCCGGCATGGCCAGCCACGGCGGCACCTGGACGCTGGAAGAGCTGAACGCCTTCCTGATCAAGCCCAAGGATTACCTGCCCGACACCAAGATGGCCTTCGCCGGTCTGCCCAAGCCGGAAGATCGCGTCAACCTTCTGGCCTATCTGCAGAGCGTTTCGAACTGATCCTGCACGATTTCCCCCACCGGGGACAATCAGGCCGCGCCCCCGGGCGCGGCCTTTGCTTTTCGCGCCCTTCTCACGCAATCGCAACTTGAAGCCCCGCGCCCCGGCCCGTTACCAATGGTGACGGAATGGCGCGGACCCGCGCAGCGCAGGGGGGTGAGAATATGGTTCAGACAAAGGCGGTTGCACGGGGCGGGGCGGCACTGGACAAGACGTCATGGGGGGTGACCCTGCGCGCCATGGGGGCGCTTGTCATCGCGCTGGCGCTATGGGCGGGGCTTGCCTCTGCCGGGCGGGCGCAGGACACCATCACCGCGCATGGCATTTCGACCTATGGCGATCTGAAATACGGCCCCGATTTCGCGCATCTGGACTATGTGAACCCCGATGCGCCGAAGGGCGGCGAGATTTCGGAATGGACCTCGGGGGCATTCGACAGTTTCAACCCCTTCACGCTGAAGGGGCGCGCGGCGGCGCTGTCGTCCGTGATGCTGGAAAGCCTGCTGACCACCACGGCCGATGAAATCGGCGCGGCCTATGGGCTGCTGGCCGAAAGCCTGGAATATCCCGAAAGCCGCGACTGGGTGATCTTTACCCTGCGCGAGGGGATCACCTTTTCCGATGGCACACCGATGACGGCCGAAGATGTGCTGTTTTCCTATGAAGCCTTCCGCGACAAGGGCCTGTCATCCTTTCGCACGGTGCTGAGCCAGAAGGTCCAGTCCGCCGAACTGCTGGACGACCGGCGCATCCGGTTCACCTTTGTCCCCGGCTATCCGCGCCGCGACATCATCCAGACGGTCGGCGGCCTGCCGGTCTTTTCCAAGGCGGATTTCGAACGCCACAACCGCGATCTGGAAGAAAGCAGCAACATCCCCTTCCTGGGGTCGGGCCCCTATATGTTCGACCGCGCCGAGGGCGGCACCCGCGTGGTCTGGAAGCGCAACCCCGACTATTGGGGCCGCGATCTGCCGATCAACCGGGGCCGCAACAATTTCGATACGATCCGCATCGAATATTTCGGCGACTATCAGGCCGCGTTCGAGGGGTTCAAGGCCGGTGCCTATACCTTCCGCAACGAGGCGTCCTCGATCATCTGGGCGACGGGCTATGATTTCCCGGCGCTGAACGCGGGCCATGTGGTCAAGCGCGAATTGCCATCTGGCGCGATCGGCACCGGGCAGGCCTTTTCCATCAACCTGCGCCGCGACCGGTTCCAGGACATTCGCGTGCGCGAGGCGCTGGGCCTGATGTTCAATTTCGAATGGTCGAATGAGACGCTGTTCTACGGCATCTACGCGCGCACCCGGTCGTTCTGGGACAATTCCGACCTGGCCGCCGAAGGCGTGCCCAGCCCCGAGGAGGTCGCGATCCTGGAACCGCTGGCCGCCGACCTGCCCCCCGGCATCCTGACCGATCCGGCGGTGGAACCCGCCGCTTCGGGCGCGCGTCAACTGGACCGGGGCAATCTGCGCAAGGCCGCGGCGCTGCTGGATGAAGCGGGCTGGCCCGTCGGCGATGACGGCATGCGACGCAATGCGCGCGGCCAAACCCTGCGGGTCGAGATCCTGAACGACAGCCAGACCTTCGACCGCGTGATCAACCCTTACGTCGAAAACCTGCGCGCGCTTGGGGTGGATGCGGTGCATTCGCGCGTGGATGACGCACAGTTCACCAACCGCGAACGCAGCCATGACTTTGATCTGATCACCGACCAGCTGGGGCAGGATTACATCCCCGGGTCGGGGCTGCAGCAGTATTTCGGATCGGCCGCGGTGGGCGATGTGTTCAACTCGATGGGGCTGGCCAATCCGGCGATCGACGCGCTGATCCGGCTGGTCGAGGAAGCCGACAGCCGCGATGAGATGACCACCCGCGTCCGCGCGCTGGACCGGGCCTTGCGCGCGCTGCGCTTCTGGGTGCCGCAGTGGCACAAGGCCACCCATACGGTCGCCTATTACGACATGTTCGACCACCCCGAAAACCTGCCGCCCTATGCGCTGGGCGAACTGGACTTCTGGTGGTACAACGCCGAAAAGGCCGAAAAACTGAAAGCCGCCGGCGCGTTCTGACCGGGGGCGGGGCAAGGGCAGGGCAGACATGGGCGCCTATATCCTGCGGCGGTTGCTGCTGATCATCCCGACGCTGATCGGGATCATGGTGGTGAACTTCACGCTGACGCAATTCGTGCCGGGCGGGCCGATCGAACAGATCATCGCCCGCGTCGAGGGCGAGGCCGACAGCCTGCGCAACATCGCCGGTGGCGGCGATGCGGGGGCTGCGGGCGGCGCGCAGGGCGTTGAAGCCAGCGGCTATCAGGGCGCGCGCGGCATTTCCCCCGATCAGCTGGCCCGCCTTGAGGTGCAGATGGGCTTTGCCCGGATCGTCTGCGCTGAAGGCTTCACCGGCACGCCCGACATCCGCGCGCCCGAATGTGAAAAAGAGCCGATCCCGGCGGTGGAACGCTTTGTCATCATGATGGGCAATTACCTGACCTTCGATTTCGGCCAAAGCTTCTTCCATTCGAAATCCGTGGTGGAACTGGTGCTGGAAAAGATGCCCGTGTCGATCACGCTGGGCCTGTGGTCGACGCTGCTGGCCTATCTGATTTCCATCCCGCTGGGCATCCGCAAGGCGGTGCGCGATGGCAGCCCGTTTGACACCTGGACCAGCGGCGCGATCATCGTGGGCTATGCGATCCCCGGCTTCCTGTTCGCGGTGCTGCTGATGGTGCTGTTCGCGGGCGGATCATATTGGAAGATCTTCCCGCTGCGGGGCCTGACCTCGGACAACTGGGAGGATCTGAGCGCGATCGGCAAGGCGCTGGATTACCTGTGGCACATCGCCCTGCCGGTGACCGCCACCACGATCGCCAGCTTTGCCACGATGACGCTGCTGACCAAGAACTCGTTCCTGGATGAGATCAACAAGCAATATGTGATGACTGCGCGGGCCAAGGGCCTGTCGGAACGCGGCGTGCTGTATGGCCACGTCTTCCGCAACGCCATGCTGATCGTGATCGCGGGCTTTCCGGCGCAGTTTCTGGGCGTGTTCTTTGGCGCCTCGATCATCGTGGAAACGATCTTCTCGCTCGACGGGCTGGGATTGCTGGGCTTTCAGGCGGCGGTCGAACGCAACTATCCGGTGATCTTTGGCACGCTTTACGTCTTTGGCCTGATCTCGCTTCTGGTCGGCATCCTGTCGGATCTGATGTATGTCTTCGTCGATCCGCGCATTGATTTTGAGCGGAGGGCCGGCTGATGGCTTTGTCCCCGCTGAACGCGCGCCGCTGGCGTAACTTCAAGGCCAACCGGCGGGCCTTCTGGTCGCTGTGGCTGTTTCTGGTGCTGTTTGTCGCCTCGATGTTTGCCGAGGTGCTGGCCAACGACAAGCCGATCGTCGTCAGCTACCGGGGCGAGTTCTATTTCCCGGCCTATCGCTTCTATCCCGAAACCGCCTTTGGCGGCGATTTCCGCACCGAGGCGATCTACCGCGATGAGGCGGTGCAATGCCTGATCGTGACCGGCGGGCGTGAGGAATGCTGGGACGACCCCGACACCTACATGGCCGAGGCCCGCAGCACCGGCACGGTGGACGGTGCGCCGGTGGAAACGGGCTGGATGATCTGGCCGCCGATCCCCTACCACTATCGCACGATCAACAACGTCGGCACCGCCCCCAGCGCGCCCGATGCGCGGCACTGGCTGGGCACCGACGATACCGCGCGCGATGTAGCGGCGCGGGTGATCTATGGCTTCCGCACCTCGATCCTGTTCACGCTGATCGTCACCACCGTCGCTTCGGTCATTGGCATCGCGGCGGGCGCGGTGCAGGGCTATTTCGGCGGGCGCACCGACCTGATCTTTCAGCGCGCGCTGGAAATCTGGTCCTCGACCCCCTCGCTTTACGTCATCATCATCCTGTTCGCGATCCTGGGGCGGGGCTTCTGGTTGCTGGTCTTTGTGGCGATCCTGTTCGGCTGGCCCGCCCTGACCGGCGTGGTGCGGGCGGAATTCCTGCGCGCGCGGAATTTCGAATATGTCCGTGCGGCCCGCGCCCTGGGTGTGTCGGACCGCGTGATCATGTTCCGCCACATCCTGCCCAATGCGATGGTGGCGACGCTGACGATGATGCCCTTTGTCATCACCGGGACGATCTCGATGCTCGCCTCGCTGGATTATCTGGGCTACGGGCTGCCGTCCTCGGCGCCGTCGCTGGGCGAATTGGCGTTGCAGGCGAAGCAAAACCTGCAGGCGCCGTGGCTGGCGTTTTCGGCGTTTTTCACCTTTGCGATCATGTTGTCGCTTCTGGTGTTCATCTTCGAAGGCGTCCGCGACGCCTTTGATCCGCGCAAGGTGTTCAAATGACGGCGGTGCTAGAGGTCAACGATTTGCGCGTGGCCTTCCGGCAGGATGGGAAGGTGATCCCGGCGGTCAAGGGTGTCAGCTTCACCGTCGCCAAGGGCGAAACCGTGGCGCTGGTGGGGGAATCCGGCTCGGGCAAGTCGGTCACGGCACTGTCGACCGTGGCGCTTCTGGGCGGCAATGCCGAGGTGGCGGGATCGGTCCGCTATGGCGGGCAGGAAATGATCGGCGCCCCCGAGGCGCTGCTGCGGCAGGTGCGGGGCAACGATATTTCCTTCATCTTCCAGGAACCGATGACCTCGCTCAACCCGCTGCACACGCTGGAAAAGCAGATCACCGAAAGCTTGGCGCTGCATCAGGGCCTGACCGGGGCGGCCGCGCGGGCGCGGGTGATTGAGCTGTTGGACAAGGTCGGCATCCAGAACCCGGAAAGCCGCTTGCAGGACTATCCGCACCAGCTGTCGGGCGGGCAGCGCCAGCGGGTGATGATCGCGATGGCGCTGGCCAACGGGCCGGACCTGCTGATCGCGGATGAGCCGACCACGGCGCTGGATGTGACCATTCAGGCGCAGATCCTGGACCTGCTGGCCGATCTGAAACGCGCCGAGGGCATGTGCCTTCTGTTCATCAGCCACGATCTGGGCATCGTGCGCCGCATCGCCGACCGGGTCTGCGTGATGCAGATGGGCGAGATCGTCGAACAGGGGCCGGTGGCGGACATCTTTGCCAATCCGCAGCATCCCTATACCCGCAAGCTGCTGGCCGCCGAACCCAAGGGCCTGGCGGGCCCGGTGCCGGATGGTGCGCAGGACCTGGTGCGGACCGACCACCTGAAGGTCTGGTTCCCGATCCAGCGCGGGCTGATGCGCCGCACGGTGGGCCATGTGAAGGCGGTCAACGACGCCTCGATTTCCGTGCGGGCGGGCGAGACGCTGGGGATTGTGGGCGAAAGCGGGTCGGGCAAGACCACGCTGGCGCTGGCGATCATGCGGCTGATCGGGTCCGAAGGCCCGATCGTCTATGACGGCCAGGACATTTCCGGCTGGTCGGCGGGGCAGTTGCGGCGGCTGCGGCGCGATATGCAGATCGTGTTCCAGGATCCGTTCGGCAGCCTGTCGCCGCGCATGACCGTGGAACAGATCATCGCCGAGGGGCTGACGGTTCACGGGGTTGAACCGGGCCGCAACCGGCGCGACATGGTGGCCGCGATCATGGCCGAGGTCGGGTTGGACCCCGCCGCGATGACCCGCTATCCGCATGAATTTTCCGGCGGCCAGCGCCAGCGCGTGGCGATTGCCCGCGCGATGATCCTGCGCCCGCGCGTGGTGGTGCTGGATGAGCCGACCTCGGCCTTGGACATGACGGTGCAGGTGCAGATCGTGGACCTGCTGCGCGACCTGCAGGCCCGCTACGGGCTGGCCTATCTGTTCATCAGCCATGACCTGCGCGTGGTGCGGGCCATGTCGCACAAGGTGATCGTGATGAAACAGGGCGATATCGTTGAATCCGGCCCCGCGGCCCAGGTCTTTGGCGCGCCGCAGACCGACTATACACGCCAGTTGATGCGCGCGGCCCTGGGCGAGGCGGTGGCTTGAAGGTTCTGTTCGTCCATCAGAACTTTCCCGGCCAGTTCCCCCATCTGGCCCCCGCGCTGGCCGCCCGCGGGCATGAGGTTCTGGCCCTGACGGCGGAACACAACACCCGCCCGTCGCCGGTGCGGGTTGTGAAATACCGCGCGCCGGACCCTGTCACCCTGTCCTCGGCGCTGACGCGGACCTATGCCGATTGCGCCGAACGGGGCCTGCGCGTGGCCCGCGCCGCCCGCGCGCTGCGTGACCGGCACGGCTATGTGCCCGATGTGATCCTGGGCCATCCCGGCTGGGGCGAGACGCTGTTTCTGCGCGATGTCTGGCCCGGGGCGCGGCTGTTGGTCTATGCCGAACTGATGTATCGCGCGACGGGGCTTGATACCGATTTCGACCCGGAATTCGCCCGCCCCGATCTGGACCGGCGGGTTCTGACCACCGCGCGGTCCGCCCATCTGCTGCAGGCGATGGTGCAGGCGGATGCCGCGCTGGCGCCCACCGAATTTCAGGCCGCGACCTTCCCGCCCGAACTGCGCGCCAAGATCACGGTTTGCCATGACGGCATCGATACCGACACCGTCCGCCCCGACACGCAGGCGCGCTTTACCGTGCCGAACGGCCCGGTGCTGCGCGCGGGGGATGAGGTGATCAGCTTTGTCAGCCGATCACTTGAACCCTATCGCGGCTATCACAGCTTCATCCGCGCGTTGCCCGCGGTTCTGGCGGCGCGGCCCGACGCGCAGGTGGTGATCGTGGGGGCCGAGGGGCAAAGCTATGGTGCCGCGCCCAAGGATGGCATCAGCTGGAAGGACCGCTTCCTGGCCGAGGTGCGCGATGGGCTGGATCTGTCGCGGGTGCATTTCACGGGTCGGCTGCCTTACACCGATTATCTGGCGCTGCTGCAGGTCACGCGTGTCCATGCCTATCTGACCTATCCGTTCGTTTTGTCCTGGTCCCTGATGGAGGCGATGGCCGCGGGTGCGCTGGTGATCGGATCGGACACCGCCCCCGTGCGCGAGGTGATCCGCGATGGCGAAAACGGCCGGCTGGTGGATTTCTTCGACATTCCCGGCTGGTCGGCCGCGCTGGTTGCGGCGCTGGCCGACCCCGACCGTTTCGCGCCGTTGCGCCGGGCGGCGCGCGACACGATCACCGCGCGCTATGACCTGAAGCGCCACTGCCTGCCGCGGCTGATCGATTTCGTGGAAACGGCGGGCGCCTAACCCAGCGCCTTGCGGCAGCAATGGTGCAGCGCGCGGACATAGGTGTTGTTGCCCAGAAAAGCGGTATGGGCGAACCATAACTTCATCGGTTCCATCCCGCCCAGCACGCGGCGCATGACCTTCGGGCAATCCTCGGCCGCGGCCCATTCGGGCACCACGCCATAGCCCAGGCCCGCCTCGATCAGCCGCGTCACGCTGGTGCTGCCCGAGGCGGTGGTGGCAATCCGGGGCGGGGCCTGCATCTGGCGCGTCAGGTAATCCAGCGCGCGGCTGCGCACCGTCTGGCCGCTTTCATAGGTGATGAAGGGCCGGTCGCGAAAGGCCGCCAGATCGGTTTCGGTTTCCGGGATGCCCCAGTCGGCGGGCCAGACCAGCGCCAGCCGATAGCTGCCCAGCAGGTGCTGGGTGATCGCGGGGTGGCTGAAGCTGCGTTCGCTGACGGCGGCGTCCAGCGCGCCTTCCATCATCATCTTTTCCAGCGTCGTGTCGCGTTCGAAAAAGGCCAGCTCGATATCGGGGGCCTGGGCGCGGAAATCCTGCAGGATCGCGGGGAAGAAATGATGAAACAGCGCCTGCGGCACGCCGACACGCAGCACCGATCGCACATCATGCAGCAGCACCGAGATGCGCGACAGGATGGTTTCCAGTTCCTCGCCCAGGGAGGCATGCAGCGCGCGCCCCTGCGGCGTCAGCGTGACATGGCGCGAGCCCTTTTCCGCCTCGATCAGCCGCGCGCCGTATAGCTGCTCCAGCCGGCGCACATGGTTGGCGGCGGATTGATAGGAAATGTTCAATTCCCGCGAGGCGGCGGAAAACGACCCGGTCCGCGCGACCAGATGAAAGGTCTGCAACAGGGAAATGTCGATCTTGGGGCGCCGGTCATCGCCGCGCGGCGGGGCTTCTGCGCCGCCTGTCTGTCCGGTTCCGCCTTGCCGTGCCATTCTGCCCCCCGCCGCGTTCAGGCGGCCGGGATGGCCGCATCGGCCGGATCAAGATGGCAAAGGAAGGGCGACATCCGCAAGGCCCCCGGCGCCAGCATCCCCGGCGCGATCAGCCCCGGCTGGGTCTGGCCCTGCGCGATCAGGTCCAGCGTGGCGCAGACATGGGCCGCCGTCGCGGTGGATACCGCGCTGATTTGCCGCCCCGTGCCATCGGGCCCCGCGCACAGGCTGCGCGCCGACCAGCTTTCGCTGGCCCCGCTGCGGCGGCGAATGGCGATCAGCACGCGGTCTTCCTCGGTCCGGGGCAGGGCGGTCGTCAGCAGGGTGCGGAACTGGTAAAGCCGCTTGGACAGGCCCATATCTTCCAGCAGGAAACGGATGTAATCCAGGTGGCCCGGATAGCGCAGGGTCTTGAAAACCAGCCCGCCCACGCGTCCCTGATGCGCGCGCGCCAGCGCATCCAGGCTGCCGGCGGTGGTGAAGGCTTCGAATTCCGTGCCGTTCAGGCAGACGGTCTCGGATTCTGACAGGGGCGGCAATTCCGCAAGCCCACCTTCACGCAGCGCCAGGCAGGGGGCGGAATATTCGCCCACCAGCCCCTCGATCCCCCAGATATTGGCATATCCCAGCCGGTTTTCGGCCCGCGCGGGCAGCACGCCCACGAAAACGGTGATCTCATCACGCGGGCCCGCGGCCTCCAGCGCCTCGGCGGCAAGGGCGGTGACATAGCCCGGTGCCAGCCCGCAGCCCGGTGCCAGGCTGACCCCGGTTGCGCGCGCGTCCGCGGCAAGCGCCGCCACCGCCGCCCCCGAGGCGGCGCTTTCGGTGATGTCCAGGTAATGGCACCCCGCCGCGATCGCCGCGCGGGCGACATCGGGGGCGGGCAGGGCGGGATCGGCCAGGATCACCGCGCGCCGTCCGCGCAGCGCGCCCGACAGCGCCTCTTGCAAGGTGCCGGTCAGCGGCGGCAGGCGGGTCAGCCCATCGGCCCCCGCCAGCGCATCGCCATCGCGCGCGGCCAGCGCCGCATCAAAGCGCGCATCCTGCGCCAGCATCCGCGCGATGCGCTGGGCCATGCGGCCCGCGCCCAGGATCAGCACCGGAACAGGTCTGTCCATTCCCCGGCTCATGCGTGAAAACGCGACAGGAAGCCGCGCAGGCGTTCGGATTTCGGGTTGCGCAGGATGTCTTCGGGGCTGCCTTCCTCGGCGATGCGGCCCTGTTCCATGAAGATCACGCGGCTGGCTACATCGGCGGCAAAGCCCATTTCATGCGTCACCAGAACCATGGTCATGCCTTCATCCGCCAGCCGCCGGATCACCGCCAGCACCTCGCCCACCAGTTCGGGGTCAAGCGCCGATGTCACCTCATCCAGCAGCAGCACCTCGGGCTTCATCGCCAGCGACCGGGCAATTGCCACGCGCTGTTTCTGCCCGCCCGACAGATGCGCAGGGTAGGCGCGCGCCTTGTCGGCCAGCCCCACCTGCGCCAGCAGGTCCATCGCCACGGCCTCGGCCTCGGCACGGGGCTGGCGCAGCACGACGCGTGGGCCTTCGGTGATGTTGTCCAGCACGCTTAGATGCGGGAACAGGTTGAAATGCTGGAACACCATGCCGACGTTGCGGCGCAATTCGCCCATGCCGATGGTGTCGCCCGTGCCGCGAAACCGGGTGCTGACGGCGCGGCCGCGGAACAGGATCTTCCCGCCGGTGGGCGTTTCCATCATGTTCAGGCAGCGGATCAGCGTGGATTTGCCCGACCCCGACGGCCCGATCAGGCCCAGCACCTCGCCGGGCATCAGGTCCAGGTCTATGCCTTTCAGCACATCCAGCTTGCCGAAGCTTTTGGTCAGGCCGCGCACGGCGATGGCGGGTTGTTTGTTGGTCATCTGTCCTCTCCCGGCTCAGTCGCTGCGGCGCATGCGGCGTTCAAAGTGATCGGCAACCTGCGTCAGCGGGAAGAGCATCACGAAATACATCACCGCGGCTAGTGAATAGGCCTCGAGCGGGCGGTAGGTTTCCGAGTTCACGACCGAGGTCATGTAGGTCAGTTCCGCCACCGAGATCGCATAGAGAAGCGAGGTGTTCTTGACCTGGATCACCGACTGGTTGATAAAGGCCGGCAGCATCTTTTTTACCGCCTGCGGCAGGATGATGCGCCGCATTGCCTGCGCCCCCGACATGCCGATCGCCGCGGCCGCCTCACGCTGGCCCTTGTCGATGGCGTTGATGCCGCCGCGGAAGATTTCCGCGTAGAACGAGCCGACATACAGCGACAGCGTCAGCAGGCCCGCCGTGGTGTTGGAAATCGACACGCCCAGCAGCATCGGCAGCGCGTAATAGGCCCACAGGATCTGCACCAGCAGCGGCGTGCAGCGGAACAGTTCCTGATAGCTGCGCGCCACGATCCGCAGGGTGGCAAAGCGTGACAGGCGCGCGAAACAGGCGGCAAGCCCGATGATCACGCCCAGCACGACCGAGCCCAGGGTGTAAAGGAAGGTCGTCCAGATCCCGTGCAGGAAAAGGTCGAAGGATTGCAGGACCGTATAGAAATCCCAATTGTACATGCGGCCTGTCTCCTGCCGTCTTCTGGTGGGCGCGGGCCGGCAGTGGCCCGCGCATGGGGGGGGTTAGCCGTTGATGTCAAAGCCTTCGGGCAGGTCATCAATGGTGATGCCGAAAGGTTCAAGCCCTTTCAGGATCCAGGTCTGGTTGTTGCCGACCCGGCGGTTGTAATCGGCCCAGGCCGACACGAAGCCGCGCCAGATTTCGTCGGAATCATGCGCCATGCCGACGACGGACGGCGACGACAGGATCGGCGTCGGCACATAGACCTCGCCGATGGCGGCGTTCTTGGTGGTCATGACCATGCCGTTGAACACGGTGTTGATGATCGCATCGGCCTTGCCGGTGGCGACCGCCAGAACCGCCTCGTCGCGGGTCTTGAAGCGCAGGATGTTGGCTTTCGGCAGATAGGCCTTGGTGATCTGGTCCTGGGCCGAGCCAAGGTCCACCGCGATCGTATAGGCCGGATCGTTCAGGTCCGCCCAGGTCTTGCCCTTCAGCTCTTCCTTGGGCGAGATGATGACGAAGCTGTTGTAATAGGTCGGCGCCGAGAAATGCACCGACAGCGCGCGCTTGGGCAGGGCGGTCAGCGCGAAGGCCAGGTCGACCTTGCCCGACTGCACGTCCAGGATCGAATTGGCCCAGCTGGATTCGACAACCTCAAGTTCCACGCCCAGTTCGGTGGCCATGTCCTTGCCCATTTCCACCACAAAGCCGCGCCATTCGCCGGTGCGCGGGTCTTTCGAGAAATAGGGGTCTTCGTTCAGGATGCCGGCGATGCGCAGCACGCCGCGGTCGCGAATCTCATCCACTTTGGATTTGTCTTGCGCCTGGGCGGCGCCGAAGCTGGTGCCAAGCGCGATTGCCGCAGCGGCAACCCCCGTGGCAAGTCGTTTCAGAAACGTCATCATGTCCTCCGTGTTGACGCGGTGCCCCGCGCTGGTCTGAAAGGTAACGGCCAGAGTTGGTGCGACCCTCTGTCGGGGCCGTCGTTGACACAGCACCGTGTTTCGGGCCTTCGATCAATACAAGAAAGCCCCCTTATCCTATAAAATATATTGTAGAATGACGGGCGTGTTATCAGGTCTTTCTGCGATGCGGCAGAATCCTCCAAGAATTGTTGTAACTTGGCGGTGCAAATTTGCATCGCGCGGCCTTGGGGCGCGGGCTAGCCTTTCCCCATGACGGGCGTTCCGGCCCGCCGCCCCGACCCCGCCTTTCCCCGCAACAGCCCAAAGCGGAGCCCGCCTTGACCCAAGCCCTTCACCATGACGTGGCCATTGCCGGCGCCGGAATCGTCGGCGCCTCGGTCGCCTGGCATCTGGCGCAGGCCGGTTTGCGGGTGGCGGTGATCGATGCGGTGGGCCCGGCGGCGGCGGCCTCGGGGGCGTCGGATGGGGCGGTGTCGGTGGCCTCGAAAAAGCCCGGGCCCCTGGCGCGGCTGGCCTCGGCCTCATTGCTTTATACCCGCGATCTGGCGGGGCAGGGGCTTCTGGCCGGGGCCTTCCATGCCCGCCCCTCGTATGTTTTCGGTCAGGGCGATGCGGAAATCGCGGCCCTGGATGCGCTGATCGACAAGCTGGCGCAGATTGCGGGTCCGGTGCGGGTGACGGGCGATGGCGGTGCCGGCGCGCTGCCGGGTCTGGGCGCCGCGGTTGAACGGTTGGTGACGCTGGATGGTGAAGGCCACATGCCCGGCCACAAGGCGGTGCGCGCCTATCTGGCCGCGCCGGGAATCACGCCGATCTGGCCCGCCCGCATCCGCGGGCTGGACTCCGATGATGCGGGCGTCACGATCGATCTGGGCGACCGGCGCTTGCGCGCGGGCCATCTGGTGGCGGCGCTGGGCGTGTCCACGCCGGCGCTGTTTCCCGCCCTGCCGGTGCAGCCGCGCGCGGGCCAGTTGTTCGTGACCGACCGTGGCCCGGCGGGGACTTTGCCCGGGTCGCTGACCGCCGCCGCCTATCTGGTGGCCAAGACCGACGCCCCCGGCGTTCTGCCCTTGCCGCCCGTGGTGATCGACCCGCTGACCACCGGCCAGTTCCTGATCGGATCCAGCCGCGAGGATCACGCCGATCCTACCCGTGTCGATTTCGCCACGATGCGCCAGCTGATGCGCCGGGCGGTCGATGCCTTCCCCGCGCTGGCCGAGCGCCGCGTGATCCGGGCCTTTGCAGGTATCCGCGCGGCCGTGGCCGACAGCCTGCCTATCGTCGGGCCGCTGCCGGGCGCGCCGCGCATCACCGTTGCCACCGGCTTTGAAGGCGACGGCATCTGCCTGTCCGCCCTTATCGGGCGAGAGGTCGCGCGGATGGTCCAGGGCCTTGCGCCCACCGATGCGCTGGCCACCGATCTGGCGGCGCTGACGCCTGCGCGCTTTGGCGCCCCCCTGCAGGAGGCACGGGCATGACGACCGGAACGATCTTCTGGGCCGGCCAGCCCGTGCCCTTCCGCGTGGGTGAAACCGTCGCCAGCGCCCTGATGCGGGCGGGCATCGCGGCCTTTGGCACCGCCCCCACCGGGCAGGCGCGCGCCGTGTTCTGCGGCATCGGCCTGTGCCAGGGCTGTCTGATCCGCGCCGAGGGCCGGATCACCGAAGCCTGCCTGTTGCCCGCGCGCGACGGCCTGCGGCTTTCCCCCGAGATCGGAGGCGATGATGCGTGACACCGTTCTTGTCGTCGGCGCGGGGCTTGCGGGCCTGTCGGCGGCCACCGAACTGGCCCGCGCGGGCCTGCCCGTGCTGGTCGTCGATCAGGCGCAGGCGGTGGGCGGTGCGATCCACCGCCAGCCGCTGCCGGGCGTGCGCAGCATCGCCTCGGGCGCGCAGAAGCGTCGCTGGGCGGGGGTGATGGCGGGCGTTGCCGCGCAGGGCGGGCGGATCACGCTGGCGCTGGGCACGCGCTTTGGCGGGGTGGATCATACCGGCGCCGTGCTGTTGACCGGCGCGATGAACCGGCTGATCCGGCCCCGCGCGCTGGCGCTGGCGCTGGGCGCGCGCGAAAGCGTGCAGCCGCGGCCGGGCTGGACCCTGCCGGGGGTGGAAACCGCAGGCAGCCTGCAGACGCGGCTGAAAACCCTGGCCGAGGCGCCTGCGGGGCGGGTGCTGCTGGCAGGGTCTGGCCCGCTGTTGCTGGCGCTGGGGGCGGAACTGGTGAAATTGGGCCGCCCGCCGCTGGCGATCCTGGAGGCCGGTCGGCCCTTTGCCCGGCCGCTCGCCGCACTGCGCCTGCCGCGCAGCTATTGGGCCGAGGCAGCGACCTATCTTACCCGTCTGCGGCTGGCGCGGGTGCCCATTCTGACCGGCACCCATCTGACCGCGATCCGGGCCGAGGGTGGCGCGCTGGTGGCCGAGGCGACGGGTGGACGGCGCCTCACTGCCGATCACATCGCGCTGCATGACGGCATACGTTCCAATGACATCGGCCTGCCCGATTGCGCAACCCTGCCCGTGGTTCGCCTTGGCGATTGCCGCGAGGCGCTGGGCGCCCGCGCCGCGCTGGCCGATGGCCGGGCCGGGGGTGCGGCGCTGGCCGCCCGCCTGCTGGGCCGGCCCGAACCCGCGCCCGATGCCGAACTTGCCCGCCAGCGCGCGGCGCAGGCCCTGCTGGCGCAGCTTTACGCCCATGACGGCGCGGCGCGGTTGGCCGATCTGCCGGGCGACACCGTGATCTGCCGCTGCGAGGCGCGCACAGTGAACGACCTGCGCGCTTTGGGGCCAAGCCCCCGCGCGCGGCAACTGCGGCTGGATGGCCGCTTTGCGATGGGGCCCTGTCAGGGCCGGTTCTGCGGCGATTGGGTCGCGCGACTGGCTGCGGCTGACAATCCGGGCCCCGACACACCCACCCCCGGGATCGGCGCGCCCCGTTGGCCCGCCCGACCCATTGCCGTGGCCGATTTGCTGGCCGCCACCGACGAGACCGAAGGAGAGACCCGATGACCCTTGCCGCGCCGCTGCGCACCGCCAATGCCGAATGCTTCACCATCCGCAACCCGTTTTCCGGCGCCGTGGTGGGTGAACTGCCCGAAACCACCGAACCCGAGATCCGCGCCACCGTCACCCGCGCCAAGGTCGCGGCGGCGGGGTTCCGCGCCTCGACCCCGCATCAGCGGCGCGATCTGCTGAACCGGCTGGCCGATCTGGTCGCCCGCGATGCCGAGACCCTGGCGCAGACCGTCTGCGCCGAGATGGGCAAGACCATCACCGAGGCGCGCAACGAAATCCGCCGCGCGCAGAACACCCTGCGCCTGTCGGGCGATGCCGCGACCTTCCTCGATGGCGAGGTGATGCATTGCGCCATCGTCGCGGGCGGGGTGGACCGGCAGGCGGTGGTCAGCTTGGCGCCGACCGGCGTGGTGGCGGCGATCACGCCCTTCAATTATCCGGTCAACCTGCTGTGCCACAAGCTTGGCCCCGCGATCGGCGCGGGCAATGCGGTGGTGGTCAAACCCTCGCCCAAGGCGCCGCTGGCCGCCGATCATCTGGTGCGGCTGACGGTTGAGGCGGGCTTTCCCACCGATCTGGTGCAGATCGTCCACGGCGGGGCGCAGGCGGCGCTGGCGCTGGCGCGCGCGCCGATCGACCTTTTGTCCTTCACCGGCGGGCCGCAGGCGGGGCTGGCGCTGAAGCGCGAAAGCGGGCTTGTGCGTTGCCTGATGGAACTGGGCGGCAACGATCCGCTGTTCGTGCTGCCCGATGCCGATCTGGCCGCCGCCGCCGCCACGGCCATTGGCCACCGCTATGAAATCGCCGGGCAAAGCTGTGCCGCGGTGAAAAAGCTTTATGTCCATCAGGATGTTGCCGACGCCTTTACCCAGGTGTTGCTGGAAGGCGTGGCCGCGCATCGCTTTGGCGATCCGGCGGATGGCGCGACCCAGATGGGCCCGGTGATCGACGCCGCTGCGGCGGACGAGATCATGGCCCGCTTGACGGCGGCGCAGTCGATGGGCGCGCGGCTGCTGGCGGGCGGCACGCGTGAGGGCAACCTGATCGCGCCGACCGTGGTGGCCGATGTGACGCCCGAAATGAAGCTGGTGGCCGAAGAAACCTTTGGCCCGGTGCTGGCGCTGCGCCCCTTCGTCGATCTGGACGCGGCCATGGCCGAGGTGAACGGGTCCGACTATGGCCTTCAGGCCGGGATCTTCAGTAACGACCACGCCGCGATCCGCAAGCTGACGCGGGGGCTTCAGGTCGGCGGGATCATGGTCAATGAAGGCCCCGATTTCCGCGCCGAACATGTGCCCTTCGGCGGGATCAAGCAGTCCGGCCTTGGGCGTGAGGGCGTGCGCATCGCCATGCGCGAAATGTCCGAACCCCGCGTGGTGATCGACTGATGCGGGTCGCGGTTCTGGGGGCGGGCGGCAAGGTCGGGCGCGAGGTCGTGGCCCAGATCGGCGCCGCCGCCGATCTGACCCTGGCCGAGGCGATTTCGGGGCGCGACGGCGCGGCGCTGGCCGCGGCGGGGTTCGATGCCGATGTGCTGGTCGATTTTTCCACGCCCGCCGCGGTGATGGACCTGCTGGACCGGCTGGCGGGCAATGCCCTGCCGCTGGTGATCGGCACGACCGGATTTTCCCCCGATCAGGCCGCGCGCCTGCGGGCCGAAGGCGCGCGCCGACCGATCCTGATCGGCGCGAATTTCACGCTGGGGTTTGAGGCTTTTCGCCGCGCCGGCCTGATGCTGGCCGCCGCCTTGCCCGGCGCGGGCCTGACCGTGGCCGAGACCTATAACGCGCAGAAAAAGCCTGCGGCCTCGGGCACGACGCAGGGGCTTGTGGCCGATCTGTCCGCCGATGGCCGCGCGGTGGGCACCGAAATCCACCGCATCGGTGACACGCCCGGCATCAACAAGCTGCGCTTCGATCTGGGCGTGGCCGAGATTTCCCTGACCCTCACAGTTGCCAGCCGCGCCGCCTATGCCGCGGGCGCGCTGGCGGCCGCACGCTGGCTGGTGGGCCAGCCCAACGGGGCCTATGCGCCCGCCGACATTTCCTGAAAGGACCTGCGATGACCGATCTGACCCGTTTCAACGGCGTTTTCACCGCCCTTGTCACCCCCTTCACCGATGCGGGCAGCATCGACTGGGACGCCTATGACCGCCTGATCGACCGCCAGCTGGAGGCCGGGATCGCGGGGCTTGTGCCCGTCGGCACCACCGGCGAGGCCGCCACCCTGGATGAAGAAGAGGCGCTGGCCGTCATCGCCCATACCGTCAAGCGCGCGGGCAATGCCGCCTATGTGCTGGCCGGCACCGGCAGCAATGTTACGAAGAAGAGCGTGGCCGCCACCCGCCGCGCGGCGGATGCGGGGGCACATGGGGTGTTGCTGATCACGCCCTATTACAACAAGCCCACGCAAGAAGGCCTGATCGCGCATTTTTCGGCCGTTGCCGAGGCCGCGCCGGTTGATGTGATGCTGTATTCCGTTCCGGGGCGCACCGGGGTGGCGATCGCGCCGGAAACCGCCGGGGCATTGGCGCGCGCGCATCGCAACATTGTCGCGATCAAGGAAGCCGGGGGCGATGCCGCCCGCGTGACCGCGCTGCGCGCGGCCTGTGGGCCGGATTTCGTGGTGCATTGCGGTGATGACGGGTTGGCGCTGCCGTTCTTTGCGCTGGGGGCGCGGGGGCTGACCTCGGTCCTGTCGAACTATCTGCCCGCCGAGGTTGTGGCGCTTTACACCGCCTGGGCCGAGGGGCGGCGCGAGGATGCGCTGGCGCTACACGAACGCCTGTCGCCGCTGGCCGCCGCGATGTTCGTGGAAAGCAGCCCCAGCCCGGTGAAACGCGCGCTGGCGCTGTCGGGCGTCATGTCCGACACGGTGCGCCTGCCGCTGGTGCCGCTGTCGCCGGCGGGCGATGCGCATCTGCGCGCGGCCATGGCCAACGCGGGCCTTCTGTAACGGTCAGGGGCGCCACTGGCGCCCCTTTCCCATTTTGCGGTTCCGGTCAGATCGCCGAGGAATGGCCAGCCTTTGACAGGTCATAGGCGTCAAAGCTGCGCGCGATCATCCGCGTCAGGGGGCGGCCCTTTTCGGGGATGAACAGGCCGGTGGGCGTGACCTCGACCATATCCTCGAACTTGGCGGCGCAATCGGCGAACATCGTTTCCAGCCGGGCGCGCGGCACACCGTAGTCGCGCATCAGTTCGGCCGCGTCGATGCGGAAATCGCACATCAGCGCCTCGATCATGCGCGACCGCAGCTTGTCTTCATCGCTGAAGGCGTGCCCGCGGGCGGTGGAAAACCGCCCCTCGCGGATCGCCTTGATATGGGCCGAGGTGGCCGAGGCGTTCTGCGCAAAGCCTTGCGGGAAGCGCGAGATCGACGAAGCCCCCATCCCCACCAGAACCGGCGCCAGGTCGTCGGTGTAGCCCTGGAAGTTGCGCCGCAGCAGGCCCGCCTTCTGCGCCTTGGCCAGCCCGTCCGTGGGCAGGGCGAAATGGTCGATGCCGATTTCGTCATAGCCATCGGCCACGAACAGCTGTCGCGCGGTTTCAAACAGGGCCAGGCGTTCCTGCGGCGTGGGCAGGTGGTCGGACGGGATCATCGTCTGCCGGCGCGCCATCCACGGCACATGGGCATAGCCATAAAGCGCCACCCGGTCGGGCGACAGCGACAGCAACTTCTGCACGCTTTGCGCGATCTTGGTGTTGGTCTGGTGCGGCAGGCCATAAAGGATGTCGGCATTCAGGCTTTGCACGCCGCGGTCGCGGATCATGTCAACCGCGCGGCGCGTCACCTCATAGCTTTGGTCGCGGCCGATCACCTGCTGGATCTGGGGATCGAAATCCTGCACCCCGATCGAGGCGCGGTTCATCCCCGCCGCGGCCAGCGCATCCATGCGCGCATCGTCGATTTCATTGGGGTCGATCTCGACGGAGAATTCCGCGCCTTCGCCCATCGGCACCGCCTCGAACACCGCATCCGCGACGCGGCGCATCATGTCGGCGGGCATCAAGGTCGGCGTGCCCCCGCCCCAGTGCAGGCGCGACAGCGTGACCCCGGGGGCCAGGCGATCCTTCAGCATCTTCAGTTCCGCCAGCAGCACCTCGGCATAGGCGCGGACGGGATCGTCGCTTTGCGTGCCCTGCGTGCGGCAGGCGCAGAACCAGCACAGCCGCCGACAGAACGGCACATGCATGTAAAGCGAGATCGAGGATCCGGCGGGGATCGCCGCGATCCAGTCTTCAAACTGCGCTGACCCCACATCGGCCGAGAAATGCGGCGCGGTGGGGTAGCTGGTGTAGCGGGGCACCCGTGCGTCGAAAAGACCGAGCCGGGTGAGTTGCGATTCCTGTTCCATGCGGGTATTCTTAATAGAACTACGCGCAACAGAAATTGACACAAATCAAGAAAGCCATGATGGCCCCTGACGATGTCCACCCGGTCTCGCTTCGCTGCGGGGACTGTCCCATACGCCATCGTGCCGTCTGTGCGCGATGCGAAAGTGATGAACTCGAACAGCTGGAAGAGATCAAGTATTACCGCAGCTTCGAGGCCGGCCAGACCGTTGTCTGGTCGGGCGACAAGATGGATTTCGTGGCCTCGGTCGTGTCGGGCATCGCCACGCTGACCCAGACGATGGAAGACGGGCGCACGCAGATGGTGGGCCTGTTGCTGCCATCCGATTTCGTGGGCCGGCCGGGGCGTGAATGCGCGGCCTATAACGTGACGGCGACCACCGATCTGATGATGTGCTGCTTCCGCAAGAAGCCCTTTGAGGACATGATGGGCCGCACCCCGCATATCGCCCAGCGGCTGCTTGAAATGACGCTGGACGAACTGGATGCGGCGCGGGAATGGATGCTGCTGCTGGGCCGCAAGACGGCGCGGGAAAAGATCGCCTCGCTGCTGTCGATCATCGCGCGGCGCGATGCGGCGGTGCAGATGCGCGCGGCGCATGGGCGGATGACCTTCGACCTGCCGCTGACGCGTGAGGCGATGGCCGATTACCTGGGCCTGACGCTGGAAACCGTCAGCCGGCAGATGTCGGCGCTGAAGCGTGACGGGGTGATTGAACTGGAAGGCAAGCGCCACGTGACCGTGCCCGACATGGACCGCCTGATGGAAGAGGCGGGCGATGACAGCGACGGTGGCTTCCTGGTCTGACTGTGCGTTTGCGCGCAGCTGCTGTGCAGGGCGCGCGCGTCCCGCGCCTGTGGGCGCACTTTTCCCCGTTGCCGTGCAGGCCTAGGTTCCGCCCCGGGCGGCGGAATGGTCTGGCCGCCGCAGAAGGAAGTGTTGCGATGAAGCTTTTCTATTCGCCCGGTGCCTGTTCGCTTGCCTGCCACATCACCCTGCAAGAGGTCGGCCGCCCCTTCGCGATTGAACGCGCCGATATCCGCGCCAAGACGACCGAAACGGGGGCCGATTTTCGCGCGATCAACCCCAAGGGCGCGGTTCCGGCGCTGGTGCTGGACGATGGCGCGGTGCTGACCGAAGGCGTCGCGATCATGCAGTTCGTGGTGGATCATGCGGGCACGGCGGATCTGCTGCCGTCGTCGGGCACGCTGGCGCGCGCGCGGGTGCAGGAGCTGTTGAACTACATCTCTGCCGAGCTGCACAAATCCTATTCGCCCTTCTTCGCCCCCGGCATCACGGATGAGGGGCGCGCGGCGCAAAAGGCCATTCTGGATGCCAAGCTGGCCTGGATCGAGGGGCTTTTGTCCGATGGCCGCGCCTGGCTGACGGGCGACAGCTTCACCCCCGCCGATGCCTATCTGTTCACGGTGACGAACTGGTCGGCCTTTGTCGGCCATGACCTGTCGGGTTTCCCGCACCTGCAGGGCTTGCGCGCCCGCGTCGCGGCGCGCCCGGCGGTGCAGGCGGCGATGAAGGCCGAAGGCCTGCTGAACTGATCCGGTCTGCCGGAACGCGAAGGGGCGGCCCGCCGGGCCGCCCCTTTTCCATGTGTCGCGCGATCAATGCGCCATCAGCACCGGGGTTTCGGCATTTTCCAGCATGTTGCGCGTGGCCCCGCCCAGGATCGCTTCGCGGAAGCGCGAATGGCCATAGGCGCCCATCACCACCAGATCGGCATTGCTGTCGCGCACATGGCGGTTGATCACGTCGGACACGCGCGGCATCGTCTTGGCCAGCACCGAAACCTCGGCCTTGACGCCGTGGCGCGCCAGAAGCTGGCTCAGCTGACCGCCGGGGTCGGACCGTTCGGGGCCATGCGCGGGCGGGTCGATGATGGTGATGTCCACCAGATCGGCGGCCTTCAGCAGCGGCAGCGCCTTGCGGATCGCGCTTAGCGCTTCATTCGACTGGTTCCAGGCCACGACCACGCGCCGCGGTGCGATTGCGCCGACATAGCCATCGGGCACCACCAGCGCGGGGGCCTGGCCTTCAAACATTGCGGCTTCGACCACGGCTTCGATTTCCTGGCCACGGCCCTTGGCATAGGGGCGGCCCATCACCACCAGATCGGCAAAGCGCGCGCGCATGCCCACCACGGCCGAAATCGCGCCCAGCTGCGCCACGATCGCCTCGGCGCCCCAGCGGATGTCCTCGGCGGCCAGCCGGTCGCGCATCGCGGCTTCCAGGTTACGCGCATCTTCTTGCGCCCGTTCGATGGTCTCTTGCTGAATGAAGGCGGTGGCGCCGGCGTAGTAATAGCCCGTCTGGGTCCGGTCGACGCCCATGCAAAGCACGTCCAGATGCGCATCCTCGCGCCGCGCCATGGCCACTGCGGTGTCGATCTGCGCGCGCGCGGCCTCGACATCGGTGACGATGGTCAGGATTGACTTATAGCTCATTCGGGTCCTCCGCCGGAAAAAGAATGTCACGGGAATGCTTAGCCGTGTTACAAATTAGTGCCTTGATGCGGATCAAGGTGCAAGGAAACGTTTTCGGGGCGCGATCTTTCAAGATGTGTCGGCGATGCGACGGCGTGACAAATTGCCTCGGTGCGGCGGATTGGATTTGATACAGATCAAAGCATGGTTGATGCCCCCGGCTCACAAGGGCATCAGTCGGAAAGACCCCCGCCAGAATTCCGAGTCGGGGGCCGAGACAGACGAAGGGACGCTATAATGTGGGATTATCTTAAGCTGATCGCGCTGGGCGTGATCGCGCTGTTGGCCGCGATCGCGGCCAATTACGCGCGCGATCTCGCCTATATGGTGAACGCGCTGACCGTCATGCTGGCGGCGGCGATCGCGTTCATCTGGGTGCTGCGCACGATGGGGGACCGCCAGCCGGCGCCCCAGAACGAATATAACGACGGCGTCATCCGCGCCGGGGTCATCGCGACCGCGCTTTGGGGCGTGGTGGGCTTTCTTGTCGGTACGATTATCGCGTTCCAGCTGGCCTTTCCCGCGCTGAACCTGTCGGATCTGACGCATGGCTATCTGAACTTCGGCAAGCTGCGCCCGCTGCATACCTCGGCGGTGATCTTTGCCTTCGGGGGCAACGCGCTGATCGCGACCTCGTTCTATGTCGTGCAGCGCACCTCGGCGGCGCGCCTGTTCGGCGGCAACGCGGCCTGGTTCGTGTTCTGGGGCTATCAGCTGATGATCGTCCTGGCGGCGGCGGGCTATATCCTGGGCGCGACGCAGTCCAAGGAATATGCCGAGCCGGAATGGTATGTCGACTGGTGGCTGACCATCGTCTGGGTCGTCTATCTGATGGTGTTCCTGGGCACGATCCTGAAGCGGCGTGAACCCCACATCTATGTGGCCAACTGGTTCTACCTGTCCTTCATCGTGACCATCGCCATGCTGCATATCGTCAACAACCTGTCGGTTCCCGTCAGCGTCTTCGGCTCGAAGTCGGTGCAGGTCTTTGCCGGCGTGCAGGATGCGATGACGCAGTGGTGGTATGGGCATAACGCGGTGGGCTTCTTCCTGACCGCGGGCTTCCTGGGGATGATGTATTACTTCGTGCCCAAGCAGGCCGAACGCCCGGTCTATTCCTACAAGCTGTCGATCGTGCACTTCTGGGCGCTGATCTTCCTTTATATCTGGGCTGGTCCCCACCACCTGCATTATACCGCGCTTCCCGACTGGGCCTCGACGCTGGGCATGGTGATGTCGGTGATCCTGTGGATGCCGTCCTGGGGTGGCATGATCAACGGCCTGATGACGCTGTCGGGTGCCTGGGACAAGCTGCGCACCGACCCGATCATCCGCATGATGGTGGTGTCGATCGGCTTTTACGGCATGTCGACCTTTGAAGGCCCGATGATGTCGATCAAGGCCGTGAACTCGCTGAGCCACTACACCGACTGGACCATCGGTCACGTGCATTCCGGCGCGCTGGGCTGGAACGGCATGATCACCTTTGGCGCGCTTTACTTCCTGGTGCCGCGTCTGTGGGCGCGTGAGCGGCTGTATTCGCTATCGCTGGTCAGCTGGCACTTCTGGCTCGCCACCATCGGGATCGTGCTTTACGCGTCCTCGATGTGGGTCACGGGCATCATGGAAGGCCTGATGTGGCGCGAAGTCGACAGCCAGGGCTTCCTTGTGAACGCCTTTGCCGACACGGTGTCCGCCAAGTTCCCGATGTATGTGGTGCGCGGTCTGGGCGGGGTGCTTTACCTGACCGGGGCGATCATCATGGTCTACAACCTCTGGGCCACGGTCGCCAAACAGCCCCGCCACGCGGCTGCCGGCGTCTCTGCGGTTCCGGCTGAATAAGGGGAGGACCGGATATGGGAATTCTTGACAAACACGGCGTCATCGAAAAGAACGCGACGCTTCTGCTGATCGGGTCCTTCCTTGTCGTCACCGTCGGCGGCATCGTGGAAATCGTTCCGCTGTTCTATCTTGAGAACACGATCGAAAAGGTGGAAGGGGTTCGCCCCTACACGCCGCTGGAACTGACCGGGCGCGACATCTATGTGCGCGAAGGCTGCTATGTCTGCCATAGCCAGATGATCCGCCCCATGCGCGATGAGGTCGAACGCTATGGCCATTACAGCCTGGCGGCGGAATCGATGTATGACCATCCGTTCCAGTGGGGGTCCAAGCGCACGGGCCCCGACCTTGCCCGGGTGGGCGGGCGCTATTCCGATGCATGGCACGTCGATCACCTGATGGACCCGCAATCGGTGGTGCCGGAATCGATCATGCCGAAATACGGCTTCCTGTCGAACCGGATGATCGACGCGACCTATATCGAGGATCGGCTGACCGCCGATGCGATGGTGGGCGTGCCCTATACCTCGGACATGATCGAGGCGGCCAAGGCCGACTTTGCAGCCCAGGCCGATCCCGACAGCGACTATGACGGTCTGCTGGAACGCTATGACGACAAGGTCAATGTGCGCAACTTTGACAACAAGCCCGGCATTTCGGAAATGGATGCGCTGATTGCCTATCTGCAGGTGCTTGGCACGATGGTCGACTTCTCGACCTTCGAACCCGTGGCGAACCGGTAAGGGGGCGGGGGATGGACTATCACATCCTCCGGGAATTCGCGGACAGCTGGGCGATGCTCGGCCTGTTCGGCACGTTCATCTTTGTTGTCTTCTGGGCCTGGCGGCCCGGAAGCCGCAAGACGCATGACGACACCGCGAACATCCCCTTCCGGAACGAAGACAAACCCGCCAGCGATCCGGTGCGCGACCGCGCATCCGCCCGCGACGGCGCCACGTTGTAAGGAGGCGTGGAGATGAGCAAAAAACCGACCATCCAAAAAGAGGTCCAGACGACCGGCCACGAGTGGGACGGCATCGAGGAGTTCAACAATCCCCTGCCGCGCTGGTGGCTGTGGACCTTCTATGCGACCGTGGTCTGGGGCGTGGGTTATTCCATCGCCTATCCGGCCTGGCCGCTGATCAATGAGGCGACGCCGGGCATCCTGGGTCATTCGACCCGGGCCGATGTCGCCGCCGAGATCGAGCGTTATGCCGCGGCAAACGCGCCGATCGAGGCGAAACTGGTCGCCGCCGATCTGAACCAGATCGCCGCCGATCCGGAACTGGCCAGCTTTACCATGAACGCGGGCCGGGCCGTCTTTGGCACCTGGTGCGCGCAGTGCCACGGGGCAGGGGCGGGCGGCAACGTCGGCTATCCCAACCTGCTGGACAACGACTGGCTGTGGGGCGGCACGATGGAGGATATCCATCTGACCATCAGCCACGGCATCCGCAACACCGATGACCCCGATGCGCGCTATTCGGAAATGCCGCGTTTCGGGGCCGATGGCCTGCTGGAAAAAGAGCAGATCGATCAGGTGGTGCAATTCGTCCGCCAGTTGTCGGGCCAAGATCATGATGCCGCCGCCGCGACCGAAGGCGCCGTCGTCTATGCCGACAACTGTGCCGCGTGCCACATGGAAGACGGCACCGGCGACAGGTTCCAGGGTGCGCCGAACCTGACCGACCCGATCTGGCTTTACGGCGGCGACGTCGCCTCGCTGACGGAATCGGTGACCAACGCGCGGTTCGGCGTGATGCCGAACTGGAACACGCGCCTGTCCGAAGCCGAAATCCGGGCCGTGACCGCCTATGTCCACAGCCTTGGCGGTGGCGAGTAAGACATTCGGGGGGGCCTTGGCCCCCCGGGTAGCACCGGCGCCCCGTCCTGTTCGCGCGTTTCCTGGGGGCGCCGGTGACTTTTCAGCGCGCGCGGTCCTTGCCGCCGTTGCGCCCGCTGTCGGGCGCGGATCGGGCAAAATGCCCCATCGCAATCTGCTTGATATAAGTTGTATCACAAACCTGTCTTTTTGACGCATGTCAAAGTATTTTCAGACGCGGCATATCAGAACCGTTCCAGATCCCCAGCCAACGGAGCCTCCCGTGAGCGTGACCGACCCCAACGAACCCGCCCCCCTTTACGCCGCCCGCGAACCGATCTTTCCGCGCCGCGTGAAGGGCAATTTCCGCACGTTCAAATGGGTGCTGATGGCGGTGATGCTGGGCATCTACTACCTGACGCCCTGGATCCGCTGGGACCGTGGTCCGGCGCTGCCTGATCAGGCGGTGCTGATCGATCTGGCCAACCGGCGCTTCTTCTTCTTCATGATCGAGATCTGGCCGCATGAATTCTATTTCGTTGCGGGCCTTCTGATCATGGCGGGGCTGGGGCTGTTCCTGTTCACCTCGGCGCTGGGGCGGGTTTGGTGCGGCTATGCCTGCCCGCAGACGGTCTGGACCGACCTGTTTATCCTGGTCGAACGCTGGGTTGAAGGCGACCGCAACGCCCGCATCCGCCTGCTGCGGCAGAAATGGGACGGCGAAAAGATCCGCAAGCGGACCACCAAATGGACGCTGTGGTTGCTGATCGGGCTGGCCACCGGCGGGGCCTGGGTGTTCTATTTCACCGATGCGCCGACGCTGATGGTCGATCTGGTCACCGGCCAGGCCCATCCGGTCGCCTATACCACGATGGCGATCCTGACGCTGACCACCTTCGCCTTTGGCGGGTTCGCGCGCGAACAGATCTGTATCTATGCCTGCCCCTGGCCGCGGATTCAGGCCGCGATGATGGATGAGGATACGATCACCATCGCCTATCGCGAATGGCGCGGTGAGCCGCGCGGCAAGCTGAAGAAGGGTGAGATGGACCCCGCGCAGGGCGATTGCATCGACTGCATGGCCTGCGTCAACGTCTGCCCGATGGGGATCGACATCCGCAACGGCCAGCAGCTGGAATGCATCACCTGCGGCCTGTGCATCGACGCCTGCAACGAGATGATGGACAAGGTCGGCAAGCCGCGTGGCCTGATCGACTATCTCGCGCTCAAGGATGAGGCGATGGAACGCGCGGGCGGCCATCCGACGAAGGTCTGGAAACATATCTTCCGCGTCCGCACGATGATCTATTTCGGCCTGTGGTCGGCGATCGGTGTGGGGCTGGTGGTGGCGCTGTTCCTGCGCTCGCCCATCGATTTCAACGTCACGCCGGCGCGCGACCCGCTGTATGTCCAGCTGTCGGACGGGGCGATCCGCAACATCTATACGCTGCGGCTGCGCAACAAGCAGGGTGAGCCGACCGAATTCCGCATCACCGTCACCTCGGCCGCGCCGGGGGCCGAGGGGCTGCGCCTGTCGCTGGAAGGGCAGAGCGCCGATACCGTCACCGTGCCCGCCGACGAAACCCTGACCCAGCGGTTGTATATCGAGGCACCCGCCGGCAGCGCCCCGGCCACCGCGGACCGGATCGACATCCGGCTTTGGGTGGCCGATACCAGCTCGACTGATCGGGTCAGCGCCGATACGGTCTTCAACGGAAAGGCAAACTGAACCATGACGAAAGAATTCCGCCTGACCGGGCGCCATGTGCTGGCCATCGCGGTTTCGGCCTTTGGCGTGATCATCGCGGTCAATCTGGTGCTGGCCTGGCAGGCCGTGTCCACCTTTCCGGGGCTGGAGGTCAAGAATTCCTACGTCGCCTCGCAGACCTTCGATGCCGAGCGTGACGCCCAAGACGCGCTGGGCTGGCAGGTCACGCCGGAATATGGCGATGGGCAGCTGTCGCTGATCATCCGCGATGCGGCGGGCCTGCCCGCGCCGGTGGCGGAACTGTCCGCCGTGGTCGGGCGCACCACCCATGTGCGCGATGACCGCACCCCGGCCTTTGACTATCGCGGCGGCATCTATTCGGCGCCGATGACGCTGGACCCGGGGGCCTGGCTGATCCATCTGCAGGCGAAGGCGGCCGATGGCACGCCGTTCCGCCAGCGCCTTGATCTGTATATCCGGGGGTAACCCATGACCGCCTCGCCGCTTCTGTCCGAACGTGCATCGCCATCGGCCTGTCCGGCCTGTATTGCGGCGCCGTCGGCCGAACGGCTGGCCGCGGGGGCAGCACCCCGCGACGCGCGGCTGATCCTGTCGCTGCCCACGGCGCATTGCGCGGTCTGCATCACCGATGTGGAACGCGCGCTGCACCGCCATCCAGGGGTGCGATCGGCCCGGGTGAACCTGACGATGAAGCGCGTCAGCGTCGATGCTGAACCGCAGGTGACCGCCGCCGATCTGATCGGCACGCTGGACCGCATCGGCTATGAGGCGCATGAGCTGGACCCCGGCCTTCTGTCCGCGACCGAGACCGACAAGCGCGGGCGCGATCTGCTGATGCGGATCGGCGTTTCGGGCTTTGCCATGATGAACATCATGCTTTTGTCGATCTCGGTCTGGTCCGGGGCCGAGGCTGCCACGCGCGACCTGTTCCATTGGATTTCCGGCGCCATCGCGCTGCCGACGGTGCTGTTCGCGGGCCAGCCCTTCTTTGCCTCGGCCTGGACGGCGCTGAAGGCGGGGCGGCTGGGCATGGATTTCCCGATTTCGCTGGCGATCGTTCTGGCCTCGTCGATTTCGGTGTTCGAAACGATGCATTCGGGCCATCACGCCTATTTCGATGCGGCGGTAATGCTGACCTTCTTCCTGCTGGTCGGGCGTTATCTGGATTACCGCACCCGCGCGGTGGCGCGATCCGCCGCCGAGGAACTGGCCGCGCTTGAGGTGCCGCGCGCCACGATCCTGCGTGACGGGGCCGAGGTGGTGGTGCCGGTGGGCGATCTGGTGCCCGGCGATCTGGTGCGCATCCGCCCCGGCGCGCGCATCCCCGCCGATGGCGAGGTGGTCGAGGGCACGTCGGAAACCGACCGCTCGCTTCTGACGGGGGAAAGCCTGCCGGTCTGGGCGGGGCCGGGCGTGGTGCTGTCGGCGGGTGAGGTCAACCTGACCGGGCCCCTGACGCTGCGGGTGACGGCGGCGGGGCGCGACAGTTCGCTGCATCGCATGGCCGATCTGGTGGCGGCGGCGGAAAGTGCCAAGAACAAATACACCTCGCTGGCCGAACGGGCCGCGCGCGCCTATTCGCCGCTGGTGCATCTTTTGTCGTTTTCCGCCTTTGGCTTCTGGATGTGGCAGACCGGGGGCGATCTGCGCTTTGCGGTGAATATTTCGGCGGCTGTGCTGATCATCACCTGTCCTTGCGCGCTGGGGCTGGCGGTGCCGGCGGTGGTCACGGCGGCCTCGGGCAAGCTGTTCCGCAGCGGCCTTCTGATCAAGGACGGCACCGCGCTGGAACGCCTGGCCGAGGTGGATACCGTCGTCTTCGACAAGACCGGCACCCTGACCATGGGCGCGCCCGAGCCGGAAAACCTGGCCGATCTGCCGCCCGAGGCGCTGGCCGTCGCCGCCGCCCTGGCCGAGGCGTCGGGCCATCCGCTGGCCCGCGCGTTGGCGGAATCGGCCCGGGCGCTGGGGGTGGTGCCCGCATCGGTGCAGGATCTGCGCGAGGTGCCCGGCTATGGCATCGAGGGGCGCTGGGGCGATGTCCGCGTCCGTCTGGGCCGGGCCGACTGGATCGGGGCGGAACCGGGCACGGTCACCGCCACCCATCTGTCGATCGAAGGGCAGGTGCCGCTGTCGATCCGCTTTGCCGACCGCCTGCGCCCCGGTGCCGAACAGGCCGTGCGCGCCTTTGCCGCGCAGGGCAAGCAGGTCTGGCTGGTGTCGGGCGATGTGCAGGGCGCGGTGGCGGATCTGGCGCAGCGTCTGGGCATTGCCGATTGGCGCGCGGGCGTTCTGCCGCAGGAAAAGGCCGCCCTTGTGCGCGACCTGACCGCGGCGGGCCGCCATGTGCTGATGGTGGGGGACGGGCTGAACGACACCGCGGCGCTGGCCGGCGCGCATGTGTCGGTTTCGCCCGCCTCGGCGCTGGATGCGGCGCGCACGGCGTCGGATATCGTGTTGCTGGGCCAGGACCTGACCCCCGTGGCCGAGGCGGTGCGGATTTCCGTCAAGGCGCGCAAGCGGATCAAGGAAAACTTCGGGATTTCCTTCCTGTATAACGTGATTGCGGTGCCGATCGCGCTGGTCGGTCTGGCGACGCCGCTGGCGGCGGCCTTGGCGATGTCGCTCAGTTCGATTACGGTGTCGCTGAACGCGCTGCGGCTGAAGTGAGGCGACAATGGAAGCCCTGACCTATTCGATCCCGATTTCGTTGTTGCTGGGGGGCATTGGCCTTCTGGCCTTCTTCTGGGCGCTGCGCCGCGGGCAGTTCGATGACCCCAAGGGCGACAGCGAGCGCATCCTGTCCACCGAATTCGACGACAAGCCGAAATCGTGACCCCGCAATGACCAAAACAAAACCGCGCCCCAAGGGGCGCGGTTTTCGCATGTGGTAGGGAAGCCTGCGATCAGGGCCCAAAGACCGTGCAGCTGGTGCCGCGCGCCGTCAGCCGGGCGCAGGCCAGTTCCGCGCCGTCCTTGCTCATGCCGACGAAATTCGCCTCAAACCCGCCCTTGCGGTTGGCCACCTTGCGCAGCGCATCGCCCAGCGAGGCGGTTTCCATCAGCGCCGTGGTCAGCAGCGCGCGTTCGGCGTGGAAATGCGAATTGTATTTGCCCAGGCTGACGCCCCAATGCCGCCCCCCCGAGGAGGAGACGCGCGCCACCACCACCGGTTCTTCGCGCGGGGCAGGGGCGGGCGGGGTCAGCGCGGCCAGGATCATCGTTTCGGTGCGCACGGCCGGTGCGCTGGCCAGCGCCAGCGTTTCGGGCTGCGGCATGGTGCTTTGGGCAAAGACCGGCCCGCTGGGCTGGGCATCGCCTTCGGACAGGCTTTCGTCGAAATCTTCGGTCAGCACCGCCTCGGCCAGGGCCAGGGTTTCGGGCTGGGGTTCGGTGTCCTGAACGAAGCCGCCTGCATCGGCCACAACCGGCGCGACGGCGGGGGTCGGCGCGGCCGGGGTCGGCGCGGCGCGCGGCGCGGCCATCGGGCGCGGCGTGTCCGCGGTGGCGATGCGGATCTGCGGGGCCACGGGCTCTGCCGCCTCGGCGGGCGGGGTAGCGGCCAGCGTGATATCGGCTGCGATCTCCTCGGCGATCGGCGCATCGGGCGTATCCACGGCAGAGCTGGCCGCGGCCAGGATCGCCTCGGGCCGGGGTGGCGGGGCGGGCACGGCAGCAGGGGCGGCCTCGGCCACGGCGACCTCGGCCAAGGCAACCTCGACCTGGGGCGCGGCTTCGGGTTCGGCTGCCGCGATCTCGGCCTGTGCGGCGACCACGGCCGCCTCGGCGGTGGCGGCGACCACCGCAGCCTGCGCCGAGGCCAGCGCCAGCGCGATCGCATCCGCCTCTTGCACCGGATCGGGGCGGGCGCCGGGGCGGGCCTTGGGCCGCGGGCTGCTGGCGGGGGCGGCAACCAGCCGGATCGTCTTGGCCGAGGCGCCCGCACCGCCCTGGGGCGCGGCATCGGCCAGGTATTGCGGCGCGGCGGGTTTCTTTTCATCCCCGCGCGACGGGGCGCGGCTGAAGCCGATATCCATCAGTTCCGCCATCTTCGCATTGCGCTGCGCGGTCGAGGTGCCGCCAAAGACGGTGGCGATGATGCGCTTGCCGCCGCGCTGCGCCGAGGCGGTCAGATTGAAGCCCGCGGCATTGGTGAAGCCCGTCTTGATCCCGTCGGCGCCTTCATAGGCATCCAGAAAGCGGCGGTTGGTATTGGCCACCTTGGCCATGCCCGCATCCGCCGTGCGACGCGAGAAGATGTTGTAATACTGCGGAAAATCGTAAAACAGCCGGCGGCCAAGGATGTTCATGTCATGCGCGGTGGACAGATGCCCTTCCCGCGTCAGGCCATTGGCGTTGCGAAAGGAGGAATTCTTCATCCCCAGCGCCTTGGCGGTACGGTTCATCCGCGCGGCAAAGGCCGCCTCGTCGCCCGAAATCGCATCGCCGATGGCGCTGGCCGCATCATTGGCCGATTTGATCGCCGCGGCGCGGATCAGATGCCGCAGGGCAATCTTTTGCCCCGCCTTCAGCCCCAGCCGCGAGGGGGGCTGGGCGGCGGCGTTGCGCGATATGGTGACCATCGAATCCAGGCTGATTTCGCCACGCTCGATCGCCTCAAACGCGATGTAAAGCGTCAGCATCTTGGTCAATGAGGCCGGGTGCAGCCGGGTATCGGCATTCTTGGAATACAGGATTTCGCCGGTTCGGGCGTCCTGGACAATGGCCGCATAGGGCGCCGCCAGCGCCGTCAGCGGTGCCAGACCCAGGAGGATTGCCCAAAGCCCATAGCGGACCCAGCGCGCAAGCGTGGTCACGGTTCCTGCCCTCATACTGCCTCTGCGCCCCGTGTTTTTTGGTGGGGCTTTATGCTCAGATCCAAGCCTAGCATGCCTTGCCCGATCTGAAAACAGCAGAATTTCAAGGTGTTTCAGGGCAAAGTTCACATCTTTCGGATAGGGTAAATGTCGTGGCTGCCGCCAGATGCGCCACAACCCGTGGTGTGTGTCTGACGCGCGGCGCGGCGGGGCGGTGGCGGGCGGGTCCGGCGCGCGTGCAGGGCCTTTGTGCCGATCCCTGCGGGGGGCAGGGCAGGGCGGGGCAATTCCCGCCGCCGCGGGCTTTTCATATCGCGCTTTCCGCCTATATTGCCTGTCACCGATTTCCCGATTCCCTGCAGGAGCGCGCCGCAGTGACGACCCCCCTTCATATGATGGCCGACCGCAAGGACGATGCCGATGGGGAATCCGGCGTCGCCACCAAGACCCGCACCCGCACACAGCGCCCGCCGATGTACAAGGTGCTGTTGTTGAATGACGATTACACGCCGATGGAATTCGTGGTCCATATTCTGGAGCGGTTCTTTGGCTTGTCCCATGCCCAGGCGTTCGAAATCATGCTGACCGTGCACAAGAAGGGGCTGGCGGTGGTCGGCGTCTTTTCGTTCGAGGTGGCGGAAACCAAGGTGGCGCAGGTGATGGATTTCGCCCGCCGCCATCAGCATCCGCTGCAATGCACGATGGAAAAGGAATAGGGCACCGCCCGCTGTCATGACCCACCCGCGTCTTTCCCTTGCGCTGCAAGCGCCCGATGCCCTGCCGCCGCAAGGGCGCATTGCCGTGTTTCGTCCGCTGGGCGGCACCGATCTGTCGGATCTGCCGCAGGACCAGCTGCATCTGATCCAGGGGTTCCGCCCCGATTTCGACGCGCTGGCGGCCCGCGGGTTCGATGTCGCGGCCGAGGCGCAGGGCGCCTATGCCGCGGCGGTGGTCTTTTTGCCCCGCGCCAAGGCCGAGGCCCGCGCGATCCTGGCCGAGGCCTGCCAGCGCGTCAGCCCCGGCGGCCCGGTCTGGGTGGATGGCGCCAAGCATGACGGGGTGGATAGCGTCCTGAAGGATCTGCGCCAGCGCCTGCCCGTCAGCGCGCCCATCGCCAAGGCGCATGGCAAGATCTTCTGCTTTGCCGCCGATCCCGCCGCGCTGGCCGACTGGCAGGGCCGCGAATTCGCGCCCGCGCCGGGCTTTGTCACGGTGGCGGGGGTGTTTTCCGCCGATGCGGTCGATCGCGGCTCGGCGCTGCTGGCGGCGGCGCTGCCTGATCATCTGCCCGCGCGGGTGGCCGATCTGGGCGCGGGCTGGGGCTGGCTTGCCGCGCAGATCCTGACGCGCAAGGGCGTCGAAGAGCTGCACCTGATCGAGGCCGATCACGCCGCGCTGGCCTGTGCGCGGCGCAACGTCACCGATCCGCGCGCGCGGTTCCACTGGGCCGATGCCACGCGGTTCGACCCCGAAGCGCGGCTTGGCGCGGTGGTGATGAACCCGCCGTTCCACACCACGCGCGCGGCCGATCCGGGGCTGGGGGCTGCGTTCATCCGCGCGGCGGGGGCGATGCTGTCGCTGTCGGGCACGCTGTATATGGTCGCCAACCGCCATCTGCCCTATGAAGAGGCGTTGCGCGCCGCCTTTCATGAGATTGAGGAAATCGGCGGCGACAGCGCCTTCAAGGTGATCCGCGCCCGGCGCTGAAACCGATCCATCCAGCCCAACGTCCGCAGGGGGGCCCATGTCTCTTTCCATTTCCGGCAAGACCGCCATCGTCACCGGCGCGGCCCATGGCATCGGCAATGCCATCGCGCGGCATTTGCTTGACCGTGGCGCGAATGTGATGTTCGCCGATATCGACGAAGCCAAGCTTGAGGCCGATCTGGGCGAGGCGGCCAAGTCCGAAGGCCCGGCGCGCTATTTCGCGGGCGATCTGTGCCAGAAGCTGACGGTGAACAACCTGTGTTCGGCCACGATCGACGCCTTTGACCGGATCGACATCCTGGTCAATGCCGCGCGCAGCTTTGCGCCCTGCGACCCGCTGGACCCGGCCGAGGATGTGCTGGATACGATGCTGCGCCAGAACATGAAGGGGTCACTTCGGCTGACGCAGCTGATCGCGCGGCGCATGATCGCGCAGGCGGAAAAGGAAGGCCGGACCGAGGGCGAGATCGGCTCGATCGTCAATATCTCGACGCTGGCGGCCTGCCGCACCCAGCCCGAGTTGCTGGCCTATTCCATCGCCTGCGCGGCGCAGGATCAGGCCACGCGGGGCATGGCGGTGGCGCTGGCACCGCACCGGATCCGGGTGAACGGGGTGTCCTTCGCCTCGGTCATGAGCGCGTCGCTGCAGGCGGCGCTGCGTGATCACGGCGATTGGCGCGAAGCGATCGCCGAGGGCACGCCCCTGGGCCGCATCGCCGCCCCCAGCGAGCTGGCCGAGGCGGTGCAGTTCCTGGCGTCCGACGGCGCGGGCTTTGTCACCGGGCAGATCCTGACGGTGGACGGGGGCCGCGGCCTGCTGGATGCGGTGCGCGTGCCCGCGTTCTGATCCGCCCCGGCAGGGCGGTCATTGCGGATAGGTGGCCTTGCAGGCGGCGATATTGGCCTCGGCCTGGGGCAGAAGCGCGCGGCGCTTGGCGATCAGCGCATCGCGCTTGCGCTTTTCGGACTCGGGGTCGATCGCCACGCGGCTGCGGATCGTGTCTGTATAGGGCTGCATGCATCTGTCGGGCAGGGTCACGATCGTGCCATCGGCGCGCTGGATCTGGCGATAGCCGCAAACCTCCCAGCGGACGCGGGTGACGGACGTTTCTTCCCAGGCATAGCCGCGCGCCAGATTGCCCTCTACCTCGGCCAGAAGCTGTTCCACCGCGCGCACTTCGCGCGTGGCGCGGTCGATGCAGCGTTCCTGCGGGGTGCCGCAGGCGGCAAGCAGGATCAGCAGGGCCAGGGGTAGCAGGGCGGGGCGCAGCAAGACGGGGGGCAGAAGACGCGGCATCGGGGCACCTTTGGGTTGGGGTCATCTTACGCGAAGGGGCGGAAAAGTCCATTCCCGCCGGCCGCCCGGCCTGCTAGAGAGCGCAAGGCAGGATGGAACGGAGGACCGCGATGACCGAGGATTTCACCGAGCGCAAGGCGCGCGCAAGCCAGTGGTTTTCCGATCTGCGCGACCGGATCGTGGCCGCCTTCGAGGCGTTGGAGGATGCCCAGACCAGCGGCCCCTTTGCCCAGCTTGCGCCGGGACGGTTCGAGGTGACGCCCACGAAACGCGCCGCCCCCGATGGCAGCGACGCAGGCGGCGGCAAGATGAGCGTGCTGCGCGGCGGGCGGGTGTTCGAGAAGGTGGGCGTGAACATCTCGACCGTCTGGGGCACGCTGGGGGACCGGGCGCAAAAGGCGATGGCCGCGCGCGGCGTGCCGGGGATGGACCGCGATCCGCGGTTCTGGGCCAGCGGCATCAGCCTGGTGGCGCATATGCAAAACCCGCACACGCCCGCGGTGCATATGAACACCCGGATGTTCTGGACCCCGCATGCCTGGTGGTTTGGCGGCGGGGCGGACCTGAACCCCTGCATCGAATATGCCGAGGATACAGCGCATTTCCATGGCCAGATGCGGCGCGCCTGCGATGCCCATGCGCCGGAGTATTACGCGCGTTTCAAGGCCTGGGCGGATGAGTATTTCTTTGTCCCCCATCGCGGTCGGGCGCGTGGTGTGGGCGGGATCTTCTATGATGATCTGAACACCGGCGACTGGGAGGCCGATTTCGCCTTTACCCGTTCGGTCGGCGAGGCGTTTCTGCCCGCCTTCCTGCCGGTGACCGAGCGGCGGCGCGACACGACCTGGGACGATGCGGACAAGGATGTGCAGCTGATCCACCGCGGGCTTTATGCCGAATACAACCTGGTTTATGATCGGGGCACGAAATTCGGGCTGGAAACCGGTCATGATGCCAATGCGGTGCTGATGAGCCTGCCGCCGCTGGCGAAATGGCCATAAGCCGCGCGAGGTAGCGGGCCGGGCAGGGGGGCGCTGCCCCCCTCGGGCTTTGCCCTCACCCCCCGGGATATTTTTGCAAAGCCGAAGGGGGCGGTGTTCCGGGTTTTGAGGCGCCGAGATTCGGGCTATACAGGGCTGGGCGAACGCGCTAGAAGGCGCGCTTCGGCCTGTTGGCCCCTTCTGTTTTCCGAAAGACGTCCCCCATGACCCAGTTTCCCACCGTTCACCCCGCCCTTGCCCAAGGGCTGGCGGCCAAGGGCTATGCCGCCCTGACCCCCGTTCAGGAGGCGGTGACCGATCCGGGCCTTGCAGGGGCGGACCTGCTGGTGTCCGCGCAGACCGGGTCGGGCAAGACGGTGGCCTTTGGCTTGGCGATGGCGGGCGAGTTGCTGGCCGATGGCAGCATAGGCCTGCTGGAGGCGCCGCGCGCCCTGATCATCGCGCCGACGCGCGAACTGGCGCTGCAGGTCCGGCGCGAGCTGGAATGGCTTTATGCGCCCACCGGCGCGGTGATTGCAGGCGCCGTGGGCGGGATGGATGCCCGGTCCGAACGGCGCGCGCTGGAACGCGGGGCGCATATCGTTGTGGGCACGCCGGGGCGGATTTGCGACCATATCCGGCGCGGGGCGCTGGATCTGTCGGCGCTGCGCGTGGCGGTGCTGGACGAGGCCGATGAGATGCTGGATCTGGGCTTCCGCGAGGATCTGGAATTCATCCTGGAGGCTGCGCCGGCCGATCGCCGCACATTGATGTTTTCGGCCACCGTCAGCAAGGAAATCGCGCGTCTGGCCGCGACCTTCCAGCGCGATGCGCAGCGGATTTCCACCATCGCCTCGCGCGAACAGCATGCCGATATCGAATATCGCGCGCTGCTGGTCGATCAGGCGGATCGGGAAAATGCCATCGTCAACGTGCTGCGGTTTTATGAGGCGAAGAACGCCATCGTCTTCTGTTCCACGCGCGCCATGGTCACGCATCTGACGACGCGGTTCCTGAACCGTGGCTTCCAGGTGGTGGCGCTGTCGGGCGAACTGACGCAAGAGGAACGCTCGCGCGCGCTGCAATCCATGCGCGACGGGCGGGCGCGGGTGTGTATCGCCACCGATGTGGCCGCGCGCGGGATCGACCTGCCGGGGCTGGAGCTGGTGGTCCATGCCGATCTGCCGCAGAACAAGGAGGCGCTGTTGCACCGGTCGGGCCGGACGGGTCGGGCCGGGTCCAAGGGCGTGTCCGCGCTGATCGTTCCGCATGCGGCGCGACGCAAGGCAGAACGGCTGTTGGGCTTCGCCAATATCACCGCGACCTGGGCGCCCGCGCCTTCGGCCGAAGAGGTTTCAGCCCGCGATGTGCAGCGGCTGTTGTCCGATCCGATCCTGACCGCGCCGGTCAGCGAGGATGAGGCGGCGTTGGCCGCGCGTCTGCTGGAAGGTTTCCCGCCCCGCGCGCTGGCGGCGGCGGTGGTGCGCCAGTATATGGCCGCGCGGTCCGCGCCCGAGGATCTGGTGCCGGTGACGCCCGATGGGGCGCGCCCGCGCGCCGCAGCGGCGGATTTCGGGCCAAGCCTTTGGGTGCGTCTGACCATTGGTCACGACCAGCGCGCCGATCCGCGGTGGTTGTTGCCGATGCTGTGCCGGGCGGGCGACCTGTCGCGCCGCGACATCGGCGCGATCCGGATTTTCGACGATCACACCGTGGTGCAGATCCATGCCGATGCCGGGCAGCGGTTCCTGGCCGCGATTGGCCCTGAACGCGCGCTGGAACAGGAAATCGGCGTCGATGTGCTGGATGGCGCGCCGCAGGGGCTGGACTCGGCCCCGCCGCGCCCGGGCAAATGGGATCGCCCGCGTGACGGCGCCCCGCGCGGCCAGGGTGCGAAAAAACCCTTCGCGCGCGGCCCGCGCGATGATGCTGCGCCCGCGAAAAAGCCCCATCGCAAGGGGCCGCCGCGGTCGGAATTCGAATCCGCCGGTCTGCGCGATCCGGGTGAACGCCCCGCGCCGCGGGCGAAATTCGCGAAACCTGCCGGTAAACCGGGGGCGAAACCGTTTGGCAAGCCCGCCGGTGCCAAGGGCGGCAAACCCGCGGGCGGCAAGCCGAAAAGCCGGGGCTGATCGCCCCGGTTTCGCCCCCTCGGGTCAGCCCTTGCGGATCGTCTCGATCATCAGGGCGACGTTGTCGGGGTTCGCATCGGGCGTGATCCCGTGGCCAAGGTTGAAGATGTGCGGGCCTTTGGAAAAGGCCTTCACGATCCGCCGGGTTTCATCCACCAGATCCTGACCGCCGGTGACCATGTGGCGCGGGTCAAGGTTGCCTTGCACACAGCCATCGACCTGCACATGTTCGGCCGCCCATTCGGCGGACACCGAATTGTCGATGGCCACGCAATCCGCGCCGGTCTTTTTCGCGAAACCGACATAGCCTTGGCCCGCCTCACGCGGGAAGGCGATGATTGGCAGGCCGGGGTGGCGCGCCTTCAGCGCGGCGATGATGCGGGCCGCGGGCGCAACGGCGAAATCGTGGAAATCCTGGCCCTTCAGGCTTCCAGCCCAGCTGTCGAAGATCTTGATGACCTCGGCCCCGGCCTCGACCTGTTTTGACAGGTATTCGATGGTCGCGTCCGTCAGCAGGTCGATCAGCGCGGCAAAGGTCGCGCGGTCGGCGGCCTTCAGCGCGTGGGCCGGGCCCTGGTCCTTGGTGCCGCGGCCCGCGATCATGTAGGTGGCCACCGTCCAGGGCGCGCCGGCAAAGCCGATCAGCGTGGTTTCGCGTGGCAGTTCGCGCGTCAGGATGCGGACGGTTTCATAGATCGGGGCCAGGTGGTCGTGGATGTCATCCTTGCCTTTCAGCGCGCGCAAGCCATCGGCATCGGTGATCGTGGACAGGCGCGGGCCTTCGCCGGTTTCGAACCACAGATCCGCGCCAAGCGCCTGCGGCAGCAGCAGGATATCGGCAAACAGGATCGCCGCGTCAAAGCCATAGCGGCGAATCGGCTGCAGCGTGACCTCGGCCGCCAGATCGGAATTGTAGCACAGCGACAGGAAATCCCCGGCCTGCGCGCGGGTGGCGCGGTATTCGGGCAGGTAGCGGCCTGCCTGGCGCATCATCCAGACCGGCGGCGTGGGCAAAACCTCGCCGCGAAGGGCGCGCAGGATCGTCTTGTCACTCATCTTGGATCTCCTTCTTGCCCCTTCATCGCCCCCTGCGGCGCGATGTCAAGCCAAAGGCAGCCCATGTGCGCTTGCGCGGGCCTTTTGACGCGGCTATGCCGGGGGCATGGAACAGATGCCCAACGCCAAGACCCCCCTGAAGATCGGCACCCGCGGTTCGCCGCTGGCGCTGGCGCAGGCCCATGAAACCCGCGCCCGCCTGATCGCGGCCCATGGCCTGCCCGAGGACGCTTTTGAAATCGTCGTGATCCGCACGACGGGCGACAATGCCGCGCTGATCGCGGCGGACAAGCCGTTGAAGGAACTGGGCGGCAAGGGCCTGTTCACCAAGGAAATCGAAGAGGCGATGCTGGAAGGCCGCATCGACATCGCCGTGCATTCGATGAAGGACATGCCCACGGCCCAGCCTGCGGGCCTGCTGCTGGATTGCTATCTGCCGCGCGAAGATGTGCGCGATGCCTTTGTTTCGCCCGGGGTGGAGCGGCTGGCCGATCTGCCGCAGGGCGCCACGGTCGGCTCATCCAGCCTGCGCCGGCGCGCGCAGCTGGCCAACCGCCGCCCCGACCTGAAGCTGGTCGAGTTTCGCGGCAATGTGCAGACCCGGTTGAAGAAGCTGGAGGATGGCGTCGCGGTGGCGACCTTCCTGGCGATGGCGGGGCTGAACCGGCTGGGCATGACCCATGTCGCGCGGTCCGCCATCGAGGTGGATGAGATGCTGCCCGCCGTGGCCCAAGGCGCCATCGGGATTGAGCGGCGGGCCGATGATGCCCGCGCCGCCGCGCTGCTGGCGGCGATCCATGACGGGCCAACGGGCCAGCGGCTGGCGGCGGAACGCGCCTTTCTGGCCACGCTGGACGGGTCCTGCGAAACCCCGATCGCGGGGCTTGCGCTGCTGGAGGGCGACCAGATCTGGCTGCGCGGCGAGATCCTGCGCCCCGACGGGTCCGAAGCGCTGCGCGATGAGGCGCGCGCGCCGGTGTCGCAGGCGGCCGAGCTGGGCGCCGATCTGGCCCGCCGGCTTTTGGCCCGCGCGCCCAAGGGCTTTTTCGACTGGCGCTGAAGGCGCCTGCCCGTGGCGCGGGGGATGGGCGTTGATTGAGTATTTGGGCCAAGAAGAAGCGGCATCCCGCTTTGGCCCTTGCCGCGCCCGCGCGGTCGGCGCAAGACGGGCCGCGTGATCCCGGAGCCTGCCTTGCGCCAAGCCCTTGCCCCCTTTCGCCCGATCCTGACCGATCCCGCGCTGGCGCTGGCCGCGGGGTTGCTGATCCTGTTCGGGGCCCATGCGGCGACCTTGATGCCCTATGTCTCGGCGCTGGCGGTGACGGTGTTCGGCCTGTCGGACGGGGCCTATTCGACGGTGCTGGTGGTGGCCTCGGTCCTGTCGGTATCGGCCTCGGTGGGGTTTGGCATTCTGGCCGATCAGCGCGCGAACCGCCGCGCCATTGCCTTGCTGTCGGCGGGGTTGCTGACGGCGGGAACGGGGCTGGTCTGGGCGGGGCAGGGTGCATTGGCCTTTGTCATTGCCCATGCGCTGATCCTGCCGCTGTCGGGGTCGCTGTTCGGCCAGTTGTTTGCGCTGGCGCGTCTGGCCGCGTCTATCCACCCTGAGTCGCAGCGCGGCGCGATCCTGTCGGCGCTGCGGGCGGCCTTTGCGCTGCCCTGGGTGGTGGTGCTGCCGGTCTGGGCGGTGGCCTTTGGCGCGGGCGCGCCGCTGATCGCGGTCTATCCGGTCTGTCTGGTGCTGGCAGCGGCGATCCTGGGGTTGACGCTGCGGTATTGGCCGCGCGACGGCGCGACGCGCTGGCCGGACCCGAAATCGGGGCTGAGCTTTGCCGCCGCCCTGCGCGAGATGGCCGAGATCCGCGTTCTGGCGCGGGTTCTGGCGCTGGGCACGATCAGTGGGGCGGTGATGCTGTATCTGGTGGTGATCGGCCTTGTGTTTTCGCAGACGCCGGGGCGCGGGGCATCGGATGTGGCGCTGTATGCGGGGTTCGTCGCCGGGCTGGAGGTGCCCTTCATGCTGGCGCTGCCCGCGATCATCACCCGGATAGATCGGACGGTGCTGATCTGGCTGGGGGCGGTGCTTTATGCCTGCCATCTGGCGTTCCTGCCGGTGTTGGCCGAAACCGTTTGGGTCTGGGTGCTGATCCTGCCTGCGGCGGCGGGGGGTGCGGTGGTGCTGACCCAGCCGATGGCCTATCTGCAGGATCTGCTGGGGATGCGGCCGGGGGCGGGGGCCAGCCTGATGGCGCTGCAGAAACTGGCGGGCGATGCGATCTGTGCCAGCGTGTTTGCGCTGGGGGCGGCGGTGGCGGGCTATGGCTTGGCCGCGGCGCTGGGTGCGGGGCTGTGCGTTCTGGGCGCGGGCGCGCTGTGGGCGATGGACCGCCGGTCGCGGGATTAGCCGCGCGGTCCGGCCCCTGCCTGCGCGATCAGATCCAGCACCTTTGGCCCCAGCGCCTCGACCACCAGGGCGACGCCCGCGGGGGCGGGGTGGATGTTGTCATCCTGCATCAGGTCGGTTTTTGCGCGCAGTTCAGGCGGGGTTTCCATGATCGGGGCCAGCAGGTTCGGCACCAGCACCGCGCCGTGCTTTTGCGCCAGTTCGGGCCAGATCGCATCAAAATCGGCCTTGTAGTCGGGGCCGTAATTGCCCGGCGCGGGCAGACCCACCAGCAGCACCGGCAGGCCGCGGGCGCGCGCCTTGGTCAGGATCGCGTCCAGATTGGCCCGCGATTCCTCGGGGGGCAGGCCGCGCAGCAGGTCATTGCCGCCAAGCGCCACCATCAGCGCATCGGTCTGCGGGCCCAGCGACCAATCCAGCCGCGACAGCCCCCCCGCCGTGGTATCGCCCGACACCCCTGCATTCACCACCCGCACATCCGCGCCCCGCGCGGCCAGCCAGGCCTGCAGTTGCGGCACCAGCCCCTGATCGGTGGGCAGGCCATAGCCCTGCGTCAGACTGTCGCCCAGGGCCACCAGTTCCAGCGGTTCGGCCCGTGCAGGCAGGGCCAGGATCGGCAGAGCCAGAAAAAATGTCGTCAAAACAAGGTTGCTTAGGCGCCGGATCGGCCCATATCCCCTTGTTAGGACAGAAAAGAAGGCAGGCATGAAAGATACCGTTCTGAGTTTGCGTGACGCCCGGCTGACGCTGCAGGGCAATGCCGGCCCGGTCGAGATCCTGCGCGGGATCACGCTGGATGTCGCGCGGGGGGAAAGTGTCGGTCTGACGGGGCCTTCGGGGTCGGGCAAATCATCGCTCCTGATGCTCATGGGCGGGTTGGAACGGGCCACGGGGGGCACCGTCACGGCGCTGGGCCAGGATCTTTCCGCGATGGGGGAAGATGCGCTGGCCCGGTTCCGCAGGGGGAATATGGGGATCGTTTTCCAGTCCTTCCACCTGATTCCGACCATGACCGCGCTGGAAAACGTCGCTCTGCCGCTGGAACTGGCCGGTGTGCCCGATGCCTTTGATCGCGCGGCGGCGGAATTGCACGCCGTCGGCCTTGGCCATCGCGGCAGCCATTACCCGGCCGAATTGTCGGGGGGCGAACAGCAGCGCGTGGCGCTGGCGCGCGCCGCGGCACCGCGGCCTGCGCTGTTTTTGGCGGATGAACCGACGGGCAACCTGGATGCGGCCAATGGCGCGGCGATCATGGATCTGCTGTTTGGCCTGCGCGACCGGCACGGCGCGACGCTGGTGCTGGTGACCCATGCGCCCGAACTGGCCGAACGCTGTGACCGGATCGTGCGGCTGGCCGATGGCATGGTGGTTGAGGAGCCTGCGGTGCAGGGGATGCGCGCCGAAGGGGCCCGCGCATGAGCCTGGCCTTCCGGATCGCGCGGCGCGAATTGCGCGGGGGCATCGCGGGGTTCCGCGTGTTCCTGTTGTGCCTGATGCTGGGGGTGGCGGCGATTGCGGGGGTGGGCACGGTGCGTGTCGCCATCGAATCGGGGCTGCGCGATCAGGGCGCGATCCTGCTGGGCGGCGATGCGCAGCTGGAATTCACCTATCGCACCGCGACAGAGGCGGAACGCGCCTGGATGGCGACCCGCGCCACCGCCCTGTCCGAGGTGATCGAGTTCCGCTCGATGATCGTGGCGGGTACGGGTGAGGGTGAAGACCGCGCGCTGACCCAGGTCAAGGCGGTCGACGGCGCCTATCCGCTGACCGGCGCGGTGCAGGTCGAACCGGCCCTGCCGCTGGATCAGGCGCTGGGGCGGCAGCCCGGCGGGCTTTACGGCGCGCTTCTGGACCCGGTTCTGGCCGATCGGCTGGGCCTTGCCATCGGCGACCGCTTTCGTCTGGGGCGGGCGGAATTCATCCTGACGGGGCGCATCCTGCGCGAACCCGACAGCACCGGCACCGGCTTTGCGCTGGGCCCGCGCACGCTGCTTTTGACAGAGGCGCTGGACGGTGCGGGCCTGCTGGAACCGGGATCGCTGTTTGAAACCGAATACCGGCTGACCCTGCCGCCCGGCACCGATCTTGACAGCCTGCAGGCTGCGGCCGAAGCGGATTTCGCCGGCGCCGGGATGCGCTGGCAGGACAGCCGCCGCGCCGCGCCGGGGGCGGAACGCTTCGTCGACCGGATCGGATCTTTCCTGGTCCTGGTGGGGCTTGCCGGGCTTGCCGTGGGGGGCGTGGGCATTTCCGCGGCGGTGCGCGCCTGGATGGAACGCAAGGCCGAAACCATCGCCACGCTGAAGGCGATTGGGGCGACCAATGCCCTGATCCGCAACGTCTTTCTGATCCAGCTGGGGGCGCTTACGGTGGCGGGCATCGCGCTGGGCCTGATGCTGGGCGCGGGGCTGCCCTGGCTGGCCCGCGGGGCGATTGCGGCACGCATGCCGATTGCAGTGGACATCACCATCGCCCCCGCCGCGCTGGCCGAGGCCGCGCTTTACGGCGCGCTGGTCGCGGCGATCTTCACGCTCTGGCCGCTGGCCCGCATGGCCGAGGTGCGGGCAGCCGCGCTTTACCGCGATTTGGGGCCGGGGCGGCGGCGGCTGCCCGGGGCGGGCGCGCTGGCACTGATCGCGGGGCTGTTGGCGGCGCTGGTGGCGGCGGCGGTCTGGTTTTCGGGGCTCTGGGCGCTGGCGCTGGGCACCTTGGGGGGCATCGCGGCGGCGCTGGCCATCCTGACGCTGGCCGCGACGGGGCTGCGCTGGCTGGCGCGCGCCACGGCGCATCGCGCCCGTGGCCGCCCCGTCCTGCGCGCGGCCCTGGCTGCCATCGGTGGTCCGCGCAGCGAGGCGGCGCCGGTGATCCTGTCGCTGGGCCTTGGCCTGTCGGTGCTGGCCGCCGTGGGCCAGATCGACGCCGGCCTGCGCAGCGCCATCGACCGCGACCTGCCGCAGCGCGCGCCCGCCTATTTCGTCGTCGACATCCAGCCCGACCAGATTTCCCCCTTCCTTACGCGCCTTGCCGCGATGGAGGCGGTGGAAAAGGTCGAAACCGCGCCGATGCTGCGCGGCGTCGTCAGCCGCATCAACGGGCAAGATGCCCGCACCGTCGCGGGCGAACATTGGGTCGTGCGGGGCGATCGCGGCATCACCTATGCCGCCACCCCGCCCGAGGGCACCAAGGTCGTTGCGGGAAGCTGGTGGCCCGCCGATTACACCGGCCCCGCGCAGGCCAGCATGTCCGCCGAAGAGGCGGGCGAACTGGGCCTGGGCTTGGGCGACCGCATCACCGTCAACGTCCTTGGCCGCGATATCGAGGCGGAAATCACCTCGCTGCGCGAAGTGGATTTCGCCACTGGCGGGATCGGCTTCGTGCTGACGCTGAACCCCGCGGCACTTGCGGGCGCGCCCCACACCCATATCGCTACGATCTACGCCCCGCCCCAGGCCGAGGCCGCGATCCTGCGCGATCTGGCGCGCGATTTCCCCAACATCACCGCAATCCGCGTCCGCGACGCCATCGACCGCGTCACCGAGGCGCTGGGCGCCATCGCGCGGGCCACTGCGCTGGCCGCGGGGGTCACGCTGCTGACGGGCTTTGTCGTGCTGATCGGGGCGGCCGCCGCGGGTGAGCGCGCCCGCGCCTGGGAAGCGGCCTTGCTCAAGGTTCTGGGCGCATCGCGGGGGCGGATCCTGGCGTCTTTCGCATTGCGCGCGGCGCTGATGGGGGCGGCGGCGGGGATCGTTGCGATCCTGTTTGGCGCGCTGGCAGGCTGGGCCGTGCTGGTGCTGGTGATGGAGGCCGAATTCCACTTTGCCCCGGTTCCGGCCATCGCGATTGTTGCGGGCGGGGTGCTGGCCACGCTATTGGCGGGACTGGTCTTTGCCCGCCGCCCGCTGGCCACGCGCCCCGCACAAATCCTGCGCGCGCGCGACTGATCGCGCGCGGCGCGGCCGCTGGCTTCTTCTTGGCAAAAATACTCAAACCCGTCCCCCGGCCCGTGACCGGCGGGGCGGGCGCGGGATCAGCTGCGCAGGCCGGTTTCGCGCAGCAGGCCGCGGCGCTTGGCCTCATAGTAATAGCCGCGCGCATACCACATCACGGCCCGCTCCTCGGACCCGTCCGAAACAAGCCAGGCCCCGCGCAGATATTTCACGCCGTATTTCAGATTCGTCGCCGGATCGAGCAGATCCGCGGGCTTGCCGCGAAAGCCCATCGTCCCCGCGGTCTGCGGCAGGATCTGCATCAGCCCGTAATAGGGGCCGTTGCGCGCGCCCGGATTATAGCGGCTTTCGCGCTGCACCACCCGATGCACAAGGCTGCGCGGCACGCCATATTCATCGGCATAACGGTTGATCAGCGCGCGCAATTGCGGCGTTTCCCCGGCGTGCAGGCCGGCCACATCGCCGCCCGGCGCCTTGGTCGAGGTGCGCGGATCGCCCCCACAGCCGGCCAGGGCGGCCAGGCCCGACAAAAGCATCACGCGGCGGGACATTGGGGTCATCGGGCACTCCTGCGATCACGCCTTGTGATAGCGGCGTGTTTCCAGGCGGGGAAGCGTTTTTCATCATGGCATTGGCCGATGCGCGGCGCCTTGCCGATCAGGGCGGGCAGATCCGCACCTCGGTGCCCCAGTCCGCACAGGCCCGGGCCAGGTCTTCGGGCGGCGCGCGATCGGTGAACAGCACATCCAGATCCGCCAGAGATCCCAGCCGGACCGGCGCCGAACGGTCCAGCTTGCTGGCATCGGCGACCAGAAACGCCTTGCGCGACTGGCGCAGGATGGCGCGGCTGACGCGCACCTCGGCCAGGTCGAAATCCAGCAGATCGCCATCGTGATCCAGCGCCGAGACGCCGATGACCGCGTAATCGACCTTGAACCGCTCGATCGCATCGGTGGCCAGATCGCCCACCAACCCGCCGTCCGACCGCCGCAGCGCGCCCCCCGTCAGCATGATGTCACAGCTTTCGTTGGCCATCAGGATATTGGCCACGTTGATGTTGTTGGTCACCACGGTGATATTGCGGTGGCCCAGCAATTCGCGCGCCACCGCCTCGGTCGTGGTCCCGAGGTTGAGGATGACCGAACAGTTGTCCGGAATGGCCTGCGCGCAGGCCCGGCCGATCGCGGCCTTGGCCGCCGCATTCATGCGCCGCCGCGCGCCATAGCCGATGTTGCTGACCCCGGTGCGCATCACCGCGCCGCCATGCACCCGGTCCAGCAGGCCCGCATCGGCCAGCTCGGCCAGATCGCGCCGGATCGTCTGCAGCGTCACGCCAAAGCGTTCGGCCAGCGCCTCGACGATGACGCGGCCCTCGGATCGGGCGATGTCCAGAATCTCTGTCTGTCGAAAGCTGGTCGCCATGGGCCCCCTGCCGCCTGTGTCGCATGCCGTGTCGCATCGTCGCGCGGGCCTGTCATGCGGGCGGGCGCCGCGACCTGCACAGAAATGCGCGAATATACATGAATACGATCATGAACGAATATAAACGAAAAATGACATTTGACAAAACCGCGCATTTCGCGCCTTCTGACCCCATTCCGCAGCAGGAGGTGGTCATGACCGGGCCCGGCGCCGCCGATGGGGTGGCCGATCTGTTCATCATCGGGGGCGGCATCAACGGCTGCGGCATCGCGCGCGATGCGGCGGGGCGGGGGCTGTCGGTTGTGCTGGCCGAGATGGGCGATCTGGCGCAGGCGACCTCATCGGCCTCGACCAAGCTGTTCCACGGCGGGCTGCGCTATCTGGAATATTTCGAATTCCGCCTGGTGCGCGAGGCGCTGAAGGAACGCGAAACCCTGCTGGTGGCGATGCCGCATATCAGCTGGCCGATGCGCTTCGTGCTGCCGATGCACCCCGAGATGCGCTTTGCCGCCGATACGCCGACCGCGCGCCTTTTGGCGCGGGGGATGCCCTGGATGAAGGGGCGCCGGCCCTTCTGGCTGATCCGGCTGGGGCTGTTCATGTATGACCATCTGGGCGGGCGGCGCATCCTGCCGGGCACGCGCACGCTGGATCTGCGGACCGATCCGGCGGGGCAGGCGTTGCAGCCGCGGTTCCGGCGCGCCTATGAATATTCCGATTGCTGGATCGACGATGCGCGCCTGGTGGTGCTGAACGCGCGCGATGCGGCGGCGCGCGGGGCGCGGATCATGGTGCGCACCCGCGTGATCAGCGCCGAACGGCGCGGCGATCTGTGGCATGTCGTGACCGAGGGCCCCGCGGGTCGGGCCACCCATCGCGCCCGCGCGCTGGTCAATGCCGCCGGCCCCTGGGTTGAGGATGTGATCCGCACAACCTTGCGCATCAACACCACGCAAGGCGTGCGCCTGGTCCGCGGCAGCCATATCGTCACCCGCCGCCTGTTCGACCATGACAAATGCTATTTCTTCCAGGGCACAGATGGCCGGATCATCTTTGCCATTCCCTATGAGCGGGATTTCACCCTGATCGGCACCACCGACATGGATCACCAGGGCCGCCCCGATCAGGCCGAATGCACCGAGGCGGAACAGGATTATCTCTGCGCCTTCGCCGCGCAATACCTGGCCCGCCCGGTGACACGGGACCAGATCGTCTGGACCTATTCCGGGGTGCGACCGCTTTACAATGACGGGGCTAGTTCGGCCACGGCGGCCACGCGCGACTATGTGCTGGGCCTTGATCCGGGCGAGGGCGGCGGGGCGCCGCTTCTGAATGTCTTCGGCGGCAAAATCACCACCTACCGCCGTCTGGCCGAAAGCGCGCTGGCAAAGCTGGCGCCGATCTTTCCCGGGGCGGGCGGCGACTGGACCGCGCGCGTGCCGCTGCCGGGGGGCGACTTTCCCCATGACGGGGCGGCGGCGCTGATCGCGGGGTTGCGGGCCGACTATCCGTTCCTGACCGAAGACTGGGCCGCCCGGCTGGTGCGCGCTTATGGCACCGAGGCCCGCGCGATCCTGGGCGCCGCGCGCAAGCCCGCCGACCTGGGCCGTGACTTCGGCGCCACCCTGACCGAGGCGGAACTGCGCTGGCTGATGACCCGGGAATGGGCGCGCGCGGCCCAGGATGTGATCTGGCGGCGCAGCAAGCTGGGCCTGCGCATGACCCCCGAACAGATCGCCGCACTGGCCGCCTTCATGGCCGATCACCGCCCCGGCTGACCCCCGGGGTGGCCCGAAAAGCCCCATGGGCTTCTTCTTGGCCCAAATACTCAAAAAATTCTTGCCTCCGGCGGGAGTATTTTTTCCAAGAAGAAGAGCATGAAAGGAATCCGGCATGTCCCATATCCTGGCCGTCGATCAGGGAACCACATCGTCGCGCGCCATCCTGTTCGATGCGGATCTGGGGATCGTGGCCGTGGCACAAGAGGAATTTCGCCAGATCTATCCGCAGCCGGGCTGGGTGGAACATGATCCGGCGGATCTGTGGTCAAGCGTGGCGGGCACGGCGCGGGCCGTGATCGCAAAGGCGGGCGTGCAGGCGCGTGATATTGCCGCAATCGGCATCACCAACCAGCGTGAAACCACGATCCTGTGGGACCGAGCGACGGGCCAGCCCCTGCACAATGCCATCGTCTGGCAGGACCGGCGCACCGCTGCCATCTGCGAGGCGCTGCGCGATGCCGGCCATGAAGCCAAGATCACCGCGCGCACCGGGCTTTTGTGCGATCCCTATTTCTCGGGGACCAAGCTGAAATGGCTGCTGGATCACATTCCCGGCGCGCGGGCGCGGGCGGCGGCGGGTGAGCTGGCCTTTGGCACGGTGGACAGTTTCCTGATCTGGAAGCTGACCGGCGGGCGGGTGCATGCGACCGATGCCACCAATGCCGCACGCACGATGCTGTATGACATCGGGGCCGGGCGCTGGGATGACGAGATCTGCGGGCTTCTGGACATCCCGATGGCGATCCTGCCCGAGGTGCGCGATTGCGCCGCCGATTTCGGGGTCACGCGGGCCGATCTGTTCGGGTGCGAAATCCCGATCCGGGGTGTGGCGGGTGATCAGCAGGCGGCCACGCTGGGGCAGGCCTGTCTTGCGCCGGGGATGATGAAATCGACCTATGGCACGGGCTGTTTCGCGCTGCTGAATACGGGGGCGCAGCGGGTCGCCTCGGGCAATCGGCTGCTGACGACCATCGCCTATCAGCTGGACGGCACACCCACCTATGCGCTGGAAGGGTCGATCTTCATCGCGGGGGCGGTGGTGCAATGGCTGCGCGACGGGCTTCGGATCATCCGCGCGGCGGGCGAAACCCAGGCCCTGGCCGAGGCCGCCGATCCCGCGCAGGCGGTGGTTCTGGTGCCCGCCTTCACCGGGCTTGGCGCGCCCTATTGGCGGCCTGATTGCCGCGGCGCGATCTATGGGCTGACGCGCAATTCCGGCCCGGCCGAACTGGCGCGGGCGGCGCTGGAAAGCGTGGGGTTTCAGACCCGCGACCTGCTGGAGGCGATGCGCGCCGATTGGGGCGGGGCGGGGCAGGGGGTGCTGCGCGTTGATGGCGGCATGGCGGCCTCGGACTGGGCGATGCAGTTCCTGTCCGACATCATCGGCGCGCCGGTGGACCGGCCGCGCGTGACGGAAACCACCGCCCTTGGTGCGGCCTGGCTTGCGGGCATGCACGCGGGGGTTTATCCCGGGGCCGAGGACTTCGCCCGCAGTTGGGCGCTGGAGCGGCGCTTTGAACCGGGCATGGATGAACAGACGCGGGCGGCACGTTATGCCCGCTGGGGGCGGGCCGTGCAGGCCACGATGATGGTATGACACCCTTTTCCATCGCGGCGCCGGGCCGCATCCTGTTCGGCCGGGGCGAGGCGGACCGGGCGGCGGACCTGATCGCGGGGTTCGGCGCGCGCGGCTTTGTGGTGCATGGGGCCCAGGCGCGCCGGGCTGGCTGGCTGCTGGCGGGGCTGCGCGCGCAGGGCATCGCGGTTGACACCTTCGCCTGCCGGGCCGAGCCCGATCTGGCCACGCTGGAGGCCGCGGTTGCCGCCGCGCGGGCCTGTGGCGCGGGCTTTGTGGTGGGCTTTGGCGGCGGGGCGGCGATGGATCTGGCCAAGGCGGTGGCGGCCTTGGTGCCCGCGCCCGGGGGCGCGATGGATTATCTGGAAATCGTGGGTCGCGGCCTGCCGCTGCAGGCCGATCCCTTGCCCTTCATCGCCATCCCGACCACCGCCGGCACCGGGGCCGAGGTGACGAAGAACGCGGTCATCGGCCTGCCCGCGCATGGCCGCAAGGTCAGCCTGCGCGATGACCGGATGTTGGCGCGGCTGGCGATTGTCGATCCTGCGTTGACCGATCACTGCCCGCGCGCGGTGACGCTGGCCTCGGGGCTGGATGCGCTGACCCAGGTGATTGAGCCGTTCCTGTCCGCCCGGGCCACGCCCTTTACCGATGCGCTGACCCGGCCCGCGATCGGCCTGGGGCTTGGCGCGCTGATCCGCCTGATGGAGGATGAGGATGCCGAGGCCCGCGATCAGATCGCCTGGGTCAGCTTGTGTGGCGGGCTGGCGCTGGCCAATGGCGGGCTGGGCGCGGTGCATGGGCTGGCCGGGCCGATCGGGGGCATGACCGGGGCGGCGCATGGGGCGATTTGCGGGGTGCTGCTGGCGCCGGTGCTGCAGGCCAATGCCGCCAAGGCCACCGGCCCTGCCGCCGACCGCATTGCCGAGGTCCGGGCGATGGTGGCGCGGGCCTTGCGGGCCGCACCCGGCACGGCGTTCTACGCGCTGGCGCGCTGGGCCTCGGATGCGGGGTTGCCGCCGTTGACCGCGCAGGGCCTCGCGCCCGAGGCGCGCCCGCTGGCGGCAGAAGCCGCGCTGCGGTCCAGTTCGATGGCGGGCAATCCGGTTGCGCTGGGCGTGGCCGATCTGGTCGCGGCGATGGCGGCGGCGGGCTAGGCCGCGCGCCGCAGCCGCAGCGCGTTGGTGACGACGAAGACAGACGAAAACGCCATCGCCCCCGCCGCCAGCATCGGCGACAGGCCCGGCCCGCCAAAGGGCACCAGCGCGCCCATTGCCACCGGGATCAGTGCGGTATTGTAGGCGAAGGCCCAGAACAGGTTTTGCCGGATGTTGCGCATCGTGGCGCGCGAAAGCGCCAGCGCGCGGGCCACGCCTTGCGGGTCGCCCTGCATCAGCACGACCTCGGCGGCCTCGATCGCGACATCGGTGCCGGTGCCGATCGCCAGCCCGACATCGGCGGCGGCAAGGGCGGGCGCGTCGTTGATGCCGTCGCCCACGAAGGCCACCGTGCCGCGGGTCTTCAGGTTTTCCAGCGCGGCGACCTTGCCTTCGGGCAGAACCTCGGCCACGACCTCGGTGATGCAAAGGCTGCGGCCCACCGCCTCTGCCGTGGCGCGCGTATCGCCCGAAATCATCACCACGCTGACCCCTTCGGCCTGCAGCGCGGCGACGGCCTGTGGCGCGCCGGGTTTGACCGGATCGGCCAGCGCCATCAGCGCGGCAAGTTGGCCATCCAGCGCCAGCCAGACCGGGGTTTTTCCCTCGGACGCAAGTTGGTCGGCGCGGGGCTGCAGGGCGGCGGTATCCACCCCCGCCTCGCGCAGCGCGCGGGTGTTGCCCAGCAGAAGCGCGCGGCCCTCGACCTCGGCCGAAAGCCCGCGTCCGGCCAGGGCTGTGGTCTTGCGCGCGCGGGCACGTGTCAGGCCACGCCCGGCGGCGGCGGCCAGGATCGCCTGGGCCAGCGGGTGTTCGGACCGCGCCTCGGCGCCGGCGGCCAGGCGCAGTGCCTCATCTGCATCAAACCCTTCGGCGGGGATCAGGTCGGTCAGGGCCGGGCGGCCCGCGGTCAGGGTGCCGGTCTTGTCAAAGGCGACGATGCGGGCCTGCGACAGCCGTTGCAGCGCATCGCCGCGCCGGAACAAAAGGCCCAGTTCCGCCCCGCGCCCGGTGCCGACCAGGATCGACACCGGGGTGGCCAGGCCCATCGCGCAGGGGCAGGCGATGATCATCACCGAAATCGCCGCGACCAGCGCGTGGGTAAAGGCGGGCGCGGGCGCAAAGGCCATCCATAGCGCGAAGGTCAGCACCGACAGCGCGATCACCACGGGCACGAACACGCGGGTGACCTTGTCGACCAGCGCCTGCACCGGCAGCTTGCCGCCCTGCGCCTCTTCGACCAGGGCGATGATGCGCGAAAGGACCGTGTCGGCCCCCGTCGCGGTGACGCGGAACGTCAGGGCGGCGGCGCCGTTCACCGTGCCGCCGGTGACCGGCTGACCCAGCGATTTTTCGACCGGCGCTGGTTCGCCCGTCAGCATGGATTCGTCGATCCAGCCGTGGCCCTCGGTGACGATGCCATCGACCGCGATACGTTCGCCCGGCAGGATCTGGACGATGTCGCCCGGCGCCAGTTCCTCGACCGGCAATTCGACCACGCCGGTTGCGCGTTCCACCCGTGCGGTGGCGGGGCGCAGCCCGACAAGGCGCGAGATCGCCTGACCCGCCTGTCCGCGGGCCCGTGCCTCAAGCCAGCGGCCCAGCAGGATCAGCGTGACGATGACGGCGGCGGCCTCAAAGTAAACCTCGCGCGCGGTTTCGGGCAAGAGGCCCGGCGCCAGCGTCACCACCGCCGAATAGAGAAACGCCGCCGAGGCCCCCAGCGCGACCAGCGAATTCATCTCTGGCGCGCCGCGCAGCAGGGCGGGGAAGCCAAGCCGCAGGAACACCCGCCCCGGCCCGGCCATCACCGCGGCGGTCAGCACCATCTGGATCAGGTGGTTCAGCCGGTCCCCCAGGGTGGCGGCGATCCAGTGGTGAAAGGCGGGGATCATGTGCCCGCCCATCGCCAGCACGAAAACCGGCAGGGTCAGCGCGCCCGCGATCCGCACCGCGCGCGCCAGCCGTGCGGCCTCGGCGGCCTGGCGGTCGGTGATCGGGGCGGGGGGGTCCCCGGCGGTCAGGACGCGGGCGGGATAGCCCGCCGCGGTGACCGCGACGGCCAGCTCGCTGGGCGCGACGGCGCCCTGGGCATAATCCACCTCGGCCGTTTCGGTGGCCAGGTTGACGCGGGCGGCGATCACGCCGGGCACGGCCCCCAGCGCGCGTTCCACCCGGCCCGCGCAGCTGGCACAGGTCATCCCCGCGATGCCCAGCCGGGTCTGCGCGCGGGCGGGGGGGTAGCCCGCCCGGTCCAGCGCGGCGGCAAGGCTGGCGGGCGTGGCGGGCGCGTCGAATTCCACCCGCGCGGATCGCGCCATCAGGTTGGCGGCGGCGCTTTTGACGCCCGGTTCGGCCGCCAGCGCGCGTTCCACCCGGCCCGTGCAGGCGCCGCAATGCATCCCTTCGATGATGAAATTGGTCGTGGCGGTCATGGCGCCCCCTTTCGCGGGGAAAGTGGACCCGGGACCGGGCCGGGTCAACCTGGCCGAATAAATATTCGATAACTTGAATTTGTTTCGCCGCGATGTTAGATAGGCCCCAACTGAAACCCCTGGCCGGAGATCCGCCATGACGCTTGACCGAGTGATGTTTGCCTTTGCCGGGACGATGGTCCTGATCAGCGTCCTGCTGACCTATTTCGTCCACGCCAATTTCGTCTGGCTGACCGTGTTCGTCGGCGCCAACATGCTGCAGTCGGCCTTCACCGGCTTCTGCCCCGCCGCCAAGATCCTGGCGAAATTCGGCGTCAAGTCGGGCTGCGCGTTCCAGTAATTTCGGAACCATGCCGCGCGCGGGCGGTTGAGAAGGCAGGCCTGCTTTGCTAGCCTGCCTTTGTAACCGTCTGGAGTGGATGATGAATCGTCGTGCCCTGATCGCCGCGCTTGGCAGCTTGCCGATCCTGTCCGCCCCCGCCATCGTGCGGGCGCAGACGGTCAGCACGGCCGTGCGCCCGCCCGCGCCGCCCGCGGGCGCATCCCCCGCCGCAGCCGCCGCGCCGCAATGGCCGATCGCCCCGCAATATTACCCGACGCTGGTCAGCGTGAAACCGGAGTTTGAGCCCGGTTCGATCATCGTCGTGTCGCAGATGTTCTTCCTGTATCACATCGTGGAACGGCGCAAGGCGATGCGCTATGGCGTGGCTGTGGGCACCGCCGAACTGGTCTTTCGCGGCGAGGCCGAGGTCGGCCGCAAGGTCGAATGGCCCCGCTGGAAGCCCACGCCGCAGATGATCGCGCGCAACCCGGCGCGCTATGCGAAATATGCCGATGGCATGCCGGGCGGGCCGAAGAACCCGCTGGGGGCACGGGCACTTTATCTCTATCAGAACGGGCGGGACACGGCGATCCGCATCCATGGCACGACGGAACCGGAATCGATCGGTCGCGCGGTGTCGAATGGCTGCATCCGCATGGTCAACGACCATGTGATCGCGCTTTACGATCAGGTCGATCTGGGCACCAAGGTCACGGTTTACTGAATGGGCCTTGTTCTTGGGTCGGTGCTGGACGCGGACGCGCTGGGATTTGATCAGATCATCGACGTGCGCTCGCCCGCCGAATATGCCGAGGATCACATTCCCGGCGCGATCAACCTGCCGGTGCTGGACAATGAGGAACGTGCCCGCGTGGGCACGATCTATAAACAGGTGTCGCCGTTCGATGCGCGCAAGATCGGCGCGGCGCTGGTGGCACAGAATGCCGCGCGCCATCTGCTGGGGCCGCTGGCCGACCGGACCGGGGGCTGGCGTCCGCTGGTCTATTGCTGGCGCGGCGGGCAGCGGTCGGGGTCGTTCGCAACAATCCTGCGGCAGGTGGGCTGGCGCGCCGAGCTGGTTGAGGGCGGCTACAAAAGCTGGCGTCGGCTGGTGGTCGAGGCTGTGGCAGCCCCGGTTCGCGCGCCGGTGGTGGTGCTGGATGGCAATACCGGATCGGCCAAGACCGAACTGCTGCAGCTGTGCGCCGAAGCCGGGCATCAGGTGATTGATCTGGAAGGTCTGGCCAACCATCGCGGCAGCCTGTTTGGCGCGATGCCGGGCGGCCAGCCCAGCCAGAAGGCCTTTGAGGGGCGGCTGGCGCTGGCGTTGGCGCGGCTGGACCCGTCCCGCCCCGTTCTGGTCGAGGCGGAAAGTTCCCGCATCGGTGCGGTCAGCGTGCCGCGCGGGCTGTGGCAGGCGATCTGTGCGGCCCCGCGCGTGCGCCTGGCGGTGCCGGCGGCGGCGCGCGCGGCCTATCTGGCGCGCGCCTATGCCGATGTCGCGGGGGATGACGCGCGGCTGCGCGACACGTTGGCCCGGCTGCGCCCGCTGCACCCCGCCGAGGTAATCGCCGACTGGCTGTCGCTGGCCGATCAGCGCGCGCTTGAACCGCTGGCGCTGGACCTGATGCGCCGCCATTACGACCCGCGCTATGAAAAGCACCGCGCGCGCCATGCCGATGGGCGCGATGTGGTGGTTGCGGCCGATGATCTGTCGCCCGTGGCGCTGCCCGCGCTGGCGCGGCAGGTGGCGCAGGCGGCGTTGCAGCTGGTCAGCCGCTGACCGCGATATGCGGCGCGCCCGCGTGCAGATGCCCGATCACCGCCGCCGGATCGCCGCCCGCGCGCAAGGCTGTCACCAGCGCATCGGCCTGATCGGCGGGCACCGCGGCCAAAAGCCCCCCCGCCGTCTGCGGATCATGCAATAGCCGACCGGCCGGGGTGTCGGGACTGTCGCACAGGCCCGCAAGCGCGGCGATATTGGCGGGCAGCAGGGTCGATCCGTGGCCCGCCGCCGACATCGCCTCGGCCCCCGCCAGCAGCGGGATCGCGGCCAGGTCCAGCCGCGCCGCGCAGCCCGAGGCTTCGAGAATCCCCAGCAGATGCCCGGCCAGGCCAAAGCCCGTCACATCGGTCATCGCCCGGGCCCGCGGCGCCAGCAGCGCCGCCGCCGCGCCGGACGGGCGGGCCATGCTGGCCAGCGCGCCCGCCACCGCCGCACCGGGGGCGGCGCGCATCATCTCGGCCGCCAGGATCACGCCGGTGCCGATCGGCTTGGTCAGGATCAGCGCATCGCCCGGCTGCGCCCCCGCCTGATCGATGATCCGGTCCGGGGCAAGGCCGGTCAGCGTGAAGCCCAGCGTCAGTTCCGCCCCGATGCTGGTGTGGCCGCCCACCAGATCGGCGCCCGCGGCGCGGAAGGTCGCGCCCGCGGCATCCAGGATCTCGCGCAAGCTGCGTTCCTGGAGGGCCTGCGACAGGCGCGGCAGGGTCACCTGCGCCAGCGCGACCTGTGGCTGGGCGCCCATCGCCCAGATGTCGCCCATCGCATGGATCGCGACGATCCGCGCCAGAAGCCAGGGATCCTCGATGAAGGCGCGGACATGGTCGGTGGTGATCACCTGCCGCCCCGCGCCATGGCGCAGCACGGCGGCATCATCGCCCGCCCCGGCCAGCACATCGGCGCGCTGCGGCACGGGCAGGGCGGCCAGCGCGGCGGCCAGCCCCGCGCGTCCCATCTTGGCCCCGCAACCGCCGCACAGCGGTTTGTTGCCGGCCAGTTCCTCGCGCAGGCCCAGGGCCACAGGCGCGGGCAAGGGCGGCGGCGCCATCGCGGGCAGGTCATGCACCATCGCCATGAAGCGCCGGTCGATCCGGTCCTTCCAGCGCCACAGCCAGGCCCCGTTCAGCGGCAGGCCCCATTTGTCGGCCACCGCCCGCTTGTCGCCGGTGGACACCAGTTTCAGATAATCGCGCTGCGGTCGGTAGGCGCGCAGGCCCCCGCCCGACAGCGCCGCGGTCAGATTGTGCAGCAGCACCGGTGCCTGGCGCACGGCGAACACCCCCGCCTTGGGGCGCGGGGCATGTGCCATATGGGCGATGTCGCCCGCGGCAAAGATCGCCGGGTCGCTGCTGCGCAGTGTTTCATCGACCGTGACGAACCCATCGGTCAGGTCCAGCCCGGTGTCGCCCAGCCAGCCCGCGGGCCGGGTGCTGCCGGTGCCGATGATGAAATCGGCCGCGACCTCGGCCCCGCCGCGCAGCACCACCGCGCCCGGGCGCAGCGCCACCACCGGCGCATCGGGGCGCAGCCGCACCCCCAGCCGCGCGCAATGGGCCAGCATCCGCCGCCGCGCCCCCGCCCCCAGCGCCGACAGCGCGACGGGCCCGGCCTCCAGCACGGTCACCTCGGCCCCCGGGCCCAGCCGGTGGGCGGCGGCCAGCGCCAGTTCCACCCCCGCTACACCGCCGCCGATGACCGCAACGCGCCGGCCGGGGCCGGGCGCTTCGGCAAAGGCCGCCCAGCGATCGGCAAAGGCATCCAGCGGTTTGGCGGGCACGGCATGGTCGGCAAAGCCCGGCAGGGCGGGCATGTCGGCGGTGATGCCGATATCGATTGACGCCACGTCATAGCCGATCGGCGCGCGGCCCGGCACATGGATCAGCCGCGCGGCGCGGTCGATGCCCTCGGCCCGGCCCAGGATCAGCCGCGCCCCGGCATGGCGGGCCAGTTTCACCAGGTCGATCTGCAGCGCCTCGCGCGGGTAATGGCCTGCGACATGGCCCGGCAGCATCCCCGAATAGGCCGCCGTGGGCAGCGGGTTGATCAGCGTCAGCCGCACGCCGGGCAGGGGGCGCATCCCCCACATCCGCGCCACCAGCGCATGGGTATGGCCGCCGCCGATCAGCACAAGGTCACGGGTCAGGGGAAGGGTGGTCTGCATCATGGGCTCCGGGTTGCGGCGCATTCCTAGCGCGCGGCGCGCGCTCGCGCCACGGGGAACGGGCGAAAGGCGATGGCAGAGGCGGAAATCGGATTTCGCCCCTTGACGCCCCCGGGCCGGTCGCTTAGAGACCCGCCACAGTGGCTAGGTAGCTCAGCTGGTTAGAGCGTGCGACTCATAATCGCAAGGTCGAGGGTTCGAGTCCCTCCCTCGCCACCACTTATCCCCCTTTCGGCGCGGCAACACCGGAGCCGGTCCGGGGTGTTTTCGTGCCCTTCCCCTTCCCGGCACGCTGTGGCAGGGTCGCGCGGCAGGTAGACTTCCGGAGTTTTGCATGAAGATGTTGCCGCTGGGCCGCACCGGCCTTTCCGTTTCCGCGCTGTGCCTTGGGTCGATGACCTGGGGCAGCCAGAACACCGAGGCCGAGGGTCATGCCCAGATCGACCGCGCGATTGAGCGGGGCGTGAATTTCATCGACACCGCCGAGATGTATCCGACCAATCCGGTCAAGGCCGAAACCGTTGGCCGGACCGAGGAAATCATCGGGTCGTGGCTGGCGAAATCGGGGCGGCGGGGCGATCTGGTCATTGCCACCAAGATCACCGGCAAGGGATCGGCGGCGGTGCGCGACGGCGCGCCGATCACGCCCGCGGCGATCCGCGCGGCGGTTGATGCGTCGTTGCGCCGCCTGCGCACCGATTATATCGACCTGTATCAGCTGCACTGGCCGAACCGGGGCAGCTATCATTTCCGCCAGATCTGGGGCTTTGACGCCTCGGGGCAGGATCGGGCGCAGACGCTGGCCGACATGACCGCCTGTCTGGAAACGCTGGCCGCGCTGCAGGCCGAGGGCAAGATCGGCCATTTCGGCCTGTCGAACGAATCCGCCTGGGGCATGGCGCAGTGGCTCGCGCTGGCCGAGGCCGGTCATGGACCGCGCGCTGCCGCGATCCAGAATGAATATTCGCTTCTGTGCCGTCTGTATGACGGCGATCTGGCCGAATTGGGCGTGAATGAGGATGTGACGCTGCTGGCCTATTCGCCGCTGGCGGCGGGGCTGTTAAGCGGCAAGTATCGCGGCGGCGCCCGGCCCGAAGGGTCGCGCGGGGCGATCAATGGCGATCTGGGCGGGCGGATCACCGCCCCGGCCGAGGCCGCAGTCGAGACCTATTTGAAGATCGCCGCGGATGCCGGGCTGGACCCGGTGACGATGGCGGTGGCCTTCGTGATGGGGCGGCCCTTCCCGGTGATCCCGATCATCGGTGCCACCTCGGTCGCGCAGCTGGACCGCTCGCTCGATGCCGCTGATCTGGTGCTGTCCAAGGACGTGCTGCGCGCCATCGGGCAGGCGCATCGCGCCCATGGCATGCCGTTCTAGGCGGGGGGATCGGATGCGACTGGCCGCCTGCCTTGGCCTGATCGGGATGCTGGCGCTGGCCGCCTGCAAGCCCGCCGGCGACCCCGCCACCCCGGCACCCTTGCCCCCCGTGGGCGAGGCGCGGATTGCGCTGGACCGGATGGCCTGCGAAGCCGGCGGCGGGGCCTTTCGGCAGCGCGAAGGCACGGGCGTGTGGGTCTGTCTGCGCACGCCGCGCGATGCCGGGCGGGCCTGCCGGACCGGGGCGGATTGCGAAGGTGCCTGTCTGGCGCGGTCGATGACCTGCGCGCCCTTCGTGCCGCTGCTGGGCTGCCATGAGGTGATCACCGCCTCTGGCCTGCGGGTGACCGAATGCGTGCAGTGACGCTTGCCCTGTCTGCCGTGGCGCTGGCCGCCGCGGCCTGTGCGCCGGTCGATGACGCGCCGGCGCGGCGGGATGGTGATGTGCGCATCGCATCGGTCGCGCTGTTCGCGCCCGACCGCTTTGCGGGGCGCTGGCATGTGGCGCAATCGCATGTGCCGGGCTGTGCGGGTGCGGTGCAGGATTGGGCGATGGCGGGGCCGGGGCGCTACCGGCTGACGGGCACCGACTGCACGGGCCGCGCGCCCGCGCCGCTGACCGGGGGCGCGGTGGTGACGGGGCCGGGCGGTCGGATCATGGCCGATGCCGCCTTTGGCCGCGAGCCGGTCTTTGTTCTCTGGGTCGATGAGGGTTATCGGGTGGCGGTGCTTGGCACGCCCTCGGGGCGGTGGGCGCAGGTTCTGTCGCGCGACCCGGTGCTGCGCCCCGACCTGGCGGCGGCCGCGCGTGAGGTTCTGGCCTTCAACGGCTATGATCTGGTGCAGATCGGCGCAGCGCGGGGATCCGCGCCATGATCGGGGTCTGGCTGGCGATTGCGCCCACCTTTGCGCTGATCGTGCTGGGCTATGGCCTGCGCCGGGGCGGCATCCCGTCGTTCGAGTTCTGGAACCTGAATGACCGGCTGGTCTATTGGGTGCTTATGCCGGCGCTGTTCTTTGCCAAGATCTCGGCGGCGGATCTGGGCTCGGCGCCGATGGGCGGGTTTGCGGGCATCCTCTATGCGGGGTTTTTCGCTGCCGTGGCCTTTGGCTGGCTGGCGCAGCGGATGGCGCGGCTGGCGCCTGAACAGGGCACCGACGTGATTCAGGGCGCCGGGCGGTTCAACACCTTTGTGGGCCTGGCCATTGCCGAGGCGCTGTATGGGCCCGCCGGGTTGCAGGCGGCGGTGCTGGGATCGGCGCTGCTGGTGCCGGTGGTCAATGTGGTGATGGTCACGGCGCTGGCGGGGATGCTGGGCCTGGGCGGGGGATCGCGGCTGGGCGGGACGCTGCGTGAACTGGCGCGCAACCCGCTGATCCTGTCGATCCTGCTGGGGCTGGGGTTCAATGCGCTGGGGCTGCACCATGTGCCGGTGCTGCATGATACGGCGCTGGTGCTGGGGCAGGGCGCGTTGCCGGTGATGTTGCTGTGCGTGGGGGCCAACCTGCGCTTGCAAGGGATGCGCGCGGCGATCGGGCCGGTGGTGCTGGCCGCAGTCGGAAAGCTGGTGGTGTTTCCGGCGGTGGCGCTGGCGGCGATCTGGCTGATCGGCCCGCCGATCCTGGTGGCGCAGGTGGCGATGATCTATGCCGCCCTGCCGGTTGCGGTGGCGGCCTATTCGCTGGCGCGCCAGATGGGGGCGGATACGGGGCTGATGGCGGCGATGATCACCGCGCAGACGATTGCGGCCTTCCTGACCATTCCGCTGACGCTGGCGTTGGTGCCGCTGCTTTACTGAAGCCTGCGAAAGATCGATTTCGGCCCGGAATTGTCAAAGAAGGGCACGCTGTCGGGGGCCGGGATCGCGCCCTGGCCCGCGGCCGCGACAAGGGCGGCAACCTCGGCCAGGACGACCTCGGTGATGAAGGGCAGGTTCAGGCGCCGCGCTTCATGCAGGGGGACCCAGTGCAGGTGCGACAGCTCATCACAGGCGCGCGAGAAATCATCGGGGTCGCCGACCACCTGCGTGGCATCGGCCAGGAAGAAGCGCGCGTCAAAGCGGCGCGGCAGGCCGGGGGGCGTGATCGCGCGGAAGACAAAGCGCAGCGCCGCCGCCGCCGGCAAAAGCCCCTCGGCGGCAAAGCCGGCCCAGTCGTCGGGGATGGCGCCGGGCCAGGTGCCGGGCGCCCCCAGCGCAAGGCCGGTTTCCTCCCACAGTTCACGCACCGCCGCCGCCGCCAGCATCGCCGCGCCGCCCGCCGGGGCAAACTGATCCAGCCGCGCGGTGCTGGCCGCATCCAGCGGCGCCGCCAGCGGCACCAGCCGGTCATCGGCATCCACCGCGCCACCCGGAAAGACGTATTTCGAGGGCATGAAGGCCGCCCCCGCCCCGCGCATCCCCATCAGCACCGAAGCCCCTGCAGGCAGATCGCGGCGCACCAAAAGGATGGTCGCGGCATCGCGGATGCGGGTCTTGTCCAGCGCGGCGGGCGCTGTGGTGGGGGGGGGCGTGGTGGCGGCGGCGGTGTCAGACATCGGCTGCCCCGGCCGGTTCGGCGCCAAAGCCATGCATCCGGCGCGACCACTGGATCGCCACGATCATGCCCTTGAACACCGGCAGCAGCGCCAGCGACAGCACCACACAGCCGGTGGCAAAGATCGCGATCATCGTCATCGGGTCGGGGCGGAAGGTCACAAAGGCCCACATCAGCAGCGGGGCCATCAGGTGCCCCACGATCAGGATGGTCAGATAGGCCGGCCCGTCATCGGCGCGGTGATGGGAAAACACCTCATGGCAGGCGGGGCATTCATCGCGCACGCGCAGATAGCCCTGCAGCACCCGCCCCTTGCCACAGGCCGGGCAGCGGCACATCAGGCCGCGCAGCACCGCGGGGCCCATCGGGCGGTCGTCTTCCAGATCGGTATCGGTGGCAGCCATCGTGATCTCCTTCGCTTGGCCCTTTATCCACGGAATGGCGGCGCAGGGAAAGCACACAATATCACGCTTTGGTGAATGGCGCGGTTCGGGCGACGGATTGGCGGGGCCTGTGCGTTTGGTTGGTATGACGGCGCCGATGCCGTGATGAACACAGGAGACGACAGGATGAAACGCAGCTTCAGGAATTCGGTCGCGGTGGTGCTTCTGGCGGGGGTCGGTGTCGGCCTTTCGCTGCCGGTGCTGGCGCAGGACGCAGCCCAGCCCGCCGCCCCCGAGGCAGGGGCCAGCGCGCCTGCGCCCGCGGTTGGCCCGATGCGTGGCATGGGCTTTGATTTCCAGCGCTTCGACGCGGATGGCGATGGCAAGGTGACGGCCGAGGAAATCCGTGCCGCCCGTGCGGCCGAGGCGGCGGCGCTGGATGCCGATGGCGATGGCAAGATCACGCTTGAGGAATTGGTCGCGCAGGAAATGCGCGCGGCGCAAGCCCGCATCGAGGCCCGGGCCAAGGCGCGTTTTGAGGCGCGCGACAGTGATGGCGACGGTGCGCTGACCGCGGCCGAGCTGATGGCCAACCCGATGCCCACGCGGATGTTCCAGCGTCTGGATGCCGATGGCGACGGCGCGATCAGCGCGGCGGAACTGGCCAATGTGCAAAAGCGGATGCAGGGCCGCGATGGCAAGGGCCGCGATGGCAAGGGCCGGGGCGATGGCCACGGCCATGGCTGGGGCAAGCGCGGTGACAAGGGCTGCGACGGGGACCGCGGCTGGGGCCGGGGCGATGGTCGCGGTGAAGGCCGCGGCGATGGCTGGGGCCCGCGCGGGCAGATGGGCAACTAAGCCCCAGAACCAATTCCCGGGCGGGTCTGACCCCGCCCGGGGCTGAATTGCCTTTGACGGGGTTTCGCGCTAGGCCGCAGGATGCATGGATATGGCATTTGACGCGTTGACCGATGCCTCGGATGAGGCGCTGCTGGTCCTCTATGGCAACGGGGACCCCGCGGCGGCGCGCAGCCTGACGCTGCGGCTGGCGCCGCTGGCCTATCGCGTGGCCTATCGGATGCTGGGTGATGCCGCCGAGGCCGAGGATCTGAGCCAGGAGGCGATGCTGCGGCTGTGGCGGATCGCGCCCGACTGGCGGCAGGGCGAGGCGAAGCTGTCCACCTGGCTTTACCGGGTGGTGACCAATCTGGCCACCGACCGGCTGCGTCGGCGGCGCGGGCTGGGCCTGGATGAGGCGCCCGAACCCGAGGACGGCCGGCCCGCCGTGCTGGATGTGATGATCGAGGCGGACCGGGCCGCGGCGCTTCAGGCGGCGCTGGACCGGCTTCCGGCGCGGCAACGTCAGGCGGTGGTGCTGCGCCATCTGGAAGGGCTGAGCAATCCCGAGATTGCCGAAGTGATGGATATTGGCGTCGAGGCCGTTGAAAGCCTGACGGCGCGCGGCAAACGCGCCTTGGCGGCGATGCTGGCCGGGCAACGAGAGGACTTGGGCTATGGGCATGGATGACAAGATCGCAGGGGCCGACCCCCGGATGAACCCGCAGATGGATGTGCAGGCGGATCTGCTGGCGGCCACATTCGCCGCAGCCCGCCAAAGCCCGCCTGAACCTTCGGCGGACTTCATGGCGCGGATTCTGGCCGAGGGGTTGGCGCAGCAGCCGCCCGCGCGGGCCGTCGCGCCGGCGCACGACCTTGGCAGTGGCGTTGGCGGGGGCGTTCTGGCGCAGCTTCTGGCCATGCTGGGCGGTTGGCGCGGGATTGGCGGCATGGCCACGGCGGCCTTGACCGGGGTCTGGATCGGCTTCGCCGGGATGGGGCAACTGGGCGACATCGCCGCGGGCTATCTGGGCACGGCCGATGCGCTGGGCACCGTCGATCTGTTGCCCGATACGGATGTGCTGGCGATGATGCTGGATCAGGAGGGCTGAGATGGGCACGGATCATCAGGAACAGGCGGGGTCGGCCGCGCCCGCCCGGGCCCCGATGCGGGGCTGGGTGCGCGCGGTCTTTATCCTGTCGGTGACGCTGAACCTGCTGGTGGCGGGGGTGGTGGCCGGGGGGCTGATCGCGCGTGAACGCCACCCCATGCGCCCGCCCGTGGTCAGCGATGTCAGCATCGGCGCCTTTACCCAGGCGCTTGATCCCGCCGACCGCGAGGCGCTGCGCCGCGCGGCCCAGGCCGAGGGCCAGAACCTGCGCGCCATGCGCCAGGCCGCGCGCGAGGATCATAGCCGTCTGGTCGAAGCCCTGCGCGCCGACCCCTGGGATGAGGCCGCCGTGCGCGTCATTTTCCAGGCCCATCGCGACCGGCTTGTGGAACGGTCGGTCTTTGGCGGGCGGTTGCTGATGGACCGCATCGCCGCGATGACGCCTGCGCAGCGGCAGGCCTTTGCCGACCGGCTGGAACAGGGCGCCGAGCGCCTGCGCGAGCGGGTGCGAGACAGGCGCGACTGAACGGGGCGGCGCGACCGGCCCCGTTCAGGCGGCATCGGGGTGACGCGAAATGGCGATCCGGTTGCGCCCCTGCACCTTTGCCCCCAGCAGCGCCTGATCGGCGCGCGCGACCAGATCCTCGACCGGCTCGTGATCCGGGCCGCCCATCGCCAGACCGATCGACACCGTCACTGGGATGGTCCCGCAGCCCGCGCCCAGGCTTGCGGGGCGGTCCTGCACCAGCCGCCGGATCCGGTCGGCCGCGATCTGCGCAGCCTCGGGCGTGGTGTCGGGCAGGGCGATCAGAAATTCCTCGCCGCCGATGCGCGCCAGCAGGTCTACCTCGCGCAGGTTGGTGCCAAGGCGGTGGGCGATCTTGACCAGAACGCAATCGCCAGCGGCATGGCCATAGGTGTCGTTGATCGTCTTGAAGCGGTCCAGATCCAGCACCATCACCGCAAAGCTGCGCCCGGTCTGGCGCGCGCGCTCGGCGATGCGGGCCAGATGCGGCATCGCATAGCGGCGGTTGTAAAGCCCGGTCAGCGGGTCGGTGACCGCCAGGCGCAGCCCATCGGCCACCCTTTCGCGCTTGCGGTCGGCCACGCGCTTGCGCGCCAGTTGCGCGCGCAGCCGCAACACCGCCTCGTCGGCGCGTTCGGGCGTGCCCAGATCCAGCGGCAACAGGTCGCTTGCGCCCAGATCCAGCGCGACCGCGGCGGTGTCGCGCGCGGTATCCGGCAGGGCGATGCAGATCACCGCATGGCGCGAGCCGCTGCGCGAGCGCAGTTCCGACATCAGCCGCAGCCCTTCGCCCGGCGCGGTCAGATCGGCGGCCAGCACATAGGCATCGGGCAGGTCGCGGTCCTGCGGCAGGGCCAGCGCCTCTTCGCGGGTCAGCAGCAACAGATGGTCGCGCGCCATCCGCCGCGCCAGCGCCGCGCGCCAGGCCATGCCGGTTTCGCGGCTGGGCGCGACCAGCGCGATGCGGGCGGGGCGATCAAAGGCGGGGTTGGCCTCGGCAAAGCCAAGCGCGCGGCAGGTGCTTTCGTGCAGCTGCAGTTCCGCATCGGTTTCGCGGTTGCGCAGCAGGCTGCGCATGCGCGCCAGCAGCACCAGTTCATCCAGCGGTTTGACGAACAGGTCATCCGCCCCCGCGCGCAGCGCCGCCAGCCGCGTTTCGGGTAGCGCATCGTTGGACACCAAAACCACCGGAATCGCCGCGCTGGCGGGCGCGCGTTTCAGCCGGCGGCAGGTTTCCAGCCCATCCATCCCCGCCAGTTGAACATTGAGCAGGATCAGATCGGGGCGGTCCTGGCTGGCGATGCGCAGCGCCTCGGCGCCGGTATCGGCCTGCAGGATGTCATAGCGCGCGCTGGAAAGTTTCACTTTCAGCACGATGCGATTTGTGGCCACATCGTCAACGATCAGGATTTTTCCTGCCACGGTGCCACGCGCTCCCTTTACGTTTCGTAACCTCATCGCCATCTTTCGGCGCAAATGGTTAACAAACCCTTTCCGGAGGCATGGCATGGCAGAAATGCGGCAAGAATCCGCCCAGGTTCTGGCGATCCGGGCGCTGGGGTGGATCGCGGCGCGCGATGAGGTGTTCCAGGCCTTTCTGGGCGCGACCGGGGCGGGGGTTTCGGAATTGCGCGCCCGCGCGCAAGATCCCGAATTCCTTTGCGCCGTGCTGGATTTCCTGCTGATGCAGGACGAATGGGTCATCGAATTCGCGCAAGAGGCAGGGGTTCCCCCCGGGGCGCCGCTGCAGGCGCGCGCGGTGCTGGGCGGCGGCGACATGGCGCATTGGACGTGACCGGGCCGGGGACGAAGGCGGTGGGTCATCACATTTCCGCGATCCTGTTCGACAAGGACGGCACCCTGTTCGACTTTCACGCCAGTTGGGGCGTCTGGGCGCGCGATGAGCTGCTGGCCTTAAGCGCGGGTGATGACGGGCTGGCCGAAACCCTGGCCGCGGCGATCGGCTACAGCTTTGCCCCGCCCGGGCCCGATGGGCGCCGCGCGGCGGGCCGGTTCGCGCCCCAGTCGCCGGTGATCGCGGGAACGGTCGAAGAGGTGGCCGACCTGTTGTTGCCGCATCTGCGCGGGCAGGACCGTCCCGCGCTGATCAATCAGATGAACGCCCGCGCCGCCCGGGCCCCGCTGGCCCCGGCGGTGCCGCTGCGCCCGTTGCTGGCCGATCTGCGCGGGCGCGGCCTGCGCATCGGCCTTGCCACCAATGATGCCGAGGCCCCGGCGCGCGCGCATCTGACCCATGCCGGGGTGCTGGATCTGTTCGATTTCGTCGCGGGCTATGACAGCGGCCATGGCGCCAAGCCCGCGCCGGGGCAGTTGCTGGCCTTTGCCGCAGCGGTGGGCGTGGCGCCGGCCAGCGTGGTGATGGTGGGCGACAGCCGCCACGATCTGCGCGCGGGACGTGCGGCGGGCATGCGCGCGCTGGCGGTGCTGAGCGGCCCTGCCAGCGCCGAGGATCTGGCGCCCGAGGCGGATGCGGTCCTGCCCGACATCGGCGCGATCCCGGCCTGGCTGGACGCGCTGCATCGCGCCTAGCGGCGCGGCCTTGTGCTGGCCCCTTTCACTGGCAAGTCCGGGCGTGTGGGCAAGTCCGGGCGCACTGGCAATTCCGGGCGCGCGGGTCTAGCGTTCGGTCAGGCGCTTTTTGAGGGGGGTCGCATGGACGGCAGCACGGGCATCGGGCGGTTGCAGCACATCGCGCTGGGCGCGCTGGCGGGGCTGGTGTTCTGGGTTCTGACCGGCCTGTCGGGTGATCTGGCCCAGGGCCGGGTGCATCTGGGGCTGACGGTGCTGGCGGCGGCATTCTTTGGCACGGCGCTGGCGATGGTCGGCCAGATGCGCCCGCGGCTGGCCTTGGCGGGGGCGGCGGCGGTGGCGGTTCCGGTCGCGCTGTTGATGGTGCTGGACTCGTTCAGCTTTGCCGATGCGGGTGCGTTTCTGGGCGCGGGGCATCCGGTGGTGGCGTCTGTGATCCTGGCGGCGCTGCCGGTGCCGTTCCTCATGGCGATGGGCCAGCACGGCGCGCAAGGTTGGCGCGATTATGCGGCGCTGTTTGTCAATTCCTGGAACATCGTTGTGCGCTATGCGGCGGCGGCGCTGTTTCTGGGCTTTGTCTGGGTGGTGCTGTGGCTGTTGGCGGCGCTGCTGAATCTGGTGGGCATCACCTTGCTGGACCGTTTGCTGGGTGAGGCGCCGGTGGTCTGGGTTCTGAGCGGGGCGGTGCTTGGGCTGGGCCTGTCGGTCGTGACCGAGATGTCCGACCTGATCTCGGCGCAGCTGTTGTTGCGGCTGTTGCGGCTGTTGCTGCCGGTGGTGCTTGGGGTTGTGGCGGTGTTCGTTCTGGTGCTGCCGATCCGGGGGCTGACGGCGCTGTTCGGGCCGATTTCGCCCGCGGGCATCCTGCTGGCGGTGGCGGCGGCAGCGATTTCGCTGATTGCCATCGCGGTCGATCAGGATGATGTCGAGGCGGCCCATGCGCCGGTGCTGATGCTGTCGGCGCGCGCGCTGGCGCTGTTGCTGCCGGTGCTGGGCGGGCTGTCGGCCTGGGCGCTGGCGCTGCAGGTGGCGCAGCAGGGCTGGACCCCGGGGCGTGTGGCGGGGGCGGCGGCGGCGGCGGCGGTGCTGGGCTATGCGGGGCTTTATGCGCTGGCGGTGCTGACCGGGCGGGGCTGGATGGGTTGGGTGCGGCGCGGCAATCTGGCGATGGCGCTGGCGCTGCTGGCGGGGGCCGCGCTGTGGCTGACGCCGCTGATCACGCCCGAGGCGATCGCCACGCGATCCCAGCTGGCGCGCCTTGAGGCGGGGCGCAGCACGCCCGACGATCTGCCGCTGTGGCAGTTTGCGCATGACTGGGGCAAGCCGGGGCTGGCCGCGCTGGCGCGGCTGCAGGCGCAGGCCCGCGCGCCGGGGCAAGAGGTGCTGGCGCGGCGGCTGGCGGCGCTGGATCAGGCCGCGGGCCCCTGGGATCCGGCGCTGGATCCGGCGCAACCCGCGCCTGCTGCGGTGATCGACGCGCTGATCGATGGGCTGGCGGTGGTCCCGCGGGACCGCACCTTGCCCGAAGGCCTGTTTGACGCCGTGGCCGCCCCCGAGCTGGAGGGCTGGGCCGCCGCCTGTGGCCGCCGCACGCCGCAGGGCAACCCCGGCTGCCTGCTGATCCTGGCGGATCTTTTACCCCATCAACCCGGCGAGGAGGCCGTGGTGCTGCTGGATCGCTGGGGCCAGGGCCTGCGCAGCGCGCCGGTTCTGATCCAGGCCGAAGGGGTCTGGCGGCGGGGTGGTTCCGTTCTGACGCTGGCGGGCGAGGGCCTGGGCGAAGCCGCGCTGATCGATCTGGTCCTGGCCGAGGGGATCGCGCTGGTGCCGTCCGGCATTCAGGCGGTGCAGGCCGGGGGGCAGGTCTTTACCGTGGCCCCGTGACGGCGGGCCGGGCCAAGCGGGCCCTGCGGCAATTGGCGCTTTCTTAACCCGGCGCGGCTAGGCTGGTCGGAATTTGAAAGAGACGCCCATGCACGGCCTGATCAACCGCTCGATCCAATGTTTTCTGCGCGACACCTATGGTGAGGCGTTGTGGCGCGATGTCCTGGGCCGGGCGCATCTGCCGCCCGAGGGGTTTGAGGCGATGTTGCACTATCCCGACCCGCTGACCGATGCGATGATCGATGCGGCGGCGGCGCGGCTGGGCAAGCCCCGCGCGGCGCTGCTGGAAGATCTGGGCGCCTATCTGGTGACGCGCGAACCTTTGCGCCGGCTGATGCGTTTTGGCGGGACGGATTACGGCGAATTCCTGCTGTCGCTGGAAGAATTGCAGGGCCGCGGGTTGATGGCGCTGCCCGATCTGGACCTGCCGGAAATCCGCCTGACCGCCGCCACCGCCGGCCGCTTTTTGCTTCAGGTGCGGGCCAAGGTCGCGGGTTGGGGGCCGGTGCTGGCGGGCCTTTTGCGGGCGATGGCGGATGATTACGGGGCGCTTGCGATCATCGAATTGCAGCAGGACGCGGGCGGACATGCGCAGCTGCAGGTCAGTCTGCATGAAACGCAGTTTTATCAGGGCCGGCAGTTTGATCTGGCCAGCCCGGTGGTGGCGCAGTGATCGCGGCGGGGCCGGATGGCGCCGGGCGCGGCGGATCGGGGGGGGATGATGGCCGCCAGGGCACGGCGGTGCCGCTTGCGCCCGAGGTTCTGGGCCGCCTGATGCCGATGTTCCTGTGGCTGGGCCGGGACGGGCGCATCCGGGCGGCGGGCCCGACGCTGCGCAAGATCGTGGGCGCGGGGCCGCTGACGGGCGATCCGTTCGACGCGCATTTCCTGCTGGGCCGGGCGCCCGCCGCGCCGGGGCTGGCGACCGAAGGGTTGGTGCGGCGCGGGCGTTTGCATCTTAGCTTGCGGGCCAATCCGGCGGCGGTGCTGCGCGGACAGGCGGCGGCACTGGGCCCCGCGGGCGGACATGGGGTTTTGCTGAACCTGACCTTCGGCATTGGCCTGGCCGAGGCGGTGCGCGACTTTGGCCTGACCGAGGCCGATTTCGCGCCCAGCGATCTGGCGATGGAACTGCTTTATCTGCGCGAGGCGAAGGATGCCGTTCTGGCCGAGCTGAAGGCGCTGAACCAGCGGCTGGAAACGGCGCGCCGTGTGGCCGAGGCCGAGGCGCTGACCGATCCGCTGACGGGGCTGGCCAATCGCCGCGCGCTGGAAGCGGCGCTGACGCAAGAGGTGGCGGCGCTGGCGCGTGGCGGGGCGCCCTTTGCGGTGGCGCATCTGGACCTGGATCATTTCAAGGCGGTCAATGACACGTTGGGCCATGCGGCGGGCGATCATGTGCTGACGCGGGTGGCCACCGTGCTGCGCGCCGAGACGCGCAGGGGCGATGTGGTGGCGCGGGTCGGTGGGGATGAATTCGTGCTGCTGCTGCGCGCCAACCTGGACCCGGCGCGGCTTACGGCGCTGGGCTCGCGCATCATCGCCCGGCTGGAGGAACCCTGTGTATTCCAGGGAAACAGCTGCCGGATTTCCGGTTCGATCGGGATCGTGCTGTCGGCCAGCTACCCGGTGCCCGACCCGGACCGGATGTTGGCGGATGCCGATGCGGCGCTTTACGGGGCCAAGCGCGGTGGTCGCGGGCGCTGCACGGTGGTGCTGCCGCCCGGGCAGGGCGCGGCCCCTGATGTCGGCGTGTGATGCGCCCGCGGCGGCCGTCGTCAGGGGGCTTCATGCCGATGTCACATTACCCCTCCCCATTTGCGGGGCGATGGGCTAGGGCTGGCGCGGATGAGACAGGGTTTTCCCATAGCCTTCCATGGCATGGCCATCGGCCTTCTGGGCGGATCGTTCGATCCCGCCCATGCCGGTCATGCCCATATCACGCGCGAGGCGTTGCGGCGCTTTGGCTTGGACCGGGTCTGGTGGCTGGTCAGCCCCGGAAATCCGCTGAAGGCGCATGGACCCGCGCCGCTGGCCGCGCGCATGGCGCAGGCGCGCGCGGTGATGCCCGATCCCCGCGTCGAGATCACCGATATCGAGGCGCATCTGGGCACGCGCTATACCGCGCAGACCCTGCGCCGGTTGCAGGCGATCTATCCCGGCGTGCGTTTCGTCTGGCTGATGGGGGCGGACAATCTGGCGCAGTTCCATCACTGGGACGACTGGCAATCGATCCTGCGGATGGTGCCGGTGGGGGTGCTGGCGCGGCCGGGAACGCGGATGCGCGCGCGTCTGTCGCCCGCGGCACAGATCTATCGCGCGGCGCGGCTGCCGGCGCAGGCGGCGCCACTGCTGGCCGGCGCGCCGACGCCTGCCTGGTGCCTGCTGAACATCCCGCTGAGCGATCTTTCGTCGTCCCGCATCCGGGCCGATGGCGGGTGGCGCCCCAAGGCTTGAGCCGGGGGGCGCGCGCGGTATCCTGTGCCCGAGTCACCAGGGAAGGGGTTACCGGCATGACACTATCGCGGCGGATGGTCCTGGCGGGGCTTGTGGCAGGCGCGGCGCGTCCGGTGCTGGGGCAGACGGCGCCGGCGGGGCTGCGGGCGGTTCCGGCCGAGGATCTGGTGCGGGCGGCCGATCTGGGCGGCGAGGTGGCCTATCTGGTGGCGGATTCGCGCAGCGGGCTGGTGCTTGAATCGCGGGGCGCGACCCGGCCGATGCCGCCAGCCTCGACCGCCAAGGCGATCACCGCACTATATGCGCTGGAGGCGTTGGGCCCCGGCCACCGCTTTGCCACCCGGCTGATCGCGACGGGGCCGGTCGCGGGCGGGGTGGTGCAGGGCGATCTGGTGCTGGCAGGGGGCGGGGATCCGACGCTGAACACCGATGATCTGGCGCAGATGGCGGCGCAGCTGCGCGCGCGCGGGGTTTCCGGGGTGGCGGGGCGGTTTCTGGTCTGGGCTGGGGCCTTGCCCTATGCGCGGGAAATCGCGGACGATCAGCCGGTGCATGTGGGCTATAACCCGTCGGTTTCGGGGCTGATCCTGAACCACAACCGGGTGCATTTCGAATGGCGCCGCGCCCAGGGGGGCTATGCGCTGACGATGGATGCGCGCGGCGAACGGCACCGCCCCAGGGCCTATACCGCGGCGATGGACCTGGCCAACCGCAAGGGGCCGTTGTTCACCTATGCCGAACAGGGCGGCAAGGAACGCTGGAGCGTGGCGCAGGCCGCGCTTGGCAAGGAGGGCAGCCGCTGGCTGCCCGTGCGGCGCCCCGAACTTTATGCCGGCGATGTGTTCCAGACGCTGGCGCGCGCGCAAGGGGTGCCGCTGCCCGCGCCGCAGCCGGTGGCGGCGATGCCCGGGGGCGCGGTGCTGGTGGAACATGCCAGCGCCGAGCTGCGCCCGATTTTGCGCGACATGCTACGCTATTCCACCAATATCACCGCCGAAGCCGTCGGCATGAGCGCGAGCCTGCGTCTGGGGGCCGCGGCGGGGCATGGCGAGTCGGGGCGCGCGATGGCGGCCTGGTTGCGGACCCGCGCCGGGGTAGAGGGCGCAAGATTTGCCGATCATTCGGGCCTGGGGGCCGCGTCGCGCATTTCCGCGGCCGAAATGGTGGCGGCGCTGGCGCGGCTTGCGCCCCAGCATGGGCTGCGCCCGATCTTACGGAATTTCGCGATGCGCGACGCCAATGGGCGTGAGGACAAGGCGCATCCGATCCGGGTTGCGGCGAAAACCGGCACGCTGAACTTTGTGTCCAGCCTTGCGGGGTTCATGACCGCGCCGGACGGGACCGAGCTTGTCTTTGCGATCCTGACCGGGGATCTGGCGCGCCGGGCGCGCGCGGCGCAGACCGAACAGCCCGAGGGCAATTCGGCCTGGCTGCGCCGGTCGCGCCGGTTGCAGCAGCAGCTGATCGAACGCTGGGGCGCGCTTTACGGAACCTGAGCGGCCGGGGCGGCGGCGTTACAGGTTCAGATGGCGCACCCGCGCGCCCCATTCGATGGCGGCGGCATGCAGGCGATCCACGTTCAGTTCGTGGCGAACCTCTTCCAGCATGCGCAATTCCACCTCATGCAGGCGGCCATCTGCGGCGGCCACGTCGCAGGCCAGCGCATAGGCGGTTTCATGAAGCTTTTCGGGCAGCGCATCGCGGACCAGGCCGAAGAGCGCGTCCAGCCCCTCTTCCTCTTCAAACAGCGCATAGACGGTTTGCGCCACCGCACGGATGCGGTCGATGTCATAGGCGGCAAAGATCGGCATGTGGTTGACCATGCGTTCGATCGCCAGCAGTTCGGCGGTGCGGATCGTTTCATCCGAGACCGAGACGGCGACCATGACGGCAACCAGCGCGTCTTGCGGGGAAAGTGAGGGAAGGGTGTCGGACACGTCTGTCATCCTGATCTGGGGGCGCCGGGGATCGGCCTTGGTGCAAATTATTGACGATTGCCCCCCCGTTCAATAGGTGGGGCGCGGTGGGCGCAAGGGGCGCCCGGAATGAGGTAGACCATGACAACCCTGCGCGATGCCGCGATGAACTCTAAAGCCTGGCCTTTCGAGGAAGCGCGCCGGGTGCTGAAACGCTATGAAAAGGCGCCGCCCGAAAAGGGATATGTACTGTTTGAAACGGGCTATGGCCCCAGCGGTCTGCCCCATATTGGCACCTTCGGCGAGGTGGCGCGCACGACGATGGTGCGCCGCGCCTTTGAGGTGATCAGCGACATTCCGACGAAACTTCTGTGCTTTTCCGACGATATGGACGGGATGCGCAAGGTGCCCGAAAACGTGCCCCAGCAGGACATGCTTCGCGAGCATATGCAAAAGCCGCTGACCGCGGTGCCCGACCCGTTCGGCGAATATGAAAGCTTTGGGCATCACAACAACGCCATGCTGCGCCGGTTCCTGGATACGTTCGGGTTCGACTATGAATTCGCCAGCGCGACCGAGTATTACAAATCCGGCAAGTTCGACGCGATCCTGCTGCGCGCGGCGGAACGCTATGATGAGATCATGGCGATCATGCTGAAATCGCTGCGCGAGGAACGCCAGCAGACCTATTCGTGCTTCCTGCCGATCCATCCCGAAACGGGCCGGGTGCTTTATGTGCCGATGAAGAATGTGGATGCCAAGGCCGGCACCATCACCTTTGACGACGAAGAGGGCCGCGAATGGACGCTGCCGGTCACCGGCGGCAATGTGAAGTTGCAGTGGAAGCCCGATTTCGGCGCGCGCTGGGCCGCGCTGGATGTGGACTTTGAGATGTATGGCAAGGACCATTCCACCAACACGCCGATCTATGACGGGATCTGCCGCGTGCTGGGGGGGCGCGCGCCCGAACACTTCACCTATGAGCTGTTCCTGGATGACAAGGGCGAGAAGATTTCCAAGTCGAAGGGCAACGGGCTGTCGATCGACGAATGGCTGACCTATGCCTCGACGGAAAGCCTGAGCTATTTCATGTATCTCAAGCCGAAGACCGCCAAGCGGATGTATTTCGACGTGATCCCCAAGGCGGTGGACGAATATCACCAGCAGCTGAAGGCCTATCCCGGCCAGACGCTGGACAAACAGGTGGACAACCCGGTCTGGCACATCCACGGCGGCAACCCGCCGGAATCGAAGATGGTGGTGCCGTTCGCGATGCTGCTGAACCTGGCCAGCGTGGCGGGGGCCAGCGGCAAGGCGGGGCTGTGGGGCTTTATCAAGCGCTATGCGCCCGAGGCCGACCCCGCAACGCATCCCGATCTGGACCAGGCGGCGGAATTCGCGGTGCGCTATTTCCGTGATTTCGTGGCGCCGACGCGGGTGTTCCGCCTGCCCAGCGACAAGGAGCGCGCGGCGATGCAGGATCTGGTGGCGCAGCTGAAGGCGCTGCCGAAACAGGATCTGCACCTGACCTTCGAGGACCCGACCGAGGGGCTGCAAACCATCGTCTTTGCGATCGGGCGCGAACATGGGTTTGACCCGCTGCGCGACTGGTTCACCGCGCTTTATGAGGTGTTGCTGGGCGCAAGCCAGGGGCCGCGCTTTGGCGGGTTCATCGCGCTTTATGGTGTGGATGAAACCGTGGCGCTTATGGAGCGCGCGCTGGCGGGCGGTCTGGTTCAGGCCTGACGCGACAGCCGCCACCACGCGCCCCAGCGCGCGACCAGCGGTTCGGCGGGTTCGGCAAACAGGCGTTCGCCCAGTGCGAGCGCCTGTTTTTCAATCGACTTTTGCCGTTTGGCGATGTCCTTGATCACGGGCGCGGCGGGCTTGCCCTGGCCTTCCAGTTGCGCGCGCAGGATGGTCAGGTCGTGGTGATCGCCCAGCATTTCGCCCAAGGCATCGGCGGCGGTGATATGGGGGGCCATCATCTCGGGCCAGATCGGTTCCAGCAGGCGGGCGTGATACCAGTGGTGTTTCACCCGGATGCGCCAGGCGTGCAGGTCGTCGTCGCGCCCGCTGCGGCGCCATTTGCGCAGGCCCTTGCGCGCGCGGGTCCAGCCATCGGTCAGGCCGTCGTGTAGCGCGGCGAAGTCCTTGCCCTTCACCGACCAACGCCCGGCGCGGTCGCGGATCGGCTGCAACGCGGCGCGGAAGGCGGCAAGCGCCTGTTCGCTTTCGGGTTGGGGCGGGGGCAGGGTGCTGGCCAGCTGGGCGGTGGCGCGATGCGCGGGCAGGCGGGCCAGCGTGGCTTGCAGCACCTCGGCGTCGCGGGCATGGGCGATCAGGTGGGCGGCATCGCGCAGCGCGGCGTTTTCGGTGGCGAACGCATCGAACCGCGGCTGCACCAGGCGCAGCAGGCCGCGGGTCTTCTTGACCGATTTGCGCAAGGCGTGGATCTGGCCGGGATGCGGGGGCTGCGCGGCAAGCGCGATCGCCGCGTCAAGTTCGGCGCAGGCGATGCGGCGCAGCGCCTGGGTGACGTTTCGGTCTTTGGGCAGGAAGGCGTAGGTCATGGCGGACTCCTGCAGAAAGGATAGCACAGCTTGGCCCTTGATGAAGAAGGCCCGTGACAGGGTAGTGACGGCGTGTTGCGCGCGCGGGCGGAGCAGCGCGCGGTGGGCTGAACGGTTCTTCAGGCTTTGGCGCTACCCCTTGGCGTGCCGGGATCACGGCGCGCGGTCAACCGGCAGGGCAATCCGGGGCCTGGTGGCCCGGCCGGGCGCGAACAGCAAGGGGAAATGCGGATGAACAAGGCGATTACCGACGGGCTGGTGCTGATGCCGCCGGCTTTCGAACTGGGGCTGGATGTCTGGTCCAGCGGCGATGGCACGCCGGGGTCGTCCACCTATGCGGGGGCGGTCAATGCCGCGCTGGTGAGCGGCGATCAGGATTTCGCCAGCTGTCTGGAGATGGTCAAGATCGCGCCCACGCAAAAGCTGCGGTCGATGGGGCAGACCCCGATCCTGCCGGGGTGCTATCTGCGCATCACGGCGCGAGTGAAGGCGGTCAGCGGCAACCTGCCCGCCGTGCGTATCGCAGGCTATGCCGCGCGCGGCAATGGCAGCCATGTCGATGGGCTGGTCGAGACCGGCCCCGCCGTGCAGCTGAGCGCCTATGGCCGGGTCGAGACGATCAGCGCGATCGTGGGCACCGGCAGCCGCGGCGGGGTGGACATGCCCTGGGGCACCACGCCGATCTATGGCCATTTCGGGCTGGATCTGACCGGGCCCAATGGCGGGATCGTGCGCATCGACGATATTCAGATCGAGGATATCACCGCAGCCTTTCTGCGCGACATGATGGATTGGGTCGATGTGCGCGATTATGGCGCCAAGGGCGACGGGGTCAGCAATGACGCGGCGGCGTTTCTGGCGGCGGATGCGGCGGCGGGGGGGCGGTCGATCCTGGTGCCGGCGGGGGATTATCGCATCAACAGTTCGATTTCCATCGCCGCGCCGATCCGGTTTGAAGGCCGGCTGGTGATGCTCACGGCGGCGCGGTTGTCGCTGTTGTCGAGCTTTGATTTCCCGACCTATGCCGAGGCCTTCGGGGATGAGCTTCTGGGCTTCAAGAAGGCGTTGCAGGCGCTGTTTTCCTATACCGACCACAATACGCTGGACCTGAAGGGCCGCCGCGTCGAGGTGAGCGAGCCGATCGACGTGAAGGCGCTGGCGCCCGATCTGACCAGCTTTTCCAACCGCCGTGTGCTGCGCAACGGGCAGTTCAACGTGGTGGGCGGCCCGGCCTGGGCGGATACGGTGGTCAGTTCCACCGCGACCTATGCGGTGGCCCAGCCCACGACGTTAAGCAATGTGGCCAATGTCGCCAACATCCCGGTGGGCGCGCATGTCACCGGCGCGGGCGTGGGGCGCGAGGTTTATGTGCGCGCGGTCAATGTGGGGGCGGGCACGGTCACGCTGTCGCAGCCGCTGTATGGCGGGTCGGGCACCCGCACGCTGAGCTTCCGGCGTTATAAATACGTGCTGGATTTCGCGGGGCTGGACAAGCTGGATCGGTTCAACATCGACGATGTGGAATTCCTGTGCAACGGGATGGCCAGCTGCATCCTGCTGTCGCCGGGGGGCGAGGCGTTTCATCTGCGCGACAGTTATGTGGTGCGCCCCAAGGACCGGGGCATCACCTCGATCGGGCGGGGCTGCCAGGACATCCTGATCGACCGCTGCCAGTTCCTGTCCGATGAGATGCTGACGCCCGCGCAGAACCGCAAATCGGTCGCGCTGAACGTCAATGCCAATGACGCCAAGATCCGCGACTCGCGCTTTGTGCGCTTTGGCACGACGATGATCCTGAACGGATCGGGGCATCTGATCGTGGGCAACCACTGGTTTCAGGGCGATGAGGAAACCGCAGGCCTGCGCACCGCGGGGTTGGTGTTCACCCAGACCAATGTGCAATCGGCGGTGACGGGCAATTACATCGACAATTCGGTGATCGAATGGACCAATGAATATGCGCCCAGCCCGGATTTCGGCACCGAATATTCCTTTGGCGGGCTGACGGTCAGCGGCAATACCTTTGTCTGCATCAACGTGGCACCGTGGTTCACCTGGTTTTCGGTCAAGCCCTATGGGGCGGGGCATTTCATCCACGGGCTGACGGTGGGCGACAATGTGTTCAAGGCGCTGAACGGCACGGTGGACCGGATTGAAAAGGTCGATACGACCTTTGCCGCGCTGAACAATGAGCGGATGCGCAACATTCGCTTTGAAGGCAACATCTTCAACGGGGTCACGCAATTCGTGACGAACCCGGTGATGCTGCAGGTCGATCAGGCCAGCGCACAGACGGTCTGGACGGTGAACCCCGCCGCCTATCTGCCCTTTGGCGGCTGGGCGCGCAATGTGGAAAGCCTGGTGGCCGAGGGGCCGATCACCAATGCGGCCGGCGCGCGGCTGACCGAGATGCCCTATGTCAATGTCGAACAGGGGGCGGCGCGCAATCAGGTCACGGTGCACTGGGCGCAGGCGGCCAAGGGGCGGCTGCAGATGAAGATCCGGATGGACAACCCGAACTGACGGGGGGCGGGACGGTGGGCGGGCGTCGCGGCGCCCGCCCGGTCAGGCCAGATCCTCGGGCGTCAGGCGATAGGCACGCGCAAAGCCGCCATTCAGCGCGCCTGACAGGATCTGAAAGCGGATGAAGAAGAAATCCGGCAGGTCGATGTAAACAGCCGCCTTCGGATGATCGGCCAGCCAGTGCTGGCGCAAGGCGGGGCGGCCCGGGTCATCACCCGCCATCGGATGGGCCAGCACCGACAGGCTAAGCCGGGGATGCGTCAACGGGTCGCCCTTGGGGCCCGGTTCACCCAGCAACAGGCCCGCGCGCGGATCATGGCGCAGGGCGTGGGCGTGTTGCGCCAGCCCCGACACCAGTGTCCACAACCCGCCATCCGGCCCCGGCCCCAACGCGATGCGGGTGACAACCGGCGCGCCGGTTTCGGGGCTTAGCGTGCCGATCGCGCCAAACCGTGCTGCGGCGATCAGGCTGCGGGCCAGATTGCGGGCGGCATCGTCGGTTTCACGGATCGGGGACGGGGGAAGGGGCATCGGACATCAGCCTGCTTGACAATCGGGTGGGCGGCGCGCTCAGTTGGCGTATCCGATCGGAAAATCCTGCCATGATCCCTGCAAGCCGCCAAGGGCGCGCTGAGTATCGCGAGCCGTTGCGTCCCAAACTTCTGACCGCCCTGTCCGAGGGCTATTCGGTGTCCGCCCTGCGCGCCGATGCGGTGGCGGGGCTGACGGTGGCCATTGTCGCGCTGCCCCTGTCGATGGCGATCGCGATCGCCTCGGGGGTGGGGCCGGAACGCGGGCTTTACACGGCCATTGTCGGGGGCTTTCTGGTTTCGGCGCTGGGCGGATCGCGGTTTCAGATCGGCGGGCCGGCGGGGGCGTTCATCGTGCTGGTTGCGGCCTGCGTTCTGGCCACCGGCGTCGAGGGGCTGATCCTGGCGACTTTCCTGTCGGGGATCATGCTGGTGGCGCTGGGGCTGCTGCGGCTGGGCAGCTACATCCGCTTCATGCCCTATCCGGTGACGGTTGGCTTCACCTCGGGCATCGGGGTGATCATTTTTGCGGGCCAGATCAAGGATCTGTTCGGCCTGACCCTGACGGGCCCCGAACCGGGCGAGATCTTGCACAAGTTTGAGGCGCTTTGGGCCGCGCGCGCCAGTTTCAGCGCGCAGGCGCTGGCCGTGGCGCTGGCGACCATCGTGCTGATCGAGGTGGTCAAGCGGCTGCGGCCGCGCTGGCCCTCGCTGCTGATCGGGGTGGCGGCGGCCTCGGCCGTGGTGGCGGTGATGGGGCTGCAGGTGGATACGATCGGCACGCGCTTTGGCGAACTGCCGCGCGTTCTGCCGGTGCCCGCGCTGCCCGATCTGAGCCTTGAGGCGGTGCGCGCGGCACTGCCCTGGGCGATCAGCTTCACGTTGCTGGGCGCGATTGAATCGCTTTTGTCGGCGATGGTGGCCGATGGCATGTCGGGCACGCAGCACCGGTCCAACACCGAGCTGATCGCGCAGGGCGTGGCCAATGCGGGGGCGGCGATCTTTGGCGGCTTTTGCGTCACGGGTACCATTGCGCGCACCGCGACCAATGTGCGCGCGGGCGCGCATGGTCCGGTGGCGGGGATGCTGCATGCGCTGTTCATCCTGGGCTTCATGGCGATCGCCGCCCCGCTTGCCAGCTATATCCCGCTGGCGGCGTTGGCGGGGCTTTTGGCGATTGTCGCCTGGAACATGATCGAAAAGCACGAATTCGCGGCGCTTTTGCGTGCCTCACGCGGGGATGCGATCGTGTTGCTGGCGACCTTCCTGCTGGTGGTGTTCCGCGACGTGACCGAGGGCATCGTGGTGGGCTTTGCCCTGGGCGGGCTGGTCTTTATCCGCCACATGTCGGAAATGGCGCAGATCGACCGTGCCAGTCCCCCCACCGCACCCGAAACCGCCGCCCCCGAAACTGCCTCTGCGCAGGATGAGGATGTTGTTGTGTATCACCTGCGCGGGGCGGTGTTCTTCGGCTCGGTCGCGCGGCTGGGCACGATCCTGGACCGCATCGCCCAGCGCCCGCGCGCCGTGGTGATCGACCTGTCCGCGGTCAGCTTCGTCGATTCCACCGGCGCGCGGATGCTGGTGACGCTGGCCGAAAAGCTGCAGCGTCGTCAGGGCAGGCTGGTGCTGGCGGGGGCCGGGTCCGCGCTGCACCGCGCGCTGCTGGCGCAGGGGCTGCGCGCGCCGCTGTGCACGCATGCCGCCACCGTCGAGGGCGCGGTTCAGGCCGCGCATGGCGCCGCCAGCGCCTGATCAGCCCTACGAATCACCCGATTCCCTTCACGCGACACCGCCGCCGCGCCGCCCGGGCGCGGCGATTGGCCGTGCCGTGCGGCGGCGCGGCGCGATCACGCGCTTGCGGCGGATCTTCACCGATGCGTGAACAGCCAAAGGTTTGAAACAAAATGTCAAAATTTATGCAGCATGCGAAACATTAACAAAGTTATCGCGATTGCTGTGAAAAAATTTACAAAAAAATCAAATGCACAAATGGGGTTACATGAAATGGCAGAATTGGTTTACAATTCCTGCGGGGTAGAGCGCCCTCGGTTTTTGCCGGGGGTCGATGCGGCCAGGCGCCGCGTTTTGTAGGAGGATTTCTGATGGCCGCTCAGGATCAGGGGGCGATGGCCCCGCAGCTGCGTGACGTTCCCGCAGGGTATGACAAGGCGCATGCCGATACCGCAAAGTATCGCGCGATGTATTCCGAATCGATTCAGGATCCGGACAAGTTCTGGGCGCGCGAGGGCAAGCGGCTGGATTGGATCACCCCTTATACCAAGGTCAAGAACACCGATTTCACCTATGGTCAGGTCTCGATCAAATGGTTCGAGGACGGGGTTCTGAACACCTCGGTCAATTGCATCGACCGGCATCTGGCGACGCGCGGCGATCAGACCGCGATCATCTTTGAACCCGATGATCCGAACACCCCGGCCGAGCATATCACCTATCGCCAGCTGTCCGAGCGGGTGAACCGATTTGCCAACGTGCTGTTGAGCCAGGGCGTGATGCGCGGCGACCGGGTGGTGATTTATCTGCCGATGATCCCCGAGGCGGCCTATGCCATGCTGGCCTGCGCCCGGATCGGCGCGATCCACTCGATCGTCTTTGCGGGCTTTTCGCCCGATGCGCTGGCGAACCGGATCAACGACTGCGGCGCCAAGGTCGTCATCACCGCAGACACCGCGCCCCGCGGGGGCAAGCGCACGCCGCTGAAGTCGAACACCGATGCGGCGCTTCTGCATTGTTCCGACAAGGTGCGTTGCCTTGTGGTCAAGCATACCGGCGACCAGACCACCTGGGTTGAGGGCCGCGATGTCGACGTCAAGGCACTGATGGCCCACGCCAGCCCCGATTGCCCGCCGCGGCCGATGGGGGCCGAAGATCCGCTGTTCATCCTGTATACCTCGGGGTCGACGGGCAAGCCCAAGGGTGTGGTGCATACGACCGGCGGCTATCTGGTCTATGCCGCGATGACGCATCAATACACCTTCGACTATCAGGACGGCGATGTGTTCTGGTGCACGGCGGATGTGGGCTGGGTCACCGGGCACAGCTACATCATCTATGGCCCGCTGGCCAATGGCGCGACCACGGTGATGTTCGAAGGCGTGCCGACCTTCCCCGATGCGGGCCGCTTCTGGCAGGTCTGCGAAAAGCACAAGGTGACGCAGTTCTATACCGCGCCCACCGCGATCCGCTCGTTGATGGGGCAGGGGCCGGAATGGGTTGAAAAATACGATCTGTCGTCGCTGCGCGTTCTGGGCACGGTCGGCGAACCGATCAACCCCGAGGCCTGGGTCTGGTATGACAAGCACGTCGGCAAGGGCAAATGTCCCATTGTCGATACCTTCTGGCAGACCGAAACCGGCGGCCACATGATCACGCCGCTGCCCTATGCCACGCCGACCAAGCCGGGTGCCGCCACGCTGCCCTTCTTCGGCGTCAAGCCGGTGGTGCTGGATGCCAACACCGCCGTGCGCCAGGGCGAGACCGAGGCCGAGGGCGTGCTGTGCATTTCCGACAGCTGGCCGGGGCAGATGCGGACGCTGTGGGGCGATCACGAACGCTTCCAGGAGGCCTATTTCAGCCAGTACAAGGGCTATTACTTTACCGGCGACGGCTGCCGGCGTGATGCGGATGGCTATTACTGGATCACCGGCCGCGTCGATGACGTGATCAACGTGTCGGGCCACCGGATGGGCACCGCCGAGGTGGAAAGCGCGCTGGTGGCCCATGCTGCCGTGGCCGAGGCCGCCGTGGTGGGCTATCCGCATGAACTGAAGGGCCAGGGCATCTATGCCTATGTCACCCTGATGAACGATGTCGAACCCACCGACGCCCTGCGCAAAGAGCTGGAGGCCTGGGTCCGCACCGAGATCGGCCCGATCGCCAAGCCCGACCTGATCCAGTGGGCGCCGGGCCTGCCCAAGACCCGGTCCGGCAAGATCATGCGCCGCATCCTGCGCAAGATCGCGGAAAACGATTATGGCGCGCTGGGCGACATCTCGACGCTGGCCGACCCCTCGGTGGTGGAAGAGCTGATCAACAACCGCATGAACCGGGGCTGATCGGGATGGCGATGACAAGCACGGTAACGACCACCCCCGCCGTCCTGATCCTGCTGGGCCCGCCCGGCGCGGGCAAGGGCACCCAGGCGCGCATGCTGGAAGAGGCGTTCGGCCTGGTGCAGCTGTCCACCGGGGATCTGCTGCGCGCGGCGGTGGCCGCGGGCACGCCGGCGGGTCTGGCCGCCAAGGCGGTGATGGAGGCGGGCGCGCTAGTGTCCGACGACATCGTCCTGGCGATCCTGAAGGAACGCCTGGCCCAGCCCGATGTGGCGCGCGGGGTGATCCTGGACGGGTTCCCGCGCACCGACGGGCAGGCGGCGGCGCTGGATGGGCTTCTGGCCGAGGCCGGCCATAAGGTCACCGCCGCGATCAGCCTGGAGGTCGATGACGAGGCGATGATCGCGCGCGTGGCCGGGCGCTATACCTGCGCGGCCTGCGGCGAAGGCTATCACGACGAATTCAAGCAGCCCGCGGTGGCGGGCACTTGTGACAAATGCGGCGGCACGGCGTTCAAGCGTCGCGCCGACGACACTGCCGAAACGGCGCGTGCGCGGCTGCAGGCCTACCACGCCCAGACGGCACCGCTGATCGCGCATTACGATCGGCTGGGTGTGCTCGAACGGATCGACGCGATGGGTTCCATCCAGGCGATCGCGTCCGGGCTGGGTGCGATCGTGTCGCGGGTTACAGCGGCGTGACGGGGAGGGGCGGGGCCCATGCCGGGCCCCCCTTGGAGGTATAAAAAAGGGAGTAACGCTTATGGCGGACAAATCATCGTCCAATGCCTACTGGAAAGCGAACGTCCGGATCATCACCATTTCACTGGCGATCTGGTTTGTCGCGTCCTTCGGGCTTGGCATCATCTTGCGGCCGATGCTCAAGGGCATTTCGGTCGGCGGTGCCGATCTTGGCTTCTGGATGGCCCAGAACGGGTCGATCTATGTGTTCCTGGTCCTGATCTTCGCCTATGCCGCGCGGATGAACAAACTGGATCGTGAACACGGCGTCGAAGAATAAGGGGCAGAGCAGATGGATCAGTTTACCCTGAACCTGATCGTGGTTGGCATCACCTTTGCCATCTACATCGGGATCGCCGTCTGGGCCCGTGCCGGGTCCACTTCGGAATTCTATGCTGCGGGCCAGGGCGTTCACCCGGTTCTGAATGGCATGGCCACCGGCGCTGACTGGATGTCGGCCGCCTCTTTCATCTCGATGGCGGGGATCATCGCGATGGCGGGGGCGGGCGGCTATGAACAGTCCGCCTTCCTGATGGGCTGGACCGGCGGCTATGTGCTGCTGGCGCTGCTGCTGGCGCCCTACCTGCGCAAGTTCGGCAAGTTCACCGTGCCCGAATTCATCGGCGACCGTTTCTATTCGGGCGGCGCGCGTCTGCTGGCGGTGATCTGTCTGATCGTGATCTCGGTCACCTATGTTATCGGCCAGATGCGCGGCGTGGGCGTGACCTTCGGGCGCTTCCTGGAAGTGTCGACCGACACCGGCCTTTATATCGGCGCGGCGATCGTGTTCGCCTATGCGGTGTTCGGCGGCATGAAGGGCATCACCTACACCCAGGTGGCGCAATATGTCGTGCTGATCATCGCCTATACCATCCCGGCGATCTTCATCTCGATGCAGCTGACGGGCAACTTCTTCCCGCAGCTGGGTCTGATCGGGTCCTATGCGCCGGGCGGCGGCGATGTGGCCTTCCTGGCCAAGCTGGACCAGGTGGTGACGGAACTGGGCTTCCGGGCCTATACCTCGGACAGCATGAACATGTTCAACATGTTCCTGTTCACCATGTCGCTGATGATCGGCACCGCGGGTCTGCCGCATGTCATCATCCGCTTCTTCACCGTGCCGAAGGTGGCCGATGCCCGGTCTTCGGCGGGTTGGGCGCTGGTCTTCATTGCGCTGCTTTATACCGTGGCCCCGGCCGTGGGCTCGATGGCGCGTCTGAACCTGACCACGACGATGTGGCCCAATGCGGTGGCCGGCAATGCGCTGGATGGTGACGCCATCAGCCGCGCGGAAATCGACAGCAACCCGAATCTGAACTGGGTCCGCACCTGGGAAACGACCGGTCTTCTGGCGATGGAAGACAAGAACGGCGACGGCCTGATCCAGTATTACAACGACAAGTCGGAAGCGATGAACGCCATCGCCGCCGAACGTGGCTGGGCCGGCAACGAACTGACCAAGGTCGACAACGACATGATGGTGCTGGCCAACCCCGAAATCGCGCAGCTTCCGGGCTGGGTGATCGCGCTGGTGGCCGCGGGCGCCCTTGCGGCGGCGCTGTCGACCGCGGCGGGTCTGCTGCTGGCGATCTCGTCCGCGATCAGCCATGACCTGATCAAGGGCTCGATCAACCCCAACATCTCGGAAAAAGGCGAGATGCTGGCGGCGCGGATCTCGATGGCCTTCGCCATCGTGGTGGCGACCTATCTGGGCCTGAACCCGCCCGGGTTCGCGGCGCAAACGGTGGCGCTGGCCTTCGGTCTGGCGGCGGCGACGATCTTCCCGGTGCTGATGATGGGGATCTTCTCCAAGCGCATCAACAAGGAAGGCGCCATTGCCGGCATGCTGGTGGGTCTGGTGTTCACCGCCGTCTACATCTTCATCTACAAGGGCTGGTTCTTCATCCCGGGCACCAACAACCTGGAAGACATCCCGGCGAACTACATGTTCGGGATTTCGCCGCTGTCGATCGGGACGGTGGGCGCGGTGCTGAACTTTGCGACCGCCTACATCGTGTCGGGCGCGACCAAGGAACCGCCGGTTGAGGTGCAGGACCTGGTGGAATCGATCCGCATCCCGAAAGGGGCGGGGGCTGCCACCCATCACTGATCCGGTTGGGGGCGGCGTTCCGGCGCCGCCCCCGCCACCCCCCGGGACGCCCGAACCGGGGCGCCCGATGTCACAGGGAATATGCGCATGGACCCCGATCTTCAGGCAATCCTGTCCTTTCTGGAAGCCGTGCATCCCTATGACAGCCTGCCGCGGGACGAACTGGTGCGTGTCGCCGGTTGCTTCAGCCGCAGGGAATTGCCCGCCGAAACGCAGGTCTATGCGATCGGCGATCCGCTGGAGGGCCTTTACCTGATCAAGCGCGGCGGCATCGAGGTGCTGGACCGCAACGGCGCGCTGGTGTCGCTTTTGTCGGCGCGCAACACCTTTGGCGAACGCGGGCTGATGCGCGACGGGCTGGCGGTGACCACCGCGCGCACCAAGGAAGACAGTGTCCTGCTGATGCTGCCGGCGGCGGAATTCCACCGGCTTCTGGCCGAATCCCCGCCCTTCGCGCGGTTCTTCAACCGCGGCCGCCCGCAAGAGGTGCGCGGCCCCGATATCGCCACACTGAAGGTGTCCGAGTTGATCGCGCGCAAGCCGCTGTCCTGCCCGCCCGACATGGCCGTGGCCGAGGTGGCGCGGATGATGCGCGATCTGCATGTCTCCTCGCTGGGCGTGACCGAGGGCGACCGGCTGACCGGCATCGTCACGGTGCGCGACCTGTCCAACAAGGTTCTGGCCGAAGGGCGCGACCCCGCCACCCCGGTCCATGCGGTGATGACGGCGGACCCGCTGTCGCTGCCCTCCAGCGCGCTGGGGTCGGACCTGCTGAACATGATGCTGGAACGGCGCATCGGGCATCTGCCCATCGTCGATGACGGGCGCTTTGTCGGCATGATCACCCAGACCGACCTGACCCGGTTTCAGGCGGTCAGTTCCGCGGTGCTGGTGCGCGATGTGGCCACGGCCGAAACCGTGGCCGAAATGGCCGCCGTCACCGCGCGCATCCCGCGGCTGCTGGCGCAGCTGGTGGGCGGGCATCACAGCCATGAGGTCGTGACCCGCCTGATCACCGACATCGCCGATGCCGTCACCCGCCGCCTGCTGACCCTGGCCGAGGCGGATCTGGGCGCGCCGCCCGTGCCCTATCTGTGGCTGGCCTGCGGCAGCCAGGGCCGGCAGGAACAGACCGGCGTGTCCGATCAGGACAACTGCCTGATCCTGGATGACAGCGTCACCCCCGATGACATGGTCTATTTCCGCGCGCTGGCGAAATTCGTCTCCGACGGGCTGAACGCGGTGGGCTATTTCTATTGCCCCGGCGACATGATGGCCACCGCTGACCGCTGGTGCCAGCCCGCCCGCGTCTGGCGCGACTATTTCCGCGGCTGGATCGCCAAACCCTCGCCCGAGGCGCAGATGCTGGCCTCCGTCATGTTCGACCTGCGCCCCATCGGCGGCAATGCGGTGGCGCTATTCCATGACCTGCAGGCCGAAACCCTGGAAAACGCCGGGCGCAATTCGATCTTTGTCGCGCATATGATCGTCAACAGCCTGAAGCACACTCCGCCGCTGGGCCTGATCCGGGGCTTTGCCACGATCCGGTCGGGCGAGCATCGCAACCACATCGACATGAAGCTGAACGGCGTGGTGCCGGTGGCCGATCTGGCGCGGGTCTATGCGTTGCAGGGGCGGCTGCGGGCGGCAAACACGCGCGCGCGGCTGCTGGCGGCCGAGGATGCGGGCGTGATTTCGGCATCAGGCGCGCGCGACCTGATCGAGGCCTATGACCTGATCGCGACGATGCGGCTGGAAAATCAGGCGCAGCTGGTGAAATCGGGGCGCAAGCCCGACAACTACCTGGCCCCGTCCGATCTGTCGGATTTCGAACGTTCGCATCTGCGCGATGCCTTCGTGGTGGTGCGCACGATGCAGACGGCGCTGGGGCATGGCAAGGGCGCATTGGGCTGAAGGGACGGCGGCATGGCGATCGACATTCTGGCAATGGTGGCAGTGGGCGTCTTTGCGGCGCTGATGCTGTTTGCGCTGAACCACCTGCTGCGCCGCCTGCGCGGGCGGGCGCTGCCGCGCTGGGTGATGCCCGCGGTGGTGGGCGCGGCGATGGTGGGCTATTCGGTCTGGAACGAATACAGCTGGTTCGACCGTGTCGCGGCGCGTCTGCCGGAACGGGTGGTGGTGCTGAACCCGGTCGCCTCGGGCGCGCCCTGGCGGCCCTGGTCCTACATCGTGCCGGTCACCACCCGCTTCATGGCGGTGGATCGCGGTTCGGTGATGCGGTCCGGCGCCAATCCCGACCTGGCCCTGACCGAAATCCTGCTGGTCGAACGCTGGAAACCCACGGCGCGGGTGCCGGTGGTCTTTGATTGCCGCGCCGGGCGGCGGGCCGATCTGTTCCAGGGCGGCACGCTGGCGGATGATGGCACGCTGTCGGGCGCGGTCTGGGTGGATCTGCCGCCCGGCGATGCGCTGCTGCAAGCCGCCTGCAACGGAGGATGAGCCATGGCCGATGCGGGTCGCAAACGCCGCGTTCTGATTGTCGAGGATGAGGACAACATCGCCATCGCACTGGATTATCTGATGACGCGCGAAGGCTATGACCACGACCGCATCGCCAATGGCGCCGAGGCGGTCGACCGGATCCGGCGCACGCATCCCGACCTTGTGTTGCTGGATGTGATGCTGCCCGAGGTGTCGGGCTATGAAATCTGCCAGCAGGTGCGCGCCGATGCGGGGCTGGGGGATGTGAAGATCCTGATGATGACCGCGCGCGGATCGGCGCTGGAACGGCGCAAGGGGCTGGCGCTGGGGGCGGATGGTTTCATCGCCAAACCCTTTGAGCTGAAGGAACTGCGCGCCGAGGTGCACCGCCTTCTGGATGAGGGGGGGCGCGCCTGATGCAGCGGCTCAGCCTGCGGCTGCGGGTGTTTTTGTTCTTCGCCGCGCTGGCGGCGGGCAATCTGGCGGCGCTGGGAGCGGGGCTGTGGCTGGGCTATCGGCGGCTGGCCGATCCGTCGGTGCTGAATGCCTTTGTGATCGGCGGCACGGTGGCGGGCTTTGCGATCCTGGGGCTGATCACCTGGGTCTGGTTCCTGTTCGATGAAAACGTCGCCAAACCGATCGAGCGGCTGGCCGGCGGCATGCGCGCGCGTACCCATGCCGAGGTGGCATCCGAATTCGACGCAGCACCCGCGCGCTATCTTGGCGATCTGGCGCCTGCGGCGGCGGCGGTGACCCAGACCCTGTCGGAAACCCGCAATGCCCTGGCCGAGGCGGTGGCGCGCGAAACCACCCGGCTTGCCACCGAAAAAGACCGCCTGGAGGCGCTGTTGTCCGACGTGCCGGTGGGGGTTTTGCTGTGTTCGCCCGATCATCAACTGGTCTTCTACAACGGCCAGGCGGTGGATCTGCTGGGCGGGATCGATGCGGCGCATGTGCCGGGGCTGGACCGGCGGCTGTTCGATTATCTGCATGAGGCGCCGATCCGCCACGCCTATGCGCGGCTTCTGGAAACCGATGATCCAGATGCGGCCTCGGATCTTTTGTGCGCCACGGTGGGGCCGGCCAAGGTGCTGGCGGCGCGGATGCGGCTTTTGGGCGAGGGGGTGGACCATCACGCGGGCGGGCGGCCGGGCTATGTGCTGACGCTGCGCGATGTGACGGGCAACCTGGCGGCCCATGCCGCGCGTGAGGCGCTGCTGGAAGAGCTGTTCGACCGGGTGCGCCGGCCCGCGGCCAATCTGCAGACGGTGCTGGGGGTGCTGGCCGAACAGGGCGGGCGCGCGCCCGAGGCGCTGGACCGCGCGGTGATGGCCGAGGTACAGGCGCTGGCGCGGGCGGTCACGGAACTGGCCGCGCGCCATGATGCGGACCGGGCCGAATGGTGGCCGCTGTCGCTGATCCGTGCGACCGACCTGGCCGAGGCGCTGGTGGCCCGCGCCGGGGCCGAGGGCGTGGCGCTGCGCACTGATGCTGCGGCGCTGATCCTGCGCTGCGACGGTTTCGAACTGGTGGCGCTGTTTTCGGCGCTGGTGGCGCGGCTGGGCACGGGGCGGGACGATTTCACGATTACGATCACGCCGGAAGGCGCGGGCGCGCTGATCACGCTGGATTGGCAGGGCCCGCCGGTGTCGGTGGCGGATCTGGACCGCTGGCTGGATGCCCCGCTGGAGGTCGGGCTGGCCGATGTCACGGGGCGGCGCGTCCTGTCGATGCATGCGACCGAAATCTGGCCCGAGACCGGGGCTGCGGGCCGCCCGGGCCTGTGCCTGCCGCTGCGCGAGGCGCGCGGCGCGGCCAAGCGCCCCCCGCCGGTGCCGCGCGCGGTGGTCTATGATTTCGACCTTCTGTCCAAGGCGCGCAGCGCGGGCATCGCCGATGCGCGGCTGGCGGATCTGACCTATGTGGTCTTTGATACCGAGACGACGGGCCTGCTGCCCACCGAGGGCGACGAAATCGTGCAGATCGCCGCGGTCCGCATCGTCAATGGCCGGCGCGTCGACAAGGAGGTGTTCGATACGCTGGTGAACCCCGGCCGGCGCATCCCGCCCGGGTCCACCCAGGTGCACGGGATTTCCGATGCGATGGTGATCGACGCCCCCGGCATCGCCGAGGTGGGGCGGCGCTTTCATGCCTTTGCCGAAGGCGCGGTGCTGGTCGCGCATAACGCGCCCTTCGACCTGGAATTCCTGCGCCGCAAGGAAGGCGTGATCGGGCGCACATTCGATCATCCGGTGCTGGATACGGTGCTGCTGTCGGCGGTGGTCTTTGGCCAGAGCGAGGTGCACAGCCTGGATGCGCTGACCCATCGGCTGGGCATCACCATCCCCGAAGAGGCCCGCCATACCGCGATCGGCGATACCGTGGCCACGGCCGATGCCTTTCTGAAGCTGTTGCCGGCCTTGCAGGCGCGGGGACTTGTCAGCTTTGGTGATCTGCTGGCCGAGGTGCGCAAGCATGGCCGTTTGCTGAAGGATCTGAACGGCTAGGCGCGGTGGGGGCGTTCGGGTGCTTGGATGCGGGGAAGTGGGGCGCTGCCCCCCTCTTGGCCGTTCGGCCAATTCACCCCCCGAGGTATTTTCGGCAAGATGAAAGGTTACAGGATCGCCAGCACGGCTTCGGGCGGGCGGCCCAGAGCCGCGGCGGTGTCGGTCAGCACCAGCGGGCGTTCGATCAGGCGCGGATCGGCGACAAGGGCGGCCAGGATGTCATCCTCGGTCGCGTCTGGGGCCAGGGGGCTGTCTTTACAGCGCATCAGGGCCGCGGCGGGCTGGCCCAGCTTGGCAAGGGCTGCGCGCAGTTCGGCCAGTGTCGGCGGGTCTTGCAGGTAAAGCCGGATGGCCGGTGTCAGGCCGCGACCTGTCAGCAGCGCCAGCGTCTCGCGCGATTTGGCGCAGCGCGGATTGTGCCAGATCGTCAGAGCCATGCGTCGCGCCCGGTGCCGACGGCGGCCGCCACCGTATCAAAGCCGTCGCGCGCCAGCAGCGCATCCAGGCCGCGCGGGATGTCGGCGGCCAGCGACAGGCCGTGATAGACCATGGCGGTATAGAATTGCACCGCCGAAGCCCCGGCGCGGATCTTTTCATAGGCCTGTTCGGGGCTGGACACACCGCCCACGCCGATCAGCGGGATGCGGCCCGCCGTCAGCCGCGACAGCTGGGCCAGGATGCGGGTGGATTTTTCGAACAGCGGCGCGCCCGAAAGCCCGCCTGCCTGATCGCGATGGGGGCTGTGCAGCCCGTCGCGCGACAGCGTGGTGTTGGTGGCGATCACCGCATCGATGCCCGAGGTCAGGGCGACTTCGGCCAGGTCTTCCAGTTCCGCGGGCGACAGGTCGGGCGCGATCTTGAGGAACACCGGGATCGGGCGGGCCAGGCCCGCGCGGGTGTCGATCACGCCGCGCAGCAGGGCGGCCAGGGCATCCTTGCCCTGCAGGTCGCGCAGCTTTTCGGTATTGGGGGAGGAGACGTTGACGGTGGCGAAATCGACATGCGGGCCGGCCACGGCCAGGACGCGGGCGAAATCGGCGGCGCGGTCGGCGCTGTCCTTGTTCGCGCCCAGATTCAGCCCGACGGGGATCCCCGTGGGGCGTTGGGCCAGCCGCGCGGCGATCGGGTCGACGCCTTCGTTGTTGAAGCCGAAGCGGTTGATGGCGGCGCGGTCCTCGGTCAGGCGGAACAGGCGTGGCTTGGGGTTGCCGGGCTGGGGCCGGGGGGTGGCGGCGCCCACCTCGATGAACCCGAAGCCCGCGCGCATCAGCGCGGCGACGGCGGTGGCGTTCTTGTCAAAGCCCGCGGCCAGGCCCACCGGATTGGGCAGGTCCAGCCCCGCAAGCCGCGTGCGCAGCCGCGCCGTGCTGACCGGGCCGGGCAGGGGCGCCAGGCCCGTGCGCAGCGCCCGGATCGACAGGCCATGCGCGGCTTCGGGGTCCATGCGGTGCATTGCCGCCAGCGCGGCGCGTTCCAGAAAGGTCACAGGGTCGCCTCGGGGAAGATATGGCCGGTGGCGCCCAGCGGCAGGGACTTGTCCCAGACCACTTCGGACAGGCGCAGCGGGCGGTAAAGGTGGGGAAACAGCGCCCCCCCGCGGGAGGGTTCCCATTTCAGCGCCGGACCCAATGTGTCGGCCTCGATTGCGACCAGCACCAGATCGCTTTCGGTGGCGAAATGTTTCGCCGCCGTCTCGGTCACCTGCGCGCCGGTCGAGAAATGGATAAAGCCATCGGCCAGATCGACCGGCGCGCCGGCGGTTTCGCCTGCGGCGCGGAAGGCATCCCATTCGGGGCGGCGGAAAATCTTGTAGATCAGCATGGCTTCCACATGCCCTTTGGGCGGGCGTTGGTCAATCCCGCGCGTGGGGCGGGGGCGCGCGATCCGGGTGAGCAAATCGAGCTTTGACTTGTTGGTCAAGCTGCCGCAACCTGAACGCGTCGTTTCCTTTCGGAGGTTCCCATGAAAGCCCGTTTCCTTGTCTCGGCTGCCGCTTTGGCGCTTACGGCCGGCGTGGCGCATGCCGATTACAAGTTGCATGTGCTGCATATCAACGATCTGCACAGCCGTATCGAATCGATCGGCAGGACCGATTCCACCTGCAACGCGGAAGGCGAGGCCAAGGGCGAATGTTTCGGCGGCATTGCCCGCGTTGCCACCAAGATCAACGAATTGCGCGATGGCCTGACGGCGGCGGGCGAGAATGTGATCGTGCTGGATGCGGGCGATCAGTTCCAGGGCAGCCTGTTCTATACCACCTACAAGGGCGTCGAGGTGGCCGAGTTCATGAACCGCATCGGCTTTGATGCGATGGCGGTGGGCAACCACGAATTCGACGACGGCCCCGAGGGGCTGGCCGGTCTGATCGAGAAGGCGGACTTCCCGATCCTTTCGGGCAACCTGGACCTGAGCCAGTCGAACCTGCTGAAGGACAAGGTGAAAAACCATGTCGTGCTGGAGGTGGGCGGCGAAAAGATCGGCATCATCTCGGCACTGGCGACCGATACGGTCGATACCGCGGCGCCCGGGCCTTCGGTGATCTTCCAGGATGAAATCGAAAGCCTGCGCGCCGATGTCGCCGCCCTTGAGGCCGAGGGCGTCAGCAAGATCATCGCGCTGACCCATGTGGGCTATCACAAGGATCAGGAAATTGCTGCCGCCGTGCCGGGGCTGGATGCGGTGGTGGGCGGGCACAGCCACACCTATCTGTCGGCCTCGGACCCGGATCGGCATGGCGCCTATCCGACCTGGGTTGATGCGGGGGCGGGGGCCATGGTGCCGGTGGTGCAGGCCTATGCCTATTCGAAATATCTGGGCCATCTGGTCCTGACCTTCGATGACTCGGGCAACCTGACCTTTGCCGAGGGCGACACGATCGTGCTGGATGCCAGCGTCACCCCCGATCCCGAAATCGCCGCCCGCGTGGCCGAGATGGGCGCGCCCATCGAGGAACTGAAGACCAGGGTGGTGGCCGAAAGCACCGCCGAGATCGACGGGTCGCGTGACAATTGCCGTCAGGTCGAATGTGCGATGGGCAATCTGGTGGCCGATGCGATGCTGGACCGGGTGCGCGCTCAGGGCGTGAGCATCGCCATCCAGAACGGCGGGGGGCTGCGGTCCTCAATCGATGCGGGGCCGGTGACGATGGGCGAGGTGCTGAGCGTTCTGCCCTTCCAGAACACGCTGTCCACCTTTGAGGCGAGGGGCTCGACCATCCTGGCCGCGCTGGAAAACGGCGCAAGCCAGGTCGAAGAGGCCGCGGGCCGTTTCGCGCAGGTGGCGGGGCTGAAATACAGCTTCGATCCGGCTCAGCCCGCCGGCAGCCGCGTGTCCGATGTGATGGTGCAGGAGGGTGACGCCTGGGTGCCGCTTGAGGCGGAAAAGGTCTATGGCGTGGTCACCAACAACTATGTCCGTCAGGGCGGCGATGGCTATCGCATGTTCGGGGCCGAGGGCATGAACGCCTATGATTACGGCCCGGATCTGGCGGATGTGACTGCGGAATACATGGCCAAGGTCGGGCCCTATACGCCGGCGCTGGATGGGCGCATCACCCGCAAGTAAGGCGTTTTCGCAAGGCAATCGGGGCGCGTGCCGACGGGCGCGCGCCTTTTTCCTGCGCGGGGCGGTGATTTGGCGCTGACATCGGGCGGGCGCCGCGGCTAGAAGGTGGCGGCCGCGCCATGCCCCGGCCGGTCAGCGCAGGAGAGCGAGGATGGTGCATCGCAGGCCAAGACCCGCCGCCCCCCCCGGGGGTGTTCTTGCCGAGGTGTTGGGCCCCGAACCACCCCGCGCGGCCAGTTTCATCGTGACGGTCTATGGCGACGTGGTCGAGCCGCGCGGCGGTGTGCTGTGGATGGGCAATCTGATCGAGATCTGCGCCAGCGTCGGCCTGAGCGAGACACTGGTGCGCACCGCCGTGTCGCGGCTTGTGGCGGCGGGGCAGTTGCAGGGCGAAAAGGACGGTCGGCGCAGCTATTACCGGCTGACGCCCGCGGCGCGGGTGGATTTTGCGCGCGCGGCGCAGCTGCTGTTCGGCCCGCCCGCGCCGGCGCAGGGCTGGGTGCTGATTGCCCGCCCGGACCCGGCGGCGCAGGCGCGGCTGGCGCGTGACGGGTTCGTGCCCTTGGGCGATGATCTGCTGATCGGTCCCGACCGGGGCCGGGCCGCGGACCTGGGGGGGATCGTGTTTCGCGCGGAACTGATCGCGGGCGCGCAGGATCTGCCCGCCTTCGCCGCCGCGCATTGGGATCTGGGCGCGCACGGCCAGGCCTATCGCGATTTCGTGGCGCGTTTCGCGCCCTTGTCGGCGACGCTGGCGCAGGGGCGGCGATTGGCGCCGCAGGACTGTCTGGTGGCGCGTCTGGCGCTGGTGCATGGCTATCGCCTGGCCCTGTTGCATGACCCGCGCCTGCCGGTTGCGGCCTTGCCCGCCGACTGGCCGGGGGCCGTGGCGCAGCGGCTGTTTGCCGAACTGTATCTGGCGTTGTCGGATGGCGCTGATTCGTATCTGGGCGCCCGGTTGACCACCGCCGAAGGCCCGCTGCCCCCCGTGACCGAGGCGACGCGCGCGCGCCTGGCGGCGTTGCGGGCCCTGGCCTGCGCAGGATAAGGCGCCGTTTTTCCGGCGCTTTCGGATCATGCGCCTGCCCTTGCCACAAAGCATCACGAAGCTATGTAGAATTTTGCTTTGCGCGTGACGCTTTTTTGTGCCATAGAATGACCGAACGGTCGGTCAATGTGGGCCTTATGCCCGCCGCGACCGAGGGGAGCCAGGGGGAGTATCGAATGACCGAAGCCTATATCTGCGATGCGGTGCGCACACCGATTGGCCGCTATGCCGGGGCGTTGGCCCAGGTGCGGGCCGATGACCTTGCCGCGCTGCCGCTGAAGGCGCTGATGGAGCGCAACCCGCAGGTAGACTGGTCGCAGGTCGACGATCTGATCTATGGCTGCGCCAACCAGGCGGGCGAAGACAACCGCAACGTGGGCCGTATGGCTGTGCTGCTGTCGGGCATGCCGATCGCGGTGCCGGGGACCACGGTGAACCGGCTGTGCGGGTCGGGGATGGATGCGGTGGGCATGGCGGCCCGCGCGATCAAGGCGGGCGATTGCGATATGGTCATCGCAGGCGGCGTCGAAAGCATGAGCCGCGCGCCCTTCGTGATGCCCAAGGCGGATACCGCCTTTTCGCGCGCCAATGCGGTCTATGACACCACGATCGGCTGGCGCTTTCCCAATCCGGCGCTGAAAAAAGTCTACGGCACCCATTCGATGCCCGAAACCGCCGACAATGTCGCAGCCGATTACAACATCAGCCGCGAAGATCAGGATGCTTTTGCGCTGCGCAGCCAGGCGCGCTGGGCCGCGGCGCAGGCGGCGGGGATCTTTGCGGATGAGATCGTGCCCGTCACCATCGCGCAGAAAAAGGGCGATCCGCTGGTGATCGACACGGATGAACATCCGCGCCCGGCCACCACCGCCGAACAGCTGGCCAAGCTGCGCGGTGTCAACGGCCCCGACCTGAGTGTCACCGCCGGCAATGCCTCGGGCGTCAATGACGGGGCTGCGGCGCTGGTCATCGCCTCGGCCGAGGCGGCGAAGGCCCAGGGCCTGACGCCGCGCGCCCGCATCGTGGCGATGGCCGCGGCGGGGGTTGAACCGCGTGTCATGGGCGTGGGCCCCGCGCCCGCGGTGCGCAAGGTGCTGGCTCGCGCCGGCATGACGCTTGACCAGATGGACGTGATCGAACTTAATGAGGCATTCGCCGCCCAGGCGCTGGCCGTGCTGCGCGATCTGGGCCTGCCCGACGATGCGGCCCATGTGAACCCGAACGGCGGCGCCATCGCCCTTGGCCATCCCCTGGGGATGAGCGGCGCAAGGCTTGTGACGACCGCGATGTATCAGCTTCACCGCACCGGCGGGCGCTACGCGCTTTGCACCATGTGCATCGGGGTGGGGCAGGGCATCGCCATTATCATTGAACGCGTGTGAACAGGAGGTAGCCGCGATGTACGCACAAATGGTCAAGACCGACGCCGACCGCGTCAAGTCGCTGGAAGAAATGTCGCCCGAGGAGCGCGCGTTCCAGGAACGCATCGACCGCGGCGAAAAGATCGAGCCGAAGGAATGGATGCCCGAGGCCTATCGCAAGACGCTGATCCGCCAGATCGGCCAGCACGCGCATTCCGAAATCGTCGGTCAGCTGCCCGAGGGCAACTGGATCACCCGCGCCCCCACGCTGGAACGCAAGGCGATCCTGCTGGCCAAGGTCCAGGATGAGGCGGGCCACGGCCTGTATCTGTATTGCGCCGCCGAAACGCTGGGCGTCAGCCGCGATGAGCTGCTGGACAAGCTGCACAGCGGCAAGATGAAATATTCCTCGATCTTCAACTATCCCACGCTGAACTGGGCCGATATCGGCGCGGTGGGCTGGCTGGTGGATGGCGCCGCGATCATGAACCAGGTGCCGCTGCAGCGCACCAGCTTTGGCCCCTACAGCCGCGCCATGATCCGGATCTGCAAGGAGGAATCCTTCCACCAGCGCCAGGGCTATGACATCATGATGAAGATGGCCCAGGGCACGCCCGAACAGAAGGCGATGGCGCAGGATGCGCTGAACCGCTTCTGGTATCCGGCGCTGATGATGTTCGGCCCGTCCGATGCGGAATCGGTGCATTCGGCACAGTCGATGGCCTGGAAGATCAAGATCAACACCAATGACGAACTGCGCCAGAAATTCGTCGATCAGACCGTGCCGCAGGCCGAATATCTGGGCCTGTCGATCCCCGACCCGGATCTGAAGTGGAACGAGGAAAAGGGCGGCTATGACTTCAGCCAGCCCGACTGGTCGGAATTCTTCGACGTGATCGCCGGCAATGGCCCGTGCAACAAGGAACGCCTGGGCGCCCGCGTCAAGGCCTGGGAAGACGGCGAATGGTTCCGCGACGGTCTGGTCGCCCATGCCAAGAAGGCCGAGGCGCGTCGCGCCGCCGCGAAGATCGCGGCCGAATAAGACACCGATCCCGGGCGGCGGCCCCGCCGCCCATCCACAGCCAGACTTAGGCCCGTTTTCGGGAGGAGAAAACTCATGTCCAGCGAATGGCCCCTCTGGGAGGTCTTTATCCGTGGCCAGCACGGCCTGAACCACCGCCATGTCGGCAGCCTGCATGCGCCGGATGCGGAAATGGCGATCAAGAACGCCCGCGACGTCTATACCCGTCGCAACGAGGGCGTGTCGATCTGGGTCGTGAAGTCGAACGACATCACCGCGTCCAGCCCTTCGGACAAGGGGCCGCTGTTTGAGCCGTCGAATTCCAAGGTCTATCGTCACCCGACCTTCTTCGACATTCCTGAAGAAGTGGGGCATATGTGATGCCGTCGCTTCCCGATATGACCACCCCGAATGTCGAGGCGCTGGCGGCGCGTGCCGCCGCCGCGCAAGGCACCGCGCGCCCGGGCGATGCGCCCGAACTGCAGGCGGCCTTTTTTGAATTCCTGACCCGGATGGGCGACAACACCCTGGTCCTGGGCCATCGCGTGTCGGAATGGTGCGGCCATTCCCCCGTGCTGGAGGAAGACATCGCGCTGGCCAACACCGCGCTGGACCTGATCGGGCAGACGCAGCTGTGGCTGGGTCTGGCAGGCGAGATCGAGGGCAAGGGCCGCAGCGCGGACAACCTGGCCTATCTGCGCGATGCGGCGCAATTCCGCAACGTGCTGCTGGTGGAACGGCCCAATGGCGATTTCGGCAACACGCTGATGCGCCAGTTCCTGTTCGACGCCTGGCATCTTGAAATGTTGAAGGCGCTGGAAAAATCCACCGATCCGCGCGTGGCCGAAATTGCGGCCAAGGCGGTGAAAGAGGTGGCCTATCACCTGGAACGGTCGGCCGATCTGGTAATCCGTCTGGGCGACGGCACCGAGGAAAGCCACACCCGGATGCAAAACGCGCTGGACGATCAGTGGGCCTATACGGGCGAGCTGTTCCTGGCCGATGAGGCCGACCGCGCGGTGGCGGCGGCGGGCATCGCGCCCGATCTGCAGGCGCTGAAGGCGGGCTGGGATGCGGTGGTGGCCGATGTGCTGGAACAGGCGACGCTGAAGGCGCCGACCGCAGGGTATATGCACAAGGGCGGCAAGCGCGGCGTGCATACCGAGCATCTGGGCTTTATCCTGGCGGATATGCAGTTCCTGCAGCGCGCCTATCCCGGCGCGACCTGGTAAGGGGGGCGGGCGATGAGCACCCCGACCCTGCCCTCGACCGAGCAGGTCTGGCGCTGGCTGTCCGAGGTGCCGGACCCGGAAATCCCGGTGATCAGCCTGACCGACCTGGGCATCATCCGCGATGTCGCCTGGGACGGTGAGACGCTGGTGGTGACGGTGACGCCGACCTATTCGGGCTGCCCCGCCACCAGCATCATCAACCTGGACATCGAAAAGGCGCTGCGTGACCACGGCATCGAAAAGCTGCGGCTTGAACGCCGGCTGTCGCCGCCCTGGACCACCGACTGGATCAGCGATGAGGGGCGTGAAAAGCTGCGTGCCTATGGCATCGCGCCCCCCGTCGATGGCACCGCCGCCGATGGCCGGCTGATGGGCCGGGTGAACCGGCTGGCCGGAACCTCGAACCTGGTCATCACCTGCCCGCATTGCGGATCGACCCATACCGAGAAAGTCAGCCAGTTCGGCTCGACGCCCTGCAAGGCATCGTATCGCTGCAAGGACTGTCTGGAACCCTTCGACTATTTCAAATGCATCTGAGGATGCGGAGGTAACGCCACATGGCACGTTTCCACCCCCTTGAGGTCACCGATGTGCGCCGCGAAACCCGCGATGCGGTCGTGGTCACGCTGAAGCCGCGCGCCGAGGACGCCGCCGCTTTCGATTTCACCCAAGGCCAGTATCTGACCTTTCGCCGCGATTTCGACGGTGAGGAACTGCGCCGGTCCTATTCGATCTGCGCCGGCAAGGACGAAGGCGTCCTGAAGGTCGGGATCAAGCGGGTCGATGGCGGCGCCTTTTCGACCTGGGCCAATGAAAACCTGCGCCCGGGCGATACGCTGGATGCGATGCCGCCGATGGGTCGGTTCTACACGGATATCGACCCGGTCGCCGACAAGCATTACCTTGGCTTTGCCGGGGGGTCAGGGATCACGCCGGTGCTGTCGATCATCAAGACGGTGCTGGCGCGCGAACCGCAATCGCGTTTCACGCTGGTCTATGCAAACCGCCAGATCAACACGATCATGTTCCGCGAAGAGCTGGAAGATCTGAAGAACCTGTATCTGGGTCGCTTCTCGGTGATCCATGTGCTGGAACAGGAAGGCCAGGAAATCGACCTGTTCACCGGCCGGATCGACGCGGACAAGATGACCGCGCTGTTTGATCGCTGGATCGACCCCAAATCGGTCGATACCGCCTTCATCTGCGGGCCCGAGCCGATGATGCTGGCGATCGCGGCCAGCCTGCGCGCGCATGGCCTGGACGATACCCAGATCAAGTTCGAACTGTTCGCCAGCAGCCAGCCGGGCCGCGCCAAGGCCAAGGCCGTGTCGCAGCAGGCGATCGCGCCCGGCAGCGGCACCGCCGCCACCGTCACGCTGGATGGCGCCACCCGCAGCTTTGAAATGCCGCGCCAGGGCCAAAGCATCCTTGATGCCGCGCTGGGGGCGAACATGGACGCGCCCTATTCCTGCAAGGCCGGGGTCTGTTCGACCTGCCGCTGCAAGGTGCTGGAGGGTGAGGTCGAGATGGCGATCAACCACGCGCTGGAAGATTATGAGGTGCGCGCGGGCTATGTCCTTAGCTGCCAGGCCTTCCCGCTGACCGACAAGGTCGTCGTCAGCTACGACGAATGAAGGGCGAAAGGGAGGAACCCATGTCCGACACCAATACTTCCGACACGATGAACATCGACGACTATCTGGCGCAGGGCGGGGTGCTGACCTCGCCGGCCAATGTGCCCGCCCGCTATCGGGGCGAACTGATGCGGCTGATGTCGTCCTTCGTGGACAGCGAACTGGCCGGATCGGCGGGCTTTGCCAGCTCGATCAACTTTGCGCCGGGCATCAAGGAACGTATCGCGGCCAGCCGGATCACGCTGGAAAAGGCCGATCACGCCGAACGTGTGCTGGATGTGATGGGCAGCTTCGGCACCGATACCGCGCGCTATCAGGGCCAGCATGACTGGGCCGCGCGCGTGGCCCGCGATGCCGATCTGGGCGCAGTGCGCCAGGGCGGCGACATGCGTCTGTCGGTGTTCCATTATCCGATCACCGGCTGGACCGATGCGGTGGTGATGAACGTGCTGATGGGCCTTGCGACCGGGGTCCAGATGACCGAGCTGACACGCCTGTCCTATGCGCCGCTGGCCGAGATCTTCCGCGAGATCGCCCCGCGTGAGGCGCGCCATGCCGATCTGGGCCTGGAAGGTCTGGAACGGATCGCCGCCATTGCGGATGGTCAGGCCGCGGCCCGCGCCGTGATCGCCTACTGGCGCCCGCGAGTCGCCGCGACTTTCGGCACCGCCGGATCGGCGCGCTTTGACATGCTGCGCCGGCTTGGCCTGCGCCGCCAGCCCAATGAGGCCCTTCTGGCCGCCTGGAACGCCCGCGTCGATGAAAAGCTCGCGGCGCTGAACCTGAACTGAACGAGGAAGACCTGATGACCGTCACGATCCGCGCACCGCGCCGACTGGAAAGTTTTGTCTGCGGGGAATGGACCCGTGGCGCGAAGGAAGGCGTGCCGCTTCTGAATGCCGCGACGGGGGAACCCGTCGCGTTCATCGATTCCACCGGGCTTGATTTCAAGGCCGCGCTGGACTGGGGCCGTGACAAGGGCGGGCGCGCGCTGCGCGCCATGTCCTTCCATGACCGCGCGCAGATGCTCAAGGCGCTTGGCCTGAAGCTGATGGAGATGAAAGAGGAATTCTATGCCGAAAGCCTTGCCACCGGCGCGACCCGGGCCGATGCCTGGATCGACATCGAAGGCGGTATCGGCACGCTTCTGACTTTTGCGTCAAAGGGGCGGCGCGAATTGCCCAACACGCGCGTTCTGATCGATGGCGATGTGGAACTGCTGTCCAAGGATGCCAGCTTTTCGGCGCAGCACATCCTGACCCCGCTGCACGGGATCGCGATCCATATCAACGCCTTCAACTTCCCCTGCTGGGGGATGCTTGAAAAGATCGGGCCGAACCTGCTGGCGGGCGTGCCCTGCCTGATCAAGCCCGCGTCGCAGACCGCCTATCTGACCGAGCTGATGGTGCGCCGGATGATCGAAACGGGCATCCTGCCCGAAGGTGCGCTGCAGCTGGTATCGGGATCGGTGGGCGACATGCTGGACCATGTCGGCGTGCAGGACGCGGTGACCTTTACCGGATCGGCCTGGACCGGGCGCAAGCTGAAGACCCACCCCGCCATCATCGAGAACTCGGTCCGCTTCACGATGGAGGCCGACAGCCTGAACGCCTCGATCCTGGGGCCGGATGCGGTGCCCGGAACTGAGGAATTCGACCTGTTCGTCAAGGAAGTCGCGCGTGAAATGACGGTGAAGGCGGGGCAGAAATGCACCGCGATCCGCCGCGTGATCGCGCCGCGCGCGCAGGTGCAGGCGCTGGTCGCGGCGCTGGGCGACCGGCTGGGCAAGACCGCGCTGGGCGATCCGTCGGTGGATGGCACCCGCATGGGGCCGCTGGCCAGCCTTGATCAGCGTGATGAGGTCCGCGCGCGGATCAAGGACCTGCAGGCCGATGCCGAAATCGTCGCCGGCAACCCCGATGAGGTCCGCGTGGCCTCGGGCGATGCGGAAAAGGGCGCCTTCGTGAACCCGGTCCTGCTGTATTGCGACAAGCCCTTTGCCGCCAGCGCCGTGCATGATGTCGAGGCCTTCGGCCCGGTGTCCACGGTCATGCCCTATGACACGCTCGAGGAGGCGGTCGACCTGGCGCAGCGCGGCAAGGGGTCGCTGGTCGCCTCGGTCTTCACCAATGACAAGACCGTCGCCGAAGAGGTCGTGATCGGCATGGCACCGTTCCACGGGCGCGTGCTGATCGGCAACCGCGCCTCGGCCAAGACCTCAACGGGGCATGGCTCGCCGCTGGCGGGGCTGGTCCACGGCGGGCCGGGCCGCGCGGGCGGCGGCGAGGAAATGGGCGGCATCCGCGGCGTCAAACACTATATGCAGCGCACCGCGGTGCAGGGCGCGCCGCGGCTGTTGTCGGCCGTCACCGGGCGCTGGATCGAAGGCGCCGATGCGCAGCAGGGCGAACATCCGTTCCGCAAATCGCTGCAGGATTTGAAGATCGGCGATCAGCTGATCACCGCCGCGCGCCAGGTCACGCAGGAAGATGTGGAACATTTCGCCCATTTCACCGGCGATACCTTCTACGCGCACATGGACAGCGCGGCGGCCAAGGCCAACCCGTTCTTTGACGACCGGGTGGCACATGGTTATCTGATCGCCTCTTTCGCGGCCGGCCTGTTCGTCGAACCGAACCCCGGCCCGGTGCTGGCCAATTACGGCGTCGACAACCTGCGCTTCCTGACCCCGGTCTATTTCGGCGACACGCTTCAGGTCCGCCTGACCTGCAAGGAAATCAACCCCCGCGCCACCGCCGAACATGGCGAGGTGCGCTGGGATTGCCAGGTCACCAATCAGAACGGGGCCGTGGTCGCGCAATATGACGTGCTGACCATGGTCGCCAAGACCTGGGGCTGATCGCCCAAAAAACAGGCGCCGCACCCCGGGGCAGGGCGCGGCGCCTGTTTCATCTTGCAACAAATACCTCCGCCGGAGGCTTCGCCGGTTTCGCCCGCGTGAAGGCCGGGCAGGGGGGCTTAGCGCACCGCCTTGATCCCTTCCAGGATCAGCGTTGTCGCCACATCGGCGTAATCCTCGCGCGTGATCGGGCCGCCATCGCGGAACCACATGTAGACCCAGTTCATCATGCCGAACAGCGACATCGTCACCGGCATCAGCAGCGGGCGGGCCTTGTCGTCCAGCGCGGGGTTGATGTCGCGCAGCACGGCGGCAAAGCGTTTGACGATGCGCCGTTCGATCGCGTGGATTTCGGCGCGCTGGTCGTCGGTCAGGGCGCTGGTGGCGTTCAGCTGCACCTTGTGTTCGTTATCTGCCCCGCGATAGCTTTCCAGCACCGCGCTGACCAGCCGGTGCAGGCGCAGGGCGGGGGGCAGGTCGGGGGCGTCGGCCTCGGCGATCGCTTCTTCCAGGTCGGCCAGATGGGTGTGGATGATCGCAAAGATCAGCGCGTCCTTGCTGGGATAATAGTGGTAAAGCAGGGCCTTGGACACCTGTGAATGGCTGGCGATCTGCGCCATCGAGGCTTTGTCCATTCCCTGTTCGGCGAAAACTGCCGCGGCACTCAAAAGGATACTGTGCTGTTTCTCTTCGAAATCGCTCGCGCGGGTCCGTGCCATGGTCTTCCTGTTCCGTTCTGCCCGAAAAAAATGGGAGGGCGGTTCCGCCCCCCCCTATACATCGCGCGCCCGGGCGATGTCACGCGCGCGTCATTCCTTGGGGCGGTTGTCGATGACGCGTTTGGCCTTGCCTTCGGACCGGGCGATCATTTCGGGATCGCAGACGTTGATCCGGGTTGATACGCCGACCACCGCCTTGATGTGATGGGCCAGTTCCTTGGCCGCGGCCTCGCGCGCGGCGGCGTCGGTGTGGCCCAGGGCGCATTCGACATGGACGGTCAGATTGTCCATCCGGCCCGCGCGGTTCAGTTCCAGCTGGAAATGCGGCGCCAGGCCCTTGCATTTCAGGATCTGTTCCTCGATCTGGGTCGGGAAGACGTTGACCCCGCGCAGGATGATCATGTCGTCGCTGCGCCCGGTGATCTTGTCGATCCGGCGCATGGACCGTGCGGTGCCGGGCAGCAGGCGGGTCAGGTCGCGGGTGCGATAGCGCACCATCGGCAGGCCTTCCTTGGTCAGCGTGGTGAACACCAGCTCGCCCATTTCGCCATCGGGCAGAACCTCGCCCGTCACCGGGTCGATGATTTCCGGGTAGAAGTGGTCTTCCCAGATGTGCAGGCCGTCCTTGGTTTCCACGCATTCCTGCGCGACGCCGGGGCCCATCACCTCGGACAGGCCATAGATGTCCACGGCATGCATGTCGAAGGCATCCTGGATTTCCTGACGCATCGCGTTGGTCCAGGGTTCGGCACCGAAGATCCCGACCTTGAGCGAGCTTTCACGCGGGTCAAGGCCCTGGCGGCGGAATTCATCCAGGATCGACAGCATGTAGGACGGCGTCACCATGATGATGCGCGGCTTGAAATCGGTGATCAGCGTGACCTGGCGTTCGGTCTGCCCGCCGGAAATCGGCACCACCGTGCAGCCCAACCGTTCCGCGCCGTAATGCGCGCCAAGGCCGCCGGTGAACAGGCCGTAGCCATAGGCATTGTGCAGGATGTCGCCGGGGCGGCCACCGGCCGCGCGGATCGAACGCGCGATCAGGTTGGCCCAGACATCGATGTCATTGGCGGTATAGCCCACCACCGTCGGCTTGCCCGTGGTGCCGGACGATCCGTGGATACGCACCAGTTTCGTCTGCGGCACGGCGAACATGCCGAAGGGATAGGTGTCGCGCAGATCCTGCTTGGTCGTGAAGGGGAACTTGGCGATATCGGCCAGCGTCTTCAGATCTTCGGGATGGACGTCATGGGCGATGAACTGCTTGCGGTAGAAGGGCGAGTTCTCGAACGCATGTTTCAGCGAGCGTTTCATGCGGTGGAACTGCAGTGCCGCGATTTCATCGCGCGAGGCGATCTCGATCGGGTCCAGATCCTGCTTGCGGGGGGTAAGGTCTTCCATGGGTCCTCCCTTTGGAAAGCGATGCCGGTCAGACCGGCAGGTGGGTGCCTTTGACCATGCGCGAATGGCCACGGAATTCGGCCACGTGCACACCGTCCTGATTGGTGATGCGGATGTCATAGATCCCGGACCGGCCGCGGCGGGAAACCTCGCGCGCGGTGGCGGTCAGCCGGTCGCCGATGCGCACCGGGTTGAGATAGGAGATCGAGCAATGCTGCCCGACGACCACGTCGTTGTAGCTGTTGCAGGCGAAGGCAAAGGCCGAATCGGCCAGCGTGAAGATATAGCCGCCGTGGCAATTGCCGTGCCCGTTGGACATGTCGGCGGTGATCGTCATCGACAACGTGGCCTGCCCCGGGGCGACATGATCCAGCGCCATGCCCAGCCGCTGGCTGGCGGAATCGTCGTTCCACATCGCGCGGGCCGAAGCCTCGGCCAGTTCCTGCGGCGTCATCTGGGCTACGGGTTTCATTGGCCCCGGAACTCCGGCTTGCGCTTTTCCAGGAAGGCGGTGACGCCTTCGGCGTAATCGGCGCTGCGCCCGGCCTGACGCTGGCAGTCGCGTTCCATGTCTAGCTGGGCATCCAGGCTGTTGGTGGCCGCGGCCTGGATCAGCCGCTTGGTCAGGCCCAGGCCCAGCGTCGGGCCGGCGGCCAGCGATTGCGCCAGCGCGCTGGCCTCGGGCAGCAGGGCCTCATCCTCGACGGCCTTCCAGATCAAGCCCCAGTCGGCGGCCTTCTCGGCCATCAGCGGCTCGGCGGTCAGCGCCAGCGCCTTGGCGCGCGGCTCACCCAGGATGCGCGACAGGCTCCAGGTGCCGCCGGCATCGGGCACCAGGCCGATCTTGGCGAAGGCCTGGATGAATTTCGCCGATTTCGCCGCCAGAACGATGTCGCAGGCCAGCGCGATATTTGCGCCCGCGCCCGCCGCCACGCCGTTGACCGCGCAGACCACCGGCTTTTCCAGTGCCCGCAGCAGGCGCAGCGTCGGGTTGTAGAAGGTTTCCAGCGTATGGCCCAGATCCGGGGCCGGGCCGCCCTTGCGCGGATCGCGGTCGCCAAGATCCTGACCCGCGCAGAACCCGCGCCCCGCGCCGGTCAGCAGGACCGCGCGCACATCGGCATCATCATGCGCGCGCTGCAGCCCGGCGCGCAACGCAAGGTGCATTTCCTCATTGAAGGAATTAAGCTTTTCCGGACGGTTCAGCGTCAGGCGCAGAACGCCATCGTTCAGCGCCACCAGGACTGTGTCGGATTGGGTCATCGGCAATCTCCCCCTCAGGCTCCCCTCAGGCCGCGGGCTGCCCGGCGGCGTGTAAAAAATTTGTTGCATAGTCCGACCGGCCGGTCAATGATAAAGCTGCTTTGTGGAGGAGGCACCGGCATGAGCGAGCTGTTCGACCGTCATCGTGGGCTGTTGGAAGATGCGCTGCGCGCGCTTGAAAGCCGCGGATTCTGGTCGCCTTTTCCAGAGGTTCCAAGCGGCAAGATCTATGGCGAAACGGCCAAGGCCGAAGGCGAGGCCGCCTTTGACGCAGCCCTTGGCGCGCCCTTTGACCTGCCCGGCCACCCCGAATCAGATCGTCTTGGGGCCGAACTGTCGCCCTGGGGCCCGGCTCTGGGAATCACCTATCCCGCGGCGCGACCCGAAACGCTGATCGCCGCATCCCAGGCCGCCGCCGCGCCCTGGGCTGCCGCCAGCCCCGAAACCCGCGTGGGCATCTGCCTGGAAATCCTGGTGCGGCTGAACCGGATCAGCTTCCTGATGGGCAATGCGGTGATGCACACCACCGGGCAGGCCTTTGCGATGGCCTTCCAGGCGGGCGGGCCGCATGCCCAGGACCGCGGGCTGGAGGCGGTGGCGACCGCATGGGCGGAAATGACCCGCACGCCGAAAACCGCGATCTGGGAAAAGCCGCAGGGCAAGGCCGCGCCGCTGGTGATCGAAAAGCACTGGCGCGTGGTGCCGCGCGGGGTGGCGCTGGTGATCGGCTGCAACACCTTCCCGACGTGGAATTCCTATCCCGGGCTGTTTGCCAGCCTGGCCACCGGCAACCCGGTGATCGTCAAGCCCCATCCGGGCGCGGTGCTACCGCTGGCGATCACCGTGCGCATCGCGCGTGAGGTGCTGGCCGAGGCGGGCTTGCCCGCCGATGTGGTGCTGCTGGCCGCCGATGTGCCGTCCGCGCCGATCACCGCCGATCTGGTGCGCGACCCGGCGGTGCGGATCATCGACTACACCGGATCAAATGCCTTTGGCCAATGGGTGCGCGACAATGCCGCGCCGGGCGCGCAGGTCTATACCGAGGAAGCGGGCGTCAATTCCATCGTGATCGCCGCCAGCGATGATTTCGACGGCATGTGCGCCAATATCGCTTTTTCACTGTCGCTGTATTCCGGGCAGATGTGCACCTCGCCGCAGGATATCTTTGTGCCCCGCGACGGGATCGACACCGATCAGGGCCACAAGAGCCTGGATCAGGTCGCCCAGGGCATTGCCGATGCGGTCGATGCGCTGCTTGCCGATCCGGCGCGCGCGTCCGGGGTTTGCGGGGCGATCGCCAACCCGGCCACGCTGGCGCGGGTGGATGGCGCGCGCGCCATGGGCCGCGTGGTGCGTGACAGCGCGCCGATCGCGGGGCAGGGGCGCAGCGCCACGCCCTTGATCGTCACGCTGGACGAAGGCGCCGCCGGTTCGGCCGCGCATGAGGCCGAGTGCTTTGGCCCCGTCGCCTTTGTCGTGCCCGTGGCCGATGCCGAAGCCGGCATCCATGCCGCCGCCGATCTGGCCCGGCGCAAGGGGGCGATCACCGCAGCACTTTATGACACCGACGACGCCCGCATCCTGCGCGCCGCCGATGCCTTTGCGGGGGCAGGCGTGAACCTGTCGGTCAACCTGACCGGCAACATCTTCGTCAATCAAAGCGCTGCGTTCAGCGACTATCATGTCACCGGGGCCAACCCGGCGGGCAACGCAAGCCTGACCGATACCGCCTTTGTCACCGGACGCTTCCGCGTGGCGATGTGGCGGCGACCGAAAGCGGCCTGACCGGGCCGCCTTACTGCAAAGTCCCTGAGGGAGGAGACCAGCATGAAGACCCTGACCACCACTGCCAGCGCCACCGCGCTTGCCACGCTTATGGCCCTGGGCCTGGCGGGCACCGCAATGGCCGAAATCAAGATCGGCGCCTCGGTGTCCGAAACCGGCCCCGCCGCCTTCCTGGGCGACCCCGAGGCCAAGACGCTGAAGATGCTTGTCGAGGACATCAACGCCAATGGCGGCGTCAATGGCGAGAAGATCGAGCTTGTGATCTATGACGACGGCGGCGATCCGAACAAGGCGCGCACCTTCGCCACCCGCCTGGTCGAGGATGACGAGGTCGTCGCCATCGTCGGCGGCACCACCACCGGCACGTCCATGGCGATCATCCCGGTGGCCGAGGATGCCGAAGTGCCCTTCATCTCGCTGGCCGGCGCGATCGAGATCATCGATCCGGTCAAGCCCTTCGTCTTCAAGACCCCGCACACCGACCGCATGGCCTGCGCCAAGATCTTTGAAGACATGCAGAAGCGCGAAATCACCAAGATCGGCATGATCTCGGGGACCGACGGCTTCGGCGCCTCGATGCGCAACCAGTGCCTGTCGATCGTGGGCGATTACGGCATCGAGGTGCTGGCCGATGAAAGCTATGGGCCGCAGGATGCCGACATGACCCCGCAGCTGACCAACGTCAAGGGCAGCGACGGTATCCAGGCGATCCTGAACCCGGGCTTTGGCCAGGGCCCCTCGATCGTGACGCGCAACTATGCGCAGCTGGCGATCGACCTGCCGCTGTATCAGTCGCATGGTGTGGCCTCAAAAGGGTTCATCGAACTGGCCGGGGCCGAGGCCGCCGAGGGCGTGCGCCTGCCGGGCAACGCGCTTCTGGTGCCCGACCTGCTGGCCGAAGATGACCCGCAAAAGCCGGTCGTGACCGCCTACAAGACCATGTTCGAGGACAAGACCGGCACCCCGGTCGGCACCTTTGGCGGCTATGCCCATGACGGGCTGCGCATCCTGGTCGATGCCATCACCCGCGCCGGTTCGACCGAGCCGGTGGCGATCCGTGACGCGATCGAGGCGACCTCGGGTCTGGTGGGGACCACCGGCATCTACACGATGTCGCCCGAGGATCACCTGGGCCTGGACCTGTCCGCCTTCCGGATGCTGGAAATCCGCAACGGCGAATGGACCCTGGTTGAGTAATTCGTGACGGCCCGGCCCGCCGCGTGCGGGCTGGACCTTTCCGCGCCACCCGCGCGGCCCCTGTCCCGCCATCGCCGGAGAGCCTCCCGATGCCCGAACTGATGCAATTCCTACTGTCCGGCGTGACGGTCGGCGCGGTCTACGCGCTGGTCGCGCTGGGTTTCACCATCATCTACAACGCCTCTGACGTCGTGAACTTCGCCCAGGGCGAATTCGTGATGCTGGGCGGCATGATCACCGTCTTCGCCTTCAAGGCGGGGTTGCCGCTGCCGCTGGCGGCGCTGATCGCGGTCGCGGTGACGGCGGCGATCGGGGTGGCGCTGAACAAGCTGGCGATCGAGCCGGCGCGCGGCGCGCCGGTGGTGTCGCTGATCATCATCACGATCGGCGCCTCGATCTTTATCCGCGGTGTCACGCAACTGGTGTTCGACAAGCAGCTGCACCGCTTTCCGGCCTTTTCGGGCGATGATCCGATCCGGGTGCTGGGCGCGACGATCCTGCCGCAAAGCCTTTGGGTGATCGCGGGGGCGCTGGCGGTGTTCGTGGGGCTGTGGCTGTTCTTCACCCGCACGTTGATGGGCAAGGCCATTCTGGCCACGTCCAACAACCGTCTTGCGGCGCAGCTGGTGGGGATCAACACCGCCTGGGTGATGACGCTGTCCTTTGCCATGTCGGCGGGCATCGGCGCGCTGGCGGGCGTTCTGGTGACGCCGATCACGCTGGTCAGCTATGACGTGGGCATCGCGCTGGCGCTGAAGGGCTTTGCCGCGGCGATGCTGGGCGGCATGGGCAACCCCAAGGGCGCGCTGGTGGGCGGCATCCTGCTGGGCCTGCTTGAGGCGCTGACCGCAGGCTACATTTCCAGCCAGTACAAGGACGCGGCGGCCTTCATCGTGATCCTTGCGGTGCTGTTTGCCATGCCGCAGGGCCTGTTTGGCAAGAAATCCACGGATCGGGTGTGACCATGAAGCTGAGCAACAAGCAAGCGACCCTTCTGGTGCTGGCGCTGCTGATCGCCATCACCCCGTTCTTCTTCCCCTCATCCTACTATTACCGCGTCGGATCGTTGATCTTCGTGAACGGCATCGCGGTGACAGGGATGGTCATCCTGATCGGCTATGCCGGCCAGATCAGCCTGGGCCATGCGGGCTTTGCCGGGATCGGCGCCTATACCTGCGCGCTGGCGCCGGTGCATCTGGGCCTGCATCCGGGGTTGGCGCTGGTGCTGGGGGCGGTGATTTCGGCGGCGATGGCCTGGCTGATCGGGCGGCCGATCCTGCGGCTGAAGGGCTATTATCTGGGCGTGGCCACGCTGGGCTTTGGTATTCTGGTGTCGATGGTTCTGGCCAATGAACGCGACATCACCCGTGGTCCCGACGGGATCGAGGTGCCTGATCTGGGCCTGCGCGGTCTGCTGAAGGACATGGGCCTGAACCTGAACAATTCCGAATTCTGGTATGGCTTCACCGGCCTTGCGCTGTTGCTGGGGGCCTGGCTTGCGCTGAACCTGTTCAACAGCCCCACCGGCCGGGCGCTGCGCGCGCTGCACGGGTCGGAAATTGCCGCGCGCACCGTGGGTGTTGATGTGGCCCGGCTGAAGCTGCAGGCCTTCGTGATCTCGGCGGTCTATGCCTCGGTCTCGGGGTCGCTTCTGGCGCTGCAGAACAAGTTCATCACCCCCGATGTCGCGGGCTACATGCACTCGATCGAAATGGTGACGATGGCGGTTCTGGGCGGCGCGGGATCGGTGCTGGGCGCGATCTTCGGCGCCGGCATCCTGACGATGCTGCCGCAGGTTCTTACGGTCTTTGCCGAATATGAACAGCTGATGTTGGGTCTGGTGATGATGCTGGTGATGATCTTCATGCGCGAAGGGCTGCTGCCCTCGGTCCTGCGCCTGATCCGGGGGAGGGGTGAATGAGTCTTCTGCAAGTAGAAGGGCTGGGCATCGAATTCGGCGGCGTGCGCGCCGTCCACGATGTCAGCTTCGCCATGAAACCGGGCGAGATCGTTTCGGTCATCGGGCCCAACGGCGCAGGCAAGACTACGCTGTTCAACATGATCTCGGGCGTCTATCTGCCCGGCTCGGGCCGGGTGAAGCTGGACGGCGAGGATGTCACCGGCATGAGCCCGCATCTTCTGGCGCGCCGGGGCCTGTCGCGCACCTTCCAGAACCTGCAGATCTTTCAGCAGATGACGGTGCTGGAAAATGCGATCGCGGGCTATCACCTGCAGGAAAGCGGGCATCTGCTGGCCGATCTGCTGAACCTGCCGTCCTCGCGCCGCCGGGCGCAGGTCGCGCGCGAAGGGGCGCAAAAGCTGCTTGAACGCGTGGGCCTTGGTCGCGCCGGCGAACAAGAGGCGGGCAACCTGTCCTATGGCGCGCTCAAGCGGTTGGAAATCGCGCGCGCGCTGGCGCTGAAGCCGCGGGTGCTGTTGCTGGATGAACCGGCGGCGGGCTGCAACGCGGTCGAGACCGAAGAGATCGACCACCTGATCGCCGAGGTCGCCGCCGAGGGCGTGGCGATCCTGCTGGTCGAGCATGACATGAAGATGGTCATGCGCATTTCCAACCATATCGTGGTGCTGGACCATGGCGAGAAGATCGCCGAGGGCGACCCGGCCACGGTCAGCCGCAACCCCGATGTGATCGCGGCCTATCTTGGAACGCAGGAGGCTGCCGATGCTGACGGTTGAAGGGCTGCGGTCGCGCTATGGCCGCATCGAGGTGTTGCACGGCATCGATCTGGCCGTGAATTCGGGCGAAATCGTCACCGTCGTGGGCGCCAATGGCGCGGGCAAGACCACGCTGTTGCGCTGTATCTCGGGGGTGCAGCCGGTCACGGGCGGGGCGATCACCTTCCGGGGCGACGTCATTACCACCGTGCCGGGCTTCAAGCGCCTGCGCCGGGGGCTGGCACAATCGCCCGAGGGGCGACAGATATTCACCAACCTGACGGTTGAGGAAAACCTGCGGCTGGGCGCGTTCCTGTTTTCCGATGACCGGGTGGACCGCGACATGGAAGACGCCTTCCAGATGTTCCCGATCCTGAAACAGAAACGCAATCAGGCGGCGGGCGGCCTGTCGGGCGGGCAACAGCAGATGCTGGCGATCGCGCGCGCGCTGATGGGGCGGCCGTCGTGCCTGTTGCTGGATGAACCCTCGATGGGGCTGGCGCCGATCCTGGTGCAGCAGATCTTCGATGTGGTCAGCGGGCTGAAGAAACTTGACGTCACCGTGCTTCTGGTTGAACAGAACGCGTTCGGCGCGCTGAAGATCGCCGATCGCGGCTATGTCATGGAGACGGGCCGCATCAGTATGGAAGGGCCGGCGGCCGAATTGATCGCCGATCCACGTATCCGCGAAGCCTATCTGGGGATTTGACATGACCGTATCCATCGCGCGCGAAGGCACAATTGCCGTCGTCACCATCGACAACCCGCCCGTCAATGCGCTGTCGCAGGCGCTACGGCAGGGGCTTTGGGATGCGGTGGGCGCGCTGGATGCGGACCCCGATATTCGCGCGGTTGTGCTGATCTGCGCGGGGCGGACCTTCATCGCGGGCGCCGATGTCAGCGAATTCGGCAAGCCGCCGATGGAACCGCATCTGCCCGATCTGGTTGCCCGGATTGAAACCGCCGCCAAGCCCTGGATCGCCGCGATCCACGGATCGGCGCTGGGCGGCGGGCTTGAGGTGGCCTTGGGCTGTCGCTTCCGCGTGGCGGTGCCGTCGGCGGCGCTGGGCCTGCCCGAGGTGACGCTGGGCATCGTGCCGGGCGCGGGCGGAACGGTGCGCACCCCGCGCCTTGTCGGCGCCGTTGAGGCGGCGGCGATGGCAACTTCGGGCAAGCCGGTCAAGGCGGCCCGGGCGTTGGCGATCGGCCTGATCGACCAGATCATTGACGGCGATTTGCGCGCGGGCGCGGTGGCCTTTGCCGAAGCCGCGCTGAACGCGCCGCTGCCCGCGCCGGTTTGCGCGCGCGATCCTGCGCCTGCGCCCGAAGGCTTCTGGGCCGCGCAAGAGGCCGCCGTGGCCAAGGCTGCCAAGGGCGCAGTGGCGCCGCTGCGGGCGCTTGACTGTGTAAAACGCGCCGTCACCGGCGATTTCACCGCCGCCATGGCCTTTGAGCGGGAAACCTTCCTGGATCTGCGCGGATCGGATCAGGCCGCGGCGCTGCGCCATGTGTTCTTTGCCGAACGGGCCGCACCGCGCCCGTCCACGCTCAAGGATGTGACCGCGCGCCCGATTGCGACCACCGCCGTGATCGGCGGCGGCACGATGGGCGCGGGCATCGCCGCGGCGCTGCGCGATGCGGGTCTGCCGGTGGTGCTGATCGAACGCGATGATACGGCGGTCGCCCGTGGTCTGGCCAATCTGGGCGCGATCTATGACGGCGCGGTCAAGCGCGGCCGCCTGTCCGAGGCGCAGGCCGCCGATCGCATGGCCGGGGTGACCGGCACCACCGATTATGCCGCGCTGGCCGATGTCGATCTGGTGATCGAGGCGGTGTTCGAGGAAATCGGCGTCAAGCGCGCGGTCTTTGCCGAGCTGGGCCGGCTGTGTCGCCCCGATGCGATCCTGGCAACCAACACATCCTATCTGGACCCGCGCGCCATTGCCGAAGGGCTGCCCCATCCCGACCGCTTCATCGGGCTGCATTTCTTCAGCCCGGCCAATGTGATGAAGCTGCTGGAAATCGTGCCCACGGCTGATACCGCGCCGCAGGTGCTGGCCAGCGGCTTCGCGCTGGCGCGCAGCCTGGGCAAGATGCCGGTGCAGGCGGGGATCTGCGATGGTTTCATCGGCAACCGCATCCTGAAACGCTATCGCGCCGCGGCCGAGGCGCTGGTCCGCGAGGGCATCGCCATTGCCGAGGTGGATGCGGCGATGCGCGGCTTTGGCCTGGCGATGGGCCCGTTTGAGGCACAGGATCTTGGCGGGCTCGACATCGCCTTCCTGCAACGCGAGGGCGCGCGCGCCCGCGGCGAAGACGTGCCAGAGATGCTGGGCGACATTCTGGTGCGCGCGGGCCGCAAGGGGCAAAAGACCGGCGGCGGTTGGTATGACTATGCCCCGGGGGACCGCAAGCCTGTGCCCTCGGACACGGTGGCGGGGCTTTTGGCCGCGCAGATCACCCCCGGCGCGGGCATGGACCGCGCGGCCATCGCGGCGCGGCTGGTCGCCGAGATGGCCGAGGAAGGCGCCGCGATCCTGGCCGAGGGCATCGCGCAGAAATCCTCGGATATCGATCTTGTGAAGATCCACGGCTATGGCTTCCCGCGCTGGCGCGGCGGGCCGATGTTCCACGCGATCCGGCGCGGGATCGACGGGCTGACGCAGGATCTGGGCCGCGCGCCCGCGCCGGCGCTTGCGGCGCTGATCCAGCGCTAGGCGGGCCTGAGGCGCGGTGCCGGGGCTTGTCCCCCGCGCCGCGCCGGTCTATCGCCACGCTGTTTTCGCAACCGGAGGGTTCCGATGGCCAAGGCCATTCACAGCATGATCCGCGTTCTGGATGAAGAACGCTCGGTCCAGTTCTACCACCGCGCCTTCGGGCTGACCGTCGCCGAGCGGATGGATTTCGACGCCTTCACGCTGGTCTATCTGTCCAATCCCGAAACCGCGTTCGAACTGGAACTGACGATCAACAAGGGCCGGACCGTGCCTTATGATCTGGGCGATGGCTATGGCCATCTGGCCGTTTCGGTCGACGATCTGGCGGCGGAACATGCGCGCCTGACCGCCGCGGGCCTGGCGCCGCGCCAGATCGTCGATTTCGCGCCCGGCGGGCAGGTGATCGCGCGGTTCTTCTTCATCGCCGATCCCGATGGCTATCAGATCGAGGTGTTGCAGCGCGGCGGCCGCTATCTGTGACCCGCGCCAAGGTGGATTGAGCGCGCGGGCCGGATCGGGCACAAGGGGCGCGTAAACGTTGCCCTGTTACCCCGGAGCCCGCATGCGCTTTGACCCCGATCTGCCGCTGGCCGCGCGTGTCCGCATCGTCGAAAATGCCCTGATCGTGCCCTTTGGCGCGGGCAAGGCGGGTGGCATCCGCCGCCCCGCGGGCGTTTATGACGCCGATGGCACCTATCTGGCCGATGGGCAGTGCTTTCGCAATTCGCGCCAGCCCACGACAGTTGCGCCGGAAGGCCCGCCGCCCGTGCCCGAAGGCGACCCGCTGCCGGGGCTGTGGCTTTATGGCGGGATGCTTTATAACCATTTCGGCCATTTCCTGCTGGAATCCACCGGCCGGTTGTGGGCCGCGGGGATGGTTGAGGAAAAGGTCCGGGGCGAGTTGTTCTTGCTGAAAAAGCAGGTCACGCGCCCCAACCGTTTTATTCGCCCGTTGCGCCCGATGCTGTCGCTGTTCGGCGCGCGCCCCAAACGCGCGCAGGGCGTGATCGCGCCGCTGCGGGTGGAACGGCTGGTGCTGGCGCCGCAGGGGTTTGGCACCGGCGACATGATCGCCGCCTGCCCGGAATTCCGCGCCCATGTCAAACGCCATCTGGGCCGCACCATCGCGCCCGACGGGCCAGAACGCATCTATATCTCGCGCACGCGGCTGTTTTCGAAACGCGGGCGGTATTTCGGCGAGGCGCATCTGGAACGCCTGTTCCAGGCCGAGGGCTACAGCATCTATCACCCCCAGGAACACCCGGTCGAGGCGCAGATCGCGCAATACAAGGCCGCCAAGGTGATCGTGTCCAGCGATTCATCCGCCCTGCATCTGGCCGCCTTCTTTGCCGGGCCGCAGGATCGCGTGGGCATCATCCTGCGCCGGCCCGGCGACACGATCGCGGATTACCTGACCCAGTATCGCCATTTCGCCGGGCTGGAGCCCGATGTGATCAACGCCTTGTCGGGACGCTATTACCAGTTCGCGGGCGCCAAGTTGTCACAGATGAGCGAGATCTATGCCGAACTGGATTTTCCCGCGCTGGGCCGCGATCTGGCCGCGCGGGGGTTCATTGACGCGCCCGATCGCTGGGGGCCGCTGCCGCCCGGCGCGATCGATGCCGAACGGGCCGATCTGGCCGCGCGGCTTGGCACGCAGATCGTGCCGATGGCGGGCTGATGGCCCCATCACAAGGCTTTTCCGGGCGCCCCGATTGGTCTATGCCTGCGGCGTCTGTCGTGTTTGCGCCGCGTTCGGCGCGCTGTTATCCGGGTACCCGCGCATGAATCTGTCCCGCCGTCCTGTCGCCTCGCTCTGGATCGGGCCGAAGCTTCACTATCTTAACCAGCTTTGCCTGAAGTCGCATCTGCGGCACGGCCATCCGGTGACGCTTTATTGCACCGATGCGGTCGACAATGCGCCCGAGGGGGTGCAGATCCGCCCCGCCACCGAGATCATGGATATCGACATGACCCTGGTCGCGGCGACCTCGGCCTCGTTCCTGTCGAATGTGTTTCGCTACAAGATGATCCGCAAGACCGGCGCGCTGTGGATCGATTGCGACGCCTTCTGCTACAAGCCCTTTCCCGAGGAATGGGACTATGTCTTTGCCGGGCACGGCATGCGCGGGGCGCTGAACTGCGGGGTGGTGGGGCTGCCGCAGCATTGCGCGCTGATGGATCAGCTGCTGGATTACTATGACAACCTGCCCGATTATCCCGCCTGGTGGAACAAACGCCAGCGCAAGCAGATGGACAAGCTGCGCGAAAAGGGCGGCATGAGCCATGGCGAGATGATCTACAAGACCGAGCGCACCGCCTTTGGCCCGCAGGCCTTCACATGGTTCGCCCAGCAGACCGGCGATATCGAAAAGGCGATGACGCCCGATGTTCTGTATCCGGTGCCGTTTCAGCTGAACGATGTGTTCTTTGATCCCTATGGCCGGGTTGAAGGGCATTTCACCGACCAGACCGTCAGCGTGCATCTGTATACCAACGGCACCAAGCCCTGGTGGCGCAAGAACCCGCCGCTGCCCAATTCCTACGTCGCGCGCATGTGCGCCGAGGTCGGGATAAACCCGGACGCGGCGCTGGAAGACTAGGCCCGATGGCGCTGGCCCGGCATTCAAGCCCGCACGGCACCGTGATGGCGGTGTCGATGATGAAGGATGAGGCGCCGTTCCTGCTGGAATGGTTCGCCCATCATCTGGCCGTGGGGTTTACCGATATCCTTGTCTACACCAACGACTGCACCGACGGCACGGTCGAGATGCTGCAGCGCCTTGAGGAACTGGGCCTGGGCTATCACCGTCACAATGTGATCCCTGCGGGGATCAAGCCCCAGCCCTCGGCGCTGGCCCATGCCGAGGCCGAGCCGCTGGTGGCGGCGGCCGATTGGGTGATGGTGTTCGATGCCGATGAATTCCTGTGCATCAACCACCCCTCGGGCACGATCGACGGGATGCTGGATGATGCGGTGGCGCGCGGGGCCAATGGTATCGTCATCACCTGGCGCATCTTTGGGTCGGGATTTGTGGTGGACTGGTCGCGCGACCCGGTGACCGAGCAATATCTGTATGCAGCCCCGCCGCTGTGGCGCATGGGCTGGGGCGTCAAGACGCTGTTCAAATACGACCCCGAATACTGGAAGCTGGGCATCCACCGCCCCAAGATCCGCAACAAGCACATCGACACCGGCTTTCCCGATCAGGTGCATTGGCTGAACGGATCGGGTCAGCCGATGGAGGATTACTTCCGCTTTCGCGGCTGGCGGTCGATCCGGCGCACGCTGGGCTATGACTGGGCGCAGCTGAACCATTATGCGGTGAAATCGGTGGACAGCTATGCGATCCGCAAGTTCCGCGGCAACGTCAACAACAAGAAAGACAAATACAACGCCGATTACTGGGCGCTGCAGGACCGCAATGAGGTGCGCGACGACAAGATTCTGCGCCATGCCGCGCGGCGGCGCGATATCATGGCGCAGCTGTTGGCCGATCCGGTGCTGGCGCGGCTGCATTATGCGGCGCTGGACCGGGTTGAGGCGCGGCTGGCCGAATACAAGCAGACCGAGGCCTATGCCGAGTTGAAGGCGGGGCTGCTGGCCGCGGGCCAGGTGCCGATCACCCAGGTCACCGCCAAGCCGCCGCAGCCGCGCGATCCGCTGAAGATCGCGGCGCTGATGTCCGATGTCGAAAAGCGCGCGCGCGCCCGCCCCATCGCGGAGCGGCGCACCAAACCGTCCGAGGAATTCGGCGATCTTGCTGGCAGCCCCTTTCTGCCCGGCCCGGTTGATTTCGGTCTGCCGGTGGCGCTGGAACAGGTGGACAACCGCGGCATCACCGTGCCCGCCGATCCGCGTCTGTTCGCCCCCGACGCGCTGGAGGCGCTGCGCGCGGGCAAGTTCGAACGCCGCGCCGCGCGTTACATCGCCGCCCAGACCGAAGGCTGCGCGCGGCTGCTGGAGGCGACGGGCGGTTTTGGTCTGGTCGCGATGATGGGCTTGCGCGCCCATCCGGGGCTGCAGGCGATGGTGCAAGGCGCGCGCGCCGATCTGATTGCCTTTTCCCGCCAGGTGGGCGCGCAGAACGGCCTGTCGGACCGGCTGCGCCATGCCACGGGCCCGCTGGTGCTGGCAGGGGATGATCCGGCCAGCGGCGCGCGGGGGCTGGCGCACTGCCTGGCCGATTTCCGCCCCGACGTTCTGCGCCTGTCTGCCTGCGCGCTGGAGGCGGCGATGGTGCGGCCCGACTGGCTTGCGCTCCTGCGCCGCGTGATCCTGCTGCCCGAGGGCGCAAGTGAACAGGGGCTGGCCAACTGGGACAGGCTACTGTCCGACGCCGGCCTGCGGCGGGGGGGCGCAGAGGACGCGCCGGCAGGCTGGGTCTATCGACGCGACCCGGTGGGGCGCGGGGCGGAACAGGCATAGGAACGCGGCGCCACGGCGCCGGTGCAAGGGGTTTGGTGCGATGATGCTTGGTGAAAAGGTTCTGATCGTTGCGACGATGAAGAACGAAGGGCCCTATGTACTGGAATGGGTGGCGCATTATCTGGCGCTGGGCGTGGACGGGATCCTGGTCTTCACCAATGACTGCGACGACCTGACCGACCGGATGCTGGACCGGCTGGAACGGATCGTGCCGGTCTATCACCGCCCCAACCCCAAAGCCCTGATGCCCGACCGGGGCAACTGGCATGTGATGGCGCTGCGCTATGCGCGGATGTTCAACATCTATCGCGATGCCGACTGGATCTATCACACCGATGCCGATGAGTTGCTGCAGATCTTCCCGGGCGAAGGTCATCTGGATGATTTCATGGCCGCCGCACAGGACCGCGCGGGTCGCTTTGATGCGGTATCCTTCACCAGCACACCGTTTTCCAGCGCGGGCATCCTGACCTTGCAGGATCGCCCTGTTGCCGAACAATTCACCCAGCTCAGCAAGGGCTATGCAAAGGCGCGGGCCGAGGGCCGGGTCTTGATGAACGCGATCAAGACGATGTATCGCAACGACGTGCCTTTTGACCTGCGCCGCAATCATCGCCCCTTGATGAAGGGGTTTTTGCGCGCGGGTCATGTCTGGATCGACGGCAGCGCCAATGTGCTGGGGCCGGACTTTACCGATGGCAAGGACAAGGCCATCGAGGCGATGACCAGCACCGATCTGGCCCAGTTCAATCACTATGCGATCAAATCGGCCGAGGCGTTTCTGGTCAAGCTGGACCGGGGCGATGCCATGGGGCTGGACCGCCTGCAACGCAGCCATCGGTATTGGCAGGGCTATAACGGCGCCGGTGACCCCGAACCGCGCTTTGCCACGATGCGCCCCGCCACACGGCGGATTTATGAGGAGCTGAAGGCCGATCCGCAACTGGCCGAAATGCACGCGCAATCCTTTGCCATCCACAAGGCCAAGGCCGCGCGCATGCGCCAAAGCCCGGATTGGGCGGGCATTGTGGCGCGGCTGGGCCTTGGCTGAGGTGCCTGTCATGACGGGGCAGGCGCAGATGCCGGAAAAGCTGGTATTGCACCCGGACCGCAGCATTGCCGATCAGGTGTTGCGGCTTGCGGACGCGGTTCTGGTGCCCGCGCTTCGGCAACGAACCCCTTGGGTGGTGGACGCGGGGCTTTTCGATCAGGCGGGGCAGCCGGTGCCTTTGGCACAGGGCTGGCATTCCGCGACCAATCGCGCCACCCGCTTCCCCCCGTTTCCTGCCCAGGTGTCCGAACGCCGCAATGGGCGCTATCTGTTCCTTGGCCATTACCACCCACAATTCGGCCATTTTCTGCTGGAGACGACGGCCCGGCTGTGGCACCTGCACCATGCCCCCGACAGCTACGATGGGGCGATCGTTCTGCATCAGCCCGGTGCCGATCTGGCACGGATCGAGGACATGCTTGGCCGGTTCATGGCCTTGTGCGGTTGGAAGATGCCCCCCTTGCTGAAAGCGGATGGGCCGCTGCGTCTGGGTCAGGTCGTGGTGCCGATGCAGGGCTGTGGCGCGCTGACGCTAATGGAGGCGACACCGGAATACCGCGCGATGATCCATGATCGTTTTGCCGCGGATATCGCGCCCAAGGGGCACAGGAAGATATATATCTCGCGCACCGGGCTGGATCATCCCCACGGCAGTCTGATCGAGGAAGACCGGCTGGAACAGCTTTTGCAGGCCGAGGGCTTCGTGCCCTATCATCCGCAGCACCACAGCATGGAAGACCAGATCGCGCAATACAAGGCCGCCGAGGTCATCGCGGGCGTCGATGGATCGGCCTTCCATCTGGTGGCACTGGTGGTGCGCGCACATCAGCGCGTGGTGCTGTTCCAGCGCCGCCCCGCGCCCGAGGTGTTCTTGCAGGCGGGCCAGCTGACCAGATTTGGCGCAGGCCAGGTCGCGGTGATCAATGCCCGACCGATGGGCTGGTCGCCTGCGGGTGTGCGCCGATCGGCCTTGTCGGTGTTCGGGGTCGCCGATTTTCCGCAGGCTGGGCGGCAACTGGCCGATCTTGGCCTGATCGCGGACCCTGCTCCCTGGACCGAGACACCCCGGGAAGAGCTGCGCAGCCGTCTGCGCGCGATCGGTGCGCGACTGGGCGCGGATATGTATGAGGTCCAGCGCCCGGGCGAGTCGCTGGCCGATTTGCCCCTGCGCAGCCATCCGCGGCGGATCCGGCTTTACCCCCGCCGCCGCTGGCGCGGGAATGACTGACCCCCGCTAGCCCCGCATCTCGACCTGGCGCAGGATATCCGTGCCCTCGGGGGCGTCGGTAATGATCAGGCAGGATGTGCCGTGCGACAGCATCACGCCGCCCTCGGGCAGGGGGCGCAGGTCGGGGCGGGCGGGCCAGCGGGTCAGGTCATAGCGCTGCGCGGGGTCCCAGCCGGTCAGCGCTACCGTGGCGCCGTAATCCAGTTCCAGCCGTTTCGCCCCGGGGCCGGCGGTGATGCGGTTGGGGCCGGGGCCGATGTGCAGCCGGTGGTCGCCCTCGGCCAGGGTGATCCGGTTGCGCCCCGGGCCTGTGTGAATTTCGGACGCGCCCTCGCCATCCTCGATCACGTCATTGCCGGGGCCGGCGTGGATCAGGTTGCGCCCGGTGCCGCCGCGGATCAGGTCATCGCCCGCGCCGCCCTGCAGCGTGTCATTGCCGCGCCCGCCGATCAGCGTGTCATTGCCCGATCCGCCGTAAAAGGCGTGGCGATCCTTGGGCCGCTTGCCGGTGGCGATCAACAGGTCATCGCCCTCGCCGCCGAAGAATGTGGCGCCGCCGTATTTCGGGCCGGTCATCACATCATCGCCGTTCGACCCCACCACATGCACCGCCACGCGTTCCGAGGTTTCGAACCGGAACGGGCTGTCGGGATGGGCCACGATGCGCAGCGTCTTGCCTGCGCGGGGGGTGGTGCCTTCGGTGCGGGCGACGACGGTGGCGATGCGCAGTTCCTCGACATGGGGGGGCATGTGCAGGGTGAAATCGTCGGGCCCGCCCAGATACCACAGCACATCATGCCCGCCATCGGCGGTTTCGCTGATGTTTTCCGCAGCCGCCCCATAGGCCCAGTAGTGGTTGTCCCCCGCGCCGCCCGCCAGCACGACCGAGCCATCGACCGCCAGCATCGCATTGACGCCCGCAGCGGGGTTTTCATGCCCGCGCAGATCCAGCCCCAGATCCAGCGCGCCACGGACCAGTTCGTCGCGCAGCCGGTCCAGCGGCGCAGTCTCGGCCAGGTTCTGCGTCTCGCCGGGGTCGGCCACGATGTCATAGACATGTTCCTCCCCGTTCGGATAACGGAAATAGCGCAGGTGGCACAGATCGGGCGCCGTGGGGCGCACCGACAGCGTGCCAAAGACCGAGGTGACGGGCGATTTTGTCCGGTCATAGCTGCCGAAACTGTCGTCGATCAGCGGCAGCAGGCTTTGCCCCGACACCCAGTCCGCCCGGCGCGGCAGGCCGGCCAGGTCCAGGATCGTGCAGGGCAGGTTGTGCAGCGAAACCGGCAGATCGACGACCTGCCCGGCCGTCATCCGCGGGTTCCAGATGCACAGCGGCACGTGGGCGGCGCTGTCCCACTGGCTCATCTTGTGGAAACTGTCGTGATTGCCCAGGTTGAAGCCGTTGTCGGACAGGAAGATCACGGTGGTATTGCCGCCCAGGGGCGATGCCGCGAGCGCATCAAGAAACCGGCCGATTTCGTGATCGACATGCGAACAGGCCGCGAAATAGGCCCGCACGACCTGGCGCCAGCCCTCATCCCCGGCTTTTTCCGGGGTCCAGTTGCCATTGGCGATATAGGCGGCCTCATAGACGGCAAAGCCGGGTTGGGGGCCGTGAAAATCCTCGGGCGCGGCGATCGAGGGCCAGCGGATCGCGGCCGGATCATACATTTGGTAGAACCGGTCGGGACATTCCAGGTTCATATGCGGGTGCTTGAAGCCCAGCTGGATCAGGTGGCGCCGGGCCGGATCGGCGCGTTTCAGGTGGTCGATGGCATTTTGCGCCACCCAATAGTCATAGAAGCGGTCATCCTGCGACCCGTCGTCATCGGGATGGTTGATCCCGGCGATGCCCGGCCCCTTGCCGCCCAGATAGTCCTTGACGCCCCGGCGCCGGCCCCGGTCGGATGCCTCGGGCTCTTCGTGGAACAGGATGCGGCGATAGGCCTCGGGCATGGGTTTGTAATTGCTGTCCACCTTGCCGGTGGTGAAATTGTAAAACCCCGCGCGGCGCAGGTCATAGGCCCAGGCGCGTTCAGGCGGCATCACATCGCGCCAGAAGCGGTTCAGATCGACCAGCCCCGTGCGATAGGGCGACAGGCCGGTGGCGATTTCCGCCCGGCAGGGGGCGCACAGCGGCACAGTGGCATAGGTATTGGCAAAGCGCACCCCCTGCGCCATCAGCCGGTCGATATTGGGGGTCTGGATCGTCACCCCGAAGGCATCGCGCCACGTGAAGATGTCGATCATGTCATCGACCCAGATCAGGCAGATGTTGTCGGTGCGGATCGTTTCGCGGTCAAAGGCCATGATCGTGGCTCCTGCGAAGGGGGGTGGGGCGGCGCATGATCATCCGCGGATCACAAGGCTTGCGGGCAGCGCCCAGCGGTGCAGCGTTCCGCCCGCGGCACCGGGGCTGGTTCCGGAATCCGGCGCAGGCGCGGACCAGTCGTCGCGCAGCGCGCCGCAGGCGGGGCCAAAGCCCCCGCCGGGGCCGGCAAAGGTGTGGCGCGCACGGGGCGGCCCGCCGGTCGCGTAATCCAGCCGCAATTCTGTCGCGCCGGGGCTGGGCAGCAGCGGCCCATCGGGGCGGATCAGCACCGCGCCCGGATCATCGGGCGCCAGCGTGACCGAGGCGATCCCGGCCCCGGTGCCCGCAAGCGCAAAGCCCGCCGCGGGGCCTGCGTCGAACGGGTCGGCCGGGTCGATCCGCAGCGGCCCCAGCGTCTTGAAGGTGGCGCGGATCACCCCGTCGTGGCGTTCCGCCAGGCACAGCAGCGGGCAGGCCCAGTCCTTTCGGGCCAGATCGGCGTCCAGGGCATGGGCCTCGATCGCGGCGCGGGCGGCCTGGGCCTGCGGTGTGGGCTGGCCCAGATCGTCCTGCGCGAACATATAGCCCGGTGCCGCCACGATCAGCTGATGCACACCCGGGCGCAGGATCAGCCGGTGCATCCCTTCGATCGCGGCGCGGTTCGCGGCTGCGTCATGCTGCCACCAGGTGCCGCAATCGGCCACCGCCAGAAAGCGCGTCCGCCCCAGATTGCGTCCCGCCAGCTGCGCCGCGATCGCATCCAGCTGTGCCAGCGCGGCACGGTGAAAGGCATCGGCATCGCCGGGCGCCTGATCGGGGCCGGGGGCCACGCGCAGCGCCAGCAGCCGCGCGGGACGGTTCAGCGCGCGCGCCAGCGCCGCCAGCCGGTCCAGCCGGTCGGCCAGCGCGGCCAGCGGTTGCGCCAGAAGGTCCGGCCCCGCCGCGCCAACCGGGGCGGGCGCGATCATATCATGCCCGCTCACGATCAGCGGCAGCGCGCGAAAACCCGCATGGCGCGCGCCCAGCAGCGCGTCGGCCAGCGCGCTTTCCCCCGATGTTTCGCGCAGGTTGCGCAGGATCCGGTCCGGCTCATCCGGGTCGGGCGGGGGGGCGGTCACGACATGATGGGCAAAGGCCGGCGCGCCGGGGAAGGTGGTGGCATGACGCCCGCCGCCAAGCCCGAACAGGCCCAGCACCGCGCCCCCGGTTTCCGCCACGATCCCGCCGCCGGTCACCGGGCGCAGATAGCGCCGCGCGCCCCCGGGCGCCCCGGCCAGGCGGGCCTGAAAGCGCAGCCAGTCGCCCGCGCGCTGCAGGTCCCAGGCGTCGATATCGCCCAGCAGGGCCGGATCAAGCCAGCCCGTCGCCCCGCCATCCCCTGTCACAGGGGGGGCATCGCCCGCGGCATCGGGGGAACACTCGTGCGGGGGCATTGCCGCTCCTTGCCAATCGTTACCGGGCGATCTTTAGGCCATTCGCCGTGACAGGTCAAAGCCCGCGCCGGGTGGTGGGCTGGCGCGGGCGGTGCGGCTGCGGCAGGATGGAACGGCGGGGGGCGCGGCAAGGGGAAGGGGCCAGGGATGTGCGGACGATTCGCGATCACGCTGCCGGTGCAGACCATGGCGGGGATCTTTGCGGCGGTGCCCTCAAACGACGTGCCGGATGGCGCGCGCTACAATGTCTGCCCGACCCAGCAGGTGGCGGTCTGCACCGCCGATGGGCCGGACGGCGGCCGGCGGTTGCGCGCGATGCGCTGGGGCTTTGTCCCGCACTGGTATGACACGCCCGGCGGCGGGCCGCTGTTGATCAATGCGCGGTCCGAAAGCGTGGCGCAAAAGCCCGCTTTCCGCGCGGCAGTGCGCGAACGGCGCTGCCTGATCCCGGCGGACGGGTTTTACGAATGGCACAAGGCCGCGGGTGGCGCGCGCCTGCCCTGGTATGTGACCCGCGCCGATGGCGCGCCGATGGTCTTTGCCGGCATCTGGCAGGATTGGGACCGGGGCGATCAGCACCTGACCGCCTGCGCCATCCTGACCACGCCTTCGGGCCCCGATATCGCGCATATCCACGACCGCGCGCCCCTGATCCTGGACCCCGGTGCCTGGGCGAAATGGCTGGGCGAGGCGGGGCCCGGCGCCGCGCGTCTGATGCAGCCGCCGCCCGTGGGCAGGCTGGTGGCCCATCGCGTCGGGGTCGCGGTGAATTCCAGCCGCGCCCAGGGGCCGGATCTGCGCGCGCCCTTGCCCGACGCCGCGATCTAGGCGCGCGGCCCTTGCGCGGAGATGCCGTAACAGGGCTCGACCCGAATGGCGTCGTTGTGAGTTGATCGACCGTTTGATGTGAGGTGTCGTTGC
>NZ_JAMJFX010000019.1 GCF_023544865.1 Phaeovulum molybdatiresistens | reverse complement strand
ACTGCTTCAACTTCCGCGACGCGCCCGCACAGGCAGCGAGCAACACAACCACGATCTCGACCATGGGGGCCGCCGTCACGCGGCGCGACACGGCCTGCGATTTCGTGATGCTGGGGGCGGGCGGCTGAACCCATGCGGACCAGGCTTCCCCTCTCGATGATCGGCCTTGTGCTGGTGGTTCCCTATGTGGGGACTGCCGCAGCGCAAGGCGTGCCGACCTTCGATCTGCGCCTGTTTGCCGAACGACAGGCGATCCTCGAGCAGACCGATCAGGATCTCGCACTGCAGCAGGACCGGCTGACCCGCGAAGAGGAACTGGCCGAGATCGAGCGCCAGCAACTCGCCTCGCTCGAAGGGCTCATGGATGCAATGTCCCTCGGCTCGGGTGATGTGGCTGGCACCGTGGCCGGGCTCGAGGCGGGGCAGGGGGTGGTTGGCGACGTCGAAAGCGCAGCCGCCAGCCTCTACGCACCCGAGGACAACAATCCGGCTGCAGCCCGGATGTTTGGCGATGCCCGGGAAGGGATCGAGGAACTGATCATTCGCGCCGCGCGCCACACCCACAGCCTGCCTGGGGTGAGCCGTGCGGGCCTGTCGCTCGTGCAATGGCGCTGCATGCTGCAGGCGCTGATCTGGCAGGAAAGCCGTTTTCAGATCGGCGCGCGCTCGCCCGTAGGGGCGTTCGGGCTCACCCAGATCATGCCCGGCACGGCGGGCGATCTCGGGATCTACCCGGCCTACTACGACGACCCCTGGCTGCAGGTCACCGGCGGCGCGCGGTACCTCGCGCAGATGCTGAACATGTTCGATGGCAACATCATCCACGCGCTTGCGGCCTATAACGCGGGCCCCGGCAACGTGCAGAACTACGGCGGTGTGCCGCCCTTTGCGGAGACCCAACACTACGTCGTGGTGATCCCGCAGCAGTACAACAGCTACCTCGCCGCCGTGGGCGGCATCGATGCGCTCGGCACGATCGATCCGGTCCTGCTCGCGAATGCGAGCTTCAGCCTCTCGGCCCATGGCGCGGGGGTCTATGGGGATTATTCGCTGGTCTCGGTCCGCGCGGCGGCCCTGCGGGTCCAGGACATCATCACCCGCATCAATGAGACCGAAGACCTGCACGAGGCCATCGCGCTCAATACCTATGCGCGCGCCGAACTGGCCCGTCTGGTCGCGATCCGGACCCGGATCAAGGCCGCCCACACCCAGCCGCTGAGCGAGGAGCAACTCGCCATGGCCGCAGCCCAGGCCGCTGAGCGGCAATTCATGGATTTCACCCAGGAGACATTGCGATGATCCGGCGCTTGTACCGTTCCCTCACCACCACCGCCGCGACCCTCGCGCTGACCACCGCCCTCGCGGGGCCCGTCACCGCACAGGGCGTGCCCACGGTCGACACCCAGAACATCGCCCAGGAAATCCGCCAGCTTCAGCAGATGCTGCAGGATTTCGGGATCCAGACCGATCTTCTGGACAATGCGCTGGCGCAGCTCGACCTTCTGCAGCAGCAGTTCGACCAGCTCGAGGAAATGTATGCATCGCTCACCGGGCCGCGCAGCATCCTCGGCCTCGCCATGGGCGGCGATCTCGACGATCTCCTTCAGGCCAACTTCGAAGACATTCCCGGCCTGATCCGAGGCATCCAGGCGGGCGACTGGTCGAGCCTGATTGGCCCCAACGCGGGGCCCATGCGCACGCAGATGGAACAGGCGCTGGCCAGTGCCGGGTTCGACGAGGACTCGCTGCGCGAGATCGCCACCAGCGGCAATCCCGGTGCAGAAGGTGTCGCGACCCGCGCCACGACCGGTGCCGTGATGTCGGCGGCGGCCCAGAACAGCCATGCCGAGGCCGCTCAGTCGCTCGAACGCGTCGAGCAACTCGTGTCGTTGATCCCCGACATGGAGGACCTCAAGCAGTCGATGGATCACAACACCCGCGTCACGGCGGAACTCGCCATCGCCATGACGCGGATGTGGGAGCTTGAAGCCATCCAGACCCTTGGTGCGGGCAATGCGGGCGTGGTGGATGCCGCGACTGTCGCCGAAGAGCGCCGCTACATGGACTTCACCCTGCCGAGTCTGCGGCCATGACCAAGGCACCGGACATGACGGCAGGCATGAGCACGCGTGAACTGGTCGAAGAAGAACTGATCCACGGCGCGCTGCGCCGGGAGCAGCTCTGGCGGATGATCGGCCTTGGCGGGGCGGGCTTTGGCGTTTTCGGCTGCTTTGCAGCCGCCGCTGTCGCCCTGATGGTCGAGACGCCCCCGCCGGTTGTCGTGCCCTATGATCCGGCGACGGGCTTGGCCCTGCCGAACGCAACGGTCGATACGGTGCGACTTGCCGAGCGACCTGCGATCATCGAGGCGCAGATCTACCGCTACATCCTCGACCGCGAAGCCTACAACCAGCTCGACAACGATCTGCGCGTGCGCCGGGTGCTGGCGCAATCCACCGGGGCTGCCGAGGCCAGCATGCGCGCCATATGGACCTCGGGGCAGGAGAGCTATCCGCCGACCCGCTACGGCCCCGCGGCCGAGATGGCTGTCGAGATCGCCTCGATCACGCTGATCGGTGAGAACCGCGCGCAGGTGCGCCTCAGAAAGCGCCTGACCAGCCCGCAAGGGGCGCAAGACGGATCCTTCACCGCAACATTGATGTTCGCTTTTCAGCCCGAACGGACCCGCTCGATCGACGATGTCTGGCAAAACCCTTTCGGCTTCACCGTCACCCAATATGCCATCCGATCGGACCGTTCCGAATGACCTCTGTTCCAGTTCTTGCCCCTGTTCACGCCCTGCTTGTCGCCGGTGCCCTCGTGCTCTCCGCACCCGCAGCCTTCGCTGAAACCACGCCGCGCCCCGGTCCCCATGACAACCGCGTCCGGATCGCCACCTGGACCGAGGGGCAAGTCTACCGCGTAGTCACCACCCTGACCCGCGTCACCACAGTCGAATTCGGCGAGGGCGAGACGATCCGCTCGATCATCGCGGGCGACACGGTCGGCTTTCAGTTCGATGGAGTGCCCGGCGGACGCGCCTTCGCGATCAAGCCCGCCGCCTCAGGTGTGGCGACCAACATCACGGTCTACACGAACCGCCGCTCCTACTATTTCCACGTCGTCGAGGCGCGCGAGACCCCGCATTACGTCGTGCAGTTCCGCTATCCCGAGAGTCGCGTTCAACCGACCCGGGCTGTCGCGGCCGATTCGCCGAATGCGAACTATGCCGTCAGCGCCCGGGAGGAGTTCACGCCGACCGCCATCTGGGATGACGGCACCTTCACCTATTTCCGCTTCGCGCGGAACGCGCCGGTCCCGGCAATCTTCCGCTATGCCAATGGCGGCGAGCGCGCGGTGAACAGCACAGCACTCGAGGACGGCGTCATCCGTGTTTCGGGTGTGAACCGCCAATGGGTGCTTCGCCTCGGCGCAGACGAGGTCTGCGTTCAGGATATGGGCGGGTCCACGTCATGAGCCAGGACACCGAAGACCTCGCCGCGCGCCTGGCGGCCCTTGAAGCGACGGGCGACAAGAAGCGCGGTGCCGCACGGCCCTCCCCGCTGGCCGCTATCCTCGGTGTGGCCGGGATCGTGGCCGTGGGCGGCCTAGCCTGGGCCGCCCTGCAGCCATCGCCGGAAGCGCCCCTGCCGACCGCAGCCCCCGAAGAGTTCCAGACCACGGGATCGGGCTTCGGCGACCTCGCCCCCATGCCCGTGGTCGAGCCTGCACCGCCGCCGGCCCAGACCGGCCCCTCCGCGTCGGAAATGGCGCTGATGGAAAGTCTCGCGACGCTGCGCGCGGAACTCGAAGACCTGCGCGCGCGGCCCGTCGAGGCATCGGACAGCGGCGCAGAGCAGGCCATCGCCGATCTCACGGCCCAGATCGCGGCACTGCAAGAGTCCTCCATTGAGGCTCAGCGCGCGCTCGAGCGGCAATTGACCGAACGCGACCGCGAGCTCGACCAACTGCACATGGACCTCGAGGTTGCGCGGCTGACCCCGCCTGCGCCCACGGACCTCGGGCCGAACGAGGAGGAGTTACGGCTTGCCGAACTCGAGCGCCGCCGCATCGCGGAGGCCGAAGCGCGGGCCGAACGCATCGCCTCGCCCATGATCGCGTTTTCCGGGATGGGGGCAGGGACCGACCGGGAGAACAGCCTCGAGGCCGCGCGCCTGAATGAGGACGAAGCCTTCGTGCGCGCAGGCGCAAGGCCCGCCCCGGTAACGCGGGCCGAAGTGATCGTGAACCCCGGCAACACCGTCGTGCAAGGTACGATGATCCAGGCCGTGACCGAGACGGCGCTCGACAGCACGCTGCCCGGCGCGATCCGGGCCATCGTCTCCGAAGACGTTCATTCTTTCGACGGCACGCGCGTCCTGATCCCGCGCGGCGCGCGTCTTTTGGGGCGTTACCGCTCCGATGTGGCGCTCGCGCAATCACGGGTCATGGTGGCCTGGGACCGGATCATCCTGCCCGACAACCAGACCGTGGAGATCAGCGCCTTCGGCGGGGATGAACTGGGTCGCACCGGCACCACCGGATTTGTCGACACCCGCTTCGCGCAGCGCTTCGGCTCGGCTGCGCTGATTTCGCTGATCGGGGCCTTGCCGGCGGCGGCCGCCGGACAAATCGAGGATGAGGCTGCCGCTGACATCGCGAGCGATGTGGGCACGGACCTGCGCGACAGCACCCAAAGCGTGATGCAAGACTATCTGGCAATCCGGCCCGTCATCCATGTCGATCAGGGCACGCGGATCACGGTCATGGTCGACCGCGATCTGGAGATCTTCTGACATGGCGGCAAGCTATCTCGAAGCCTCGCTCGACCGGCTGGGCGCACCCGTGCAGCGCGACGACACGATCGAGATTTGCATCAACCCCGATGGGCAGGTCTGGGGCGAGTTCCAGGGCGACCATTTCATGCGCGGCCTCGGCACCCCGCTGACGCAGACCGAGATCAAGGACCTCGGCAACCAGATCGCCTCGGCCGCCTCGACCACGCTCAGCACCAACAAGCCCATCGTCTCGGTCTCGATCCTCTACCGGGACCGACCGATCCGGGCGCAGGTGATCCAGCCTCCCGCTGTTGAAGGCGGGTTCTCCATATCGCTGCGGTTCTTCTCCTCCCTGCCGCTGGAGGCCATCCAGCTTGGCTTCCTCTATGGAAAGGAGCGCAGCCTCGAAGGTTTGCGTCGCGAACGGAACGCCGCGCTCCGCGATGTGGTGGCCTCCGGCGACATCGACGCCGCCCTGCGCTTCTGCGTCGAGAACAAGCTCAACATGATCGTCTCGGGCGGCACCTCGACCGGCAAGACGGTCGCGGCGCGCAAGATCCTCTCGCTGATCCCGCCCGAAGAGCGGATCATCACGATCGAGGAGGCGGCAGAACTGCGGCCAGAGCAGCCGAATGCGGTCACTCTGATCGCCGACCGGGACGCGGAGGCCCGCAGCGCTGATGTGCTTCTGGCCTCGACCCTGCGTATGCGGCCCGACCGGATCGTTCTGGGTGAGGTCCGGGGCCGCGAGGCCATGACTTTCCTTGAGGCGATCAACACCGGGCATGGCGGTTCGCTCACCACGCTCCATGCCGAGACTCCGCAACTGGCCGTCCGCCGCCTCGCCATCGCCGCGCTCAAGACTGATGTGCCGATGACCTATGCCGACATGGTCGACTACATCGAGGGCTCCATCGACGTGATCATCCAGGCGGGCCGCCACGACGGCGCCCGCGGCATCACCGAGTTCTTCCTGCCGGGGCAGGCAAGACATCCAGATCAGAACACTGCCGGAACCGGGGGCACAAAGCGCCCTGCGGTTGCCGTCGAATGACCCGAAAGGACAACCCCATGCGCAAGATCACCCTCGCCGCAGCTGTCACCCTGCTGGCCGCGCCGCTCGCGGCGCAGACCTCGCCTCAGGTCACGAATGATCTCACCGTGACCATCGCGCCCCAGCAATACCGGATCTGCAACGACCGGCCCGCACGGCCGACCTGGATGGACGAGGTCCACCCGCGCGAGGCCTATAAGGCGCTGACGTTGATGCGGCTCTACGAGTTGCGGTCCTGGGAGGCGATCAAGGAAACTGGCGACTGCGGCTGTGATGTGCGCTTCCCGTCATGGGATGCCGCCTCCGCCGAGTACGAGGAACGGTTCGCGACAAGCACTCAGGCGGAGCATACTCAAGCTCGGCTGGCCATTCGGAACGAGCAGAACCAGATTGCCCGCGACGTCCAGGATATCTGCGAAACGCAAGGCAACTGGTAATGAGCATCGTCAGCTGGATGGTCGGAACGGCCGACGGCTTCCTTGCCGATGCGGCAGAGTCCCAGTTCGGGGCTGTGGCCAGCAATACCGGCACGATCGTCCTGCTGATGGTCACGCTCTCGCTGATCGGCGTCTGTATCAACATGGCCTTCCAGTTCCGCAGCATGGATGGGGCCAGCTTCTTCTGGTACCTAATCAAGCTGACGCTTATAGGTCTCTTTGCCTTCAACTGGGCCAACTTCAACGCGGTTGCCAATGCCGTTATCGGCGGGCTCGACTATGTCGCCGGGGCCCTGATCTCCTCGGTCGGTGGCGGCGGGGCAGGGGCCACGTACTTTGCCGCCGAGTTCGATGATCTCATCACGGAGTTCAGCCAATACCTGAACGCGATCGGTAACAACCTGAACTGGATGACTGGCGCGATCCTCGGCGGAATCGGCCTCGTGCTGCTCAGCCTCCTTGGCTTCATGACCGGCATCGTCCTCATCTTCGCCAAGATGATGCTGACCCTGATGCTCGGCCTCGCGCCGATCATGATCGCGCTGTCGCTCTTCGATGCGACCAAGGATTTCTTCCACAGGTGGGTCTCGACGACGATCAGCTACGCTTTCTACCCCATCGTCATCGCCGCCATGTTCTCGACCGTGGTCGGCATGGCGAATTCGCTCCTGGCCCAGCTCGGAGACCCGAACTCGGCCACCAACATCGGCGCGCTGGTGCCGTTCTTCGTCATGGTGTTCCTGGCCAAGGGCTTCGTCGCGGCAACACCCCTGATTGTGCGGGGGATCTCGGGGAACCTGATGGTGGCTGCGGCACCCGCTGTGGTCTCTGGCTCGGCCGGGATCATGCGGGGGATCTTCAATACCGACGGCGTCAAGGGCAGGGCGCGGATCGGTGCGCTCACGACAGGTGAAGTGATCGGACGAGGGGCTGTCCAGGCCCCCGCTGCTGTTCGGAGCGCCGCGGCAACGGCAAGCGCGCAGGTGGTTCGGATGGCCGAAAGGGCGAAGCGGTTGGGTCCGTAACCAAGGCGACGATGCTAACGAAATCGAGATGAATTCAGAGGGAAAACATGACCGATAAGCAGAAGGTCACCATGGCTTCGGTCATACTCAGGCGGTTTGGCTTTACCAATCGAGAAGCTGCCCGGTTCTGGGGGGTGCGCGAAGAAACGGTGGCCAAGTGGGTAACGGGTGAAACCGATATGCCGACGACCATGCAGCTCACGGCGCTTGAGCAAATCAATGCCTGGCAAAGCTATTGTCGGCACATGGCAGGCATTTATCACGATATCTTCCAGGAAGCGCCCGAAGCATACATCGGTGTGTTGAGCGCGAACGACGCGGCCGCATATGGCGTTCCTGAAAGTGATGGTTTCATCTCGAACACCATCGCCAGCATCTGCGCATATCTCGCACCGAAGCACGAACACTTGGTTCTCGTCACATCCGAAGAGGCGGCCCGGGAGGACACTTTAACCCGCTTGCGAGAATGCGCTTTTCTTTGGGCGATCAACTTCGTCGATCTCTTCAATATGGAAACGGCATTCGGGATGACCGAGCTGGCGATGACCGAGTTCCTGGTCTCTCGTCTTCGCCGCGATCTCGGCGATCCTGTCGCGGCGATGCTGTCAACAGATGGCATAACGTATGACCGGCGCTGGACCATCCACTTCATCAACACCCATGATTTCGTGGCTGATTTCGCCAATGAGGATGGCGAGGGTGATGAGCGTCACGAGTATTTCGAGGTTTCATTCACGCCCCTCTCGTTGGATTCTCCCTTCGATTTTTACAGCGATGATCAAGCAAGGGTGCGCCTTGTTCTGGATGATGGCACGACGATGGATGTGGGCCTTGCCACCGGCGATTCTGAAGCTGATTTCGTTGCCATGAACGCAGCAGTTGCAGACATGCTCAATGAAGTATTCGGGACACCCGCGAAGATGAAGACAGCGTTCGAGAAGCAACGTGCTGTCGAGCAAGCCGAACGTGACATGCTGCACTGACTTGCATAATGCATGTTGAACGAATTAGCCGATGGCTGCTAAGTTGGCACTATAGATCGTAGCACTCAAGGGCGTCCCGCTGCGCTGCGACCATTTCTGCCTTGCTTCTCCATGATGGATCAACTTGGCTGGCTTCAAACAGACGCCCAGTCAGCCGCCTTGCGATCATCAGCTTCTCGCGGCCATTTGGCAGGCCATCAAAGATTGCGAAGTCTTCCGCAATGCCCTTCTGCCGCTTGTTTGGAAGCTTCATGCCTTCTTTGGTAACGGCGACGCCAGTGATGATCCTAGGTTGGCCAGGGCGGAACAGTTTGGTCTTGTGACCGTGCAACCGATAGGATGAAAAGATCTTCCTTGCTGCATACAGAAGGCCCCTGGTCGCACCTATGCCCGTGAACACCACGTCATCCACATAAACGGTCATGACACAGCCCTTGCTTGCCGCCAGCTTAGCCAAGGCGTCGAACATGTCCTCGTAGGCAAAGTAGGAAAGGATCGGGCTGGAGCTGCTGCCAGTCGGGAGGTGGCCATCAACTGTGAGCAACTTGGTCAGAATGCCTGCTACGTCCCCCGAGCAAAGCATTCGATCCAGGAAAAAGTGGTGGACCGCCTGTGATCGGACGGACGGGTAAAACTTCCGGACATCGATCTTCACGCAGCCCGCATCCACAGAATGCCCGCTTGCATTGGTGATGTATGACCTCCCCCTGATTGCAGAATGCAGGTAATTTGGGGTCTCAATTTTGGCCAGAAGCAAGGCTACGCGCTTGTGCACCTTGTCCAGCTTCGGCTTAGGTTCTTGGATCGGCCGACCAGTTTTCTTGTCGGTCCATCTCTTGTAGTTGTCCGTTGCTGCGCAAAGCTCGTTCAACTCATCGAAGGTTACCCGCAACCGGTCCGCCAGCATTTGGGGACTGGTGATCTTGTAGAAAATGGACTGGTTGCGGGGGTAGCTCATCGCTCAGACCCTCTGTACTCCGAAATTGTAGCCACCCAGTCCAGCATCTTCACTGCCTTGTCGGCGACGAACACCCTTACATTTTCGACCTTTCCCGCCCCTTCCAACTTCTCGGCGAACAAAAGCAAGGAGGACATGGGAATGTCGAAGGCGTCGGAATACTTCTGAAGCGTGGCCATTGAGACGTTCTTGTCGCCCTTCTCGATTTCAGACACGTAGGATTTTGAAAGGCCCAAGCGCTCAGCGGCATCGACCTGTGACAGGTCATGATAGACCCTCACAAGCCGCAGGGCTTTGTTCAGCATTTTCTCCCTCCAAACAATGAACACCTAGGAGCCGTCGAGGAAGAACCGCGCCAGTTTCACGATGGCTTTAACCATCCAAAACGCGGCCAATAGTATCGACCTGTTCCGAAGAACACGCCGATACCAACGACGGACCCGTTGCCCGGTGTTCAGGGGCTTCTTGGGATCAGTTGTTCCCATTTCAGCATCCTCCTGGGCATCACCACCGGACCACCCGATGGCTGTGCGCCGACCCCAAGAGGCAAAGTGGGCAAACGGTAACCCCCAGGTATCCCCGTGCCGCAACGTGCGCTGCGGCCTTAAGTCGGAAGTCGTCGTCGATCGCATCTCTCGCTCGCGATCGCCGCTGCCCCCAAAGTGGGTAGAGACCGAAGCCTCCTCGACTGGCGAACCAGTCAGCCTGTGGCGCTATCCATCGCCTGAACACTGTCGCCTAGATAGCCGATTCTGTCGGAAAAGCAAGAACAAAGTTCGCCTGTAGCGATTTCGGTCCGCCATCACTATCACCAAGCCACCAAATATTGTGTGTTCCTCTGTTTTGTTGAGGTGCTCCATTAAAATTCTAAGACCACTTCAGGCATGCTCGGCGATGATCTCTCGTGTCGTCTGAACCGCTGCTGCCAGTTCGACACTGTCAGAAGCCCGAAGACCGAGCCCGGCCAGATCGAAGGACAGCTGATCTGATCCCGCGCGACCCGCAGCGGCCCTTGCAGCCCTCCCTCGCGCCCGCCCCGAGGGCGCAGGCGTGGGATCGAGCAGCTCTTGCGAGGGAGATTGAGCCGCTTGGGGCAGTGCATTTGCCTCAGGCCCCTGCGCACCTGCAGCCGCCCGAACCGCCTGCAATTCCTGCTTCAACTTCTCCACCGTCTCGCGCGTCTCGGTCATCTGCCGATCGCGCCGCAGTCCGTCTTCATCCGGATACGGGAAACTCCCCGCCTGACCGGTGTGCAGCGCCTTCAGCGCCGGGTCCTCAAAGTATTTGATCCGCCGCGCCCGGATCGGCATCTGCGCGTCGATCACAAGGATCACCTCGTCGAGGTCCATGCGCCGGGCCTCGTCCTCGGTCAGGAGCGGCGTGTCCTCGGTTCTCTCGGAAACGCTGCGCCCCTCGAACGGGTTGCGCCCGACAGCGCGAGACCTGGTCACAACGCGCTTGGTCGTCTTTCCCACAGCCTGGCTGAGCTCCTCAATGGTCTTCTGCTCGGAGGGGGTGAGGTAGAGTTTCACGCCGGCACCGCCCTGAAGCGACCTGCGGGTGTTTTCACCATAAATCTCGTCCAGCGCGGGGATGGTCTGGGTCACGATGGCGAGGTTGCCGCCGAAGGAGCGCAGCGTCTTTATGCTTTCGGCGACGATCGGCATTTTACCGAGCCGGTCAAACTCGTCGAGCATGATCATCACGGGCCAAGGCTCGTCATCGCCGGGTTCCTGTGCTTGCAGTGAGGCAATCAGATCCGAGAAGAAGAGGCGGATCAGCGGGGCAAGCGGTCGGATCATCTCGGATTCAACCACAAGATAGATCGCATGCGGGCGGCGGCGGATATCCCGGAATGAGAAGTCAGAGGTCGCGGTGGCCGCGTCGATCGCCCGGTTGTCCCAAGTGTCGAGACCCGATGTCATCAGGAGGGAAAGGTAGGAAGTGAGGGTGTCGTTGTTGGTCGATGCCATACGCTCGAAGATCAGTTTGGCCGACTTGTTCTTCACCTCCTGCGAACGCTTCAGGTATTCCTTCTGCTTGTCGCCCCCCGAGGCTGTGATGCGATAGATCTCGCCGATGGTCGGAACGCCGCGCTCGAAGGCCAGAAGACCGGCCGCCACGAAGAGGTCGATACCCCCGGCCAATAGCCCGCTCAGTTTTTCGTTGTCGGTTTGCAGAAAGAGCTTGCCGGTGAGTTTCAGCTCCATCTGCTGCCGGTCGGGGTTAGTCATGGCCGCGATGCGCGCGAGCGGGTTGTAGCGGTACGTCGGTCGGTCCCAGTCGGTCGGCGCGAAGCGGAAGACTTTGTCCCCCATGCTGGCGCGGAATCGCGAGGTCTCGCGGAAGTTCTCGCCTTTCACGTCGAGTACCACGGCAGAGCCTTTGTAGGTGAGCAGATTCGGGATCACGAACCCCACGCCCTTGCCGCGGCCCGTGGGCGCCACGATCAGTGCGTGGGGGAAGGTTTTTGAGACAAGGAACGGGCGCCTGGATTTCGGGGAGCCGAGCTTGCCCAGAAGGAAGCCGCCGCCGGGCTTGGCAAAGAAACCGTTCCGCTTCATCTCACTGCGGGTCTGCCAATGCGTCGTCCCGAAGCGGGTCAATGCATCCCCGAGAAGCGTGACGCTCAGCATCAGCGATGCCAGGCCGAAGCCGCCAAGGATGAGGTTCACCCAGAGGAAGTCCTTCGGCGCAGACTGAGACAGACCCAGATATTCGCGGGCGAGCAGGGTGACGTCGAAGCGCGTGGGCGAATGCCCATAGCGGAACATGACGAACCCGGTCGCCACGACATAGCCCATGGCGAGGCCGACCAGCACGAGGCTCAACACTCCTAGGGCAATCTTGCCTTTATCCATGGGTGATCCCCTTCTCACCATGTGCCGCGGCGTGACGCGCGCGCTGCGCCTCGATCTGTTCTTCGGCCAAGGCATCCAGCACCCGCTCCATGGCGGGGCCATGGGCCGTCACCTCGCTGCTTTCCAGATAAGCCTTCGCGAGTTCCAGCTGCCGCAACGGATGCTCGGTGAACTTTTCCAGCACATCAGCGTGGCCTGCGCGCAGGGCCGTCACGGCGTTCGGCGTGAGGTTGCGGTCGATCTGGGCGACGAGGCGCGGGCCATCCGTCTCGGTGAGCGGTTTCACGTCCTCGGCCTCGGCCCGCTGCAGGAAGGTCATCACGTCAGGGGCGGTCTCAGCAATGAAGCGCCGTTCGGCATAGTCCTGTCGCGCCTGATCCTCGATGTCGAAGCTCCGCTCGCTGATATAGGCGCGTGATGCCCCCATGGCACGCAGGCGGTTGATTTCCTCCTGCACCGCCGCCCCGAACTCCTCGTCCGGCATCTCGGCGCGGTAGCGCGCGAGCGTGCGGTCGTCTTCCGTGATCGGCCCGAGATGATGCATGGGATCGCGCAAGGCGAGGTCCATGTCGCCGGCATGGAGGGTGCGGTCCTTTTCGTCGACGGCGAACTGCTGTGGCTTGCGGCTGTCTGTGATCTTGTCCCAGGCCATCGAGGCCAGTTCAGCATGATCCGGTGACCGCTGCGCGAAGACGTTGAAGGCAGCGCGGGCCTCTTCCACCTCGACAGCACCGGCCCTGCGCACGCTTGGGTCGTCCGAGAAGGGATGGTCGAAATCCGTCCGGCGGAACTGGGCGACGAGCTCCTGGAAATCACGGCGCTCGGATGGGGCGAAGATGTCGGGCTCGCCCGCCGTGCGCTCGCGCTCCGGCAGCGTCACGCGCTCAGCCAGGGCAACCGGGTCATCCTTGGTGTCGTCCACTTCATCGATGGCCCGAAGGATGCGCGCAGCGGTCAGGGTGTCGCCCAAACGGACATGGACGGCTTCCAGCCGGTCCAGCGCTTCCTCGCGATCCTCGCCCTTCTCCAGATCGAGATCGCCCGCCTTGGCGATGGCGCGCAGATCCTGCGCCAGCCATTGCCTTTCGAGTGCAGCGTTGTCTGCGCCCTCGCGCATGCGAGCGGCCACGGCTTCGGGATCGATGCCCGTGCCCTGCAGCACCTCGCTGAGGCGCGCCTTCACCGCATCGTCCTCGAGGCGTCTCATCTGGTCCTCGTTCATGTTGGCCCGCGCATAGACCCCATCCCGGGACGGCGCGTCGAGGAGCGCGGCCGAACGGTCGCCGAGCGGATTGAGATGCGCGACGGAGGCCAGCACATCGGTGAGCTTGCGCTCGATCTCCGGCCGCTCGGATGCGGGTGCCCGGTCGATCGCCGCTTCGATCTGACGGATGTTCTGAGAAAACTCGGTGATCAGCGTGTCAAACGCCGTTTCGTCTTGGGACATGTAGATGGCTCCGTCAGATTGGATCTGACCGCCACTGGCAAGGATGGTGCTGGCCCGCTCGAGCGCCTCTGCCACGTCATCGAAGTTCGACCGGGACGCCTCGGCCGCCAGACCCCGATAGGTCAACGCGTTGCGCGCTACCGTCTGCAGGGCTGCGGCCAGATCGGCCCCCGTGCGCTGGCGCTCGATCGGCGGCCGGCCTTCGTCACGGGCCTTGTAGACTTCGTCGATCTCGGCGCGGTAGGTCGTGACCCCCCGGTCAAGACGCCGTGTCGCCTCGAGCCGGATCCCGTGGACCTGCGCCGCCTCGACCATCGCCACCCGGAAGGCGTCGTAGTTGAAGTGGTGATCCTTCCCGAGAAAGAACATTTCGCCATCCTTGCTGCGGCGGTTTAGAACGATATGCGCATGTGGATGCGCGCGATCTTGGTGTATTGCAGCAATATAGTCGAATTGCGACCCCTCACCTTGAAAGAACTTCTCGCAGACGGATTCCGTGATCGCGCGCACCTCTTCGCCGCTGGTGCCGACGGGGAAGGCCATCAGAAGATGCGAGGTATGGCCAAGCTTCGGACTGTGCCGCTCGCCCCACTGGTTCTCGAAGCGCCGCACGACCCGGTCGATCTCGGCCTCGGTCAGGGTCTTCTTGCCATCATGCGTGCCGCGACTATCGAGGATATGGCTCGACTTGGTGGTGAGGTACGTGAGCTGGGCCTTCAGCTGCGCGCCCGTGTGGCACCCGCCTTTCGAGATCGGCTTGAATATGGCCGGCGAATAGCCGCGTGCAGCCCGGACCATTTGCGCCTTCTTGGCAAGCCCCTGCCAGCTGCCCGAGACCCGGCTCCAATCGCGATCGAAGAGGGCGGGGCTGACGCCGCGCGCCTCACTCCGCGCCATGCTCGGCAACCTGCTCCGCTTCCTGCCGCGCCAGACCGACAAGTGCCTTGGTGACCTCGAGGTCCAGCACGCGGCGCCGACCGCGGAACATCTCCTGGATCTGGTCGGCCATGTCGAAGACGAGCACCGCCAGGTCGCGGATCTCGGCATGGCTCGCGGGGGTATAGGGCAGGCGCTCGCCCTTGAGCTTTGCCTCGTTCAGGCGGCGCGCGATCTGGTTCACGTTGTTGCCGACCCGGTTCAGCGCCGCGCTCATCCCTTTCAGCTCATCAGTCATGCGCTCATCCGGGCGCAGGAGATCGTCGGCGGCCAGCATCAGGCAGCGCATGGCGTCTGACCGGTGGGAGATGCCGCGCCGCGCGAGGGCCGCATCGAAGCCACGAAGGTCGCGCTCGGTGACGCGCATGGTCAGCACACGGGTGCGGCTGTCATTGGCCGAGACGGCGGAACGGCCCCGGCCCAGCACGTTGTAGACGGTCTTGGGCGAGACCTTCAGCGCTGCACTGATCGCACTGACGGAGACGCCCTTCGCCCGTTCCCGGACGATCTGATGGCGCTCCTGATCGGTCAGTCTGCGACTGTGTCCCATGTGAAGTATACGTTCCTATTTCTTGCCAACTTCGTACAAGCCCGCCTTCTCCCAGCACAAGCGGAGAAGGCACCAAGGGCTTGTACTCAATGTAGAAAATCGGCCCCGGAGGCCGATTTGACGTCCTTTGGCAAATGCAGCGCGCAAGGCGCTCAATGCAACGCGTCCCGCGTTGCCTGCACCGCGCACCGCGTCCTTTGGACTGCGTTTTGCGCGCCCTGCAGCACGGCTTCTGGCGAGTGCCCGATGGCCCGTGCTCCCCGCATCGCGCATGGTGCGGAATGCATCACGTCCCATGCGACATGCATCGCGTTCCCTGCGTCGCGCGCTATGGCCCATGTCGCCTGTCGCGCGTCATCTGGGGACCGCATCGAGCAGACGGGAGGACGCCAGGTGTCGCGTGCAGCGTGCCTTCCGCCCCCGGCGCGACGCACCATGCGCCCCGCATTCCGCCTGAGGGACCCCGCATCCCGTCTTCTGCTTGACGCCGTCGCACACGGAGGTTAGCGACGTCGAAACATCTTTGTCGCGTTTCACCATTCTTGCGAGAGGCCCGCCCCCATGCCGAACGACAATCTCGTGGTGATCGCCGCGATGGCCCGGAAGGGGGGGAGTGGCAAGACCACGCTCTCGCGCGCCTTGATCAGCGCTGCCGTTGCCGCTGGCCGTCGCGTCCTTTTGATCGATACCGACAGTACCGGCGTGCTCGGCACCTGGCACAAGCGGGCTGAAGCCGCGGGTTTGGGATCGCCCCTGCTGCGCTCTGCGACTGTCGAGAGCGTGGGGGCTGTGGATCGCCGGATCGAGCAGGTCTATGCGGCGGACTCGGCGGATTTCATCTTCATCGATACGGCAGGCGTCGGGGCCGAGTGGTCGGACGGGATCGCCGTTCTCGCCGATCACATCGTGACACCGGTGATGCTCTCGACCTCGGATCTCGATGTCGGCGCGCAGACCGCCGACTGGTTCGAAAAGCTCCGCGCCCGCGTCGATGATCCCGAAAGCCTACCGCGGCACCACGTCGTTCTGAACATGGTCGACCCAAAAACCACGCGCGCCGATGCCGCCCTCATCGAGGCGGCAATCGCGCGGTTCCCGGTGGTCGAGACCGTGATGATGCGCAGGAATGTCTACAAGGAGATGGACGAAAAGGGCCTCCTGCACGCTGTGGCGCTGCAGAAGCAGGCCGATCCGAACCCCCTCATGCGCCCCCATGTGCGCCATGTGGTCGAGGCGCTCGAAGAGGCGACTGACATCCTCAACAACATCCTCGCGGCGTGAGGGTGGAGCGGTGAGGAAAAAGATTCCGACAATCACGCGGCCCGACCCGGCTTATGCCGCATCCCTGCGGCCAGAGGTGGGAGAAGACCCGGGAAGGGAAGAGGTGCGGCTCGCGGAGGTGATGCCAGAACATGGTAGCGTGCAGCCCGCAGTCCTAGACGATCACGCTGCTTCGCCGCAAAGGACGCAGCCTTCGCCCCCACATCAACCCAGACAGGAGGCAACCGGATCCGCTGAGCCTGCGGTCATGTCATCACCATCCCGCCCACGACGCAGTACGGTGACGCGCAAGATCGACATCCGGGTGAACGCGCTGGAACGGCAAGAGGAAGCCCTGATCGATTGCGGCGTCGATCCCGCCCACGTCATCCGCGCCGCCCTGCGCCGCGCGGTCAAGAACTGGGAGCTTGGGTCCGAGTTCGTCCCACCGTCGGAAGAGCAGCGGACACGGATCACCGAATGGCGCGCACGTACCTCGCTGGCGGTCGATGCCGCTGCGCTGACTGCCCTCTTGCGCGCGCATGACCCCCTCGATGTGCTGAGCAAGTGGGCCTTGGTCCGCGGCCAGATCGAGCCGCGCGTCTGGGCAGAGATCGACATACTCCTGGACGAGATCGCCGTTCGCGCTGCAGCGCAGAATGCAGAAAAGGATACGCCAGAAACCTGTCTATAAAGACAACTTGTCCTTTTGTCGGTGGGTTCTTGCCGAGGCCGCCGACTTCATCTTGCAGTTGCAGAAACCCAACCCTAAGACGTTCAAAACGATATTGCGGCCTCGTTGTTAACAAGTCCTGAGGTCAGTTTGAGAGGAGCACATCATGACCATTTTACCGCGGCTTACGGCCGAACCGATCATGCGCATCCTCTGCAAGAAGACCGACACGCTGGTGGGCTACCTGTACCAATGGAACAATGGCGACCTGCAGCCTGCCTGGCTCAATGATGCCATGCCCGATGTGCGCTACGAGCCGATGGTCGAGGCCGCCTGACAGGCGTAATCTGACTGCGGGCCAGGCGATCAAGGGCGGTGCAGAGTGCCAGTCGCATAGCAGGCCATGCCAAATTCAGCGCATCATGAGTTATAGAATAGAATTCTATAACTCATGCGTTGGAACCGAACCCGTTCCGACAGGCCCAATTTCTTTTCTTTCAGCCTCCCTGTCCAACCTACCGCGCCACGGTAATGCGGCTCCTTTGAAGGCGTAGCTTTTGCGGCGAGGGATCACAGAGGCAACGGATCGATCATCCACGAGCGCACGCGCACGGTTCTCGGAGCGGCAAGGGCAGACTGGAAGCCGGTGGCCTTCAAATATCGTGGCGCCGCGCCCCTGCCAGTATTTATGGTGAAGGCCCCTGCCTTGAACGGGCAATGCTTGCATCATCCCGAAGCCCCGCAACGAGCTTTTCGACAAGCTCGACGGCCTCGGTGACGCCTTCGGCGCGAAGTACAAGCCGCTGGCCGGGCCGGTAGCGGGTGTCACCGCTCTTGGCGATATACTCCTCATCGACAAGTCCCTGCCGGTGGGCAAGCAGATGGCGCTGCTGGAACGCCCGCGCGAGTTGGTCGAGGGAGGGGGCGTCGAGATGGGCGTCATAGCCCTGCCCCGTTGTCTGCTGCCAAAGGGTGCTGCCCTCGGCAAGGTTCTGGAAAGCGTTCCGCCTTGTCCTAGGAGGCGCGGGAAGCTCCACAAACAGTGCTTCGACCACACGCTGAAAGGCGGTGACGGCGTTCTGCAAGCCGTTCTCGATCACGACGCGCACGGTGGTTTCGGCGGTGTCGCGATCCGGCATGGCGGCGCGCACCTGGTCGAGCGCCTTCAGGGTGGCCTTGATCCCAGCGATGGTCTGCTCAAAGACCTGTTCGGCGGCGCTGTGGCCGCAAGCGGGACAGAAATAGGCAGCCCCGATCACGGCATAGCGGCAGGTGCAGGACGGGCAGGTGATCTTCAGCGCCATTGGGTCGGTGGCGGTAGGGGGCAGCATGACATGCTGCGGCCGGGAATCCACTTTCATCGTCATCGAAATGAAGCCGCCGCGCGGCCTGCTCCGGTTGAACCGGGCAGCATCGGTTTTCAGTACTCGATTGAGGCCGCCTTGAATCTGCGCCACGGCAGCCGCGTGCATGTGCTCGACCTGTTGCTGTGTCCACCAACGGTCGCTGTGATCGGTATGGCCGCAGGCGGGACAGTGAAGCCGCTCTGCTTCCTTGGCCTTATGCCAATCTTCGCTGAGCACCTTGAACTGGAAAAGGCATTCATCCGATGGGCATTCACGGTCGAAGTAGCCTTCCTCGTCGTCCTCAATGAGGATCGAGACTTCGCCGCCGCCTTCGAGGCTCCGCAAAAATCGTTGTGTTTCTTCAAACATCTCACAACCTCAGAACATCTTGTAGCGCACCGTTCGCTCTAGCCCCATATCTAGCATGATTGCAGGGCAATTTGGAGTCTTCCATTTGAAGGGGCTCTTCCCTTGCCCCTGGTGTTCAATTCCTGATCCTACCGTCTGCCAGATCACCGGACGCTGAAGGTAAGGCGCTTGCGGGGCGCCTCCTGCCATGCTGATTGCGGCCTTGCTCAGGCGAAGCCCGTGGCGCGCAGTGCCTTAAGCGCCGCATGAAGGCTGGTCTGCCCTTCTTTCCGTGAATTGACCCCCCGGGAGCAGGAGACCTGCCATTACCCAAGCCATTACTCTCGACAACCTGCACAACCTACCTGAAGCGAACCGGGATAGTCTGGATGCTCCATGATATGGGCATACCGGATTTCGGCACTGTCACACATCTCGCAGAGTTGGCTGGGCTCTTCCAAGTCTTCGACCCCGACACAGGTCCAGCCTTTTTTCGGGACGCCTGCCTCTGACCATTTCCCTCGACGCGTGTGACTGTCCCGATCCATCGCCCAACCTACCCCGAAATCCGTTTGAGTTGGGCAGCGTGGGGATCATAGCGATAGCTGGTTATTGTGCCGTCCCTGATCTTTTCCACAGCGTCGTTTATGACAAAAAGAGGTACGAGGAACCATTCTCGCGGGACCACAGGCCGTCCAAAGCGATCCATGATCTCGATTTCGAGCCGTGCAGGTTCGAAAATGCGGTGGATCAGGTTCTCCAGCTTGGACCGATTGATGTTGTAAAGCTCGTATGTCGCAACCACCTCGACATTCGCCATCAGGAACGTCGGCTGCAAATGCGCGCCGGCGATCCGCTTTTCGACGCTCATATTGGTGACGCCGATCTTGTGCACCAGTTCCCGGTTTTCTGTGACGAGTGGATGATCGGACTTGCTGCGAAGCACATAGATGATCCCGCTCGCTTCATCCCCATCGATGGTCTGGTCCGAAAAAAGCGGGCCCGCCGATGGGTCAGTTATCCGGCGTCCGGCGTCGTCCTTGTTCAACGCACGCTGGAGCGAGCGCATCAGCATATTGCTCTCGGTGCCGTTATCAAAGATTACCCGCAGCCGCGCATCCGTACGACCTTGTTCATTCGTGATGGTCTCACCCTTTTCAGCAACATAGGCTTTCTGACCGCCGACGATGAAAAAGCGGCCCTTCTCGATCTCCGCTTTCATCTCGAAAGGGCGCGTTTCGCGCAAACCGGTGTCCAGTTCCTTTTGGACCATCTCGAACAATGGCTTGAACTTTGAGAAATCTTCGCATTTTTCACGGTTGGCGACCTCGTCGGCGGCCTTTTTCTCAGCGGTAGAGCGGACATGCTTCAATTCGGTAAGCGGGGATGCATCTACCGCCACACCCAGTTCCGCCAGAAGCGCGTCATCATCGAGCTCATCCGTGTCCGTCGCTACGAGCGTCGGGCCCTCTGACAGAAGTTCGTGTTTGTCAAAGGGCGCGACGAGATCGCGGCATTCCTGTAAGTCGCGGATCCGATCGAGGCGCACTGCATAGAGACGTTCGAAGATATCGCGGTCTTCACCGTGCTGTGGCGGGCGACCGAATTCATCGGCGAACCGAAGGATCTCTTCAAAGCCTGCGATGATGCGTTCTTCGCGTGGTGTGCGGCTGAGCTGCTTCTTGACTTCGACCTCGACGCCAAGCTCAGCAAGAAGGGCATCGTCTTCGTCGGTGAAACCCTTAGCCATTGGCAGCCTCCTGCTTCATGCGCGCGAGGTAAGCCACGCCTTCGGCCATTTTCTTCTCCCACGGATCAGGCGATGTGATGGAAGGCAGACGGCCCCGCTCCTGCTTGAACTTGACAGCACGCTTCGCCAGATCGCGCGCCTCGTCCGGTGACAGTTGCACCTTCTTCGCCGAGATCACGGCCTGAACCTGCCGAAGGCTCTCCTCGCTCATCGTCTTTGCCAAGATCGAATAGGCTTCGCCGAAGGGGTTGATCCGGTCGATCAAGTCGATGTCGAGCTCACGCACATCCATGGCGAATTTGCGCACCCCGTCGATCAGCGCGGTGTTTCCCGTAGTCTGCGTGTCATCGCCGCTCGAAAGAGCGATCTCCTTTGCTTTCTGGGTCAGGTTCAGCGCGGCCACCGCATGCTGGCGTACGGCTTCCTGATCCTCGGCGTCCAGCTCCGGGAACCTTGCCCCCACGATCTTGCCCATGCGAACCTGCGTGAGTTCCTCGGGCACCAGCTCCTCATCGAAGAGCCCGCGTTCGATCGTGGTCTTGTCCTGGACGAAAGCGGTGATCACCTCGTTGAGGTCTTCCTGGCAGATGCGCTTGGCTTCCTTGCTCTTGGGTTCGACCAGGCCCTTGATCTCGATCTGGAACTGCCCGCTGGCCTCGTTGAAGCCAACGTTTTCCTTGCTCGGATCATAGCCGCCCTCGCCATAATCGAACCCTTCGACAGGGCCGCTTTTCACGGTCTTGGGCGTGAAGTTGAAACGCGGGGCCAGCACCTGCTCCATCAGCAGGCTCGCGGCGATCGCCTTCAGCGTGTCGTTGACCGCCTCGGTCACGGCCTCGGCCGCGGCGTCAGGCTCGGCGATCAGATTGGTGAACCGGGCGCGCGTCTTGCCCTCGGCATCGCGGGTGGCGCGGCCGATAATCTGCACGATCTCGGTCAGGCTGGCGCGATAGCCGACCGTCAGGGCGTGTTCGCACCAGATCCAGTCGAACCCCTCCTTCGCCATCCCCAACGCGATGATGATGTCGACATGATCGCGGTTGTTCTTCTGCGAGGGGTCCTTCAGCGCGGCGGAAACCTTGTCCCGCTTGGCGGGTTCATCATCCACCAGATCCGCGATGCGCAGCACACGCCCCTCGGGCGTCTTGACCAGCTGAAACCCGGTGGCGGGGTCGGTGCCCTGCCAGTCGCCGAGAGCATCAATGATGTGCTCGACCTCGCGGTGCTTGTCCTTCGTGCTCTCGCGCGAGTTGACGTTCGGGATGTGCAGGATCGTCTTCTCGGTCGGGTCCAGCACCTTGAGGATGTCATCCGCATAGGACCCGGAATAGAAGAAATACCCGATATCGAGCGTCTTAAGGTATTTGTAGCCGTTCAGCTGCTCATAGTAGGTGTAGGTGACGGTATCGAACTTCGCCTCGTCCTCGGGCGACAGAACGGCCTCGGCATCGCCGCGGAAATAGGACCCGGTCATCGCCACGAGGTGCACCTTGTCGCGCGCGACCAGCGCGCCCAGATGCGTGCCCAGCTTGTTGTCGGGATTGGCCGAGACGTGGTGGAATTCGTCCACCGCAATCAGCCGATCATCGAAGGCCTCGATCCCGAACTTGTCGACAGCAAAGCGGAAGGTCGCATGGGTGCAGACCAGCACCTTGTCGTCGCTCGCCAGGAACTTGCCGACCGCGCCAACCTTGCCGTCATCCCCTCCGGGCGCGTTACACAGGTTCCATTGCGGCTTCACCTCCCAATCGGCCCAGAAGCCATACTTGCTGAGCGGCTCGTCGTTGAAGCTGGACCCGATGGACTTTTCCGGCACCACGACGATGGCCTGACGCAGGCCCTGATTGTGCAGCTTGTCGAGCGCGATGAACATCAGCGCGCGGCTTTTGCCCGAGGCCGGGGGCGACTTGATCAACAGGTATTGCTCGCCCCGCTTTTCATAGGCGCGTTCCTGCATCGCGCGCATGCCCAGCTCGTTCGACTTGGTCGAGCTGCCATTGGCGGCGTATTTGACCGAGACGGAGGGAACATTCTGCATCATCAAGCCTCACCTCCATTGACACCTTGAAATGGGAATACTGCTACATAATCCACTGTGGCGACAACAGCGGCATACATTTCAACGATGGCGTCCACCGAGCGCTTTGCTCGTTGTCCGCTCATGGCGCGGATTACTGTCTCAGCATTCGCATATTTCGCGATCTGTTCATCTGAGAGCGAGCTGGGGCCATCCTTGAATTGCTCATGAAGCAGCTTGCGTTTAGAATCAATTGCTTCGTGCAAGTCATCAACCATTCGTTTCTTGAATTCCTGGAAAACAGGAAGGTCTTCGGGCATCAACATTGCTTCCAGCTCTACCCAATTGAATTTATATATGTGGTTGGCCCAAGCCAGCAGAAGCCGCTCGCGAAAGGTTCCTGGGCAGCGGGCCATGTCACACACCGCCATCTGCAACAAAATCTGATAATTCTTAAGCCCCATCAGGATCGGCCTGGTTCTTGCGACCTTGCAACCGTTGTGCAAGATGTGCCTTTTGATCCGCATTCTGGACATACTGGACCGACCGATATCGATCTAAACACCAAGTACCCTTCCGAAGCTGCGAGCGGGTTGCAAGATGGACGCTTGGCATAAACCCCATCTGGTGAAATGAAATTTCTGTGTAGGCCGCAGCAAAATACTGGAAAAGGTCGTCAAAACTCTTTGCAGCCTTCACGCCGCTGATCCCGTGTTGGATGATTTCCGATAGACCTTTGTGCCATTCATCATCGGCTATGCGAACAGTCTCAGCCGCGGCCATTTCGGTCACCCGGAGGGTTCTCTCACAATATTTCTTCCAGACCTTCAGATCGGAGCAATGCTTCAGATCGAGGTAGGTATCCTTACCCCAAATCCGCTCAAATGTCGATTTGAGCGCATAGAACCTTTCGATTGGCATGAAGTCACTGGTGGTCATGCACTCACCTTCGTCGTCATCTTCGTGTACATCTCGAACAGTTTTTCCAGCCGTTCGGTGTCGTTGCGGAAGCGGCGGCCGATGTAGATGCGTTCGAGCACCTCGTCGTTGTGGTCATGCGCGGCGCGCAGGTTCGCGGGCATTTTCTCGGGGTCGTAGAGGTCGGCGATGGTGGCGGGGAAATGCGCCTCGCGGGCCAGAAGGATGCCTTCGGCTGCCGCTGTCAGGTCGGCGCGGTTCTTTTCGGTCAGTTTGGGGACGGGAAAGGTGTTCCAGCCCAGGGTGTTGGAATAACTGAAATCATTTCTCATTCTGACACAAACACTAGCAATCCATTGTAGATGAAGTGAACTGGCTACTATCGCCAAAAGCCAAAGCTCTGCATCGTAAACAACCGCGCATTTGTTCGATGCCACAGTTGCGTCGTCGATGAAACCACATGGCAAGTACTCTCGATTAGACGATGTGATCGAAGGTACAATTAGCGCGCTACCCTGCCGATGGGGCGCATAAACAAAACGATGTGGTGTATCGGCATTGCTCTGCGACTGTAGCCCTTTACTGCTTGAGCGGATTTTCTGGACGGCATCAAGTCTTTGCTTGATTGGAGGAATTTCTTTAGCAAGTGCAACATTGTCGTTTTCAATCCACAAGCAGTATCTGTGGCTTGATTTGGTAAACTCCTGAGCGCCAACGTATTTCTTAACAAGCACTGAAGCCTGCGGAAAATCCTCAAGAAGCGCTCGTACGTCTTCTCTGCTCAAAATTAGTTCGCCACCATCTGAAGGCTTGTTGCCATAGTCCATTTCAGGGAGGCCGTTCAACGAGTAAGACGATTTCGCCACGATGGTGTTTGACATCGGAATGAGGTAAGGGCCAATATTCGGCACGCTCATCTCATTCTCTGCGTCGAAAAGGCGTTTTCGTTCAGATGCGGCAAACGAAAGTCCCACGATTACAACTGTCACGCCAGCGTTTGACTTTGCAAGGTTCTGCCAGGTGAATGGTCGATGCGCGAAGAATATTTCCGCTCCGCTCGAAAATATGAATGGCCACAGCATTGCCACTTGGATGCCCTGGCAAATAGACTTCGTTGCCACAAAGGCGGATTTGCAATCAACCGACTTACCATACTGGACCGCTTTTGCGAACCAGCAGGCCACATAGTCTAAATCACGATAGGTTTTTGTAATGGGCGCAAAAACTCGCTCCATGTCTTCCTGTTGTTCTGTCGTTCGCCATTGACTCCCCAGATAAGGCGGGTTCCCGCAGATGTAGGTCTCGCCCCCCTCATTCGCGAAGTCGATCTGCGCCTGATCCTCTGGCTGCATGAACAGGTCATCGGCCTGAAACTTCACCCCCGTCCCCGTGGGCGGGCAGATGGACAGCCAGTCCAGCCGCAGGGCGTTGCCGCAGGTGATCCAGTTCTGCGCATCCAGCGGCAGGAACTCGGCCAGCGCCTCTTTCTGGCCGCGATAGGTCACGTCGCATTGGTATTCCGCGATGATCAGCGCCAGCCGCGCGATCTCTGCCGAGAAATCCCGCAGCTCGATCCCGCGATAGTTGGTCAGGGGAATGTCGGTGCGGCGATGCGGCTCGCCCCGGCGCTTGTTGATCTCATACTCCAGCGCGCGCATTTCCTTGTAGGCGATGACAAGGAAGTTGCCCGACCCGCAAGCGGGATCGAAGACGCGGATTTTGGCCATGCGGGCGCGCAGATTGGCCAGCTTGCGCGCATTGTCGCTCGCCGCCTCCAGCTCTGCCCGAAGATCATCGAGGAAGAGCGGGTTCAGCACCTTCAGGATGTTCGGCACCGAGGTGTAGTGCATGCCAAGGACCGAGCGTTCCTCTTCATCCGCGACGGCCTGGATCATCGACCCGAAAATGTCGGGGTTGATCTGCGTCCAGTCGAGGCTGCCGATATGGGACAGGTAGCGCTGCGCGATCTTGGAAAAGCGGGGGACCTCGGTGCTGCCGGAGAAGAGCCCGCCGTTCACATAGGGAAAGGTGTCGGCCCAACGGGGCAGCTTGGCCTCGGCCCGCTTGGGGATGGGGGTGTTCATCGCGCGGAAGATCTCGCCGATGACTTCGTGCGTGTTCGACCCGTCGCGGTTGGCCATCTGGTCGATAGTGGCGGTGAACAGGTTGTCGCTGACGAAGATGTCGGTGTCTTCGGCGAAGAAGCAGAAGATCAGCCGCGCCATGAAATGGTTCATGTCGTGGCGTTTGTCGGCGCTGCCCCAGTCGGGGTTGTCCTTGATCAATTCGACATAAAGCCGGTTGAGGCGGCTGGTCGCGCGGATGTCAAAGGCGCTCTCTCGGATCTGCTTGACGGTGGAGATACCGGCGAGCGGCAGGAAGAACCCGAAATGGTCGGGGAAATCGGCGTAGCGGCAGGCGATGGTTTCGCCAGTGGTGATGTCCTCGGCCTCGAGGTCGATGCCATCGGTGGCGAGGATGAATTTCGCCTTGGCGCGGGTGGTGGCAGGGCTGTCGCGCAGCGCAGTGAGGGTTGCCGCGATGTCGCCCGGCGCGCAAGTCGCAAGGTGGATGTTGTTGGTCTGCAGGACGCCGCCAATGTCGGACTTGTTCGACGCGCCGGTGCGCAGGCGCTTGATCGTCGTGTCCTTGTTTCCGAAGGCCATGAGGAAGGCATAGGGAAACTCGGCCGCATCAAAAGGCTGCTCAGCGAGTTCGGAAACGGCTTGTTCAATCTCAACGGCGTTCATGCGGCGGTCCAGGGGTTGATCAGGTCGATCTCGCAACCCTCGAAGTCAGGCGTATTGCGCGTGGCGACGGTGGCACCACGGGTGTGGGCAATGGAAGCGATCTGGCAATCGGCCTGGGCGATCGGCCGCCCTGCGGCGCGGCGTGCAGCGGCGATGGTGGCATAGGACTGCGCGGCGTCGCTGTCGAAGGGCAGGATGCGACCGGCGAGGTCCTCGCGCAGGATACGGTCCACGGCGTCAACCAGCGCGGCGCGGCGCTTGCCGTTCCCCATGATCGCGAGGCCGTAGCGCAGCTCTGCCTCCGATATCGAGGTCAGATAGACGTTGAGCCCGTCCTGAGCGGAAAGCCAGTGTTCAACCTTGGGCTCCGGAGCCGGGCGCAACAGCTCCGAGATGACATTCGTATCGAGGATGATCATGCGTCAGGCCTGGTCGAACGCGGGCGGTTCACGCATGGCTTCACGCTGCGGAAGGTCAAGATCAACGCCACCCAGAGGCGCGACCCGTGCACGGATGGCCGCGGCAAGATCGTGGGATGGCTTCGCTTCGCCGACGACATGGCGCAAGATCTCGCGCGCCTCCTCTTCCATCGAGCGGCCATGCTCGGCTGCGCGTATGCGAAGGCGGCGCTTCACGTCATCGTCAAGGTTCCGGATGGTAATGCTTGCCATGATATCCTCCTGCTAGGAGTGTAATCACCGCAATCAATGCGATCAAGACTAATCGCCTGAATGCAGGGCCTCATAACCCCGCCGCTTCTTCACCGCTGCGAGCTTCATCAAAGCGGTGATGGCCTTGCCCTCATCAGGGTGCGTCTCGACCATCATCTGCCCCCGGAAACCGATCCGGCCCCACTCGCGCACAAGGCTGGCACGACCGAAGAGATCGCGTTGCACGCTCAGCCGATAGAAACGACGCATGTTGCGCGCCGGATCGACCCGGCGCATCTGCACGTCGGTCGGGAAGACATCGAGCTGGATCGGTTTGTGGTACATGTAGTGATCAGGTAAAGTTTCCTACACAATATCAGGTGGAAGCCTGCGCTTCCACCTCGATTTCCCCGCGTGGGAAACAGGGGGCTCACGCCCCCTTCTCGAACTTCATGACCGGGATCCCGAGCTTCTTGGCTTTGTCGGCAAGGTTCTCTTGGATGCCATTGCCCGGGAAGACGAGGACGCCCACCGGGAGCACGTCGAGCATCGCGTCGTTGCGCTTGAAGGGCGCGGCCTTGGCGTGCTTGGTCCAGTCCGGCTTGAAGGCGACCTGCGTCACGCCCCTCGCCTCGGCCCATTTGGCGGCGATGAGTTCCGCGCCCTTCGGGCTTCCCCCGTGCAGCAGGACCATGTCGGGATACTTGGTCCGGACCTGGTCAAGCTTGCCCCAGATCAGGCGGTGATCGTTGAAGTCGGTCCCGCCGGTGAGGGCAACCTTGGGGCCTGTGGGCAGCATCACCTCGGTTTCCGCACGGCGCTTGGCGGCCAGGAAGTCGCGGCTGTCGATCAGCGCGGCGGTCATATGCTGGCGGTTCACCATCGATCCGGTGCGTGGCCTCCAGGTCGATCCCGTGTGATGGACAAACTCGGTCGCGGCATGATCGCGCATCAGGTCCATGCAGTTGCGCCGTTCGATCAGGGTCAGGCCTTCGGCCGTCAGGCGCTCAAGCTCGGTGGATTTCACCTCGGAGCCATCCTGCTCGCGCTGGACGCGGCGCTGCGCCTGCTCGTTCTCATCGAGCGACCGCTCGATCCGGGCCGTGGCGCGGTGGAAGAGGTTGACCTGTCCCCAGAGCACCTCTTCGAGGTCGGGTTCCATGCGGGTGTCTTCGAGGGTCGCAACGAGGGCGTCGAAGATGTCTGCGACGGCGACCGCGAGGCGCTGCCCATCGGGCATCGGGCGCGGATCGGGCTCGTCAAAGGGGCGGTAGCCATAGAGCTGCAGCTCGTCGAGCGCATGGGCGGTCTGGGACGCGGTATGGGCGGGTTCATACGCGTCGTCTTGGGTGTGGATCGTCATCGGTTCTTGCCTCCGGGCTTCAACTCGTCCGCGCGTCATCCCGCGCGGCCTTCATGGGCTGCGAAAGCCGTCACGGGGGCCGCCCCTTCACCCCCTTTCGGGGCCGGAACGCATGTGGAGGAGGACGGGGGGCGGCTGATTTGCTTCGCGATGCAAAGGCGGCTCTGCCGCCGGCGGAAATCAGTCGCCCCCCGTCCTTGAAGGGGCGGCACCTTTGACGGCCGCCTGCCCATCTCTTGAAGGCCGCTCGGGGGACGGGTGGATGAGATTGCCCGGGATGAGGCGAAGGTGATGATCTACACCCGCGACAGGAGTCCATGCCCCCTGCCCCCCTGTTACCTGACCGCCCCCTGCGCGATGCAGCTCAGCCTGACAGGCGATGCCGATCCAATGGCCCAATCTGACTTGTAAGATGCTGGCGCAGCGTCTCTTTGCCGTTCGCCCGGAGATCATCGTTGAAATCCCCGAGCCGCGGTTCCAGCACCCGCACGCGCACCCCGACCTCGGAGGCTCTAGCGCTCAACTTCTCTGCCGCGCGCTGCCCGGCCGGATCGCGGTCGATGGCGATGTAGAGGCGCTGGAGCCCCTCCGGCAGCAGGACGGCCCCGAGGTGACCCGATGAGAGCGCCGCCCAGGCGGGAAGGCCGGGCATAACCTCGACAAGGGACAGCATGGTCTCGATGCCCTCGCCGACCACGAGGATGTCGTCATGCGGGGTCAGCCTGACGGCATTGCCGAGGAGGTGACCCATGGCACGCCGCTGCGTCTCGACCCGCGCCTTCCCCTGACCGTCAGGCGCAAGCCAAGTGCGATGCAGGCCCTGCAAGGCCCCTGCTCCATCGGTGACCGCAGCGATCAACGCCGGTCTGGGGAGGCTCCGCGTCTGGCCCTCATCCCGATGCCAGCACTTCGGGTGGAAGCGAAGGGCGCTCATCCTGCCGCCTTGGGTCAGGCCCCGGGAGCGGAGGTAGGTGTCGGCAAGCGTGCCTGCGACCGGCGCCGAGGCTGCGAAGAGCCGCGCCGCCGCCGCTGGTGTACCACCGGGGGCCTTGGCCTTCTTTGGCACGGGTGCATCCGGGAGGACCGGCTGCGGACGGCCCAAATGCACCCGGGCCTCGGCCAGAAGATCGGGAAAGCGGGAGATCCCGGTCCTCTCGCGGATGATATCGAGAAGATCACCATGCTCGCCCGTGGCGCCGTCCGTGAACTTGCCGGCCGCGCCTGGCCCGGAAGCAGGCCCGGTCAGGCGCACGAAGAGCGACCGGCCGGGATTGTTCTGCAGGTCTCCGACGATCCAGTAGGACCCTTCCCGCCGTCCGGCGGGAAGGTAAGCGCGACACACGCTCTCTGCGTTTTCCGCAAGAGCGCGGATCACATCTTCGGTCTCGGAATACATGGCTCAACAACCTCCGCGCGCATGTAGTCCCGTCACGGGACAACGTGCAAGCAGACGATCAAGTACGGCGATGCCGTCTGAGTCCGTCGGGCAGAAGAGGCGCAGCTTCCAGCTGATGATCTCCGAGAAGAAGCCATCGGCCTTCAGCCGGTCCTTGGCTGCTTCGGTGAAGCCGGAGAGCTCGATCCGGTTCACGCCCATGACGCGCGAGCGGTGCAACTCCATCCCTTCGGCCAGCCGCACCACGGTCTTGCCTTCGAGAACGAGGGCATGAACCTGTGCGGCTGTCAGCTGCGGCGCGTCAGCGGCCAACGTGGTCGCGACCCAAGACGGCGAGACACGGCGACCGATGATGCGCTGCCCATCGTCGGTTTGCAGCCGGTAGACGCGGGTCTCATCCTGGGGGAGTTGCTTCCAGATCGGAAGAAGAAGACCCGCTACGATATGCAGTGTGGTTTCCGAGAACTCCGGCACTTCGGCCAGTTCCGCGGTCCACGCGGCGGTAAAGGCCGCGCGATCGGCTTCCAGCCAGTGGGTGTCCTCCATGATCTTCGCCGGAACCGTGCTCGCCTCGGTCGGGCGGACCAGCCGCAGGCGCGGTTCAATGGTGCCATCGTCGAGCATCAGACTTGTGGCGGGCACCTGCACCGCGGCCCGGCCCGAGCGGCTGTTGACCAGCGGGCGTGCTTTCGGGTCATCCAGCCAGTCGAGCGCATCTGCGAGCGCAGTTGGCGTGTTGCGGCGCTTTTCCGCGATGGTTAGCAACTGGGTTTCCGCGCCGGAGCCGGGATGAGTGTAGATCACCTTCGCGTCCGTGACCCGGAAGCTCTCGGCGCGCAGCGTCTCGAGCCCGAGGTCATAGACCCCGGCAGCGATGGCGCCCTCAATGCGCTGGTCCAGCAACTCCTCGAAGGCCGCGAAGAGCACGGCCTGCATGTCAATCGTCAGCGCGAGCAGACGATTGAGGAAGGTCGTGATCGGCGGCAGGTCGTCTTTCAGCCCATTGTCATCGGTCAGGCTGAGACCGGTGGCATCCTCGAAGGCCCCGAGCGAGCAGCCTGCCACATCGCCGCGATAGAGGCGGCGATAGAGCTGGCGCAGAGCGTCCCGGGCATATGGGCTCTCGAGGTTGTCCTCGGGGCGGAACAGCCCCTGCCCGCCGGTCTGGCGCTGACCGCGCGTGATGGCGCCGAGCGTGTCGAGGCGGCGGGCGATGGTGGAAAGGAACCGCTTTTCTGCCTTCACATCCGTCGCCACTGGCCGGAAGAGCGGCGGCTGCGCCTGGTTGGTGCGGTTGGTGCGGCCCAGACCTTGGATGGCGGCATCAGCCTTCCAGCCCGGTTCCAGAAGATAGTGCACCCGAAGGCGCTGGTTCTTGGCCCCAAGATCGGCGTGGTAGCTCCGCCCCGTGCCACCCGCATCCGAGAAGATCAGGATGCGCTTCTGGTCATCCATGAAGGCGGCAGTTTCCGCGAGGTTGGCCGAGCCCGCCCGGCTTTCCACGACAAGCCGCGCCGCAGGGCACTCGTCCTTGCGCACGATGCGGCGCGAACGGCCCGTGACCTCGGCCACGAGATCGGTGCCGAAGCGCTGGACGATCTGGTCGAGCGCCCCCGGCACGGGCGGAAGCGAGGCCAGTTTCTCGATCAGCGCGTCGCGCCTGCGGGCGGCCTCGCGGCATTCGACCGGCTGGCCATCCCGCACTACGGGCCGGGACGACAGATTGCCCTCGCTGTCGGTGAAGGGCTCGTGGAGCTGCACCGGGAAGGAATGGGCGAGGTAGTCCATAACATACTCCCTGGGAGTGATGTCACAGCGAATATCGTTCCATTCGTCGGTCGGGATTTCCGACAAGCGGCGCTCCATCAGCGCCTCGCCGGTCGAGACGATCTGGATGACGGCCGCATGGCCTGCCGCGAGATCAGCCTCGATGGCCGCGATCAGCGTGGGGGTTTTCATCGAGGTCAGCAGATGGCCGAAGAAGCGCTGCTTGGCACTCTCGAAGGCAGAGCGCGCGGCGGATTTGGCCTGGCGGTTCAGAGTGCCGCTCTCACCCGTGATGTTCGCCGCCTCCATCGCGGCAGCCAGATTGTTGTGGATGATGGCGAAAGCCCCGGCATAGGCATCATAGATGCCGCGCTGCTCGGGCGTCAGGGCATGCTCGAGCATCTCGTACTCGACGCCATCATAGGACAGCGACCGGGCTGTGTAGAGCCCGAGCGACCGCAGGTCGCGGGCGAGGACCTCCATTGCCGCAACCCCGCCCGCCTCGATGGCCTCGACGAACTCACCGCGCGTCGCGAAGGGGAAATCTTCCCCGCCCCAAAGCCCGAGACGCTGTGCATAGGCGAGGTTGTGGACCGTCGTCGCGCCCGTGGCAGAGACATAAACCACGCGGGCATTGGGCAGCTTGTGCTGCAGGCGCAGGCCCGCCCTGCCCTGCTGCGAGGCTTCGGTATCGCCACGCTCGCCCTTGCCGCCTGCGGCGTTCGCCATGGCATGGCTTTCGTCGAAGAGGATCACCCCGTCGAAGTCAGGCCCCAGCCAGTCGACGATCTGGTCGACGCGGGATTTCTTGGCACCCCGCTCTTCAGAACGCAGCGTGGCATAGGTGGTGAAGAGGATGCCCTCGGTCAGCGGAATGTCGCGGCCCTGCGCGAACCGCGACAGCGGCGTCACCAGCAACCGTTCCTGACCGAGTGCCGACCAGTCGCGCTGTGCATCCTCGAGCAGCTTGTCGCTTTTCGAGATCCAGAGCGCCTTGCGGCGGCCTTGGCACCAGTTGTCGAGCAGGATCCCGGCCGACTGTCGGCCCTTGCCCGCCCCCGTGCCATCGCCTAGGAAAAACCCGCGCCGGAAACGGATGGCGTCGGGATCTTCGTCCTTGGCGGCCGAGACCGTATCGCCGGTCTCATCCACAGACCAAGACCCGGCAAGATGCGCGGAATGCGCCTCGCCAGCGTATATCACCGTCTCAAGCTGTGCGTCGGAGAGCAGGCCGTCGCGCAGGACGACAGCAGGGAGTTTCGGACGGTAGGACGGTTTGGGCGGTGCCACCGAAGCCATGGCGGCTGATTGCACCAGCTTGGTCGGGTGGGGTTCCGCGCCGGGGATGTCGATCGCCTGCAGCCGGAAGGTCTCATAAATGGAATCTGACAGGCGCGCGCTGCCCCCGTCCTCGGTCGCATCCCGCAGGCTATAAGCGAGGTCTGCGGCCTCGATATGTGGCGCTGTGTTGGTGGGGGGTGTTGCTGGCGTGGCGCCCGATGTGCTGATAGCCGTGCGCGTGGTGCGGGCAGGATTTCCCGGGAAGGGGGAAGTGGGGCCCTGCCCGGCTGGTGCGACCTGCGCCAGCGCAAGGCGCGGGGGGAGGTGGGCAGAGATCAGCGAGAGCAGACTGGCGACATCAGGCGATATCGGGAGCGCCAGATCGACGTTGATGCCGCCCGCCTCGCCACCGCGACATTTGTCGAAGACCGAAATCCGCGTCGCAAAGCTGGTGCCGTGCTTGGCGAAGGCAACACCAGAGACAGCGCCTGTGAAAACCAGATGCGCGGACTCGGTTAGGCGGTCGAAAGTCTCCGCCCAAGCCGGAGCGTCGGGCGCGAAACTCGCACCCGTGATGGTGACCAGCAGCCCACTAGGGGCCAGCCGGGCAAGCGCCGAGCGCAGATGCCGGGCCGTCGCCTCGGTCGTCCGACCATCGACGTTGGCCATGGCTGAGAAGGGCGGGTTCATCAGGATGACGCTCGGGCGAACGCCCACATCCAGATGATCGTCGATCTGGGCGGCGTCGAAACTGGTGACGGGACGCCCCAGAAAGAGGAGGCGCAGAAGGTCGGCGCGGGTGGCGGCGAGTTCGTTCAGCACGAGGCTGCCGCCCGCGATCTCTGCGAGGATTGCCAGAAGCCCGGTCCCGGCCGAAGGCTCGAGGACCAGGTCACGGGTCGTGATTTGCGCTGCCGCCATTGCAGCCAGCCCCATCGGCAACGGCGTCGAGAATTGCTGGAACCGCTCCATCTCCTCCGAGCGCCGGGTATGCGTCGGCAAGAGGCCCGCCACCTTGTCGAGGATCGGCAGCAGTGCCGAAGGCGAACCGGTCCGGGCGAGCAGCGCGCGGCCGAACTTCCGCAGGAAGAGGACAAGCGCCACCTCGCCCGCCTCATAAGCGAGCTTCCAATCCCAGGCACCGTCAGCATCGGAGCCGCGAAAGGCGCGCTCCATCTCCAGCCGCAGACGCAGTGCGTCGATCTGGAATCCTTGGGCCAGATCGGGCTGCAGCGCCTCGGCAACGGCGAGGATCGCAGGCGCGGGATCGCAAGATGGAACAGGAACGGTAGGCGCAACAGGCGCGAGATAGGTCATCGGGAGACTCCGGAATGAGGGACAGGATCAGCCGCGGACGCCCTCTCTCGGGCACCCTCAGGCCTGATCTTCCCCGGCCACCCTCTTCCTCTCGAACCGACGCTTGGCAGTCGCTCAGCTTGATTTTGTTCTTGTTATGTTCTATATTGAGGATCAAGCCAGTAAGGGAGTTTCCCAATGGACAGCACCACATACGCCTTGCCCGCAACGCCCAAGCAAATCGCCTATGCGCGGTCGCTCGCTCTGCGTAACCAGACCCTCCTGCCCTGGGAGGTCCAGCAGGACCGCCGGTCGCTCAGCGCCTGGATCGAGGCGCAGGCCCAGCTGAAGCCGGTCTCCGACATGGACCGGCTGCCGACCTCGAAGCAGGTCGCCTTCGCGGAGAAGCTCGCCCGCATCAAGCGCCGCGCCGTCCCGGATGAATGCTTCCGCGACAAGGGGCTGATGTCGAAGTGGATCGACGGGAACAAGTAGACCCGGATCAGCGGGACCGCGTTTCCTTCAGAAGTCGATCCAGATGGTCTCGGTGCGCTTGCCTGCCGTGCCATCCTTCCGAAACCGTGGTCCTTCGACGATGAAAAATGACCGGTTTTCGGTGATGTTCATGCTCGTCCGAGAGACTTGAATGCGCGTGATCTGGCCCTTGTGTGATTGAACCAGGACGTCGCCCAAGGCGATGCCCAGAATGGAACAGCACAAATCGGCTCGTTCGGCCTCGATCTCTTCACCCCAACGCTCCATCTCGTAGGACAAGCGCTCCCATGCCCTGCGCGCATTCAGCATCGGACGCTCTCCCCCGAACCAGATGCGGTCCGCGATGGCAATCTGATCGTCCGGGATATCCCGCTCCAAGGCATAGGTGCTGCGCTCCAGCATCTCGTGCACACGTTCAGCCTCGATCAGGGCTCGTAGACGGGGCCAATGCTGTTTGATCCGCACGCGGCCAATCGCTGGCGGGATTTCCACTTCTTTCGATGGCATCAGGTCGATCGGCATGATGTCACGCAGGGCGACCTTCTCGGTCTTGAAGGTCTCGGTGTCAGCGCCACGGTAGTGAGGTGCGGTCATGGTGCAATCCACCCAGAGTTGGGTGGCCGACACGCAGAGCTGACTGCGGGCTGTCGTGTAGTTTTCCGAAGAATAGACGTGATGCGCTGACCAGGCGTGATCGAGTGTCACGAGCGGCATGACGACATGCGCAAGCTTCTGATCCCGCACCAACATCGCCAGCTGGGCTATACGCTCCTGCAAATGCGCCGTCAGTCGGATCAGGATGGACGGTTCTTTCCGGTCCTCATCGAAGCAGCGGTCGGCGCGGGGCAGAACAAGGACCTGTGGCTTTGCCACCGAAAGCATCTTGTCGACAAGACCCGCAAGGCTTTGCGTGACGCCATGGCTCAACGCGACATCGACATCGCCATTCTTGATCCAGACGAGATAGCGGTTCTGGATGAGGAGCAGCAGCTGTGTGGCGATGTCGGGAGGTATGTCCCTGATCTGGTTGGATACGACCTTTGTGGTCCCAAGGTCGCCCCCCTTTGCCAGGAACTCCTGAAGCGCCTGGTCGATGAACTTTCGCTGGATCGGTGAGAGGCCGATGGCGCCCGGACGTGGTCGTGGTCGCGCGAGAGCTTTACGGCGTTCCTCGATTTCCTCGCGAAATGCCCGAAGCGGAGGACGCAGTGGCGCTTGGCCTGCTTCTACGCGCGCCCAGTATCCCCGGGGCGGTTTCGGCACTTGAAGGCGCGCGCAGAGCTTGGCAACGGCAACGTCCGAGATACCCATGTCACGCGCGACCTCCACGGTCGGCTTCTCCCAAATGAGCGCAAAAAGCTCCTCGCGCGATATGTCCATTCTCATTGTCCGGCGTCCACAGGCTTTTGTTCTCAATAAGACTTTTGAAATTCACAGGCCATGACTTCGCCCTGCCTAAGGAAAGGCGCCGCACGAAGCGGATAACGACTTAGGCGGGAACAAGTGGGAGTGGCGATCTAGGAAGATTTGGAAGCTGCGTTGGCCCTTCTGGCGATGTCAGCGCAGCGGTCCATCAAGTCGCCAAAGGGCTCTGGTGTTGTTGCAAGCAGGCCGTCCTCGGCCATCCGGCGGTAATCTTCAGCGAGAGCGTCGAGGGCTGCACCACTTGGGGCCAGCTGGAGTTGACCACAGGTTGCGGCGCCGTAATCGATCCACGTGGCATCCGCCGCCTTCTCTGCAAAGAACATCGTCTTGTGCCGGGCGACAGCGGTCGCAAGCGCGCGATCTCCGATGGCCGCAGCGGCGATGCCCGCATCGTCCAACCGGGCGACATCATGCCAGTGTCGGGAAAAGCGATCCCCTCGCATACGGTTTTGCAAACAGAAGACGTGGATCGCTGTCGCCTTTTCCCAGAACGTCCGTTCCGCATGCATCACGCGCGGGCGGGCAGTGGGAAACTCCACGCCTTCGATCACCGACGCGGCATCGCAAACGATATCGCGTGGGGATGCGGGCTCTCCGGTAGAACGCGCGCCGAATTCCAGCATCACGCTCGGAGAAACGTATCCCGTGCCTTGGGCGAGGTGCGGGTAGTCGACGAACAGCTTGTCGCCGTCAGTCCGAAGCCTGGCATCGATCCCTTCCCGATCAATCGCCTGCTGCAGGATCGGCTGGACGGTCCCAGCCACCCATTCAGGCAAGGCCTGTCGGACACGTTTCGACCAGCGCCGCTCTTCGCTGGATGTGGCGGGCATGGCGTTTTCACGGCCCTCGAGCAGATCCGGGATCAGCGCTCTGATATCGAAGGTCAGATCCACATCCTCGGAAAACCGGTCAATGATCCGGTAAGCCTTCGACAGAGAGGTGCCGCCCTTGAAGACGAGGTTTGTGCCGATGGGCGATCCAAACAGTTGCTGGATCGCCCAGACCACCCAGACGTCCTTTTCGAGGAGATGGGCTGGTCGGCCGAGCCGATCGGCCGCGACACCAAGAGCATCCAGTCGGTCCTGGCCGCCGAGGCCCAGGAATGCCTCAGCCATGGACCATCTCTCCGACCAATCGTGCCAGCCAAGTCGGAAACTGCGGCGCGGCGGACATCAGTTCGGTCTTTGCCGTCTCCGTGAGCTTGGATCGCAGGATTTGCAGAGCCTTGGGAGCCTCATCCGGTCCAAGCCATGCCAGAGCGCGGACGGCCTGGCCTGATGTCTTGCTCCCAAGGGCCAACTGCCAACGCGGCGCATGACGCAGTTCGACCGCTTGCCGGCCAAGGTGCAGCATGCGGCTTCGACCGGAAGTGAGGTAAACCGACTTGACCGGCACCTGTGTCGTGAGGCCCAGAGCGTTTGCCGCAGCAGCACCGCTCGGGACGATCGTCTCGCCCCGCTGCACTGCGAGCGCTTCAATCGCTTGTTCAGCCGACGGACTGCGCGGACCAAAGCGTGTCTGGACGGGGCGCATGTAGATGCCGCGTCCTGCTCGGATCAACTCGCCGCGCGCGGCCAGACGCGACAGTGTCTGATCGACCGCCGCGCGCGAGCCAAGGTGCAAGAGCCCCTTCGCTGCCAAGGGCACCCCCTCCGGCAACGTCGTCGCAACATTCATAATGCTCTCGGCCATGCGCTCCATGATCGCTCCTTTGTCAGAAACATACGCGATTTTCTGACAGTTTTCAACCGTGCGCTCTCACCCGAACCGCCGCCCAGCTTCGGTGAAGGTGTACTCGTTGACGATGATCCCCTCCTCGATTGCATCATCCGAGGTCAGGTGGTCGTATTCAGCCTCAAGCTGGCGGTAGAGCCAGCGGGCCAAATCACGCAGCGCCTCGGTCACGATCTCCTCGGCGTCCTCGGTCGGCGGCTGCCAGGTTGGGCTGTCGCGCGTGAAGTCCACCGACATGGTGTATTCGTGGTAGTAGCGACCACGATGGCTGACCTCGGAGGCGAGTTGGTAGAAGTTCCGTCGCTGGATGGCCTGCAGCCGGTCAGCGATGCCATGGAGCGTCGCGTCGGTCGGGGAGTAGTCCCGGATGCGCGCGGCCGCGCCCTTGGCGTGGGACCAGTAACCTTCGAAGCAGGCCCCGTCGCCCTGGCTCCAAAAGCCGGAGAACCAGATGCAGGGCTTGGCCCGCGTTCCGCCGCCCATCAGTCGGACGGTAGTCGTCTTCAGGCGTATGCCGAGGATTTCGCAGATGCGTTCGAAATCCTCATAGACCGCGTCCCACCAATCGTCATGGGGTCCAAGCTCGCGATACCAGCTGCGCGCCTTCTCCTTGGCGGCATCCGAGAGTTCGGGGAACTGGTAGACGGTGGTGCAGATGACTTCAGGCATCGACGTCCTCCCCGTTGAGAGCGCCGGCCAGCCATTCTTGCGTGCTGGTCCAGCCGATGGATTTGCGTGCGCCGAGATCGATGACATGCGCGCCGCCGCCGAAGGCGTCGAGGCGCGGTCGGGAGCAGGTGAGGGTATACTGGAAGCCCCACAAGCCGGTGAGGTCGAGATCGTCCGCGAGGCGCATCACGAAGCGGATGACAGCTTCGACATCGCCGTGCTCGTCGTCATGGATCCAGAGGCTGCTACCTTCCGGCGCGTCCTGGCGCACGAGGTCAAAGCCCGAGACCTCCGGATCGCCGGCGTCTTGATCTGCGGCACGCAGTTCCTGGAACAGCGCGAGCGCGCGGGCAGCCTTGTCAGGGGTGCCAACGTCGAGCAGGCACGAGAAATGGGTGAAGTAATCCGCCATGGGGACCTCCTGAATGGGGAAGACCCGGCCAAGAGGCCGGGCACTGGAATGGGTGAACGGATGAGTGGGTGCGATCAGCCGGTTGGCTCGTCGCCCGCCACCTGTCGCGCGGCATGCGCGCAGAGTATCTGCCGGTAGAAGCGCTTGCGCGCAGCCCGGAAGCCGCGCACGGCGCGCGTGTCGGGGTGCAGCGCCCGGACCGCCGCGCGCAGGACGGCGTAGGGCGAAGCCGTCACAGGAAGGCCGAGGCGCTGATAGGCCGGATCGGTCATCTCAGGTGACCTCGACCACGGGAGACGCAAGATGCGGATCGACCAGCGCCTCGATCCTCGCGGTCCGGCCCATCCAAGGCTCGGGCCGGATGGCATTCACCCAATCGGCAAAACTCGGGATGAAGCCGAGATCTTCCTTCACATGCTGCTCGCCGACCCAGCGGGTAGGAATGATGCGCCCGGTCGAGAGGGTGAGGGTCGGGCCGAAGATCGTCTCGGCCATGAAGATGCCCTCGGCATGGTGGCGTAGCGCCCGGTGCCGGAAGTCCGCTGTGATCTCCTTGCTGGCATCGAACCAGGTGTGCACGGCGATGAAGTCGTCGACCGTGCCACCCCATTTCTTCATCGAGGAGAGGGCGTGGTGATAGGGATGTGCCATCGCCGCCCCCTCAGAAATCGTGGGTGTAGAGTTCGGACGAGGTGAAGCGCTCGTTGAACTCGAGGTGGATGCAGCGGGCCGCGGCGTCGAAACAGAACTCGCCCCACGCGCCGTCGTTGTTTTCCCAACCGCCATGGGTGTCGGAGAGGAAGTCGTAGGCCAGCTGCTCGACGACATCTTCGAGCGAGAGCTGCCGCATCTCGACCTCGGGGTCGTCCCAGGTCAGCGCGGCATACTCGATCTCGGTCGCGGGGAACTCGACCGCGGTCTCGCCGGACCATGCGCCGATGCTTTCGATCTGGCCACTGTCACCGGCACCGTCGAAGGTCACGGTGACATGAGTGATGCCGGCGGCCGTGAGACCTTCAAACAGGCGGTCCTTGTTGCCGGGGCGCAGCGCTTCGATGCGGGCTGCACGTTCGGCATGCGCCGCGAAGATCCGGGCCATGTCGACAGTCGGGGGCGCCATCGGGGGCGCAAGGGTGGGTTCAGTCGGGATCATCGGATGTCTCCGGTAAGAGGAAGGGATCGAAGCCGGGCCGGGCGATCTCTCTCCCCCGGGGCAAGCTCCAAATCCCCCCTGCCCTCCTCTGTCTCTCGGGCCTCACGCTGCGACCTGCAGCGCCCGGGCGGCGAAGGCGCGCCAGAGCGGGTCGACGAGCCGCGCATCCAGAAGATCGGCGCGGTGGCGCAGCCGAACTGCCAGATCGGGCTCACCCCAGGCGGCCGCGCGGCCTGCCTGCGCGCGCAGCTGGCTTGCCTCGGTCACGACGCCCCGCGCCTCAGCCGCACTCGTCACCGGGTGGCACCAAGCGACAGCTTGGTCGCTGGCGGCCCCGGCCAGCACAAGGCGTTCGTCGCGATCGAGGATCGCCAGAAGCTGGGGTGCAGCCTCCGGGTCGATCCCCTCGGCATGGTCCATCGCACCCTGCATGGCCTCGGCCAGCGTCGCGAAGCGGGCGAGGACCAGCGCGGCGGCCCGACCCGACAAAAGGTCGGCCGTAGCGCGGCGCGACAGGGTCAGGGCGAAGGGATGATTGGGATCGTTGTCACCCGAGGGAAAATGCGGTGGGACGCCTTGAGCATAGGCGGTCGGGTGGATCGGCAAGGGCTGGTCGAACATGGGAGTATCTCCGACGGCGCGGGAAGCCTCTCTCCCCGCCTCATCCGTCAAAGACCGAACCGCCGCCCTCTTCCTCGAAGGGGCAGCGGTGATGGGTCCAATGGGTCCTCAGAGCTTGCCGAGGGCCCGCAAGCTCAGCTCAGTTCCGGCGCCGACGATGATGTGATCGTGCAGCGTCAGCCCGAGATACTTGCACCCCTTCTGGATCTCCTTGGTCATGCTGAGATCGGCCTCCGAAGGCGTCGGATCGCCGGACGGGTGGTTGTGGATCAGGATCAGCGCGCTGGCGTTCAGCATCAGCGCCCGCTTGATCACCTCTCGCGGATAGACCGGGACATGGTCGACTGTGCCGGTCGAAAGAAGCTCATCGGAGATGATGCGGTTCTTTCGGTCGAGGTAGAGCACGTGGAAGCGCTCGATGGGACCGCGGACGGTGAGCGCACAATAGTCCATCAGCGCCTGCCAACTGCCAATCACCGGGTTCTGACTGAGGTAGCGGCCGAGGATGTCACGGGCTTCGAGGACGATGGTTTCTTCCTGGGGGGTCATGGGGGTCTCGCTGAAATGCGCAGGCCGAAGCCCCCTGCCCTCTCGGGACGGGGCCAGTGGCATGCATGTGGAAGGGGAAAGCGCGACCGCCGCGCGCGAGGGCGGTCGCGATGTCGAGCCCGGCGTCAGCCGACCCGGTCGAGAAGCTTCTTTGCGCGCCCCTCCATGTCGAGGCGGGCATCCTGCTGGGTCTTGTCGCGGGCAAGCCGCGTGATGCCCTGCACGAAGTCGAAGATGCTCTCGGGCGGGCGGCCCTCTTCCATCAGCACCTTCTCGATGATCTTGCCGGATTCGGCTTTCGAGAAGCCGTGCTTGCGCAGGAAATCCGCGCGGTCTTCGTCGCTGCGCGCGACGACCTGCTGCCGCGCCGCCTTGATGCCGTTCACGAAGCCCTGCGGCGAGGAATTGGCGAAGCGCGTCAGCGCGGGCGCCGCCTCATGCGCGAAGCGGGAAGCGGCGTATTTCGAGTGGCGGATCTTGATCTCCTGAAAATCCTCGACGCCCCAGAGGTTGCGGTTCTGGCACACGGCCCGCAGGTAGAAGCTCGCCATGCCGAGGGTCTTCGCGCCAACCTCGGAGTTCCAGCAATAGAAGCCCCGGAAGTAGAGATCAGGGGAGCCGTCCGGCAGCCTGCCCGCCTCGATCGGGTTGCGGTCGTCGACCAGAAACAGGAAGACATCGCGGTCCGAGGCGTAGAGCGTGGTCGTGTCGCGGCTGATCTCGACATCGGGGTTGTAGACCCCGGTCGACCAGTCGAGCACACCCGGCACCTTCCAACGCGTGTCGCCCGTGCCATTGCCCGCGATGCGCTGAACCGCCTCGACCAGCTCGAAGTCATGGATGCGGCCATAGTCGGGGCCGGTCACCGCCCGCAGTTCGGTGCGACCGTCTTCCGTCTCGAAGGTCTTCACCTGCTCGGCGCGGTGGTTGGTCAGGCCGTATTGCAGGTTGATCCCCGCCAGCGGCGCGGGCAGCTGCCGCAGGTAGGAGGCCGGGGCTCCGACGATGCTGGCAAGCTGGCCGAAAGCCCAATGCGTCGGGGCAACCGGTTCATGTGCTTTCGGCAGCATCAGGTGCAACCGCTCCGGGTTGTCGCGCGCGGCCTCGACGCGGATGTCGGCCGTCTGCACGACCCGGCTGCGGCTGCGCTCGGAGCGGCCCTTCACATTGGCCCAGAGATCGTCGAGCGACAGATAACGCTCATCATCGGGCCGGTTGAACCATTCGGACGACACTCGCCCGTTCCGCTCACCCCGGCTCACATCCACTTTCCAGCCACCCGCCCGCACTGGCTGAACCGGATCCAGAACTTCCACAACGCCCATCGGCTATCTCCCGCGACGGGCGCCGGGAGCCACTCTCCCAACCCTCAACCCGTCACCGGGAAACCGGCACTCCTCTCACTCTGACGAGGTGGCACGAGGACCCTGTTGAAATAAGGTGCGGCTCAAGTTATCTTAGCCGTGCTCGGGGCATGAGCATGGCACTCGCCGTTCCAAAGCTGCTGGCAGCATTGCTTGAAGATCTTCTACAAACCCCATCAACAAGCACAAGCATTCAGGCTTGATGGGCGGTCGGCGAGTGACGCTCGATGATCAAGCTCGGAGACTGCTATGTTGATATCTGAAATCCGTCCAAGCACGGTCGCTGGCGTAAAGCGACTTGCCTCACAGCTGAAGAAGCAGCACGGGATCAAACATTCCGATGCTCTCGATCAAGCATCAAGGGCTGCGGGAAAGGCGAATTTTCGTCATGCGCTTCGCTCATTACCAAGAGCCGGAAATCGCCCAGAAATCCATTATGTGCTGTTGACCATTTATTGGAGCGATAAGGACCGGCGCCACCAGTGTGGCAGAGAAACGCTGAAGATTGACCTCAGTAAGCCAATCCATGAGATTTGTTCTAAAAACTCTCTAAAATACGTTCGTGGTTTCGGGAACCTTCGCATGGTTGCCGATGATCACTTCGTTTGCGACAGCATTGCCCCTTCGCAGGAATATGCTCGGGAAAGGCTTTGTACTGCAGAACGCTCTCTTCGATTTATGGAGTGCACAGGTCTGCGTCCAAGCCGTGATCTGCGGAAATTGGACACTCGCGGTCACAACAATGAAAAGCTGCCAAATCTTGACCATTCTACAGATTGGTTTGACCCTAGTACCGGGCAATACTTTTTGATCGACGAGCCCTACTCGGGTGCGCCGGACGAAAAAGAGCGCACCGCTTGGGCGAAGCGCAATGGTTGGCGAATAGAAAAAACATCGTGGCCAGGCATGTACCGACCTTACGACTGCGATCTCTATGTTGCTACCAATAGCCGGTACGACTCTGATATCGAAAGCATCGTCAAACGGATCAATGATATGCCAAACCCGCTTGTCGCTGAAAATTGGGATGGTGAGTCGTCTTCATCATGGGACACTTTCTGCAGCCCGATGGCAGAGACAGCGCAAGACAGACGTCGTGCGCGATGCAAAGGAATGATCTATCCATCGGCGAGCAAGGCAACTGTTCCGTACAATTTCAATCCTGGAACGTCCCGACGCCGCCCAATCGGTGAGCTTGGAATAGAGGGACACATCGAGGCGGGACGAATTATCAAGGGAGTACTGCGATCAGAATTCGCGCCATACGGCGCTCGTTCGCGGATGAGTTCGCTACGCTCAGATTTGGAGGATTGGCTAAGTCTCGAAATAGGTCGCGGCCAGCTTGAGGGCCCCGAATTTTTCGACGTGTACTATCGCGAGAACGATGCAGACAAGTCGCATCAGGTGACGCCCAGGTCCTCTGCTGAGGTCGTCGCGTCACTAGACGTACTACGGAAGAAGTTGGCAGCAGCCTATCCGAACTGCGCGCCACTTCGTCAGCAATTGCGGCGGATTGATATATCTATCGCAATGACAGAGAGTGCTGCCAAAGCACCACGGTAGCTGTTAACGGCGGATTTGACGCGCGAATTCCCGGCGGGTTGTCCCGCCGGGCCCGAGGGGGAGACCCCGTTCTTCAGAACGGGATCTCGTCGTCGCGGTCGACCAGCTCGGGGTTTTCGTTCTCGGCCGACTTCGGGCGGCTCAGGAAGTCGACCTTCTCGGCGATGATCTCGCAGCCGTAGCGGTCGTTCCCCATGCTGTCGATCCACTTGGTGTAGTGGATGCGGCCGTGGACGAGGACCTTCATGCCCTTTTCGCAATACTCCGCGACCGTCTTGCCGAGACCGTTGAAGCAGGTGATGCGGTGCCATTCCGTGTCCATGACCCGGTAGCCGTTCTCGTCGCGCAGGACGCGACCTTCCGAGAGGCGGGGGCGGGAGGTGGCGAGGCTGAAGTTGGTGATCTTGGTGCCGCCCTGGGTGGTGCGGACTTCGGGGGTCTGACCGATGTTGCCGGCGAGGATGACGATGTTCTGCATGATAAGCTCCTGTGTGTCCTGTCTTCGGGACCGTCCCTTCGACAAGACCCGGAAAAAGCCCGTCGGGTGACGCGTGCACGGTGGCCGGAACGGACGCCGGAAACCCCCTGAGGACCGGGGTGGAGCGGGCAGCCCCAAAGGGGCAACACGGCCTGGACTGACGCGGGGTTGCGCGCGAGAGCCCGAACGGGATTAGGGGATTGTCAGTCGAAGGGATGGCCCAGAAGACAGAGATGCGCGGGGAGCCCATGCCAGACCCTGTCACCCTGCCCATCGGGACAGCCTGACCCCAGTCCAGCACCTCACTGGCGGCGACGACGGTGATCACCAGCCTTTGCCACCCCTGCCCTTGCCTTCCGGGAGTTGCGGCAACCTGCCGCGACGGGCTATCGATAACGGGACATTCAGGACACGGAACGCATCAATGGCTGATTACGATCTCGAGGCACTGTCGCTCGGCGAGCTGAAGAAAATGCAGAAGGACGTCGCCAAGGCAATTTCCACATTCGAGGACCGGCAGAAGGCGGAAGCCCGCGCCAAGGTGGAAGCTCTCGCACGGGATCTGGGCTACTCTCTGGCCGAACTCGTCGGGCCCGAGACGAAACCCTCGCGCGCGCCAGCAGCGGCGAAGTACCGGCACCCTGAGAACCCGGCGCTCACCTGGTCCGGCCGTGGGCGCAAACCGCAGTGGTTCGTCGAGGCTTTGGAGGCGGGAAAGACCGCGAGCGACCTGGCCATCAGTTGAAGGCTTGACCTACACGATCGGCCCGAAACCGCCGTTCGCCGAGATGGCTCACGCTGCAGCGCAGCCTACCAGAACCGGACATCGATCCCGTCGGAGGGTGGCCACATCATCAGAGCCCCTTGACGGCCACAAACTAGGGCCTGCACATCAGTCAACTAGAAGCGCGAAAATAGCAGGAGATCTTGATTGAGTTGGCCGCAAAATTGTCGCTCGGCTTGCCCGCCCTTCTAATTCTACTCCTCTATGAATGACGGCTGGCCAACGCTGTTTTCACCGTCGTGCTCGCCTCTTTCACCTCCTTCGCAACGCTTCTGGTTTTCAAGCGAATGATGATCGAAGAGACAATGAATATGACAAGCGGTAGTACCAAGCAGTACAGGCCAATTCCCGTAACAAAAGCGCAATTAATTACTTGGGATTGCAGCGCGGTTGCATAAAAAACCGCCGCAAGGCAAGCGCTCAGCAGCACTAGAGATGCTGCAAAGAGCGAAGAACTCAGGGTTTCCAACCCAATCTCGGCTGTAAGCAGTTTGGCTTCTAAATTGCCCGCGACGTGAGAGCAGTTTGTGAGACTGTTCTTGTTGACCAAATTCCTGATCGATCCGACTCGCCTCCTGAGAGTGGCCATTCGGCCCGCGCCGACGACCTGCACCACGGCAAGCCCCAAATACAACCCAGCGCCAACGCTGAGAACGCTCAACATACCGCCCAGCGTGTGCGCTTCCGCGTTGCAAGCGGCCCAGAACGTCAATAGGGTATCCACAAATGCGTTCAGTACAGTCACTTCAATCAGTCCTCGACAGCCGCCAGATGAGCCTTAGTTGCCTATCTGAGCGAAGCGGTTTGAGTAAGTCCGAAATCTCGGCAATTCTCAACCGTGACCGAGCGCCTGACAACGACGAACTGCTTGCTCTTGCTGAAACTCTACACGTTCCGCCCCATGCTCTGTTTGCCGAAGTCGCACCACAGCTTTCGCTTGTTCCTGACTTTCGAAAGGCAAATCCAGCCCCGTCATTGATGCCTGACGGAGTGATTGCCGCCATTTCATATGTGGAACGGCTCTCACAATCTCTTGTTGCGCTTGATGTTGATCTTTCGACCGATCAGCGGCTCAATAAATACACTGGCGATCTTACCAAGAAGAACGCCGCCAAGCTTGCTAAGGAATGGCGATCTGAGTGGGGCCTAGCATTCTCAGATCAACTTGAGATGCGCAGTGCGCACAAAGTCTACGCCCATTTGCGCGACTTCATCGAAGGGCTTGGCGTATTCGTAATTCATCGCCGGTTTGATACCGATCTGTACTCTGGGGCATATCTCCAGGTTGGCGATGGGCCGCACACGATCCTGATCAATACAGGCGGGTCGAGTAAAGCGAGAAAGCTGTTTACCTTGGCGCATGAGTTTTGTCATGTCTTGCTGGGGAAAACAGGTGTTTCGAATGCCTCAGTGCGTAAGAATAAAATCGAAACCTTCTGCAATCAATTTGCAGCGTATTTGCTGGTTCCGACGCTCGGTCTGAAACAGGCCATCAACAGATTCCGATATACCCCAAAGTCGAACTGGAGTCACATCCGATTGTTAGCCGGTAATATCGGCGTCAGCTTGCAGTGCATCGCACTGCGGCTCGTCGATATCGGCGTGTGGTCAGGGTCCGATTATGGCGCTTGGATGGGGCAGTACACCGGCGTAACACCAAAGGAGGATACCGAGGACCCGCCGGGCGGCTCTGGGGGGCAAGACAACTCAATACAGACGAAACGCACCCAATACGGTTCGTCGCTGATAAAGGCTGTCGCGGCTGCAAAGCGCGATGGTCTGCTCGACAAATTCGACGTGTATCGGCTCATTGGGTTGAAGCCGAAATATCAAGCCGAAGTCTTGGGGGAGTAGTGGCTTGCCCAAGAACAAAGTGTTGGATGCTAAGTACCTGATTGATCTCAATGGTGTAGAAGAAGCCCTGTCCACGCAGAATAACTTCGTCCGCGACACGTTCGTGGACGCTTTGGCTGACGGTCGCCTGAGAATCGCCAAGCGGACAAGCAATGAACTCAAGGATTGCGACGAGGAACTCTACGCGGAGTTTCAGCAGATCGGGACGAAACGCTATATCACGCCGAAGGTGGCAGAGCAGAGCATTCAAGCAGACCTCATCGTTGAACACGGGGGCGGCCTCCTGGGTGGGTTTCCACCTGAGGACCGCTTCGAAAATATCGCAATCTGTCTATCGCAGGGTTTGAAAATGGTCAGCGCAGGGAAGCCACTAAAAGACTACAAGTCGATTGGCAAGAAGTGCAAACTGAATGGCTTCACGGCGATGACGCTTACTGAATTCGCCCAAGAAATCGCCTGACAAACAACGCATCTTCTTCGGGAGTGCATATCTCGTTTCAACTCTTGAATCCCGCCGGGGACCTACCGCTGGCAAACCCACGGTTCCTCGCTCCCGGATGCCGTCATTCCGCCCTGCAAGAACGCCAAGCCTTGGAAGACCGATGGAGCTGTTGCGCGCAATGAGGCTCTGGCGGAATGTCCGCTTACTCCGCAAGGCCATTGTGCGTTCGCCGCTGCCGCGAACTTCCGGAAACCGCCCATACGCACCACGATCTGCGCAGGCGGCGCACTGTGTTCCCAAGAGCGACACCGCCGATCACTCTATCGGCGATAGGCCCGGAAGCGTAACCGCGCCGTGCCGGGCCCTCGGAAAGTGAGGCCGAAGCCTCACCCGAAGGGATCGTATTCCGAGACGATCACGACCTCGTCTCCGTCGATTTCATCGGCGGGGACGGCGCCAAAGGTTCCATCCCCTGCCTGGAAAACGACGATCGAGACCATGAGCGTGGCCGCGAGGGAAGCGGCGAAGGCGTGTGCATCTTTGCGGGACATCTGTTTGGCTCCTGTCTTGGAGGCGGGGGACCATCCCCCGCGCGACAGGACCCCGCAGGCCCGAAGACTGGCTGACATCACCGGGTGCGTTCGGCCCAAGAAAGTGAAACGGGGCCGAATCCACCCGGCGGCACGGGCTCGCCCGTAGTCCGACCCCTTTGCGGGTTGATCTCGAAGACGGGATTCGGGGCAAGGAAGGGAATGGCGAGCGGGGGATGGTGCCCCAACGTCAGGAGCCGGTTCTCCCGCTGATGCTTGGAACGCCGCCAGCCTCCCGGGCAGGCTCGTGGTTGAAGACCTCCATATTGGGGGATGGATCCTATGGCGCCCCGCGGTATCGTGGGACGAGGTTCTTGGTCGGTGAGAGGCCCGCCCTTCGGCAGGCCCCTCACGCCTTGTCAGGGCTCAGGCGGCCAGGTCCGCGCCCCCTGCCCTATTGCTGTCTTCGGCGCCGACGATTTCAAGCCGCGCGTTGCGATAGCCCTCCCGCGCGATCCAAAGCTCCGCCGCGGTGACGGACTCCGCCAGATGCAGCAGCTCGGTGTTGCCACCGAAGTCCAGAAGCACGCGCACCTGCCCGCGCTTCGGTGCCTCAGCCACCTCGAAGATCAGACGGCTGTCGGCCGAATGGCTGCGCATGATCGTGACGAGGATCACCCCGTCCGAAGAGAAGTTGCCTTCATGCAGCGTGAAAGAGGCAGGTGCCGTCCAGGTCGGATAGACCCGAGGCGGTTCCTTCTTCACGAGACGGCCGACGCCGTTCGAACGCTCCCAGGCTGCCAGCTTCTTGGTGAAACGTGCCGGCGGCTTGGGACTGCCGTCGTTGTAGCGGATCAGTGCCCCCAGAGGGGCTGTATCGATGATGGTTGTTGCAGACATGATTCCTCATCCCGAATACGAGCTTTCGCATTCATCATATTGATATTGCTGTACTTTGTTGGAATGGGGGCGGGTTTTCCCGCCCCCGGATGGCTCAGATCACTCTGCGGCCATCATCGACGCGGAACTCTCCGGCAAATCAGCCGTCAGGAAAGCCGGGAGATCGATGTCGTCGGGCGCGCTCGCGTCCTCCCCCTGCCCTTCCGCGAGATCCTCACCGTCGCATGCCGCCAGATCGGCCCGGCGCAAGACCTCGGGCAACCAGCCGCAGCCCTTGAGAAGCCGCTCGGCCTCGGTGGCCATCTCGCCCTTTTTGAGGTGATCGAGAAGCTGGGCAGTCCCCTCCCCCTTCGCCTCGCGCACAGCCTCGAGGATCCGGGCCTTCGGCACACGGTTGAGATATCCATCGACCGTCGGCTCCCAGCCCGCCTCGACCATGTCGAGATCGACAGCGCGCGCCACGAGATCGGCATGCGCCATGCGACGAGTCAGGCCGCTGGCGGAGATGCCCGCACCATAGGGATTCACTTTCTCATGGAGCGCGTTGATCCCGAAGCTGAGGCAATGTGCCAGAAGGGCCAGACGGCTGCCCAGACCGAGCGCGGTCAGATAATCCCAGAGCGCGGCATCGTCGCCAAGGGGCAGATCGGCCTCCCAGGCCGCGTGACGCTCATCGACGAGCTTCGCCACGACGCTGTCCTTCAGGTCTGGTGCCTGCGCCGACATGTAGACGTGCCGGACCGAGGCTTCGAGGCAGCTGCCTGAGGCCGAAGAGCTGCGGAAGGTGTCCGTCACCAGCTTCAGGAGCAGGAGCGTAAGTGCCACGTCGGGCGAGCGGCCGATGGCTTCGCGCAGCGCGAGGGTCCGGTGGGCGGTCAGTTCCATGACCAGCCGCTCGGGCAGCGGCTTCAGCGCCCCGTCGTCTTCCTCGTCGGATGCGTCCGCGCCGATCGGGTGACCGCCCGAGGTGATGACGGTACCCCCGGCGGAGGTCGCCGACGGTTTCCATCTGGAACCTACGACATCGTCCCCCTGCCCCATCGCATCCGCGCCATCACCATCCTGGACCGCGGTCTCCTCGCGCGGCTCGTCCTCGGGCCGGACGTAGCCGCGATAGATCGCAAGGCTGCCATCCCGATCCAGCGTCACGAAGACGCCAGCGCGCGCAACGTCGGCCGGGTCGTAGATCATCGGCCGCTGTTCGAGCGCTTCCATCGCCATCTCGAGCTGCCCAAGCCGGGCATCGATCTCCTCGGGGTATTCGTCCTGACCAGAGTATTCCTCCTCCAGCCCGCGATATTCGGAGAGCAGCGTCGCGTGGGCCACGCTTTCCTCGTCGGTCATCGGCGCAGGGTCACCGGCCAGACGCCGCAGGCCATGGCTGTAGCCATAGGGCAGGTCGGTAGCGACCTCGATCCACTTCCAGCACTCGGAGGTCAGCGCTTCGGCTTCCTCCTGAAGCTTCTCGGAGACCAGCCGGTCGAGCAGGGCAGGGTCCTCCAGCCAGCCACCGTCATCGCCCTGGAAGAGATCGCGCAAAACGACACCGCCGGCCGCCTCATAGGCATCGACACCGACGAAGACCGCGCGACGATCAGACGCCCGGACCGAGGTCTCAGTGAGCATGCGCCGGATGGCATAGGGCTCCTTGTTCCAAGAGTTCTTCACCGCATCCCAGACCTGCACCTGACGCGCGTGATCCGGGTTCACCGTGAAGGCCATCAGCTGTTCGAGCGTCATGCCGTCCTCGGCATAGACCTCAAGCAGGGCAGGGGCCACTGACGCGAGTTTCAGGCGCTGCTTAACGATCTGCGGCGTCACGAAGAAGGCCGCGGCGATTGATTCCTCGCCCTGACCCTTCTCGCGCAAGGCCACGAAGGCGCGGAATTGGTCCAGCGGGTGCAGAGCGACGCGCTGCATGTTCTCTGCCAGCGAGTCGTCCTCGGCCAGAATGTTGGACGCAGCATCCCGCACGATGCAGGGGATCGGCGCGGCCTTCGCCAGCCTCTTCTGCTTCACCAGGAGCGACAGCGCCTGGAAGCGGCGGCCACCGGCCGGGATCTCGAACGTGCCGGTCTCTACACCATCGGCATCGAGCACGGGCCGGACGTTCAGGCTCTGCAGGAGCCCGCGGCGGGCGATGTCCTCGGCCAGTTCCTCAACGGAGACGCCAGCCTTGATGCGCCGTACGTTTGACTGGCTCAGCACGAGCTTGTTGAAAGGGATGTCCCGCGACGGGGACAGGGTGATGTTCTGGGCTGCTTTCGTCATCAGATCTTCTCCACGACGGGCGTCGGAAGCCACTCTCCCGATCTCACTTCCCGTCACCCCTCAAACCCCCAACCTTTTCCTCTCTTCGTCCGTCTTGACCGCGGTCAAGACGTGCAAGTTGGATGCTCTATGCCTTCATGATCGTTTCAAAGTATGCCTCGGGCTGCCTGATCGCTTCGCCTTTTCCCAACAGGTAGTCCAAGATCAGCAAAAGCCGTCCAGCCCCAGCTTTCTGAAGACCACGCATCAGTTTTTCTTGGCGTATTCTAAGCAATCGACCGATGTCGAAGAGAACGCGGTTGAGGGCTTCGCCTGTTCGCGGCGGGTCTGGGAAGAAGTCCGCGACATGTGAAAAGTCCGTCCACGCCATTTTTGCAGGGTCCCGGTTCATGGTCGCTGTCCCAACGCTTTGGAAAGCGTTGGTCTGCTTAATGTGCGTTTCTTTCTTTATATGTTCTTTTTTTACAGACTCTATCTGCCGGTCATTTTGTCCGTTCCTGGCGGACATTTCGCTCGTGCACTCACGTCCGAGGGTTTGATCTTGCGATTGCTCTCGGTCCGCACGGGTGTTTGAATCGTGGCTCTCTCCGTAGCTCGGCTTGGCGTTGGCTCCGAGCTCGCGGAGACCAGCGATGATTTGCAAGACTGTGTCGGCAGTCAGGGTTGCTCGACGAAGCAGGTTTCGGATCGTTTCCAGTGAAGCCCGTCGTGCGTCATGGAGCTGTTCGTCCTGTAGGAGGGACGCGCGCAGCGCTAAGGCTTCTGCCTTGAGGGAGCGCAGGCGCTCACGCTCTTCCGTGACCTTCGATGCTCTGGCTGCAAGAGCGTCGTGGCCCTGCATTAGCGGACCCAAGTCGATCCCAAATGCATCCCTAATGATGCCTCCGTAGCGGAGAGGGAAGCGTTTCCCATTCGCTGAACTCTTTCGCTGGATGAGTCCCGCAGCCTCAAGGCGCCCGAGGCAGCGGCGAAGCGTTCTTTCATCAATGCCGTTTGCGCGCTCTGATAAGGAGGCGTTGGAAGGAAACACAACGGTCAGCTTGCACTGTGTTTCACCAGAGTTGGGGCTCTGATCGCGCGGAAGAAAGCTGATGAGAGCTGTCAGTACGGTGACGTCGTTGCTCGTGAGGTTCAGGTCTTTCCGAAGAACCCGTACCGGCCCCAGAAGCTCGTAGGGGTTAGGGCAGGCAATAGCTGGCTGTTCCGCCAAGGCGGTTCGTGCTTGAGTGACATGTCTCATGGTGTTTCGGAAGAAAAAGCTTCCCCGGTCACCGCGAGCGGTGTTGAACTCGATTCGTTTTGGGGGTATCAATCAGGTGTCGAGACTGATTGAGGCCCTTCGGAAGCACCGCTTTCGGGGGGTCTTTCCTTTTCTAGCCGTTCCTCCTTTCGTTTTCTGCTCGTTGCTCTTGATGTCTTGACCGCGGTCAAGACACGGGGTCGTCACTTTGGGCCGTCTTGACCGCGGTCAAGAAGCTCTCCGATCAGCTTTCGGACCGCCTCTTCGACGCGTGGTGCAAGATCAGCGTCCACATCGATAGTGATACGATTGCCTTTGCGGCCGATCTTCACGCGCTCACCTAGCTCAGCCTTGGGCGGAGTTGTCTTGGTGGCCGTGAGTAGCGTAACCGCTGCGTCAAGCCGCTCTGGGCCAGGCAAGCTACGGGGGATTTCGTGGGCGACTTCCTTGGCTCTCGAAACGTCCTTCTCGCACAGCCTGAAAAGCTTCTCCCAGACCCGCCGACCAACGCCATGTGCTGGTCCGATGGCCTGGATCAGCTCCATCGGAATGCCCGTCGCGATACGGTTCATCCGAGAGACGAGAGACTCATCGATCTGGAGTGCCCGATAGGCGATGGTCTGGGCGTTCTTGCGCGTCTCGTCTGTTTTCCCAAGTTCTCGAATGATGCCGGCGACGAACAAAGCCCTCTCGATAAACGAGGGGTCTTGGCGGGCATTGTTCTCCACGCCTTGGGCGATCAGTGCTTCCTCTTCGGTCATTTCCATGACCGTGGCGCGCACCTTCTGACCAAGCTCACGACAGGCGAGAAGCCTGCGGCGCCCATAGACGATTTCAAGTGCGCCATCCTGGGTTCGGCGGACAAGAATGGGAACCTTTTGCCCATGCTCCCGGATCGAGGACACAAGTTCCTCGAGGCCATCGCTCGGATCGATACGGTCCATGACTGCGGACATCCGCACGGCGCTCGGGTCGATCAGGCGCGTGGCGTGTTTGTCTTCCTCAAGCACGGATGCTTGCGCACGAGCGACTGTCGGGCTCGTACGTTTCAGATCAAGATCCACGTCCTCTTCTGCGGTCGCGGCATTGCCCATCGCGTTCTTGAGGGAATCTCCGAAGACCTTACGCGCCATGGCTACGCCCCCATGCCTTTAGGATTTCGCGTTCGACTTCGTCGGTCACGCGCGAAACGGACTCGATTGCACGCTCGTAGGTTCTGCGGTTCACGTCGCGAGGTTCGACCTCAAAGATGCTCTGCTGCGTATTGGCGGCATCACCTACCGCTGTCGACTTCAGGAACTCGGCCGGGAGGACGGCATCGCCAAGGACCGTCCGAAGCAGAGACGAGATCTGGACCTGTGGACCATCGGTATTCTCGTAGCGGGTGATCAGCACCCGCACGAAGTTTAGACCGTGTTCGGGAGCATGCGCCTCGACGACGCCCATCAGGTTGCTTGCCATACCGAGGAAGCTTGCCAGAGACATGACATCAAGCATGGACGCGTTGAGCGGGATCAGGACTCCGGTGGAAGCAAAGAGGGCAGAGATCACCGAGAAGTTCAGCTGCGGCGGGGTGTCGAAGATCACCACGTCATATCTGTCTAGGACAGGCTCAAGTGCTTCGCGGATCCGGCTGTGGAACGTGGTGGCTCCGTGCCTGAAGCTCAAAGCGACCTCAAACTCATACTCCATGATGTCCATGGAGGCGGGGATAAGGTCGACCGTCGGGAAGTTCGTTTTGCGAATGATTTCGGAGGCGGGCAGGGGACCCTCCGACCGGATCAAATCGTAGGAGGTCGGCATGTCCGGATCGAGTTCAGGGGTCACCCCGAACAGGTTCGTCAGACTTGCCTGGCTGTCGAGGTCGATCAGCAGGACCCGATAGCCGCGAAGGCCCAGTAGCTGACCAACATGAGCTACGGTCGACGTTTTTGCGGACCCGCCCTTCAGATTGAAGATTGTCACGACCTGGCACGGTTCTCCGGCTCTTCTGTGAGGGTGCTCATCGGGCTTAATCCTGCCCGTCTCAAGAAGGACGCGTTGGGCCTCGACCATTTCCTCGGCAGAGAAACTGCGGCGGTTGCCACCCTCGAGTATACCTTCGGGAAAGCCTTCGAGGTTTGACACATGGTGGCGGAAGGTGTTCTGGTTGAGCCGTAGGAGATCGGCCGCTTCCCGCATCGCGAAGCGGCGGAGGCCCTTCTGGGCATCCGGTGGAAAGGTCTCCTGCGCATGTTCTCGCAACCGGCTACCAAGCCGCTTGGACATGACATCGAATCTTTGAGAGGCTCGTATCCCGCTCATCACTGCCCTCAAGTCTTTATTGTTTTGTAGACCTTAACAGTTTTGGTGAGTAAATCCAGCCCAAACCGTTGAGCGGCGTATGCGCGTTGAAGGGGCTGATTTCTGACGAGAGAAAACCATTAAGTATCAGTGCGTTGGGTGGCCTTGTTCGCAGCGTACTTCAACAGCTCGTGGGTCGTGGCGTCGTGGCCACAATATGTATTGTGGACGCCTACGGACTGCAGATCAAAAGAATCGCATGGCGATTCCCGCGACTTCAATCAAGCAGCCCCAGCCTCTCGGCTCGCTCCAACAGCATCTTCACGGATGACGGCTGCCAGCTGGTCCGCCCACGCGGCGTCCGCTCCCGCATTTTCTCGAGCCTGTTGCAGATTTCTTGCAGCGTAATCTCCGGGTTTGCGCCCTTGATGCCGGCAACGATGGCCGGCAAACGGTCGTCGGTATCGCGGCGACCGGCACGGCCCAACACGGTTTCGTCCAAGAACCCATCCCGCACATACGCGTTCACAGCGCGGAGCAATCGGCTTTGTGTCCACTGGCGTTCATGGGGCAGGGGGCCGTTGATGATGCGCAGCACGTCCTCCCAGGCCATGTCGGGCCGCAGGCGACGAACGTGCGGTACCCAGTCCTGCGCCGTCTCGTTCAGGCGATCCATGTAACCGTCTTGCCTCGCCAGCCGCACTTTGCGAAGCGCCGCGGGATCGCGGGCGCGCAGTCCCGGGTTGCCGCCGATCCGACCCTCGCTGCGCGCCGAGGCCAGCCCCGCCTTGGTGCGTTCGCGGATCAGGGCGCGCTCGAACTCGGCCGCGGCGCCGAGAACTTGCAGGGTGAACTTGCCCTGCGGCGAGGACGTGTCGATCGGATCGGTCAGAGAGCGGAAGAAGGCACCTTTCGCCTCCAACCGCTCGATCACCTCCAACAGATGCGAGAGGGACCGCGCCAGGCGGTCGATCCGCACGACGACCAGCGTGTCGCCCTTGCCAATCCGCTCGAGCACGCGGGCCAGCACGGGCCGTGCACGGTTGCCGCCCGAGGCCTGCTCTTCGTGGATCTCGACGCAGCCCGCGGATTTCAGGGCCTGCGACTGTGGCAGGGGGGTCTGATCCTCGGTCGAGACGCGCGCATAGCCGATCAAGGGCATAAAAACAGGCCGTTTGCAGATTCATATACTGCCAATAAACGACCGTTTGTGAACGCGCGCAAGGGGCGTTTCCCTCGTCCCGCTGAGTTCGGGAAGCCTTTTATCTATGGGCTGAAACCCGCGAGAGGCGCGCCAGCGTTCTTGAGAAGACAGGGGCCTCGGGCGCCTCTATAGTAGAAAAAAACGCAGCCCCTCAAACTCCATCGTCAAGCACGCAAAATAGCTCTATAATGCGCGCATGAGCCGATTTCGCCTTACAAACATGGACTATGACCAGATGCCTCTCGATGACTTGGAGGCGTCCGAGGGCAAGGATGACGCCGACCTCTGGTTCCTGCCCGGGCCGATAGAGGACGAACCGGATTACCTGCCGCCCGGACCTCCGCCTGAGGCGAAGGAATCCGAAGTCGTCGATGCCTGGCGCGCGGCCGAGGCCGGGCAGGCGGCGCAGCTCGCCCGTGTTGCTGCGCGCCTGGGAATCCTCGATGAACGCCTGCGCCGAGGCCCGGCTGGCTGGCGGCAGCGGCTTGCCCTGATTGAAGCCGCGGATCTCAGCTGGCTCACGCAGGACCGGATCGGGCTCGACCGGTTGTCGCTCTACATGGCGCTGCGGGTTTCGACCGTAACGGATGATGCGCAAGCGCTGTACCGGATCGGCTGGACCGTGCGGCGGCTGACCGGCGGACCCTCGCCGTTGGCGCATCGGTCAGGTGTGGGCGACCTCGAAACCTTTCTCGATCGGCGCGACCGCCCGGGGCAGGGGGAGCGCATCGAAGATGCCAAGGCTCCCTCGCGCGTGGTCGAGATGGCAGAGCGCGAAGCCTTCGAGGACCGGGCCGCCGGATGGCTCGCGATGATGGATCAGGCCGAGGACCTCCATCCCGTGGCGCGGGCCTGCATGGGCTTCCATCTCTGGCATGTCGCGGAGCTTTCGCCGGTCGACGATCCACTCGAGGCTGCGGTGACGGCTGCGCGTGTTGCGATTACCGAGCTCGCACCGTCAGGGAGCATGCCCGGCGCGATCTTCGCACCGATCGCCATGGGCGGGGGAGGAGGCTTCCGCGCGATTGGGGACCCACCAGCCCGATTGGCGCGCTGGCTGAACGCGATGGAGAGCGCGACCTTCGCAGCCCTGCGTAGGCTCGAGGAGATCGAGGCTTGGGCGGCGGCTGCGGAGCGAACGATGGCGCCGCTCTCGGGCAAGACGCCGCCGATGCTGCGGGATCTCTTCACAAGTTGGCCTCTGATTTCGGTGCAGATGGCCGAGAAACTGACAGGCGCGCATCGGGCAACGGTTCAGCGCAACATCGACTGGATGGAGGAGCGGGACCTGATCCGGGAGGTCACGGGGCAGGGGCGCTATCGCATGTGGCGGATCGTCGAGGCGCGCGCGACAGAGGCAAGGTCGACCTCTGATCGAATTGATGGGCTGTCGGCTGAGGATCTCTACGATGTGCTGGCCGCGCGCCAATGACACTCGGATACGTGCCTGTCAGGCGTCTGCATCCCGCAGCTCCCGCAGAGCAGCGAGGTAGCGGTTCATGCGGCGCATGTCTTTTTCGGTCAGCGCCGTTAGTCGCGACGCATTCAGGTTGTCGAGGATGTCGGCTGTCTTGACCCGACGCGCAATCTTGTTGCCCTTGGCGCGCCGAACGAAGCCCACGTAGACAGCCTCGCCGTCGCCTTCATCCTCGGGCCTCTTTGTGACGAGGCGCAAGGCGTCGATCACAGTCGGCGAGAACCCTTCTTTTTCCAAGCGCTCGAATGTCCAGCCGGGCCCGTCCTCGACGACGTCATGCAGGACGCCCACGATCCGTTCGTCGTCGGTCTCTAATGACATCATCACCCGGAGCGGATGGAGCAGATACGGCGCACCGGCCTTGTCGGTTTGTTCCCGATGGGCTTCTGCAGCGATTTCGATGGCGCGTTGAAGGTTCAATGGCTTCTCCTGGTTCATGAATGTGATCGTGACCTTGCGGTCGAAATTTAGCGTGATGGTATTCGCACGATGTCCATCTGCTCAACGCCAATGCGTTCGATGCCTGACGGAAATCGTCTCTGGTCTATGACGTGAGCCCGCGCAGGCGGTGTCGCAGGAGCACCGCAAAGTCATCGCGAAATCTCGCCGGCCATCACGGCCCTCCCATGAACGGCGAGCGTCGCAGTGAATCTTGGACAGCCGAACTGCCGGATGACATCGACGACCCGCGCGTCGTAGGCAGCCTGCCCAATGAGCCGACACAGGTCTGACGCGTGAAACTGCCGGTTGCCGCTGGGTGCGGCTTTGATCTGAGCGTGCAACTCTCGCTCCCGCGGGCCAGCCACCCGCTGCGGAGTTGGCGCTTCCGCTGGTCGGCTTTCCGAACCGGGTGAGGTTCGCCATCGGCGCATGAACCCGAGCAGGTAGCCGGCAGGAACCCTGTCGTTACCGCGCGCCCGGTTGAAGGCAAGGAAGCGGTCCCAGATCACCTGCGTGTCGACGTTCCAGCAGGGCAGGGCCCTCTTTGCTGCCTTGATCAGGTCCGCCCAACACGTCTGAAAGACGTTGGATGCTTCAGAAATGGTGATCTGTCCTGAAAAAATAGTTTTGTTATTTCTTTCTCTAGATAGTGATGTGTCGCCTGTGCCTGACGCAACATCCTGATCTTCGTCCTCAGTATCGAAGGCCGTGAAGCGAAACAGCCAGGGCGCGAACTTGCCGTTGGGCTTCTCTCGCTTCAACTCCAGCTCGGACGCCTCGAGTTCAGCCAGCAGCTCGGTCAGGTACTGGCGCGAGATGCCCATCTTGGACGCCAGGTCGGCGAGGGTGAAGGCGGCCGTCCCGCGGGGTAATCCGTTGTAACCCTCCTTCCACGCGATGGCGTCGAGGATGACGGTCGCCAGCTTATGGGCGGAAACAGACAGCTCTGTCTGGGTGATCCGTCTCAGGATCAGGCCGGTCGTGGGTTCCATAGTCGGTGTCTCCTGTGAGAGACGACCCCATGCCTAGAGCAAACAACATTCTTGCCAGCAAAACAACTTTGCTGGTTGCGGCGGTTCGGACAGTGCGCTAGAAGATCCTTGTTCACGGGTTCTTCTAGTGCGGCGTCAGGCTTTTCGGTCTGGCGTCGTTTCCCTTTTTGGGTTCGGTGCACCGTCACAGGTGCAAGATGATCAGGTGCGGACCTGCCACCGGCAGGCCCGGGCAAATTCAGTAGCGGACCTCTTCGAAACCGTAGTTCCCCTCGTGATCCCGCCAGTCCACGAAGACCGAGCGGTAGCTGACCCAGTTGCAGTGCCCGGTGTCGGGCAGCTGTGATGCGGGCGGGACCTGGGCGACACTCGACCGTGTCCATCGATAGTCACCCTGCAGACCGTAGGAACCGAGGCGCGTGGCGTCGTAACGGTTGCAGTCGCCTTCACTGTTTTCGCGCTGGCTGAACTGGATGTGAAAGACACGGATGCTCCGGACGAAGTCGAAGGCGTCGCCCGAAATGTCGATGTCGGCTTGCTCGTCAGATTGGACTTCGACCAGGGGCAGGGGAGCTTGCGGAACGCTGGCCTGAGGTGCCTCCTGGAAGGCGATGTCGTAAAGCCGGTCCATCGGCGAGAGCGGGGAAGGGGCGTTGAACGACGCCCCCATCGGGCAACGCCAGATCTGCAAGGGTGGCTCGATCGGCCAGGGTGTGATCCTGCGGATGAAGACCGCACGCGCATGGGCACAGGGCGCCGATGCCGGCCAGCCGCCCGCGAGACAGAGCAGAATGGCACAGTCGACCTGGTAGGCTTGCGCCGGCTCGATCGAACCGACGAGGCTCGATACTGTGATGGCCGCAGCTGCTGCTGCGGTCCGGACCTTGTGATTCATGACGCCGACTCCAGCTATAATGGTGCGGCGATACAAAACAACACTAACGATAGCAAGCGGATTTGATCGCCACGGGGACGGCGTGCGCTTCGGTCGTGCTTCGAAGGAGTGCGACAAGGGATGGAATGGCGTTCTCCATTCCTGAAGATCAAGCTCTGATGCCTCGCCATAGCCTTCGGTAGGCAGCCGCGCTCTTGGTTTGAGCCGTGGCGAGGTCCGCCGCGCTGAACCTCGGTCTTCTAGCCGTTTCCCAACGGCGCGTGAAAGCCGTTGAAGGCCTTGCGGAGACGTCTACTGTCGCCGCCATGATGAACCGGGATCACATGCGCGCCTTTATGCCGCGCGCCGCGGCGCTTGTTGCTTTTGTCGCCCTGCTCTGGGCGATCCAGGTCGTCAACTGGATCACCGGCTATGGCCTGAACCGGGCGTTCGGGCTGATCCCACGATACCTCGGTGGGTTGGATGGTGTCATCGCAATGCCCCTCCTGCATGGAAGCTTCGGTCACCTGATGGCCAATACGCCGCCGCTTCTGGTGATGGGTGGACTGCTGGTGGCAACAACCACGAGGGCCTTGCTGCCGGTGAACGCCGTGGTGATCGGCCTCGGGGGAGGCCTAGTCTGGGTGTTCGGCAGCTCCGCTATCCATATCGGCGCGTCGGGACTGGTCTTCGGCTGGTTCGGTTTCCTCGTCGTGCGCGGCCTCGTGGATCGCTCGCTGATCACGCTAGGCGCGGCATTGGTGGTCGGGGTCCTATTTGATTCCATTCTCTGGGGCGTTCTTCCAGGCCAGCCTGGCGTGTCTTGGGAAGCGCACCTCTTTGGTGCCATCGGTGGCGCGGCCGCTGCGTTCTTGGTCCGAACGCATGTCCATGCGCCGCGCCTCGGCGGCGTCGATCTGGAATGAGGCCCCAAAGTCGCTACCAAGCTTCCTTTCGGCCACAGACGCGAGCTTCTACCTATAAAAAAGCGGATACTCTTGGGGCGTGGTCGCCTATTCCTGCATACTTGCAAATCGAGAGTGCTGAGACGAATGTGGCGATATGGAAAACAAAACCGATCGCCCCCGCCTGCGCATCCGCATCGTCTTCGGTGACGCCGAAATGATCGGCCCCGGCAAGGCTGAGTTGCTCGAACGCATTGACCGTTGCGGGTCCATCGCTGCGGCGGGGCGCGAAATGGGGATGAGCTACAAGCGTGCCTGGCAGCTGATCGGCACGCTGAACGCGATGTTTCGCGAACCGCTGGTGGACAGCACGCGTGGGGGGCCGGGTGGCGGCGGCGCGGTGTTGACCGATACGGGCCGCCATGTCCTGGGCCTCTATCGCGCCTTCGAGATGGAGGCCGCCAACGCTGGCGCCACACGGCTGGAGGCGATGCAAGCGTTGCTGAGGGATATTCCCGAAGAAAAATAACGGTTGACCGACCGCGTCGATTTTGACGATATGTTTCAGGAAACATATCTAACGGGAGCCACCCAATGCCGCTGGTATTCAACCGCCGATCCGTCTTCGCCGCCGCTGCCGCACTTGGCCTCGCGTTCGGTCCCGCGCTGGCGCAGGACGATGCGCCCGTCGTCGCCGCGGCGTCCGATCTGCAATTCGCGGTGCAGGAGATCGCAGAAGCCTTCACCGCAGAGACGGGGATGGAGGTCCGCCTGTCCTTCGGTTCGACGGGCAACTTTGCCCGCCAGATCCGCGAAGGTGCACCGTTCCAGATCTTCATGGCCGCCGACGAGGCCTTCATCGCAGACCTGCACGCCGAAGGCCTGACCCGCGACGAAGGCGATCTTTACGCCGTCGGTCGGATCGTCGTCATGGTCCCGAACGGATCGACGCTGACGGCGGACGAGGAACTCGACGTTCTGGAGCAGATGCTTGCGGCGGGACAGATCACCCGCTTTGCCATCGCCAATCCCGATCACGCGCCCTACGGGATGCGGGCGCGCGAGGCGCTGATCACACGCGGGCTGTGGGACGACCTGCAACAGGTGATCGTGCTGGGCGAGAATGTGAGCCAGGCCGCGCAGTTCGCGCTTTCGGGCAACGCCGAGGGCGGCATCATCGCCTATTCGCTGGCGCTGGCCCCCGAGGTGAGCCCGCGCGGCACCTATGCGCTGATCCCCGAGGATTGGCATGAACCGCTGCGCCAGCGCATGGCGCTTCTGAATAACGCAGGGCCGGTGGCCGAGGCCTTCTATGCCTACATGAAGGAACCGGCGGCCCGCGAGATCATGGAACGCTACGGTTTCGTGCTGCCGGACGGCGAGTGATCCATGGACTGGACGGCTCTCTGGCTGTCGATGCGGCTGGCGGCATGGACGGTGGCGATCCTGCTTCCCATCTCCGTCCTGATGGGCCGGTTTCTGGCCTATCGCCAGTTCCGCGCCAAGGGGATGGTCGAGGCGCTGGTGATGTTGCCACTGGTGCTGCCGCCGACCGTGTTCGGCTTCTACCTGCTGGTGGCCTTCGGGCGCAATTCGCCCGTGGGCGATCTGTGGCAGGGCCTGTTCGGCCACCAGCTCGTGTTCAGCTTCGAGGGGCTGGTGGTGGCGAGCGTCATCTTCAACCTGCCTTTTGCCGTACAGCCCGCACAGCGCGGCTTCGAGGCGATTCCGGTGGAGGTGCGCGAGGCGGCAAGCTGTTGCGGCATGTCGCCTCTTGCCTCACTCTGGAAGGTGGAGCTGCCGCTGGCCTGGCCGGGCCTGATGACCGCCATGGTGCTGACCTTCGCCCATACGCTCGGCGAGTTCGGCATCGTGCTGATGGTTGGCGGGTCGATCCCTGGCGAAACCAAGACCATAGCCATCTCGATCTATGACAAGGTGCAGGGCTTCGACGACCGCAGTGCCGGGATCATGTCGGCGGTGCTGGTCGCCATCTCGCTTTTCACGATCGCGCTGACCTACTGGCTGTCGGCGCGCATGGGGCGGAGGTTGTCCTGATGGCGCTGGAGGTGATGGCGCAGGCGGATGTGCCCATCCCGCTCGACGTGGCATTCCGGGTGGAACCGGGCGAACTGCTGGCGCTAGTCGGGCATTCTGGGTCGGGCAAGACGACGCTGCTGCGCATGATTGCCGGACTGTGGCGGCCACAGGTGGCGCGGGTGGCGGTGAACGGCACGGCGTGGCTGGACACTGCTGCGCGCGTCGATTTACCCACGCATCGCCGCCGGGTCGGGATCGTGTTCCAGAACTACGCCCTCTTCCCGCACATGACGGCGGTGCAGAACGTCATAGCGGCAATGGATACGCCCGACCTGGGCGAAGCGGAGCGGGTGCTTGATCTGGTGAACCTGCACGGATTGGCCGACCGCAAGCCGGCCCAGCTTTCCGGCGGACAGCAGCAGCGGGTGGCGGTGGCGCGCGCGCTGGCGCGCCGACCAGAGGCCCTGCTGCTAGATGAGCCGTTCTCTGCGGTGGACCGCGCGACCCGGGAAAAGCTTTATGGCGAGATCATCGACCTGCGCGCCTCGCTGGCCATGCCGGTGGTGCTGGTCACCCATGACATGAACGAGGCACAGCTTCTGGCTGACCGCATGGTAGTGATCGAGAGGGGCCGCGTCGTGCGGACCGGTACAACGGCCGAGGTCATGGCTGACCCAGACGCCCTGCGTGCCATGGGCATCCGCGAAGTCGCGGCCATGCTGCCTGCCGTCGTCGTCGAGCATGGGGCCGACGGGCTGACCCGGCTGGATGCGCCGACGGGTCCGCTGTTCCTGCCCGGCGTCGAGGGTGCGCCCGGAACGCGGGTGCGGGTGCGGATCATGGCGCATGACGTGATCCTGTCGCGGCTGCGGCCCGAGGGGTTGTCGGCGCAGAACATCATCGCGGGCAAGGTCGCGCGGGTCGTGCCGGGCGCTGGTCCGGGGGTGATGGTGCACATCGATGTGGCCGGGCACGAAATGCTCGCCCGCATCACCCGCCGCGCGGCTGAGCAGATGGTGTTGGCGCCCGGCGAGACCGTCCATGCCATCCTGAAATCCATGTCGGTCGCCCGCGATCACGTCGCGCACACGCCCGATATGGGCCGGGCGTCGGAATGAACCGCCCGAACCGCCCCGCGCTGTCCTTCGGCATCGGCACCGCGGTCGGCACGGCGGGCGGGCTGATCGGCCTCGGCGGGGCCGAGTTCCGTCTGCCCGCGTTAGTCGGCGCCTTGCACTTCTCGGCGCGCGAGGCGGTGGCGGTGAACCTTGTGGCCAGCCTGATCGTGCTGGCTGCCGCCTTTCCGTTCCGGGCGGCCACCGTCCCGATCAACGAAATCGCCGCACATCTGCCCGCTGTCATCGCGATGCTCGCAGGCTCCATGTCGGCGGCTTGGGTCGGCGCGGGCTGGCTGCGCCGCGCCTCAGACAAGCTGCTGGGCCGGCTGATCCTGATCCTGCTGGTCGCCCTTGGCTGCGTGCTGATCGCCGAAGGGGTTTTTGTAGCCGAATCGACCCGGCTTGTCGGCGAAGGGATTGTCCCCACCGTGCTGATCGCCGCCGTCTGCGGGGTGGTGATCGGCCTCGTCTCATCCCTTCTGGGTGTGGCTGGGGGCGAACTGATCATCCCCGTGTTCATCCTCCTCTTCGGCGTGGACGTGAAGGTTGCGGGCTCGATGTCGATGCTGGTGGGGATACCTACAATCGTAGTCGGCTTGGTGCGGCACTTCGGTGCTGGGTCGGTCCTGCGCGAGCGGGCAGTCTGGCGAAGGACCATCCTGCCCCTCGGAGCGGGTTCCGTCCTCGGCGCGATCCTCGGCGCACTGGCGCTCGGTCTGGTGCCCGGCAGGGCGCTCAAGATCGGCCTCGGGATCATTCTGATATGGTCTGCGTGGGGTGTCTTCCGTCATCTGCCATCCATGACGCCGGTGACGGATGGATAGTAGTTCAAAGGCTTGTGTTGGGGTTTTGAATGACTGGTGAGGGCAGTAAGAGACAATCGTTGGAAAAATACCGAACGTCCATCCACCCATCGCGACGCACTATTCACCTCAATCCCAGTCTCTCAGCCAAGCCTTCGAACTCCGGTGCTTCCGCATAGAGCTTCTCGAACTCACGCCGTGCCTGCGCCTTGCGACCCACGCGTGCGTAAAGCTCCGCGCGGTCGTAACGGATCTGGTGGAGGAGACGATCCGGGCGGTCCTTGCGGCGGCGGCCAGCGCGGGTGAGTACGTCGATGGCAGCGTCAGGCAGGCCGCGCGCAGCGAGCGCCCGAGCCCGGTAGAGCAGAATCCCTGTGTCGATGGGTGTCTCGTTCTGGGTGGCGACGGTCAGGGCCATCACCCGGTCCAGCAGGTCGTGATCTTGGGGTGTGTCGAGCGCGATCTGGGCGAAGGACAAAAGCACCACGGGATCCTCCGGCGCGATGACCAAAAGCCGCTCGAGATGCTGCGCCGCGCCTTCGGCGTCCCCGCTCGCCTCGCACAGTTCCACCAGCGCAAGCCGTGTGCCCCGCTCGGTGGGGGAGATATGTGCAAAGATGCCCTTGGCGATCGGCAGGGTGCTTTGCGGCGAGAGATCATATTTCAAGAACAGCGCGCCGAGCCTATCGCTCGCCGCAAGCGCGCTTTCTAGATGCCCGCGCGCCTGTTCAAATGCCTCCCGCTTCAAGCGTATCATGCCGGCCATCCAGGCCGCGTCGGGCAGATCGCTTGCAGTTTCCAGCTGGGACAGTGCAGCATCCTCATCACCGTCGTTGAGCGCACGCAGCCCGTCCATGAGCGCCTTTTCCTCGGGTGGAGTCACGAGCCTTCGGAAAAACCCGAGGGATAGCTTGTCCCGCGTTGGGGTGGCTGCATGTGCGCCCTTGCGATCCTGGATGGTGTAGAAGAGGCCCGTGCCGGGCAGCCCGAGTGTGGCTCGATTCCCCCGGGGGCTGACGGTGTATTTGGCACCGCGCGGTCCGAACGACAGAGAGGCCGTCGATTTCGAGAGGTTCAGCGTCACCCCAGGCGCAAGACGGATACGTTGCCAGAAACGCAAAGACACGGGGCGTAAATCCTTTCGGTAAATTGGGCGGAGGCGAACCCTGATTGAACCGCATGGCCGCCGCATAAGCAACCGATGCGTGGGGGCCTTGGACGGGCTCCGGGCCGAACATGCTTCAACAAAATCATCAATGTATCATCGGCACAGGATCAGGGCGGCCCGTACCAGCGGGAAGGGCGCTACTCGACAGCCTCGATGAACCGCCCGTATTCCTCGCTCACTTCCCTGGCCTCAATAAAGGCCCGCGCGCGCTCCGCGTCGATGCAGCGGAAGTAATCCTGCACATCGGCGATATAGGCCTCGAAATCCCCCCGGATCAGATCCGCGTAGGCGCGCATGTCATCTTGGGACGCGGGCAGGAACGGCCGTTCGGGCGGGATGCAGGCATGGGCCGGATCACCCACCACAAGGACGGTGATCAGCAGCGCCAGGGGGATGTTGCACGCACAGGACATGTGCAGGGCAAAACTCCTTTGCCGCCTTTAAGATCACGACTTTGTCAGCTATCACCGTTATCGGAGCAAGGCAATCTGCGTCAAGTCGTTTTAATTGTCTTGCTATCGTTCGTGTTGTCTTGTATCGCCCGCGGTGTTGCGACCCCGTGGGCCCGAGACTGCACCCAGGCAGAAGAAGGACCCAAGGGAAGGCCATGATAGAAGAAGCACCGAATGTGGTTACAGAAGACGGGCTGCGCGGCCTCCTTGCCGAAGGTTACCTCATCGAGGTGGTCTGCAAGGAAGGCGCCGAGAAGCGCCACAACAGTTGGTACGGCGCCTGGGTCATCCGAGCCGTTGCCCCGGATGGCGGCGACGACAAGATGCTCGTCACCAGCCGCAGCGTCCTCAAGCTCCGTGATTTCAAGACCATCGTCGGTCTTGTCAGCTTCCTCGCCGACATGGGCTGCACGACTGCCAGCATCCCGCTCGTCGAAGGTGCCCGCGAGCGTCACGCAGCACCCGGGCGCACGTCCGAGCCACGGACCGGCCCGGTTCTGGTCAAGGACAACTGACCGCGCGTTTGCGCTCGTCGTTGCACTGGGTACAGGTGTTTGTTCCGCACCCTTGGCCCTTGCCGACGGTTTCATCTTCCAGGTCAGTCCCGATGGTCGACTGATCGATACGGCCGAGTCCACGAGCACCCTGCGCTCGTTCACCGGTGACGAAGACGCCCAGAATGGGCCCCTTCCAGATCGTCTCTTTCTCTTTGCAGCACCGCAGTCCCATGGGGATGATGCCCCCCTGAGCGATGTGACGGCTGCCGCAGCGGTCGCCCCGCGCGCTGCCCGCGCCACCCCAGAAATCCTCCACGCCATCGAGACCACAGCGCTGCGCTACGGCAGCCATGACGCTCTGCGTCAGGCGGGCCTGTCGGTCACCGATTGGGCGCTGTTCTATCGCGCCAACATCGAGGTCGAGAGCGCGTACAATCCTGGCGCGCTGAGCCCGGTTGGAGCCATCGGGCTCGGCCAGCTGATGCCGGGCACCGCGCGCGATCTCGGTGTTGACCCCCATGATATCGCCCAGAACCTCGACGGCTCGGCCCGTTACCTGTTGATGATGCTCGAGCAGTTTGGCGATCCCGCGCTGGCGCTCGCCGCCTACAATGCCGGTCCCCATGCGGTCACCCGCCATGGCGGCATTCCCCCCTTTCGAGAAACCCAAGGCCATGTGGCCCGTGTGACATCCGTGTTCCAGCGGCTGAGAGGAGACCTGTCGTGACGTCCAAATCTTCTATTGTTGCGCTCGGCGCGATGGCCCTCATCGTGCTGGCGGGCCCCGCGCTGGCCCAAAGCATTGACCTATCGCCGGTGCAGACGCTTCTGCAGGGCATCGTCGATGCGATCACCGGCCCCTTGGGCATTGTGATCGGCACGCTCGCGCTGATCGGCGTGTTCCTCTCCTGGCTCTTCGGCATCCTCGATTTCCGTCAGGCGCTCTGGGTCGTTGTCGCGATTGCGGGCATCGCCGCAGCGCCCACCATCGTCGCTGCCATCTGGACGACCTGAGAAACGCCCATGTCCGACCAGTCCCGCGTGTTCATCGGCCTTCTGAGGCCACCCAAGCTGATGGGCCTGCCGATCATGTACGCCATGGTCTGGCTCTTTGGCTCGACGCTGCTGTTTCTCTGGGTGCAGAGCTGGGTGGTGGTCGTTTTCGCGGGGCTGGCCTGGCCGGCGCTCTGGAAGGCCGCAGACTGGGATCCGAACTTTCTCGATGTCCTGGTGATTACCTTGCAGGAAACCCCACCCACGGCGAACCGCAAACTCCATGGGGGCGACAGCTATGCCCCGTGATGGACTTGCCGATGACGTGGCGGAGGCGCTCGATCCGCTGACGGCACTGCCCGCATGGGTCAAGGGCGAGAAGCGGCTCTCGTCCATGCTGCCTTATGTCAGCCTTGTCACCGACCGGACGATCCGGACGCGCGGCAACGAGCTGATGCAATGCATCCGGCTCGAAGGGGTGAACAGCACCACGAGCGAGGATGCCCATCTCGACAGGATCGGCGGGCTTCTCGCCGGCATCGTCGCGCAGGTCGGAACCGAGTTCTCTTTCTACCTGCACAAGGTGTCGAAAGCGGTCGATGTGACCCTGCCGCCCATCCCGGGCGAGGGCTTCGCGGCCGCCGTCGACCAGCGCTGGCGCGCGCATCTGGGTCAATCTGGCCTGCGCGACAAGACGCTGACCCTGACTGTTCTGAAGCGCCCAGAGGCAGGCAGCCGCTTGCCGTTCGGTCTGGGGGCATCCCGCGCGCGGCATGCGGCGGACACGACGCGGCGTCTGCGCAAGCTCGACGAGGTTGTGGGGTTTCTGCTGTCGTCGTTTGACGAGCTGAAACCCCGACTGCTCGCGGCCAGCACTGGCGAGCTTCTGGGTTTCCTCGGCTCGCTCAACACGGGCGAGGAGCATCCGCTTTTCCCCCGGTCACGCTTGGGCGTGATCGCCGAGGATGTCGCCAATACCCGCGTCACCTTCCGCGGCACGACCATCGCCCTTTCCGACGGTGCCGTCGGCGACAAGCTCGGCGCGATCTTTGCGGTTAAGAACTACCCCGCCAAGACCGACAGCCTGATGCTCGACGATCTGAACCTGCCCGTCGACATGGTGGTCACGCATTCCTTCGTGCCGATCAACGCCAACATGATGGCGGGCCGGATCAAGCGGCAGCTGCGCCTGATGCAGGCCGCCAATGATGGGGCCGTCAGCCTCGCGCAGGAGCTGGAACTCGCGCAGGACGATCTGGAATCGAAGCGCCTGATCTTCGGCGAGCACCACATGACAGTGGCGGTTTATGCGCGCAGCCAGGCCGCACTCGACGATATCGCGGCAGAGATTCGCAACATCTCCGCCACTTCCGGCATCAACCTGATCTCGGAAGCCTTCGGTGCGCGGGCGCATTTCATGGCGCAACATCCCGGGAACACCGGGGCGCGGAGCCGCAAGGCTGCGATCACGAACCACAATTTCGCCGATCTGGCGACCTTCCACCGCACACCCCTTGGCAAGACAGGCGGGGAAGTCCCTTGGGGGGTGCCAATCACACTCTTTCCGACGCCCGAGCGCAGCGGGTTCCGCTTCAACTTCCACGAACAGGGCGCGCCGGATCGCGAACCCACGGGAGGCCATACGCTGATCCTCGGCCGTCCCGGCTCCGGCAAATCCGTCCTGGCGGCTTTCCTGATGACCATGGCACGGCGGGCAGGTGCGCGGGTCTTCGTATTCGACTATCGCGCGGGCATGGAGATGGCCGTCCGCGCGCTCGGCGGCAGCTATTCGACCGTGCGGGCGGGGCGCCCCACGGGCCTCAATCCGCTCCAGACCGAGATCGACGTGCGGGGCCAGGCATGGCTTGCTGATTGGCTCGCGAGCCTCTTGGAGCGGCGCGATCGACCGCTAACCCCGGTTCAGACCAACCGATTGCAGGAAGTCGTGCGCCAGAACGCGAGCGCAGGACATGCGGGCCTACGAAACTGGTCGGATTTCGCCTCGCTGCTGGTCTCGACCGATGACGAGGGCGATCTCTTCGAGCGTATGCAGGAATGGACGGCCGAGGGTCGCTACGGCTGGATCTTCGGGGCCAATGCCGAGGACAGTTTCAGCATCGATGGAGACGTCGCGGGCTTTGACCTCACCGGCATCCTCGATTCCGAGAGTGAGCGGGAACGCATGGCGGTCCTGTCCTACCTCTTCCGCCGGGTCGAGCGCGTGATCGAAGACCGCAAGCCCACGATCATCGTCATCGACGAAGCCTGGAAGGCGCTCGACAACGCCTATTTCGCGGAGCGGCTCTCGAACTGGCTGGTGACTGCGCGCAAGCAAAACGCGGTCGTCGTGATGATGACCCAGTATGCGAGCCAGCTCGAGCGCACCCGGACCGGCAAGACCATCGTTGAAGCCGTGCCGACGCAGGTGCTCCTGCCCAACATCCGCGCCTCTGCTACAGATTACGCCATGCTGGGCCTCAGCGAGAAAGAACTCGACGTGCTCCTGGGCGTCGGTTCCGCCTCGCGGCTCGCGCTTGTCCGCGACGACCGGGGTTCCGTCGTGATCGATGCCGATCTCAGCGCGCTCGGCCCGCTCGTGACCATCCTTGGCGGAATGGAGAAAGGCGAAGCGCTTGCCGGCGCTGATTATCGCGACCGTCCTGATTTCTGGAGAGTGACATGACCCGTACCATCATCCGCAGCGCCGTGCTGCTCGGGCTCGGCCTGACCCTGGCAGCCTGTGCACAGCATAATCCCGCGCAAGCCAACTGCTTCAACTTCCGCGACGCGCCCGCACAGGCAGCGAGCAACACAACCACGATCTCGACCATGGGGGCCGCCGTC
>NZ_JAMJFX010000018.1 GCF_023544865.1 Phaeovulum molybdatiresistens | reverse complement strand
CTACATCAGCCCCATGGAGTTCGAGGCACGCGCTATGCTAGCTTAACCTGCTGTCCACGAAACCGGTAGCAGGCCAGGGTGCTGCGCTTTCGTTCGGTCCGCTTACTCGGACCAGTGGAGTTCGGGGCCTCACTGTTGAAGCCCAGAAGCCAGTCCACTTTGCGATAGCCGAATCAAGGCTTCTTCTCGATCATGGCCTTGTTCGGTTCGGCAATGCGCACGTGTCATATGCTGAGTTATGATCGCACCTCTCATCCCGAGTGTGCGGGATTTCTCGTAGTTAGAGAGGGCATTTTACTTTTGTTTGTCGCCGGAGAGGGCAGGCACCCCTGCCAATGGCCCTCTTTTTTACTGACACGCTGTTGTAACTCTTGGGTTCACCCCGTTCTACCGCGGTCACCACGGACAACGCCGCCCCAAGGGGCGGCGTTGTCATTTCAGATCGCGCGGTCGGTGCCGGCGGTGTCGATCACCCGGCTGGGCAGGCCGATTTCACCCAGCAGTTCCAGGAAGGGGCGGGGGTCAAGCTCTTCTACATTGGCCATGTGGCCCACGTCCCAGGTGCCATTCGCGATCAGGATCGCGGCGGCAACGGGGGGGACGCCGGCGGTATAGCTGATGCCTTGGCTGCCGACCTCTTCATAGGCTTCCTTGTGGTCGGCCACGTTGTAGATGAAGACCTCGGCCGGTTTGCCGTCTTTCGTCCCCTTCACCAGATCGCCGATACAGGTCTTGCCGGTATAGTTCGGCGCAAGGCTTGCCGGGTCGGGCAGGACGGCCTTCACGACCTTGAGCGGGATCACTTCTTGCCCCTCGGCTGTCTTGACCGGCTTTTCGGACAGAAGGCCCAGGTTCTTCAGCACGGTGAACACGTTGATGTAGTGATCGCCAAAGCCCATCCAGAAGCGCACATCCGCCTGCGGGTAACGCGCGGCCAGCGAATGCACCTCATCATGGCCGGTCATATAGGCCTTTTGCTTGCCGACAACGGGCAGATCCCATTCCTTGCCGACTTCGAACATCTTGTTCGACTGCCAGGCGCCGTTCTGCCAAGAATAGACCGTGCCGGTGAATTCGCGGAAGTTGATTTCCGGGTCGAAGTTCGTGGCGAACCACTTGCCGTGGCTACCGGCGTTGATGTCCACGATGTCAATGCTGTCGATCGTGTCGAGGAATTCGTTTTCCGCCAGTCGCGCGTAGGCGTTCACCACGCCGGGGTCAAAACCCACGCCCAGGATCGCCGTGACACCCGCGGCCTTGCAGGCCTCGCGCCGCTTCCATTCATAGTTGCCATACCACGGCGGGGTTTCGCAAATCTTGGCCGGGTCTTCGTGGATCGCGGTGTCCATATAGGCAACGCCGGTTTCGATGCAGGCCTCAAGCACGGTCATGTTCACGAAGGCCGAGCCAACGTTGATCACGATTTGCGCGCCCGTCTTGCGGATCAGATCGGCCACGGCGGCGGTGTCCATCGCATCGACCGCATGTGCCTGAAACGTGCCCGGCACCTTCATCGCGTTCTTTTCATGAACGCTTGCGATGATTGCATCGCATTTCGCCTTCGTGCGCGAGGCGATGTGCAGATCGCCCAGAACGTCATTGTTCTGCGCGCATTTATGGGCGACGACTTGCGCCACGCCACCGGCACCGATGATGAGCACGTTACGTTTCACTTCGGCTGTCTCCTTTTCAACAGGACAGGGGAAGGGGGCTTGCGCCCTCAGGACAGGCTAGAGGCGTAGTCCTCATAGCCGAATTGCCGGACAAGGCGGGTGGTTCCGTCAAGTTCCCGGATCGCGATGGCGGGCATGGCCACGCCGTTGAACCAGTTCTTCTTGACCATCGTGTAGCCCGCCGCATCCTGAACCGAGATGCGCGACCCGATGGTCAGGGGTTCGGCAAAGCGCGCATCGCCAAAGATGTCGCCTGCCAGACAGGATTTGCCGCAGATCTGGTATTCATGCGGGCCGTCCTGCGGAAGTTTCGCGGGCTGGCGATAGATCAGCAGATCCAGCATATGCGCTTCGATGCTGCTGTCGACGATGGCCAGTTTCTTCTGGTTGTCCAGCAGGTCCAGCACGGTGACTTCCAGCGTGGTGGAATTGGTGATCGCCGCCTCGCCGGGTTCCAGATACACCTGCACGCCGAACTTTTCCGAAAACGCCTTCAGCCGCGCGGCCAGTTTCATCAGCGGATAGCCTTCGCCGGTGAAATGGATGCCGCCGCCCAGGCTGACCCATTTCAGCCGCGACAGGATCGGGGCAAAGTCGTTTTCGATCCGGGTCAGTTGCTGGTCGAACAGTTCGAAATCGGCGTTTTCACAATTGTAGTGGATCATCACGCCGGAAATCCGGTCGATGACCTTTTCGATCTTGGCCACATCCCATTCGCCAAGGCGCGAGAAGGGGCGCGCCGGGTCCGCCAGATCAAACCCCGAGGTTGAAAACCGCGGGTTCAGCCGCAGCCCGCACTCGATGCCCGCGGCCTTGTCGGCGAAACGCTCCAGCTGGCCGATGGAATTGAAGATGATCTTGTCGGCGTAATCAATCGCCTCGTCGATTTCGTGGTCGGCCCAGGCGACGGAATAGGCATGGGTCTCGCGCCCGAACTTTTCGCGCCCCAGCCGCAGCTCGAACAGCGAGGAGGATGTGGTGCCGTCCATGTAATCGCGCATGAAATCGAACGCCGACCAGGTGGCGAAACATTTCAGCGCCAGCAGCGCCTTGGCCCCCGAGGCTTCGCGCAGCGCTGCGATCTTTTCCATGTTGGAAAGCAGGCGCGATTTGTCGATCAGATAGTAGGGTGTCTGAATCATGGCTGCCCCCCGTCCGTGGCCCAACGGCAAAGTGAAGCCGCGATATAGGCCCCCCACCCCCCCTTCGCAAGCAAAACTCAATCCACGCGGATCGCGTCGGGGGCTACGGCCAGGGTATAGCCCTTGCGTGAAATGTTTCTGACAAGCAGCTCTGCCACCAGCTGATTGCCAAGCGCATCGCGCAGCCGCTTGATCCGGGTTGCGCCGGCGGCCTCGTCGCAATCGGCGGGGTCGCGGCCGGATATGGTCGCCTCGATCTGCGCGCCGGTCAGGATGTCGTCATCCATCCGCGCCTCGGCCAGAACGGCCAGGGTTTCGATCGCGGCCGGGGTCAGGCTAAAGGCCATGTCGTTCAGCATCACCGCGTTTTCGCTCCGCAGGATGCGCAAGCTCTGCACCTCGATCCCGGCGCGGCGGATCGCGGCCATGCGCCGGTTCAGCGCCATTATCGTCAGCAGCAGCACCAGCGCCGCCACCAGAAGCGCCACGCCAAAGACCATCAGGATGAAGATGATGACCCGGTAGGTTGCCAGCACCTCGGCAAAGGCGGTGCCCGATTGGGCCAGGATTTCCAGCAGCCGGATTTCGGACGGCCCGGTCAGGGCGTCATTTTCGACAAAGATGCGTTCGACCCGGGCATTGAAGACATTGGCATCGGGCAGGGCAACAAACAGCATCGCCGCCGCCGCGCCCAAGGTCGCCACGATCGCCGCGATGCCCCAGACGACCGCGCGCGACCCTGTCCGCAACCCCTCAGTAACGGAGGAAATATGGTCCGGCACTGTCTTTCCTTTGCTCCAGCCCTTCGGGGCCGAAGATGGACAGAATGTTCAGCAGCGTCCAGCCTTCCCGGGCCAGCCGTGGCGCCAACTGGCGCGAAGCCGCCTGCGGGGTGCAGGCCGTGTCCGGCAGCCGCGCCACCCCGTAATGCAGGCGCAGGGGGTTGTCCTGCTTGGCCTTGTAGTCGGCATAGCAGTCCGCCCGCGCAGGCGCGGCAGCCAACAGGGCAAGGACAAGCATGGGGATCAGAAGCGCGTGTTTCATCATGTGCAAAAGCTGCGCCGGGGCAGGCGGTTATGCAATAGCAAAGGGCACAGCAGGCGGCTGTTATCAGATAGCAGGGCGGTGATATTGCGTGGCCATGCGGATCGGGGCGAGCGTCGGGCATCGTCATTCGGCGGGTCATCCCGCCTTTGCAGAAAGGATCACATCATGTCCGCGACCAAAGGATTTCGCACCCGCCTGACCGCCATGATCGTTGCCGCTTCCGTCGCGCTGGGCGCGGTGCCGGCCGCCGCGCAGCAGGTCTATCCCGGCAATGACAACCGCAGCATCCTGCCCGCCATCGCCGGTGTCGTGGCGCTTGGGTTGATCGTTGACGGGATCGACAAGAAAAAGGAACGCGAACGCGAACGCGAGAGAGAGCGGGAACGACAGGCCCAGGAACAACGCTACTATGGCGACTACCGCGATCGTGACCGCTGGGCCGATCAGGGCGACCGCAGACAGGACCGCGACCGCTGGCAGCGCCGCGATCAACAGCTGATCCCGGCGCATTGCGTCACCGACATCCGCGTTGACCGCAAGAAGCGCGACGTGGTCGCAGAACGCTGCCTGCGCCGCGAAGGCATTGACCGTCGCCTGCCGCAGGCCTGCGCTTTCGATGTCCGCACCGAACGCGGGCGCGGCACAGTGTATGGCCTGAATTGCCTGCGCGAACGGGGCTTCAAGATCGCCAAGCGCTGATCGGCGCGTTTGCCGTTGCGCTGGGCCGTGATCCGGGGCATCCCCCGATCATGGCCCAGTTCCCTGATCAAAGCTTTGAACAGGCCGCGCGCGACCGCGGCCTTGCGCGCATCGCCGGTGTGGATGAGGTGGGCCGCGGCCCGCTGTGTGGCCCGGTGACCGCCGCCGCCGTCGTGCTGGACCCGCAGCACATCCCCGAGGGGCTGAACGATTCCAAGAAACTGTCGCCCGCCCGCCGCGCCGACCTGGCATCCCGGATCATGGCAAGCGCCGATTGGTGCGTGGCCCATGCCAGCGTCGAGGAAATCGACCGGCTGAACATCCTGCAGGCGTCACATCTGGCGATGTGCCGGGCACTGGCCGGGCTGCGCCTGCCGCCCGATCATGTGCTGGTCGATGGCAACCGGGTTCCGCGCGATCTGACCCTGTCAGCCGAGGCGGTGGTGAAGGGCGATGCGCGTTCGGTGTCCATCGCGGCGGCCTCGATCCTGGCGAAGCAGGCGCGTGATGCGTTGATGGTGGATTTGGCGCAACAATACCCCGGATACGGCTGGGAACGGAATGCGGGCTACCCGACCAAGGACCATCTGCAGGCGCTTCTAGATCTTGGGGTGACCCCTGTTCATAGACGTTCGTTCAGGCCGGTGCACAACATCTTGTATCAAGATAAATCTGTAAGTGCTTGATTCAAAAAAGAATTTGACGCCGAATCGGCTTTGACTCATCTTTGTCCCCACAGACTGGCACCAAGCCGGCACCCGTTCGGGATAAAAGAGGCAGAGATGACAAAGACCATGACCAAGGCAGCCGCGGCGGCGCTGCCCTTGAACCAGATTCTTGCAGGCGACTGCATTGAAATGATGAACAGCTTGCCCGAGGCAAGCGTAGACCTGATCTTTGCCGATCCGCCCTATAACCTGCAGCTGCGCGGCGATCTGCACCGGCCCGACAATTCCAAGGTGGATGCGGTCGATGATGCCTGGGATCAGTTCGCCTCTTTCGCGGCCTATGACAGCTTTACCCGCGACTGGCTGGCCGCCGCGCGCCGTCTGCTGAAACCCAATGGCGCGATCTGGGTGATCGGGTCGTATCACAACGTTTTCCGCATGGGGGCCGAGCTTCAGAATCAGGGGTTCTGGATTCTGAATGACGTTGTCTGGCGCAAGTCGAACCCGATGCCCAACTTCCGCGGCAAGCGGCTGACCAATGCGCATGAAACGCTGATCTGGGCGTCAAAATCCGAAGGCGCGAAATATACCTTCAACTATGAGGCGCTGAAGGCGCTGAATGAAGGCGTGCAGATGCGCTCGGACTGGGTTCTGCCGATCTGCACCGGCAACGAACGGCTGAAGGATGCGCAGGGCGACAAGGCCCATCCGACGCAAAAGCCCGAATCGCTGTTGCACCGCGTGATCGTGGGCACCACCAACCCCGGCGACGTGATCCTTGACCCGTTCTTCGGCACCGGCACCACCGGCGCCGTGGCCAAGATGCTGGGCCGCGATTTCATCGGGATCGAGCGCGAGGCCGCCTATCGCGAGGTTGCCGAGAAGCGCCTGGCCCGGATTCGCAAGTTCGACAAGGAAGCGCTGGAAATCACCGGCTCGAAGCGCGCCGAACCGCGTGTGCCCTTTGGCCAGCTGGTCGAACGCGGCATGCTGCGCCCGGGCGAAGAGCTGTTTTCCATCGGCAACCGCTTCAAGGCCAAGGTGCGGGCCGATGGCACGCTGGTGGGCAATGATGTCAAGGGATCCATCCATCAGGTGGGTGCGCATCTGGAAGGCGCGCCGTCCTGCAACGGCTGGACCTACTGGCATTTCAAGCGCGACGGCAAGATGGTGCCGATCGACCTGCTGCGTCAGCAGATCCGGGCCGAACTGGAAGACCGCCCGAACTGAGACACCCGGAATTCAAGGTTACCGCCGGTGCCTGTGGTCCGCCCGCAGGCGCAGCCTTGCCCCGCCGTATCCCGGCGGGGTCTTTTCATGTTTGGCCGGGTTATCGCTTGACGCTGGCGGTGACGTAATTCACCGACAAATCCCGGTCCGACAGCGACCAGCGCCAGGCGATCGGGTTGAAGACCATGCCCTTGCGATCCACCGGGTCCAGGCCCGCGGTGCGGATCAGCGTGTAAAGTTCGTCCGGCGTGATGAATTTCGACCAATCATGCGTGCCCTTGGGCAGCCAGCGCATCACATGTTCGGCGCCCACGATCGCCATCAGCCAGCTTTTCGGATTACGGTTCAGGGTGGAACAGATCATCAGCCCGCCCGGCTTCAGAAGTTCTTGGCAGGTGGTGATGAAACCCTGCGGGTCGGCGACGTGTTCGACCACCTCCATGTTCAGCACCACATCGAACCGCTCGCCCGCCGCCGCCATCGCCTCGGCGGTGGTGTGGCGATAGTCGATGTCCAGGCCCGATTGTTCGGCATGTAGCCGCGCCACCGGAATGTTGCGTTCGGCGGCATCGGCGCCCACCACCGTCGCGCCCAGCCGCGCCATCGGTTCCGACAACAGGCCACCACCGCAGCCGATATCCAGCAGACGCAGCCCATCAAACGGGCGCGGGGATTTCAGGTCACGACCGAATTCCGCGGCGATCTGGCCGGTGATGTAATCCAGTCGGCAGGGGTTCAGCATGTGCAGCGGCTTGAACTTGCCATTCGGGTCCCACCATTCGGCGGCCATCGCCTCAAATTTCGCCACCTCGGCAGGATCGACGGTATTCGTCGCGCTTTGCATCGCAAACCTCGCTTCTTGCTGCGCGCAACCCGTGGCGGGCTACGTTTTTGCGATATATAGTCCGGTCATGGACAGAACCGCAGGGCAAAAGCGCACATCGGGCGCCTTTCTTTACCCGCCGATCGAACCCTTCGATCAGCGCATGGTGGATGTCGGCGACGGTCACCGCCTTTATGTCGAGCAATCGGGCCATCCGCAGGGCAAGCCAGTGGTGGTTCTGCATGGCGGGCCGGGGGGTGGGTGCAGCCCGCAGATGCGGCGGTTCTTTGATCCCGCGCATTACCGGGTGATTCTGTTCGACCAGCGCGGCTGTGGTCTGTCGCGGCCCCATGCCTGCGTGCAGGCCAATACCACCTGGCATCTGGTGGCTGATATTGAACGCATTCGCGGCCTTCTGGGCATCCCGTCCTGGACGGTGTTCGGCGGCAGTTGGGGCGCGACACTGGCGCTGGTCTATGCGCAGACCCATCCCGACCGGGTCGATCATCTGGTGCTGCGCGGCGTCTTTCTGGCGACCAAGGCGGAACTTGACTGGTTCTATGGCGGTGGCGCGGGCGGGTTCTATCCCGATCTGTGGGCAAATTTCCGACGTCCCATCCCCGAGGATGAGCAAGGCGATCTGATCGAAGCCTATCACAAGCGCCTGTTTTCCGGCGATTACGCGACCGAGGCGCGCTTTGGCCGGCATTGGGCGCATTGGGAAAACGCGCTGGCCAGCGTCGACACCGATGGCCCCCCGGGCGAGGCGCCGCCCGATTATGCCCGCGCCTTTGCCCGGCTGGAAAACCATTACTTCAAACACCACGCCTTCCTTGAGGAGGATGGGCAGATCCTGCGCGACCGGCCGCGAATCGAGCATATTCCGGCCACCATCGTTCAGGGCAGACTGGACATGATCTGCCCGCCGGTATCCGCCTGGCGGCTGACGCAGGGCTGGACGCGGGCCGATCTGCGGATGGTGCCGGCGGCGGGGCATGCGCTGTCCGAACCCGGCATTACCGCCGCGCTTGTGGCCACCATGGACCGGCTGCGCGGCTGAACGCGCAACAGGCTTGCGCGACCGCCGCCTTTGGCCTATATGCAAATCCAACAGCGGCGCTGCGGGGTCCAAACCCGAAGCCCACCGGGAAAGTGCAACGGGCCGCGCGGCCCGTTTTTTGTTTTTGAGGATCGGAACCATGACCGACCTGATCGCCAAGACTGCCATCGACCGGCGCCTTGCGGAAATCGTCACCCCCGTGATCGAGGGGATGGGCTTTGAACTGGTGCGCATCCGCCTGATGGGCGGCAAGACGGCGACGCTTCAGATCATGGCGGACCGCCCCGAGGGTGGGATCGTCGTGGACGAATGCGCCCGCATCTCGACCGCCGTTTCGGCGGTGCTGGATGTCGAAGATCCGATCGAAGAAAATTACAATCTTGAAGTTTCTTCCCCCGGGATCGACCGGCCGCTGACCCGGCTGAAAGATTTCGACATGTGGGAAGGTTATGAGGCCCGCATCGAAACCGCCGAACAGATCGACGGGCGCAAGCGCTTCAAGGGCATCCTGCGCGGCACCGAGGGCAATGAGGTGCTGATCGAGATCGAGAATGCCGGCGAAATGGTCGTGATCGGCCTGCAATTCGACTGGCTGTCCGATGCGAAACTTGTGCTGACCGACGAATTGATCACCGAGATGCTGCGCCAGAAGAAGGCCGCCGGCGTCATCGACGAAGACATGTTCGACGAGATCGAAACCGAAACGGATACCCCCGACCCCGAGGAGGCTTGAGACCCATGGCAATCACCTCTGCCAACCAGCTGGAACTGTTGCAGACGGCCGAGGCTGTCGCGCGCGAGAAGATGATTGACCCGGATCTGGTGATCCAGGCGATGGAAGACAGCCTCGCCCGCGCCGCAAAGTCGCGCTACGGGTCCGAGATGGATATCCGCGTCAAGATCGACCGCAAGACCGGCCGGGCCACCTTTACCCGCGTGCGCACCGTGGTCGCCGAGGACGAGCTGGAAAATTACCAGGCGCAGGTGACCGCGGAACAGGCCCGCCAATACCTGGCCAATCCCCAGATCGGCGATGAGATCGTGGATGAGGTGCCGCCCGTCGATCTGGGTCGGATCGCCGCGCAATCGGCCAAGCAGGTGATCTTGCAAAAGGTCCGCGAGGCCGAGCGCGACCGTCAGTACGAAGAATTCAAGGACCGCAAGGGCACGATCATCAACGGTGTCGTCAAGCGCGAGGAATACGGTAACATCATCGTCGATATCGGCCGTGGCGAGGCGATCCTGCGCCGCAACGAAAAGATCGGCCGCGAAAGCTATCGCCCGAACGACCGCATCCGCGCCTATATCAAGGATGTCCGGCGCGAGGCGCGCGGGCCCCAGGTTTTCCTGTCGCGCACCGATCCGCAGTTCATGGCGGAACTGTTCAAGATGGAAGTGCCCGAAATCTATGACGGCATCATTGAAATCAAGGCCGTGGCACGCGATCCGGGCAGCCGCGCCAAGATCGCCGTGATCAGCCGCGACAATTCCATCGACCCGGTTGGCGCCTGCGTCGGGATGCGCGGCAGCCGCGTGCAGGCCGTTGTCGGTGAATTGCAGGGCGAAAAGATCGACATCATTCCGTGGAACGAAGATCAGGCAACCTTCCTTGTGAACGCGCTGCAGCCGGCCGAGGTATCCAAGGTCGTGATCGACGAAGAAGCCGGCAAGATCGAGGTGGTGGTGCCCGATGAGCAGCTGTCGCTGGCCATCGGCCGCCGCGGCCAGAACGTGCGCCTGGCCAGCCAGCTGACCGGTCTGGATATCGACATCCTGACCGAAGCCGAGGAAAGCCAGCGTCGTCAGGCCGAATTCGCCGAACGCACCAAGCTGTTCGTCGATGCGCTGGATCTGGACGAATTCTTTGCCCAGCTTCTGGTCGCCGAAGGCTTTACCAGCCTTGAAGAGGTCGCCTATGTCGATCTGGATGAACTGCTGTCGATCGAAGGCGTGGACGAAGGCACCGCCGAAGAACTGCAGGCCCGCGCCCGCGACTTCATCGAGGAACAGAACCGCAAGGCGCTGGAAGCTGCCCGCGAACTGGGCGTGGAACAGTCGCTGTTCGACTTTGAAGGCCTGACCCCGCAGATGATCGAGGCGCTGGCGAAAGACGGCATCAAGACGCTGGAAGATTTCGCCACCTGCGCCGACTGGGAACTGGCTGGCGGCTGGACCACGGTGGATGGCGCGCGGGTCAAGGATGATGGCATCCTTGAAAAGTTCGACATGAGCCTGGAAGAGGCGCAGCAGCTGATCATGACCGCCCGCATCCAGCTTGGCTGGGTCGATCCGACGGAACTGGAAGCCGAGGCCGAGGACGAGGCCGGCGAAGATGAGGAGGCCGAGGCCTGAGCCTCGGGTAAAGCATGACCCGTGGGGGCCGCGACAAGGACAGGACAGAGCCGGAACGGCGCTGCATCGTCACGGGTGACGTGCAGCCCAAGGCCGGGCTTGTGCGCTTTGTCGTCGGGCCCGACGGCGCGATCTATCCCGACCTGGCGGAAAAGCTGCCGGGTCGGGGCATCTGGGTCACGGCCGATCGCGACCTGATCGCCCGTGCCGCCACCAAGGGCCTTTTCGCCCGCGCCGCCCGCGCCCCTGTCACCGTGCCGGAAAATCTGGTGGACATGGTGGAACAGGGTCTTGCGCATCGCGTGGTCGAACTTATCTCTCTGGTGCGCAAATCGGGCCGGGCGGTGGTCGGGTTCGAAAAGGTGAAGAGCTGGCTGGCCGAAGGCAGGGCCAAGGTTCTTCTGCAGGCCTCGGACGGGTCTGAACGGGGCAAGGGCAAGCTTTGGACCCCGGAAGGTGGCCGATGGTTCGGCTGCCTGACTTCTGCGGAATTGGGTTTGGCTTTTGGCCGCGACCATGCCATACACGGCGCGCTTGCGGCTGGCGGACTCACCCCACGTGTTATAAGCGAAGCGGCAAGGCTTGCGGGATTGCGCAGGCAGGACGGCGGCCAGACCGCCGGGAAGGATACGAAGACGGCATGAGCGATACTGACGGCAAAAAACCCCTGGGTCTTGGCGGCGCGCGTCCCGGTCAGGTGAAGCAAAGCTTCTCCCACGGCCGCACGAAAAGCGTGGTGGTCGAAACCAAGCGCAAGAAGGTGGTGGTGCCCAAGCCGGGCGGCGCCCCCGCGAAGGGTGCCGGTTCTTCCAATCCGGCCCTGGGCGATCCGTCGAAACGCCCGGCGGGCATTTCCGATGCGGAAATGGAGCGTCGCCTGAAGGCGCTGCAGGCAGCCAAGATCCGTGAGGTTGAGGAAGCCGCGCAGCGCGAGGCCGAGGAAAAGGCCCGTGAGGAAGAGCGCGAGCGTCGTCGCGCCGAGATTGAAGCCAAAGAGCGTGAGGATCGCGAACGCGAGGAAGCCCTGCGCCTGAAGGCCGAGGAAGATGAGCGCAAGGCCCGTGAGGCCGAGCTGCGCGCCCAGAAGAAGGAAGAGGTCCGCAAGGCCCCGGCCAAGGCCGAGGCCCCCGCAGATCCGGCCGCAGCCGAGGCCGCCGCGACCCGCGCCGCGACCAAGGGCGTTGCAGCCGTCGGCCCGCGCAAGACCGACCGCGACCGCGACGATCGCGCCGCCGATCGTGATTCGCGCAGCAAGGCCAAGGGTGACGAAGGTCGCCGCACCGGCAGGCTGAGCCTGTCGGATGCGCTGCAAGGTGGCGAAGGCGGGCGGCAACGCTCGCTCGCCGCGATGAAGCGCAAGCAGGAAAAGGCGCGCCAGAAGGCGATGGGCTTTGGCCAGAAGGCCGAAAAGATGGTCCGCGACGTGCAGTTGCCGGAAACCATCGTGGTGTCCGAACTTGCCAACCGCATGGCCGAACGCGTTGCCGATGTTATCAAATCGCTCATGAAGATGGGCATGATGGTGACCGCGAACCAGACCATCGATGCCGACACGGCGGAACTTGTGATCGAGGAATTCGGCCACAAGGCGGTGCGCGTGTCCGATTCCGACGTGGAACAGGTGATCGACACGGTTCAGGACCGCGATGAAGACCTGCAGTCGCGCCCGCCGATCATCACGATCATGGGCCACGTTGACCACGGCAAGACCTCGCTTCTGGATGCGATCCGCAACGCCAACGTCGTTTCGGGCGAAGCGGGCGGGATCACCCAGCACATCGGCGCCTATCAGGTGACGACCGAATCGGGGGCGGTGCTGACCTTCCTCGACACGCCCGGTCACGCCGCCTTCACCTCGATGCGGGCCCGTGGCGCGCAGGTGACGGATATCGTCGTGCTGGTGGTGGCTGCCGATGACGCGGTGATGCCGCAGACGATTGAGGCGATCAACCACGCCAAGGCCGCCGGTGTTCCGATGATCGTGGCGATCAACAAATGCGACAAGCCCTCCGCGAACCCGCAGAAGGTGCGCACCGATCTGCTGCAGCACGAAGTCGTCGTCGAGGCGATGTCGGGCGACGTGCAGGACGTCGAGGTTTCGGCCAAGACCGGCAAGGGGCTGGATCAACTGCTGGAAGCCATCGCGCTTCAGGCGGAAATCCTGGAACTTCGCGCCAACCCGAACCGCGCCGCGCAGGGTGCCGTGATCGAAGCCAAGCTGGACGTGGGTCGCGGCCCGGTTGCCACCGTTCTGGTGCAGCACGGCACGCTGAAGCGCGGCGACATCTTCGTTGTCGGCGAACAGTGGGGCAAGGTGCGTGCGCTGGTCAATGACAAGGGCGAACGCGTTGACGAAGCGGGCCCCTCGGTCCCGGTCGAGGTGCTGGGCCTGAACGGCACGCCCGAAGCCGGCGACGTTCTGAACGTCGTGGAAACCGAAGCCCAGGCGCGGGAAATTGCCGACTATCGCGAACAGGCCGCCAAGGACAAGCGCGCCGCCGCAGGCGCCGCTCGCACGCTGGAACAGCTGATGGCGAAGGCCAAGGCCGATGAAAGCGTGGCGGAACTGCCGGTGGTGGTGAAGGCCGACGTGCAGGGCTCTGCCGAGGCGATCACGCAGGCGCTGGAAAAGGTCGGCAACGAAGAGGTGCGCGTGCGCGTGCTGCATTCGGGCGTGGGTGCGATCACGGAATCCGATATCGGCCTTGCCGAAGCCTCGGGCGCGCCTGTGATCGGATTCAACGTGCGGGCCAATGCACCGGCACGGGCCAGCGCCAACCAGAAGGGCGTTGAAATCCGCTATTATTCGATCATTTACGATCTGGTCGATGACATCAAGGCGGCGGCCTCGGGCCTGCTGAAGGCCGAAGTGCGCGAAAACTTTATCGGTTACGCGCAGATCAAAGAGGTCTTCAAGGTCTCGGGCGTCGGCAAGGTGGCGGGTTGCCTTGTCACCGAAGGTGTGGCGCGCCGTTCCGCCGGCGTGCGCCTGCTGCGCGACAACGTGGTGGTCCACGAAGGAACGCTCAAGACGCTCAAGCGCTTCAAGGATGAGGTCAAGGAAGTGCAATCCGGCCAGGAATGTGGGATGGCCTTTGAAAATTACGATGACATCCGTCCCAACGATGTGATCGAGATTTTCGAGCGCGAAGAGATCGAACGCACGCTGTAAGGAAAACGGGGGGCGATACCCCCGGCTATAGACCCCGAAACGCCGCCGCTCAGGCGGCGTTTTTCGTTACCGGAACCCCTGTAAATCGGGCCTCGCCAACCCGGACCACGGCCTTGCCGTCATCGCGCAGCGTTTCCAGCATGCCCTGAATGAAGATGTAGTTTCCAATGGTGATTGTGCAAAACATGGTATCCCCCTGTTGTTCTGGCAACAGGGATAGCGCCCGAATCTTAACGGAAACCGAACGGTGTCGGCGATCAAAGCCAGTCGCGCAGGATCGGGATCAGCGGTTCATCGGCGGGCGGCATCGGATAGCGGCGCAGGTCCGCCGCCCGGACCCAGGCCAGTTGCTGCCCCTCGCGCGGCTGAACGATGCCCTGCCATTTGCGGCAGGCAAACAGGGGCATCAACAGATGGAAATCGGGATAGCTGTGGCTGGCGAATGTCAGGGGCGCCAAGCATGAGGCCCAGGTGTCGATCCCCAGTTCCTCATGCAATTCGCGGATCAACGCCGCCTCCGGCGTCTCGCCGGGTTCGACTTTGCCGCCGGGGAATTCCCACAGCCCGGCCATCGACTTGCCCGCGGGGCGCTGTGCCAGAAGAATGCGGCCGTCGGCATCAATCAGCGCGACGGCCGAAACAAGGATGGTCTTCACGAACGATAATCCGCGTTGATGTCGATGTAGCGGTGCGTCAGATCGCAGGTCCAGACGGATTTCGCCGCCTTGCCAAGACCCAGATCCACCCCGATCACAAGCTCTTGCCGCTTCATATAGGCCGAGGCGGCAGCCTCGTCATATTCAGGCACGCGCCAGCCCTTTTCGGCCAGGACCATGTCTCCAAAGCTGATCTTCAGCCGGTCGCGGTCGGCCTTGGCGCCCGATTTGCCCACGGCCGCCACGACGCGGCCCCAATTTGCATCCTCGCCCGCGATGGCGGTCTTGACCAGCGGCGAATTGGCGATGGACATGGCGACGCGATGGGCATCGGCGGCATCGGCGGCGCCGGTCACGCGGACTTCGACGAATTTCGTCGCACCCTCGCCATCCTTCACCACCTGATGGGCCAGATCCATCATCACGGCGCGCAGGGCGGCTTCGAAATCGCGGGCGGGCTTGGACCGCATGTCCTTGATTTCCGCTGCCGCGCTGCGCCCGGTCGCCGCGACGATCAGTGCATCCGAGGTCGAGGTGTCGCTGTCCACGGTGATGGCGTTGAACGTATCATCCACCTGGCGCGAAACGATTTTCTGCAGGTTCGCGGCCGAGATCTTCGCATCGGTGAAAATATAGACCAGCATCGTTGCCATGTCGGGCGCGATCATGCCCGATCCTTTGGCAATGCCGGCGATGCGGATCACGCCGCCGTCGCCCTGCACCTCGGCGCCGGCGCCCTTGGGGAAGGTGTCGGTCGTCATGATGGCGCGCGCGGCAAGTTCAATCGCCGCGCCATCCAGCGCCTGCGCCAGATCGGGCACCTTGGCGGTGATCCGGTCATACGGCAGTGGCTCGCCGATGACGCCGGTGGACGATGAAAAGACGCGACTGGCGGGCAGGCCAAGTTCCGCCGCGACCGCGCCGGTGACGGCATCGACGGCCTCTTGCCCGGCGGCGCCGGTAAAGGCGTTGGCATTGCCCGAATTCACGATGATCGCGGCGCCCGCATTCGCGGGAACCTTCATTTTCAGCTTTGCCTGACAGTCAAGAACACAGGCCGCGCGGGTCGAAGACCGCGTGAAGGCACCGGCGACAACCGTTCCCGGCGCAAGGCGGGCAAGCATCACATCGGTGCGGCCCGCATAGCGCACGCCCGCCGCGATCGCGGCAAAGTCCACGCCATCGACCGGCGGCAGGGCGGGGAAGGCCGCAGGGGCCAGCGGCGAAATGGGGTTGGCGGCCTTAGCCTTGTGCGCGGCCTCGGCCACCGCCTCGACCGTGGCTTCAAGGCCATGCTCGATCTGCCCCTTCAGCAGCTTCACCTTGGCCTTCAGCTTTTCGACCTTGGCCTTGAGTTCTTTCCGTTTCGCCATAGCGCCCGCCCCTTTGGATCAATCGCCCAGTATCGTGCTGTCCTTGAGGACCGCCGGATCGACACCCTCGACATTGCGTTCCACCTTGGCTTGATCGACAGCTTCTGTCACGCGGCTTTCAACGGCATTCTGGCGCAAATCGCCTTCCAGTTCCATCCGGACATCCTCGATCGTCGGCGCCTCGGCCAGGCGCGTTTCGATCAGCTTCACGACATGCCAGCCGTATTCGGTCTGCACGGGGCCCGCGATGTCGCCAGGCTGCATGGCGGCCACGGCATCGCCGAAGGGCTTGACCATCACGTCCAGCCCGAACCAGCCCAAATCGCCCCCGTTCGCCGCGGCGCCATCGGTGGATTTTTCGCGCGCGAGCGTGGCAAAATCGGCGCCGTCCTCAATCTCGGCCTTGATCGCGGCGGCCTCTTCCTCGGTTGCGACGATGATATGGGCGGCATTGTATTCGCGCGACGGTTCAGCATCGGCGAAGCGGGTGTTGTAGGCGTCCTTGATGCTTTCTTCGGTGACCGCCGCGGTGGCGGTGCGGTCAAGCACGGCACCGGCCAGGTAGGCACGGCGATCCACCTCCATCGCGATTTCGTCGCGCTTGGTCAGATCGACGGCACCAATCTCGGCCAGGGCGGTCTGCTGGATCAGCTGGTCCAGGATGCCGTTGAACAGGATGTCATCGGGCAGCTGCTGATATTCCGCGGGCAGGCTGTCGCGCACGGCGATCATGTGGCCCAGGGTGATTTCCGTTCCGTTGACCGTGGCCATCACACTGTCTGCGGTCAGCCCTTCGGCCACCGCCCCCTGTGCCAGGGTCAGCGACAGCGCGGTTGCGCCAAGGAATCGGGTCACAAGGGACATATTAAGCCTCTCCATCCGGGCCGCGGGCCGCCGCGGCGTTGACACTCTGACGGGTGGCGCTTACATCGCCTAGGGTCCTGTGAAGGCCGCTCCGCCCTTTTATTCGCTTGCCGTTCTAGGCTTGCGCGAGGACGCGGGCAAGGCCACGCGTCACACGATTTGGTCAAGCGAACCCGCGGAGAAAAAATGCTCGGGCTAGGAACACTCGCGAAGAAGGTCTTTGGCACGCCGAATGACCGCAAGGTGAAATCGGTCCGCCCGATCGTGGCGAAGATCAACGCGCTGGAGCCCGAGTTCGAAAAGCTCAGCGATGCGGGGCTGAAGGAAAAGACGGCCGAACTGAAGGCGCGGGTCGAAAAGGGTGAAAGCCTGGATGCGCTGTTGCCTGAAGCCTTCGCCAATTGCCGTGAGGCCGCCAAGCGCGCCCTGGGCCTGCGGGCCTTTGATGTGCAGCTGAAAGCCGGCATCTTTCTGCATCAGGGCAATATCGCCGAGATGAAAACCGGCGAGGGCAAGACCCTGATGGCGACCTTCCCGGTCTATCTGAACGCGCTGACCGGGCGCGGGGTGCATGTCGTCACCGTGAACGACTATCTGGCCCGGCGCGATGCGGAATGGATGGGCAAGGTCTATGGCGCGCTGGGGCTGACCACCGGCGTTGTGGTGCCGTTCCAGTCCGATGCGGAAAAGCGTACCGCCTATGCCGCCGACGTGACCTATGCCACGAACAATGAACTGGGCTTTGACTATCTGCGCGACAACATGCGCAGCCGGGTCGAGGACATGATGCAGCGCGACCATTATTTCGCCATCGTCGATGAGGTTGACTCGATCCTGATCGATGAGGCGCGCACCCCGCTGATCATCTCGGGCCCGTCGCAGGACCGTTCGGACCTGTACAAGACGCTGGACCGCTTTATCCCCGAAATCCAGCCCGAGCATTTCAAGCTGGATGAAAAGGCGCGCAACGCGACCTATTCGGAAGAAGGCAACGAGTTCCTGGAAAAGCGGCTGCAGGAAGCGGGCATCCTGCCCCCCGGCCAGTCGCTGTATGACCCGGAAAGCACGACTATCGTGCACCATGTCACCCAGGCGCTGCGGGCGCACAAGCTGTTCCACAAGGATCAGAACTACATCGTGCGTGATGGCGAGGTGGTGCTGATCGACGAATTCAGCGGCCGGATGATGCCGGGCCGGCGCCTGTCTGACGGGCTTCACCAGGCGATCGAGGCGAAAGAGGGCGTGACGATTCAGCCCGAAAACGTGACGCTGGCCAGTGTGACCTTCCAGAACTACTTCCGCCTGTATGAAAAGCTGGCCGGCATGACCGGCACCGCCGCGACCGAGGCCGAGGAATTCATGGAAATCTACAAGCTGGGTGTGGTTGAGGTGCCGACCAACCGCCCCATCCAGCGTAAGGACGAACATGACCGCGTCTATCGCACCCAGCGCGAAAAATACGCCGCCGTGATCGAGGCGATCAAGGAATCGCATGCCAAGGGCCAACCGATCCTGGTTGGGACCACCTCGATCGAGAAATCCGAAATGCTGTCGGGCCTGCTGCAAAAGGAAGGCATCGCGCATAACGTCCTGAACGCTCGCCAGCACGAACAGGAAGCCAGGATCGTGGCCGAAGCTGGTCGCCTCGGCGCGGTGACGATCGCCACCAACATGGCAGGCCGCGGCACCGACATCCAGCTGGGCGGCAATGTCGAGATGAAGGTTCTTGAAGAGCTTGCCGCCAACCCCGAAGCGCATCCCGATGAGATCCGCGCCCGGATCGAGGCGGAACATGCCGCCGAAAAGGCCAAGGTGCTGGAGGCGGGCGGCCTGTTCGTTCTGGCGACAGAACGCCATGAATCGCGGCGCATCGACAACCAGCTGCGTGGCCGTTCCGGCCGGCAGGGCGATCCGGGCCGGTCGCTGTTCTTCCTGTCGCTGGAAGACGATCTGATGCGGATCTTCGGCTCGGACAAATTGGATGCGGTGCTGTCGAAACTTGGCATGAAGGAAGGCGAGGCGATCGTTCACCCTTGGGTGAACAAGTCGCTGGAACGCGCGCAGGCCAAGGTTGAGGGCCGCAACTTCGACATCCGCAAGCAACTGCTGAAATTCGACGACGTGATGAACGACCAGCGCAAGGCCATCTTCGGTCAGCGCCGCGAGATCATGGAAGCCCAGGATATTGAAGAAATCGCCCGCGACATGCGCCATCAGGTCATCGACGATCTGGTTGATGAATACATGCCGCCGAAATCCTATGCCGATCAATGGGATGTCGAAGGCCTGCGCAAGGCCGCGACCGAGGCGCTGAACCTTGATCTGCCGATCGCCGATTGGGCAGGTGAAGAAGGCGTGGACCAGGACGGTATCCGCGAACGTCTGGAAGCCGCAGTCGACGAGTATATGGCGCAAAAGGCCGAGGCTTTCGGGGCCGAGAATATGCGATCGATCGAAAAGCAGCTTTTGTTGCAGACGATCGACACCAAGTGGCGTGAACATCTGGTGACGCTGGAACATCTGCGTTCGGTCGTGGGGTTCCGTGGCTATGCGCAGCGTGACCCGCTGTCAGAATACAAGACCGAGGCGTTCCAGCTGTTTGAAACCATGCTGGACAGCCTGCGCGCCGATGTGACCAAGCGGCTGGGCCAGATTCGCCCGCTGACCGCCGAGGAACAGGCCGAGATGCTGCGCCAGATGGCCCCGGCCGCGGGTGCGGCCAATCCCAATGCCCGCCCCGGTTTTGATGAAAACGACCCCGCCACCTGGGGCGATCCGGCGCGCAATGATCCCTGCCCCTGCGGCTCGGGCGAAAAGTTCAAGCATTGCCACGGGCGACTCGCCTGATTGGGGCGAAATCGGGCAAAGACGGGGCGGCCTTGGCCGCCCTTTCCATATCTTGCTGGCCCGCGCGAAGCCCGCGCAAGATCTGCGGTACTCCAAGGTTATCAAATGGTTAACTCCGCCATGTCAGAGCCACGCCATCGCCGCATTTGTTACCTACGACTCGGGTCATGACTGCTGCGCCTTGGGGGGCATCATGTGGATGAAGCACCGGATTGTTACGATTGTCACGACCCTGGCTTTGGCTGGCGGTGTTGGCCATCTGATGCAACATGCCGAAGTCATCGGTGATCGGATCGCATATGTGCTGCAGGCCGCTGACGCATCCGAAAATGCTGCGACAAGTCTCGGCATCCGCAACGTGACCCCGGTGATGGCGACGATTTCCGCGCCCCGGCCGGGTGCCGCGCTGAAACCGCTGGCGGCGGGGATGCAACTGCCCGATCTGCCCGTTCGCGGCATTCCCACTGATCAGGATGTGCCGATCCCGCCCCGGGACGCCCGCGCAGGCCTTGCCTTTGGCGGGGCGGGCCCCGCGCCAATCGGCCCTGAGGCCCGTGGTCAAAGGTAGGCGCTGGCGCGAAAGCTCAGTTCACGGCTTTTGCCGATGATCAGATGGTCGTGAAGAACGATACCAAGGACGGTCGCCGCGTCCTGAATCTGGGCGGTCATGGTGATGTCCGCCTCTGACGGGGTCGGATCGCCCGACGGATGATTGTGCACAAGGATCAGCGCCGAGGCGTTCAGTTCCAAAGCTCGCTTGACCACCTCACGCGGATAGACCGGCACATGGTCGACTGTGCCGCGGGCCTGTTCCTCATCCGCGATCAGAACGTTCTTGCGGTCCAGATAAAGCACACGAAACTGTTCCGTTTCACGATGCGCCATTGCGGTATGGCAGTAATCCAGCAGTGCATCCCAAGATGACAAGACCGCCCGGTTCATGACACGCGCCCGCGCCATGCGATGCGCCGCCGCCTCGACGATCTTCAGTTCCTGTATCACCGCCTCGCCAACGCCCGGAACCTTTTCCAGGCGCGCCAGTGGGGCGGACAGAACGCGGTTGAAATCGCCGAATGTATGCAACAGTCGGTGCGCCAACGGTTTCACATCTTGCCGTGGAATGGCGCGGAACAGGATCAGTTCCAGAAGTTCATAATCGGGCATGGCCGCAGCGCCGCCCTGCATGAACCGACTGCGCAGGCGCTTGCGATGATCCTGGATGTAGGAGGGCAGGCGATCCCCGCGCAGGGGTATAGCGATGGCCTCATCGGCATCGCCGAAAAGCGGAAGGGGGGCTTCGTAAAAGGTGTTCGGATGCTGGCTCATGTCGCCAGCTTCGCCGATTCGCCGTGAAAAAACGGTTAATTCGCCTTGGCCGCGTGAGAAGGGCGCCCGCAGGCCCCCCTCAGCCTTTCATCCCATCCCAGAAGGTCTTGACCTTCTTGAAGAACGACGCCCCCTCGGGGTTGTTCTCGGCCTCGATCTTCTCGAATTCGCGCAGCAGTTCCTTTTGGCGCGCCGTCAGATTGACCGGCGTTTCGACCGCCAGTTCGATCACCATGTCGCCGATGCCACCGCCGCGCAGCGCCGGCATGCCCTTTCCGCGCAGCCGCATCTGGCGCCCCGACTGGCTGCCTGCCGGGATTTTCACCCGGCTGCGGCCGCCGTCAATCGTCGGCACCTCGACCTCGCCGCCAAGCGCTGCGGAGGCGATCGACACGGGCACGCGGCAGAACAACGTCACCCCGTCGCGCTGGAAAATCGCGTGGTCGCGCACCTCGATGAAGATGTACAGATCGCCCGAGGGCCCCCCGCGCAGACCTGCCTCGCCCTCACCGGCGAGGCGAATACGGGTGCCGGTTTCCACCCCCGCAGGGATGTTGACGGCAAGCGTCCGTTCCTTCTCGATCCGGCCGGAACCGTGGCAGGCGCGGCAGGGATTTTTGACCACCTGGCCCTGGCCGCCACAGGTCGGGCAGGTCCGTTCGACCGTGAAAAACCCGTTCTGCGCGCGGACCTTGCCCATGCCGGAACAGGTTGGGCAGGTCACGGGTTCGACCCCGCCTTCGGCACCGGTGCCGTTGCAGGCGGTGCAGCCGGCGGATCCTGGCACGGTGATCTGCTTTTGCGCGCCGGCAAAAGCCTCTTCCAGCGTCACGCGCATGTTGTAGCGCAGGTCCGATCCGCGGGTGGCGCGCGAACGCCCGCCGCCCTGGCCGCGGCCCCCCATGAAATCGCCGAACAGATCCTCGAACACATCGGAAAAGGCGCTGGCGAAATCGCCTTGGCCATAGCCACCGCCGCGCGGACCGCCACCCATGCCACCTTCGAACGCGCCGTGACCGAACCGGTCATAGGCCGCCTTCTTGTCGGCATCCTTCAGCACGTCATAGGCTTCGTTCACTTCCTTGAACTGGGCCTCGGCGTCGGGATTGTCCTTGTTGCGGTCGGGGTGAAGTTCCTTCGCCTTCGTGCGATAGGCCTTCTTGATCTCATCTGCCGAGGCCCCGCGGGCCACGCCCAGAACCTCGTAGAAATCGCGTTTTGCCATTCATGCACCCCCTGGGGGAACGTGGAACGGGCCCGATCGGGCCCGCTCTGCAGTTCCGGCGCTTATTTGCGCTTGTCTTCGCCCATATCCTCGAAGTCGGCGTCGACGATGTCATCGTCCACGTCGCGCGGACCATCTTCATCGGCGGGGCCGGCCTCGGCCTGCTGCGCCTTGTAGATCGCCTCGCCCAGCTTCATCGCGGCATCGGTCAGGTTCTGGATGCCGCCCTTGATCTTGCCGGCATCGTCGGACTTGAGCGTTTCTTCCAGCGCATTGGCGGCCAGCTCGATCGCCTCGACGGTCGAGCCGTCGACCTTGTCGCCATGTTCTTCCAGCGACTTGCGGGTCGAATGCAGCAGGCTTTCGGCCTGGTTCTTGGCTTCGACCAGTTCCTTGCGCTTCTTGTCGGCTTCGGCATTGGCCTCGGCGTCGCGGACCATCTTGTCGATCTCGTCGTCGGACAGACCGCCCGAAGCCTGGATCGTGATGTTCTGCGATTTGCCGGTGCCCTTGTCCTTGGCGCTGACCGACACGATGCCGTTGGCGTCGATGTCGAAGGTCACTTCAATCTGCGGCATGCCGCGCGGTGCGGGCGGAATGTCTTCCAGGTTGAACATGCCCAGCAGCTTGTTGTCGGCCGCCATTTCGCGCTCGCCCTGGAACACGCGGATCGTCACGGCGTTCTGGTTGTCTTCGGCGGTCGAGAAGATCTGCGACTTCTTGGTCGGGATCGTGGTGTTGCGGTCGATCAGGCGGGTGAACACGCCGCCCAGCGTTTCGATGCCAAGGCTCAGCGGCGTCACGTCCAGAAGCACGACATCTTTCACGTCGCCTTGCAGCACGCCGGCCTGAATGGCCGCGCCAAGCGCCACGACCTCATCGGGGTTAACGCCCTTGTGGGGTTCCTTGCCGAAGAAGTTGGTCACTTCTTCCACGACCTTGGGCATGCGGGTCATGCCGCCGACCAGAACGACCTCATCAATGTCGCCCTTGGACAGGCCCGCGTCCTTCAGCGCCGCGGCGCAGGGCTTCAGCGAGGCCTTGATCAGGTCGCCCACCAGGCTTTCCAGCTTGGCGCGGGTCAGTTTCATGACCATGTGCAGCGGCGTGCCGGACTTCATGTCCATCGAGATGAACGGCTGGTTGATTTCCGTCTGCTGGCTGGACGACAGTTCGATCTTGGCCTTTTCAGCCGCCTCTTTCAGGCGCTGCAGGGCCATCTTGTCCTTGGTCAGGTCGACGCCATGTTCCTTTTTGAACTCCTCGGCGAGGTAGTTCACGATGCGCATGTCAAAGTCTTCGCCGCCCAGGAACGTGTCGCCGTTGGTCGATTTCACCTCGAACAGGCCGTCGTCGATTTCCAGGATGGTGATGTCGAAGGTGCCGCCGCCAAGGTCATAGACCGCGATGGTCTTGGTTTCCTTCTTGTCGAGGCCATAGGCAAGCGCGGCCGCCGTCGGTTCGTTGATGATCCGCAGCACTTCCAGCCCGGCGATCTTGCCGGCGTCCTTGGTGGCCTGACGCTGGGCGTCGTTGAAATAGGCGGGAACGGTGATGACCGCCTGGGTCACCTCTTCGCCCAGATAGGATTCCGCGGTTTCCTTCATCTTCTGAAGGATCACGGCCGAGACCTGCGCGGGGGAATATTTCTCACCCCGAACTTCGACCCATGCGTCGCCGTTGCCACCATCAACGATGTTGTAGGGAACCAGCTTGCGGTCCTTTTCAACCTCGGCATCGGTGACGCGGCGGCCGATCAGCCGCTTGACGGCAAAGATCGTGTTGGCGGGGTTGGTGACGGCCTGACGCTTGGCGGGCTGGCCCACAAGGCGTTCGCTGTCGGTAAAGGCGACGATGGAGGGCGTCGTGCGCGCCCCTTCGGAATTCTCGATCACGCGGGGCTGCGACCCGTCCATGATGGCGACGCAGCTGTTGGTGGTCCCGAGGTCGATCCCGATGACTTTGGCCATGATTTGCACCTCTTGTTGCGGCGATGTAGCGGGGTTCGGGTCCGATAAGGCCCCCGGCCCCAATCCCTGGGTTTCACGTATCTGCCGGATCCCGACCCTGTCGGAACCCGGCGTCCCGGCGTATATAAGGAGGGGCCATGGACCCTGCAAGCACCCGCGCCAAAGGAACATCGCAAGAAAATGACGGATTTTCCAGAACCCGCCGAAAGCCGCCCCGATCCGGTTGAAATCCGCGGATTTCTGCATTTTCCCGGTTGGCTTGATCTGCAAGAGCAACGCGAGATGGTGGCGGATCTGCGCGCAGTGGCGGCCACGGCGCCGCTGTTTTCGCCGATGACGCCCTATGGCCGCCCCATGAGCGTGCGGATGACCTCGGCGGGGCGTTTCGGCTGGGTGTCAGATCGGCGCGGCTATCGCTATAGCGAAACCCATCCCGAAGGGCTGCCCTGGCCCGCCATCCCGCACAGCATCCTGTCGGTCTGGCGCACGGTGTCCGGTTCGGCCCGGATGCCGGAATGCTGTCTTGTGAATTTTTATGACGACCATGCCCGGATGGGAATGCACCAGGACCGGGATGAGGCGGATTTCACCCAGCCGGTCGTGTCCATTTCACTGGGCGATGATGCGCTGTTCCGCATCGGCAATGAAACCCGGGGCGGGCGGACGCAAAGCCTGTGGCTGCGGTCGGGCGATGTGCTGGTGATGGGCGGGGCCGCGCGGCTGCTTTATCACGGGGTTGATCGCATCGCGCCGGGTAGCTCGACCCTGTTGCCCAATGGCGGGCGGATCAATCTGACGCTGCGGGTGGTGACCTGACCGGGCTAGCCGTCCTCCAGCCGGATGCGCAATTCGCGCAGCACGGGCAGGGCAGCGCGTACCTTGTCGGCGCCGATGTCGCGCACGATGTCCGAGATGACCGGCATGAAGGCGGCCAGCGCCGCATCGCGCGCGGCGCGCCCCGCGGGGCTGATGGCGACGAACTTGCGCCGGGCATCGTCCCAATCGGGCCGGATGTGGACATGGCCGGCCCAGACCAGCTTGGACAATGTGTTCGTCATGGCGCCGCGCGTCACATGGAAGGTCGCGGCAAGCTGGGCGGGGGTGCGTTCCTCGTTGATGTGGGCCAGATGATTAAGCACCGAGAAATGCGAAATCTCCATCCCCTTGGGCAAAACCCGGCTGATGCGGTTGCGCGCCAGCTGATCGGCCATGAAGACCTCGGAAAACAGCGTTGCCGCAAGCGGATCGACAGCTTCGGTCATGGGCCGTCAAAGTCCCGGTCATGCGTGATCGAGGGCACGCGACCGCGCGCCTGATCGACGCGCGCCATGTCCAGATCAACCAGGGTGATGCCCGGCGCATCGCCGCCATCGGCCAGAACCTCGCCCCAGGGGGCAACGGCCAGGCTGTGGCCATGGGTGCGCCGCGCGCGTCCGGCATGGGCGGCATGGGTGCCGCATTGCGCCGGGGCCAGCACGAAGCAGCCGTTTTCAATCGCACGGGCGCGCAGCAGGCTTTCCCAATGCGCAGCCCCGGTGGTGTCATTGAACGCCGCAGGCACCGTCAGGATCTGCGCGCCCGCCTTGGCAAGGCGGCGATACAAATGCGGGAAACGCAGGTCATAGCAGATGCTAAGCCCGATCGTGGCGAAGGGGGTCTGCGCCACGACCGCCCGCGCGCCGGGCCGGTAGCCCTCGGATTCGCGGTATCTTTCCGTTGCAGACACATCCACGTCAAACATGTGGATCTTGTCATAGCGCGCCGCAATCGCCCCATCGGGCGCGATCAGGAACGACCGGTTCGCAAAGCGCCCGTCCGCGTCGCCCGATTTCAGGCCAAGCGATCCGATCAGCAGCCAGATCCCCAGCCCCGCCGCCTCGGCCCGCAGGGCGGCAAGTGTCGGATCGGTGGCTTCGTCATGCAGAACGGCCCTTTGATGCGCCCGGTCCGATGACAGCAGATTGGTGCATTCCGGTGTCAGCACGAACCCCGCCCCCTGCGCCGCGGCCTGACGCACAAGGCCGACCGTCACCGGCAGGTTCGCCACCGGATCATCGGAAACCGACAGCTGGATCAGGGCCGCGCGCATCCGTCAGCCCGCCAGAAGCTGGTCAAGCTTGCCGGCGTGGTCCAGCGCATGCAGATCGTCACATCCCCCCACATGCTGCCCGCCGATGAAAATCTGCGGGACGGTCCGGCGGCCATTGGCGCGCTGCATCATCGCTGCGCGCAGCGCGGGATCGGCGCCGACGTCGGTTTCCTCAAACGTAACGCCCTTTTTCGTCAGCAGCGCCTTGGCGGCGATGCAATAGGGGCAGGTGCGGGTGGTATAGATCTCGACGCGTTTCATGCAACATCCCTTCAGTCGGCAAAGACTATAGGGATTTAGGCATCCTTCGCAACGCGCGCCAGTGAAAGAACCGATACGTTTGCGGCCCCTGCGGCCAGACAGGCCCTGGTCGCGGCGGTGAATGTCGCGCAGGATGTCATCACGTCATCCACCAGCAGCACATGCCGCCCTTGCACCAGGTCGGTGCGCCGGGGCGCCACGCGGATCGAACCATCCAGATTGGCAAAGCGTTCGGCGCGGCTGCGATGATCCTGGCTTGGGGTGGCGCGGATGCGCTGCAAAAGGTCGGGACAATGGTCCACCCCCGCCCGCGTCGCCAGCTTGGCCGAAAGCAGGGCAGATTGATTGTAGCGCCGTTTCAGCAGGCGCAACCGGTGCAGCGGGATTGGCGCGATCAGCATGCCGGGTTCCAGGATCGGCCCCGCCGCCCGATGCAGCCAGCCCGCCATCGGCGGCACAAGGTCAAGCCGGTCGCCATGCTTCAACGCCAGAACCAGCCGCCGTGCGGTCCCATCATAGGCCAGCGCCGCACGGCCCCGGCCCCAGGGACGCGGAAGGGTCAGGCAGTCGTCGCAGCGGTCGTCCCCCGTGCCTTCGCCCGGCAGGGGGGCGCCACATTGATCGCAGCACAGGCCCGTCAGAAAGGGCGTCTCGCGCCAGCAGGGGCCGCAGAGGCCGAAATCATCCCCCACCGCCTCGCTGCAGGCAATGCAGCGCGGCGGAAATACCAGATGCAACGCGCGCGTCATCGCCGCTGGCATCCCGGCGCGAAGCGCCTTAATCTTCGCCCCCATCATGACCACACCGCCCCTTCTGACCGATCGCCCCGCCCTTGACCGCAACCGCGCCCGCGCGCGACGCAGCGGACCCGCGCTGTTCCTTCACGACGATGCCGCCGCCGAGCTTGAGGAAAGGCTGAACGAGGTTAACAGAACGTTTACGGCACCGGCTGTCGTGACGGCTTTTCCCGATCCGTGGCGCGAAATCCTGCCTGCGGCCCGGATCGTGGCGGATGATGAGCTGCTGGATCTGGAACCGGGCGCGCATGATCTTGTGGTGCATGCGCTGGCGCTGCATTGGGCCAATGACCCGGTCGGCCAGATCGTGCAGGCGGCCCGCGCCTTGCGGCCCGACGGGCTGTTCATCGCGGTGATGTTTGGTGGCCAGACACTGGCAGAACTGCGCGCCGCGCTGGCCGAGGCCGAGGTGGCCGTGACGGGCGGTCTGTCGCCCCGTGTCCTGCCGATGGGCGAAATCCGCGATCTGGGCGCGCTGCTGCAACGTGCGGGCCTGGCTTTGCCGGTGGCGGACAGCGTGTTGCGCCGTGTCAGCTATGCCGATCCGTTCCGCCTTCTGGCCGATCTGCGCGCCATGGGTGAGGCCAATGCCCTGACCGGCCGGCGTCGGACCTTTACCCCCCGCGCGGTCTTTGCCCAGGCCGCCAGCCGCTATGCCGCGGCCTATGCCGAACCCGGTGGCCGTGTCCGCGCCAGCTTTGACATGGTCTGGCTGACCGGGTGGAAGCCCCATGCAAGCCAGCAAAAGCCGCTGCGCCCCGGATCGGCGGCGGCGCGCCTGGCCGATGCGCTGGGCGCGGCCGAGCAATCCGCCGGCGACAAGGCCGGGCAGTGACGCGGCAAACCGAACCATAAGGCCGCATTGACGCCCCCGCAAAACGCTTTAAGTCGGGCTCAAATCAAAGGCCCATGCCAAAAGCCGAAGACAGCACAGGACGACAGTGATGACCAAGGAATTGATCCACCCCGGCCACGGCCGCCTTGCCCATGCCCCCGCCGATCACCCGCCGGTGCCGCGCAAGAAGATCGGGGTGCTGCTGGCCAATCTGGGCACGCCGGACAATTACGACTATTGGTCGATGCGCCGCTATCTGAACGAATTCCTGTCGGACAAGCGCGTGATCGATTATCCGCGCTACCTGTGGCAGCCGCTGCTGCAGCTGGTGATCCTGACGAAACGCCCCTTCACCTCGGGCGCGAACTACAAGTCGATCTGGAATCATGAGGCGAACGAAAGCCCGCTGATGACGATCACCAAGGCGCAGACCGCCAAGATCGCCGCCGCCGCGCAGGCCGCCTGGGGCGATGAGGTGATCGTTGATTTCTGCATGCGCTACGGCAACCCCTCGACCAAATCGGTGGTGGACCGGCTGGTGGAACAGGGCTGTGAAAAGATCCTGTTCTTCCCGCTTTATCCGCAATACGCCGGCCCCACCTCGGCCACGGCGAATGATCAGTTCTTCCGTGCGCTGATGGATATCAAGCGCCAACCCGCTGTGCGGATCGCGCCGGAATATGTCGACCGGCCCAGCTATATCGACGCGCTGGCAAAGTCGGTCGAGCGGTTCTATCCGACGCCCGACCAAAAGCCCGACGTTCTGGTCGCCTCTTATCACGGCATGCCCAAGCGCTACCTGATGGAAGGCGACCCCTACCACTGCCAATGCGCGAAAACGACCCGCCTGCTGCGCGAACGGCTGGGCTGGGCCAAGGACGACATCCACACCACCTTCCAGTCGGTCTTTGGCCGCGAGGAATGGCTGCGCCCCTACACGGTCGAACACGTGGCCGAGCTGGCCAAACAGGGCAAGAAAAACATCGCGGTGATCTCGCCGGCCTTCTCGGCCGACTGCATCGAGACGCTGGAGGAGATCAACGGCGAAATCCGCGAGGCCTTTGAACATGCGGGCGGCGAAAGTTTCACCTACATCCCCTGCCTGAACGATGACGACGCCCATATCACCGCCCTGATGGAGGTGATCTCGGAAAACCTGATGGGCTGGATCAAGTAAATCCCGGCCCGGCCTGACCCATGAGCCCCGCGGATACAATTCCGCGGGGTTTTTCATGCGCGGCCTGCGGCATCTTGTCCGTTGCCGGCGATGTTAAGCAGGTGTTCACATTTCTGGCGCACCCAAGAGGCGACCAGCGGGCCATGATCCTGTGGCGCGGCCAGCTGGTGATCCAGAGCAGAAAGGATTTATCATGCAGAAAACCATTTCCTTGATGGCAATTGCCGCCGCCCTGACGCTGGGCGGTGTGGCCAATGCCGCGCATAACAACCCCTGGGCCGATGCCGATGACGTCGTGATGGCCAAGAAACACGACTCGCGGCAGGAAAAAAGCGCCAACACCCCCGGCGAAGACGAGATGAAGGGCGACATGCGCCGCGATGCCGACGACAAGGCCGCGGGTCGCCGTGATGGCGACGGCGGCGCGGGGCGAAACGATGGCTCGGGTGCGCAGTCCGGCGGCAAGGGCGGCAAGCGTTAAGCTACCCATGAAAAACCCCGGTCGCGGTTCGCGGCCGGGGTCATATTTTTCGGTCTGGCCGGATCAGATGATCAAAACCTGCGTGCCGACCTTGGACAGGTTGAACAGTTCGGCGATGTGTTCGTTGTAAAGGCCGATGCAGCCGTTCGACGATTTGCGCCCGATCTTGCGCGTGTCATGCGTGCCGTGGATGCGGTAATATTGCCACGACAGATGCAACGCATGGGTGCCCAGCGGGTTGTCGGGCCCGGGCGGCACATAATCGGGCCATTCGGGATTGCGTTGTTTCATCGCCGGGGTCGGCGCCCAGCTGGGCCCTTCGACCTTGCGGATCACCTCGGTCCGGCCACGGCGGGTCAGGTCTTCGGACACCGGGATCGAGCTGGGGTAAAGCTTGTAGACCGTTTGATCGTCGGACCAGAAATGCAGCGCACGCGAGGTGATGTCGACCAGGATCGCACCATTGCGGGTGTCGTTGAAATACGGCCGCCAATCCATCGCGCGGAAGCTGGAAATGTTGCGCCGCATGTTGGTGTTCGCCGTTTCCTCGAAGGTCTGCGCACCGGCATCCAGCGTCTGCGCAACGCCCGGCATCGCCAGACCGGCGCCGAACAGCGCGGCGGTGCCGAGAAAGGCCCTGCGGTTGAGCGTCTTGCGCACGTCAGTCATCTTGTCCACTCCATCGTCACCGGACGTTTGCCGGATTTTGCGCTTTAAATATGGCTTGTGTGCCGCAGGTGCAAATCAAACGGATGTCATCACGCCTGTTCACGCAACTGTGGGTTTGCGGCGCTTGGATCAAAGATGTAAGGCTCTGCGCTGTTCAGCAGAGGGTGGGCCCGATGAATATCGTCAAAGGTTTGATAATGCTTGGCGTTCTTGCGCTTGCCGCGTGTGAGCCGGCAGGCCCGCCGCTTGGCCCGGATGGCAAGCCCCTGCCGCAGATGTATCGAATCCGTCCCGGTGACGAGGCCGAAATCACCGCCCGCGTGCTTGATTCGGTCAATACGCTGCGGGCGGCGCGCAGCACCGCGCCTGTGGCGATGAACCCGCAACTGACGGCATCGGCGGCGGCCCATGCGCGCGACATGGCCGCGCAGAACCGGCCCTGGCACTTCGGTTCGGATGGCTCGTCCCCGTTGGATCGCGCGCGCCGGGCGGGTTATATGGGCCAAATCCTGGGGGAAAACATCTCGGAAACCTTCGAGACCGAGATCGAGACGCTGTCCGCCTGGATGGCCTTGGCCGACACGCGGGACGTGATCCTGAACCCCGCCGCGCGTGATATGGGTTTTGCCTGGTTCCAGGAACCGTCCGGCAAGATCTGGTGGACGATGGTCACGGGCGGCTGACGGCCGCCGCGATCGGCACAAAGGGGCCCCGCGGGGCCCTTTTTCATGGGATGATCTTCAGGGGAAGATGAAGATCGGGGTGTGGTCGCGGACCATCGAATAGATTTCCTCGATCTCGGCGTCGGTGACTGCGATGCAGCCTGCCGTCCAGTCCCTGCTGCGACCGTTGTTCTTGCCCGCCTCGCCATGAATGAAGATGTCGCCGCCCGGCTTCTTGCCCTGGGATTCGGCATAGGCGCGGTCGCGTTCGTTCGGATAGGAAATCCCCAGCGACAGGTGATAGGCGCTGTTGCCGTTGCGCCGGTCGATCCAATAGGCCCCTTCCGGGGTCTTGCCGTCGCCTTCGAACTGCTTGTGCCCGATCGGGTTGCCGCCCAGCTTGATGTCGTATTTCTTCAGCACGTGGGTGCCGGAAATAAGATACATCTTCCGCTTTTCCTTGAAGACCTGCACCTGCGTGACCGGGGGCCCGTCATAGTGGCGGAACTTCGGGCCGCCGCCGCTATAGCCGCTGCTGTCGCCGCCGCAACCGGCAAGCAGGCTAAGCCCGCCCAAGGCCGCACTGCCCAGTAGGATCGATCTTCTTGTTTGCATGACACTGCCCGTATGCCCGCCAATCGGCTTTTGTTGTTTGGCAGAAAACTAGCGCGGATTCGTGTTTCTCGCCAGTGTTCACACGGGGCGATCACGATTGTGTCAGCGCGGCAGGCTGAAGCGCGCGGCCAGTTCGACATGGGCCGACCAGCGGAACTGATCGATCACGCGGACCCAGTCGATCCGATATCCCGCGCCGACCAAGGTTCTGGCATCGCGGGCAAAGGTGACCGGGTTGCAGGACACATGCGCCAGCACCGGCACCTGCGCCGTGGCGATCTGGGCCACCTGCGCCTCGGCCCCGGCGCGGGGTGGGTCGATCACGACCGCGTCGAACCGTGCCAGTTCGTCGGGCAACATGGGGCGGCGGAACAGGTCGCGCGTTTCGGTGGTGACGCGTTTCAGACCCTGCGCTTCACGCCAGCCCCGGTCCAGCGCGGCGATCATCGCGGCCTCGCCCTCGACGGCGTGCACCTCGGCCTGTTCGGCCAGCGGCAGGGCAAAGGTGCCCGATCCGGCGAACAGATCGGCGATCCGACCAGCCCCGCCGACGGCTTCGCGGACGGCCGCCAGCAAGGCGGCCTCGCCCTCGGCGGTTGCTTGCAGGAAGGCCCCGGCGGGCGGGGTGACGCGCGCCTTGCCGAAATGCTGGATCGGGGGGCGGCGCGCGGCCACGGTGTCGCGGTTCCAGTCCAGGCGCGCCAGATCGTGGCGCCGGGCCAGATCGGCCAGCGCCTCGAACAGGGGCGGGTCGATTTCCTTGCCGCCCTGCGCCGCGATTTCCACCCCGGCGTCGGACAGGGTCAGGGTAAAGGCCACCTCGGCCTTGCGGCTGGCGCCAAGGGCGGTCGCCTCATGCAGGGCGGGCAGCATGGCCATCAGTTCCGGGCGCAGGATCAGGCAGTCGCGCAGATCGACCAGCGTATCCGAACCGCGGGCGTGAAAGCCCACCAGCGTGCCCGTCTTGGTGCGCCGCCCCGCCAGCGTGGCACGCCGCCGCGATCGGGGTGGCGAGGTATCGACGCCGGTGACCGGTGCCTCCAGCCCCTGGCCGGCCAGCGCGACGCGCACCACCTCGGCCTTCCAGGCTTCGACGAAGCGATCCGAGGCGTGTTGCAGAACGCAGCCGCCGCAGGCGCGGTAATGCGGGCAGGGCGCGCGCACCCGGTCGGCGCTGGGTGTCACGATGCGGGGGGCGGCAATGCGACCGGCGATCACCTCGCCTTCCACAACCTCGCCGGGTAGGGCCATGGCGACATGGACGGTGCCGTCCGGGCCACGGGCCACGCCATCGGCATGCAGGGACAAGCGGTCAATCGTCAGGGGCATGGGCATCCTTTCCTTCGCGGTGGGATTAGCAGGCCCGCGCGCGCGGTGCAAAGCCCCTATTCCGCCGCCTCAGCCCCGTCCTTAAGGCCCAGGAAGCCGCCGGACTGCCGGCCCCAGTAGCGCGCATAAAGGCCACCTTGCGCCAATAACTCGGCATGGCTGCCCTGTTCCACGATCCGGCCCTGATCCAGCACGACGATCCGGTCCAATTCGGCGATGGTCGACAGGCGGTGCGCGATGGCCAGAACCGTCTTGCCCGCCATCACCCGGTGCAGCGCCGCCTGGATCGAGGCTTCGACCTCGCTGTCCAGCGCGCTTGTCGCCTCGTCCAGCACAAGGATCGGCGCATCCTTCAGGAAAGCGCGGGCCAAGGCGATGCGCTGGCGCTGGCCGCCCGACAGCTTGACCCCCCGTTCGCCCAGCGTTGCGTCATAGCCGCGGTTGCCCTTGTGGTCCTGCAGGCCAAGGATGAAGTCATGTGCCTCGGCGGCCCGTGCCGCGGCAATCATTTGATCCTCGGTCGCGTCGGGGCTGCCATACAGGATGTTTTCGCGGGCGGATCGGTTGAACATCGCGGTTTCCTGCGTGACCATACCGATCTGGCGGCGCAGGCTTTCCTGCGTGACCTTGCGGACATCCTGTCCGTCAACCAGGACGCGGCCAGCCTCGGCATCGTAAAGCCGCAGCAGAAGCGCCACGAGCGTGGATTTCCCCGCGCCCGAGGCCCCGACGATCCCCAGCCGTTCGCCGGGACGGATGACAAGGTCGATGCCTTCGACCCCTCCGGCGCGTCGGCCATAGGCGAAAGAGACGCCTTCAAAGCGGATCTCGCCGCGGGCCTTGGGCAGTTCGGCGGCGTCCGGCGCATCGGCCAGCGCATGTGGCGCGGCCAGCGTGCGCATCCCATCCTCGACCTCGCCCACGGACCCCCAGATCCCCATCAGCGCGGTGGATACCCAGCCCGACATTTGCGCGATGCGCATCGCAATCGCGCCCGAGGCCGCGATATCGCCCGCGCTGGCGGCGCCCTGCTGCCACATGACGATGGCTGCCCCCACCAGCATCACCGGCAAAATGCCCGACAGCGCCATCTGCGACATCCGGTAGGTGGTGGACACAACGCCAAAATCATGGGCGCGGGCGCGGAAGGTGGCCATTGCCCCCAGCGCGGCGCGATCTTCATGCGCGGCATGGGCGAACAGCTTGACCGTCTTGATATTTGTGACCGTATCGACGACCTGCCCCGTCACCATCGCCCGGGCCGAGGCGCGCGCCGCCGATTTGCCGCGCACCTTGGGCAGAAACCAGCGAATCAGCGACAGATACAGGATCAGCCAGACCGTCATCCCCACCGCGCCCCAGATATCGACGCCCAACAGGAAGGCGATCGAGCCGACAATCGAGGCCAGCGCAAAGGCGCCGGTATTGATGATCTCGGTCGCCACATCGGTGACGGCGCGGGCGGTCTGCATCTGCTTTTGCGCGATGCGGCCCGCAAAATCATTGTCAAAGAAGGTGACGGACTGGCCCATCGTCCAGCGGTGCAGCCGCGACAGGACCAGCGGCATCACATTGGGGTTGATCAATAGGTTCGATGCAGCCGAGGACATGCCAAAGGTGATCGGGCGCAGCACCAGGTAGAACCCGGCGAAAGCCGCCATCAGCGGCCAGTTGTCGGCAAAGACCCGGCCCGGTTCCGCCGCCAGCGCGGAATCGATCACCCACCCCAGCAGGAAGGCGGAAACCACCTCCATCGTGCCGGACAGGGCCGACAGCGCGCCGGCAAGCCAAAGGGCGGGCCATGACCCCTTCAGACACCAGCGAAAAAATGCACCAAGGCGCTGCGGCGGGGGCCCTTCGGCGGGGCGGAAGGGGTCAATCATCGGATCACTCGCTTTCATCGCCAACATATAGGGCGGTGCGGTCATATCCAAGGGTCAGGCCAGAAGCTCATCCCGCGACAGCGTAAATCCCGATGCGATCCAGCGCGCCTCAAGGTCCTGCAGGCGCGCGCCAAGCGCGGGTCCGGACAGCGCCGGCATCAGATCGGCCGCAGTGACGGGAAACCGTGCCGCCGCCCCCCGCGCCACCTCCGCCTGCCAGTCTTCGGGCGGGGCCTGGCCCAACAGCGCGGCGCGGACCAGCACCGCATTCGCGCCATCCGTTGCGCCCAGTCGATAGCCCAGGGCACCGGGCGACGGCTCTTGCCGGGCCAGGGCCAGGTTGGCAAGCCGCTTCGTCTCGGCCTTCGACAGGCGCAGGCGGTCGGCCACCCCCTCGCCCCCCAGAACCGCCAGCCGCCGGATCGGGTCGGGCGGGGTGCCGGCTTCCAGATGCACCAGTACCGCAAGCGCGCGCGCATCCGCCCCCGGCAGGACATGGCCCAGAACCCCCGCCGCCTGCATCGCGGCCAGCGCCGGGGCCGGGTCTGGCGCGGCAAGGGTCTTTTTCAACTCGGCCCCCAGACGTTCGCGCGACAGCCCCTCAAGCCCGCGCGCATGGCGGGCGCAGGCCGCCAGCCCATCCGGTTCCGGTCCCTGATCAGGGTCGCCATACCAGGCGGTGAAGCGAAAGAACCGCAGGATGCGCAAGTAATCCTCGCGGATGCGGTCGCCGGGATGGCCCACGAACCGCACCCGCCGCGCCGCCAGATCCGCAAGCCCCGTCCCCAACGGGTCCAGAACCTGCCCATCGGCACGGGCATAAAGCGCGTTCATGGTGAAATCGCGCCGCGCGGCATCGTCCTCGATCCGGTCGGAAAAGGCCACCACGGCATGGCGGCCAAAGGTTTCCACATCACGCCGGAAGGTGGTGATTTCATGGGGAAGATGATCCGCGACCACGGTGATGGTGCCATGATCAATCCCGGTGGGCACGGCTTTCAGCCCCGCAGCGGCGGCCAGTTCCATCACCCGTTCGGGCCGCGCATCGGTGGATATGTCGATATCCGACACCGCCTGCCCCAACAGCGCGTTGCGCACACAGCCCCCGACCAGAAGCCCCTGATGGCCGCCGCGATCCAGCATCGCCAGAACCTGCTGGACATGATCGGCTTCAATCCAGGCACCCGACAGCTTCATGGTGCCATCCTGTCCGCCAGCGCCCGCAGGATACGCGCGGTCGCGCCCCAGATGTAATAGGGTCCATAGGGCACCACGTAATAGTGCCGTCTTGTGCCCAGCCATCGCCGCCCCTCGATGCGGAAATTCGCAAGGCAGGCAACATGCGTCAGCGGCACGGTGAAGGCCTCGGCGACCTCGCCCGCTTCGGAGATGGGGACAAAGGGCGCGCGCACCCGGGCCAGAACCGGGGTCACCAGAAAACCGGTCACCGTCTCATGCGCCGCCATCGTGCCCAACACCTCGACATTATCGGGCGACAGGCCAATTTCTTCGTGCGATTCGCGCAGCGCCGCACCGACCGGGCCAGCATCATCGGGATCGACCTTGCCACCGGGAAAGGCGATCTGGCCGGGGTGGTTGCGCAGGTGCGAGGACCGTTTCGTCAGGTGCAGCACCACGCCATCGGCCCTGTCCTCGAACGCCAGCAAGACCCCGGCGGGGCGAAGCCTGCGCCCCTCGGGCAGGGGGGTGCCGGGGTTCAGATCGTAATCCGACGACGGCCGCCCCAGTCGCGCCAGAGCGGCAAGAACCGGGGCAAGCGGATCAGCCATCCGACGGCTCCTTGGGGGTGCCATCGGGGTTTTTCTGCGCCTCAAAGCCCAGGCTTTGCGGATCAAACACGTAATGTGCGCCGCAGAACTGGCAATCGGCGGTGACCGTGCCCTGATCGGTGGTCATATGCGCGATGTCCTTGGCCGAATAGATGGACAGCGATTCCCGCACCCGGTCCGCGGAACAGGTGCAGCCGAATTCCACCCGCTGGGGGTCGAAGACGCGCGGGGCTTCTTCATGGAACAGGCGCACAAGCAGGTCGGTGGGCTGCACCGTGGGGCCGATCAGCTCCATCTCCTCAACCGTATCCAGCAGCATGTTCACGCGGCGCCAGTTTTCCCCCTCATCGCCCTCGACGAGGTCATGGTGATGTAGCAACCCGCCCTCGCCCGACCCTTCGCCCGATGCCACGAACGGCGAGGCCTTGGGCATGTGCTGAATCATCACCCCCCCGGCGCGCCAGCGTTCGCCCTGACCGGGCAGGGTCGAACGACCATAGGACAGGGAAAACCGCGTGGGCAGCTGTTCGGACTGGGCAAAATAGGTCTCGGCGCAGGCGGCGAGCGACCCGCCCGCGATCGGGGTAATGCCCTGATAAGGCACCATTCCCTGGCCCTGATCGATCAGGATCGCGAAATACCCCGCGCCGATCTGCGCGAAGGGATCGGTCGCGGGGTCCAGCGCCTCGGCATCAAAGCTGGCCCAGCCGCGGATGCGCGCGGGCGCCCCGTCTTCCGAGGGGCCGTAGTAATCTGTCGCAATGATTCGCACCGGACCATTGCCGCGGATCTGCAGCGACAGTTTCCAGCGCAGCTTGATCGTCTGGCCGATCAGCGCGGTCAGCAAGGCAGCCTCGGCCACCAGCCCCTCAATCGCGGGGGGGTAATCGTGTTGCGCCAGAATCCGTTCCAGAACACCGTCCAGCCGGGCAACCCGGCCGCGGATATCGGACAGGTCAAGCTGAAACGGCAGGACGGTATCGTCCCAGGCGATTTGCGAAAGCGTGGTCATCAGGGTTCCTTGGGGGTTTTCGAACAGCCCGAGGGCTGGCATACCCCGGCAATATAGGCACGGCAACCGATCACCCAAGGGGCAAGCCATGATCCGACGTTTTGGTGAGGCGGTGAAACGCGGGCAGCGCTATGCCCTGCGCCCCGGTGCCTATGCCGTCCTGCGGCGGGGGCCGCGGGTGCTGGTGACCCATCAATCCTGGCCGCAGCCGGAATTTCAGCTGCCCGGCGGCGGCATCGACCCCGGGGAAAGCGCAATCCGTGCCCTGCACCGTGAGGTGCGCGAAGAAACCGGCTGGATCATCGCGCAACCCGTGCGCCTGGGGGCGTTCCGGCGGTTCACCTTCATGCCGGAATACGACCGCTGGGCGGAAAAGCTGTGCACGATCTATGCCGCGCGGCCGGTGCGGCCGGTCGGGCCGCCCACCGAACCCGCGCATCGCGCGGTCTGGCTACCCCTGGATGAGGCGCTGGAGGCGCTGGGCAATGACGGCGATCGCCATTTTCTGGCGACGGCGCTTGCGGCGCGGCGCGGCTGAACCGGGCGGCGGTCAATCCGCATTTGCCTTGGCGCCGAAGAAATCGAACACCACCGCCGAGACATCATCGGTCAGGTCGTCATCGGCATAGGCCGCAAGATCCCACATCAGCGCTTCCAGAAACGCGGGCCCCGGCAGATCGGCATGGCGCAGCATCAGATCGCGCAGCCCGTCCTCGCCCAGAAGGGTGCCCTGTGGGTCCGCAGCCTCGGTCATGCCATCGGACATCAGTAACAGCCGGTCCCCCGGCTTCAGCACGGTTTCGCTTGCCTCATAAGCCGCGCCTTCGATCAGGCCGACGGGCAGGCCGCCGACACCAATATATTCCACATCCCCGCCCGCCCGGCGCACCGCCGGATGCGGATGCCCGGCCTGGACCAGGAAGACGCGGCCTGACACAAGGTCGACATCGGCATAGACCAGCGTGAAATAGCTTTCGGTTTCCATTTCCTCCAGCACGAGGGCGTTCAGGTATGCCGCCAGTTCGGCCGGGGGCCGCGCGTCATAGATGCCGTATTCGGTCTGGATCAGCGCTATGTTCTGTTCCGGCGAGGCGCCTGACAGATAGCCTGCCAGCCGCGCCGTCATCAGCGCCGAGGTGATCCCGTGGCCCGAAACGTCGATGCCGAACAGCGCCACGCGCCGCGCATTGATCGGGAAAAAACCGACCAGATCGCCCCCGACATGGCCCGAAGGCCGCAATAGCAACGACACCTCGGCGCTGCCAAAGCTGCGGTGGCGTTCCTTGATCAGGCTTTGTTGCAGCTTTTGCGCCTCGATCAGGTCGCGGTTGATCGCCTCTTGCTGGGCGCGCAGCAGGCGGTTCTTTTCCTTCAGTTCGCGTTCCATCCGCAGGATGCGTTCGCCCGCGGCCAGGCGCGCGCGCAGTTCATCGCCGCTGACGGGTTTGGACAGGAAATCATCCGCCCCGCTTTCCAACCCCTCGGCCACCTCATTCTTTTCGGTTTTGGAGGTGAGCAGGATGAAATAGCCGTAGCCCGACCGGTCCATCCCGCGGAACCGGCGGCAGAAATCCACCCCGCTCATCCCCGGCATCATCCAGTCGGAAATCACCAGGTCGGGTTCGGATTGCGAACAGATTTCAATGGCTTCTTCCGCGGTTGCGGCCTCGACCACCTCATATCCAGATCGCGACAGCTGCGCCGACAGGATCCGGCGCTGCATCCGGCTGTCATCCACGACAAGCACCCGGCGCGCCCTGTCAGGGGCGGGGGAAGCCCGCGTCCTTTCACGATCGGCTGCCATATGCTGCAAATCAATACCCCGGAATCAATCACCCGATGATCCTAGCCAGGCCAGGCTTAACGGCAGGTGAACCGAAATCATCCTATGCAGATTAAAGCTTCGGAAATCTTTGTCCCCTAGGCTGACAGGTGGTGAAGGATACCCGTGGTGGAGGTAGTGATGATTGACTGGAACCGGGTCGCGGAACTGCGATCCGAAATCGGTGCGGATGGGTTTGCAGAGGTGTTGGACCTGTTCCTGGATGAGGTTGAAGGCGTGGTGATGCGTCTGGGCCAGCGCCCCGAAAAGCTGGAGGAGGAATTGCATTTCCTGAAGGGTTCGGCCTGGAACCTGGGCTTCGCCGCCTTTGGCGCGATCTGTCAGGATGGTGAACGCAAATGTGCGGCGGGCCAGCAGGATCTGGTCGATGTCGGCGCGGTGATCGATTGCTATGGCCGGTCCAAGGTTCAGTTCATGGCCCGCGTTGCGGAATTCTGTGACGCGGCATGATCGCCGCGTGCTGCACCGTCAGATCAGGAAATCCGCAAGCGCCTCATCCTCGGTGATGTCACGATAGCTGAAGCCGGCGGCATCAAGCTTGCCTGTCAAGTCCTGGAAGGCCCCGGCCTGCTTCGTCTCGATCCCGATCAGGACCGAGCCGAAGTTGCGCGCCGATTTCTTCAGGTATTCAAAGCGCGCGATATCGTCATCGGGGCCCAGCATGTGCAGGAATTCGCGCAATGCACCGGGGCGCTGCGGCATGCGCAGGATGAAGTATTTCTTCAGCCCGGAATATCGCTGCGCGCGTTCCTTGACCTCGGGCAGGCGCTCGAAATCGAAATTCCCGCCCGAGGTGACGCAGACCACGGTCTTGCCGCGGATATCCTCGGCCAGTTCGGGCAGGACATCGACCGACAGCGCGCCTGCGGGTTCCAGGACGATGCCTTCGACGTTCAGCATCTCCAGCATGGTGGTACAGATCCGGTCCTCGGGGGCAAGCAGAACCTGGTCCGGGCGCACCCAGTCCAGCCGTTCGAAGGTCAGCGTGCCAAGCCGCGCAACCGCCGCGCCATCGACAAAGGAATTCACCTGTTTCAGCGTCACCGGATGGCCGGCCGCTACGGCCGCGGTCAGGCTGGCGCCGCCAAGCGGTTCGACAAAGCGGAAATCGACCGTGGGCGCCACCTCGCGCAGGTAGCCGGTGACACCGGCCGCCAGCCCGCCACCACCGATGGGCAGGATCACCATGTCCGGCGCGCCGCCCAGCTGGGCAAAGATTTCCACCCCCACGCTGGCCTGCCCCTCGATCACGTCGGCATCATCGAAGGGGGACAGGAAATGCGCGCCCGCCCGTGCGCAGAAATCCTGGCTGGCGGCCAGCGTCTGGTCGAAATAGTCGCCCGTCAGCACGATTTCCACCGCCGCGCCGCCGAAGGTTCTGGTCTTGTCGATCTTCTGCTGCGGCGTTGTCACCGGCATGAAGATGGTGCCGCGCACCCCGAAATGGCGGCAGGCATAGGCGACGCCCTGGGCGTGGTTGCCGGCGCTGGCACAGACGAAATGGTCTTGCGCGGGATCGGCGGCGCGCACCTTGCGCATCGCGGTGAAGGCGCCGCGCAGCTTGTAGCTGCGCACGGGGGTCAGATCTTCGCGTTTCAGCCAGATGTCCGCGCCGTAGCGGTTCGACAGGTGGTCGTTGCGTTGCAGCGGCGTCGGGTCGAACAACTCGCGCAGCGCCTTGGTCGCCTGCCGCGCTGTCTCTGAAAAGCCGCCCATGATCCTAACCTCGCCTGACCGTCCGCCCCGTTCGGCCACGAAGCACCGCCTGTGTCAAGCCGCGCCGACCGACAAGACGGTGCCACCCCGCCTTTCACATGGCACACCCTTGCCCGAAGGGGAAAAACCCAATAGACCCCGTTGCGATATTCCTTGCGCTAAAGAGGCTGCCCCATGTCCGCGCCCAAGAAAGTTGTCCTGGCCTATTCCGGTGGTCTTGATACCTCGATTATCCTGAAATGGCTGCAAACCGAATATGGCTGCGAGGTGATCACCTTCACCGCCGACCTGGGCCAGGGCGAGGAACTGGAGCCTGCGCGCGCCAAGGCCGAGCTGCTGGGCATCAAGCCGGAAAACATCCACATCGAGGATGTGCGCGAGGAATTCGTGCGTGACTTCGTCTTCCCGATGTTCCGGGCCAATGCGCTGTATGAAGGGCTGTACCTGCTGGGAACCTCGATCGCGCGGCCGCTGATCTCGAAGCGGCTGGTGGAACTGGCGCATGAACATGGCGCCGACGCGGTGGCCCATGGCGCCACCGGCAAGGGCAACGATCAGGTGCGCTTCGAACTGTCGGCCTATGCGCTGGACCCCGCGATCAAGGTGATCGCGCCGTGGCGCGAATGGGATCTGACCAGCCGCACCAAGCTGCTGGAATTCGCCGAACAGAACCAGATCCCGATCGCCAAGGACAAGCGCGGCGAGGCGCCGTTCTCGGTCGATGCGAACCTTCTGCACACCTCGTCCGAGGGCAAGGTTCTGGAAAACCCCGCCGATGAGGCGCCCGATTACGTCTATCAGCGCACCGTCCACCCCGAGGATGCGCCCGATGAGCCGGAGATGGTGGAAATCGAGTTCGAGCGTGGCGATGCGGTCGGCATCAACGGCCAGCGGCTGAGCCCGGCCACGATCCTGACCCGTCTGAACGAACTGGGCGGCAAGCATGGCGTGGGCCGGCTGGACCTGGTCGAAAACCGTTTCGTGGGCATGAAGTCGCGCGGCGTCTACGAAACCCCCGGCGGCACCATCCTGCTGGAGGCGCACCGCGGCATCGAACAGATCACGCTGGATGCGGGCGCGGGCCATCTGAAGGATTCGATCATGCCGCGCTACGCGGAACTGATCTACAATGGCTTCTGGTTCAGCCCCGAACGCGAAATGCTGCAGGCCCTGATCGACAAGAGCCAGGAACACGTCACCGGCACGGTGCGCTTGAAACTCTACAAGGGTTCGGTCCGGACCGTGGCGCGCTGGTCGGATCATTCGCTTTATTCCGAAAAGCACGTGACGTTTGAGGAAGACGCCGGCGCCTATGATCAGAAGGATGCGGCGGGCTTCATCCGGCTGAATGCGCTGCGGCTGAAACTGATCGCAACGCGCAACGCACGGGTGGCGAAGAAATGACCGCCGCCCAGCCACGTGCCGCCATTGTGACCGTGTCCGACCGCGCTTCCAGCGGCGAATATGAAGACAAGGGCGGCCCCGGCTGCGAAGACTGGCTGCGCGGCGTGGTGACCTCGCCGCTCAGCATCACGCGCCACATCATCCCCGACGGGCGCGCCAGCGTGGCGGAAACCCTGCGCAAGCTGGTGGATGAAGGCGCCGATCTGATCCTGGTGACCGGCGGCACCGGCCCCGCCCCGCGCGATGAGACGCCCGAAGGCGTCGCGGCGGTGGTCGAAAAGGAACTGGCCGGCTTTGGCGAGGAAATGCGCCGCGCCTCATTGCGCGAAGTGCCCACCGCGATCCTGTCGCGTCAAAGCGCGGGCATTGCGGGCAAGTCGCTGATCATCACCCTGCCCGGCAAGCCTTCGGCGATTGCCACCTGTCTTGATGCGGTGTTCGCCGCTGTGCCCTATTGCCTTGATCTGATCGGCGCGGCGCGGATTGAAACCGATCCGGCCAGAATCGCCGCCTTCCGCCCGAAGCAGGGCTGATACGGTCCGCGCGGCTGCGCGTCACGCCGATCCGCGCGGCAGCGGCGTCTTGCCCTTGTTGTAATCTTCCCAGTCGGTGATGTGCGGATAGTGCTGCCGCCGCCAGGCGCGCACGCGCGGGTTCATCCGCCGCCGCCAGAGCGGCGGGATCATCGCCATCGCGGCCATCGCGGGGTAGCCCAGGGGCAGCTGCGGCGCGTCTTGCGGGGGGTAGGTCTGCAACAGGGGAAAGCGGCGTTCAGGTTTGAAATGATGGTCGGAATGGCGCTGCAGGTTGATCAGCAGCCAGTTCGACGCCGTTTGCGGCGCATTCCAGCTGTGCCGCGGCAGGACATGTTCATAGCGCCCCTCGCCCCGGCATTCCCGCGTCAGGCCGTAATGTTCGATGTAGTTGGTCAATTCCAGCTGCCAGATCGCGACAAAGGCCTGAAAGGCGAACAGGCCCAGCCCCGCCCAGCCGCCCAAGGCAAAGGCAAGCACCAGCGCCGCCCCCTGTAGCGCGGCGTAGCGCCAGAACGGATTGCTGCGGTGCCAGACGGGCCGGCCCGCCCGGGCCAGCATCATCGATTCCGCCCGCCAGGCCGAGGCCGGGCAGTCGCGCAAAACGCGCCAGAAAAAGCGGTGGAAGCCTTCGTTGTAGCGCGCCGTCACCGCATCGCGGGGGGTGCCGACATAGCGGTGGTGCACCAGCAGATGTTCGGTGCGGAAATGGGAATACAGAACCATCGCCAGCAGCAGATCGCCCAGCCAGCGTTCAGCGGGGCTTTTTTGATGCAGCAGTTCATGGGCATAGACGATCCCGATCGACCCCGAGATCACGCCCGCGCCGAAAAACAGGCCCAGCGTTTCGGCCAGGCCCAGATGATCGGTGTGGGTGGCCCACCAGATCAGGCCGAAAATCGTCAGGAACTGGACCGGAAACCAGATCAGGGTGATCAGCCGGTACCAGAACAGGTCCGTCTCGGGGGTGGTGGGGTCGGGGTTGTCCTCATTCAGGCCCAAAAGCGCGTCCAGCAGGCTGACCATCACCCAGCCATACATCGGCAGCAGCAGCACCGACCAGCCGCCCGCCACCGCCCCCAAAGCGGCCAGCGGCACCATCCCCAGCGACAGCCAGAAGGGCAGGGCGCGACCGGGGCGGCGGATGTCGGCGGCAGGGGACATGGGTTCCTCGGTACGGGCACAGTATGGCAGATGATAGCGGTGCGTTCGGGGCGCGCGCAATCACCCCGGCTGCGGCCAATCGGCGCCCTCGGCCAGGGCCCAGACCTTGCGCATCAGGGTGGGCAAGGCGGCGGGGCGAAAATCGGCGCGCGGGGTAAAGCCGTCTGTTCCCGCGGTTACCGTGACAAAGACCTGCAGGGTCAGGTGGAAATGGGTGAAGGTGTGGCGCACGACACCCGGTGCCGCGCGCCAGTCGGCGGGAAAGGGCGGGGCGGGTGTCGGCGTTTCAGACCAATCCGATCCGGGAAAGCCCAGCGTGCCGCCCAGCAGACCCCGATCCGGGCGGCGTTCCAGCAGCACCCCGCCCGAGGTGTCGCGCGCGACATAGGCAAAGCCCAACCGTTCCGGCTTGGCGGCCTTGGGTGCCTTGCGCGGCAGATCGGCGGCGATGCCTGCCCGTTGCGCGTGGCACGGGCCCCGCAGCGGGCAGATCCCGCAGGCGGGGCTGCGCGGCGTGCAAATCGTGGCGCCCAGATCCATCATCGCCTGCGCATGATCGCCGGGGCGCACCTGCGGCGTGATCCGACCGGCCAGCGCGACCAGTTCCGGCTTGGCCCCGGGCAGCGGCGTTTGAACCGCGAACAGGCGGCTGACCACGCGTTCGACATTGCCATCGACGACCACCGCCGGTTCGTCAAAGGCGATCGCGGCAATCGCTGCTGCGGTATAGGGGCCGATGCCGGGCAGCGCGCGCAGCGCCTGGGCATTGCCGGGAAACTGGCCGCCGTGATCCTGCACCACCGCGCGCGCGCATTTCAAAAGGTTGCGCGCGCGGGCGTAATAGCCAAGCCCGGCCCAGGCCTCCATCACGGCGCCGTCCTCGGCTGCGGCCAGATCGTGGACCGTGGGCCAGGTCTCGGTGAAACGGCGGAGATAGGCGCGCACCGCGGCAACGGTGGTCTGCTGCAACATCACCTCGGACAGCCAGACGCGATAGGGGTCTGGGCGCTGCCCTGCGGCACGCTCGGCCGGGCCCACGCGCCAGGGCATCACGCGCGCTTCGCGGTCATACCAGTCCAGCAGCGCCGCGCCGATCTGGCCTTCGGTATCGTCACGCAATCTTTATGCCCCCCTTCGGTGCTATCCGCTGGCAATGCCCCGCCACCTGCCTAGAATAGGGCGGGGTAAAGGGAAAGACAGGCGGGCATGGTCAAGGGCGCGGTCAAGGGCATGGGCGGTGGCGGGGCCAGTCGCAGGATGCGCGGCTTTGAACCTGCCGCGGGTCTGGTCAAGGACCGCATCCGCAACGCCGGTGAGGCACGCGGCTTTGCCGTATCGCGCCTTCTGACCCACTGGGCCGAAGTCGTGGGCGAGGACATCGCCGCCCAGACCCGGCCGGTGAAAATCGGCTATGCCAAGGGCGGCTTTGGCGCCACGCTGACGTTGCTGACAATCGGCGCGGCGGCCCCGATGTTGCAGATGCAGCTGCCCCGTATCCGCGAACGGGTCAACGCCTGCTATGGCTATAATGCGATCTCGCGCGTGATCCTGACCCAGACCGCCCCGATCGGCTTTGCCGAGGGGCAGGCCCAGTTTGCCCCCGCGCCCAAGGCCCCGCCGCCCGCTGCGCCGGACCCCCAGATCCGCGCCCGCGCCAGTGAAACCGCGCAGGGATTTTCAGACCCCGGCCTGCGGGCCGCCCTTGAAACCCTTGCCGCCAATGTCCTATCCCGGGCCGCGAACCGGGCCCCGTCTAAGAAAGGCTGACCGATGATGACGACTTCTTCCAAGCTTCTGGCCGCTGCGCTGGCTGCCGTGGTTCTGGCCGGTGGCGGCTGGTGGGTGACGCGGGGCGCGGCCCCGGTCGATGGCGCGCTCAGCCTGGCCGCCGTGGCGCAGGAAGCCACCGATGCGCAGATCCTGCCCGACATGGTGATGGGCCAGCAGGATGCGCCGGTCACGTTGATCGAATATGCGTCCTTCACCTGCCCGCATTGCGCCACGTTTCATGAAAATGTCGTGGATCGGCTGAAGGCCGATTATGTCGATACCGGCAAGGTCCGCTTCATCCACCGCGAGGTGTATTTCGACAAGTTCGGGCTTTGGGCCGGGCTGGTCGCCAGCTGCGGCGGTGCGCCCAAGTATTTCGCCATCGCAGACATGATCTATGACACCCAGCGCGACTGGATCGGCAATGGGCAGGATGCGAGCGTCGCCGCCAATCTGCGCAAGATCGGGCTGAAGGCCGGGCTGAGCGAAGATCAGCTGAACGCCTGCCTGAACGATCAGGCGCGGGCCCAGCAGATGGTGGCCACCTATCAGAAGAACGCAACCGCCGATGACATTTCGGCCACGCCGACGCTGGTGATCAACGGCACGAAACATTCCAACATGAGCTATGAGGATCTGAAGGCGATCCTCGACCAGGAACTGGCGAAGTAATCATGACACCGCTTAACGGGTTGAAAGTCGTCGAACTGGCGCGGATTCTGGCTGGCCCCTGGGCGGGCCAGATCCTGGCCGATCTGGGCGCCGAGGTGATCAAGGTCGAGGCGCCCGAGGGCGACGACACCCGTCGCTGGGGCCCGCCCTTCATCACCCGCGACGGCGAGCAAACGGCGGCCTATTTCCACGCCACCAACCGTGGCAAGCAATCGGTGATCTGCGATTTCCGCACCCCCGAAGGTCAGGCCTTCGTGCGTGACCTGGTGGCCGATGCCGACATCCTGATCGAGAATTTCAAGGTCGGCGGTCTGGCGAAATACGGGCTGGATTACGCCTCGCTGCGCGCGGTCAACCCGCGGCTGATCTATTGTTCGGTCACCGGCTTTGGCCAGACCGGCCCCTATGCGCACCGGGCGGGCTATGACTACATCATCCAGGGCATGTCCGGCCTGATGAGCGTGACCGGCGAACCCGATGGCCAGCCGCAGAAGGTGGGCGTGGCGGTGACCGATGTGTTCACCGGCATCTACGCATCCACCGCGATTCTGGCGGCATTGCACCAGCGCACTGCCACCGGCGAAGGGCAGCATGTGGACATGGCCCTGTTCGATGTGGCCACCGCGATCATGGCCAATCAGGCGATGAACTATCTGGCCACGGGCGTATCGCCGCAGCGGATGGGCAATGCCCATCCCAACCTTGTGCCCTATGCGGTCTTTCCCTGTTCGGATGGCTTCGTGATCCTGGCGACCGGCAATGACAGCCAGTATCGCAAGCTGTGCGCCATTCTTGGCCTGGACGATTTGGCCGAGGATCCGCGCTATCTGACCAATGCCGACCGCATTGCCAACCGCGAGGAACTTGGTTCGTTGATCGCCGACAAGACCCGCGGCTTCACCCGCGCCGATCTGTTGGCCGCCTGTGAGGGGCGCGGCGTGCCCGCCGGCCCGATCAACGAAATGGCCGATGTCTTTGCCGATCCGCAGATCGTCGCGCGCGGGATGCAGATCGCGCCGGATGGCGTGCCGGGGGTGCGGCTGCCGGTGACCTTCTCGGGCGCGGATCTGGCGCTGGACCGGCCGTCGCCGAAACTGGGCGAACATGATGCCCAGGTTCGCGCGGCGCTGAAGGCAAAGGCCTGACCGGGGGCTACGGCCCCCATTGCCAATCCGCTGGCGTCAAAGCCCGATCCGGGCCAGCGCGGCATCCAGCGGTGCGGTGTCGCCGATCTGCAGGCGCACCGGCAGGGCCAGAACCTTGGGCCGGAAGCTGGCGGGCAGGCGGGCGGCATCCTTTTCGGTGGTGACCATCTGCGCGCCCAGCAGGCGGGATTCGCTTTCCAGCCGGGTCAGAAGCGCGGGGGTGAAGGGCTGATGATCTTCCAGCGCTTCGCCTCGGATCAAATCGGCGCCAAGCCCGCGCAGGGTGGCAAAGAATTTCTCGGGGTGGCCGATCCCGGCAAAGGCCAGAACGCGCAGGCCCTGCCAATCCATCCCGGTCTGCAAAGGCACCAGCGCCCCGGTCAGATGCGGGATGTTGATCGTCGCGCCCCAGCTTTGGGCAAAGGCCCCCTGCGCGCCGGTGGCGCCGATCGACAGCACCAGATCCGCGCGCTGAAGCCCGACCGCAACGGGTTCGCGCAGCGGCCCCGCTGGCAGGCAGCGGCCATTGCCAAAGCCCTTGGCGGCATCGACCACGACGATCGACAGATCCTTGGCCAGGGATGGGTTCTGGTGCCCGTCATCCAGAATGATCGCCTGCGCCCCCGCCGCCACCGCCGCGCGCGCGCCGGCGGCGCGGTCCTTGGCGACCCAGGTGGGGGTGAAGGCCGATATCAGCAGCGGTTCATCGCCGGTTTCGGCGGCGCTGTGGTGGCGTTCGTTCACCTGAACGGGGCCGGCAAGGCTACCGCCGTGGCCGCGGCTGACGACATGGGCGGTGACCCCGCGCGCGGCAAGGTGCTGGGCCAGCGCGATCACGGTCGGGGTCTTGCCGGTGCCACCGGCGTTGATATTGCCCACGCAAATCACCGGAACCCCCACATGTTCACGCGCGCCCCGCGCCAGCCGGCGCGCCGTGGCGGCGGCATAAAGCGCCCCCAGCGGTGCAAGCAGGCGCGCCTGCCAGGCGGGGCGGTTCTGCGGGGTATACCAGAACAGCGGTGCGCGCATCATCCTGCCCTTTGTTTCGTGCCCTTGGTGCCATCCAGCGCGGCCAGGATCGCGCGGGTCATGCGCTCGGCAACGCCCGCCCCACCCGAGGTGACCACCCAGGCATTATGTGCCAGGATCGCCGCCTTGTCCGGCGCGATAAGATCGGCCACCGCCTCGCCCAGGCTGGCGCCATCGGTCACGGCACGGGTGGCGCGTGCCTCGGTCAGACGGGCGTATTGCGCGGCATGGGGTGCAACCTGCGGGCCGTGCAGGATCGCCGCCCCAAGCGCCGCGGCCTCTTCGGGTGGGCGCGGCGCAAGACCGCTGCCGCTGATCGTGCCGCCCATATAGGCCACGGGGGCCAGCCGATACCACAGCCCGTATTCCCCCGGATCGTCGGTCAGGAAGATCTGGGTATCCTCATCGGGTTCCCCCTCGCGCATGCGGCAGGCGACGTCCCAGCCCTCGGCCTGCAGGCGCTGGGCCAGGTCAAGGGCCGTGCCGCCGTCTTCGGGCGCCAGGATCAGCAGCATCCGATGGGCATGGCGCAGCGCATGGGCATGGGCGGCAAGCACCGCATCCAGTTCGCCCGGCGGCACGGCGGTGGCAAGCCAGACCGGGCGCGCCCGCATCTGCGCCGCGATCGAGGCGCGCTCGGCCTCGGAACAGCGCAGGGGCTCGGGCGGTTCGGTCAACTGGCCGGCAACCTCCAGCCGGTCGCGTGGCGCGCCAAGATGGGCTAGGGTGGCGGCGCTTGGCTGATCTTCGGCCATGATCCGCATAAAGCGCGACAGAAGCGCGCGCGCCATGCCGCGGCGGAACCGCCAGCGCGCGGCCTCGGCCGGGCCAAGCCGGGCGTTGGCCAGGATCAGCGGCAGACCGGTCTCGGCCATTCCGGCGATCAGGGCGGGCGCGGCACCGGCCCCCAGGATGACGCCCAGATCCGGGCACCAGTGATCGCGGAACGCGCGGATGTCGCCCAGCGTTTCGGGCGCGGGCTGCATCTGGGTGGTGTCGGGCAGGCCGTTACCGTCCAGCGCGCCTTCGGCGGTGGTCACCAGGATCTGCAGCGCCGGACGCGCCGCGATCAGATGGCGCGCGATCAGCGCCGCTGCCGTGACCGCGGCGCCGCGGGGCACATGCAGCCAGACCAGGGGCCCCGTCGGGTGTGCCATGCCCGCCAGCGCGGCGCCAAAGGACGGGCGCTGGCCGCGCGGCTGCCGCAGCAGATGCAGCCAAAGCAGAAGGGACCGGCGCATCGGCGCAATCCTGTCAGGTGCCAAGGTTCCCCGTGGCCGAGCTGGCGGCCTCCTCATGACACAGCCGGGCCGCGTTCCCGGAGCGGGACGGATCGACCGGCTTGCCACCAAACGCAAGGTGAAGGCGCTGTGGGGGCGCTTTGGTCATCGCAGGCTCCTGTCGCAAGATGTAGCGGCGCGAGCCTATGCCAAGCGCGATGCGGGCTCAAGCCAAGCGGGGGGCGGGGCCGGGGCAGAGCCGCTTTTCAATCGCGTGTGCGCGCGCTATGCGAAGCGCCATGAAACAGACCCTGACCCAGATCTATGACGCCCGCGTCAGCGCGGGAACCTTGCGGGCCGATGCCGCGCAACGATCGGTTCTGCCGATGCTGGAAACGGTGCGCGCCGCGCTGGAGACACCGCGCAAGGGCGGGTTGCTGGGCCGGTTCGCCAAGGCCCCGCCGGCACCGCGCGGGCTTTACCTGTGGGGCGGGGTCGGGCGCGGAAAATCGATGCTGATGGATCTGTTCTGCGAGGCGGTGGCCGTGCCAAAACGGCGCGTGCATTTCCACGCCTTCATGCAGGAAATTCAGGCAAGGCTGCACGAGGCGCGTAAGACCCATGTGCAGGATGCCATCCGCCCGGTGGCGCAGGCGGTGGCCGATGACGTGCGGCTGTTGTGCTTTGATGAAATGCAGATCACCGACATTGCCGATGCGATGATCGTGGGACGGCTGTTTGAATATCTGTTCGACATGGGGGTGACGGTCGTCACCACCTCGAATCGCGTGCCCGAGGATTTGTACAAGAACGGGCTGAACCGGCAGTTGTTTATGCCGTTCATCGCCCTGATCCGGGGGCGGATGGATGTGCATGAACTGGAAAGCGAAACCGATTACCGCCAGCACCGGCTGGCTGGTGCGCAGGTCTATTTCACGCCGGCGGGTGTGGGTGCGCGCGCCGCGATGGACGGGCTGTGGGATGAGCTGACCGGCCATGATGAGGCCAGCCGTCTGGTCCTGACCATCAAGGGCCGAGAACTGGTGCTGCCGCATTACCACAACGGGGTGGGGCGCGCGTCCTTCTGGGATCTGTGCGCCGCGATGCTGGGCCCGGGCGATTATCTGGCCATCGCCGCGGCGGTGCGGGTGCTGTTCATCGACGATATCCCCCTGCTGTCGGCCGCGAACTTCAATGAGGCGAAGCGATTCGTGACGCTGATCGACGCGCTTTATGAGGCGAAGGTACGCCTGATCTGTTCGGCCGCGGATGAACCCGAACGCCTTTATATCGAAGGCGAGGGCACCTTTGAATTTGAGCGCACGGCATCGCGCCTGCGTGAAATGCAGGGCGCCGACTGGGGCCAGATGCCGGGCTAGGCCAGCATCTCGCGCACAAGGGGGGCAACGCGGGTGCCATACAGCTCGATGCAGCGCATCAGGCTGTCATGGCTGACGGGTCCGGCGCTGTATTTCAGCGTGAAGCGTTGCAGCCCAAGGATTTTCACCGTGCGCGCGATCTTGGCCGCGACAGTTTCCGGACCGCCGACGTAAAGCGAGCCGTGGGCGATTTCGCGTTCGAAATCCTCGCGCCGGAAGGGCGGCCAGCCGCGCGAGGCGCCGATCCGGTCGTGCATGGCCTTGTAGCCCGCGAAAAAGCTTTCGCGCGCGGCCTCATCGGTTTCGCCGACATGGCCCGGCGAATGCACGCCCAAGCGGCCCGGCGTGGTGCCCAGCTGTGCATGGGCCCGGCGGAACAGATCGACATGGCCCGCGAAACGCGCCGGATCGCCGCCGATGATTGCCAGCATCATCGGCAAGCCGTGGCTGGCCGCCCGGATCACCGATTCGGGGCTGCCGCCCACGCCCAGCCAGGTGCGGATCGGGGTTTCGGCGCGCGGATAGACGGTGACCCCTTTCAGGGGCGCGCGATGTTTTCCGGTGAAGTTGATTCGTTCATCGCGCAGCAGGCGGGTGAACAGGTCGAATTTTTCTTCGAACAGGGTTTCGTAATCGTTCAGCGCAAAGCCGAACAGCGGGAAGCTTTCGGTGAAGGAGCCGCGGCCCAGCGTGACCTCGGCCCGGCCCGGGGCCAGCGCGTCAATCGTGGCAAAGCGCTGATAGAGCCGGATCGGGTCGTCCGAGGACAGGACCGTGACCGAACTGCCCGCATGGATACGCGTGGTTTTCTGCAGAATCGCGGTGATCACCGGTTCGGTCGCCGAAATCGCGAAATCGCCGCGGTGGTGTTCGCCGATGCCGATGTAGTCAAGGCCAACCTGGTCGGCCAGAACGCCCTCGGCCACGACATTGCGGATGACCTGCGCGCCGCTTAGCGGGCGGCCCTGCGCGTCATGGGTGATGTCGCCAAATGTGTCGAGGCCGAATTCAAGTGTCATGGGCTGCTCCGGTGTTCGTGCCTGCGCAACATAGGCGGGAACGCGGCGGCGCCAAAGTGGCATCGGCGCACAGGGGCTGTTCAGCCGTTTTCGCGCAGCACCTGCCCCGCCAGATAAAGCGAGCCGCAGATCAGGATGCGCGCGTGCGGATCACGGGCGGCAATGGCCTGAACGCCATCCAGAACCGATGCGGCGATTGCGGTGCTGCCAAAGCCTGCGGCGCGGGCGGCGGCCTCGGTCGCCTCGGCGGGCAGGGTCGCGGCCTCGCCGGGGATGGAAACGGCCGTCAGGCTGGCGGCGCGCGCGGTCAGCGGGCGCAGGTAGCCACCGATGTCCTTGGTGTTCAGCATCCCGCAGATCAGATGCGTGGGGCGCGCGGGCATGCGTGCCAGCGTGGCGGCGATTGCCTCACCCCCGGCGGGGTTGTGGCCACCGTCCAGCCAGAGTTCGGCTTGCGGCGCGGCGGCAATCAGCGGCCCGTGGCGCAGGCGCTGCATCCGGGCGGGCCATTCGGCGCGGGTGACGGCGGCCTCGCAGGCGGCCTCATCGGCGCCAAGCGCGCGCAGGACGGCCAGCGCAGCACCAGCGTTCTGGATCTGATGCGGCCCGGGCAGATTGGGCAGGGGTAGGTCCAGCAGCCCGGTTTCATCCTGATAGATCAGCCGTCCACGGCCTTCCTGCACATGCCAGTGCTGGCCATGCGCCAGTACCGGCGCGCCAAGGCGCGCTGCGCGGGATTCGATCACCGCCAGCCCCTCGGGCGTTTGGGGGCCGACGATCACCGGCACACCGCGCTTGATGATCCCGGCCTTTTCGCCCGCGATTTCGGGCAGGGTTTCGCCCAGATATTGCTGATGGTCGATCGAGACGGGGGTGATGATCGTCAGCCGCGGCGTGTCGATGACATTGGTCGCATCCAGCCTGCCGCCAAGGCCGACCTCCAGCAGGGTCGCGTCGGCGGGGGTGCGCGCGAAAGCCAGAAAGGCGGCGCAGGTGGTGATCTCGAAGAACGTGATCGGCTGGCCCGCATTCGCGGCTTCGCATTCATCCAGCAGGGCGGCCAGCGCCGGCTCTGCGATGAGATCGCCCGCCAGACGGATGCGTTCGTGGAACCGTGCCAGATGCGGCGAGGTATAGGCGTGGACGCGCTGGCCCATCGATTCCAGCCCGGCGCGGATCATCGCCTGGGTTGACCCCTTGCCGTTGGTCCCCGCGATGTGGATGACCGGGGGCAGGGCCCTTTCGGGATGGCCAAGCGCGGCCAGAAGCCGGTGAACCCGGTCCAGCGTAAGATCGATCACCTTGGGATGCAGCGCCATCAGGCGCGCAAGGATGTCATCGGAGGATTGCGCCATGATTACCCCTGAAACAGTGGCGAGGCCGGGGGCGCTGCCCCCGGACCCCCGGGATATTTGGACAAAGCCGAAGGGGTCAGGCTTTCGGTGCTGCGCCTTCGGCTGCGGGTTTGGCCTTGGGGGCGGGCAGGTCGCCCGCAACCGCGGGGGGCTTGCGCATCAGCATACGCAGGATGGTGATGAGTTCTTCGCGCAGCTTCGTGCGGTGGGTGACGCGGTCCAGCATGCCGTGGTCCAGCAGGTATTCCGCCCGCTGGAAACCTTCGGGCAGTTTTTCACGGATCGTCTGTTCGATCACGCGCGGCCCGGCAAAGCAGATCAGGGCGTTGGGTTCGGCGATCTGGACATCGCCCAGCATCGCATAGCTGGCGGTGACGCCGCCCGTCGTGGGATGGGTCAGCACGACGATATAGGGCAGGTTCGCCTCGCGCAGCAGTTCGACGGCGACGGTGGTGCGCGGCATCTGCATCAGCGACAGGATACCTTCCTGCATGCGTGCGCCGCCTGCGGCGGAAAACAGAACCAGCGGGCGCTTCAGCTTCACCGCGCGTTCGGCAGCGGCGATGATCGCATTGCCGACATACATGCCCATGGACCCGCCCATGAACGAGAAATCCTGGGCGGCGGCGATGATCGGGGTGCGACCGATCTCACCCTCGGCGACCAGCATCGCCTCTTTTTCGCCGGTGGATTTCTGCGCGGCTTTCAGGCGGTCGGGATATTTCTTCTGGTCGCGGAAATGTAGCGGGTCGGCGATGGGTTCGGGAACCTTGACCTCGGTGAAGATGCCGCCGTCGAACAGCGCGGTAAAGCGTGCGCGCGGCGTGATCGCCATGTGGTGATCGCAGTTCGTGCAGACGTTCAGGTTTTCCGACAGTTCCCGATGGAACAGCATCGTGCCGCATTCGGGGCATTTGGACCAAAGGTTCTCGGGCACCTCGCGGCGCGAGAAGAGCGAGTTGATCTTCGGTCGGACGTAGTTCGAGATCCAGTTCATCGGGCAAGCCCCCCTTCCGTCGCGTGCGCCCCAGATAAGCCGGGTGGCGCGGAAATGCAATCAGACGCGCAGCACAAGCCGCGCAAGAAGCCATGAGATCAGCAGCGCCAGCGCATCCACCGCAAGCCAGGGCAGAAGCTGGCCCGGATCGCGGGGGTTGATCACGATCGTGTAAAGCGCCAGGCCATCCATGTTGCCGTAAAGCCCGACCAGGAACAGCGCGGAGGCATTGGTCGCAAAATGCAGCCCGACCGCGGCACCGATCGTGCCGGTCCGCGCGGTCAGGTCGGCGGCCAGGCAGCCGAAGGCCGCAGCCCAGAGCGCGGGCCAGATCGCATTCGCGCCGAAAGTTCCGGGGGCGTAATGGAGCGCGCCGAACAGGGCGGCGGGCGTGACCATCCAGACCAGCCGCGCCGTGCTTCGGGCGGCCAGTTGCTGCAGCAGATAGCCGCGGAACAGCAGTTCCTCGGCCGAGACCTGGATGAGCAGAAGGGGCAGTGCGACGGGCGCCCAGGCCAGCAGGGATGCCAGGGGCGTGCTGTTACCGATTTCGGGGGACAGGGAGGTCAGCGGCAGCAGCGCAACCCAAAGCGCCGTCAGGGGCAGCGCGATGCGCCTGAAATCGGCGATGGCGCGGGGCAGGGGGCCGATCAGTGACCCCGGTGCGCGCCGGTGGATCAGCCATGTCGCCGCCAGCACCGCCGCGCAAAGCGGCAGGAAGGTCGCAAACAGCACGATCACCCCGCGTGGCGTGCCCGCCGTGCTGAGTTCCAGCAGAATCTGCGCCGCGCGCCAGGTGCCCAGCACCTTTGAAAGCACCGCGATCAGCGCCTGAATCGCGACGAAATATAGCGCGCCGATCAGCGCAAGGCCGAGCAGCAGCCGCCACCATTGCGCCCTTGGCCGGGCCGGTGCGACAAAGGCCGCAAGCGCTTCGTATCGTGGTGCCGGTGTCATCACGGGCCCGTCGTAGCGGCAAGGGGTGGGCGGCGGTGGAACCAGGGGCGGGCGGTTTCCAGTTCGGCGCAGAGCGCGATCAGGGTTTCGTCGGCGCCAAAGGGCGCTGCCAGATGGATGCCGATCGGCAGGCCCCCGGTCGACCCGGCCAGTGGCAGCGATGCCGCGGGCTGGCCCGAGGCGTTGAAGGCCGCGCAGAACGGCGAATAGTCAAAGACCATGCCGGGGCCGGTGCGGAAATGCACGAAATCCTCGGTCTCATGGGAAAAACGGCCGATCCGGGCGGGCAGTTCAGCCAAAGTCGCGGTCAGCAGGATGTCAAAGCGGGCGAAAAAGTCGGCCATCTGTCGGCCATAGGCGTGGATCTGGCCCAGCGCCTGCAGGTAATCCGCGCCCGAAAGCGTTTTGGCATAGGCGCAGGCGCCGCGGCTGACGCCTTCGACCAGATCGGGGGAGAGCGGGCGCCCGCCCAGATCGGTGCGGACCGAAAGCGCGGTGCCGCAGGCGACGATCCGGGTCCAGGCATGCATCATCGCCGCGGTATCGGCGGTGGGGCGGGCAGGCTCGACCCGGTGCCCAAGGCTTTCCAGCAGCCGACCGGCATCGCGCACGGCCTCGGCCACCTCGGGGTCGATCGGGGTGCCGGTCAGGGTGGTGTCGCAGATCGCCACGCGCAGGCGCGGTGGCGGGCGGGTGATCGCATCGCCATAGCCGTGCGCAAGCGGCGGGGGCCAGTAGGGCGCGCCCGGATCGGGGCCGGCGCAGGCATCCAGCAGCACCGCGGTGTCGCGCACCGATCGGCTGAGGAAGCCGTCGATCGCCATTCCGCCCCAGCCCTCGCCGGAAAACGGGCCATCGGGCAGGCGGGCCCGTGTGGCCTTGAAGCCGAACAGCCCGCAGCAGGCGGCGGGTATGCGGATCGACCCGCCCCCGTCCGAGCCATGCGCCACCGGCACGATCCCGGCCGCCACCGCCGCCCCGGCCCCGCCCGACGATCCGCCCGGCGTGCGCGACAGATCCCAGGGGTTGCGCGTGGGCCCGCCATAGACCGCCGCCTCGGTCGCGACACCGATCCCGTTTTCGGGCGCGGTGGTGCGGCCAAAGGTGACAACGCCGGTGGCCCGGATACGGTCCCAGATCGCGCTGTCGGCGCTTTCCGTCGCGGGCGGCAGGATGCGCGAGCCCGAGGCGCAGGGGAATTCGGTCGATTCCGCGCCCAGATCCTTGAGCAGGAACGGCACCCCCCGCAGCGGGCCGGCCGGCAGCCCTCGCGCGATATGGCGCCGTGCCAGATCGGGCTGTTGCCAGACCACCGCATTCAGCGCAGGGTTCAGCGCGCTGGTTCGGGCCAAAGCGGTATCCAGCAGGTCTGCCGCCGTCACATCGCCGCGCGCCACAAGCGCGGCCATGGCAACGGCATCCAGCGCATCATATTCTGCGATCATCCTGGTCCCCCGCTCATGCATGCAAACTAGCCCCGGCCGGGGCCAAGCGGTAGCCCCGCGATTGCACTTTACTTTGCCCCACGGGCGGCGGATGAATGACGGCCTGCCCGGAGCCGCCCATGTTTGAAGTCTCATTCGAGATCGCGCTGTTGCTGATCGCCGCCGCCTTCGCCGCGGGGTTTGTCGACAGTATCGCAGGCGGGGGCGGGCTGATCACGCTGCCGGTTCTGTTGCTGGCGGGGGCAAGCCCGCTGCAGGCGCTGTCCACCAACAAGGTGCAGGGCGTCTTTGGCGCGGCCACGGCGGCGCTAAGCTATGCGGCCTCGGGGCATGTCAGGCTGCGCAGCCAGATCGGGGCGGCGGCGCTGGCCTTTGTCGCGGGGCTGGTGGGCGCGCTTCTGGTCAGCGTGCTGCCGACCGAGGGGCTGCGGCTGGGCCTGCCGGTCGTGCTGATCGGTATCGCGGCCTTCTTTGCCTTCAAGAAGGGGTTGGACGATACCGACCGGCATCAACGCATCACGCCTGCGGCCTTCACCGCCTTTGTCGTGCCGCTGATCGGCTTTTATGACGGGCTGATCGGGCCGGGCGCGGGGGCGTTCTACATGATCGGCTTTGTCACGCTGGCCGGCTATGGCGTGCTGAAGGCCACGGCGCATACCAAGCTGTTGAACTTTGCATCGAATCTGGGCGGGCTGATCGCCTTTGCCGCGATCGGGGCGCCCTGGTGGGTGACGGGGCTGGCAATGGGGCTGGCGCAGGTGGTGGGCGCGCGGATCGGATCGCGGCTGGCGATGCGGGTGGGCGCGCGGGTCATCAAGCCGCTGCTGGTCATCACCTCGACCGCGCTGGCGCTGCGGCTTATCTGGCAGATGATCTGATCGCGGGGCCCGCCTGACCGTCAGCCAAACCCGTGTGCCAGGCGCAGTTCGCCGGTCTCGATCCCGCGCCAGTTCTTTTGTTTGCCGCTCAGCAACCTTGTGACCACCGGATGGGTTGGCTCCAGCGCGCCCAGCCTGACCAGAAGCGCCGTGATTGCCGCTTCTGATGCCCGGGTGCCGCCGTCCAGGATCTTCAGCGCAATGCCGCGCCTTTGGTCGGGCAATATGGCGACAAAGACGGCTTCGGCCCCGGTCTTGACCGCGACGCGGCCCCCCATGGCGCGCATCAGCTCGGTGCAGGCGCGGCCCTCGCCCGCGACCATTTCGGGGAAGGCGGCCATGGCGCGCGCCAGCCGCGCGGCGGCGGCTTCACGCACAGGGCCATCGGGGTTTGCTGCCGCGAAGAACTGCATCGCGCGGGCAAGGCCCGACAGGGTGCAGGCGAAATTCGGGGCGGAACAGCCGTCAATGCCATACCCGGCCGAGGTTTCGCCGGTGACCTCTTCAAAGGCCGCCTTGACCGCGCGCTGGACGGGATGGTCCAGCTCGACATATTCGGGGCCCGCGCGCAGATGCCGGCCCAGCGTCAGAAAGCCCGCATGCTTGCCCGAACAATTGTTGTGCAACTGGCAAGGCGCGGTATCCGAACAGGTCAGCGCCTTGTTGGCGGCCTTGTCCTGGGGCATGTGCGCACCACAGCGCAGGTCGGCCTCGTCCATGCCAAGCGCGCCCAGCCAGTCCGCCACCGCATCGGTATGGATCGCCGCGCCATTGTGGCTTGCGCAGGCCAGCGCCAGTTGCCGGTCTGACAGCCCCGCCGCCGCCGCGGCCCCGCTTTCCAACAGCGGCAGCGCTTGCAGCATCTTGCACGACGACCGCGGAAAGATCACCGCGCCTGGGTCGCCCCAGGCGGCCTCGATCCCGGCGGGGCCCCAGATCACGGCATGGCCCCGATGGACGCTTTCCAGCATCCCGCCCCGCCACAGCTCGATCATGTCCACTGCCGCCATGCTTCCCCCCATGCGCGAAATCCTGCCCGGGGGGTTCCCCCCGGCGGCACATTTGCGTTATCACTTGGATATCGAGTTGAAATGTGCCGCGCCATTCTAAAAAAGGAAACCGTGAAGGTTCCGCAAGGCGGGCAGAGGCAATTGGCAGCTGGAGGCTGTGAACCATGAAATACTTTGTGCAGCGCGCCCTGGGCGCCGCGCTTTTCGCCGGATCGCTGGCCATTGGATCGGCCGCGTCGGCACAGGATGCGTCCCGCGTCGCCGCGAACACCGACTGGAGCGTTTTTGTCGGCGACAGCCCCAAGGAATGCTGGGGGGTTTCGGCCCCGAAGGAAACGGTGAACACCCGTGATGGCCAGCCTGTGGCGGTGCGGCGCGGGGATATCCTGTTGTTCGTGACCTATCGCCCCGGCAAGGCCGGCGAGGTGTCGTTCATCGGCGGCTACCCGTTCGCGGAAGGATCGACCGTGGAACTGGATGTCAGCGGCAGCAAATTCACCCTGTTCACGCAAGGCGAAGGCGCCTGGGCCGGATCACCCGAAGACGACGCCAAGATCATCGCCGCGATGCGCGCGGGGTCCGAGGCGGCGGTCACCGGCCGTTCGGGCCGGGGCACGCAGACCAAGGACCGCTTTTCCCTGCTGGGCTTCACCGCCGCCACCCAGGAAGCCGAAACCCGCTGCAAATAATCTGCGCCCGTGCGCAAGGGGGCCCCGGGTTTCTGGGGCCTTTTTCATTGCCTCTAGGTTTTGGCGCGCGAATCCCCTATATGCACGGCTTGCCCCATCCCCGAGAGACCGATGACCGACGCCACCGCCCCGATCACGCAAGACCTGCTGACCATCCCGCGCAACCTGCCCGAGGGGGATCGGCGCAACATCGTCGGCCTGACCCGCGACCAGCTGCGCCTGGCCCTGATTGAGGCGGGGACGCCGGAAAAGCAGGCCAAGATGCGCGTGGGGCAGATCTGGCAGTGGGTCTATCACTGGGGCGTGCGCGACTTTGCCCAGATGACCAACCTTGCCAAGGATTACCGCGCGCTTCTGGCGGATAAATTCGTGATCCAGGTGCCGGAACTGGTGTCCAAACAGGTCTCGATGGATGGGACGCGGAAATATCTGGTGCGGATCGCCGGCGGGCATGAGGTCGAGGTGGTCTACATCCCCGAAGAAAGCCGCGGCACGCTGTGCATCAGCTCTCAGGTCGGTTGCACGCTGACCTGTTCCTTCTGCCACACCGGCACGCAGAAACTGGTCCGAAACCTGACCGCGGGGGAAATCGTGGGCCAGGTGATGCTGGCGCGCGACGATCTGGGCGAATGGCCCAAACCCGGTGCGCCGAAGGACGAAACGCGCCTTGTGTCGAACGTCGTGCTGATGGGCATGGGCGAACCGCTGTATAACTTTGAAAACGTCCGCGACGCGATGCAGGTGGTGATGGACGGCGAGGGCATCAGCCTCTCGCGCCGCCGGATCACGCTGTCCACCTCGGGGATCGTGCCGGAAATTGCGCGCACAGCGCAGGAAATCGGCTGCCTGCTGGCCGTCAGCTTCCACGCTACGACGGATGAGGTCCGCGACCGTCTGGTGCCGGTCAACAAGAAGTGGAACATCGAAACCCTGCTGGCCGCGCTGCGCGACTATCCGCGCCTGTCGAACAGCGAACGGATCACCTTCGAATATGTCATGCTCAAGGGCGTGAACGACAGCGACGAAGATGCGAAACGCCTAGTCAAGCTGATCCGCGGAATCCCTGCCAAGATCAACCTGATCCCGTTCAACGAATGGCCCGGTGCCCCCTATCAGCGCAGCGACTGGGACCGGATCGAGGCGTTCGCCGACATCATCTACAAGGCCGGTTACGCCAGCCCGATCCGCACTCCGCGCGGCGAGGATATCATGGCCGCCTGCGGCCAGCTGAAATCCGCCACCGAACGGGCCCGCAAGTCGCGCGCCGAAATTGCTGCCGAAGCCGGGCTGTGATCGTCACGCGCCCTGCTTCTTCTTGGCAAAAATACTCAAATAAAGTCCCCGGCCACCTGCGCGCGGCCCGGGGTCAGTCGCAGCTGTAATCCCAGCCGTCGATGATCGCCATCGCCTCTTCGGCGGTTTCGACAAAACTCAGCAGATCCAGATCTTCGGCTGCGATCGTCCCGGCCTCGACCAGTGCCTGCCAGTTCACAATCTTTTCCCAGAACGCGCGCCCGAACAGGATGAAGGGCACCCGCTTCATCCGGCGCGTCTGAATCAGGGTCAGGCTTTCGAACATTTCGTCCAGCGTGCCGAACCCGCCCGGGAAGATGCAGATGGCCTTGGCCCGCATCAGGAAATGCATCTTGCGGATCGCGAAATAGTGAAAGTTGAAGCACAGGTCTGGCGTGACATAGCTGTTGGGCGCCTGTTCATGCGGCAACACGATGTTCAGCCCGATGGAATGGCCGCCCGCCTCATGCGCGCCGCGGTTGCCGGCCTCCATGATGCCGGGGCCGCCGCCGGTGACCACGACATCCTCGCGCCCATAGGTTTTCAGGCTGCGTTCGGTCACAAGCCGCGCAAGCTTGCGGGCCTCTTCATACCATTGCGCCAGACCCTCGGCCTTGCCGGTCTGCCCCGGTTCGGGGATGCGGGCCGACCCCATCAGCACGACGGTCGATTTCACCCCGCGTTCGTCCAGCACCATCTGCGGTTTCAGCAGTTCCAGCTGAAGCCGCACCGGGCGCAGTTCCTCGCGCATCAGGAAATCGGTGTCCAGAAAGGAAAGCCTGTAGGCCGGTGCGCGCGTCTGTGGCGTATCGGGCACCGCCTCGGCGGCGCGGGCATCCTGATGGCTGTCGCGGAACGGATGGCTGCGGGTATCTTCCTTCATCGTCGTCCTTTCGGTCCGGGCGCGCCCCGCGCCGGATTGCGCGAAGGCCTTCTTCCAACTATAGGCTGATCCCCGACAAGACCACATGAAACGCGCCAGAGCAAAGGGGACACCATGTCGAACGCCGCCCTTGAAACCGCCATCGAAGCCGCCTGGGAGGCGCGCGATACGATCACCCCCGCCACCAAAGGCGAGGTCCGCGACGCGGTCGAATCCACCCTGCATGCGCTGGACCAAGGCCAGCTGCGCGTGGCCGAACGTCAGGCCGACGGCAACTGGCATGTGAACCAGTGGGCGAAAAAGGCGGTGCTGCTGGGCTTCCGCCTGAAGGATATGGAGGTCCAGACCGGCGGCCCGCAGGGCGGCAGCTGGTGGGACAAGGTTGACAGCAAGTTCGCCCATTGGGGCGAGGCGCAGTGGAAGGCCGCGGGTTTCCGCGCGGTGCCCAACTGCGTTGTGCGCCGGTCCGCCTATATCGGCAAGGGCGTGGTGCTGATGCCGTCTTTCGTGAACCTGGGCGCCTATGTCGATGAAGGCACGATGGTCGATACCTGGGCAACGGTCGGGTCTTGCGCGCAGATCGGCAAGAACGTGCACCTGTCGGGCGGCGTGGGCATCGGCGGTGTGCTGGAACCGATGCAGGCCGGCCCGACCATCATCGAGGACAACTGCTTCATCGGCGCCCGGTCCGAGGTGGTTGAGGGCGTGATCGTCCGCGAAGGCTCGGTCTTGGGAATGGGCGTCTACATCGGCCAGTCCACCAAGATCGTCGACCGCGAAACCGGCGAGGTCGTGTATGGCGAGGTTCCCGCCGGTTCGGTTGTCGTGTCGGGCACGATGCCGTCGAAGAACGGCGTGAACCTGTATTGCGCGGTGATCGTGAAGCGGGTGGATGCCAAGACCCGGTCCAAGACCTCGATCAACGAGTTGCTGCGTGACTGATACGCCCGAAAAGCCCAAGGAAAAGCGCCCCCAGCAGGTTTACACCCTGCTGGTCGAGGTGGGCCGGTCCAAGGATGACGGCCTGCCCAAGGGCGCGACCGGCGCGGGCCTTCTGTGCTATGCTAGTGGTGTGGATGAGGCCGAGGCCGTGCGCGAAACCGTGGTGATCCTGAAGCAGGCCGACCTGTCGCCGCTGGACGTGACTGGCTATGGCACGATCGAGGAACGCGAAAAGCAGGGCCACGAGATCGACGACGAGGAACGATCGCTGATGCAACGCGCGCTGGATGAAAATTCGGTGATCGTGGCGCAGATGACGCCGTTTTTCGGCAAGGATCATCCGAAGGTGCAATGATGGGCCAATGGTGATTTGCCTTCCCCGAACCGCTTGCTACACTTGTGGAAAAGCAAAGGCAGGCAGATCGTGAAACAGGCAGTCAAGGCAGTATCCATCACCATTCTTGCGCTTTCGGGGCTGACCGCCTGCGCGGCACCCACGGAATCGCCCCGCCCCCTTGCCAAAGGTGCCGCCATGCAGCCCGTCGCCGACCCGATCCCCGTTGCATCGGCCGCGGTGCAGCGCGGGCTGGAAACCTGGGCGGCGGCGTTCAAGCGAAAGGCCCTGTCATCCGGGATTTCCGAGGCGACCTGGAACCGCGCCATGCGCGACCTGCGCTATAACCCCCGCGTCATCGAACGTGATCGCAGCCAGGCGGAATTCACCAAGGCGATCTGGGAATATCTGGACAGCGCGGTTTCCGACACGCGGATCGAAAACGGCCTGGCGATGATGGCCCAATACGGGCCGACCCTGCGCGCGATCGAGGCGCGCTATGGCGTCGAGGCCGAGGTGGTGGCCGCCGTCTGGGGCATGGAAAGCAATTATGGCAAGAACCGCGGCACCACGCAGATCATCCCGGCGCTGGCAACGCTGGCCTATGACGGGCGGCGCGGCGCGTTCTTTTCCGAACAGCTGATCGCGGCGTTGAAGATCATCCAGGCGGGCGATGTGGACCCTGCCCGCATGACCGGAAGCTGGGCCGGCGCGATGGGGCATACGCAGTTCATCCCGACCTCATACCTGTCTTTCGCGGTGGATTTCACCGGCGACGGGCGGCGCGATATCTGGTCGGATGATCCGACCGATGCGCTGGCATCGACCGCGGCCTACCTGGCGCGTTCGGGCTGGGTCAAGGGTCAGCCCTGGGGCGTTGAGGTTCAGCTGCCGCCTGGCTTCAACTATGCGCTGGCGGGCAAGAAGGTGAAGAAATCGCCCGCCGAATGGGCGGCGCTGGGCGTGCGTGGCGTCGATGGCGCCGCGGTGCCGGATCGGTTTGGCGCAGCCTCGATCCTGCTGCCAGCGGGCGCGCGGGGGCCGGCCTTGATGATCTTTTCCAACTTCACCGCAATCTCGCGCTATAACGCCGCCGATTCCTATGTGATCGGCGTGGGCCACCTGTCGGATCGCATCCGCGGGAAGGGCACATTCCGCGCCCCCTGGCCGCGCGGTGATCGCGCGCTAAGCGTAGTCGAGCGCAAGGAATTGCAGGAACGGCTGAGCGCGCGGGGCTTTGACACGCAAGGCACCGATGGCAAGATCGGGCCCAACACCATTGCGGCGATCGAATCCTTCCAGCGCGCGAACGGAATGACGCCGGATGGCTACCCCTCGCTTGACCTTCTGAACCGGCTGCGCTGAGCGACCGGGTCAGAACAGGAAATCATCGGCGTCAAGCGTGGTCAGCAGAACGTTCTGCAGGATCAGCTGGTCGGAATTGGCGCTGATCACCACATCCTCGCCCACCTGCTGCATCGCGGCGGCCACCTCGGCAAAGCTGGAAAAGGCGGAATGGCCCGAGAAATCGATCCGTTCCCGCGCGGAAAGCGTGTCGAAATCGGTAATCACATCCTGACCAAAGCCATCGCGGAAGATGAACGTGTCCTGATCGGGCAGGCCGAACGACAGGGTGATGCCCTGTGACGTGAAGGTGACCACATCCATGATATCGTCGCCATCGATGTCGCGAAACAGCCGCGGTTCAAGGTTCTGGCCCAGCCAGTCGCCCTGCAACGGCGCGCTGAACTTGCGGACCTTGTCGAAGGTGCCATCCCCCAGCGACAGGGCGATCTGCATCATATCGCCCGTGATCCCCAGGATGTCGGCGTAGCCGTCGCCGTTGAAATCGGCCACGATGCGCTGCTGCTTGTCGAAATCGGTCCAGCCCTGCTGGGCGGCAAAGTCCTGCAGCACCATGCGCGCGGGGCCAAAACTGCCGGGCTCGGCCAGCGCCACAAAGACCCCGCGGGCGCCAAAGCCAATGATGTCATCCATCCCGTCGCCGTTCACATCGGCCAGAACACGGGGAAAACGGTTGTTGTCGATCCAGCCCTGCACCGCGCCGAAATTGTTCAGGTAGAAGGCGGTCTTGGTGAACCCGCCCTCGGCCAGGCCCAGGGCGACAAAGGTGCCACGGGTGCCGAAACCGACAAGATCGTCGATGCCGTCGCCGTTGACATCACCGATCGCGCGGGTCTGGACGGCGAAGCTTTTCCAGCCCTGGTTCACCCCCAGATTGGCCTCGGCAAAGCGGGCGGGGTCAAAGTTGCCCGAGGCGGTGCCGTAGGAAACGAACACTCCTTTCTTGCCAAAGCCCACGACATCGTCGATGCCGTCGCCGTTGAAATCCCCGACCATGCGCGGAAACTGGTCAAAGCTGGCCCAGCCCTGATTGCGACCGAAATTCGCGATCATCAGGTTGGCCGCAGCGGTGCCGCTGTCGGGGTCAAGCGCGCTGACATAGGCGCCCCGTATCCCGAAGCCGATGGCGATGTCGCCTTGCGCGGATTGGGCCAGCAGGCGGGGGTAGACCTCTTGCGAGACCCATCCCCCCGCAAGGCGTCCGAAATTCGCGAGTAGCAGTTCTGGCGCGGTCAGGGTCAGTGTGCCCCCGGTCAGCACGTCATTGCCGGGACCGCCGTCCAAGGTATCATTCCCTGCGCCGCCCAGAAGCGTGTCGTTGCCGCCGCTGCCCGTCAGGATGTCATTACCGTCGCCGCCCGACAGGCTTTGATCAGCGGTCACTTCGGGGCTTGTGTCGATTGGGGGCTCTTCTGGCGGGGGGGAGAACAGGCTTGCCCAGTCCAGGCCCGGGGTATAGCGCGCGATGGGAAACTGGATCGCGGCGGCCAGGGCGGCCTCGGACAGGGGGGTTCCCTGCATCGTTTCGATCCGCACCTCGGTGCCCAGAAAGCGCAGCGTGGCACCGGTGGTTGTCGGGGCAATCTCAAGCTGCGCCGCTGACCGCAGCAGCGGCATCCGGGTCAGGTCGATGATGTCCGTGCCGGGCTCAAAATCCATGATCCGGTTGATGCGGCCGTTCAGTGACAGATCGAACCGATCGGCGCCCGTGCCGCCCCAAAGCGTTGCCGTGCCGCGCCCGGATGCCAGAATGTCATCGCCCGCCCCGCCCGCAATCTCGACCGCCGCATCGCCGCCCATAAGGATATCATTGCCGCTGCCCCCCGTGATCCGCGCCTGGCCGGGCGCTGCGACCCGTGTCACGCCGCCCGGGCCGGGGTCCAGCAGCAACTGGGTGATCCCGGCCTCGCTTTCGCTGCCGGCAAGGATCTGGGCGATGCCTTCGGGCCCGACCCAGACCGCCAGGGCCGACAGATCGGCCAGGGTCATCTGGGGCGTGTCGCTGACCGTCGTGCGGTAGTGCAACTGCCCGCCGGGCAGCAGCGTGAATAGCGACAACCCGCCATCGCCGCCGCCCGCCAGAACATGCACCTGTTCGCCCACGGCAAAGCTGCGCAGGACGCTGATCTGTGCAAACCGGCTGGTCAGGCTGTCCACGATGTGATCAACGGCCACCAGTTCCCCGGCGGCCCCAACCTGGAACACCGTTAGCGACGAACTGACACTGGCGCCCATGATCGCATAGGTCTTGCCGTCCAGCTCAGCCGTGACCAGCGCGCTGGGTGCGTTGAAGCCGATACCGGAGTCCATTGCAATCTCATGCGCGTCGCCAAGCGTTCCATCGGGGCGGATCGGCAGGCTGCGCAGGACATTTCCCCCGGTCGAGGCGGCAAGCAGGATCGGCTGGCCCCCGCTGAACACCGTTTCCAGCAGGTTGAATCCATGCGCGGACGCCCCCCCCGCCTCGGCCACTTTTGACGCTGCGCTTGTGCCCGTCAGCCGCAGCACCTCGGGCGTCAGGGTGTTGGCGCGGGCGGCATAGATATAGGTGGTCGTGCCAAGGCTGATCTGTGCCGTCGCAAGCAGACCGGCGAAGGAAAACCCGGACAGATCCGCACTGGCCTGGCCCCCCAGCGTGCCACCGCTGTCCAGATACCAGGCATTCGGCGCGGGGGCATTCACCCCCGTCGCGATCGCCAGCGCCCCCGTGTCGGTTGTCAGCAGATCGACCTGTGGCGGCGTCAGATGCGACAGACCCGACAGCGTCTGCCCGCCCAGAAAGACCGGCGCCGCCCCCGCATCCAGACGAAAGCTTGATACCCCGCCGCCAAGGCCGGTCGTGCCCAGCAAATAGGCCCCGTCACCCAGCGAGACGACCTCAAGATCCGTCAATGCGGAAACATACCATTCCACGCCCGCAAGCAGCGTGGTTCCATGCCAGAACCTTGGCATCCCCAATCCCCATTTCCCATGCACCCCCGTGCAGGGTCGAGGCTAGGCCGCGAGTCTTACCTATTTCTCAACATGGGCGACGCGCTGCGGCACAGAGTTCTTACAATTTGTCTGACATCCCGCGCGTTGCGGCTATTCCAGAAAGTCCCGGTATTTCAGCCGCACCAGCAACATCCCGATCAGCCCGAAGACGGCGGCAAACAGCATGATGTAAAGCACACTGATATAATCGCCATTATAGGTGATGTAGAACCCGTCGCGCACCAGCCCGACCGCGTGCAACAAGGGATTGTACCACAGGATATCCTGCCCGATCGGGGGCAGGTTGTCATAGGTGAAGAAAATCCCCGAAATGATGAACAAGGGCCGCGTCAGAACCCACCAGGCGCGTTCCCAGACCGGGAAATCGGTCATCAGGTAGCAGTTGAATACCCCGACCCCGAACCCCAGCAGCCCCGCGGCCAAAAAGCCCAGGATCGTGCGCGGGATATCGGGGTGAATGTTCGGTTCGAACAGCAGCCCGATCCCGCCCAGCAGCAGCGTGGCCACCACGAAATGCGTCAGCAATGTCAGGAAGAACCGCGCCAGAAGCGCATCGACATAGGTCACCGCGGGATAGTTCAGCAGCGGACGCGAGAATTTGATCGCCTTGGCAACTTTTCCCGACATGTCGTTGAACAGCATGAAGGGCAGATAGCCGGTGGCATAGAACAGCCCAAAGCTCTTGCCCATGGGGGGGGCGGGAAAGGCCAGCGAAAACAGCAGGGTCAGGATCGCCACCGCGCCGATCGGTTCGACCAGCGCCCAGAGATAGCCACCCGGCGACCGGCCATAGGTCGTCGCCATTTCGCGCATCATCAGGGCCGCGATGGTCCGGAAGGTGCGGAACTGCCGGTTCGGTCGGTCCTTTTGGGTGGTGGCGGTCATCGGGCGTTCATGGGGCAGGGCAGTTGTCTCTGGCGTTGCAGGCTGTCGTTATGTAATCAACAGCCAAGTCGCACAAGCCATAGCCGATGCGAGGGACCTTTGACAGACCAACAAAAGACGGCAGATGCGGATCGCGGGCTAGGCGCTGCGCGGGCGGTGGGCGATGGGCAGGAAACGGCCCTGATGCGGCTTTCCGCCCTGTTTTGGCGCGCCCTGGGCCGGTCACGCAGCGTGGTGCGCGGCACCTTCGTGGTGTTCGTGGCGCTGCCGCTTGTGGTTTCGGCGGGGTATCTGTGGGTCTGGGCCTCGGACCAATATGCATCGACCGTGGCGTTTTCGGTCCGCAAGGAGGAATATAAATCCTCGCTTGATGTGCTGGGCGGGATTCCGCTGCTGTCGGGGTCGATGATCTCGGACAGTGATATTCTGGATGATTTCCTGCGCAGTCAGGAACTGGTCGAGAAACTGGATGCCAAGCTTGACCTGCGCCGGATCTATTCGGGCAACTGGCCGCGCGATCCGGTGTTTGCCTTCGACCCCGACGGAACGATCGAGGATCTGCATGATCACATGCGCCGCAACATCCGCGTGGCCTATGACAAGGCGACCGGGCTGATAGCGCTGCGGGTTCTGGCCTTCGATCCGCAGGATGCGCGGCTGGTGGCGCAGACGGTGTTCGACGAAAGCTCGGAAATGATCAATGAGCTGTCGGCGGTGGCGCGCAACGATGCGACGCGCTTCGCGAAAGAGGAACTGGACAAGGCGTTTGCCCGCCTGCGTGCCGTGCGCCAGGAACTGACCCGGTTCCGCACCGAAAACCAGATTGTTGATCCCACTGCCGATCTGCAGGGCCAGATGGGTGTTCTGGCCTCGCTTCAGGGCCAGCTGGCCGCCGCGATGATTGAACTGGACATGCTGCCTTCGGGGCTGCGGCCGGATGACACCCGCATCGTTCAGGCGCAGCGCAAGATTGACGTGATCCAGACCCGGATCGAGGAAGAGCGCGCCAAGTTCGGCGAAGACGGCGCGGGCCCCGGCGGCGCGCTTTACGGCGAGATGATCGCGCGCTTCGAAGGGCTAAGCGCGGATCTGCTGTTCGCCGAACAGACCTATCGCGCGGCCCTGGCCGGATATGACATGGCCCAGGCCGAAGCGCGCCGGCAATCGCGCTATCTGGCCGCCCATGTGCGCCCGACACTGGCCGAATCGTCGCAATTTCCGCAGCGCTGGACCTTGCTGGGGATCATCGGGTTTTTCCTGACGATGATCTGGGCGACCGGGATCCTCATCTACTTCAGTATCCGGGATCGACACTAGGCCATGATCCGGCTTGAGAACCTGTCCAAGATCTATCACGTCAAGGGACAGCGCAAATGCGTGGCAGACCAGGTGAACGCGGTCTTCCCCTCGGGCGTTTCGGTTGGGCTTCTGGGGCGCAACGGGGCGGGTAAATCGACGCTGTTGCGCATGATCGCCGGGACCAGCAAACCAACCGATGGCCGGATTGTCTCGGACGGGTCGATTTCCTGGCCGGTGGGGTTTTCGGGCAGCTTTCACGGCGATCTGACCGGCGCGCAGAACATCCGGTTCGTCGCGCGTGTCTATGGCGTGGATGCGGAATATCTGGTGGATTACGTCCGCGATTTTGCCGAGCTGGGGATGCATTTCCACCTGCCGGTGCGCACCTATTCATCGGGCATGCGATCGCGTCTGGCCTTTGGCGTGTCGATGGGCGTGCGCTTTGACACCTATCTGGTGGATGAGGTGACCAGCGTGGGCGATGCGAATTTCAAAAAGAAAAGCGAGGCGGTGTTCCTGGACAGGATGCGGTCGGCCGGGGCAATCGTGGTGACGCATTCCATGCCGATGATCCGGCGGATGTGCACGATGGGCGCGGTTCTGGAAGGCGGCAAGCTGACCCTGTTCGACGATATCGATGCCGCCATCGCGCAGCATGAGGCGAACCTGGCCGCGGCCTCGGCGCGTTAGGGCGGGGCGGTGATGGCCTTGATTGATGCGCCCGTTCTGACCATCGCCTATTCGACGCTATATCATCGCGCCGCCAACATCCGGCTGCCCGCGCCCCGGCAGGGCATCGAGGTTCTGGTTCTGGTGCAGGGCGCCCCAACCGATGCGCCGCCATTGCACCGGCGGTCGGACCTGAAAGAGCTGCACCTTGACGGCACGGGTGTGGCACGTTCGCGCAATGCCGCGATCGACCACGCGCACGGGCGCTATTTGCTTTTTGCGGATGATGACATCGACTTTCTGCCCGAAGGCATCGCGGCACTGTGCGCGGCGCTGGATGCCGACCTGGACCTGACCCTTGTCACCGGGCAGACCTGCGGGCCCGATGGCGCGCTGCGAAAACGCTATTCCTTGCGCGCGCAGGCGCTGGGCCGGCTGAACAGCGCCAAGACCGCAACCTATGAAATGATGCTGCGCCTGGCCCCCATTCGCGCATCTGGCCTGCGATTTGACGAAGCTTTCGGCGCCGGCATGCCCAATTTCATCGGCGATGAATATATTTTCGTGACCGATCTTCTGGATCGCGGTCTGAAGGCCCGGTTCGTGCCGGTCACGGTTGCCATGCACCCGGCCGACAGCTCGGGCCTGCGCTGGTCAGGCCCCGCGCCGATGCGGGCGCGCAAGGCGCTGTTCCGCCGGGTCTTTGGGCCGATCTGGCCGATCCCGGCGGCGCTTTTCGTGCTGCGCAACTGGCGGCGCGTTGAACGGGTGGCGGACCTGCGCCACCTGTTCCTGTAGGTGCCTTTGTCCGGGGGCGGTGTGCTTGCTTTTCCTTGCAGTGGGGGTGCTGTATCGTCCCCCTCGACCGGACCCGTGCCCTTTTCGTGGGTCCAGGCATCGTTCGTGGCGCGCCGGAGGCGAGATTGAGCCGTTTCAGATCGACCTTGGGGTTCGCGCGAACCGGACGGCTGGCCCGGCTTTGGTCCTATCTGCGCGTGTCGCTCGAACAGCCACAGCTTCTGCAAGAGGCAGCGGCGCGCGTTCGGCACAGCCGCCGATCGCGGCGCACAAGCCTGCGTGCCGCCGCACAGCCGCCAGAGCCGGCGCCCCTGTCGCTGGCCGAGGCCGCAAGCGCCGATGTCGTCCTGGCGCGACTTGCCAGCCATTTCCCCGTTCTTGTTCTGGAACTGGGCGAAGATGGGCAAGGCTGCGGGCTGGCTGAAAAGGATTTTGCCCTGGCGCTTGGGGTCTTGCGCCGGCTTGTCCCCGGCCTGCAGATCACCGCACAAGGCCGCATCCTGCGCCCGCGCGCGGCCCGAAAGGCGCTGCAGATCGGGCGGGTGCTGGCGACCTTGCCCCCGGCCCCCGGCACTGGCGCGCGTGAACGGCTGTGGATCGAAAGCTATGAACGGCGCGGCCCCGGTGACTGGCTGTCGCGCAACGGCAAAAACCAACAGGCCCGCGCGCTGTTCACCGCCATCCTGGACAAGCCTGGCCTGCACCGAATTGAGGATATCCTGGGCGCGCCGACCCTTGCCGCGCAGGCCCGGCAGGCCCCGGTCGATGTGGTCTTTACCTGGGTAAACCACGATGACCCGGACTGGCAGAAACAGTATCGCGCGCACCGCCCCGATGCGGAAGGGTCAGGGGCGGGTAGTGCGGACGGTGCCGCCCTGTCGCGCTTTCACAGCAATGACGAATTGCGGTTTTCCTTGCGCTCTGTCGCGCGGAACATGGCGTGGGTGAACCGGATCTTTGTCTTCACCAATTGCGCCCCGCCCGATTGGTTCGACCCGGCGCAGCAAAGGCTGGTCTGGGTTCCCCACGACGCTGTGATCCCCGCACCGTTCCTGCCCACGTTCAATTCGCATGTCATCGAATCCTTCCTGCACCGCATCCCGGGGCTGGCAGAGCGGTTCGTGTATCTGAATGATGATGTTTTCATCGGTCGCCGTTTGCCAAAGACGACGTTCTTTGTCGAAAATGGGATCAGCCGCGCCTTCCTGGAAGGCTATGGCATGGTCAGCGGGCCGGCCGTGCCCGGCGACCCGGATTACCGCAACGCCGCGCGCACCTCTGCCGCGTTGATCCGCGAGACGCTGGGTTTTGCGCCGACCCGGTTGCACCTGCATGCACCCTTTGCCCTGCGCCGCGACGTTCTGGAAGAGATCGAGCAGCGCTTTGCCGGCCCGATCGCGGCGATGCGCCAGAACCGGTTCCGGGCGATGGGCGATCTGAACATTCCCAGCTTCCTTTATCACCATTACGCCATCGGCACCGGCCGCGCGCTGCCCGCAGAGATGCAGACCCTGCTGGTGAAAAACCACGACATCCGCTGGCGCGCGCGGTTGGCCGCGATCGCGCAGGATCCGCCGCAGACCTTCTGCCTGAACGAAGGCGGGGCCGCGCCCCCCACCCGCGCCTGGCACCGCGAGGTGCGGCGCGTTCTGGGGCAGGTCTATCCCGACCCCGCCCCGTGGGAACGTCAGTCGGGGCGGTCCAAGGACAGGATCGACTGGTAGATCGAGCCTAACGCCAAGGAGCGTAATCGGGAAGCTGAGGCTGTTCAGGGCCTGTAGTTCCACGGCATGAGTGCGTCGATTTCGGCGCTTGGCCATTGGTTGGCGATGCGCTCGAGGGTCTGTGTCAGCCATGCTGCTGGATCGACATTGTTCCGCCTGCAGGTCTGCAGGAGGGTGGCGATGGTGGCCCATGTGTGGCCACCGCCGTCCGATCCGGCGAAGAGGCTGTTCTTGCGAGTGATGATCTGGGGCCTGATGGCGCGCTCGACGATGTTGGAGCCGAGCTCGATCAGGCCGTTGGTCAGGAAGCGGTCGAAGATCTCGCGCCGGGCAATGGCGTAGCGGATGGCCTCGGCCAGCTTTGACTTGCCAGAGATGCGCGGCAGGGTCTGCTGCCAGAGGGTGAACAGTTCAGCGACGATGGGCCTGGAGATGGTCTGCCGCGCGGCGGCGCGGGCCGCTGCATTTTGGCCGCGCACCTCAGCCTCGAGCTTCCAGAGTTCGGCCATGCGCTCGACCGTGGTGGTGGCGACCTGACTGTCCCCGGCGGCATGGAGTTCGTAGAAGCGCCTTCGGCTATGGGCCCAGCATCCGGCGAGGCGCGGACCGTCATTGGCCCCGTCCTTGCGGACGAACTGGTTGTAGGCGGCATAGCCGTCCACCTGGAGAATGCCGCTATAGCCGCCGAGATGGCGGCGAACGCATTCTCCGGATCGGCTGTCCTCTAAGCGATAGGCCACCATAGGCGGCCCGCTGCCGCCGAAGGTGCTGTCATCACGGGCATAGGCCCATAGCCAGGCCTTTTTCACGGTGCCGGTGCCGGGTGCGAGGGCCGGAAGGCTGGTCTCATCGGGGAAGACGCGCGGGCCCTTCAGGATTTCACCCAGCACATGCGCGGCGAGGATCTCGAGTTCGAAGCCGACCCGGCCCATCCACTGCGCCATCAGCCTCCGGTCGATTTCCACTCCGTCGCGGGCATAGATCCCCTCCTGCCGGAACAGCGGCAGGCCGTCTGCATATTTGGAGACCGAGATCTGGGCCAAGAGTGCCTCGGTCGGCAGGCCGCTTTCGATGATATGGGCCGGAGCAAGCGCCTGGATGACGCCATCTGCGTCCTTGAATGCATATTGGGACGGCGGGTCACGATGACCCGGAACCTCGCCGGGATCACATCCAGCCGCTTCCGTAACAGGGTGGTTGTGGTCAAGAGAAAAATGCAAAACGAAGCCACTGCCCCACCTGTTTGATTGGC
>NZ_JAMJFX010000017.1 GCF_023544865.1 Phaeovulum molybdatiresistens | reverse complement strand
GAGAAAACCGTCGCCAGTGCAGAGGCATGGCTCCTCATCGCCCACATCAGGCGCGTCACGAGGCTCATCGCAAGGGCATGACATCTTAAAGATAATTCCGAATCCGACTCTTAGGCCATGCCCGTCCCGCCCCCGTCAAGCGCGCCGCCCGCCGGGCCGCGCCCAACAAAACCCGGATGGCGACATATTCCCGCCCCAATGCGCTGCAAGACAAAATGCAGTCGCGCCTGGGGGAACACTATGGCTCTGATATCGCTGATGTCCTTCGACATGCTTGCGCTTGCGGTGCTGGCCGCAGCACTGGCGCTTGAGGCCCGCGCCGCGCGCCGGACGGCACAGCGTGCCCTTCGCTAAGCCCGCACCGTTACCCCCGGATCAGCACCGCCAGATCGGCCACATTTGTGCCGGTGGCCCCCGTCACCAGCAATGCCCCCCCCGCCGCCAGCGCGGGGTTCGAATCGTTACGCGCCAGCGCCGCCTGCGGATCGACACCCGCCCGCCGCATCGCCGCCAGCGACCCCGGCCCGACGATACCGCCCGCCGCCTCGGTCGGGCCGTCGCGCCCATCCGTGCCGCCCGACAGGAACAGCCAGCGGCCCGCGACCCCCGCCGCCTCGGCCGCCAGGGCCACGCGCAGCGCCAGTTCCTGGTTGCGCCCGCCCAGACCATCGCCGGTCACGCGCACCACCGTTTCGCCGCCAAAGACCAGCGCCTGACCGGGCGCCATATCCCCCAACAGCGCCACCAGACGCGGCGCCAGCGCGGCCACATCGCCCCCCAGCACGAAGGGCCCGGCCTCGGCCCCGGCGGCAACCATCGCCGCCAGCGAAATCGCATTGGCCCCGATCAGGCGGTTTTGCGCCCCAACCGGCGCGGCCACCGCAGGCTCGGGCGCGCCAAGATGGGCGCGCGCCGCAACCGGCAGACGATCCCAGATGCCAAAGGCGCGGCACAGATCCGCCGCTGCAGCGCGGCTGCCGATCGGTGCCACCGTCGGGCCCGAGGCGATCACCCGCAGATCATCGCCCGGCACATCCGACAAGATCAACGCGCTGATGGGCGCGGCGCAGGTCCGTAGCCAGCCCCCGCCCTTCAGCCGCGACAGATGCTGGCGCACCAGATTCATCTGGGTGATATCGGCCCCCGACAGCAACAAAAGGCGGCTGACCTCGGCCTTGTCCTCCAGGCTCAGCCCCGCCACCGGCGCCACCGCCAGCGCCGAGCCCCCGCCCGAAATCAGCGCCAGAACCCGGTCCCCCGGCCCCGCCGCCGCCAGCCGCGCAAGGATCGCCTGCCCCGCCGCCGCACTGCCCGCATCAGGCACCGGATGACCGCCCGCCAAGACCTCGGCCCCCGGAACCGGCCCGGCATTTTCGGGGTTCGTAACCACCAGCGCGGCCACCCCCTCGGGCAAGTGCCGCAGCGCGGCCCGCGCCATCGCGCCCGCCGCCTTGCCAAGCGCCAGCAGATGCCAGCGCCCTCCCGGGGCCGGACCGTCGGCCAGAACCGCCGCCATCGCCGCATCCACCGCCCGCGCGGGATCCGCCGCTGCCACCCCGGCCGCAAACAATTCCCGTGCCCGCGCCTCCAGCTCGCTTTCCAACACTGCCCTCCGCCTGTAAAAACTCTGCCCTTCGGCTTTGCCCAAATATCCTCGGGGGGCGGCGGCCCCGCAAGGGGGCGCCGGGGGGCAGACAGCCCCCCGCCCGGCCTCAGCCAAAGATGTCGGCGGTGATGCCGGCGTACCAGCCCAGGCTTTCCTCATAGGTGGTCCGGCGCAGCGCCGCATCCTCGCCTGTCTGGCTGATGAAGCTTTCGACGCTGGCGATCTTTTCCGCGGTCGGCTCATAGCTGGCACCGACTTTAACGCCATCCTCGGGCGCGATCAGCGACCAGCAGGTGTTGGAATATTTCGCCGGGAAGGCGCGCGATCCGGTCAGTTCCGCCCGGATCACCATCGCGGCGACCTTGGCCTGGCTATTGGCGGAAAAGGCCGATTTCGGCATGTCGCCCTGGGCGCTGGCATCGCCCAGCACAAAGACCGCCTCATCCAGGCGCGCGCGCATGTCGGCCGGATGCACCGGGGCCCAGTCGCCTTCGGTCACGCCGGCAATCTGCGCGATCGCGCCGGCCATCTGCGGCGGGATGACGTTGCAGACATCGACCTTTTCCACCACGCCATCGGCCACCACCTCCATCGTCGCGGGCCGCACCTCCAGCGCGGTGCCGCCCATGTCGGGGCCGATGCGGGTGATCATGCCGGGGTAATGTGTCTCCCACCCCTCTTCGAACAGCCCCTGCTTCGAGAAATTCTCTTTCGGATCAAAGACCAGGATCTTGGCGGTCGGGTTCACCTGGGTTAACAGATGCGCCACCATCGAGATCCTCTCATAAGGCCCGGGCGGGCAGCGATAGGGGTTGGGCGGGGCGATCATCGCGAAGGTGCCGCCTTCGGGCATCGCCTCGATCTGGGCGCGCAGCAGCTGCACCTGCGCGCCGCCCTTGTAGGCATGGGGCATGACCTCGGCATCGGCCAGGGTCCAGCCCGGCAGGGCGCCTTCCTTGAAGTCGATCCCCGGCGCGATCACCAGCCGGTCATAGGCCAGCGTCTCGCCCCCCGCGGTCGTGACCTGCCGCGCGGCCCGGTCCACCGCAACCGCGCGATCGCGCACCAGCGTGATGCCGTAATCCGCGGCCAGCCGGTCATAGCGATGGGCCAGGCTGTCGAAATCACGGAAGCCGCCCAGATAAAGGTTTGAAAAGAAACAGGTGTGATAGACCTCGGCGGGTTCGATCAGCACCACATCCAGCGCGCCCTGGCTGTCCTTGGCCAGATAGCGCGCGCAGGTCGCCCCCCCGGCCCCGCCGCCGATCACCACCACCCGCGGTTTGCCCTGGGCGCGCACCATCGGTGCGGCCAGGATGACCGTGCCGGCAGCCGCGCTGCCCAAAAAGTCGCGTCGCTTCATCTGCATCGGTGTTCCCTCCCCTGAACTGCGGCGTCACTCGCCCGACGTCGCGAAATAGGCGGCCAGTGCGGCAATCTCCTCATCCGACAGGCGCCCGGCCATCATCTGCATCACCGGATGCGGACGCAGCTTTCGCTTGTAAGCATGCATCGCGATGACGAAATCCTCAACAGGCCATTGCGTGATCGACGGAATCCCCTGATCGGACCCATCGCGGCGATGACAGGTCTGGCATTCGGCGGCCAGATATTCGCCCCAGGCCGGATCGCCCTGCAGCGCCAGCAGATCGGCGGGCAGATCCAGTTCCAGCCGCCGCGCGGTGGGGGCGGCTTCGGGAATGTCCTGGGGGCGGTCGGAATGGCTGCGCAGAAAGGCGATCAGATCGGCGCGATCCTGCGGATCCTTCAGCCCGCGATAGGCCATGCGCGTGCCCGACACCAGCGCCTTGGGATTTTCGACATAGGCATCCAGCGTGCCCCAATTCCAGGTCAGCCCGTCCGCGCCCATACGCGCCATGCTTTTGGAATAGGCAAAGCCCGCCACCGCCCCGGCCCGGCGGCCGAACAGGCCGGATAGCGGCGGGCCGATGCGGATGCGCGCGCCCGCGCCGATTTCATGGCAGCCCTTGCACTGGGTCCAGAAGCCCGCGCCCCGGTCGGCATCGCCAAAGGTTTCCGCCCGTGCGTCAGGCGGCACAAAAGCGTCCGCGCCCGCGGGGAGCGCGGGCGCGAAGATCAGGCCGGCGAGCAGGAGGAAGCCCCGCCAGCCCAAGGCTTACTCGGTGAACGTCGCCATATAGGCGATCAGTGCATCGATTTCGTCCTGCTTTTTCAGGCCCGCGAAGGACATCTTGTTCTTGGGAACAAAGCCCTTGGGGTCCTGCATGTAGGCGGCGATGTTTTCCGGCGTCCAGACCAGACCGCCTTCGCCCGCAGCCTGCATCGCGGCCGAGTATTTGTAGCCCTCGACCGTTGCAGCCGCGCGCCCGACGATGCCGTTCAGCACCGGGCCGGTGGCATTCTTGGCGCCGTCACCGACCTTGTGGCAGGCGGCGCATTTCTTGAACACCTTTTCCCCCGCCTCGATCAGCGCCGGATCGGCCGCGGCCACCGCGGTCGCGGCTTCGGCGGCTTCTTCAGCGGCGGCTTCCTCAGCCGGGGCCTCGGTCGCGGCAGGCTCGGCTGCGGCGGGCGCAGGTGCCGGTTCCGCGGCTTCGGCCGGGGCGTCATCATCGGGGTCGCCCGGCGTCACGTCCAGATTGGCCGCGTGCATTGTGATCTCGACCGTCTCCTTGCAGTTTTCCATGCAAGCTTCCTGCGAGAAGATCGGATATTCCGTCTCGGCCCGGTCATCCAGGATGAAGCCGTCCGCATTGGGCAGCACCACCTCGGTGAAGTTTTCCTTGGTCAGGACGAAATCGTCATCGACCAGATCGTTGGAATACAGAAGGTAGGCCACGATCGCATAGACCTGATCGGGGTCCAGCGACTGCGCGTTGCCGAACGGCATCGAGCGGTTCACATAGTCCCAGGCGGTCGACAGATGGGGCCAGTAAGACCCGATCGTCTTCAGCGGATCGTCATGGTCCAGCGTGCCCTGCCCGCCCGCAAGTTTCGGCCAGTTGTCCACGCCCTCGGCGAATTCGCCGTGGCAGACCGCGCAATGTTCGGAAAACACCTCTTCCCCGTCCAGAACCGAGCCCGAGCCTTCCGGCAGCCCCGTCCCATCGGGCGAGACATCCAGATCCCAGGCCGCGATCTCCTCGGGCAGGGCCGGACGGCCAAGGCCCAGCTTCTCGGCAAAGGCAGGGGCGGCCAGCGTGGTCAGAAGCGCCGTTCCGATCACCAGATTACGAAACTTCGACATTCTCTGCCTCCCCGTTCGCCTTGACCCACCAGGTCTGGATGCCGTTGTTGTGATAGACCGAATTCAGGCCACGGACTTCGCGCAGCTGGGTCTTGGTGGGCTGGACATAGCCCGTTTCGTCAATGGCGCGCGATTGCAGCAGCATTTCCGACCCGTCCCAGACATGGTCGAAATAGAACCGCGTCAGCGCCATGGATTGCCCCGGCGCGGCCAGGCGCGCCTGTTTCCACGTCTTGCCGCCATCCAGCGACACATCGACCCGCGTGATCGCACCACGGCCCGACCAGGCCAGACCCGTGATCACCAGCGGCCCCGGCCCGTGCTTGATCGGCATCTGCGGCGAGGGCGCGGTGATGACGGATTTCGCATCCATCACCCAGGTCCACTTGCGCGAGACGCCGTTGTCCAGCGTGTCGGTATATTTCGAGGTTTCCTCGCGGCTTTCCACGGCGTTTTCCGTGACCTCGATCCGGCGCAGCCACTTGACCCACATGTTGCCTTCCCAGCCCGGAACGACCAGGCGGACAGGATAGCCATGTTCCTTGCGCAGCGCCTCGCCATTGGCCTTGAAGGCGACCAGGCAGTCATCCAGCGCCTTTTCCAGCGGGATCGAGCGGCCGTTCGACGACGCATCCGCACCTTCGACATAGACCCACTTGCCTTCGGCCTTCACGCCGGCCTCTTCCAGCAGCGTGCGCAGGCTGACCCCGGTATATTCCATGTTGTGGATCATGCCGTGGGTGAACTGCGACCCGTTCAGCTGCGCGCCCGCCCATTCCATGCCGGAATTGGCCGCGCATTCGCAGAAATAGGTGCGGGTTTCACGCGGGAAACGCTCCAGATCCTCATAGGTGAAGACCAGCGGCTGATCGACCAGACCGTTGATCATCAGCCGGTAATCTTCCTTGCGCAGCTCGATCGCGCCCGAGTGGTGGCGTTCGAACGCGCAGCCCTGCGGGGTGATCGTGCCATCCAGCGCATGGATCGGCGTAAAGTTGATCGAGCTGATCGGGTCCGCCGTCAACCAGGACACGGTGCGGCGCACCACGTCATCTTCGTATTTGATCGGCAGACCGTATTTCACCGCGTCAACGCCATCACCAAGCCCCGAGGCCCAGGGCTGCACCTCGGTGATCAGCGGGTCGGGCCCTTCGGCACGCGCCGCGCCCGCCCCTGCCACCAGCGCGCCCGCGGCAGCGCCGGCACGCAGGAACCCGCGCCGACCCATGGCCAGCGCCGGGGCGTTCGAGCTTTCCTTCTCGTCCATCCTCATCTCCTTCATTTCCGTCCCTTGCGGGGGCATTCCCTGACCGCCGTCACGCACCGGTGACAACGACAGAGGTGTTCGGTTCCAGCTTCACGGTGCCGATCTTGCGGACATGGCTTTCGATCACATCCCAGATCTGCGGCCCTTCGGTCCCCTCATTGACCGAGGCCCAGCCCGCCACGACATAGTTGCGCGCCGGATCAATGGCCGAGCCATCCTTGAGCAGCGTCATGTTGGTGACCCGCTGGCCGATCGGCTTCGATACGTCGATGTGATAGCCCATGCCGCCGATGCGGACCATGTCGCCGCCCTGCTGGTAATAGGGGTCGGCGTTGAAGATGTTGTCGGCCACATCTTCCATGATCGTGTGGATCATCTCGCCCGACATTTCGGTGCGGTAGCACGCGCCATAGGTCATCGAGGTTGCGTTGTGGATGTCTTCGCGCGTGATCGCATCGCCCGGCAGCAGCGTGGTGCCCCAGCGCACGCCCGGGCTCATGGCGATTTCGGCGTCGCGTTCCGACAAGATCGCCTCGCAGATCAGATCGTCCCAGGTGCCGTTGAAATTGCCGCGCCGATACAGCAGGCTTTCGGTCTGGCCCACGACCTCTTCCAGGTCCGCCTTGAAGGGCGCGCGTTCGGCATCGATCAGCGCGGCCATGTCGGCATCAGGCGTGATCACATCCGAGAAGATCGGGATCAGCTTGTGGCGGAAGCCCATCATCCGGCCGTCGCGCACGTCCAGATCGACGCGGCTGACGAACTTGCCGTTGGACCCCGAGGCGATCAGGATCGTGTCGCCCACCAGCACCGGTTCGGGCACCGCGTCATGGGTGTGGCCGGTCAGGATGACGTCGATGCCCTTGACGCGCGACACCATCTTGCGGTCCACGTCAAAGCCGTTGTGCGACAGGCAGACCACCAGGTCGACGCCCTCGGCGCGGACCTCATCCACCACCTGCTGCATGCGTTCTTCGCGGATGCCAAAGCTGAAATCGGGGAACATCCACTTGGGGTTGGCGATCGGCATGTAGGGGAAGGCCTGGCCGATCACCGCGATGCGCACACCGCCGCGTTCAAAGATCTTGTAGGGTTCGAACGCCGGTTCGTCCCATTCCGCGTCAAAGATATTGGCGCCCAGGAAGGGGAACGGCAGGCTTTCGACGATTTCCTTCACCCGGTCCTGACCAAAGGTCCATTCCCAGTGCGAGGTCATCGCATCGGTGCCAAGCGCGTTCATGATGTTGACCATGTCCTGACCCTTGGTCATCAACGAGGTCATCGAGCCATGCCAGGTATCGCCGCCATCCAGCAACAGCGCCTCGGGGCGCGCGGCGCGGATCGCCTTGACCACGGTCGCGACCCGGTCCATGCCGCCCATCTTGCCGTAAGCCTTGGCCAGATCGGTGAAGTTTTCATAGGTCAGGGCATAGGCCTCGGGGGTGCCGGGCTGGATGTTGAACATCTTCAGGAAATCGGCGCCCACCACATGCGGCGGCACGCCCTTGGCCTCGCCCACGCCCAGGTTGATCTCGGGTTCGCGGAAATAGATCGGCTTGGCCTGCGCGTGGATATCGGTGATGTGGATCAGCGTCACATTGCCGAAATCGTCGAACTGCAGCAGCTGATCTTGCGTCAGCGCCTGTTGCGCCATCGCGCGCGACCAGCGCGACAGCCCCGAGGCGCCCAGGATCGTCGAGGCCGCAAGGCTTGCCTGAATAAATTCCCGCCGGGAAATCATCCCATCTCTCCTTCGCTGTAGCGCGGCCCGCGGGCGCGCCGGTTCATTCCGAAAATTGCCTAACGAATTCAGCTTGATGGCGTTCCATCAGATCGAAAAAGTTGAATATGTTGGAAAGCGAAACGCGGGGCATGGGTCCGCCATGCCCCGCGGCCTTAAGTCAGTGGCGAACGCCCGCCCCTTCGATATCCAGGCCCTGGCCGCGCGAGGCGACGTAAAGCTCCAGCTCGCGGAACTCCTGGCTGCCGGCGGCGAAGGTCTCGGCGCGGGTGTCGCGCACGCAGCCCACGAAACGCTGGTGGATCGACACCACGCCCGCATCCTTCAGGCGATACAGCGGAAAGGCGTTGATCTGGCCCTGGCTGAGGTGGTCGGCGCGGATGAAGTTGCCCCAGTTGTCCTCATGGCAATTGGCGCACGACATTTCCAGCTGGCCGAAGCGGGTGTAATACATCTCTTTCCCGCGTTCCCAGAATTCGGCCGCGGGGCCGTCGATGGCGACGTTCATCGGCATGCCGCGCGACTGCAGCGAGATGGCCAGGGTCATGTTCTTCATGTCCTGGCTGTTCCACTTCCAGGCCTCGGCGCCCATGCGGTTGGTGCGGCAGTCGTTGATGTAATCTTCCATCGACCACAACGCGCCGGCGGCATTCACCTTGGGCATGACGGCGCGCACGCCCTTCATGCTTTCCTCGATGTCGCCATGGCAATCCGCGCAGGACTTGTTTTCCGTGCCCTCGGCCACGGACCACTGATCCAGGCCCTGTTCCAGGAACACGAAATTCGGATTGTCGAAATCGTCCATCTGCATCTTGCGCGTGTCATCTTCGCGGAAGTGCCAGCCCGAATACAGCTCGGGCAGCGCGCCTTCCAGATGGGCGGGCGCCTCGGCGCGGGTCTTGATGGTGATTTCCTCATTCACGATCAGCGTGTCATCGACCGGTTCGGCCCATGCGGCGCCCGCGCCAATGGCAAGTGCGGCGGCGGCGGCGATCGTGGTGCGGCTGTAGCGCAGCGTCATTTCCCTTGATCCTCCCTGGGTATCTCCCGCGCCCGAAAACCGGACGCGGGGCTTTCCTGAGACCCGCGCTCCCTCACGCGGGAAGAGCCGTCGGCTCAGGCGACCTCGATCGACTTGGCGTCTTCGTAGACCGAGCCGTCATCGTCGTACCAGGTGAACTTGAATTCGCCCGAGGCGTCGACCTTGGCATCGAATTCGAAATAGGGGTTGGTCGACACGGCCGGCTCGATCGTGATGTCGATCACGTTCTGGCCGTTGAAGTCACAGGTGAAGCGGTTGATGATCGAGCGCGGGATGACGTTGCCGTCCTTGTCCTTGCGCTGCCCCGATTCCATCGGGTGCGAGATCAGGGTCTTGAGCGTGATCACCTCGCCGGCCGAAGCCTTCGAGGGCACTTTCACGCGCGGTTTGACGTTGTCTGCCATGATATCTCTCCTGGAATTCCGGGTCAGCCGCCGCAGCCGCCGATGGTGACCTTCACGTTGGCCGAGGCCTGAACGAAGCTGCCGTCAGCCATCTTGGCGACCGCGACCACGTCCTGGGTCTGCGACAGGCGGATACGGGTCGAGGCGGATTGCGAACCGGCGGCGGGGCCGAAGGTGAAGGTGGCCACGCCCGGCGTCGGGTTGCCGGCGGCGAAGATCGCGATGGCGACCGCGCCCGGCGCATTGACCGCGACCGGAACGGTGTTGCCGTTCTCGGCGATTTCGGGGGCGGTCAGGGTCAGCCCTTCGGTGCCCACGGCAGCCCCGCCGGTGAAGGCGGCGATCGCCTCTTCGGCGCCGGCGGCCATTGCGCGCATCGGCAGCATGGAAGCGGCCACACCGCCCAGCGCCAGCCCAAGCGCCCCACGTCTGGAAAATTTCATCGTCATCTCCTCTCGATGTCTTGCGCCGATCACTCTTTGAGCGTCAGCAGATAGGCGACCACATCCTCGATCTGCTGGGCAGACAGGATGGGCATCAGATCGGCAGGCGCTGCCTTGCCGGTGTAGGCGTCCCCCGGCCGGGTGAAAGGCCCGGTCTTGTACATGCCGGGCATGAACGTGCCCTCGAACGTGCGCTTGGCATCGACGACCAGACCGCGCAGCTGCGCTTCGGTCCAGCGGTCGGCGGCGCCGTCCAGCGCGGGGCCGATGTTGCCCTGGAAGGGCACATCCGGCATCGCGCCGATTTCATGGCAGGCAACGCAGTTGCCCAGCGCATTGGTCGTCATGATCTTGGCGCCCGAGGCCGGATCGCCCGGGGTGCCGGTGAGGGATTCGGCGATGGAGCCATCCTCGTCCCATTTCACTTCCATCGGGGCGACCTCGGCGGCCGTTGCACCTGCTGCGAGTGCGGCCGCAGCGGCGACCATCACGACGTGGCGTTTCATAGAAGACCTCCCTCTTCTTCCTTCGATTCTCATTTTGACGTGTGCGGCAAAAGATCGCAACCGAAAAATTCAAACATCTGCATATATGCAGCGCAGCAATGCGGATGCGGCACAGCCGCAGCCCCCACTACGGCGTGCCGCATCATTGCGAATTGACCTGGGATGCCAGGAATTTCTGGAAATTCTCGCCGCTTTCATAGCCGCGGTCCTTCACCCAGGTCAGCAACGCCCGCGTCGTGCCCTTGCCGAAGGCGCCGGGCATGGTGGCCACGGCGGCGCGCGCGGCCATCGTATCCTCGGGCACCTCTTGGGGCAGGAACATCATCGTAGGCGTGAACATCACACCCCATTTCATCGCCATGTCCTTTTCGGCGCGGGTGTCGCCATCGAAATCGGTCACCTCGACATCGCCGAACAGGTTCAGCTGGACGACAAAGTAATGATCCTCGATCAGCTGGGTGATCTCGGGGTCGGGAAAGACCTCTTCGTGCATCTTGGTGCAATAGATGCAGCCGCGCTGTTCAAAGATCACCAACAGGCGCTTGCCCTCGGCATTGGCCTCGGCCAGATCTTCGCGAAGGTCCTTGAAGGTGTCGCGCATCCAGGGCGTCTTGTGCAGCCCGTCATCGCCCAGTTCCGCCGCCCCCACAGGCACGGCAAGCGACAAGGCCAGCAGGGCCGCGGTGAACATCTGACGCATGGTTATTCCTCCCTCAACGCGGCTGTCAGCCAAGGCTGGTGATGCCCGGCATCCAGCGGATCATGAAATCTGCGATATAATTAAGCGATCCGGTCGCGATCAGCACCGCAAAGACGATCAGCATCGCCCCCATCACCTTTTCGACGTGCCCCAGTTTCGCCCGGTGGCGGTTCATGAAGGCCAGGAAGGGGCGCGCGAAAAAGGCCGCCAGCACGAAGGGCGCGGTCATCCCCACCCCGTAGAAAAACAGCAAGATCGCGCCGCGCGACACCTCGCCCATGCCCGAGGCGACCATCAGGATCGCCGCCAGCGCCGGCCCCACGCAGGGCGTCCAGCCAAAGCCGAAAGCCAGCCCCATGACATAGGCCCCGATCACGTTTGAGGGATCGGTCTTCGCTTCCAGCCGCGCTTCGCGATACAGGAAGGGGATCCGCAGGATGCCCAGAAAATGCAGACCGAACAAAAACAGGATGGCCGCCGCGACATAGGACAGCGGTTCCATCCACTGCCGGAAGGCCTGACCCAATGCGGTGGCGCCCATGCCCATCAGCATGAAGATCGTCGTCACGCCCAGCGCAAAGGCCACCGCCGAAAACACCAGCCGGCGCTGCGCGCCCGGCGCGATCTGGCCGTTGCCGCGCAATTCGGTCATGGAAATCCCGCCCATGTAGGACAGATAGAACGGCACCATCGGCAGGATACAGGGGGTCAGGAACGAAAGGATGCCCGCCAGAAGCGCGCCACCATAGGTCGGATCGATCAGCATGTTTCCTCCACCCGGGATCGATTCCTTGATCGAGACCCTCAAACACATTACAATCTTTATATGTTAAAGGGGGTGCGTCAATGATGCGCATTGCAATTCGAACAATTCTGATGTGTGCGCTGGCCGCCACCCCCCTGCCCGCGCTGGCCGAAGGCTTTCGGCTGCTGATGGTGGAACAGGCCGGCTGCGTGCATTGCCGGATGTGGAAAAACGACATCGGCCCGATCTATCCCAAGACCCCCGAAGGTGCGCTCGCACCGCTGGAAATGGTGCAGCTGCGCGGCGACTGGCCCGAAGGCGTGGTAATCGGCGCGCGCCCGGTCTTTACCCCCACGTTCCTGCTGCTGAAGGACAATGTCGAGGTCGCCCGGATCGAGGGCTATCCGGGTGAGGATTTCTTTTGGGGGCTTCTGGGCATGGCGTTGCGCGACAACGGCGCGGCGCTGCCCGCGATACAATGATGTCCCGCGCAATCACACGCGCGTGACACTCGATTCTTCCAAAGGCCCATGCTAAGGGCTGCACACTGCGCCACCAGCGCATGAACACAGGGAAGGACGGGCGGTGCAGGACATGGCACCAGACGGACAGAACAGACCGGTCGGACCGGCCCCGCCGATGGCGGATCGCTGCATGCGGCTTGATGCCGAAGAGCTGATCGGCCGCGCCCAGGATGCAGCCAACCTGCTGAAGGCACTGGCCCATGAAGGGCGGCTGATGATCATGTGCCACCTGACCTCGGGCGAGAAATCGGTGACCGAGCTTGAGACCTTGTTGGATTCGCGGCAGGCCGCGGTCAGCCAGCAACTGGCCCGGTTGCGGCTGGAAGGGCTGGTCAGCTGTCGGCGCGAGGGCAAGGCGATCTATTATTCGCTCAGCGATCCGAAGGCCGCGCGCATCGTCGCACTGGTCTATGACATGTTCTGCGGCGCGGACTGACGCAAGGTGCGGATGCCGCCACGGCGGCGCCGCCCGAAGGGAGAGTGGACGGATGAACGACATCCCGATGGATGCGCTGTCGGCGCTTGTGGGGCTGATCGGCGGGCTGGTGCTGGGCCTGGCGGCGCGGCTGGGTGATTTCTGCACGCTGGGCGCGCTGGAACGCGCGGCCTATGGCGCGGATCAGCGCCGCTTGCGGCTGTGGGGGGTGGTGCTGGCGGTGGCGATCGGCGGTGCCTTCCTGGCCGAGGCGGCAGGCCTGGCCGACCTGACCGCAACCTTCTACCTGACGCTGGAATGGAACCCGCTGGCCTCAATCGTGGGGGGGCTGATGTTCGGCTATGGCATGGCGATGGCGGGCAATTGCGGCTTTGGCGCGCTGGTGCGCTTTGGCGGGGGCGATCTGCGCAGCCTGGTGATCGTGGTGGTGATGGGCATCTTCGCCTTTGTCACCCTGTCGGGGCCGCTGGGGCCGCTGCGCAGCTTCCTGTTCGAACAGATCGAAGTCCCCGAACCGCAGGGCATCGCGCATTGGCTGGCCGCCCAGACGGGCCTTGCGCCGATCACCTTCGCGCTGCCGGTGGCGGCGGGCTTTCTGATCTGGGCGCTGGCCCATGCCCCCCTGCGCCGCGACACGCGCCGCATTGCCTGGGGCGTGGCGGCGGGGCTGGCGGTGGTCTGGTGCCTGGTGGGCACCAGCTTTGTCTGGCGCGAATCGCTGGGCGCCGTGGGGGTTGAGGCGCCGTCCTTCACCGCGCCGCTGGGCCGCACGATCCTGTATTTCATGACCTCGACCGCCGGCGGCATCACCTTTTCGGTGGGCATGGTCGCGGGCGTTCTGGCCGGGGCCTTTTCGGGGTCGCTGATGCGCGGGATGTTCCGCTGGGAGGCCTGCGAAGACCCGCGCGAGCTGGGCCGTCAGGTGTCGGGGGCCGCACTTATGGGCATTGGCGGCACCATCGCGCTTGGCTGTTCGGTGGGTCAGGGCGTTTCGGCGATGTCGGTGCTGGCCTTTTCCGCCCCCGTGACGCTGGGCGCGATCATTGTGGGCGGGCTGATCGGGCTGCGCCAGCTGATCGGCGGCTTCCAACCGGAATAGGCCGCGGGCCCGCGCGCCCTGCCCGTCTGAGCCAAAGCAAAGCGGCGGAACCCAAGGGTTCCGCCGCTTTTTATGTTCATGCCGGGCCTTCCCGGATCAGGTGCGGAACACCCGATAGATCGCCGGGATCACCAGCACCGTCAGCAGGGTCGAACTCAGCAACCCGAACAGCAACGCGATCGCCAGCCCCTGGAAGATCGGGTCCGCCAGGATCACCGCCGCCCCGATCATCGCCGCCACCGCCGTCAGCAGGATCGGCTTGAAGCGGATCGCGCCGGCCTCGATCAGGATGTCGGTCATCGTCTTACCGGTGCGGTCGGCGTGGCGGATGAAGTCCACCAGCAGGATCGAGTTGCGCACGATGATCCCCGCCAGCGCAATGAAGCCGATCATCGAGGGCGCGGAAAACGGCGCGTCAAACAGCCAATGCCCGCCCATGATCCCCAGGAAGGTCAGCGGGATCGGCGTCAGGATCACCAGCGGCAGCTTGAAACTGCCAAACTGCGCCACGACCAGGATGTAGATCCCCAAAAGCGCCACCGCGAAAGCGGCGCCCATGTCGCGGAAGGTGACCCAGGTCACTTCCCATTCACCGTCCCACAGAAGGGTCACGACCGATTCATCCTCGGGCTGGCCGTTCAGGCGCACCACCGGCTTTTCGCCGGGGGCCCAGTCCATCGCGTTCAGCGCATCCGACACCGCGATCATGCCATAGAGCGGCGCTTCAAAATCGCCGGCCAGTTCGCCCTGCACCATTTCCGCCTCGCGCCCGTTGTGGCGGAAGATCGGAAAGCTGGCGCGTTCCTCGGTCACGGTGACGACATCGCCCAGTTCCACCACCCCGCGCGCGCCGGGCAGCAGGTTGGCCGGGATCGGGGTGGACAGCGTGGTTTCATCCATCACCCGCGCGCCCTTGGCCCGTTCCACCACGATGGGCAGCGGCGCGCGCCCCTCGCCCCGGTGCGAATAGCCAACCGTGGTGGACCCGTTCAGCAGGCCCAGCGTGTCAAAGACATCGCCTTCCTGCACCTCGAAGAATTCCAGATCGTCGGAATTCACCGTCGCGCGCAGGCGCCGCGCCTGGGTGCCAAAGCTGTCGTCCACGTCAACGATGAAGGGCACCTGTTCAAACGCTTGCCGGATTTTCGCCGCAGCCGCGCGCCGGGTGTCGCCATCCGGCCCGTAAACCTCGGCCAGCAGGGTCGAGATCACCGGCGGCCCGGGCGGGGATTCCACGGTTTTCAGGCTGACACCTTCGGGCAGGTCCAGCGCCAAGGCCCGGGCCCGCACCTCAAGCGCCACATCGTGGCTGGTGCGGTCGCGGTCCGATTTCGGCACAAGGTTGATCTGCACATCGCCCTGATGCGGCTGGTTGCGCAGATAGTAATGCCGCACCAGGCCGTTGAAGTTGAAGGGCGCGGCGGCCCCGGCATGGGTCTGGACGCTGACCACCTCGGGCATTTCGGTGACGGTGGCGGCAATCGCCTGCGCCACCGCATCGGTATCCTCGACGCTGGACCCTTCGGGCATGTCGATCACCACCGACAGTTCCGACTTGTTGTCGAAGGGCAGCAGCTTCACCGTCACGTCCTTGGTATACAGCAGCCCCAACGAGCCGAAGGACAGAACGATCGTCGCGATCAGGAAGGTCCAGGCCGACCGTTTGGTCGCCAGCACCCGGCGTGCCACCACGCGATAGATCGCGCCCAGCCGCCCGCCATGTTCGCCCTCATCATGATGCAGCGGCGCCTTGCCCGCGATCTTGACCATCAGCCAGGGCGTGATGATCACCGCGACGAAGAAGGAAAAGATCATCGCGGCCGAGGCATTGGCCGGAATGGGCGACATATAGGGCCCCATCAGGCCAGACACGAACAGCATCGGCAACAGCGCCGCCACAACGGTCAGGGTGGCCACGATGGTGGGGTTGCCGACCTCGGCCACGGCAGTGATCGCCTTGTCCATCCGGCTGCCTGGCCCTTTCAGGCCCCAGTGGCGGGCGATGTTTTCAATCACCACGATGGCGTCATCGACAAGGATGCCGATGGAAAAGATCAGCGCGAACAGGCTGATGCGGTTCAGCGTATAGCCCATGATCCAGGCGGCAAACAGCGTCAGCAGGATCGTCACAGGAATGACGATCGCCACCACGATAGATTCGCGCCAGCCGATGGCAAAGAACACCAGCGCGATGATCGACACCGTGGCAAGGCCAAGGTGGAACAGCAGTTCATTGGCCTTTTCATTGGCCGTCTCGCCATAGTCGCGGGTGATCTGCACCTCGACGCCCGCGGGGATCAGATGGCCCTTCAGTTCCTGAACCTTGTGCAGCACCTCTTCGGCGACGACCACCGCATTGGCGCCCGCACGCTTGGCGATGGCCAGCGTCACCGCAGGCGTGCGGATCAGCCCGTCCCCGTCGCGCGTCACATTGGCGACGATATGTTCCGAGGTGTCGGCCACATAGCTGACATCGGCCACATCGGCCACATAGACGGGCCGCCCGTCGCGCGCGGTCAGCAGAAGACCCGCGATTTCCGACGGCGCAGTCAGGGTCTGGCCCGCGACCAGGCCGATCTGCTGGCCCCCGTCGCGCAAGGTGCCGGTGGCAAAGGCGCGGTTGGCCTGCCCCACCTTGTAGGACAGCTGCTGCAGCGTGATGCCATACAGCGCCAGCCGTTCCGGGTCGGGGGCGATGCGGATCGCCTCGCGCGCCTCACCCACGATATAGGTCAGGCCGACGTTCTCGATCTTGGTGACCTCGGCCTGCAATTCGCGGGCGATGCGGGTCAATTCATTCGCGGCCACGCCCTCACCAGACAGGGTCAGCGACACGATCGCCACATCGTCGATGCCGCGCGCCACGATCATCGGCTCGGCAATGCCCACGGGCATCCGGTCGACATTGGCGCGGACTTTTTCATGCACCCGCAAGATCGCCGCATCGGCCGAGGTGCCGACCAGGAAGCGCGCCATCACCAGCGCGTAATCGTCGAAGGTCTGGGAATAGACGTGCTCGACCTCATTGATGCCCTTGACGATGGTTTCCATCGGCTCGGTCACCAGCTTCACTGCATCCTCGGCCTTCAGCCCCGGCGCGTGGATGTGGATGTCCACCATCGGCACGGAAATCTGCGGCTCTTCCTCGCGCGGGAGTGACACCAGCGCGACAAGACCCACTGCCAAGGCCGCCAGGATCATCAGCGGCGTCAGCGCCGAGGCGATGAAGCCCTTGGTCAGCCGCCCTGCGAGGCCCAGTTTTTCCTCTGGCGTTTCAGCCACCTGGCGATCACTGCTCATGTGCCACCACCGTTTCACCACCGGTCAGACCGCTGAGGATCTCGACCATGTCCACCCCGTTTTCCACGCTGCGCGCGCCCGGCACCACCGCGCGTTCCATGCGCGCGCCGTCACGCTCCACCAGAACGAAATCCAGGCCAGAGCGGGTCTCGATCAGGCTGGCGGGCAGCAGGATCGCCTGGCGCTTGCCCATCGGCAGGCGCACCAGCACGCGCGCATCGACAAAGGCCGCATCCAGTTCGGGCACCTCGACATCGGCCACCACGCGGCCATTCTCGATCTGCGGATAGACCTTGGCCAGCGTGCCTTGCGCCGCGCCCGTCGCGGTCTCGATGCTGATCGCATCGCCCTGGCGCATCACGTCGGCATGACGTTCGGGCACGGCCACGCGCAGGAAGAACCCGCCGCCGCCGATGGTGGCCACCACCTCGCCCAGCATCACCACCGCGCCCACCGCAACCGGCACGTTCAGCACCCGCCCCGAGATCGGCGCCAGCACGGTGCCCTCGGTCGTCTGCTGTTCCACCACCTGCCGCTGCGCGCGCTGCGCCTCAATCTGGCCTTTCACGACATCGACCTGGGTGCGCAGCGCATCCAGCCGCTGCGCCGTGGCCACACCGCGCGCCAACAATTCCTCGCCCCGCGTCAGCTCGGCCTCGGCATTGGTCAGCTGCGCCCCCAGCGCCTGCAGCTGCGCGTCGATCGCGCCCAGCTGGAACACCAGCTTTTCATCGACGATCCGGCCCAGCGGCTGGCCCGCCTGCACCGCATCGCCCTCGGACACGGCCAGTTCGACCAGCGTGCCCCCCAGCCGCGCGCGCGCGGGGATCATGTCGCGCGCCTCGACCCGGCCATAGACGGCCTTCCAGTCGGTCACCTCGACCGGGGCCACGGTCACGGGCCCTTCGGCCCGCGCGGCATGCGGCGCCACAAGGGGCAAGGTCAGGGCGCACAGCGCCAGCGGCAGAAACACGGATTTCATCACTCACCCCTCCGTCCGGTCGGACCCGATCGCGGGCCTTTGATATTCCGGTTTTTGAATGTGTATCGGATACACCGAAATTCAACCCCTTCGCAAGCCAAGTTGCAATGATCCGCATCAAGCCCGGCCCTTCGTGGGTCTTTCGCGCGACAGTTCCTTGGGCTACACGATGACCCAGTAACCAGAGGTGATCCCATGCACGACATCCGCGCGATCCGCGAAAATCCCGCCAGCTTTGACGCCGCCCTTGGCCGCCGGGGCCTGCCGGCGATGTCGCCCGCGATCCTGTCGCTGGATGAGGCGCGCCGCGCCGCGATCCTGGCGGCCGAAACCGCACAGGCAGCCCAGAACGCCGCCTCGAAAGAGGTGGGCGCGGCCAAGGCCCGTGGCGATGAGGGCGAATTCGAACGCCTGCGCGCGCTGGTGGCCGAAAAGAAGGCCGAGGTTGCCGTGATGCAGGCCGAGGCGGGGGCGCGCGACGCCGAATTGCGCGACCTGCTGATGCAGGTGCCGAACCTGCCGCTTGAGGATGTGCCCCAGGGCGCGGATGAGGCCGACAATGTCGAAATCCACCGCCGCGGCACCCCGCGCAGCTTCGATTTCCAGCCGCTGGAACATTACCAGCTGCCCGCCGTCGGCCGTGCGATGGATTTCGCCACCGCCGCGAAACTGTCGGGCGCGCGCTTTGTCGTGCTGCGCGGCGGTGTGGCGCGGGTCCACCGGGCGCTGGCGCAATTCATGCTGGACCTGCACACCGAGGAACACGGCCTGACCGAGGCGATCACCCCCGTCCTGGTGCGTGATGAGGCGATGCTGGGCACCGGCCAGCTGCCGAAATTCGCCGAGGACAGCTATCAGACCACCAATGGCTGGTGGCTGATCCCCACGGCCGAGGTGACGCTGACCAACTTCGCCCTGAATGAGACGCTGGACGACGCCGCCCTGCCAATCCGCATGACCGCCCACACCAACTGCTTCCGGTCCGAGGCCGGATCTGCAGGCAAGGACACCGCCGGGATGCTGCGCCAGCACCAATTCGAAAAGGTCGAGATGGTGACGCTCTGCCGCCCCGAGGACGCCATCGCGGAACACGAACGCATGACCGCCTGCGCCGAAACCGTGCTGGACCGGCTGGGCCTGCCCTTCCGCCGCATCGTGCTGTGCACCGGCGACATGGGCTTTGGCGCGCAAAAGACCTATGATCTGGAAGTCTGGCTGCCCGGCCAGAACACCTACCGCGAAATCAGCTCGGTTTCCACCTGCGGCACCTTCCAGGCACGCCGGATGAACGCGCGCTACAAGCCCGCGGGCGGCGGCAAGCCGGAATTCCTGGCCACGCTGAACGGCTCGGGCCTTGCGGTGGGGCGCTGCCTGATCGCGGTTCTGGAAAACGGGCAAGAGGCCGACGGATCGGTCACCCTGCCCGCCGTGCTGCACCCCTATCTGGGCGGCAAGACCCGGCTGATCGACGGCACCCTGGTCTGAGCGGGCAAAAAACTGAACCGAAAGGCGGGGTTCTACGTTACCCTTGTCACGCATCCGACAGGAGAGATCATGCCCCGCCTCAAGGCCATATTGCTGTTCGTCGCCACCCTGGGCTTCATGGTGGCCTCCTATTCGGCGCGCAACTTCCGCGGATATGAACCCGGGGATTTCCCGGTCCCCTACACCGACCCGCCGATCCAGCCCGCGGGCTGGGCCTTTGCGATCTGGGGGCTGATCTATTTGTGGCTGATCGTCCACGCGGGCTATGGCCTGTTCAAACGCGCCGATGACGCGGGCTGGGATGCGCCGCGCTGGCCGCTGATCATCTCGATCGCGCTTGGCGCCAGCTGGCTAGAGGTGGCAATGACCGCCCCGCTCTGGGCCACCGCACAGATCTGGATCATGTGGGCCGGCGCCGCGCTGGCGATGACCGCCGCACCCAAGGCAACCCAGCGCTGGATTTTGGCCGCACCGATCGGGCTTTACGCGGGCTGGCTGACGGCGGCCTCGGGCGTGGCCACGGGGGTGGTGCTGATCGGCTATGGCATCCTGTCGGAAACCGCCGCCTCGCTGGTGATGTTGGCCGTGATCGCGGCCATCGCGCTGACGCTGACCCGCCGCTTCGCCCCGCCCGCAAGCTATCCGGCGGGCGTGATCTGGGCGCTGATCGGCATCATCGCGGCCAACCTGTCCGCCGCCCCGGTGATCGCTGGCGCGGCGGCGCTTGCAGCGGTTGCGCTGGCCTTCGCCGCAAAACCGCTGTTGACTTCTTCTTGGCGCTAAATACTCCCGCCGGAGGCTCCCGCCCCCGGGGGCCTCAGCCCTTCGGCTTCGAGGTCAGCCCCCGCGCCTTGCGCTCTTCGTGCTTCTTGGCATCGACGTGCTTTTTCAGCCGCGACGGAATCGACTTCTTCCTGTCCTTGAACGGGTTCTTCGAGCCCTGATCGCGGAAGGTCAGGCGGATCGGCGTGCCCGGCATGTCAAAGGCTTCGCGCAAGCCGTTGACCAGATAGCGCGAATAGCTTTCGGGCAGCTTGTCGACATGCGTCGCCATCACCACAAAGCCCGGCGGCCGGGTTTTCACCTGCGTCATGTAGCGCAGCTTGATCCGCCGCCCGCCCGGGGCCGGCGGGGGATGCGCCTCGGTCATCGCGCCCAGCCACTGGTTCAGCTTGGCGGTGGTGATGCGGCGGTTCCAGACCTGATGCGCCTTCATGATGGCGTTGTGCAGCCGGTCCAGCCCCTTGCCGGTCTTGGCCGAAACGGTCACAAGCGGCGCCCCGCGCAGCTGCGGCAGCAGCCGTTCAAACGCCTCGCGCAACTCTTTCAGCTTTTCGGGCTTGTCTTCTTCCAGATCCCACTTGTTCGCGGCGACCACGACGGCCCGGCCCTCGGTTTCGGCGAAATCGGCGATGCGCAGGTCCTGCTGTTCGAAGGGGATGCCCACATCCAGCAGCACCACGACCACCTCGGCAAAGCGCACGGCGCGCAGGCCATCGGCCACCGACAACTTTTCCAGCTTGTCGTTGACACGCGCCTTCTTGCGCATGCCCGCCGTGTCCCAGATCCGCATCGGCGTTCCCATGAACTCGGTCCGGACCGAAATCGCGTCGCGGGTGATCCCCGCCTCGGGGCCGGTCAGCAGACGATCCTCGCCGATGATCTTGTTGATCAGCGTCGATTTGCCCGCGTTCGGACGCCCGATCACCGCCAGTTGCAGGGGCTTTACCTTGGTAGGGGCGTGATAGACGCCCTCATCCTCGGACCCTTCCTCGATGTCCACATCGGTTTCGGGGGCATGCAGCGCGGCCTTGGCCTCAAATTCATCGGCCAGCGGCAGCAGAGCGCGGTAAAGGTCGTCCATCCCCTCGCCATGTTCCGCCGAAAGTTTCAGCGGCTCGCCCAGACCCAGGGCCCAGCCCTCGGTGGCGCCCGCGTCGCCCGCATGGCCTTCGGCCTTGTTGGCGGCCAGAATCACATGGGCGTTCTTTTTCCGCAGGATGTCGGCAAAGATTTCATCCGCCGGGGTGACGCCCACGCGCGCGTCGATCACGAACAGGCAGATATCGGCCTCTTCCACCGCGCGTTCGGTCAGCCGCCGCATCCGGCCCTGCAGGCTGTCATCCTCGGCCAGCTCCAGACCGGCGGAATCGATCACCACAAAGCGCAGATCGCCCAGCCGCGCCTCGCCCTCGCGCAGGTCGCGGGTGACGCCGGGGGTTTCGTCGACCAGCGCCAGGCGCTTGCCGACCAGGCGGTTGAACAGTGTGGATTTGCCCACATTCGGGCGGCCGACGATGGCCAGGGTGAAGCTCATGATGCCCTCCTTGGGCGGACGCAAGCGGCCCCTTTACACGTCTTTTGCGTCAACGGAAAGCGTGAAGCTGCCCATTCGCGCCCACGACATACAGCGTGCCCCCCGCCACCACGGGCGCCGAGGCCGCCCCGCCGGGAATTTCCGCCTGCCCCACCGCCGCGCCCGAGGCCGGGTCGAACACCCGCAACAGCCCGTCAGAGGAGGCCACGAACAGCCGGTTGCCCGCCAGAACCGGGCCGAAATTGGCATGGATCGCCTGCTGGCGCTTGGGCTTGTCCTTGGTGAAATAGGGCATGTCCACCGCCCAGATCACCTGCCCCGTCGCCGCATCCAGCCGGATCAGCCGCGCCTCGTCCGACACCAGAAAGACCGACCCGCCCGCGACCTGCACCGGCGAATTGGCGCCTTCGGTGGCGCGCCAGATCACCTGCCCGCTGCTGGCTGACAGCGCCACCAGCCGCCCCGCCGAAGACCCGGCATAGACCGTGTCGCCCACGATCACCGGATCGCCCGTCAGATCGACCACCGTGGCATAGGCCCGGCCCAACCGCGCGCCTGCCGCGCGCGATTGCCAAAGCGTCAGCCCGCCCTTCTTCAGCGCCCCCAGCAGATCGCCCGAGGCGAAGGGGAAGACCACGATCCGCGCGTCGACCGCCGGGGCCGACACCCCGGACACCCCCGAGGCCGAGGGCATGCCCGGCACCTGCCATTGCACCTTGCCATCGCTGGCCCGCACCGCCCAGGCCGATCCGTCGCGCGCCACCGCATAGACCAGCCCGTCCGATACCGTGGGCGCGCCGCCCACCGCCGCATCAAAGCGCTGGCGCCAGATCACCGCACCGCTGGCCGCGTCCAGCGCGACCAACTCGCCAAAGCCGGTGGTGGCAAAGACCTGCCCCCCCGCATAGGCGATCCCCCCGCCCGAGGCGGAGTCGGGGTTTTCCCCCGCGGGCGTCAGATCAACCGCCCAGGCAGTGGCGCCATTGGTTGCGGTGGCGGTCAGCCGGGCGCGGCTGTCCAGCGTAAAGACCCGCCCGCCGCCGACGATCGGATCGGCGCTGATGCGGTGCTTGCGCCCGCTGCCCTGACCGATATCCGCGCTCCAGACGCGGGTGGTGCCCGCGCCGATCGCGGCGTTGAACAGCGCATGGCTGGGCGTGCCGCCGCGATGCGTCCATTCGGCATTGGATTGCTGCGCCGGCAGGTTGATCGGCAACGCGGCCTGCGCGGCCCCGTCCGCGGGTTCGGCGCCCGTCAGCACCTCACGCGGGGCAAGGCGTTCGCCCTCCAGCACCAATTCATCCGGCCCGCAGGCCTGAAGCGCCGCGGCCATGGCCAGCACCGCGATCCCCTGGGTCAGCTTCACCGATCTTGCCCCCTGTTTAGCCCGGTCATCCCGACGCCTGTTCCATTGCCCGCCCCAGATCTTTAACCGGCGCGGCCTAGTTCGCCGCCGGATCGGCCCCAAGGGCCACAATCAACTCTGTCGCGCGCTGTTGCAAGCCCGCCGTCACCCCGGCCTCGGCCAGGATCTGGCGGGCCAGTGCCACCGCCTCATCGTGACGCCCTGCCCCGGCATGGACCAGCGCCTGCTGTTCCATCGCCAGCGCCCGATAGGGCGCGCCGGGCGCCGCCAGCGCGGCCAGCGCCGCATCGCGCGCGGCCGGGTCCATCAGGTCGCCCGCCACGATCACCGCCTTGATCCGCGCCAGATCGCGCAGGCTGGCGGGCAGGTTGGCATCGGCGCCGATCGCTTCCAGCCGGGCCAGCGCGCCGGCACGATCCTCGGCCGCCAGGGCCTCGGCGGCCTGCATCAGGCCCAGCACCGCGCCGCGCCCGCCGTCAGCCGACAGCGCGCCCAGTGCCGCCGCACGGTCCTGCGATTCCAGCGCGGCCAGGACCGAATCCCCAAATGCCTGCGCGGCGGCGGCATCGCGCGCCTTCTTCCATTCGTTGAAGGCCGCGCCGCCGACGATCCCCAGCACCACGACGATCCCGATCCAGCCATAGCGGCGCATCAGCGCGAACAGCCGGTCGCGGCGGACCTCTTCGGTGACTTCGTCGATGAAACTGTCGGTCTCGCTCAAGGGCCTGCTCCTTACCGTGTTGGCCTCGTCTTACACGCTTGCCCCCCGCCTTGCCAAGGGCGCGGACGCCTGCGACGGGGCGCCACGCCGCAGGGGGCTTGAGCGGCGGGCCCGCGCGCCCTAATCTGAACCACTGCGTTCAAAAACTTCCGCCTGCCCCTTTTTCATCCTTCATGCTGCGCTAATTTTTCCGTGTCACCGTCTTTCCCGTTTCCGCCCCCGTGTCAGGGCCCGCCGGGCCCGGAGTGTTCCGATGAAACTTGTGCCGATCGTCAATGCCGTTCTGGTCAGCGCCACGCTGTATGCGCTGGTCTTTGAACGCGACCGCCTGATGGCCTTTGCCGGCCGCGACCCGGCGCCCGCCGGTGACGGCGCCGCGGCCGTGGCGGAACCTGGGGCCGGGGCGGAACCGGGCGCCGGGGCGGTGTCGGTGCTGGTGCAACGGTCGCAGGCGCAGCCGGTCGATCAGGGCGTGCTGACCCGCGGCCAGACCGAGGCCGCGCGCCGGGTCGAGGTGCGCGCCGAAACCGGGGGGCGGGTGATCTCGCCCCCGCTGGCGCGCGGGACGCAGGTCGCGGCGGGCGATGTGCTGTGCCAGCTGGACCCCGGCACCCGCCCCGCCCTTCTGGCCGAGGCCGAGGCCCGGCTGGTCGAGGCACGGCTAAGCGCGACCGCCGCGGACCGGCTGCAGGAAGGCGGGTTCCGGTCGGAAACCGCCGCCGCCGGCGCCCGCGCCGCGCTGCAGGCCGCCGAAGCGGGCGTCATCGCCGCACGAACCGAAATTGCGCGGCTGACCATCACCGCCCCCTTTGCTGGCGTCCTGGAACAGGATACCGCTGAATTGGGCACGCTGCTGGCACCGGGCGGGGCCTGCGCCACGGTGATCGCGCTGGACCCGATCCGCCTGGTGGGCTTTGTGCCCGAAACCCAGGTGGACCGGCTGGCACCCGGCGCGCGGGTGGGCGCGCGTCTTGCCAGCGGGCGGCAGGTCACGGGCAGCGTCACCTTCCTGTCGCGCGCCGCCGACCCCGCCACCCGCACCTTCCGCGTCGAGGCCGAGGTCGCCAACCCCGACCTGTCGATCCGCGAGGGTCAGACCGTCGAGATCGTGATCCAGACCGAAGGCGCGCGCGCGCATCTGCTGCCCGCCTCGGCGCTGACGCTGGATGATCAGGGCCGACTGGGCCTGCGACTGGCGCAGGACGGGCGGGCGGTCTTTGCGCCCGTGGACCTGCTGCGCGACACCGCCCAGGGCGTCTGGCTGACCGGCCTGCCCGATGACGCGCAGGTCATCATCCGCGGGCAGGATTACGTCACCGACGGCACCGCCCTTGCCATCACCCATGCGGGGACCACCCCATGACCGGCATCATCGACTGGGCCGCCGCCCGCGCGCGCATGGTGCTGGCCTTCGTGGCGCTGACCATCGCGGCGGGTCTTCTGGCCTATACCGGCCTGCCCAAGGAAGGCGAACCGGACATTGAAATCCCCACCCTGTTCGTATCCGTTCCCTTCCCCGGCATTTCGGCGCTGGATGCCGAACGCCTGCTGGTGCGCACGATGGAAACCGAGCTGGCCGATCTGGACGGGCTCAAGACCATTTCCGGCACCGCGATGGAAAATTACGCGGGCGTCATGCTGGAATTCGATTTCGGCTGGGACAAGACCAAGATCATCGCCGATGTGCGCGATGCGATGAACGCCGCCGAGGCTGCCTTTCCCGACGGGTATGAGAAATATTCGATCAATGAGATCAATTTCTCGGAATTCCCGATCGTCGTCGTCACCCTGTCGGGCAGCGCGCCCGAACGCACGCTGCTGCGGCTGGCCAAGGATCTGCAGGACCGGATCGAGGCGCTGGAACCCGTGCTAGAGGCCACGCTGGCCGGGCACCGCGACGAAATGCTTGAGGTGGTCATCGACCCGCTGCGGCTGGAAAGCTACAACGTCACTGCGCCCGAACTGATCCAGGTGGTGCAACGCAACAACCAGCTGATCGCCGCCGGCGAGATCGAGGCCCCGGACGGCGCCTTTTCGGTCAAGATCCCCGCGTCCTTCGACAGCCCGCAGGATGTCTATGCCCTGCCGGTCAAGACCAATGGCGAGCGGGTGGTCACGCTGGGCGATCTGGCCGACATCCGCCTGACATTCGAGGACCGCACCGGCACCGCGCGGTTCAATGGCGAAACGACCGTGGCGCTGCAGGTGGTCAAGCGCAAGGGCTACAACATCATCGACACGGTCGAGGCGGTGCGCCAAACCGTTGCCGCCGCGCAGGACGGCTGGCCCGAGGCGCTACGCCAGTCGGTCACGGTCGGTCTATCGCTGGATCAATCGGTCACGGTGGGCGCGATGATCAGCCAGCTGGAAGGCTCGGTCCTGACCGCGATCGCGCTGGTGATGATCGTGGTGCTGGCCTCGCTGGGGACACGTTCGGCGCTGCTGGTGGGGTTTTCGATCCCGACCTCATTCCTGCTGACCTTCCTTCTGCTGGGCCTTCTGGGGGTGGCGATTTCCAATATCGTGATGTTCGGCCTGATCCTGGCGGTGGGGATGCTGGTCGACAGCTCGATCGTGGTGGTCGAATATGCCGACAAGCGCATCGCCGACGGACAGGGCCCGATGCGCGCCTATGTCGAGGCCGCCAAGCGCATGTTCTGGCCGGTGATTTCCTCGACCGCGACGACGCTCTGCGCCTTTTTGCCGATGCTGTTCTGGCCCGGCATCGCGGGGGAATTCATGGGGCTGTTGCCGGTCACGATCATCTTCGTGCTGTCCGCCAGCCTAGTGGTGGCGCTGGTCTATCTGCCGGTGGTGGGGGGCGTGGCGGGCCGGATGTCGCGCCAGCTGGATCAGGCCGCGGGCGCGATCCGGCCCTGGCCCTTGCCCGCGCGGCTGGCGCTGGCGCTGGCGTCCGTCGCGTTGGTGTTCCTGGGCGGCATGGCGCTGTTGAACCCGGCGCTGTTGACCGGGGCGGATGGCGGATGGGCCGCATCGCTGCCCGGCGCGGGGCTGTTCGCGGCAGGCGCAATGGCGGCCTCAATCACGCTTGGCGCGCTGAAGCCCGTCCCCGGCCCCCGCCCGGTCGAGGCAGGCTATCGCCGCCGCCCCTTTGGCCGCCTGATCGCCTTTCTGACCGGCAATCCGGTGATGCCGCTGGTGACGGTCGCGGCGGTGCTGGGGTTGGTGGTGGTGGTCTTTGGCTATTACGGGCGCCACAACAACGGCACCCAGTTCTTCACCGACTCCGAGGTGGAACAGGGCATCGTCTATGTCCGCGCCCGCGGCAACCTGAGCCTGGACGAAAAAGACGCGATCCTGCGCCTGGCCGAGGCAAAGGTGCTGGGCACGCCCGGCGTGGGGGCGGTGTTTTCCTTCGCGGGCGACGGCGGGCTGAACCAGAACACCGGCGGGGCCAGCGCGCCGCGCGACACGATCGGCCAGATCCAGGTGGAAATGCTGCCCTGGGATGACCGCCGCCACGACCCCGCGCTGGATGGCGACACGATTATCGAGGGCGTCCTGGCCCGGCTGCAGGAAATCCCCGGCATCCGCGTGGAATTCCTGGCGCAAGCGCGCGGGCCCGCCTCGGGCAAGCCGATCCAGCTGCGCCTGAAGGGTGATGATTTTTCCGCCCTCGATGCCGCCGTGTCCCGCGTCAGCGCGCATCTGGCGACGGTGCCGGGCATCACCGCGATCGAGGATACCCGCCCCCTGCCCGGCATCGACTGGGAAATCGCCGTCGATGTCACCCGTGCAGGCCGCTTTGGCGCGGATGTGGCGACGGTAGGCGGCATGGTGCAGCTGGTCACCCGGGGCATCTTGCTGGACCGGATGCGGGTGGACAGTTCGGATGAGGAAATCGACATCCGCGTGCGCCTGCCCGGGGATGACCGCCTGCTGGCCACGCTGGATACGCTGAAGCTGCGTACCGCCGAAGGGCTGGTGCCGCTGGCCAATTTCATCACCCGCACGCCCGTGCCGAAACTGGCGCGCATCGACCGGGTGGACCAGATGCGCTATTACGACATCAAGGCCGATGTGCTGCCGGGCCTGGTCAATGACGCGGGCCAGCCGATCAACGGCAACGAACGCATCGCGGCGATCACCGAATGGCTGACGGCGACGCAACCGCTGCCCGACGGGATCGCCTGGGAATGGACCGGCGACATGGTCGATCAGGCCGAAAGCCAGCAATTCCTGATGACCGCCTTCGGCGCGGCGCTGGCGCTGATGTTCGTGATCTTGCTGGCGCAGTTCAACAGCTTCTACAATTCGGTGCTGGTGCTGCTGGCGGTGATCCTGTCCACGGCCGGGGTGCTGGTGGGGATGCTGGTGATGGGCCAGCCCTTCTCGATCATCATGACCGGGGTGGGCATCGTGGCGCTGGCCGGGGTGGTGGTGAACAACAACATCATCCTGATCGACACGTTCCAGGAATTCAGCCGCTACATGCCCCCGCTGGAGGCCGTGGTCCGCACCGCCGAACAGCGGCTGCGCCCGGTGGCGCTGACCACGATCACCACAATGGCGGGGCTGGCGCCGATGATGTTCGGGCTGAGCCTGGATTTCATCAATGGCGGCTATTCGATCGACAGCCCCACCGCGCTGTGGTGGAAGCAGCTGGCCACCGCCGTGGTCTTTGGCCTTGGCACGGCCACGGTGCTGACGCTGGTGGTCACGCCCGCGCTGCTGGCGATCCGGATCTGGGCGGCGCGCGGCGCCTACCGCGGGCTGGCGCGGCTGGGCGCGCTGGCCGGTGGCCAGAACAGCCGCGCCGCGCGCGATCTGGCGCTGGCGCGCAAGACGCGCCGGATCGGCAAGGTCGAAATCCTGTGGGACAGCGCCGATCCGGCGCCGGCCCCCCGCGCAACGCCCGGCATCGCACAGACCCCGCCACAGGCCGCGGAATGACCCCGGCCGCGGCGGATCCCCCGCCGCGGCCGGCGCGCCCGTTCAGGCCGCGTCTTCTTCGCTGGCCTGACGCTGCCACAACGACCAATAGCGCCCGCGCCGCGCCAAAAGCGCCTCATGCGTGCCTTCCTCGGCCACGCGGCCCTCTTCCAGCACGATGATCCGGTCGGCATCGGCAATCGTGGACAGACGATGCGCGATGGTGATCACCGACCGCCCCTGCCCCATTGCGCGCAGGCTTTCCTGGATGTCGCGCTCGGTCTGCGTATCCAGCGCCGAGGTCGCCTCATCCAGCAGCAGGATCGGCGGGTTCTTCAAAAGCGTGCGCGCAATGCCCACGCGCTGTTTTTCGCCCCCCGACAGCTTCAACCCCCGTTCGCCCACCGCGGTATCATAGCCCTCGGGCAGGCTCATGACGAAATCATGGATCCTGGCGGCCTTCGCGGCGGCGATGATCTCCTCCTCGGTGGCATCGGCCCGGCCATAGGCGATGTTGTAGCGGATCGTGTCGTTGAACAGCACGGTATCCTGCGGCACCACGCCAATCGCGGCATGCAGGCTTTCCTGCGTGACATCGCGGATATCCTGCCCATCGATGCGGATCGCCCCGCCCGTGACGTCATAGAACCGGAACATCAACCGCCCGATGGTGGATTTCCCCGACCCCGACGGCCCGACCAGCGCCACCGTCTGCCCCGGCGCCACGGTCAGGCTGATCCCCTTCAGGATCGGGCGCGCGGCGTCATAGGCAAAGCGGACATCCTCAAACACCACCTCGCCCCCCGTCACAGCCAGCGCCCCCGCGCCGGGCTTGTCGGTGATCTCGGCCGGCTGATGCAGCAGATCGAACATCTCGCCCATATCGACCAGCGCCTGTCGGATTTCGCGATAGACCGTGCCAAGGAACCCCAGCGGCATGGTGATCTGGATCATATAGGCCTGCACCATGACGAAATCGCCCACCGTCAGCGCCCCCTGCTGCACCCCCATCGCTGCCATCACCATCACCGTCACCAACCCCGCGGTGATGATCAGCGACTGGCCAAAGTTCAGCACCGCAAGGCTTTGGCCGGTCTTCACGGCCATCTTCTCATACCCCTCCATCGAGGCGTCATAACGCGCCGCCTCGCGCTTCTCGGCGCCGAAATACTTGACCGTCTCAAAATTCAGCAGGCTGTCGATCGCCTTCTGATTGGCGGCGGTATCGGCCTCATTCATCCGGCGGCGGATCTGCACCCGCCATTCGGTGACCTTGAAGGTAAAGGTGACATAGGCCCAGATCGTCACCACCACCACCAGCGCATAGCGCCAGTCGAACAGAACTGCGAACAGGATCGCCACCAGCGTCAGTTCAAGGATCAGCGGCCCGATCGAAAACAGCATGAAGCGCAGCAGGAAATCGACGCCCTTCACCCCGCGCTCGATGATCCGGCTCAGGCCGCCGGTCTTGCGGGTGATGTGATAGCGCATCGACAGGCGGTGAATATGGGTAAAGGTCTCCAGCGCCAGCGCGCGCAAGGCCCGCTGGCCCACGCGCACAAAGATCGCATCGCGCAATTCACCAAAGGCTACCGTCATCAGCCGCGCCAGCCCATAGGCCACCGTCAGCCCGACCGCCCCCAGCGCCAACAGAACGCCCGGCCCCGGCGCCGCCCCCGCCAGCGCATCCACCGCCGCCTTGTACAAGAGCGGCGTCGCCACCGAAATCAGCTTGGCCGCCACCAGCGCCAGCAACGCCAGCACCACCCGCCGCTTCACCCACGCCTGCCCCGCAGGCCACAGATAGGGCAAAACCGCCCGGATCGTGCGCATCCCGCGCCCGCGCTCACCGGCCGTTATCGGCCCCGAAACCGTGCTTTGCGACCTGCGCATCCTGCCCTCTTCGGCTTTGTGAAAATATCCTCGGGGGTCCGGGGGCAGACAGCCCCCGGGGTCCCGGGCCCACGCGCCGCCAGCCTGACCCGCGCGAGCCCGGGCAAACCTAAGCCCCGCGGCGGCGATGTCCAGCCCTATTCGGGCAGGGTGAAGACCTGGCCGGGATAGATCAGATCGGGGTCACGGATTTGCGCGCGGTTCGCCTCGAAGACGCGCACATACAAAATGCCGTCGCCATAGGTCTCGCGCGCGATCGCCCAAAGCGAGCTGCCCTTGGCCACGGTGATCTGGCGGACCGCCGGAACCGCCGGGGCCTCTCCGACGGCGCCTGGCCCAGCACCGGTCTCCTCGGCGGGCACGGCAACGGGCACGGCGACCGAAACATCCTCCCCCCCGTCCGACGCGCTGGCACCGACACTCTCGGGCAAACGCGCCAGACGGGCAGAGCCCGCCCCCGAAACCGCCGCGGGGCTAGCCGGAGCCCTGCCCTGCGGCGCAATCCCGGCGCCCGAGGCCGGAACCCCGCCCGGGGCCCCTGGCAGGGATGCTGCGACCTCATCATCCCCGCCTGTGTCCGCCGCCACCGCCAGCGCCTCGGGTTCCGCGCGGTCAAAGGGCGTCTCGGCCCGCGCCACGACCTTGCCGGTGCCATCCAACGCATCGATCCGCAACAGATAGCGCCCCGGCCCGACATCGGGCAGCAGCAGCCGCCATGACCCATCGGGCGCGACCTCGGCCAGACCGGCCTCGCGGTTGTCCAGATAGGCGCGCAGCACCTGCCCCGCCGCGGCGCCGCGACCGCTGACCGACACCGCCGCGCCGCTGTCATGGGCGATCGTGTCCACCACCAGCGCCCCATTCAGCGCAGGATCCAAGGCAGGCGCCAGCACCTGCGCGCCGGTCGCATCGGCCAACAGCGCCGGGGCCGGGGCGGCCCCCGCGGCATCGGCGACCAGATCCGGGCGGATCACCAAGGTCTGCGCCGAAACCAGCGACCCACCCCCGGGCCCGGCCACCCGCAGCGTCAGCGCCCGCGCAGCACCAGACGGTGGCACATCAAAAACCAGCGCAAAGGCCCCGCCCGCCCCGGCCCGGGCCGCAGCCACCGGCACACCATCCAGCAAGACCTCGACCTCGGCCCCCGGCGCGGCGCGCCCGGCCAGCGTGACCGACCCATCCGGCGCGGCCCGGAACGTGTCAAAGACCGGGGCTGCCCCGGCCTGCGCGTCATCCCCCGCCCGCGCCTCTGCCTCGGCATCTGCCCGCACCGCGGACGCGGCATCCGCCCCTGCGCCCGGATCTGCCGCCGGGGCCTCTGCCACGTCTTCCGTCGCGGGCGGTGCGGCGGGTTCCTCTGGCGCGACCTTGGGCGCGTCGGCGGCGGGCTCGACCGACACCGTCCCGGATGCCACCGTTCCCCCCGCAGGCGCGGCCACATCAGGCCCCGCATCGCCGCCCGGCATCGGGGCCAGACGGCCCAGCAACAGCCAGCCCCCCAGCGCCGCCACCAGCGCCCCGGCCGCCACGCCCCCCATCAGCGCCGCACCCGAACGACGCCTGTCCGATCCCCCGGCAGCGCCCGTCTTGTCCTTGTCCATCACATTCCCCGATCCAGGCGGCGTCATTTCCCGCGCCGCGTCTTGAGGAACCTTAGCAAGACCGCTATCACCACTCAAGAAATCGCGCGCAACCGCCAGGAACCGAAAGGTTACGATGTCGCACCCTCTTAGATCTGTCTGCGTCTACTGCGGCGCCCGCCCGGGCAACCGCCCGGTTTACGCCCAACAGGCCCGCGCCACCGGCGAAATGCTGGCGCGCAGCGGCTGGCGGCTGGTCTATGGCGCTGGCGATGTCGGCCTGATGGGCGAGGTCGCCCGCGCCGCCCAGGCCGCCGGCGGCCAGACCTTTGGCGTGATCCCCCAGCACCTCTTCGCGCTAGAGGTGGGCAAGCGCGATCTGTCCACCTTCATCGTGACCGAGAACATGCATGAACGCAAAAAGGTCATGTTCATGAACTCGGACGCGATCGTGGTGCTGCCGGGCGGGGCGGGATCCCTGGATGAATTCTTCGAGGTGCTGACCTGGGCCCAGATCGGCCTGCACCGCAAACCGATCTTCCTGCTCAGCACGGATGGCTACTGGCAGCCGCTGATCGCACTGATCGATCACATCATCGCGGAAGGCTTTGCCGATGGCGCGCTGCGCGGGCTGTTCACGGTGGTGCCCACCGTGGCCGATCTGCAGGGCGCGCTGACCGACGCGCTGGCCTGACGCCCCCCTTCGGCTTTGTCCAAATATCCTCGGGGGGGCGTGGGGCGCCCACGGGACGGGGGCGATCCATGCCGGGGGGCAGACAGCCCCCCGCGCGGGCACCGTATTACATCCCGTCTAGTTCCGCCGCGACGATCTCGGCGATCTTCGGGACCGGGTGGTTGGTCAGGGTCTTGTGGATCTCGGCCAGGACATGACGCGCCAGCCCCTCATCCATCTCATCGCGAAGCGCGCCCAGAACCTGCGGCGGGGCGACCAGAACGACCTTGTCGAACTTGCCCCGACGCAGCCGGTCGCGCAGCATGTCGACCAGATCGCCCGCGAAGCGTTCGGCATTCAGCCGGGCATAATCGGGCTGTTCCAGCGCGGAACGCTGGCCCGCCCCCTCATCGGGCATCCGGCCGGGCCGGTCCGAGGCGATGATCACCGGGTCCGCCTCATCACGGGCGATCATGGCCAGCTTCGGCGCACCGGGCGCGCCGGTGTTTTCCAGCACCAACGCCTTTTCCCCGTCAGCGACAACGACCCAGGCACCCTTGGGAAGCAACATCTCGGACTCTCCTCTCGTTTGAACGAATCTTGGTCAGTCTGACATAAGAACGCCCGCGTGCCATGTAAGAATGTGGCAAGAAAAAAACCCGCCGGTGCGCACCGGCGGGTTTCATCACAGGCTTGGCGCCGGGATTACAGGCGCGACGCCACGTTTTCCCAGTTCACCAGCTTTTCCAGGAAGTTGGTCAGATAGGCCGGGCGCTTGTTGCGGAAGTCGATGTAGTAGGAATGTTCCCACACGTCACAGCCCAAGAGCGCGGTCTGGCCAAAGCACAGCGGGTTCACGCCGTTTTCGGTCTTGGTGACCTTCAGGCTGCCGTCCTTGTCCTTGACCAGCCAGCACCAGCCCGAGCCGAACTGGCCCGCGCCCGCGGCGGCGAAGTCTTCCTTGAATTTTTCGACCGAACCAAACGATTCAACCAGCGCCTTTTCCAGCTCACCGGGCATCTTGTCGCCCTTGGGGCCCATCATTTCCCAGAACTGCACGTGGTTCCAGTGCTGGCTGGCATTGTTGAAGATGCCGTTCTGCGCAACCGCGCCCGCCTGATAGGTGCCGCGGATGATGTCTTCCAGCGACTTGTTTTCCCACTCGGTGCCCGCGATCAGCTTGTTGCCGTTGTCGACATAGGCCTTGTGGTGCAGGTCGTGGTGGTATTCCAGCGTCTCGCGCGACATGCCAAGATCGGCCAGCGCGTCATGGGCATAGGGAAGATCGGGAAGTTCGAAAGCCATTTCACTGTTCCTTCTGCAGGGGTTCCTGTTCCAATGCCTATAGAAGGGCGGGGGTTCCCAAGGTCAAGGGCAAGAGGCGATCAACCGGGAAAGAGTTCCGATCCGGGCCGCGCGGAATGTTCAAGGATGCCCATGACATAGCCCGCGACCGACCGGAAACAGATCAGCGAGATCTCGTTTTCGCCCGACTGCCACAGGGCGGCGGCCACCTGGGCCGCGCGGGTGCGGCGCACCTCGCCCGGCGCAAGGCTGGGAAAATCGACGGGGCAAAGCTTCATCAGGGCCTGATCCGCCTTGGCGCCGGAAATCCGGAACAGCGCGCGGGCATCCGAGACATCGGCGACCAGCGCGTGATCCTTGGCCAGCGCCTTTTCCAGGGCTGCGACGGTGGCCACGGCATCGGCATAGGGCACCAGTACCAGCAGCTCATCAGGCGACATCCACAGCGCGGCGGCCGCGTCCGCGGTCACGATGCGGCGCTGCGCGGGCACCGAAAGGCCCAAACCTTTCAACCCCTTGGCAAGCGCTTTTGAGGCAAGGTCGCAGCGGATGGTGATCATCCCCTGTAACCCTGCCTCGGCCACGCGGGCGAACCCCTGAAAGCTGCGGCCCGCAAGGGCGCTGACGGCGTCAGACATTCCCCTTCTCCCCTTCCTTGTCGTAGAAGACCGGATCGACGATCCGCGCCTGCACCACCTTGTCCGCCCCCACCGGGAAATCCAGCACCTCGCCCATGCGGGCCGGGCCGCGATGGACCAGGCCCATCGCGATGCCCTTGTTCAGCGTGGGCGAGAAATAGGTGGACGTCACGCGCCCCTGCACATTGCGCTGGCCGTTGGCATTATGCCCCGGCGCCGCGGCATGAACGCCATCGGGCAGGACCGACCCGTCCAGCGTTTCCAGGCCCACCAGCTGCCAGCGGTCGGGGCTGGCCATGTGGCTGCGTTCCTGCGCGCGCTTGCCGATATAATCGGCCTTCTTCTTGGAAATCGCCCAGCCAAGCCCCAGATCCTGCGGGATCACCGTGCCGTCGGTTTCGTCGCCGATCATGATAAAGCCCTTTTCGGCGCGCATCACGTGCAGCGCCTCGGTCCCGTAGGGCATCACGCCCAGATCGGCCCCGGCCTCCAAGAACCGGGTCCAGAAGGCCATGCCTTCGGACGCCGGCACCGCGATTTCATAGGACAATTCGCCCGAGAAGCTGATGCGGAACACCCGTGCCCGCACGCCCCCCAGCGTGCCTTCGGCCCAGGTCATGAAGGGCAGCGCCTCTTTGGACACATCCATCCCGCCCAGCTTTTCCAACAGCTTGCGGGCGTTCGGGCCGACCACGGCGACCTGCGCGAATTGTTCGGTCAGGTTGGCGGTGTAGACCTTCCAGTCCCACCATTCGCACTGCAGCCAGTCCTCCATATGCGCATGGATGCGGTCCGCCCCGCCCGAGGTGGTGTGGCAGAGCCAGCTATCCTCGGACAGGCGCACCACGACCCCGTCATCCATCAGAAAGCCGTTTTCGTTGCACATCAACCCATAGCGGCATTTGCCGACCGGCAGGGTGGACATCATGTTGGTATACATCATGTCGAGGAAGCGCCCCGCATCCGGCCCCTTGACCAGGATCTTGCCCAGCGTCGAGGCATCCAGCAGTCCGACCGCGTTGCGGGTATTGCGGATTTCACGCCGGACCGCGTCCTGCAGGCCCTCGCCCGTGCGCAGGTAGCAATAGGGGCGACGCCACAGGCCCACGGGTTCCCAATGCGCGCCCTGGCTGGCGTGCCAGTCGTGCATCGGGGTGCGGCGCAGCGGCTGAAAGATTTCGCCCCGCGCCTCGCCGGCGATGGCGCCGAAGCTGATCGGTTCGTAAGGCGGGCGGAAGGTGGTGGTGCCAGTGGCCGGGATCGGTTGACCCAGCGCATCAGAAAGCACCGCCAGGCCGTTGATATTACTTAGCTTCCCCTGATCGGTCGCCATGCCCAGCGTGGTATAGCGCTTGGTATGTTCGACCGAGGTATAACCCTCGCGCGCGGCCAGCTGCACGTCGGACACCTTCACATCGTTCTGATAGTCCAGGAAGGCCTTGAAGCGCAGCGCATCGGGCGCGCCCTGCGGCATGACCCAGACGGCGGCGATCGGGCCTTCGGCGGGCGCATCGGCCGCAGGACCACCGGCATCGGCCAGCACCTCGGGCAGGGTCAGCGCGCCATTGGCGGCGCCCACGGCGCGGACCATCGGCTGGCCCTGATCGCCGGTTGGCGGGCGGGTGGCGTCGGGGCGGAAACAGGCCCGCGCCTCATCCCAGATCAGCTTGCCGCCGCAATGCGACCACAGATGCACGACCGGCGACCAGCCGCCCGACATGGCGACGCAATCGCAGGCGATGTCTTCCAGCGCAGCACCCTCGCCCGCCTGCGCGCAGATCTGCACGCCGGTCACGCGTTTGGTGCCCTTGACCTTGGCAATGCCGCGGCCTTCCAGCACGCGGATGCCGCGGGCGCGGGCCTTTTGCACCAGATCGCCGGTGGCGCTGGGGCGCGCATCGACGATGGCAGCCACGATCAGCCCCGCGTCGATCAACGCAAAGGCCGTGCGATAGGCGTCGTCGTTGTTGGTGACGATCACGGTGCGGTCGCCGGGGCTGACGGCAAAGTTGACGACGTAATCGCGCACCGCCGAGGCGAGCATCACGCCCGGCACATCGTTTCCGGCAAAGGCCAGGGGTCGTTCGATCGCGCCGGTGGCCGAGATGATTTCCCCCGCCCGGATGCGCCACAGGCGGTGGCGCGGGCGACCGTCACCGGGGGTATGATCGGCCACCCGTTCATAGCCGATGACATGGCCATGATCATGCACACCCGCCACCATGCAGCGATTGCGAAGCGTGACATTCGACATTCTTTCAAGGTCTTGAACGGCGCTCTTGATCCAATCGGCGACGGGCTTGCCGTCGATGGTCCCACCATCAACCGGGGCGCGCCCCCCCCAATGCGGGGTCTGTTCCAGCACCATCACCCGCTTGCCCGCGCGCGCGGCCTGTAGCGCGGCGGCCAGGCCCGCCACGCCCCCACCCGCGACCAGCACGTCGCAAAAGGCATAGGCCTGTTCATAGCGGTCCCCGTCGCGATCGACAGGTGCCCTGCCAAGCCCGGCCGAGCGGCGGATCACCGGCTCGAACAGGTGTTTCCAGGCGACGCGGGGGAACATGAAGGTCTTGTAGTAAAAGCCTGCCGGCAGGAAGCGATAGGCCCAGTTGTTCACCACGCCCACGTCGAAATCGAGGCTGGGCCAGTGGTTCTGGCTGGCGGTATCGGCGCCCTCGAACAATTCGGTCGTGGTGGCGCGCTGGTCGGGTTCGAAGCGCGCGCCGCGGCCCAGGCCAAGCAGGGCGTTCGGTTCCTCGACCCCGCTGGCGACGATGCCGCGCGGGCGGTGGTATTTGAACGACCGGCCCACCAGCATCTGATCGGCGCCCAGCAGCGCCGAGGCCAGCGTGTCGCCGGCAAAGCCGCGCAGCCGCTTGCCATTGAAGGTGAAGTTCATCGGTTTCGAGCGGTCGATCAGACGGCCGCCACGGGATAGACGGGTGCTCATTCATAGCCCTCCCATTCGGGGCGCTTGGCCTTGATCGCGGCGAGGATGTCGGGCGTGGGCGCCGGGGTCTGGGCGGGATAGGTGCCAAAGACTTCCAGCGTGGCGGTGCAGCGCGCGGCCAGGAACCATTTGCCGCAGCCATAGGAGTGGCGCCAGCGTTCGAAATGCACCCCCTTGGGGTTTTTCCGGGCAAAGAGGTAGGATTCGAACTCCTCATCCGACGATCCGGGGCCAGAGCGCTTCAGATGCGCCTCGCCGCCGGGGGCCAGTTCGGTTTCCTCGGCCTTCACGCCGCAATAGGGGCAGGTCAGGGTCAGCATGGCAATCCGCCTTTCGGGTGGCGAGGCCGGGGGCGCTGCCCCCGGACCCCCGGAGTATTTTGGCCAAGAAGAAGCGGCATCGGTGTTCTTCCTTAGTGGGCGACGCCGGCGGCGACGGATTCGTCGATGAAGCGGCCTTCGCGGAAACGATTGAGGCCGAAATCGGCCGCAAGCGGGCCGGGTTGGCCGCGCGCGACCAGATCGGCCATCGCCCAACCCGAGCCGGGGATGGCCTTGAACCCGCCGGTGCCCCAGCCGCAGTTGACGAAGATGTTTTCCACCGGCGTGGTCGACAGGATCGGCGAGCGGTCGCCCGTCATGTCGACGATGCCGCCCCATTGCCGCAGCATCTTGAGCCGCGAGATCATCGGGAAGGTTTCGATCAGGGCGCGGACGGTTTCCTCGATATGCTGCCAGGAGCCGCGCTGGGTGTAGTTGTTGAACCCGTCGGTGCCGCCGCCGATCACCATCTCGCCCTTGTCGGATTGCGACATGTAGCCATGCACGGTGTTGGCCATGACGACCACATCCATGCAGGGCTTGATCGGTTCCGACACCAGCGCCTGCAGCGCCATCGATTCAATGGGAAGCCGGAAGCCCGCCATTTCCGCCAGAACCGAGGAATGGCCTGCGACGACGATCGCCAGCTTGCCGCAGTCGATCGCGCCCTTGGTCGTGTCGATGCCCTGCACGCGACCGTTGGCGGTGCGGATGCCGGTCACCTCGCATTGCTGGATGATGTCCATGCCCATCGCCGAACAGGCCCGCGCATAGCCCCAGGCGACCGCATCGTGGCGCGCGGTGCCGCCGCGGGCCTGGTAAAGCGCGCCCAGCACCGGATAGCGCGGCCCGTCAATGTTGATGATCGGCACCAGGTCCTTGACGCGTTTGGCGTCGATCCATTCGGTTTCCACGCCCTGCAGGGTATTGGCGTGGACTGTGCGCTTGTAGCCGCGCACCTCATGTTCGGTCTGCGCCAGCATCAGAAGGCCGCGGGGGCTGAACATGACGTTGTAGTTCAGGTCCTGGCTGAGGTCTTCGTAAAGCGCGCGGGCCTTTTCATAGAGCGCCGCAGAAGGATCCTGCAGATAGTTCGAGCGGATGATCGTGGTGTTGCGCCCGGTATTGCCGCCGCCCAGCCAGCCCTTTTCGATCACCGCGATGTTGCGGATGCCGTGGTTCTTGCCCAGGTAATAGGCCGTGGCAAGCCCGTGACCGCCCGCCCCCACCACGATCACGTCATAGCGTTTCTTCGGCTCGGGCGAGGTCCAGGCGCGTTCCCATCCGGAATGGAAACGCATCGCCTCGCGCGCGACGGCGAACAGGGAATAGCGTCTCTGGGCCATGCGGCGCTCCTTCTGCGCCCGGGCAGGCCCGGGCGGGTGGTCTTGCCCGCCGCGCGAATCCCCGCGCGCGCGTAACACTTGCGTCATTGATGAACCCGGGCGGGGGTAAATTTCCAGCCCCAAGGCAGCATTTGCCCCCCCGATTTCGCGAAAAAATGCGGCCCTGCCCTGCGACATGGCGCTCCATCCTGCGGCATTGGGCTTTTTCCCGCGGCGCAAGCGGCCTAAATGGGATCAACACAAGGAGACGCCATGCTGTTCTGGATCATCACCGCCGCGCTTGCCGCATTGATCGCGCTGTTGCTGGGGCTTGCGCTCTGGCGGGGGCGCAGCGGGGCCGAACCCTCGGCCGCCTATGACCTGCGGGTCTATCGCGACCAGTTGCGCGATGTGGAACGCGATCTGGCGCGGGGCGTGCTGGCCCCGGATGAGGCCGAGCGGCTGCGGCTGGAAATCTCGCGCCGGGTGCTGGAGGCAGACCGCGCCGTTCAGACGGGCCACGCGGCGGCGCGCGCGCCCCGGGGGCTGACGCTGACGGCGGCGCTGGCGGCGGCGGTGGTGCTGGGCGGGTCGTTCTGGCTTTATCAGCGGCTGGGCGCGCCGGGATACCCGGACCTGCCGCTGGCGCTGCGCATCGACATGGCGCAAGATCTTTACGACAACCGCCCCACGCAGGATGCGGCCGAGGAAACCGCCGCCGCCGCGCGCGGCCCGCTGCCCGAACCCGATCCGCAATTCGCCACCCTGATGGAACGGCTGCGCGCGGTTGTCGCCCAGCGCCCCAATGACCTGGAAGGTCTGGCGCTTCTGGCCCGCAATGAGGCGAACATGGGCAATTATCGCGCCGCATGGGAGGCGCAGCGGCGGCTGGTCGCCCTTAAGGCCGATGCGGCCAGCGCCGAGGATCATGCCCAGCTGGCCGAGCTGATGGTGGTGGCCGCCGGTGGCGTCGTCACCGCCGAGGCCGAGGGCGCGCTGGGCCGCGCGCTGGCGCTTGACCCGGGCAACGGCCTTGCGCGCTATTACGTCGGGCTGATGATGGCGCAGAACGGGCGTGGCGACCGCGCCTTCCGGATCTGGGATGGGCTGCTGCGCGAAAGCACGGCGGATGCGCCCTGGGTGCCGCAGATCATGGCCAATATCCCCGCGCTGGCCTGGCTTGCGGGTGAGGCCGACTATACCCCGCCCGCCCCGCGCGCCGGCGCGGCGCTTGATCTGGCGGGCGCGCTGCAATTGCCGCCCGATGCGCGCGAAGCCGCGCTGCGCCCCGGCCTTGAGGCGCTGAACGCGCGGCTGGCGCAACAGGGCGGCACGGCGCAGGACTGGGCGCAGCTTCTGGCGGCGCTGCGCCTGCTGGGCGAGGATGCCCGCGCCGATGCCGTTCTGGGCGAGGCCGAAACCCTGTTCGCCCAGCGCCCCGAGGATCTGGCGCTGATCCGCGCCGCCAATGCCGGCACCCCGCCCGGCCCCGCGCAACCCGCCCTGCCCGGCCCCGGCGCGGCCGAGATGGAAGCCGCCGGCGCGATGACCGAGGCCGAACGGCAAGAGATGATCCAGGGCATGGTTGCGGGGCTGGAAGACCGCCTGCTGGCCGAAGGGGGCAGCGCGGGGGAATGGGCGCGGCTGATCTCGTCCCTGGGGATTTTGGGCGAAACCGCACGTGCGCGCGCCGCCGTGGATGCGGCCAGCGCCGCATTGGCCGCCGATCCGGCCGCGTTGGAACAGATCCGCGCCGCCGCCCGGGCCGCGGGGGTGGACGAGTGATCTGCGCCTCGATCGAGGATTTCGCCGCCGCCCTGCCCCGCACCGGGGCCGTGGCGGGGCTGGATCTGGGCACCAAGACGATCGGCGTGGCGGTGTCGGATGGGCTGCGCGCCGTCGCCTCGCCGCTGACCACGATCCGGCGCGAGAAATTCACGCTCGATGCCCAGGCGCTTTTGAAGATCGTGGCCGAGCGCGATATCCAGGGCCTGATCCTGGGCCTGCCGATGAACATGGACGGCAGCGAAGGCCCCCGTTGCCAGTCGACCCGCGCCTTCGCGCGCAATCTGGAAAAGCTCACCCCGCTGCCGATCGGCTTCTGGGATGAACGGCTGTCGACCGTTGCCGCCGAACGCGCGATGCTCGAGGCGGATATGTCCCGAAAACGTCGCGCCGAGGTGATCGACCATGTCGCCGCCGGGTTTATCCTGCAGGGCGCCCTGGACCGCCTTGCCTATATGGGACCGCGATGACCGACACGCCCGACAGCCCCCGGACACGCCCCGAGATCGAAAGCCCCTGCGTCAAGCTGTGCGCGGTCCATCCCATCGAGCGGATCTGCGTGGGCTGCTATCGCACGATCGAGGAAATCGGCGGCTGGGGCGCGATGACGCCGCAAACCCGGCGCAAGATCATGGACGAATTGCCCGACCGCGCCCCCCGCCTGCAGCGGCGCCGGGGCGGCCATGACGGTCGGGTCGGGACCGGATAGCGCGGAACGGGGGCTCTGCCCCCGCGCGCGGGCCGCGCGTCCCCCGGGATATTTTCGCAAAGCCGAAAGCAGCAGTCCGCTTCGCCGGGCACGATCTGCCCTTCGGCTTTGTCCAAATATCCCGGGGGTGAATTGGCGCAGAGCGCCAAGAGGGGGCAGCGCCCCCTAGGTGCGCGGGAACACGAAACAGCGGTCGCGGCGGATCATCAGCCACATCGGCGTGCCCGGCTTTGGCAAAAAGACGTTCGGCACGGTCGCCTTCAGCACCGATCCGTCGAAATCCATCACGAATTCCACAAGGCTTTCGCGCCCCATGAAGCGCGCGCGTTGCACCACCCCGCGGGCGGGCGTTCCATCCTGTGGCGTGGGGTTCGGGCCGCGCCCGGCGCGGTCGAAATCGATTTTCAGGTGCTGCGGGCGGATCACGATGTCGACCGGTGTGCCATCGGGGTGGCCCGGGGTCAGGAATTCGCCAAACGGGGTCTGGGTCAGCGCGCCCTTGACCGTGGCCGGGATCACGTTGATGTCGGAAAAGAAGGCCGCCGCGGCGCGATCGATGGGGGCGTTGTAGAGGTTGTAGGGGGCGCCGCGCTGCACGATGCGCCCGCCGCGCATCAGCAGGATCTGGTCGGCCATGCGCATCGCCTCATGCGGTTCATGCGTGACCAGCAGGACCGCGGTGCCTTCCTCTTTCAGCAGCGCCAGCGTTTCATCGCGGATGCCGTCGCGCAGCCGTTCATCCAGCCCCGAGAAGGGTTCGTCCATCAGCAGGATGCGCGGCCGCGGCGCCAGCGCGCGCGCCAGCGCCACGCGCTGCTGTTCGCCCCCTGACAGCGCATGGGGAAAGCTGTCGATATGGCGCGACAGATGCACCCGGGCCAGCAACTCCTCGACCCGGGCGCGCTTTTCGGCCCGGGGTCCGGTCAGCCCGAAGGCCACGTTATCGGCCACCGACAGATGCGGAAACAGCGCGAAATCCTGAAACATCAGCCCGATCGCGCGCCGTTCCGGCGGGACGCGGAAGACGGTGTCGCAGACCAGATTGCCATCGACGAAGATACGCCCCTCATCCTGCATGTCGACGCCCGCGATCAGGCGCAGCGTGGTCGATTTGCCGCAGCCAGAGGGGCCCAAGAGGCAGGTCACCTGCCCCGCCGGGATCGAGAAGGAGACATCATCGACCACCGTCTGCCCGCCGAAGCGGCGCACCAGCCCCTGCACCTCAAGGCGCGGTGCCTCGGGCGTGGGGCGGGGGCCTGCGGCGGGACGGGGAGGCTGGGTCATCGAAATTCCGATTGGAACGGTCAGGTTACGGTCGGGATAGCAGGCCCGGGGGGGCTGTGCAAGCGCCGCCCCCCTTCGGGACAAGCCCGGCCGGGCCGGTGCCGGCGCGGGCGCTACATCGTCAGGTTGGTGGCCCCGCCATCGGCCAGGATGTTTTGCCCGACGATGAAGCCCGCATGGGCCGAACACAGGAAGGCGCAGGTGGCGCCGAATTCCGCCGCGGTGCCATAGCGGCGCGCGGGGATCGTCGCGGCGCGGCGCGCGGCGGCCTCGTCAAGCGTGATGCCCTGGGCCTTGGCCACCCCGCCATCCAGCGCGATCGCACGGTCGGTGGCGTGGATGCCGGGCAGCAGGTTGTTGATCGTCACGCCATGCTGGGCAACCTGGCGCGCGGTGCCCGCGACAAAGCCCGTCAGCCCCGCCCGGGCCGAATTCGACAGCCCCAGCTGCGGGATCGGCGCGCGCACCGATTGCGAGGTGATGTTGACCACCCGGCCCCAGCCCTGCGCGATCATGCCCGGCAGGCAGGCCTGCATCAGCGCGATCGGGGTCAGCATGTTGGCATCCAGCGCCGCGATGAAGTCATCGCGCGACCAATCCGACCACAGGCCGGGCGGCGGCCCGCCGGCATTGGTGACAAGGATGTCGACCGCCCCCGCAGCAGAGAGCACCTCGGCGCGGCCCGATTCGGTGGTGATGTCGGCCGCGATCACGGTGACGGGCACGCCATGGGCCTGGCGGATCGCCTCGGCCGTTGCCTCCAGCGCGGGCGCGCCGCGGGCGTTCAGAACCAGTTCCACCCCGGCCGCCGCCAGCGCCTCGGCGCAGCCGCGCCCCAGCCCCTTTGACCCCGCGCAGACCAGCGCGCGCTTGCCCTTGATGCCAAGATCCATCCTGATGCTCCCCTGCGAATGTCCTGCGCCTGCCTAGCACCGACGCGCGGCGGACAAAAGGTCATGCGGGCCGCGCGCAGCAAGCACAGGGCGCGCGCGGCGCTTGACGCCCGGGGCCGTTATCGGATTTACCGGGCGGACGACTGATCCCGAAGATCCCCGCGAAAGGCCGCCGCCGATGTCGCCCGCCCCGCCAGACAGCCCGTCGCCCGTGGCCCCCGCGCCCGCGCGTCGGGTGCATGTCTTCGAGGCGGTGGATTTCCGCGTGACCTCGGGGGCCAATCACGGCGATCCGATCGGCGCGGCCGCCGAGTGCGAGCCGGGCGATGTCTATCAGCTGGACCGCGAGGCGCGCCCGCGCCGGATGATGCTGGCCGCCGATGGCGCGCCGGTGGGGGTGCAGGTGGTGGCGCCGGGGTCGGAACTGGGCCGCGCGGGCGACCGGATCGAGCTGGTCGCGCGTCATGTGATGATGGCCCCCGATGGCGACGGGGTGGACGTCCTGCTGTTGCGCAATACCGGCAGCGGGCGGCTGTGCATCCTGCCGCTGTCGCCGATCGCGCCGCGGATGGATTACACGCTGATCGAAACCGACAGCGCGCCGCGCGATGTGCGGCTGGCCGATCTGGTCTGTGTGGCCTTTACCACCGGCACGATGATCACGTTGGCGGGCGGCGCGCAGCGCCCGATCGAAAGCCTGCGGCCGGGCGATGCGATCCTGACGCGCGATCACGGCGCGCAGCCGCTGCGGCTTGTGGCGCGGGCGACGCTGCGGGCGCTGGGGTCTTTCGCGCCGGTGGTGATTTCGGCCGGCACGCTGGGCAATGAGGGCGATCTGATCGTCAGCCCACATCACCGCATCTTTCTGTATCGGCGCGGCGAACAGCGCATCGGCCGCACCGCCGAGGTTCTGGTTCAGGCCAAGCATCTGGTCGATGGCGACAAGGTCTGGCGGCGCGAAGGCGGCTATGTCGATTATCATGCGCTGGTCTTTGACCACCATGAGATCATCTATGCCGAAGGCATCCCCTGCGAAAGCCTGATGGTGACCGAGGCGACGCTGGGCCTGTTGCCGGGCGAGCTGACGGCCGAAATCCGCGCGCGCCTGCCGGGGCTGAACCACAAGCCGCATTTCAGCACCGAGGCCGGGCGCGAGACGCTGGCCCGCGTGGGGCTGGACCGGCTGTTTCGCCGCCGCGCCGGGGACTGAGGCGCGCGCGGGCGGCGCCCGCCGGACGGGGGGCTGTCTGCCCCCCGGGGCCGCGGCCCGCCCCCGTGCCGGGGACCGGCCACACCCCTCCCCCCGAGGATATTTTCGCAAAGCCGAAGCAGGCAGGCGCGGCTTTGGCGATCTGGGCGATTGCGCGGGCGGCGGGGGCGCGCTAAAGGGCGCGCATGAGCAACAGACCCGATCTTCCCGCCGAAATCGCCCGCCGCCGGACCTTTGCGATCATCGCGCATCCGGATGCGGGGAAAACCACGCTGACCGAAAAGTTCCTGCTGTTCGGTGGCGCGATCCAGATGGCGGGTCAGGTGCGCGCCAAGGGCGAGGCGCGGCGCACGCGGTCGGACTTCATGAAGATGGAACAGGACCGCGGGATTTCGGTTTCCGCCTCGGCGATGTCGTTCGACTTCCGCGAATTCCGCTTCAACCTGGTGGACACGCCCGGCCACTCGGATTTTTCCGAGGATACCTATCGCACTCTGACCGCGGTGGATGCGGCGATCATGGTGATCGACGGCGCCAAGGGGGTGGAAAGCCAGACCCGCAAGCTGTTCGAGGTGTGCCGGCTGCGCGACCTGCCGATCCTGACCTTTTGCAACAAGATGGACCGCGAGGCGCGCGACACCTTTGAGATCATCGACGAGATCCAGGAAAACCTGGCGATCGACGTGGCCCCGGCCAGCTGGCCGATCGGGATGGGGCGCGATTTCCTGGGCTGCTATGACATCCTGCACGACCGGCTGGAGCTGATCGACCGGGCCGACCGCAACCGGGTGGCAGAGTCGATCAAGATCGACGGTCTGGACGATCCGAAGCTTGCCGAACATGTGCCCGCCGGGCAGCTGGCAAAGCTGCGCGAGGAGTTGGAGATGGCGCGCGAATTGCTGCCCGCCTTTGACCGGCAGTCCTTTCTTGAAGGGCATATGACGCCGATCTGGTTCGGATCTGCGATCAATTCCTTTGGCGTCAAAGAATTGATGGACGGCATCGGCGAATTCGGGCCACAGCCGCAGATCCAAAAGGCGGCCGAGCGCGACGTGGCGCCTGAGGAAAAGGCCGTCACCGGATTTGTCTTCAAGGTGCAGGCCAACATGGACCCCAAGCACCGCGACCGGGTGGCCTTTGTGCGCATGGTGTCGGGGCATTTCACGCGCGGGATGAAGCTGTTGCATGTGCGCAGCAAGAAGCCGATGGCGGTGACGAACCCGGTGCTGTTCCTGGCCGCCGACCGCGAACTGGCCGAAGAGGCCTGGGCGGGCGACATCATTGGCATCCCGAACCACGGGCAATTGCGCATTGGCGACGCGCTGACCGAGGGTGAGGCGCTGCGCTTTACCGGCATCCCCAGCTTTGCGCCCGAACTGCTGCAATCGGTCCGGTCCACCGATCCGATGAAGGGCAAGCATCTGGAAAAGGCGCTGATGCAATTCGCCGAGGAAGGTGCCGCCAAGGTCTTCAAGCCGATGATCGGATCGGGCTTTGTCGTGGGCGTGGTGGGCGCGCTGCAATTCGAGGTTCTGGCCAGCCGGATCGGCATCGAATATGGCATTCCGGTGCGGTTCGAGCCGTCGCAATTCACCTCGGCGCGCTGGGTGCAGGGCGATCGCGCGGCGGTCGAGCAGATGGTGGAGACCAACAAGCAGCATATCTCGACCGACCATGACGGCGACATCGTGTTCCTGACGCGGTTGCAGTGGGACATCGACCGCGTGATCCGCGACTATCCCGGCATCACGCTGAGCGCGACCAAGGAAATGATGCAATAACCGGGGGGCGGCGGGGCGGGTTGCCCCAAAGTTAACCGAAAAGCAGTGGATTCGTGCAAGCTTCTTCGCTAAAGGACCGCCAGTTCCTGTGGTTTGCGAGGTTTGTATGAGTGGCAATTTTGGTCGGCGTGCGGTATTTGGTCTGGGACTTGGCGCGCTTGCGGTGCTGGCGGGTTGCGGCAGCGCCTGGATGACCAGCTATGAACCGGTCGGGACTTCGGCCAGGGACTGGCGGCTGGACGGGGTGGATGTGACCGTTCCCGAAACACTGTCGATTTCCGAAGACAACACGGTCTATGTGCCCAAGGCCGACATCGTCTGGCAGGGCGAACCCTTTGGCGACCGGCGCGCGCAGGTGTCGCGGCTGTTGCGTGACGGGATCACGCGCGGCGCATCCGGGCTGAACGGCAAGCAGCGCGTGCGATTCCGCGTGACGTTGCAGACCTTCCATGCGCTGAATGAAAAATCGCGCCGCGCCGCGCCGCGCGGCACGGGTGTCTATGACATCCGCTACACGATCGAGGTGGTCGATGCGCGCAGCGGTGCGGTGATCGTGCCGGCGCAAGCGATTGCGGCCGATTTCCCGGGGCTGACCGGCACCGCCGCCGCCCAGCTGGAAGCACGCGGCATCACCCAGCGTGATGAGGTGCTTGGCCATCTGGCAGCCACCACGGCTGGCTGGCTGGGCCTTGGGCCGGACAACCGCACCAACTTTGCCCGCATCGGCGGCTGATGCCTGCGGCCGGGCGGCGGGATGACCGCGGCCCGGCGCCGTGACTGACCCCGGTGTGCAGGGCAAAACGCGTCGGTTCAACGGGTGACGATAGACCGCGCGGAACGGGCCGCGGGGCATGACGCGCGTTAGCGGCATGCGGTCGCGGCGTCGAACGGTTGTGCTGCGATGCGCGGCCCGGTGTGGGACGGCAAGCCCCGTTGCAAGACAGGCTTCGGCATGCGGAAAAGCGGCGGCACCGTCGACAGCCGGGATCAAAGCCAGCCAAGGCGCTGCCAGCCGGGGCGAAGCCAGCCGGGATCACCGCCAGCCGGGGCCGGCCAGTCGGGGCCCAGTCCGTATCGATCGCCGCCAGCCGGGGGCCTTTGCGGATCGGCGGCGCCCGGTGCTTGTCAGGCCCGGGGCCATCCGCCGTGAACCGATCCGTCGCGCTGGCGCTCAGGCCTCGGGGCCGATCAGGCGGTGGTATTCCTGGATCGCGAAGCGGTCGGTCATGCCCGCGACATAGTCCAGCACGACCCGGGCCAGTTCGGTCCGGCCGATCGCTTGGGCGCGCACAACCTCGGGCTGCCAATCCTCGGGCAGCAGGTCGGGTTCGTCCAGAAACAGCGGGAACAGCGCGTTGACCATCGCCGTCACCCGGCGCCGTTCGACCACGACCGAGGGCGCGCGATACATGCGCGTGAACAGGAACCCCTTGATCGCCTTGAGGTTCTGATACAGCGGCTTGGAAAAGCGGATGATCGGGCCATCCATCGCGCGGATGTCATCCACGCTTTGCGGCTGCAGGCTTTCCAGCCGGTTCTGCGCCACGGCGATCACATCCTCAACCATCACGCCAAAGACGCGGCGCAGCGCCTCATGCCTCCGGCGCATCGGGTCAAGCCCGGGGTGCAGGCGGTCCACCTCGGCAAAACAGGGGCCGATGGTGGGCAGTTCCATCAGATCGGCCTCGGTGAACAGGCCGGCGCGCAGCCCATCATGCAGGTCGTGGTGGTTATAGGCGACATCATCGGCCACCGCGGCCACCTGCGCCTCGGCGCTGGCGTTGGTGGTCAGTTCCAGATCCCACTCCGCATCGAATTCGGCCAGCGCATAGGGCAGGCTGGCGCGATCGGGCACGGTATGCGACCCGCCGCCCGCGCCGATGACCGGCCCGTTGTGCTTGGCAATGCCTTCCAGCGTTTCCCAGGTCAGGTTCAGCCCGTCAAAGCCCGCGTAATGCTTTTCCAGCCGGGTGACGATGCGGATCGCCTGGGCGTTGTGGTCGAACCCGCCAAAGGGCGCCATCAGCGCGGCCAGCGCATCCTCGCCGGTGTGGCCGAAGGGCGGGTGGCCAAGGTCATGGGCCAGCGCCACCGCCTCGGCCAGGTCGGTGTTCAGCCCCATGGCCCCGGCGATGGTGCGCGCGACCTGCGCCACCTCGATCGTGTGGGTCAGGCGGGTGCGGTAGTAATCGCCTTCGTGTTCGACAAAGACCTGCGTCTTGTGTTTCAGCCGCCTAAAGGCGCTGGAATGGATGATCCGGTCCCGGTCACGCTGAAACGGCGAACGGAAGGTGGACATGTTTTCGGCATGCAGCCGCCCCCGGCTGGCTTCGGGATGGCAGGCATAAGGTTGCAGCACGATCCGGCCCCTCGTCTTGTCGCGTCTTTTGCGCCATCCTATATCGCAGCAAGAAGTAAAGAACAGGTGCGAAGATGCTGAACATTCCCCCGAAAGTGACGCCCCGTGCCTTTGCCCGGCTGGCCGAGATCAATGCCGGCGCGGCCAACCCGCGGGCGCTGCGCGTCGCGGTGGAAGGCGGCGGGTGTTCGGGGTTCCAATATGACCTGAAGCTGGAGGACACCCCGGCCGAAGACGATCTGGTGCTGGAAGGCGGCGGGGAACGGGTGCTGATCGACCCGGTGTCGCTGCCGTTTCTGGAAAACGCGGTGATCGATTTCACCGATGAGCTGATCGGCGCGCGCTTTGTGGTGCAGAACCCCAATGCCACGTCTTCCTGCGGCTGCGGGATTTCTTTTTCGATGTGACGGGCTGGTCCCCCGGCCCATGCGGGCTAGTTTCGCAAAAAACGGGGGACAATCATGACAAGCATCCTGATCCTGGGCTCGGGGCCCGAGGTGGTGGCCGCGCGCGCATGGAACCGCGCGGCCTTTGACGTGATCGTGGCGATCAACAATGCCTGGCGCGTGCGCCCCGATTGGGATGTGCTGATCCACCCTTGGGATTTTCCCGCCGACCGGATGCCCCCTGCCCCCGGCGGTCGCATCGTGACCGAGGCGGGATTCGTGCCCGCGCAGAATGCCTTTGGCGGCTTTGTCTATGCCGGGGCAACAATGGCCTTTACCGCCGCCTATTGGGCGCTGCACGAATATCGCCCGCGCCGCATCGCGTTTTTCGGCTGCAACATGACCTATCCGGTAACCGGGGCCACGCATTTCTATGGCACCGGCACGCCGGACCCGCTGCGCCGCGATGTCACGCTGCAAAGCCTTGAGGCGAAATCGGCGCGGCTTCGGGTGCTGGGGGCGCGGCAGGGCGCGGCGGTGGTGAACCTGTCGCCCGCGCCCAGCCGCCTGCTGCTGCCGCGCGCGACCCCCGCCACCCTGCCCGATGCGCCCGCCCCCCATGATGCGCAGGCCGCCGCGCAGGCCCTGCAGGCCGAGGCGGGGCTGGGCTATGTCGTGCCCTCGGGGCGTTATTGGGAACAGGCCGATCGCTTCGACGCCCGGGCGCTGGCGGCGATTGATGCGCTGTGGTTGCGGGCGGGCACGCTTGGCAAGGCCTACGCTGCGGCCTAGAAAGGCCCCACGCCGCAGGGAGAGCCGCATGAAAATCGCCACCTTCAACATCAACGGGATCAAGGCACGCCTTGAGGCCCTGCCCGCCTGGCTGGCCGAGGCCCGCCCCGATGTCGCCCTGCTGCAGGAGATCAAGTCGGTGGACGCGGCTTTCCCGCGCGAGATTTTTGAAGACATGGGCTATCGCGTGGAAACCCACGGTCAGAAAAGTTTCAACGGCGTGGCGATCCTGTCGCGCCTGCCGCTGGAGGATGTGACCCGTGGCCTGCCCGGTGATGACACTGACGAGCAAGCCCGCTGGATCGAGGCCACGGTGATCGGAAGCCGCGCGATCCGCGTGGCGGGGCTGTATCTGCCCAATGGCAACCCCGCGCCGGGGCCGAAATATGACTATAAACTAGCCTGGATGGACCGGATGCACGCCCATGCCACGGCCCTTTTGGCCAGCGAAGATCCGGTGGTGCTGGCGGGCGATTACAACATCATTCCCCAGGATGAGGATGCCGCAAAACCCGAGGCCTGGCGCGAAGATGCGCTGGCGCTGCCGCAAAGCCGGGCCGCCTTCCGGCGCATCCTGAACCTTGGCTTCACCGATGCCTTCCGCGCGCGGGTGCAAGGGCCGGGGCATTACAGTTTCTGGGATTATCAGGCCGGTGCCTGGCAGCGCAACAACGGCATCCGCATCGACCATCTGCTGCTGTCGCCCCAGGCGGCCGATCTGTTGCGCGACGTGGGCATCGACCGCGAGGTGCGCGCGGGCGACAAGCCGTCCGACCACGTTCCGGTCTGGATAGATCTGGACGCCTGATCCGCAGCCCCTGCCCGGCCCCGCCGCCTAGCGCGCGTAGACCACCAGTTCGGGCAACGCCGTCAGCGGCAGGCCCAGAAGCCGCAGCGCGGGAAGGGAAATCTGGCTGCCCGCGCCCGCCGCCGCCCCCGGCATCGGCAGCAACGTGACCTGCGCCGAGGCGCCGGTTGCGGGATGTTCGATCCGGCCCGGCGCCTCGGCGCGCGCAAGCGGCGTGCGCAGCCAGAAGCCCGGTTCGGCGGGGTTACCCAGGCTTGCCACCGTCGTGCCCAGCCGCGTTTCGGCCCCCGGGGCGGGCTTGGCGGCGGCGGTCGCGCGCTGCGCGGCGGTGGTGGCGTCAAACTCCTCAACCGTGCGGGCGGCGGGTTTCGGGATCGGCGCAGGCGGCGGCGCCTCGGGCAGTGCGGCGGCGGGCGTCACCGGATCGGCCGAGCGCAGCCCCGATAGCGGCCCCTGCGCGCAGCCCGACAGCAGGATCAGCGCCCCAAGCGCGCCGGCAACGGTGGCTTTGGTCATGACTGGCATCCCTTTCCTTGCGCGGCCCCTTCGCTTCGCGGCCTTGCCAAAAGGCTACCCGCTTTGCCCGGCACGGGCAATCGCGCGGGGTCCCCCCCGGCGGTTTCACCCTTGCTGTGCGGCCCCCGCAGACCTAACTTGTCGGCATGATACAGACCACCGCCGCCCCGCTTATCGATCCCTTCGCGCGTCCGATCACCTATCTGCGGGTGTCGGTCACCGATCGCTGCGATTTCCGCTGCACCTATTGCATGGCCGAACACATGCAGTTCCTGCCGAAAAAAGACCTTCTCACGCTGGAGGAACTTGACCGCCTGTGCAGCGCCTTCATCGGGCTGGGGGTGAAGAAGCTGCGCATCACCGGCGGGGAACCGCTGGTGCGCAAGGACATCATGACCTTTTTCCGCCGCATCGCGCGGCATCTGGATACGGGCGCGTTGTCGGAACTGACGCTGACCACGAATGGCAGCCAGCTGACCCGCTTTGCCGCCGACCTGGCGGCGGTCGGGGTGCGCCGGATCAACGTCTCGCTTGATACGCTGGATGAGGCAAAATTTGCCCAGATCACCCGCTGGGGCAGGCTGCCGCAGGTGCTGGATGGCATCCGCGCCGCCACCGCGGCGGGGATGCGCGTCAAGATCAACGCGGTCGCGCTGAAAGGCTTTAACGAAGATGAGCTGTTCCGCCTGGTCGATTGGTGCGGCGCCGAGGGCCATGACCTGACCTTCATCGAGGTCATGCCGATGGGCGAGATGGGCGAGGAGATGCGGCTGGATCAGTATTGGCCGCTGAAGGATCTGCGCGCGCGGCTGGCCGAACGCTTTACGCTGACCGATCTGGCGGACCGCACCGGCGGCCCCGCCCGCTATGTCCGGCTGGAGGAAACGGGGCAGAGGATCGGCTTCATCACGCCGCTGACGCATAATTTCTGCGAAAGCTGCAACCGGGTGCGGGTCACCTGCACGGGCGAGCTGTTCATGTGCCTGGGCCAGGAAGACATGGCCGATCTGCGCGCACCGCTGCGCGCCAGTGCCGATGATGCGGCCCTGATCGACGCGATCCGGGCCGCCATCGCGCGCAAGCCCAAGGGCCATGACTTCGACTATTCGCGCCAGCAGGTCGCAGGCCAGATGTCGCGCCACATGAGCCATACGGGCGGCTGATCTTTCCTGACCTCGATCAAGGATTTGCACTAGGCGGATGTGCCAGCATGCGGCAGACTGCCCCCGAAGGAGGACCGACATGTACAAAAATATCCTTGTTCCGATCGCACTTGACGACAGCCACAGCCCCGAGGCCGCGCTGACCGCGGCGCGTGCGCTGGCCGCGCCCGATGCCCGGGTGACGCTGCTGCACGTGATGATGGAAGTGCCCGGCTATGCCATCAGCTACATGCCCGAGGGCTATTCCAGCGACCTGCGCAAAAGCATTCAGGCCGAACTGGACCAGCTGGCCGCCGGCTTTGCCAATGGCGTGGGCGCGATCACCCAGGGCCATGCCGCCGCCGAGATCCTGGATTGGGTGTCCGCCAATGGCAATGACTGCATCGTGATCGACTCGCACCGGCCCGGCCTGCAGGATTACCTGATGGGATCGACCGCGGCGCGGGTCGTGCGCCATGCGCCCTGTTCGGTGATGGTGCTGCGCTGACACGATACGCCTGAACGGAATGCGCGTCGGTTCCCCGGCGCGCACCCTTGCCCCGCGTGACGCTTGGCCCGGCAGGCCCCTTCAGGCCGCGGGCATCCGTGCCTCGACCATGCCGGCATACCAGGACGATCCGAACGGGATGGCGTTGTCGTCGAAATCATAGGCCGGGTGATGCACGCTGGCCGTGTCGCCATTGCCCAGAAAGATATAGGCCCCGGGGCGTTCGTTCAGCATGAAGCTGAAATCCTCGGCCCCCATCAGCGGCGCGGTGTTTTCGTCGACCTGGCCCGAAACGGCGCGCGCCACATCGGCGGCGAAGCGGGTGTTTTCGGGGCTGTTCATCGTCACCGGATAGCCGCGCATATAGGTCACATCCGCCACGGCGCCAAAGGTCTGGGCCGTGCCCTCGGCAATCGCCTTCACCCGGCCCTCGACGTGATCCTGCACTTCGGGGTCCATGGTCCGCACGGTGCCGCGCAGCAGCACGGTCTGGGGGATGACGTTATGCGCCTGGGTTTCGGTGCGGAAGGTGCAGACCGACACGACCACCTGTTTCAGCGGGTCGACATTGCGGCTGGCGATGGATTGCAGCGCGATCACGATATGGCTGGCCACCAGCGTGGTATCGACACATTCATGCGGCTTGGCCGCATGGCCGCCCTTGCCGGTCACGGTGATCTCGAACTGATCGGCCGCAGCCATCATCGCGCCTTCGCGGATGTGGAAATGGCCCACCGGGATGCCGGGCATGTTGTGCATGCCGTAGACCTCTTGCACGCCGAAGCGGTCCATCAGGCCATCCGCCACCATTTCGCGCCCGCCGCCGCCGCCCTCTTCGGCGGGCTGGAAGATCACCACGGCGGTGCCGTCGAAATTGCGCGTCTCGGCCAGGTATTTCGCCGCACCCAGCAGCATCGCGGTATGCCCGTCATGGCCGCAGGCATGCATCTTCCCGGGCGTTTTCGAGGCATGCGGCAGGCCCGTCGCCTCATGGATGGGCAGCGCGTCCATGTCGGCGCGCAGGCCGATCACCCGGCCCCTGGTGTCGCTGCGGCCCCGGATCACGCCCACAACGCCGGTGCGCCCGATCCCCTCGACCACCTCATCGCAGCCAAAGCTGCGCAAAAGCCCGGCCACCTTGTCGGCGGTGCGGTGGACATCGAACAACAGTTCGGGGTGTTCGTGGAAATCCCGGCGCCAGGCGGTGATTTCGGGCAGCAGTTCGGCAAAGCGGTTCTTGACGGGCATCGTCACTCTCTCCTGTCGGGTGGTTCTGGCGGGCGTCGGTCGCGCCCCTGCGGTCAGCCTGTTACAAAGCCCGCCCCGCCGCAAGGCCCCGCGCGGCGGGCGCCGCGCTGGCGGTGGGTGATTCCCCCGGGCCTTTGCCCCGGGGCCCCGCCCCCGCCATCCGCCACCCCGCCCGACCGCTGCGGCAAAGCCGCAGGATTCGCGCATCTGGCACCGGCACATCGCCCGAAACCTTCGTCATTCCGCCCATCGCCACGTCACCGAGAGCGTTAACACAAACATTCTTGCGCGATTGAAAAAAATCTCTGACACTGGATCGATCAAGGTCGCCCGGATACCGGCATGCAGACGGCCACAATAAAAAGACTATATAAAACAAACTACTGGGAGAGTTTTATGCCGGATGGGGTCGCGCCCGTCCTGTCTGTCCGGGGGCTGAAGACCGTCTTCAGAACCCGCGGCGGAGAGGTTCATGCCGTCAATTCCGTCAGCTTTGACCTGCGCCCCGGCGAATTGCTGGGCGTGGTGGGGGAATCGGGGTCGGGCAAGTCGGTCACGATGATGTCGCTGATCGGCCTTTTGCCATCCCCCCCCGCCGATGTGCGCGCGGGTCAGGTTCTGTTCGACGGCGCCGATCTGTTGACCTGCGGCGCCGATCATCTGCGCGGTGTGCGTGGCGCCGGCATCGGTTTCATCTTTCAGGACCCGATGACCTCGCTCAACCCGGTGTTCACCGTGGGCTATCAGCTGCGCGAGCCGCTGATGACGCATATGGGCCTGACGCGCGCGCAGGCGCAGGTCCGGGCGGCGGAATTGCTGGATCTGGTCGGCATCCCCGATGCGGCGCGGCGGCTGAAGGATTACCCGCATCAGTTTTCCGGCGGCATGCGCCAACGGGTGATGATCGCGATCGCGCTGGCCTGCGACCCCAAGGTGCTGATCGCCGATGAACCCACGACGGCGCTGGATGTGACGATCCAGGCGCAGATCCTGGAACTGGTGCGCGATCTGCGCCACAAGCTGGGCATGGCGATCATCTGGATCACCCATGATCTGGGTGTGATCGCGGGCATCGCGGACCGGGTGATGGTGATGTATGGCGGCCAGATCGTCGAACAGGCCCCGGTGCAGGACCTGTTCACCCGGCCCCGCCACCCCTATACGCGCGCGCTTTTGAAGACCGTTCCTTCGGTGCGGGGCGCGCGGGCCGAAAAGCTTAGCGTGATTGAAGGCCAGCCCCCGATCCTGCGCGCCGCCCCCGCGGCCTGCGCCTTTGCCAACCGCTGCCCGCAGGCCTTTGCCCGCTGCTGCGTGCAAAACCCGCCGCTTTACCCGGCAGGCCCCGGCCATGACGCCGCCTGCTTTTGGGATTTCGACAAGGATGCCCCGAAAGATGGCTGATACCGCGCTGCCCCAAGCCGTGACGCCCCAAGCCACGGCGCCCGAAGCCGCGCGCAAGCCGTTGATCGAGGTCAGGGGCCTGCGGATGTATTTCCCGATCACCGCAGGCGTGCTGCGCCGGCGCGTGGGCGATGTGAAGGCGGTCGATGACGTGTCCTTCGACATCCTGCAGGGCGAAACGCTGGGCCTTGTGGGGGAATCGGGCTGCGGGAAATCGACCTGCGGGCGGGCGATCCTGCGGCTTTACGAACCCACCGCCGGATCGGTGCGGCTGGATGGCGAAGACGTGCTGGCCGCGTCCCCGGACCGGCTGCGCAAGTTGCGCCCGGCGATGCAGATGGTGTTCCAGGATCCCCAGGCCAGCCTGAACCCGCGCATGACCGTGGCCGCGATCATCGGCGAACCGCTGGAGGAACACACCCGCCTGACGCGGGGCGAAAAGCTGGCCCGGATCTATGAGCTGATGGACCAGGTCGGCCTGAACCGCGATTTCGCCAACCGCTATCCGCATGAATTTTCCGGCGGCCAGCGCCAGCGCATCGGGATTGCCCGCGCGCTGGCGCTGAACCCGCGGTTCATCGTCTGCGACGAACCGATCGCGGCGCTGGATGTGTCGATCCAGGCGCAGGTGGTCAACCTGCTGGAAGAATTGCAGGACCGGCTGGGCCTGACCTATCTGTTCATCAGCCATGATCTGTCGATGGTGCGCCATATCGCGGACCGGGTGGCGGTGATGTATCTGGGCCGGATCATCGAACTGGCCCCGCGTGAGGCGCTGTATGGCGCGCCGCTGCACCCCTATACCCAGGCGCTTTTGTCCGCCGTGCCCGAACCCGACCCCGCGCTGGAGGCGCATCGCCGCCGGATCATCCTGACGGGCGATGTGCCCTCGCCCGCCAATCCGCCGCCGGGGTGCAATTTCTGCACCCGCTGCCCCAAGGTGATGCCGGTCTGCCGCACGGTCGAACCCGATCTGCGCGAACTGGAACCGGGCCGCTTCGTGGCCTGCCATCTTTACAACCAGACCGCCGGCATAACGGCGGCCGCCGGGGGCAGCCCCGGCACAGACGCTGCGTCGATCCAACAAGGAGAATGACATGAAACTGAAAACCGCCCTGATGGGCGCGGCCGCAAGCCTGGCCTTTGCCCCCGCGGCCCTTGCCGAACGCGGCAGCGATGGCGAGGTGCGCATCCTTTATTCCCAGGCCGTATCCACGATGAACGCCTATCTGTCCTCGGGGACGAAGGATGTCGAGGTGGGCAGCCTGGTGCTGGAACCGCTGGCCGGCTTCAACGAAAAGGGCGAGGTGATCCCGCGCCTGGTGACCGAAATCCCGTCCCTGGAAAACGGCGGCATTGCCGAGGACATGAAGTCGATCACCTGGAAGCTGATCCCCGGCCTGCTGTGGTCCGACGGCAGCCCCTTTACCGCCCATGACGCGGTGTTCACCGCCGAATATTGCATGCATCCCGAAGGCGGCTGCGCGCAGCTGGCGCGCTATGAGGGCATCGAAAAGGTCGAGGCCGTAGACGATCTGACCGTCAAGATCACCTACAAGGACGCCAAGCCCAACCCCTTTACCGCCTTCGTGGGCGCCACCTCGCCCATCCTGCAAAAGGCGCAATTCCAGAATTGCCTTGGCCCGGCGGCGTCCAGCTGCACGGATCAGAACTTCAAGCCGATCGGCACCGGCCCCTTCCGGGTGACCGAATTCCGTACCAATGACACCGTCATGCTGGAGGCCAACCCGAACTATCGCGACCCGGCCAAGCCGGCCTTTGCGACCGCGCTGGTCAAGGGCGGGGGCGATGCCACGGCGGCGGCGCGCGCGGTGATGGAAACCGGCGAATTCGACTATGCCTGGAACACCCAGATCGCGCCGGAGATTCAGGCGCAGATGGAACAGGGCGGCACCGGCAAATTCGTCAATGCCTTTGGCACGCTGGTCGAGCGGATCGAGATGAACATGACCGATCCCTCGCCCGAACTGCCCGAAGGGGAACGGGCCACCGCGAAACATCCCCATCCGATCCTGTCCGACATCCGCGTGCGCAAGGCGCTGTCGATGGCGATCGACCGGCAGATCCTGGTGGAAATCGGTTATGGCAATGCCGGGCGCGCCACCTGCAACCTGGTGCCGGCGCCGGAATTCTTCGCATCTGACAATACCGACTGTCTGACCCAGGATGTGGAAGGCGCCAAGGCGCTGCTGGAGGAAGCGGGCTGGACCGACAGCGATGGCGATGGTGTGCGCGACAAGGACGGGCGCAAGCTGGCCCTGCTGTATCAGACCTCGGTCAATGCGATCCGGCAGGATTTCCAGTCGATCATCAAGCAGTGGTGGAACGATATCGGCGTCGAGGTTGAACTGAAGACCGTCGATCCTTCGGTCTTCTTCGGCGGCGACGCGGGCAGCCCCGACACGTTCCAGAAATTCTATGCCGATGTCGAGATGTATGCCAACAACTTCGACGGCACCGATCCCGAACCCTACCTGGCGCAATATACCTGCGAAAAGGCGCCGCGCCCGGAAACCCAGTGGCAGGGCGAAAACGTCAACCGCTTCTGCGACCCGGCCTATGACGCGCTGGTGGCCGAACTGGTCAGAACCCGCGAGATGGACAAGCGCGCCGAGATTGCCAAGACGCTGAACGACATGCTGACCAAGGACAGCTATGTCGTCGTGCCGCTGGTTGATCGCGGGCGTCTGTCGGCGCATGCCAACACGCTGGGCGGGGTGGTGCTGAACACCTGGGATTCCGAACTGTGGAACGCCTCGGACTGGTATCGCATCAAGTGACCCTGTGACCGGGCGGCGCGGGCGGGCCATCTGCCCGCGCCCCCACCCCTTGCCAGACCCTGACCCGAGGCGCCGATGTTCACCTTTACCCTTCGCCGATTGCTGATCGCGGTGCCGACGCTGCTGATCATCAGCCTGGTGATCTTTCTTCTGCTTGAGGCCGCCCCCGGCGACCCCTTGGGCGATGTGCCGCTGACCGTGCCGCCCGACGTCAAGGAAAAGATGCGCGCGGCCCTTGGCCTCGATAGCCCGTGGTATGTGCGCTACGTGCTCTGGCTCAAGCAGTTCTTCTGGGTCGAACCGCTGCACCTGATTGATCACCTGTTCGGCACCTCGCTGGGCGAGGGGATGCAGCGGGTGATTTCCTTCCAGTCGCGCCAGCCGGTGATGCAGATCATCGCCGAACGGCTGCCGCAGACGTTGATGGTGGTGGGGCTGGCCTATCTGATCGGGGTGATGATCGCGCTGCCGATCGGCATTCTGTCCGCCTATCGGCAATATTCCTGGTTCGACAATCTGGGCACGTTCGTTTCGATGGTGGGGTTTTCGGTGCCCACCTTCTTTACCGGCGTGGTGCTGATCATCGTTTTTGCGGTCAAGCTGCAGTGGTTTCCGTCCGTCTATGACACGACGCTGAAGGTGACCGACTGGGCCAGCTTCAAGGCGCAGCTGCGCCAGATGGTGATGCCGGTCACGGTGCTGGCGCTTTATAATGCCGCCCAGATCAGCCGGTTCATGCGCGCCTCGATGCTGGACAATCTGGGCCAGGATTATGTGCGCACCGCCCGCGCCAAGGGGCTTGGCGAACGCGTGGTGGTGCTGGTCCATGTGCTGCGCAATTCCATGATCCCGGTGGTCACGGTGATCGCGCTTGGCGTGCCCACGATCTTTGGCGGCGCGATCATCACCGAACAGGTGTTCAAGGTGAACGGCCTGGGCCAGCAGCTGATTTCATCGATCCATGCCAATGACCTGCCGATGGTCATGACGCTGACCTTCATATTCGCGATCCTGATCGTGCTGTTCAACCTGATCGCCGATCTTCTTTATGGCATTCTGGACCCGAGGATCCGCTATGACTGAGGCCCCCGCCACGCTGACCCTGCCCCGCCCGCCGCGTTCGCAGTGGCGCGATGTCTGGGACCAGTTCAAGACCCACAAGGGCGCCATTGTCGGGCTGACCGTCTTTGCCCTGATCCTGGGCGCGGTGCTGATCGGCCCGCTGATCTGGACGATAGATCCCACCACGGTGAACCTGCGCGCGCGCAACCAGGGCTTTTCGGCGGCCCATCCCCTTGGCACCGATCAGCTGGGCCGCGATCTGCTGGCGCGGGTGATGGCGGGGGGCAAGGTGTCGATCGCGGTGGGGATGACGGCGATGTCGCTGTCGATCCTGCTGGGCACGACGATCGGGGTTCTGGCGGGGTATTTCCGCCGGCTGGAAGGCCCGCTGATGCGGCTGACCGATCTGTTCCTGGCGCTGCCGCTGCTGCCGCTGCTGTTGCTGATGGTGACGCTGTTTCGCGAACCGCTGTCGCGCAGCTTCGGCCCCGAGGGCGGGATCTTTCTGCTGATCGTCTGCGCCATCGGCGCCACCAGCTGGATGCAGACCGCCCGCATCGTGCGCGGTGAGGTGCTGGCGATCAAGGAACGCGAATTCGTGCTGGCGGCACGATCCATCGGCACACCCGCGCGGCGCATGGTCACGCGCCACGTGTTGCCCAATGTGCTGTCGCCGATCATGGTGTCGGCCACGCTGGGCATCGCCGCGGCGATCATCACCGAATCCGCGCTGTCCTTTCTGGGGCTGGGCTTCCCGCCGGATTTCCCCACTTGGGGGCGGCTTTTGTATGATGCGATCGACCAGATGCAGCTGTATCCTTGGCGCGTCATCATTCCCGGTATCGCGATTTCGCTGACGGTGCTGTCGGTCAACTATATCGGCGACGGGCTGCGCGATGCGCTGGACCCACGTATCCGCGGGCGCTAAACGCGCTTGGCAATGGCGCGGCGCGGATCGGCTTGCTAGGCTGACGTCATGACGGAATCCGCCCCCGCAGCCCCCGCCCGCCAACCCGTCCCGGTGCTGTCCGCCCGGGGCCTGACAAAGGTCTACCGCACCGGCGCGGTGACGGTGCAGGCGCTGCGCGGGGTCGATCTGACGCTGTTTCAGGGCGAGATGGTCGTGCTGCTGGGCGCCTCGGGGTCGGGCAAATCGACGCTGCTGAACATTCTGGGCGCGCTGGATACGCCGACGGCGGGCCGCATCACCTTTCGCGACCATGACCTGACCCATGCCAGCGACCGCGCGCTGACGCAGTTCCGGCGCGACCATGTGGGTTTCGTCTTTCAGTTCTACAACCTGATGCCCGCGCTGACCGCGCGCGAGAATGTGGCCCTGGTGACCGAGATCGCGCAAAACCCGATGCGCCCCGAAGAAGCGCTGGAACGCGTGGGCCTGGGCCACCGGCTGGATCATTTCCCGGCGGAATTGTCGGGGGGCGAACAACAGCGCGTGGCGATCGCGCGCGCCATCGGCAAGCGCCCCGAACTGCTGCTGTGCGACGAACCCACCGGCGCGCTGGACAGCGCCACCGGCGTCACCGTGCTGGAGGCCTTGGCCGAGGTGAACCGCGATCTGGGCACCACCACCGCGATCATCACCCATAACGCGGGCATCCGGAAGATCGCGCATCGGGTGATCTATCTGGCCGACGGGCTGATCGCGCGCGAAGAGGTGAACGAAACCCGCATCGCACCTTCGCAGGTCAGTTGGTAATGCGCGCGCTGGATCGCAAGGCCTTGCGCGATCTGGCCCGTCTTTGGGCGCAGGTGCTGGCGATTGCGCTGGTGCTGGGCTGCGGGGTGATGGTGCTGGTGCTGGCCAATGGCACGCGCGCCTCGCTTATGGACACGCGCGAGGCTTATTACGAGCGTCACCGCTTCGGTGATGTCTTTGCCGCCGCCACCCGTGCCACGAAAAGCCTGTTGCCCGATATCGCCGCCCTGCCCGGCGTCGCCGCGCTGGAGGCGCGGATCATCGCCGCCGCGCTGGTCGATCTGGAAGGCTTTGCCGAACCCGTTTCGGCGCGGGTGCTGTCGTTGCCGACCACGGGGGCGCCGGCGCTGAACCTGCCCTTGTTGCGCGCCGGCCGCCTGCCCGACCCGCTGCACCCTGATGAGGTGGCGCTTTATGAACCCTTCGCCCAGGCCCATGGCCTGCGCCCCGGCGACCGCTTTGCTGCCGTGATCAAGGGCCAGCGCCGCGAACTGGTGGTGACCGGGCATCTGCTGTCGCCCGAATTCATCTATACGATGGGCGCGGGGTCAATCATGCCCGATGACCTGCGCTTCGGCATCCTGTGGATGGCCGAGGCGCCGCTGGCCGCCGCCACCGATCTGGACGGGGCCTTCAACGACCTGACCCTGCGCCTGTCGCGCGGCGCCAATGAGGCAGCGGTGATCGCCGCCTTGGACCGGCTGCTGGCACCCTATGGCGGCACCGGCGGCTATGGGCGCGCGCGCCACGCCTCGCACGCCTTTCTGGACAGCGAGATGACCCAGCTGGCCGCGCTGGCCTATATCCTGCCGCCGATCTTCCTGATCGTGTCGGCCTTTCTGGTGAACATGGTGCTGGGCCGGCTGATCGCGCTGGAACGCCGCCAGATCGGGCTGTTGAAGGCGGTGGGCTATTCCACCGGGGCGATCGGCTGGCATTATCTGAAGCTGTGCCTGGGAATAGGGGTGCTGGGGGTCGTGTTTGGCTGGGCCGCGGGCTGGTGGCTGGGCCAGCGCATGACCGAGCTTTACACCGAGTTCTTCCGCCTGCCCTGGCTGATCTATCAGCCGCGCCCGGGGCCCTTTGCCATTTCGGCGGCGCTGGCGCTGGCCACGGTCACGGCGGGCGGGCTGCGCGCGGTGCGCGCCTCGGTGCGGCTGGCCCCGGCGGTGGCGATGGCGCCGCCCGCCCCGCCGCTGTTCCGGCGCGGCTGGCTGGACGGGCTGGGCCGGACGTTCCGGCTGCGCCAGACGACGATGATGATCCTGCGCTCGGTCGCGCGCTGGCCGGGGCGGGCCAGTGTCACGCTGTTCGGGGTGTCCGCCTCGGTCGCGGTGCTGGTGGCGTCGTTTTGCACCTTCGATGCGATGGACCTGATGATGGATGAGATGTTCGCCCAGTCCAACCGCCAGCAGGTGACGCTGATCCTGTCGTCGGCCCGCAATGAGGCGGCGGTGCAGGATGTGCTGGCCCTGCCCGGCGTGATCCGCGCCGAAGGCGCCTTTGCCCTGCCGGTGCGGCTGATCCACGGGGCCCGGTCGGAACTGTCGACGCTGAATGCCCGGCCCGCGCAGACCGATCTGTCGCGGCTTCTGGACACCGATGGCCGCCCCGTCGCCCTGCCCGCCCGGGGCCTGGTCCTGCCTGAAGGGCTGGCCCGCAAGCTGGACCTGCGCCCGGGCGACATGCTGCAGGTCGAGGCGCTGGCCCCCCCGCGCGAAACCTGGTCGATCCCGCTGGCCGGCACGATCCGCCAGACCGTCGGGCAAGAGGCGCATATCGACCGCACGGCGCTGTTTTCGCTGATGCGCAGCGCGCCGCAGGTCAACATGCTGCATCTGATGGTCGATACCGACCGCATGGACGCGCTGCACCGCACCGTCAAGACCACGCCGGCCGTCGCGGGCCTGGTCACCTGGACCGAGGTGCGCCGCCAGTTCGAACAGACGATCAATGAAAACCTTTGGATTTCGGCCACGATCTATTCGGTTCTGGGGATGCTGATCACCATCGGCGTGATCTATAATGCCGCGCGCATCCAGCTGTCACAGCGCGCCCATGACCTGGCCAGCCTGCGCGTGCTGGGCTTTCGCCGGGCCGAGGTGGGCTATGTGCTGGTGGGCGAATTGATGGGGCTGACGCTGGCAGCGATCCCGCCGGGCTGGCTTGCGGGCTATGGATTTGCCGCGATGATCGTGGCAGGCGTATCCACCGATGTGGTCAGCGTGCCGCTGGTGATCGACACATCGACCTATGCCACGGCCAGCCTGATCGTGCTGGTCACGGCGCTGGCGGCGGCGCTGGTGGTGCGCCGCAGGCTGGACCGGATCGACATCGTGCAGGCGCTGAAGGCGCAGGAATAACGCAAAGGATAGCGACCATGCCCGACCGCCCGCCCCGCAAGACTGCCGCGCTGCGCCTGATCGCGCCGCTGCTGGGTGCCGCAGCATTGGCGGGGCTGGCGGCCTGGGCGCTGTGGCCCAAGCCCGAGCCGGTGGATCTGGCCGCGGTTACGCTGGCCCCGATGGAGGTGACGGTCGAGGCCGAGGGCGTGACGCGGGTGCGCGATCCCTATCTGGTCACCGCGCCGCTGACGGGGGCGGCGCTGCGCATGCCGGTGCAGGTGGGCGATCCGGTGACGCGCGGGCAGACGGTGGTGGCGGTGATCAGCCCGGCCGAGCCCGCCTTTCTGGATGCCCGCGCCCGCGCCGCCGCCGAAGCCGCCGTGACCGAGGCCCAGGCCGCGCTGCGCCTGGCCGAGGTGAACCTGTCCCACGCCCAGGCCGATCTGGACTATGCCGAGGCGGAACTGCGCCGCAATCTGGCGCTGTCGGACCGCGGCATCATCGCCTCGCGCACGCTGGAAGCGGCCACGCAGGCGCGCGACACCGCCGCCGCCGCGCTGCAGGCGGCGCGCTCGGAACTGGATCTGAACCGCGCGACGCTGGCCCGGATGCAGGCGCAACTGGTTGCGCCCGCGCCCGCCGGCCCTGATGCGGGCCCGGGCGATTGCTGCGTGCAAATCACCGCGCCGCATTCGGGCCGGGTGCTGACCGTCGCCGACCCCTCGGCGCGGCTGGTGCAGGCGGGTGAGCCGCTGCTGACGATCGGCGACCTGCAGGATCTGGAAATCGAGGTCGATCTGCTGTCGGCCGATGCGGTCAAGGTCGCCGCCGGGGCGCTTGCCCATATCGAACGCTGGGGCGGGCCGGACCCGCTGCGGGCGCAGGTGCGCCGGATCGAGCCCGCCGCCTTCACCCGCGTTTCTGCGCTGGGGATCGAGGAACAGCGCGTGCGGCTGAAGCTGGACATCCTGTCACCGCCCGAAGCGCGCGAAGGTCTGGGCGATGGCTATCGGGTGTTCGTGCGGGTGGTGATCTGGTCCAGCCCGCAGGCGCTGCAGGTGCCGCAGGGCGCGCTGTTCCGCCACGAAGGCGGCTGGGCGGTGTTTCGTGAAACGAACGGGCGCGCGGTGCTGGTGCCGGTCACGATCGGCCAGATCCAGGCCGACCGCGCCGAGGTTCTGGCCGGGCTGTCCGAAGGCGACCGCGTCGTCGCCTACCCCGGCAACCGCATCACCGACGGCGCCCGGATCGCACCGCGCCCCGTCGGGCCCTGACATCGCGCGCCCGTCCGGTCCGTCAGTTCGCGCGGTTGCCGCCCGCGCCATTGCCCCCAAGATCGGCGCCGCCCGTGCTGGCCCCGCCCATATCCTCCAGCTTGCCGCGCGCTTGTTGCACCATTTCACCCAGCATCTCATCCTCGCCGGGGGTATCGACGCTTTGGGCAAGGTTCTCATCGTGATATTGCATCTCGAGGATCGAGGTGTCGTCGGTCCAGGGGTTGGCATGGCCTGCAAGCGCGGCTGCACCGCTGCCGATCACGAAAAGAGCCGAAAGAATAAGGCGTTTCGACATGGGTCCGTCCTTGGTTGTTGATCCGCATCACCGCAAGGCGCCGTGCCCCATGCCGGTGACATGCCGATCAGTTAGACATTCCCCCGCCCCATGCCAGAACCATGCGGTCACATCCCCGCCGCAGCCCGCCAATCCGGCGGGCCGCCGCCCACGGATCGCGCGCGGCGCGCAGAATTCTGCCGAAATCGCACCCATGGGGCACCGCCCTGCGGCCTGGCGCCGCAGCACCCCTTGCGCGCGCACCGCGCCCCGCAGCAACGCAAAGGGCCGCACCGGTCTGCACCGATGCGGCCCCGTTTGCGCAGGTTTCGGGCCGGGGTGCCCCGGCCCGGCGATCAGAACGCCATCTTCACAAAGACGCCCAGACCGTGGTTTTCATAGTCATCGCCGAACGAGCCGCGATATTCGCCGCCCAACACGGCACCCTTGCCGCCAAAGCCCGGGATCGTCGTGGTCATGCCCAGGTTCACATCGACCCAGTCCTGATCGATGCCATCCACCGGCGTGCTGCCCGAGGGCAGGCCGACAAAGCCCGCAGCGATCATCGCATCATCGCCCGAGGCCTTGGTCATCGCCAGGCTGCCATAGGCGCGCGTGTTGCCCGCGGCATCCACCGCATATTCGCCGCGCACACCGGCGCTGACCAGCGTCACCGCACCATCCTGTTCGCCCACGGCCAGGTTCCAGATGCCGGCGCCGGTTTCGGTGAACCCGTCGACCGAGATGTCATAGCGCTCGATCGAGGCCATCGGGCCCCAGGTCAGCGCACCCTGACGGAACATGTAGTCGGCCTGCAGCGCCATGAAGGTCTGCGACCCATCGGTCGAGCCTTCGGCGACCATGCCGGCCACGTTGCGGGTCGTGTCGAAGGACAGGTCCTGATAGCCGACGACCGCCTGCAGGCTGCCGCCCACACCGAAGGTGGTGCGCCCATAGGCCGCCACCGACCAGCCCGAGGCGTCGATTTCGCCGCGACCGGCAAAGGCCTCGGCGGTGCCGTCAAGCCCGCCGACCATCACGCCCACCGACATCGTCGGGCTGATCGCGGTTTCCACACCGGCGCTGAAGCCGCGCGTGTCAACATCGTAACCGATGCTGTTGGCGGTGGTTTCATAGCTGCCCGAGCTGCCGTGAAGCGAGGCAAAGCCGCGCAGGTCATCGCCCATCGACCAGCTGCCGTCGCCCTTGCTGGACAGCGTCACCCCATCGGTGCCGATTTCCACCGACGGACGGCCCAGCGCAAAGACCTGATCGCGGCCCAGGTTCATCCCCAGCCCCGAGAAGGCGCCCAGGAAGCTGAAGCCGGTCTGTTCCAGCGCATCGGCCTGCGCGGCCGGGTCCAGACCCAGGATGCGGGTGATTTCCGCCGCATAAGCATCGGCATTGCCCAGGTTCCAATAGGGGACCTCTGCCGCTGCATCCAGATAGCCCGCGGTGCGGAACTGGTATTCGGTCGTCGCAGCCTCAACAATCGGGGCGAAGCCCGGGGCCAGGCGCAGCGTGAATTCACCCGTCTCGACATTGCCGACCGTGATGGTGAAGTTCAGGTTCGCGTTGCGCAGGTCCTCGATGATGGCGACGCTGAACAGGCCGTTCGCCTGGGCCGCATCGACAATCTCTTGCGGCACAGCACCGCCGGGCACGTAATTCAGCGCGTCCACCTCGACGCCCAGCGCCGCGGCCAGTTCGATCTTGCGCGCTTCGATCGCGGCATCGCCCAGTTCGATGATCCCATAGGTCCAGCCGCCCCCGGAAATGTTGTTCCAGGCGATCAGCGCCGATTCATCGGCCGGATTGTCATTGTCATCCCAGAACAACCCGTCCGGCACCATGCTGTCATCCAGCAGCGCATCGCCGAAATAGGTCGCATAGTGGCCATCGCCGTTGCTCAGCGCGCCGAAATCCAGCGTGTTGGCCGATGCCGTCAGGGCCAGTTCCGCCGCGTCAGGCGAGAAGAACCCGATCTCGCCCTCATTGCCGCCATCACCGTAAAGACCGTCCGGCAGGTTGGCGCCCAGGCCGATCGCGGTCGCGGCAAGGTTGAACAGAACCGCGGCTTCGGGGGTTTCGGGGTTCATCAGGTTGCCATCGGCATCCAGCAACTGGATCGACAGATCGGTGATGCGCGCGCCCGTCAGGTTCGAGGTCTTGCCGAAGGTGAAGTAATCAACCTGGGCATATTCGTCGCTGGGCGTGGTGCGCATGCGGATGTCCAGCGCCTCGGGGCCCGTCAGGCGGGTCTTGATCCGCTTGCCCGTGCCGCGTTCCGAATCGCAATATACATCAGGGTTGTTGGCGATCAGGCAGTTCGTGACTTCGCTGCGCTTCTCCAGCGTTTCGAAATCGGTCTCGATCGCTTCAAACGGTTCGACATATTCGGCCGTCTGGCCGTCACCGATCCGGGTCTTGGTGAAGGTCACGGCGCGAATGCCGGGTTCCAACACGCCTTCCGCGGGGTCGGCGAAGATATAGCCACCACCCGACGTGCCGATCAGCACATCATCATCCAGCGTCCCGGCAAAGGCCGGCGCGCCCAGCGCCGCGATCAGGGCAATGGGCGCGACCGTCCCAAGTTTCCGTGCAATGATTTTCCGCAAAACAATTCCTCCAGTTGGCTACGGCCCGGGGAGCGGGCCTTTGCGTCTCAAGCCTGCGAGGGGCGCCCCCGACCCCAAGGTCCGGGCACCCGCCGGGCAAAGGGTCCAATGGACACGTCACCCCTTTCGCATGTGCTGATTTGTATTTTGAGAAAAACTAATGCAAAAGTATAGCTCTCACCTAACCCAAGGAAGCAAAGGCTGCGCCTGTGGTCGGAAAACAACAAACCCCCGCCGCGAACGGCCCTGCCCTGCGCCGGAAGCCCGCCGCGGCGGGCGGCAGACGCGGTTTTTGCTTGCCCGCCTTGTCGATCGGCCTGACCTTGGGTCAAGATCGGGGTCCTTTCGGGCAAAGGGGGGCGCGATGACGATTCGGGCAGGCGTGCTGGCACTGATGGCGCTGATGGGCGGCGCGCCCGTGGCGAAGGGACAGACGATCCTTGACATCGTCGGCGCCGACGGTAGCGCCGTGGCCTATGATGCCGACCGGCTTGCCGCCCTGCCCCAGCACCGCATCGTCACCCATACCAGCGTCACCGACGGGCCGCAGAGCTTTGCCGGGCCGCTGATGCGCGATCTGCTGGCCGATGCCGGGATCAGCGCCGACAGCGTGCTGGCCATCGCGCTGAACGACTATGAAATCGCGATTCCGACCGCCGATTTCACCCGCTTTGACGTGATCGCGGCGATGACGATGAACGACCAGGCGCTGACCCCGCGCGACAAGGGGCCGATCTGGATCGTCTATCCGCGCGATGACCACGCCGAATTGCAGGACATCATGTATGATCACCGCTGGGTCTGGCAGCTGCGCCGCCTTGAGGCGCAATGATCGCCCGCAGGCTGCGGCAGATCGGCCTGCCCGTGGCCATCGTGGCGGCCTGTCTGGGCGCGCTGGCCTTCGGGCTGATGCGCCTGGCCGAGATCGAGCAGACGATGCGCATCAAGCAATCGGCCAACATGTTGTGGGTGATCAGCCAGACCGAGGCCGAGGCGCTGCGGCTGGATGCGGCGCTGGCGCGCAACCCCGCGGATGACCCCGTGATCGCAACGCGGTTCGATCTGCTGGCCAGCCGCCTGACCCTGATCGCCGAAGGGCCGCAGCTGCGCGCGCTGGACCGCATCGGCCTGTCCGGCCCGGTGATGGACCAGCGCGCGCAGGTGCTGGCGCTGGACCCGCGCGCAGCACCCATGACGCCCGAACGCGCCGCGCAGCTTGCGGGCGCGCTGGAACAGTTGCGCCAGGTGCTGCGCCGCGCGGGCAACCGCACCATGGTCGCCGACTGGGAAGACCTGTCCGACCGGCTGGAGCTGTATCGCGGGGCGGTGGCACAGGTGATCGCCTCGCTGGTGCTGGGGATCGGCTTTGCCGCCTATCTGGGCTGGCGGCTGGTGGCCGATCAACGCGCGCTTCTGCGCGCCGAGGAACTGCGGCTGCGCGCGATCCGGCTGGAACGCGATCTGGATCAGGAACGCACCCAGGCCGCCTATTGGCGCGATTTCGCCGCCGTGGTGTCGCATCAGTTCCGCACGCCGCTGGCCGTGATCGACAGCGCCGCGCAGCGCATGTTGCGTGGCCAGCCCGCGCCCGATGACCCGGGCCACCGGACGCGGCTGGACACGATCCGGCGGACCGTCGCCGATCTGTCGCGGCTCGTCGAGGCGGCGCTGATCGCAGGCCAGATCGACAATGACATGAAGCAGCCCCGCTGCGCGCGCCATGACGTCGTGGCGCCGCTGCGCGCGCTGATCGCGGATCTGCAGGCGCGCCACCCCGGCCGCAGCCTGCGGCTGGAAGCGGCGGCGGAACCGATGCTGGCCTGGTGCGACCCGGCGCTGATGCAGCATGCGGTGATGAACCTGCTGGAAAACGCCCTGCGCCATTCGACCGGGCCGGTCGTGATGCGGCTGTTTCAGCGCGATGACCGGATCGCCTGCGCGATCGTCGATACCGGCCCCGGGATCGCGCCGGACGATCTGGCGCGGATCTTCGACCGCTTTCGCCGCGGCCCGGCCAGCGGGGTCGAGGGCAGCGGGCTGGGCCTGTGGACCGCGCGGCGCCTGGCCGAATTGCAGGACGGCGCGATCGAGGTGGAAAGCTGGCCGGGGCGCGGCTCGGTCTTTACGCTGTGGCTGGCGGCCATGGCCCCGGCGCAGGTGGCCGCATGACCCCGCCCTGCGTCCTGATCTGCGAAGATGAAACCGCGCTGCGGCAGGATATCGCTGCGGAACTGTCCGAGGCGGGATACCGCGTTCTGGCCGCGGCCGACGGGCTGGCGGCGCTGGCGATGCTGGAGGCCGACCGCCCCGATCTGATCCTGTGCGACATCTGCATGCCGCGTCTGGATGGCCGCGGCCTGCTGGCGCACCTGCGTGCCGAGCGGCCCGATCTGGCCGATGTGCCCTTCCTGTTCCTGACCGCGCTGGCCGACCGGGCCGACGTGGTCGCCGGCAAGCTGGCGGGGGCGGATGACTATCTGGTCAAGCCGATCGATTACGATCTGATGCTGGCCACGGTGGCGGCCCATCTGCGCCAGGTCGCGCGGCTGCGTGCGGCGATTGGCGCGCGGCTGACGCAAACCCGCGCCGCGCTGGCGGCATCGGCGGATGATCAGGGCGCGGCGCTGGACCGGCTGGCCCCTGCGATCGTGCTGCTGGGCCCGCAGGGTCAGGTGGTGCAGGCCAATGCCGCCGCGCGCGCGCTCTGCGGTCCGGCCAGCCCGCTGGCGCTGGGACAGCGGCTGGCCTGCACCGCCCCCGGGCCCACGGCTGCGCTGCGCACGGCGATCGCGCAGGTGATTTCGGGCCATGCAGACGCGGCCGATCCGGTCAGCATCCCGCGCGCGGATGGCGGCCGCGATCTGATCGTTCTGATCGGCGCGCTGGCCCCCGGCAACCCGCAGGGCGCGGCAGCCCTGGTCGTGATCGTCGACCCCGACCGGCGCCATGTGCCCGATCCGGTGCTGCTGGCGCGGGTCTTCGGCCTGACCCCGACCGAGGCGCGCATTGCCCATCTGCTGGCCACGGGCCAGCGCCCCGAGGATATTTCCCGCAGCCTTGGCGTTTCCGGCACGACCGTGGCCTTCCACCTGAAAAACCTGTTCTCCAAGACCGATACGAACCGCCAAAGCGATCTTGTCGCGCTGATTTTGTCGTTTCCGGCGCTGGTCCCCCTCTGAACGCAGGGGGCGCGGCGCGCGCGAATGTGTCAAGTTGATTGGACAGATCGGCGCATTTCAGGCGGGTCCGCACAGGGGCTATTTGCCCTGCACAGCCATTGGCTGATGTCGCGGAGTGTCCCGCTCATAGTGATCCGGTCGGGTATCTGCCTGGGGGTGGTGCCTGGCTGCGTGCCATTTACCGGCACGGGTGCGGGAATCGGCGAAAGTAATGGTTTTTTTGTGAGTGCCGGTTCCCGCGCTGGCAGGGCCCACGCGCCTTGTCGGCGCGCCGCGCAACGCCCCGATCAGCCCTGATCGGTCCCCGGGCGGGCCTTTTTGCGCACATAAAGTTCCAGCCGGTGATGGACGATGTCATAGCCCAGCGCCGCCGCAATCTCGGCCTGCAGGCGTTCGATCCGGTCATTGGCGAATTCCACCACCTCACCGGTATCCACGTCGATCATGTGGTCGTGATGGGCGGTTTCGGTATGTTCGAACCGCGCCGGGGTGCCCGCGAACTGATGGCGCTGGATCACGCCCTGCGCCTCCAGCGCGGTCAGGGTGCGATAGACGGTGGACAGCGAAATCCCCGGCACCTGCGCCTCGGCGCGGCGGTGCAGTTCGACCGCTTCGGGATGATCCTCGGCGCGCGCCAGCACCGCCAGAAGCGCCGCGCGTTGACGCGTGATGCGCACCCCCGCCCGGCGCAGCGCATCGGTCAGCCGTTCGGTTCTGCGGTCAATCTTCGTCATGGGGTCACTTTTGCGCGAAAGCGGTGCGGCAGGCAAGATCCAGTTGCAAATCGTTTGCATTTGCCTTGACAGATGCAAACCAGTCCTAAATGCATGAAAGACACCCACCGCCATGAAGGAGCCCGCAATGCCCCGCCGAAGACCGCTTTTCGCCCTGATCCTGGGCCTGGGGCTAAGCGTGATCGCCGGGCCCGGGGCGGCGCAGGACCGGCTGAAGGTGGTCACCACCTTCACCGTGATCGCGGATATGGCGAAGAACGTGGCGGGCGATGCCGCCGAGGTCGTCTCGATCACCCGCCCGGGCGCCGAGGTGCATGGCTATGCGCCGACGCCGCGCGATCTGGTCCGGGCGCAGGATGCCGATCTGATCCTGTGGAACGGGCTGGGCCTGGAACGCTGGTTCGAGCCATTCCTTGCCAACCTGAGCGATGTTCCCGCCGCGGTCGTGTCGCAAGGCGTGGTGCCGATCGCGATTTCGGGCGGCGATTATGACGGCAATCCCAACCCGCATGGCTGGATGGCGCTGGGTTCCGCCCTGATCTATGTCGACAATATCCGCGATGCGCTGACGCGCGCCGATCCGGACAATGCCGCCACCTATGCCGCCAATGCCACGGCCTACAAGGCGCGGATCACCGAGGTGATCGGCCCCCTGCGCGACGCCGCCCGCGCGCTACCCGAAGACCGCCGCTGGCTGGTGACCTCGGAAGGGGCGTTTTCCTATCTGGCCCGCGATTTCGGCCTGCGTGAGGTGTTTCTTTGGCCGATCAACGCCGATGCGCAGGGCACCCCGCAACAGGTGCGCGCGGTGATCGACACGGTGCGCGCCCATGCCATCCCGGCGGTGTTTTCCGAAAGCACCGTTTCGGACAAGCCCGCCCGTCAGGTGGCGCGCGAAACCGGCGCGGCCTATGGCGGGGTTCTGTATGTCGACAGCCTGAGCGCGCCGGACGGGCCGGTGCCCAGCTATCTGGACCTGCTGCGCGTGACCGCACAGACCATCGTGACCGGGTTGCAGCCATGACCGATGACTCCGGCAGCCGCGCTGATGGTATTCACACTGATGGCATCCGCGCCGAGGGGCTGTGCGTCACCTATCGCAACGGCCATACCGCGCTGCGCGACGCCAGCTTTGCCATCCCGCGCGGCACGATCACCGCGCTGGTGGGGGTGAATGGCGCGGGTAAATCGACGCTGTTCAAGGCGCTGATGGGCTTTGTGCCCGTGGCGCAGGGCCGGATCGAGATCCTGGGCCAGCCCGTCGCCCGGATGATCCGGCAACAGGCCGTGGCCTATGTGCCCCAGTCCGAAGAGGTCGACTGGACCTTTCCTGTGCTGGTCGAGGATGTGGTGATGATGGGGCGCTATGGCCACATGGGGTTCCTGCGCCGCCCGCGCGCGGCCGACCATACCGCCGTCACCGCGGCGCTGGACCGCGTCGACATGGCGCCGTTTCGCCACCGCCAGATCGGTGAACTGTCGGGCGGGCAGAAGAAGCGCGTGTTCCTGGCGCGCGCGCTGGCGCAGGATGCGCAGGTGATCTTGCTGGACGAACCCTTCACCGGCGTCGACGTCAAGACCGAGGATCAGATCATCGCCCTGCTGCGCGCCCTGCGCACCGAGGGGCGGGTGATGCTGGTGGCCACGCACAACCTTGGCTCGGTGCCGGAATTCTGCGACCGGGTGGTGCTGGTCAAGGGCACGGTGATCGCGCATGGCCCGACCGAACAGGTCTTTACCCCGGACAACCTGCGCGCGGCCTTTGGCGGCGTGCTGCGGCATTTCCTGCTGGAAGGGCCGCGCCTGCATGACGACGGCGACCGGCGCAAGCTGGACATCTTCAGCGACGATGAACGCCCGCTGGTGATCTATGATGACCGCGCCCATACGGTGAAGGGGCCATGATGATCCTGCTGGAACCCTTTGGATACGGCTACATGACCAATGCGATCTGGGTCTCGGCGCTGGTGGGCGGGGTCTGCGCCTTTCTGTCGGCCTATCTGATGCTGAAAGGCTGCTCGCTGATCGGGGATGCGCTGGCGCATTCGGTGGTGCCGGGGGTCGCGGGCGCCTACCTGCTGGGCCTGCCCTTCGCGCTGGGGGCCTTTCTGTCGGGCGGGCTGGCGGCGGTGGCGATGGTGGTCCTGCGCCAGCGATCGGGGCTGAAGGAGGATGTGGTGATCGGGCTGATCTTCACCGCCTTCTTCGGGCTGGGGCTGTTCATGGTCTCACTCAACCCGATGGCGGTGTCGATCCAGACGATTACGATGGGCAACATCCTGGCGATCACGCCGGGCGACACGATGCAGCTGGTGCTGATCGCGGGGGTGTCGCTGGCGGTGCTGGTAGCGAAGTGGCGCGACCTGCTGGCGGTGTTCTTTGACGAAGGCCACGCCCGTTCGATCGGGTTGAACGTCACCGCGCTGCGGCTGGTGTTCTTCACGCTGCTGTCGGCCTGCACGGTGGCGGCGATGCAGACCGTGGGCGCCTTTCTGGTGATCGCGCTGGTGGTCACGCCCGGCGCCACGGCCTATCTGCTGACCGACCGGTTCGCGCGGCTTTTGCTGCTGTCGGTCGGGATCGGGGCCGGCACTGCGGCGCTGGGGGCCTATGCCAGCTATTTTCTGGACGGCGCGACCGGCGGGATCATCGTCTGCCTGCAGACGGCGCTGTTTCTGGCGGCGCTGATCCTGGCGCCCCGCCACGGGGTGCTGGCGGCGCGCAGGCGTGCCCGCAGCGGCGCAACCCGAAAGGCGCGCGCATGATCGCCGAGCTTCTGCTGCCGCTGCACTTTCCCTTCATGCGAAATGCGCTGCTGATCGTGGTGCTGATCGCCCCCGCCGCCGCGATCTTAAGCGCGTTCGTCGTGCTGAAGGGCTGGTCGCTGATCGGCGATGCCACAAGCCATGCGGTGCTGCCCGGGGTGGTGCTGGCCCATCTGGCCGGAATACCGCTGATCATCGGGGCGTTTCTGGCCGGGCTGATCTGCGCGCTTGGCACCGGCCTGATCAAGGACCATTCGCGCATCAAGCAGGACACCGTGATGGGCGTGGTCTTTTCGGGAATGTTCGGCCTGGGCATCGTGCTTCACACCCAGGTCAGCACCGGGCTGCACCTGGACCATATCCTGTTTGGCAACATGCTGGGCCTGACCCCCGGGGCGCTGTGGACCGCGGGGCTGATCTCGGGGGCGGTGACGCTGATCCTGGCCGCGAAGTGGCGCGACTTTCTGGCGCAAAGCCTTGATCCGGTGCATGCCCGGATGATCGGCCTGCGGGTGAACTGGCTGCATTACGGGATGCTGGCGATCCTGTCGGCCACCATCGTGGCGATGCTGTCGGCGGTGGGCATCATTCTGTCGATCGCCTATCTGATCGCGCCGGGCGCCATCGGCTTTCTGCTGACGCGGCGGTTTTCGACGATGATCGGGGTGGCGATCGGGGCGGCGGTGCTGGCCGGGCTCAGCGGCACCTATGCCGCCTTCTGGCTGGACAGCGCCCCCGCGCCCACCATCGTCATGATCCTGACGGCGATGTTCCTGGCCGCGCTGGCCGCGCGCAACCGGCGCGAACGCCGCGCCGCCCGCTAGCGCGCGTCAATGCCGCGCGCGGCGTCGCGGATCAGATCCAGCAGCGCGCCCTGCGCCTTGGTCGGGATCCAGTCCGCCCGATAGGTCAGCCCGATGCGGCGCCCGGCCCCGTCCAACCCCGCATCCAGCCCCACATCCACCGGCACATCCATCGCCGCATCCAGCCGCACCAGAAGCCCGCGCGCGATTTCCGCCTTGGCCTGCTGGGCCGAGATGCAGCCAACCATATCGCTGCGGCTCAGCACCTCGCGCATCAGCAGGATCGAGCCGCAGTCCAGAATGCTGTCGGGTGGCCCGCAGTCCCGCCCCGCAAACAGCGCATCAAAGCGCGCGCGCGACGGTGTGCCCTGGCGCGGCACCACCCATTGCTGCGCCGCCAGCACCGCCAGCGGGATCCGGCCCTCCCCCGCCAGCGGATGGCCGGGCCGGGCCAGGATCGCCAGCCGGTCGTGAAACAGCGTCTCCTGCGTCACATCGCCGATCGGCAGCGGGTCGCGCAGCGCACCGATCATCAGATCGATATCCCCCCGCCGCAGCCCGCCCAGCATGTCATCATAGGTCCCGTCCAGAACGCTGACCCGATGCGTCGGAAAGGCCGCGCGGAACCGCACCAGCGCCTCGGGCAGCACCACAGACCGCGACAGCGGCAGCGCGCCGATGACGATCCGCCCGCCCGCGCGCCCGTCGAAATCGGCCAGGTCGGCCTCGGCCTGTTCGATTTCCGAGAACGCCAGCCGCGCGGCCTGCGCCAGCCGGCGGCAGGCCGGCGTGGCCACCATCCCGAATGAGGTGCGTTCGAACAACGCGCGGGCGGCCTCACGCTCGATCCGGGTGATGGCCCGGTGCACGGTCGGCTGGGCCAGGCCCAGCATCCGCGCGGCCAGGGTGAAATTCTGTGCCTCGCTCATGGCGATCAGCGCCTGCAGCTGGGCGGCGGTCGCGGTCACCTTCAGGCGCGGCGCGATTTCCGCCAGCGCGCCATCCAGCCGGCCCATCGCGCGCCGGAGGCGCCGGTCCAGGCGCTGGCCGCGTTCGGTCAGAAAAAAACCCTGCCGGCTGCGGTCGAACAGCGCGCCGCCCGTTTCCTGTTCCAGCTTGCCCAGCGCCTGCGTTACCGCCGGTTGCGAGATCAGGCAGCGGCTAGCCGCAAGCGTCGGCGAGCCCAGATCCACCACCGCAAGAAAGACCCGGAAGTGCCTGAGATTTCTGGAGATCACGACATCACCCCACCCCGCCAGACGGGGCCGCGCCAAGGCCCGCCCCGCACGACCCCTGACGCCTTCTATAGCGATTTCTTATCCCTGGGAACCGCCTTCCCGCCCGCAGCCTGCCTAGAACGGCGGGGTGATGCCCAGACGCGCGGCACCTTCGGACAGGTCGCGCAGCACATCGGCGGGCAGGTCCAGGCCCTCGTGCCGGGCGCGCAGATCGTGGCGGGCCTCGATCTCGCCGGGATAAAAGATCTCGTCGATGCCGGGCGCGCGGGGCGTGTCCTTCATGCTGGCGATCAGGCGTTCCATATCCGCCTCGAATTCGGCCAGCGGGCGGCAGTGGGCGATATCGACCGCCATCACAAAATGCCCTACCCCGCTGCGCCCCTCGGGGACGTAGGGGCCCACGACAGCGGGCGCGAAGCTGCTGCCCGACAGGACGCCCGACAGCACATCCATCGCGAAGGTGATCGCATAGCCCTTGTGCCCCGCCATCGGCAGGATCGTGCCCGCGATACCGGCGGCGGGATCGGTGGTCATCTGCCCGGTCGCATCCATGGCCCAGCCTTCGGGAATGGCCTGCCCCCGCGCCCGCGCGACGTAAAGCTTGCCCCGCGCGACGGCGGTATTGGCCATGTCCACCATCATCGGCGGATGCCGGCCCGCCGGTGCCGCCCAGGAAAAGGGGTTGTTGCCGATGCGCTTTTCCCGCCCGCCCCAGGGCGCCATCGCGGGGCTGGCATTGGTCGAGATGAAGCCGATGCACCCCGCCTGCGCCGCCATGCGCGTGAAATACATCGCCGTGCCGAAATGGCCCGAATTGCGCACCGCCACCGCGCCGATGCCATGCGCCTTGGCCGCGCGGATCGCCTGCGCCATCGCCGCCTGCGCCACGACCTGACCCACCCCATCGCCGCCGTCGATCACGCCCAGCGCGCCGGGGCTATCCTCGGTCGGGGGCAGCGCATCGGCCCGGATCGCGCCGCTTTCCAGCCGCTTGGCATACCAGAACAACCGCATGATGCCATGCGACGGATGCCCCCACAGATCGGCCTGAACCAACGTATCGGCCAGCAGTTCCGCCGAAGCCTGCGGCAGGCCAAGCTGCGCATAGCAGCGGGTCGCGAAATCGCGCAAGGCGTCGGGTGCAACGCGGGTCATGGCGCGGCCCCGATCCGTGTGACATCCCCACAGCGCGGCCGGGCGGCCCCTTGCGGTTCAACGGCGTTCGACACTTGCACCCCCCATGTCGGTCATTTGCCGTCAGCTTGTCCGCAAGGCCGGGCCGCGTCAATCGGGGGGGTGCCGCCGGGTCGGACGCGATCAGAATTCCTTGCGCCTCATCCGATCGACCGAGATCCGCCCGCCCCCCAGCGCCGCGATCAGCGCGGCCGCTGCCGTGGCGAACAACGAGGCGAATTCCGCCTTCAGCTGCACCCCGGTCGGGCCCGCCAGAAAGCCCGCGCCGCCATCGGACAACAGCCGCATCTGACCGGCCGGGGTCAGCAGATCCGGGTTCGCCGCAAGATAGGCCATCCCCGCCGGGGTCAGGAACGCATCGCCATAGGGATGGGTGACGTGAAACCAGTAGGTCACCAGCAACATCACCGCATTGGCCAGGGCCGCGGGCCGCGTCAGAAAGCCTGCCACGATCAACAGACCGCCCAGGAAATTCGTCACCGCCAGCAGCGGCGAGAAAAACCAGCCCGGCCAGAAGCCGATGCTTTCGACAAAGCCCGCCATCGCCATCGGGTGCTGGATCTTGTGCCAGCCCTCGACCGCCAGCCAGCCGCCGATCACGATGCGGAAGGCAAGCCAGCCGAAGGGCTGGGCAAATTCCGAATAGAACCCGCCAAGGGCCGGCAGATACATCCGTTCCCGCGGGGTGCTGAAATCCTGTGCCATGATGCGGAACCCTCCCTGTCCATGGGCCTTGCGGAAGCATTCTGGAACGCTGGTGCCCGGCTTCGGGCCAATCGCACATTCCCAAGCCCCGAAATCCCTTGGCAACGCCATCAGGCAACCAGGCAGATACGGATACGGGCCACGGAAGGATCTTAGGTGGTCAAAGTCTGCGCCCGGCGGCGGCGAAAAGCAAGCGCCGGGGCTGCCGGCCCGGATCAACCGCCGCGATGCCGACACATCTGCGTGTGCCCAGGCATCGCGCGTTGCATCCGCGCCGGCAGGGCGCAAGGATAACCCACGAACCATAAAGGAGACATCGACCCATGACCACGCTTGTCCTGAACCGTCGCATGGCCCTGCTTGCGCTGGCGGCAACCGTCGGCGCGGGGCTGGCCCCCGCCATGGTCCGGGCTGCCCCCACCGGACTCCGCGTGGTCAAGGACCCCAACTGCGGCTGTTGCGATGCCTGGATCGAGATCCTTGAGGCCGATGGCTTTGCCGCCACGGTCGAGCTGCACGACTACGACGCCCTTCAGGCGCACAAGGCGGCCAGCGGCATCCCTGCTGCCATGACCTCATGTCACACCGCGCATATCGAAGGCTATGTGATCGAAGGCCACGTGCCCCCCGCCGACATCCGCCGCCTGCTGGCCGAACGCCCCGACGCGGTTGGGCTTGCCGTGCCCGGCATGCCCTATGGGTCGCCCGGCATGGGCCCGGAAGATGCGCGCGAGGCCTATGACGTGCACCTGATCCGCGCCGATGGCACAACCGAGGTGTTCACCCGCTACGATGCCGCCTGATCGCGCCGCCTGACATCGGGGGGGGGGGGGGGCGATCAGCCCCGCCCGTGCGGCTGCATATAGTCCAGCACCGGGTTGATCGGGATGATGCGGTTCGGATTTATCGTATCGTGGCTATAGTGATAGTGGCGCACGATATGGTCCAGGTTGACCGTCTCGGCCACACCGGGGATCTGATACAATTCGCGCGTATAGGCCCAAAGGTTCGGATAATCGATCAGCCGCTTGCGGTTGCATTTGAAATGCAGGTGATAGACCGGATCGAACCGGATCAGGGTGGTGAACAACCGCCAGTCCGCCTCGGTCAGGCGCGCGCCCATCAGATAGCGGTTGGCGGCCAGATGCCCTTCCAGCCAGTCGAGCCCGGCGAACACCTCTTGCACGGCCTCATCATAGGCGGCCTGGGTGGTGGCGAAACCTGCGCGATAGACGCCATTGTTGATCGCCGGATAGATGCGGGCGTTCATCGCCTCGATGCCATCGCGCAGATCTTCGGGCCAGTAATCGGCGCGGTTGCCTGTCAGCCCGTCGAAGGCCGAATTGAACATGCGGATGATTTCCGAGGATTCGTTGCTGACGATCGTGTCGCGCTGGCGGTCCCACAGGACCGGAACCGTGACCCGGCCGGTCGCATCGGGCTGCGCGCGGGTGTAAAGGTCGCGCAGAAATGGCAACCCGTGCAGCCGGTCCCCGGTCGTGGCGGGAAAGTCGGTGGCAAAGGTCCAGCCGTCGGACAGCATGTCGGGATGCACGACCGACACGCCGATATGCGGCGCAAGCCCCTTCAGCGCGCGAAAGATCAGCGTGCGATGCGCCCAGGGGCAGGCGTAGGACACATACAGGTGATAGCGCCCACTTTCCGCCGCAAAGCCGCCCGCGCCCGAAGGCCCGGCGCTGCCGTCGGCGGTAATCCAGTTGCGAAAGCGCGCGGTATCGCGTTCAAACCTGCCCTTGGTCGCGCCGGTATCATACCAGGCGCTGTCCCATGTGCCGTTCACCAGCTTGCCCATCACCTCATCCTTTTCATGGCCCCGTGCAAGCATAAGGGCTTGTCCCCCCCTGGCAACGCGGATCAGCGCACAGGTCCCGTGCATCAGGCCGCAAGCGGGGGGCTTTGCCGCAATGGTCCAAATCGCTGTGTCATGCCCGTCTCGCGCTGTGCACAGGTGCACATATATTGCCGAAAACGCATGGCTTTGATTATCGCCCCGGATGCCCCACATTCATCGTAAAGACGCATGGAGCATCACATGACCTTCAGACCTGTCGCCGCCACCAGCCGCGCCCAACCCGCAATCGAGGGGGCGGGCGTTCACCTTCACCGGGTCTTTGGATTTGGCGATCCGTCGCTGACCGATCCGTTCCTGATGATGGACGATTTCCGCAACGACGATCCGCGACTGTATTCGCGGGGCTTTCCCTGGCATCCCCATCGCGGGATCGAAACCATCACCTATGTGCTGGAAGGTCAGGTGGAACATGCGGATTCGCTGGGCAACCGCGGCCTGCTGGGCCCGGGCAGCGTGCAATGGATGACCGCCGGGTCCGGCATCGTGCATCAGGAAATGCCCTCGGGCGACCGCCAGGGCCGGATGCATGGCTTTCAGCTGTGGGCCAACCTGCCCGGCGCTCTGAAGATGACCAACCCGCGCTATCAGGACGTCTCATCCAGCGACATCCCTGTTGAGGTCGATGATGACGGCACCGTGGTCAAGGTCATCATCGGTTCCTTCTGGGGCAAGACCGGCCCGGTGGACGGGATCGCGGCCAATCCGATGCTGCTGGATGTCTCGGTGCCCGCGGGGCGGCGCAAGGTGTTGCCGGTGGACACCCGCGCCAATGCGCTGGCCTATGTCTTTGCCGGATCGGGCACGTTCCGCGACGCCAGCACACCGGTCGGGATCAAGGTGGAAAAGGAATTCCGCGGGCAAGAGCTGAACATCCGCGACATGACCGGCAACCGCACGCTGATCCGGTTCGGCGCGGGCGATGAAATCACCGTTCATGCCGGGGATGAGGGGCTGCGCTTCCTGCTGATGACGGGCCGCCCGATCCAGGAACCCGTGGCTTGGCACGGCCCGATCGTGATGAACACCCAGGACGAACTGCGCCAGGCCATGCGAGAGCTGCAGAACGGAACCTTCATCAAGCACGGCTAAGCGGGCCGCCCCGCCCGGTCACGACAGTATCCCCACGACGCCCCGGAACCGATCCGGGGCGTTTTGCGTTTGCTTCCATGGTGGATTGGGCCACGCTGATGCGCGTCGGGCCCGATCGGCCAAAACAATTTACCAAGGAGAAAGACATGGGACTGTGGAATTTCGTCAAGGACGCCGGGAAATCGCTGTTCGGCAAGGAAGCCGAGGCCGCCGAGGCCCCGAAGGAAGAGGTGTTGCGCCACGAACTGAAAGAGCTTGGGCTTGACGCCAGCGGCGTCGATCTGAAGGTCGAGGGCGACAAGGTCGTGGTCTCGGGCAAGGCGGTGGATGCCGCGACCAAGGAAAAGATCGTCCTGGCCGTCGGCAATGTGGGCGGGGTCGCCGCCGTGGAAACCGACACCGATGACGACCTGGGCGATGCGGTGTTCCACACCGTGCAAAAGGGCGACACCCTGTCGGCCATCGCCAAGAAGACGCTGGGCAATGCCAACCGCTACAATGAGATTTTTGAGGCGAACCGTCCGATGCTGACCCATCCCGACAAGATCTACCCCGGTCAGGTGCTGCGCATCCCCGGCGGCAAGGCCTGAACGCCCACCAAACCGACGCGCCCCGGGGGGCCTGTCCGGGGGCCGCATCGACACCGGACAGGCCCAAAGGGCTTGGCATCCGGCGCTGATGGCCCTATTGCGGCCGCAACGAACCGGAGCCGGGTGCGATCCCCGGCTGGCTCTTCCGGCCGCCGATCCGCCGGACAACCAGACCAAACCCTGTTTGGATGACGGCCCCGCCAAGGATTTTCGTCGGGGCCGTTCGGGAAGAATTGCATGTTTTCAATCGATGCCTATCGCACCCAGTGGTTCGGCAATATCCGCGCCGATCTGCTGTCGGGCCTTGTCGTGGCCCTTGCCCTGATCCCCGAGGCGATTGCCTTTTCCATCATCGCGGGCGTGGACCCGAAGGTGGGACTTTACGCCAGCTTTTCCATCGCCGTGCTGACCGCCCTTGCCGGCGGGCGGCCCGGGATGATTTCGGCCGCGACTGCCGCGACGGCGGTGCTGATGGTGACGCTGGTGCGCGACCACGGGCTGCAATACCTGCTGGCGGCCACCGTGCTGGCCGGGCTGATCCAGATCGGCGCGGGGCTTTTCCGGCTGGGCTTTGTGATGCGCTATGTCTCGAAATCGGTGATGACGGGGTTCGTCAACGCGCTGGCCATCCTGATCTTCATGGCGCAGCTGCCGGAACTGGACCCGCGCAAGGTCACCTGGCTGACCTATGCGCTGGTCGCGGCGGGGCTGGCGATCATCTACCTGTTCCCGCGCATCACCAAGGCGATCCCGTCACCGCTGGTCACGATCCTTGTGCTGACCGCGCTAAGCCTGGCCTTTGGCTGGGATGTGCGCACCGTGGGCGATATGGGCGCGCTGCCCGACACGCTGCCGGTGTTCCTGATCCCCGACATCCCGCTGACGCTGGAAACGCTGGCGATCATCCTGCCCTATTCGGTGGCGGTGGCGGTGGTGGGCCTGCTGGAAAGCCTGATGACGCAGCAATTGGTGGATGAGCTGACCGACACGAAAACCGACCGCAACCAGGAATGCATCGGCCAGGGCATCGCCAATACCGCGACGGGCTTCATTGGCGGCATGGCGGGCTGTGCAATGATCGGGCAGTCGATGATCAACGTGAAATCCGGCGGGCGGGGGCGGCTGTCTGCCTTTACCGCAGGGACGGTGCTGCTGATCCTGGTCGTGTTTCTGGGCGACTGGGTCGCGCACATCCCGATGCCCGCGCTGGTGGCGATCATGATCATGGTCAGCATCGGCACCTTTTCCTGGTCCTCGATCCGCAACCTGACGACGCATCCGCGATCGTCGTCGGTCGTGATGCTGGCGACCGTGGTGACCGTGGTCTGGACCCACAACCTGGCGATCGGCGTGCTGGTGGGGGTGCTGCTGTCGGGCATCTTCTTTGCCGCCAAGATCGCGCAGCTGTTCAAGGTGACCTCGACCGCCTCGGCCGACGGGCGCGAACGGACCTATGTCGTCGAGGGCCAGCTGTTCTATGGCTCGGTCGAGGATTTCATGGCCGCCTTCGATTTCCGCGAGGCGCTGGACCGCGTGGTGATCGACGTCAGCCGCGCGCATATCTGGGATATTTCCAGCGTGCAGGCGCTGGACATGGCGGTGCTGAAATTCCGCCGGGACGGGGCCGAAGTCGAGATCGTCGGCATGAATGCCGCATCCGAAACCATCGTCGACAAGCTGGCCGTGCATGACAAGCCCGGCGCGCTCGACAAGCTGATGGCGCATTAAGGGGGACAGGACCATGACCAACCAACCGCAAAAGATCGTCGCGCTGGTCGACGGGTCGATCTATTCCGCCTCGGTCTGCGAACACGCGGCCTGGATCGCGGGCCGCACCGGGGCGCCGGTGGAACTGATCCACGTCCTTGGCCGCAGCGAGCGGGCCGAAACCCAGGATCGGTCCGGCGCCATTGCCCTGGGCGCGCGCACGGCGCTGCTGCAGGAACTGGCCGAACTGGACGCCCAGCGCGCCAAGCTGATCAGCCAGCGGGGCCGGGCCATTCTGGACGATGCCCGCGCCCTTGTCGAACAGGCCGGCGTGGCCGAGGTCACCACCCGCCTGCGCCACGGCGACATCGTCGAGACCGTGGCCGAGGTAGAGCGTGATGCCCGCGTCATCGTGATCGGCAAGCGCGGCGAGGCGGCGGATTTCGCGCGCGGCCATCTGGGATCGAACCTTGAACGGCTGGTGCGCGCCAGCCACAAGCCCGTGGTCGTTGCCGCGCGCGCCTTCCGCCCCGTTTCCAGGGTGCTGGTCGCCTTTGACGGCGGCGCCTCGGCGCGCAAGGCGGTCGATCACATCGCGCAGAGCGCGCTGTTTCAGGGGCTTTTCGTGCAGGTCGTCACCGTGGGCCAGGAAACGGCCGAGGTCACGCAGGGGCTGGCCGAGGCCCGGGCGCTGCTGAACGCGGCGGGGATCGCGGCGGAAACCGCGGTCCTGCCGGGCCAGCCGGAAACCGCCCTTGCGCGCCTGGTCGAGGACGCGCCCTTCGACATGCTGGTGATGGGAGCCTATGGGCACAGCCGCATCCGCAGCCTGATCATCGGATCGACGACGACGGAAATGATCCGGTCCTGCAAGGTGCCGGTCGCTCTGATCCGCTAGGCGATCGGGGCCCGGCCCGCGCCCTTCGGCCTGCGGGCCGGGGGGCCTGCATGCATGTTGGGGGCCTTTGTGCTAACATGGTGATTAATGCCCGCCCCTGATCGCCGGAGGATGCCGATGGACCCCCTGCCCCTTTCCCGCGCCTTTACCCTGATCGAACCCGGCCCGGTGGTTCTGGTGACAACGCATGACGGGACAAAGCCCAACATCATGACGATCACCTGGACCATGGCGCGCGGCTTTGACGCCGAATTTGCGCTGACCACGGGGCCATGGAACCATTCCTGGGCCGCGCTATGCGACCGGCGCGATTGCGTGCTGGCGATCCCGACTGCCGAGATGATCGACACGGTCGTGGGCATCGGGACCTGCTCGGGCGCCGATACCGGCTCTGTTGCACAAAACCCGTGGGGGATTCATCTCGTGAATCCAGTGTGGTAGCTGGAGGGCATGAGCAGACCCA
>NZ_JAMJFX010000016.1 GCF_023544865.1 Phaeovulum molybdatiresistens | reverse complement strand
CAGGCGCCCCGTCACAACCTTCGCTGCTTCGGTGAAGCGGTATCTACGGAGAACAACAAACACACGCAAGAGGGAATTTTCGCAAAACCGTCATTTTTCTTGCGGGCCCCATATTTTGTTGGTGATTTTTTTGTCCCCCGCGCCGGAAACAGGGCGCCCCCGGGGCCAGGTCGGAACGAAAAGGGGGGCAGGATCGCCCCTGCCCCCCCGAATCCGCGCCCCGAATCCGCGTCCTAGCGCAGCAACTGGCGCCGCGCGCGCCACACTGCGGGCAACAATGCCGCCAGATAGGCCAGATCGACCAGAACCATCAGCATCCAGAATCGGGTGAACAAGATGCCCATCGCAATCGCCGTGCCGATCAGGATCAGCCCGACCCGCCCACGCGGAATGCGCAGCGCCTTGGGCGAAAAGGTCGGCAGGCGCGAAATCATCAGCACGCCCACGACACCCAGCCAGATCGCAACGATCATCGGCGCCTCTTGCGCGGGCACCAGCCCCGACAGCGACAGGAACACCGGGAACAACGCCAGCATGGCCCCCGCGGGCGCGGGTACGCCCACGAAATGCTTCGACGATGTCTCGGGCGCGCCGCGCATCACGTTGAACCGCGCCAACCGCAGGCACCCCGCCACCGCATAGATCAGCACAAAGATCCAACCCAGGCTGTTCGCCTCGCCCAGGGCAAAGCGATAGACCAGAAGCCCCGGCGCCACGCCGAAGTTCAGAAAATCGGACAGGCTGTCCAGTTCGGCCCCGAAATCCGACGTGGCCCGCAGGCGCCGCGCGATCAGACCGTCCAGCCCATCCAGCAGCGCCGCCAGCAGAATCAGCGACACCGCCAGTTCAAACCGCCCCACCATCGCAAAGCGAATCGCCGTCAGGCCCAGGCACAGCGCCGCGATCGTCACCAGATTCGGCACCAGCTGCAGAAAGGGCATTGGTTCCTGTTCGCGCTTTTCCATCCGCGCGCCCCTTACCGGATGCCGCCCATGCGGGCCGGCTCGTCCGAGGTCAGATCGGCCAGCACCGTTTCGCCCGCCACCATGGTCTGGCCAATGCAAACCAGCGGCGCCACGCCTTCGGGCAGATAGACATCCAGCCGCGAGCCGAACCGGATCAGGCCAAAGCGTTCGCCCGTCACCATCTGCTGGCCCTCTTTCACCTCGCACAGGATGCGCCGGGCAACCAGGCCCGCGATCTGCACCACGCCATAGCGCCGCCCGTCGGCCAGTTCGACCGCCAGGCCGTTACGCTCATTATCCTCGGACGCCTTGTCCAGCGAGGCGTTCAGGAACTTGCCCGGCCGATAGGCCACCGCCGTGATGCGCCCTTCCTGCGGGATGCGATTCACATGACAGTTGAAGACCGACATGAAGACCGAAATCCGCATCATCGGCGCCGTGCCCAGGCCCAGCTCGGCCGGGGGCACGGCGGGTTCCAGCAGCGACACCACCCCATCGGCGGGCGATACCATCAGGCCCGCGCGCGTGGGCGTCACCCGCACCGGATCGCGGAAGAAGTAATAGACCCAGACCGTCAGGCCCAGGCCGATCCAGCCCAGCGGATCCCAGATCAGGAACAGAACCAGCGTGATCGCCGCGGCGATGGCGACGAACTTGCGCCCCTCGCGGTGCATCGGCTTGACGAAGGTGGACAGCATCGAGACGGACATGGTTGGCCTTTCTTTTCTTTTCTCTTGCTTAGCGCATGGCGGCCTTGTTGAAAACATCGGCCCCGACCGCGCCGATCACATCCCGCGGCGCCCGCGCGGGCCCGATCAGGCGCGCAGCCCTGCGGACCTGACCGGCCGGAAATGAAAAACGCGGCCCGCAAGGACCGCGTTTTCCCAAACATATCGGCGCAGATCAGCGCTTCGAGAACTGGAAGGACCGGCGGGCCTTGGCCTTGCCGTATTTCTTCCGTTCGACCACGCGGCTGTCACGGGTCAGGAAGCCCGCGGCCTTCAGCGCGCCACGCAGGCTGGGTTCATACAGCTGCAGCGCCTTCGAAATGCCGTGCTTGACCGCACCGGCCTGACCCGACAGACCACCACCGGCAACGGTGGCCATCACGTCGAACTGGCCTTCAACGCCGGCCACCTGGAAGGGCTGACGCAGGATCATCTGCAGCACCGGACGGGCGAAATAAACCGCCATTTCCTTGCCGTTCACGATGACCTTGCCCGAACCGGGCTTGATCCAGACGCGGGCGACCGCGTCCTTACGCTTGCCGGTGGCATAGGCACGACCCAGCGCATCGCGCTGCGGCTCACGCGGGGCGGCTTCGGCGACGGCGGCGGGGATGCCCGAGACGGCCGACTTCAGATCGTCGAGGGATTTGAGTTCTTCGGCCATCTTACGCGCTCCGGGTGTTCTTCGGGTTCATCGACTTGACGTCGAGGACTTCGGGCTGCTGGGCTTCATGCGGATGGGCGGCCCCGGCGTAAACGCGCAGGTTCGACATCTGCTGACGGCCAAGACGGTTGCGCGAAATCATCCGCTCGACCGCCTTGATCACCACGCGCTCGGGATGCGCGCCTTCCAGGATCTGGCGGGCGGTGCGGTGCTTGATGCCGCCCGGGTGCCCAGTGTGCCAGTAGTATTTCTTTTCTTCACGCTTCGCGCCGGTCATCTGCACCTTGTCGGCGTTGATGATGATGACGTTGTCGCCCATGTCCATGTGCGGGGTGAAGGTCGGCTTGTGCTTGCCACGCAGGCGCATGGCGACGATCGTGGCAAGGCGGCCCAGAACGACGCCCTCGGCGTCGATCAGGATCCACTTCTTCTCGATCTCCGCCGGTTTTGCGGTATAGGTTTTCATCGACTTGTGGCCCTTGTTAGGGTTGTGGAATTCGGATGTGGGCTTTTCCGAGATTCCGGAACGGAAATCAAGCGACTTCGTGTTTGTTTTTTGTTTTAAAATCAATGCTATAAAAAATAGGTATCAAAATACCCCAAACTAACCCCCTGCCCTGGCGCCCGATTCAGCCCCCCGGGGGGATCGAATAGGTCATCGATGACCGCGCCACCGGGCTATCCTGCCCCTCGGACTGGATGATCACATCGCCCACCGCCAGCACCCGGCCCAGTTTCAGCAGGCGCGCATCCGCGATCAAATCGCAGCCCGCCGCAGGCTTGCGCATGAAATCGATATGCCCCGAGGTGGTGACCGCCAAGCCCACCGGCCCGATCCGCGACAGAATCGCCAGATAGACCGCCACATCGGCCAGCGCGAACATCGTGGGCCCCGACACCGTGCCCCCGGGGCGCAGGTGCCGCTCGGCCACCTTCAGGCGGACGGTGACGCCATCATCGGTCAGCCCCTCGATCACGAAATCATCCGCCACCTGCGGAAATTCACGCGCCAGAAAGTCGCTCAGCGCGGCGATATCCATCTTCGGTTCCATCTTCCCTCCCGCACGTCCTGTGCCTAGACTTCCGCCAAAAGGGAGGAATGGCAAGATGAGCGATCTGGTTCTGCGCGAAACCCATGGCAACGTGGCGCATCTGACGCTGAACGCCCCGGGCAGCCTGAATGCGCTGTCCGATGCGATGCTGGCGGCGCTGAAGGCGCGCCTGACCGAACTGGAAGCCGATGGCGCGGTGCGCGTGGTCGTGCTGAAAGGGGCGGGCAAGGCCTTTTGCGCGGGCCATGACCTGAAGGAAATGCAGGCCGGGCGGCAGGCCGAGGATGGCGGCCGGGCCTATTTCACCGATCTCTTCGCCCGCTGCGCCGAGGTGATGCAGATGATCCCCCGCCTGCCCCAGCCGGTGATCGCCCAGGTCCACGGCATCGCCACCGCCGCTGGCTGTCAGCTGGTCGCCAGCTGCGACATGGCCGTGGCAGCCGAAGCCACACGCTTTGGTGTGAACGGGGTGAACATCGGGCTGTTCTGTTCCACGCCGATGGTGGCGCTAAGCCGGAACGTACCGCGCAAGGTCGCCTTCGAAATGCTGACCACCGGCGAATTCATCGATGCCACCCGCGCCCGCGACGTGGGCCTGGTGAACCGCGTCGTGCCGCTTGACGCCTTGGCCGCGGAAACCGCGCGGCTGGCCGAAACCGTGGCCGCCAAGCTGGGGGCCGCAGTCAAGATCGGCAAGCGCGCCTTCTACGATCAGGCCGGGATGGACCTGGCCGGGGCCTATGCCCATGCCGGGGCGGTGATGGTGGAAAACATGCTTTGGCGCGATACGGCCGAGGGGATCGCCGCCTTCATCGAAAAGCGCAAGCCCGACTGGGCCGGCTGAGCGGAACCGGACCATGCAAGGGGGGCGCTGCCCCCCTCTTGGCGCGGACGCGCCAATTCACCCCCCGAGGTATTTTCGGCAAGGTGAAAGCAGCCGGTCAGCCCAGGGTGGCCAGGGCCGGGAAGGTTTCCAGCAGCCAGAACGAGAAATCCGAGAAGCTGCCCGTCAGCATCATCAACCCGACCGTCCAGAGCAGCAAGCCCGAGATCCGCTCAATCCGGCCCATGTGACGCTTCATCCAGGCCATAACGCCGCCAAGCGCCGGGAAGAAGGCCGCAACCAGAAGGAAGGGAATGCCCAGACCCAGCGCATAGGCCGCAAGCAGCGCGGTGCCGCGGGCCAGATCGGCCTCGCTCGCGGCCAGGCTGAGGATGGCGCCCAGGATCGGGCCCAGGCAGGGCGTCCAGCCAAAGGCGAAGGCCAGGCCCAAGACATAGGCGCCAAAGGCCGACCCACCCCGTTCGCCCGCATCAATGCGCGCCTCGCGGTCCATGAAGCCGATGCGGAAGATGCCCAGGAAATGCAGGCCAAAGACCATGATCACCAGGCCCGCCAGCGTGGTGAACCAATCCTGATACTGCAGAAGGACGCGCCCCGCCGCCGAGGCCGCGAAGCCCAGCAGCAGAAAGACCGTCGACAGGCCCAGCACGAAGAAGGCGGCGGCGACCAGAACCGGGCCGCGCCGCGCCGCCCGGCCCGACATCTCGGTGACCGAGACCCCGCCCATATAGGCCAGATAGGGGGGCACGATCGGCAGCACGCAGGGGCTCAGGAATGACAAAAGCCCTGCCGACAGCGCCACGATGGCGGCGGGCAGGAAGGCGGCATCAAGAATGAGGTCTATTTCGAACATGGCCGAGACTTATCCCAATGGCGCGCCCGCGTCACCGGGCGCGATGTCACATCGGCGTGGGGAGGTGGAAAACCCGGTGCCCCTGACGAAAACTGCCGGGCACATGGCCCGGCAGTCGGATCGGGATCGGCTCAGCGGCCCAGCGACCACCAGCCGCGGCGGCGAGGCTTGTCATCGGCGCCAGTATCGGCGCCAGCGCCAGGCGCACCATCGCCCTCATCCACCTGCAGGTCCGGCAGATCCGGCATCTCGACCGGGGTCTGGGCCGGGGCTTCACCGGGGGCTTCGACCGGGGCCTCTGGCGGCGGCGCGACAGGGCTTTCCTGCGGCGGCGCCACCGGAGCCTCGGCCGGGGTCACCCCCGGGACTTCGGCGGGAACCTCGGCCGGCGGGGTCTGATCGGGCTGGCCCGGTTCGGCACTTGCCGTCGCCACAGCGGCCTTGCGGCTGCGCGTCCGCTTCGGCTTGGCCGGGGCTTCGACCGCGTCGGGCGCCGTTTCGGCAGCGACCGGATGCGCCTCGGGGGCAGCCTCCTGGGCGACGGCCTTGGTCCGGCTACGGCTGCGCGCGGGCTTCTTGGCCGCCGGTGCGGCGGCTTCGGCCTGCGCCGCTTCGCCCTGTTCGGCTTCCGTGGCCGGCTCGGCCTCGGCCTTCTTGCGGCGGGTGCGGCTGCGCGATTTCGGCGCACTGGCCTCGACCGTCTCGGGCGCTTGCGGCGCGGGTTCAGCCGCAACAGGTTCCGCCGCCGTTGCGATCACCGGCTCGGCCGACAAAGCCTCGGCGCCAGCCTGTTCTTCCTCGGCCTCTTCGGACTCTGCCTCGGTTCCGGTGCGGCCTGCCTCGGCCTCGCCATTGCCTTTCTTGCGACGACGACGACGGCGCTTCTTCTTGCGGGTCCCCTCTTCGCCGGCCTCGTCGCGCGCGCTGTCCTGCGCCTCGACTACCTCCTCGGCCTCCTCGACCTCGTCGGCTTCAAGGATCAGCTCTTCCTCGGCCTCGTCGATCTCGGCCATCAGCCGCGCATCGACGGATACCGCCTGGCTGACCACCTCGGGGACGACGCGCGTCGCGGTCTTGAACTTCTCGATCGCGAAATCGGGGCTGACCAGCGACGGATCGGCCTCAACCCGGACCGACATGCCATAGCGCGCCTCGATCCCGGCGACATGTTCGCGTTTCGCGTTCATCAGGTAGTTGGCCACCGCGACCGGCGCCTTGACCAGCACCTCGCGCGAGCGTTTGCGCGTGCCCTCTTCCTCGATCGCGCGCAGGATCTGCAGCGCCAGGCTGTCATCGGACCGGATCAGCCCGGTGCCGTGGCAATGCGGACAGGGTTGGGTGGTCGATTCGATCATGCCCGGGCGCAGGCGCTGACGGCTCATTTCCAGCAGGCCAAAGCCCGAGATCCGGCCCACCTGAATCCGCGCGCGGTCGGTTTTCAGCTTTTCCTTCAGGCGCTTCTCGACGGCGGCGTTGTTCCTGCGCTCTTCCATGTCGATGAAGTCGATGACGATCAGACCGGCCAGGTCGCGCAGGCGCAGCTGACGGGCGACCTCATCGGCGGCTTCCAGGTTGGTCTTAAGCGCGGTCTCCTCGATCGAGCCTTCCTTGGTGGCCCGGCCCGAGTTCACGTCGATCGCCACCAGCGCCTCGGTGACGCCGATCACGATATAGCCGCCCGATTTCAGCTGCACGACCGGGTTGAACATGGCGCCCAGATAGCTTTCCACCTGGAAGCGCGCGAACAGCGGCAGTTGTTCGTTGTAGTGCTTCACGTTCTTGGCGTGGGACGGCATGATCATCTTCATGAAGTCCTTGGCCGCACGATAGCCCCGATCCCCTTCGACCAGAACCTCGTCGATATCCTTGCTGTAAAGGTCGCGGATCGTGCGCTTGATCAGATCGCCTTCCTCATAGACCGGGGCGGGCGCGATGGATTTCAGCGTCAGTTCGCGGATCTGTTCCCACAGGCGCATCAGATATTCATAGTCGCGCCGGATTTCGGTCCGGGTGCGCTGGCTGCCGGCGGTGCGGATGATCAGGCCCGCGCCCTGCGGCACCTCAAGCTCTGAGGCGATTTCCTTCAGCTTCTTGCGGTCGGCGGCATTGGTGATCTTGCGCGAAATCCCGCCCCCGCGCGCGGTGTTGGGCATCAGCACGCAATAGCGGCCCGCCAGCGACAGATAGGTGGTCAGCGCTGCGCCCTTGTTGCCGCGCTCTTCCTTGACCACCTGCACCAGCATGATCTGGCGCACCTTGATCACTTCCTGGATCTTGTAGCGGCGCGGGCGCGGCTTGCGCGGGGCGCTGATTTCCTCGGCAACGTCCTCTTCGGCGACCGATTCGATCTCATCATCGGTTTCGGCGGCATGATCGGCAGCCACATAGGGCTCGTCCTCGCGCGCCTCGGCAGAGATGTCCGCGGCGACATCATCCCCCTGGTCGTCACCGGGTGCCGATACCGGCGGTTCGGCGGCCTCTTCGGCCCCGATCTCGGGCATGTCCAGAACGCCAACCCCGGCCTCATCGGTGGCATCGGCATCGATCACCGCCATACCCGGGATTTCCTCGGACCGCAGCACCGCATCGGCATCGGCGGCCTTCTCGGCACGCGCCCCGTTGCGCGACCGCGGCCGCGACCGGCGTGCGCTGCGCGCCCGTTCCTCGGCTTCCTCGGCCTCGGCATAGGCGCGCTCTTCCTCAAGCAGCGCCTGACGGTCGGCCACCGGGATCTGATAGTAATCGGGATGGATCTCGGCAAAGGCCAGGAAACCGTGGCGATTGCCGCCATAATCCACGAAAGCCGCCTGCAGCGACGGCTCGACCCGTGTCACCTTCGCCAGATAGATGTTCCCGGCCAGTTGCCGTTTGTTGATGGTCTCAAAGTCGAATTCCTCGACCTTGTTTCCGTCCACCACCACCACGCGGGTTTCTTCCGCATGGGTGGCATCGATAAGCATTTTCTTCGCCATTTATCCTGGTTCCCCATGCCGGACCCCGCCCATCCGCAGCGCGGAGGGCGGGGCCTGCATGGTTTTTCGTTGAGGCGATGACGGTGAATTTCAGGCAGGCGGCGGCGACCAATGGCCCGCCCCTCATCACCTGCCCGATCCGTTCACCCGTCATCGCGGTTCTTTCCCAAGCGCGGGTGCCCCCGGCGCCCATCTGAAAACCCGCGGCGCATCGCACCGACGGGCAAACTTGCGGCCTTGCGGCCAATCGGTTGACCCTGGACCGGACCCGCCATCGCGAAGGTCCTTTGGCCCGGAAATCAGCGAATTCCGTGGGCAAGGCGCGAAAAACACCGCGCGGTGCCGACATGGGCCGACAATAGCGGCACAGCGCCCGCAAAGACAATCGCTTTTTCGTCACCCAATGGTTAACGCCCCCGCCGAAATCGCCGGGCGGCACCTGCGGAAGCCTCCGGCGGAGGTATTTTTGGCAAGATGAAATCCGCAGTCTTCATCTTGCCCGAAATACCTCGGGGGTGAATTGGCCCGTGGCCAAGAGGGGGCAGCGCCCCCTGCCCCGGCGCCCGCCGTCGCGCCGTCAGAGGTAGTCGCCGCGCGACAGACCGTATTTTGCCATCTTCTCATTCAGCGTGCGGCGCGGCAGGCAAAGTTCCTCCATCACCGCCGCGATCGATCCCTTGTGGCGGCGCATCGTATTGTCGATCAGCATCTTCTCGAAGCTTTCGACATATTCCTTGAGCGGCTTGCCCTCGGTTGTGATGGCCGGGCCCGCCTCCTCATTGTCGGCCATCAGCAGCGAGGCGATGGACCCCGTGCCACGGCGGTTTTGCAGCACCGCGCGTTCGGCCACATTGATCAGCTGGCGCACATTGCCCGGCCAGGGCGCCTGCAGCAGTTGGGCGGCCTCTTGCGCCGAAACCTCGGGCGCCTCGCAGCCATATTCCTCGGCGAATTGTTCGGCCATGCGGTTGAACAGCGTCAGGATGTCCTCGCCGCGCTGGCGCAGGGGCGGCAGCGTGATCTTCAGCGCCGCCAGCCGGAAATACAGATCGGGGCGCAACGCATCCTCGACGGTGCGGCCCTCGCCATGGGTGTTGCAAATGCCGATGATGCGGGTTTCGGGCGGCATTCCCTGATCGTTGATGAAGGTCAGAAGCCGCGCCTGAAGACCCTGGCTCAGCGCCTCGATATCCTCAAGGCACAGCGTGCCGCCGCGCGCATCTTCGACCAGGGGCAGCGCGCCGCCCTCTTCGACCGGCCCAAACAGCTTGGCCGCCAGCCCGTCCTCGGAATAGGCGGCACAATTCACGGGCACGAATTTCTTGCCCGCGCGCGGGCCCACCGCATGCAGCGCATGGGCCACCAGCGTCTTGCCGGTGCCGGTTTCCCCGTCGATCAGCACATGGCCATCGGCCTGGCCGAGATCTAGGATATCTTCGCGCAGCCGCTCCATCGGGGCCGAGGTGCCTATCAGCTTGCCCATCACCTGCGCCCCTTCGGCCAGGTCACGGCGCAGCGCGCGGTTGTCCAGCGTCATCCGCCGGGCCTGGGTGGCGCGCTTGGCCAGTTCGGTCATCCGGTCCGGGTTGAAGGGCTTTTCCATGAAATCCATCGCGCCCAGCCGCATCGCCTCAACCGCCATCGGCACATCGCCATGCCCGGTGATCATGATCACCGGCAGCCCGCTATCCAGGCTCATCAGCCGCTTGAGAAAGGCCATCCCGTCCATGCCCGGCATGCGGATATCGGAAATCACCACGCCCGGCCAATCCGCGCCGATCACCTTCAGCGCCTCTTCGGCGCTGGCATAGGTCTCGGTGTCAAAGCCCGACAGCGCCAGCCACTGGCTGACCGACTGGCGCATGTCCTCCTCATCGTCGACAATCGCCACCTTCATCATGCGCGCCATGAAATCACTCCGCTGCTCTCAATCCTGTCTTGCGTGCCCCGCCCGTATGCAGGGGCAACTGCATTTCAAAGACGGCACCGCCGCCTTCTGCATTATGCGCCGTTAGCCGGCCGCCGAAATCGCTAACGATCGAGGATGAAATCGCCAGCCCCAATCCGGTTCCCTCGCCCGGCTTTTTCGTGGTCCAGAACGGCTCGAACAGCTTGTCCAGATCCGAGATCCCGGGACCGTTGTCGCGCACCGCCAGCACCGCGCTTTCCCCCGCGGTCAGCAACAGCTCCACCTGCGGTTCGGCGACAGACTTCGTCGCATCCAGCGCGTTGCGCAACAGATTGATGATCACTTGTTCGAGACGGATCCGGTCAGCCATCACCATCACCGGGCCCCGCGCCAGCGTCCGCGTGATCCGCACCGTGCGCGCGCGCAACTGCGGCTCCATCATCGCCAAAGCCGAGCTGATGGCCGCACGAAGATCAACAGGTTCAAAGGCTTCGCCGCCTTTTCTCGCGTAGGACTTCAACTGCCGGGTGATCGCGCCCATGCGTTCTATCAGATCGTCGATGCGCTGGAAGGACGACAACGCCTCTTCGCCCCGTCCGCGCTGCAGCAACAGCCGCGCGCCCGCCAGATAGGTCTTCATCGCCGCCAGCGGCTGGTTCAACTCATGGCTGACCGCTGCCGACATTTCGCCCAGGGCCGCCAATTTCGACGATTGCGCCAGCGTCAGTTCGGCCACCGCCAGGTCTTTCTGCACCCTCTCACGCTCGGCGATCTCGCGGCTCAGCCGGGCGTTCAGCGCGCGCAATTCGGCCGACTCGCGCCGGTAGGCCGCGCTTTGCACCCGCGCCCGGCGCGAACGCCAGTAGAACGCCAGCGCCAGCAGGATCGCAAAGCCCATGATCTCCAGCGCCAGCACCGCATTCACGCGCTCGCGCACCGATTCGTAGCCGGTGAAGGCCACCATCCTCCAGCCGCGGAAGGGGATGCGCGCCTCGGTCCGCATCACGGCGGTCCCGCTCAGATAGGCGTCCGGGGGCACGTTCGCCCAATCGGCCGTGGCCTGCAACGCCCGCCGGATCGCAGAAGGGGCCGAACGTGCTGCCAGTGCCTGCTCGATCGTCAGCCCGCGCCAGCGCGGCTCGGTCGTCAGGATGATCCGGCCCTCGCTGTCACTGACCGCAACTGCATCCGAAATCCCCGCCCAGGAGCGTTCGAATTTCTGCAATTCCGCCTCGACCACGATCACACCCACCGGGCGGCCATCGCTGACCAGCGCGCGGGAATAGATGAACTCGGTCCCCCCGGTGTCACGGGCGACGGCGGTAAAGACCGTCTCACGCGACCGCTGCGCCTCAACGAAGAACGGCGCGCTTGCATAGGATGTGCCCAGCAGGTTGCGGTTCGTTGCCGCAACCGTCCGCCCCGACATGTCCAGCAGCCGGATCGACGCCGCCGCAATGTCGCGCCGCGCCGTGATCAGCAGCCCCGAGGTGGTGGCGAAATTGCCCGATTCCAGCGCCCGGATCAGCGCCGGATCGCGCGCCAGCAGCAGCGGCACCACGCCGGTGCGCTGCAACTCGCTCATGATATTGCCCGAATACAGCGCCAGCCGCAGCTCGGTGCGCACGCGGGTCGTTTCGGTGAACCGTTCGGTCAGCCAGGCATTGGTGATCCAGATCACCGCCACCGCCAGCGCCAGAATGCCCCCCAGCGCGATGCGCATCAACCAGCGCCCGCGCCGCGAGGGGCCCGCGACGCCCGACTGATCAGATTGTTGCATGGTCCCGGACATGGGCAGACCTTAGGCCAAGCCCCCGCCCCCAACAAGGCACGGCACTCAGGCGCCCGCCATCATCCCGGCCAACGCGCGGAAAAGCGCCACCCCGTCGGTGCCACCCTGGGCTTGCTCGACCGCACGCTCTGGATGCGGCATCATCCCCAGAACCCGGCGGTTCTCGCTCAGCACGCCCGCGATATCGGCCATCGACCCGTTGGGATTGTCGGCATAGCGGAACGCCACCCGGTCCTCGCCCTCCAGTCGCGCCAAACCCTCGGCATCGATCGTGTAATTGCCGTCGTGATGGGCGATCGGAAACACCACCTCATCGCCCTTGGCATAGCCCGAGGTATAGATGCTGTCCGCCGTCGCGACCCGTAGCGTCACCGGCTTGCAGATGTATTTCAACGAGGCATTGCGCATCAGCGCACCGGGCAAAAGCCCCATCTCGGTCAGGATCTGAAAGCCGTTGCAGATCCCGATCACATGCCCGCCCCGGCCTGCGAAATCCCGCACCGCCCGGCCAATCGGGCTTTGCGCCGCAATCGCGCCACAGCGCAGATAATCGCCATAGGAAAACCCGCCCGGCACGCCCACGATATCGATGCCCGCGGGCAGATCGGTATCCTTGTGCCAGACCCGCACCACATCGGCCCCCGCCAGCTCGAAGCCACGGGCTAGGTCACGGTCGCAGTTCGACCCGGGAAAGGTGATGACGGCGGCTTTCATCGCAAGCGCTCCTGCTTTCATCTTGCCGAAAATACCTCGGGGGTCCGGGGGCAGCGCCCCCGGGCGGCCCCTCAGGCGATCTCGATGGTGTATTTCTCGATCACGGTATTGGCGAGCAGCTTTTCGCACATCGCCTTCACCTCGGCCTCGGCCGCGGCGCGGTCGGTCGCGGACAGTTCCAGATCGATCACCTTGCCCTGACGCACGGTTTCCACCCCGGAAAAGCCCAGCGTGCCCAGCGCATGGCGCACGGCCTCGCCCTGCGGGTCCAGAACCCCATCCTTCAGCATGACATGAACACGCGCCTTCATCGCGGAGGTCCCTTTCAGTTGATCAGCGTCGGCTTGATATTGGTGGCATTGGCGGGCAACACACCCAGACGGCGCGCCACCTCGGAATAGGCGTCCGTCAGGCTGCCCAGATCGCGACGGAACACGTCCTTGTCCAGCTTCTGCCCGGTCTTCACATCCCACAGCCGGCAGCTGTCGGGGCTGATTTCATCGGCGACGATCAGGCGCGTGAAATCGCCATCCCAGATCCGGCCGATCTCGATCTTGAAATCGATCAGCTTGATGCCGACGCCATAGAACACGCCCGACAGGAAATCGTTGACCCGCAGCGCCAGCGCCACGATGTCATCCAGATCCTGCTGATTGGCCCAGCCAAAGGCGATAATGTATTCCTCGCTGACCATCGGGTCGCCCAGCGCATCGTTCTTGTAGCTGTATTCGACGATCGGACGCGGCAGCGGGGTGCCCTCTTCCAGGCCCAGCCGCTTGGCGATGGATCCGGCCGCGAAATTGCGCACGATCACTTCCAGCGGCACGATCTCGACCTGGCGGATCAGCTGCTCGCGCATGTTCAGGCGGCGGATGAAGTGAGTGGGCACGCCGATATTGGCCAGCCCGGTCATGAAGAATTCGGACAGGCGGTTGTTCAATACGCCCTTGCCCTCGATCGTCGCCTTCTTCTGTGCGTTGAAGGCGGTCGCGTCATCCTTGAAATACTGCACCAGGGTGCCCGGTTCCGGGCCCTCGTACAGGATCTTCGCTTTGCCTTCGTAAATCTTCTTGCGCCGGGGTGCCATGGCTGCTCCGTTCGGTAACTGCCGCGAGGTCCCGCCGACAGCTCCGGCGCAGCCCCGCGGATGCGGCAGGGCCCAAGGCCCCTTTGTCGCCCCTATAGGCCAAGGCAGCCCGCGCCGCAAGGCAAACAGGCATGCCGGTCACAGGCGCACGGGGACTTGCACGGGGACTTGCAGGCTGCGCCCGACGCAGGCATATGGGAAGTGACAACCATATCCACTGACGGGGGCCCCCATGACCACCTTCGACGATCGCGAAAACGCCTTTGAGAACAAGTTCGCCCATGATGCCGAACTGCAGTTCAAGGCCGAGGCGCGGCGCAACAAGCTGCTGGGGCTCTGGGCCGCCGGCCTCCTGGGCAAATCCGGCGCCGAGGCCGAGGCCTATGCCAAGGAGGTCATCGCCGCCGATTTCCAGGAAGCCGGCCACGAAGATGTCTACCGCAAGGTCGCCGGCGATCTGGGCGATCGTGCCGATGAAACGACGATCCGCACCCGCATGGAAGAGCTGATGGCCGAGGCCAAGCGCCAGATCATGAACGAGGCCTGATCGGGCCCCGCCCGCGCGCCGACGATACCCGGCCCGGATACCGCTTGCGCGCCGCAGCCCCGCTGTGGCGCGTTTTTCATGGGCGCGACTCTGCCCCACCCGCGCCACAAGAAATTTGCCAACCGCGCCGCGCCGTGGCACAGCTGATCCAACACCCCACGGCCCGAGAGTGAAAGGCCCGATCATGCCCGACGCCCCCCAGACGCCCGATCCGGCACCCGCCGCCCCCGCCAACGCCCTCAGCCGGCTTTTGCAGACCCGCGACTGGCTGATGGCCGATGGCGCCACGGGGACCAACCTGTTCAACATGGGCCTTGCCTCGGGCGAGCCGCCCGAACTTTGGAACATCGATCACCCCGACCGCATCCGCAGCCTCTATCGCGGCGCGGTCGAGGCGGGGTCGGACATCTTCCTGACCAATTCCTTCGGCGCCAATGCCAGCCGGCTGAAACTGCACAATGCCCAGGGCCGCGTGGCCGAACTCAACCGCCGCGCCGCCGAACTGGGCCGCGAGATCGCCGATGCGGCCGGACGCCCGGTGGTCGTGGCAGGCTCGATGGGGCCCACGGGCGACATCTTCGCGCCAATGGGCACGCTGACCCATGACGTCGCGGTCGAGATGTTCCACGAACAGGCCGAGGCGCTGAAGGCCGGGGGGGCCGATGTGCTGTGGGTCGAAACGATCTCGGCCCCCGAGGAATTCCGCGCCGCCGCCGAAGCCGCGCGGCTGGCCGCAATGCCCTGGTGCGGCACCATGAGCTTTGACACCGCCGGGCGCACCATGATGGGCGTGACCTCGGCCCAGCTGGCGGCCCTGGTCGAGAAATTGCCAAATCCGCCCATCGCCTATGGCGCCAATTGCGGCGTCGGCGCCTCGGACCTTTTGCGCAGCGTGCTGGGCTTTGCCGCCGCGGGCAGCGAACGCCCGGTGATCGCCAAGGGCAATGCCGGCATCCCGAAATATCACGACGGCCATATCCACTACGATGGCACGCCCGAACTGATGGCCGATTATGCGGTGCTGGCACGCGATGCGGGCGCCACGATCATCGGCGGCTGCTGTGGCACCATGCCGGTGCATCTGCGCGCGATGCGCGCGGCGCTGGAAAACCGCCCCCGCGGCCCCCGCCCCACGCTGGAAGAGATTTCGGCACGGCTTGGCCCGTTTTCCTCCAGCTCGGACGGCACAGGCGGGGAAGAGGGTGCGGCGCGCGAACGGCGCGGTCGGCGCCGCAGCTGACCGGTCACGCGCCCGGCGCGGCGGATGCCTCCGGCGGGAGTATTTGGACCAAGAAGAAGCCAGCCGCCCGAACCTGCTGCTGTGGCTTCTTCTTGGCAAAAATACTCGGACACCACAGGCCAGCGGCGCAGCGCCGGGGCAATTGCGCAAGGCCAACCGCGATCCCCGTGCCCGCCTGTCGGAACCGAAGGGGCGCATGTCGCAATCCGCCAACTCGGCCGCGCGCTTTGAGCCCATCAAGAAGGCATGCGACCCGCCAGGAGACAGCACAATGGCCGAAGACGACGACATCATCCTTTCGGAACTGGATGACGAAGAGCTTGTGCTTCAGATGATGGACGATCTCTATGACGGCATGAAGGAAGAGATCGAGGAGGCCGTTCAGATCCTGCTCGACCGCGGCTGGACGCCCTATGACGTGCTGACCAAGGCGCTGGTCGCCGGCATGACAATCGTCGGCAATGATTTCCGCGATGGCATCCTGTTCGTGCCCGAGGTGCTGCTGGCGGCCAATGCGATGAAGGGGGGGATGGCGATCCTCAAGCCGCTTCTGGTGGAAACCGGCGCCCCGCGCATGGGCAAGATGGTGATCGGCACGGTCAAGGGCGACATTCATGACATCGGCAAGAACCTGGTTGCGATGATGATGGAGGGCGCGGGCTTCGAGGTCGTCGATCTGGGCATCAACAACCCCGCCGAGGCCTATCTGGAGGCCGCGGCACGCGAAGGCGCGGACATCATCGGCATGTCGGCCTTGCTGACCACGACCATGCCCTACATGAAGGTCGTGATCGACACGCTGAAGGAGCGGGGCCTGCGCGACCATTACATCGTGCTGGTGGGCGGCGCGCCCTTGAATGAGGAATTCGGCCGCGCGATCGGGGCGGATGCCTATTGCCGCGATGCCGCGGTGGCGGTGGAAACCGCCAAGCAGTTCATCGCACGCAAGCACAACCAGTTGCCCGGATAGGACGGGTCGCGACCGCCAGATAGGCCTTTCCCTTCGCCCGCCGCGCCCCCATATTGATCAGGATGAAGGAGGGTCGCATGCCACTACCCCATTTCCTGACACTCATCGCGCTGGCCACATGCGGCGCCGCGCTGACCGTCTGGCTGGCTGCGGGGGCCGGTGTTCCCCTGCCCCTGCTTGCATTGATCGCACTTCTGGGCGCCGGGCTGGTCCGGCTGATGATGCGGGCGCAATAGCCCCAACCGCGACAGGAGGCGCCATGCGCAAGACGCCAGCCCCCCTGCCTGATGACGACACCCTTGCCCGGCACGGGCTTGCACCACGCGGCGGCGCCCGGGTCCTGCTGATCGCCTGTGGCGCGCTGGCCCGGGAAATCCTGGCGCTGCGCAGCGCCAATGGCTGGGATCATCTGGACCTGACCTGCCTGCCAGCCAACCTGCACCTGTGGCCCGATCGCATCCCCGATGCCGTGGCTTGGGCCGTGCAGCGCCACCGCGCCGATTACGACCGCATCTTCGTGGTCTATGCCGATTGCGGCACAGGGGGGCTGCTGCAGGCGCGCTGCGCGGAACTGGGCGTCGAGATGGTCGCGGGGCCACATTGCTATGCCTTCTTTGACGGCACGGCACAATTTGCGGCCCGCGCCGAGACGGAATTCAGCGCCTTCTACCTGACCGATTTCCTAGTGCGTCAGTTCGACGCCTTCGTCTGGCGCCCGATGGGGCTGGATCGTCATCCTGAACTGCGCGACAGCTATTTCGCGCATTATGACCGGCTGATCTATCTGGCCCAGACCGACGCGCCCGATCTTGACGCGCTGGCGCAGGACGCGGCGGCGCGGCTTGGCCTGCGCTATGAGCGGCGTTTTACCGGATATGGCGATCTGGCCGGCGCGCTGGCGCAGGCCTGACGGGGGGCGCGGGCGGTTGGTGCGGAAGCCTCCGGCGGAGGTATTTGGGGCAAGATGAAAGGGCGGCGCGTGCCTTGCGGCTTCTTCTTGGCGAAAATACTCAAGATCCGCGGTCAGGCCTCAAGCTCGGCATCCCAGTAGAGGAAATCCAGCCAGCTTTCGTGCAGGTGGCCGGGCGGGAAGCGGCGGCCGACGCGGCGCATGTCCTCAGGCGTGGGGGCGCGCGGCGTGCGGCGCAGCACAAGGCCCGACTGGCGCAGCGACTTGTTGGCCTTTTTCAGGTTGCACGGCGCACAGGCCGCGACGACATTGTCCCAGCTGGTGACCCCGCCGCGTGAACGGGGGATGACGTGGTCGAAGGTCAGATCGCTTTTCGATCCGCAATACTGGCAACAGAATTCGTCGCGCAGAAAAAGATTGAAGCGCGTGAAGGCCACGCGCTTCCTGGGTTTGACGAATTCCTTGAGCACCACGACCGAGGGGATGCGTATCGCCGCGCGTTGGCTTCGGACCGATGTGTCATATTCCGCCAGGATGCCAACCCGGTCCAGGCAGACCGCCTTGATCGTTTCCTGCCAGGGCCAGAGCGAGAGCGGATAATAGGACAGCGGACGGAAATCGGCATTCAGCACAAGCGCGGGATATTGGCGCAGGCTGGCGGGTTCGCGCACGAACTGGCTTCGAAAATCCGATCCCTTGATCTGGTCCAGCATGAAGTAAACCACCCTCGCCCTGACTGCCCGATCCGGCGGCCCGGGCGGGGAACCCGCCCCTGCCTGCACGCATACTACATCTTGCCCTTCGCTTCTGGCAAGACCGCGATATGCGATCCCGGATGCGAAAAGGCCTAGCAAGGGCGGGTGACGCCGGTGTGACAGGATCAGCCGGGCAGGCGGTCCTTCAGGAAGGCCAGCGCCACCGAAAGCCCGTCGGGCGCGATGCCGTGGCCGGTGCCTTTCATAACATGGCCATAGGTTTCAAAGCCGGCCTGCACCAGCGCATCGCCCGCAAGCCCCATGTCGGCGAAGGGCACCATCGGATCGGCATCGCCATGCACCAGCAGCACCGGCGGCTTGCAGCGTGCCTCGGCCGCCAGCCGGTCGGGGTTCAGAAGCCGGCCCGAAAAGGCCACCAGCCCCGCCACCGGGTCGATGCGCCGCGGCAGCACCTGCAGCGCCATCATCGTGCCTTGCGAAAAGCCGACCACGGCCAGTTGGCGCGGGGCCAGCCCCTCGTCTTCCAGCACGCCGTCCAGAAAGGCGTTCAGATCGGCCTCGGCACGGGCCATGCCTTCGGCCGCCACCGCCTCGGACGAGCCATCGAGCCAGGGGATCGGGAACCATTGCCGCCCGAAGGGATTGCCCGCGCAGGGTTCGGGCGCATCGGGCGCCAGGAACAGCGTGTCGGGCAGATGCGGGGCCAGCGGATCGGCCAGACCCAGCAGGTCCGCCCCATCCGCGCCATAGCCGTGCAGGAACACCACCGCCGATTTCACCTGCCCCGATTTCGGCGCCTTGCGCCCCACCTGCAACACCCGCGTCATGATTGAACCCCTTCCCGCGATTTCCTGTGTGCGTAGTAGGCCCAGAGCGCGCGGGCCGCAACCGCCCGCCAGGGCGACCAGGCCTGCGCCATCGCGGCGAAGGCCCGGGGACGGGGCCGGTCGGGCAGGTCGAACAGCATCCGCGCGCCCTCGGCCAGGGCCAGATCATCGGGGGCAAAGACATCGGCGCGACCCAAGGCAAAGATCAGATACATCTCGACCGTCCAGCGCCCGATGCCGGGCAGCGGCAACAGCACCTCCATCACCGCGGCATCGGGCAGGTCGCGCAGCGCGGGAAAGTCGATACCCGCGCGGGCCAGCGCCTGCAGATAGCGCACCTTCTGGCGCGACAGGCCGCAGGCGCGCAGGACATCTTCGGACGCGGGCGCCAGTGCGCAGGCGTCGCCATAACCCGCAGCGATCAGCCGGGCGCGAATCGCATCCCCCGCCTTGACCGACACCTGCTGGCCGATGATCGCATCACGCAACGCCGCAAAGCCATCGCCGCGCCGGCGCAGCGGCAAGGGGCCCGCAAGGTCCAGCACATGGGCAAAGCGCGGTTCAGCGCGGGCAAGCCAAGCCGCCCCCTCGGCGATGTCGTCGCTGGTTTCGATGATCCGTCCCACCATGGACCCACCCTGCCCGATTGTCGCACCGCTTGCCAGCGCCTTCCGCCCCGGCTAGGGCTGATCCATGACAGAAATTTCCGCCCCCCCGCATCCCGAATCCCCCGCAACCGCCGCGCGCGCGCGGCGCAATGTGGCTGTGCTTGTGCTGGCCCAGGCGCTGCTGGGGTCGCAGATGTCGATGATCTTTATCGTCGGCGGGCTGGCAGGGCAGTCGCTGGCGTCAAACCCCTGTTTTGCCACGCTGCCGCTGTCGCTGATCATCCTCGGGTCGGTGCTGAGCGCGCAGCCGCTGTCGGAATTCATGTCCCGCCACGGGCGGCGCGCGGGATTTATCCTGGCCACAGCCGCCGGTGCGCTGGGGGCGGCGATCGCGGCGCGCGCGCTCTATGTAGGCTCGTTTCCGCTGTTCATGGCGGGGTCGTTCCTGACCGGCATCTACATGTCGGCGCAGGGGTTCTACCGCTTTGCCGCGACCGATACCGCAAGCCCTGCGTTCCAGCCCAAGGCGATTTCCTATGTGATGGCGGGCGGGCTGGCGGCGGCGATCATCGGGCCGCAACTGGTCAAGGTGACCAGCCAGGCGATGGTGGTGCCCTTCATGGCGACCTATCTGGCGATCATCGCGCTGAATGCGCTGGGGCCGGTTCTGTTTGCCTTTCTGGACATTCCCGCCCCGGGCGGGCGGGCGAAGGGCGCCGCGCATCCGGGCCGCAGCCGGCGCGAATTGCTGCGCGATCCGGTGATCGCGGTGGCGATGATCTGTGGGATGGTGTCTTATGCGCTGATGAACCTGGTGATGACCTCGACGCCGCTGGCGGTGGTGGGCTGCGGGTTTGAACAGGCGGATGCGGCCAATATCGTGTCGGCCCATGTGCTGGCGATGTATCTGCCGTCCTTCTTCACCGGCCATCTGATCGCGCGGTTCGGGCGCGAGGTGATCGTGGGCCTGGGCCTGCTGATCCTGGCCGGATCGGGGGCCGTCGCGCTGTCGGGCGTGGATCTGGAGCAGTTCTACATCGCGCTGATCCTGCTGGGCCTGGGCTGGAACTTTGGCTTCATCGGGGCGACCGCGATGCTGGCCTCGGCCCATGCGCCCGAAGAGCGCGGCCATGTCCAGGGGATCAACGATTTCGTGGTCTTTGGCGGGGTGTTCCTTGCCTCGCTGTCGTCGGGCGGTTTGATGAACTGCACCTCGGGCGGCAATCCGCAGGCAGGCTGGGAGGCGGTGAACCTTGCGATGCTGCCCTTCCTGGTGCTGGCGGGCGGCGCGCTGATCTGGCTGATGCTGCGACCGAAGGACAGCCGCTGAGCGGGGGCGGCGCGGGGCTTTGGCCTAGGCGCAGGGGGGCGCTGCCCCCCTCTTGGCGCTGACGCGCCAATTCACCCCCCGAGGTATTTTGGGCAAGATGAAAAGGGGCCGGGCGGCGCGGGCGTGTCAGCCCTGCGCCAGCGCGCGGATGCGGGCCGCCAGATGCAAGGTCGAGGCGTCCTTGCCCGCGCCCGCGCTGGTGCCTGCCAGGACCGGGGCCAGGGTCAACGCAAGCTCCTTGCCCAGTTCCACCCCCCATTGGTCAAAGCTGTTCAGGCCAAGGATCACGCCTTCGACGAAGACGCGGTGTTCGTAAAGCGCCAGGATGCCGCCCAGCACCTCGGGCGTGAGCCGGGGGTAGAGCAGCGTCGTCGAGGGGCGCGAGCCGGGAAACACCCGGTGGCGCGCCTGACGTTCCAGGTCGGCACCCGTCAGGCTGCGGGCGGCCATCAGGGCGCGCGCCTCATCCAGCGAGCGGCCGCGCATCAGCGCCTCGGATTGCGCCAGGCAATTGGCGATCAGCAGGCTGTGCTGATGGGCAAGATCGGGTTCATGGCCAGTGGCCGCGATCAGGAATTCGCAGGGCACGACCCGCGTGCCCTGATGGATCAGCTGGTAGAAGGCGTGCTGGCCGTTGGTGCCCGGCTCGCCCCAGACCACGGGGCCGGAATGATGGGCCAGATCGCTGCCGTCCATTGCCACGCGCTTGCCGTTGCTTTCCATCTCAAGCTGTTGAAGATAGGCGGGCAGACGGGCAAGCCGCTGGTCATAGGGCAGCACCGCGCGGGTGGCATGGCCGCAGATCTGGTTGTGCCAGATCCCCACCAGCGCCAGCAGCACGGGCAGGTTCTGCGCCGGGGGGGCATCGCAGAAATGGGCATCCATCACGGCGGCGCCGGCCAGAAAGCGGTCAAAGGCCGCGGGGCCGATCGCGATCATCAGCGACAGCCCGATCGGGCCCCAGACCGAATAGCGCCCGCCCACCCAGTCGTCGAAGCCAAAGACGCGCGCGGGGTCGATGCCATAGGCCGCCGTGCGGTCCGTGGCCGAGGAGAGCGCCGCGAATTGCGCCGCCGGATTGGCCACGCGCCCGCCCATCCAGCGCCGCACGGCATCGGCATTGGTCATCGTCTCAACCGTGGTGAAGGTCTTCGAGGCGACGATGACCAGCGTCGTTTCCGGGTTCAGCCCCTTCAGCGTGTCATGCACATGCGCGCCGTCGACGTTCGAGACGAAATGGCAGCGCGGCCCGTCATGATAGGGCGCCAGCGCCTGCACCGCCATCGCGGGGCCAAGGTCGGACCCGCCGATGCCGATATTGACCACATCGGTGATCGCCCCGCCCTGCCCCGCAAAGCGCCCCTGCCGGACATCGGTCGCAAAGCGGGCCATGCGGGCATGGGTGGCGCGCAGCGCGGGCGTCACATCCTGGCCATTCACCTGCACCGGCCTGTCCAGATTGCGCAGCGCGGTGTGCAGGACGGCGCGGCCCTCGGTCTCATTGATCAGGGCGCCGGAAAACATCGCCTCGCGCCGCGCGGCAACGCCCGCCGCCTCGGCAAGCGCCAGCAGCAGTGCACGGGCGGGGGCGTCGATCGCGGTCTTGGAATAGTCGAACAGAAAGCCGCAGGCCTCGGCGCTGAAATCCCGGGCGCGGTCGGGGTGTTCGTCGAAAAGCTGCAGGATCGGGCGGTCGGCGGTGGCCTTGGCGTGGCGGGAAAGGTCGTCCCAGATCGTCATGTCATTCGGCCCAGTGGATGGTGGCATTCTTCAGAACGGCACGGATCGGCGCCTGTTCCGGGGGCAGATCGGCGGCGGCCGCAATCGCGGCGCGTTTTTCGGGCCCGGTGATCAGCACATGGATATGCATCGCATCGGCCAGCACCGGCGCGGTCAGCGTCACACGCGGTTCAGGTGCGGCGGGGGCGCGCATCGCCATCAGGATCGGGGCGTCGGGGGCCAGCGCCTCGGCCAGGCGGTCGGCACCGGGGAAAAGGCTTGCGGTATGCATGTCCGCGCCCATGCCCAGCACCAGAACGGTGATCGGCAGATGCGGCGCGATGGCGGCGGCAAGCGCGTCGATTTGGTCCTCGGGCCGGGACGCGGGGGCGTAAAGCGCCAGCAGGGTCGCCGCCGCCGCGCGCCCGCGTAACAGCCGTTCGCGCACAAACCGGGTGTTGGACCGTTCCGAGGTTTCGGGCACCCAGCGTTCATCGTTCAGCACAACGGCGACATTGGACCAGTCCAGATCAACCGCCGACAGAAGGTCAAAGACCGGGCCCGGCGTGGTGCCGCCCGGCACCGACAGCGTCGCCCGCCCCTGCGCGCGCAGCGCCGCGCCCAGTTCGGCCGCGATCCGGTCGGCCAGCGCGATCATCATCAGGTCGCGGTCGGGATAGGCGATCAGGTTCATTCGCGGATCTCCCGCCAGCGGCGCCCGTCGCGGTGCATCAGCATCAGCGCGTCTTCGGGGCCGGAACTGCCCGCGTCATAGGGCTGGGGCCGGTCGCCGCGGGCTTCCCATCCGGCGATGATCGGGTCGGTCCAGGCCCAGGCGGCCTCAACCTCATCGCCGCGCATGAACAGCGTCTGGTTGCCGCGGATCACATCCATGATCAGCCGTTCATAGGCGTCGGGGATATCGGCGCCGTCATCGCCCAGCGCCTCGGCAAAGGACATGTCCAGCGGCACCTGCACCAGACGCATCCCCCCCGGCCCCGGTTCCTTGATCATCACCTTGAGGTTCATCCCCTCATTCGGTTGCAGGCGGATCACCAGCACGTTTTCGCGCCAGTCGCCCGCATCGTCAAAGATCGAATGCGGCGGTTCCTTGAAGGTGATCGCGATTTCGCTGGTGCGCGCGCGCAGCCGCTTGCCGGTGCGCAGATAGAAGGGTGTGCCCTTCCAGCGCCAGTTCGCGACATGCACCTTCATCGCGATATAGCTTTCGGTGCGCGAGCCGGGGTTTTCGGCATCCGCCAGATAGCCCGGCTGCGGCGCGCAGCCCTTGCCCGATACGCCCAGATACTGGCCGCGCACGATGTCCTGCGGGTCCACCGGGTCCAGCGCGCGGATCACCTTGAGCTTTTCATCGCGCACCGCGTCGGGATCGAAATGATAGGGCGGCTCCATCGCGATCAGGCACAGAAGCTGCATCATGTGGTTCTGCACCATGTCGCGCATCGCACCCGAGCGGTCGTAATAGGCGCCGCGCCCGGCCACGCCCACGGTTTCGGCCACCGTGATCTGGACATGGTCGATGTATTGCGCGTTCCACAAAGGCTCGAACAAGATATTGGCGAAACGCACCGCCATCAGGTTCTGCACCGTTTCCTTGCCCAGATAATGGTCGATCCGGTAGATCTGATGTTCGTCGAAATGTTCGGCCAGCGTGGCGTTCAACGCGCGCGCGGTTGCCAGATCGCGGCCAAAGGGCTTTTCCACCACGATGCGCGCCTGATCGCCGGCGATGTCATGGGCATGCAGCCGTTCGGCCAGATCGCCAAACAGCCCCGGCGCGACCGAGAAATAGAAGGCATGCACCCGCCCCGGCGTCACAAGCGCCTTCAGCGAGGCCCAGCCGGTCGTGCCGCGCGCATCGATCGCGACATAGTCGATCAGCGCCAGAAATCCCTCGATCTGATCGGGGTGGTGCTTGGCCGGATCGACGAATTCGGCGATCACGTCGCGGACCTGGGCGCGGAAGGCCGCAGCCTCCATCTGGGTGCGGGCCGCACCGATGATGGCCGAGCCCTCGGGGATCTGGCCTGCGACAAAGCGGCGATACAGCCCCGGCAGGATCTTGCGGCGCGCCAGATCGCCGGTGGCGCCAAAGATCACAAGGTCGAAGGGATCGACGGGGATGACGCGCGAAACCATGAGACGCTCCGTTATTGGCGCTGACGGCAAGGCCGGTTGGCGGTGTGCCGCCAGCGCAGCCCCATTCTTATCACCCCCGCGCAGCACTGGCCACTACCCCGCCAGCGCCTTGCCCAGCCTTGGCAGGCGCGCGCGCTTCATCAGCGCGCGGATCGGCTGATCCTCGCCCGAAAGCTGTTCGGCTTTGGCGCGCACCGCCTCGGCACAGGCGGCGACGGTGTCGGGGTGATGCGACCACAGCTGCCACAGAAAGCTGTCGGGATCGCGCCGGTCCAGCCCCTCGCCCGCCAGAACGCCGCGCGGAAAATCGGCGGCGTTGAAGGTCACGATCACATCGGCATGGCCCGCGATGGCGCTGGCCAGAACGTGGATGTCGTTCTGATCGGGCAGATGCAGCCGCGATTCCAGCCCCGGCTGGGGCAGGACGCAGGCGGCGGGAAATTCGGCGCGCAGGGCCGCGATCTGGCCGCGCGCGATCGCCTCATCCCCCGGGCCAAATCGGCGCGCGGCGCGGGCCCATTCCTCAAGGATGCGGTCCGACCACAGCGGGCGATAGAGCCCCGCCCGCGCGACGCCGATCAGCACCTCGCGCAGCACGGTCGGAAACAGGACGCAGGCGTCCAGAACCACCCTCATCCGTCCAGCCGGAAGAACAGCGCCTTGAGGTAACCCGATTCCGCCAGCTGCGGCAGCATCGGATGATCGGGGCCGGCGAAACCCGTGTGCAGCAGCTGGCTGCGCCGCCCGCCCCGGCCAATGCCGCGCGCGCTGGCGTTGCGGAACTGCGTCAGGTCGGCGGCATGGGAACACGAACACAGCCCCAGATAGCCACCCGGCGCCACCAGCGGCGCGGCCAGACGCGCCACCCGTTCATAGGCCCGAAGCCCCGCCTGCAGCGCCTGTTTCGAGGGCGCGAAGGCCGGCGGATCGCAGATCACCAGATCGAACTGCGCGCCTTCGGTGGCCAGCGCCTCCATCACGGCAAAGGCATCGCCCTGGCGCGTGGCAAAGCAATCCGCCGCCCCCATCGCCTGCGCGCCCTGTTCGGCCAGCGCCAGCGCAGCGGCTGACCCATCGACCGACAGCGCCGACCCCGCGCCCGCCGCCAGCGCGGCAAGGCCAAAGCCGCCGACATGGGAAAACACGTCCAGCACCCGTGCGCCCCCCCGCGCCAGCCGCGCGGCAAAGGCATGGTTGGGGCGCTGGTCAAAGAACAGCCCGGTCTTTTGCCCGCCCAGAATATCGGCCATGTAGGTCGCGCCATTCATCGGCACCGGAACCGGCCCCTCGACGCTGCCGCGCATGACCACGGTTTCCTCGGGCAGGCCCTCCAGCCCGCGCGCCCGGCCCGCACCGTTCTTGACGATGGTGGTGACGCCCGTCACCTCGGCCAGGGCGGCGGCCAGATCGTCGATCATCGCCTCGGCCCAGGCGGCATTGGGCTGAATCACGGCGGCTGCGCCAAAGCGGTCGATGATGACGCCGGGCAGGCCATCGGCCTCGGCATGGACCAGCCGGTAGAAGGGCGCGTCAAACAGCTGCGTGCGCAGCGCCAGCGCCCGGGCGATCCGCCCGGCGATCCAGGCCCGGTCGATCACCGCATCGGGGTCGCGGTCCAGCACGCGGGCGATGATCTTTGATCGGGGATTGACCGTCACCGTGGCCAGCGCGCGGCGGTCCGCATCCTCAAGCCGCGCGATGGTGCCGGGGGAAAGTGCTTGCGTGCGCCGGTCCGTCACCAGCTCATCGCCATAAACCCAGGGAAAGCCATGCCGGATCGGACGCGCCTCGACCTTGGGGCGCAGCCGCACGGTAGCGCGGGCATCGGGGTCCCGGGCATCGGGGGCGGCTTGGGCGGCATCGTCGGACATGGGGAACCTGCGGGTCTGGGGTTTCGCCGCCCCCTCTAGCGCGAAGCGGGCCCGCGCGAAAGCCCCGCCCGGCGCCGAAAGCCGCAGGGCGGTGGATTTCGCCCACGCCCCGCGCTATCCTTCATGCAGGGTCGCTTGGCGCGCCGCGCTTGCGGCGTTAGCGCTAACGACCTATAACACCCCAAACGCCCCCTGCCCCGAGGCCCGCATGACGCTGAACCCGACCATCGCCCGCATCACCGACCGCATCCGCGCCCGGTCGCACGCGACGCGATCGGACTATCTGGCCCGCATCCGCGCCGCGGCCGCCGCAGGCCCGGCCCGGGCGCATCTGTCCTGCGGCAACCAGGCCCATGCCTATGCCGCGATGGGGCCGGACAAGACGCCCCTGGCCGAAGGCCGCGCGCCCAACATCGGCATCGTCACGGCCTATAACGACATGCTGTCGGCCCATCAGCCCTATGAGGATTACCCCCGCCTGATCAAGGCCGCGCTGCGCGACATCGGCGCCACCGCCCAGGTCGCGGGCGGGGTGCCGGCGATGTGCGATGGCGTGACGCAAGGCCAGCCGGGAATGGAACTGTCGCTGTTTTCACGCGACGTGATCGCAATGGCGGCGGGCATCGCGCTAAGCCACAACACCTTTGACGCCGCCGTCCACCTGGGCGTCTGCGACAAGATCGTGCCGGGGCTGGTGATCGCGGCGGCCACCTTTGGCCACCTGCCCGCGGTGTTCCTGCCCGCAGGGCCGATGACCAGCGGCCTGCCCAATGACGCAAAGTCCAAGGTGCGCCAGCAATTCGCCACGGGCGAAATCGGGCGCGCGGAACTGATGGCGGCGGAAATGGCCAGCTATCACGGGCCGGGCACCTGCACCTTCTACGGCACCGCGAACACCAACCAGATGCTGATGGAATTCATGGGCCTGCACCTGCCTGGCGCCAGCTTTGTCAACCCCGGCACACCGCTGCGCGAGGCGCTGACCATCGCCGGCGCGCGCCGCGCCGCCCAGATCACCGCGCTTGGCAACGACCCCCGCCCCGCGGCCGAGATCCTGGACGAACGCGCCTTTGTCAACGGGCTGGTCGGGCTGATGGCGACGGGCGGATCCACCAACCTGGTGCTGCACCTGCCCGCCATGGCGCGCGCCGCGGGCATCGTGCTGGACCTGGAAGATTTCGACGCGATCTCGGATGTCGTGCCGCTGATGGCCAAGGTCTACCCCAATGGCCTGGCCGATGTGAACCATTTCCACGCCGCGGGCGGCCTGCAATTCATGATCCGCGACCTGTTGGGCGCGGGCCTTCTGCACGAAGACGTGCGCACCGTGGCCGGCGACGGGCTGTCGCGCTATACCGCCGAACCGCGGCTGATCGAGGGCGCGCTGGTCTGGCAGGACGGCGCCACGACCAGCCACAACGACCGCATCCTGCGCCCCGCCGCGACCCCGTTCCAGCCCAGCGGCGGCCTGCGCCAGCTGTCGGGCAACCTTGGGCGCGCGGTGATCAAGATATCCGCCGTCGCACCCGAATATCACCGGATTGAGGCCCCTGCCCGCATCTTCCACGACCAGGCCGAGGTCAAGGCCGCTTTCCAGCGCGGTGAATTCACCACAGACACCGTGGTGGTGGTCCGCTTTCAGGGGCCGCGCGCCAACGGCATGCCCGAACTGCACGCGCTGACCCCGATCCTGTCGGTGCTGCTGGACCGGGGTCTGCGCGTGGCGCTGGTCACCGACGGGCGGATGTCGGGCGCCAGCGGCAAGGTTCCCGCCGCGATCCATGTCAGCCCCGAGGCGGCCGAGTCCGCCCCCCTGGCCCGCCTGCGCGACGGCGACCTGATCCGGCTTGACGCTGCGGCGGGCCTGCTGGACTGCCTGACCCCCGATTTCGACATCCGCCCCCCGACAACGCCAGACCTGTCCGCCAATGCCCATGGCCTTGGGCGCGAGCTGTTCGAAACCTTCCGCCGCACCGTCGGACCTGCCACAACCGGCGCGTCCGTGATCGACGCCGCGCCGCCTCCGGCGGAGGTATTTGACGCAAGGTGAGATACCCGACCCCGAAGCGATCCGGCCCCTTCTTCTTGGCCCAAATACTCCCGCCGGAGGCTTCCGAACCCGCCGCCCGCGCGCGGCCAAAGCAGGAGACCCGCCCGTGACCCCCGCCGATCAATCGCTTGCCACGCGCCGGATCTGCGCGCTGGCCCCCGTCGTCCCGGTGATCGTCATCCGCGACGCCACGCAGGCCGTGCCGATGGCGCGCGCGCTGGTGGCGGGTGGGCTGCCCGCGCTTGAGGTCACGTTGCGCACCCCCGCCGCGCTGGAGGCGATCCGCGCCATGGCCGGGGTCCAAGGCGCGGTGGTCGGCGCGGGCACCTTGCTGACACCGGCCGATGTCAAGGCGGCCAAGGCGGCGGGCGCGACCTTCGGGGTGTCGCCCGGCGCGACCGAGCGATTGCTGCGCGCCTGCGAGGATGAGGGGCTGCCGCTGCTGCCCGGCGCGGCCACCGCGACCGAGGTGATGGCGCTGCTAGAACGCGGTTACTCGGCGCTGAAGTTTTTCCCGGCGGCGGTGGCCGGCGGGGCGGCGGCGCTGAAGGCGATCGGCGCGCCGATCCCGCAGGTGGGGTTCTGCCCGACCGGCGGCATCAGCCTGCAAAATGCCCGTGATTACCTGGCCTTGCCGAACGTTCTTTGTGTTGGTGGCAGCTGGGTCGCGCCCGATGGGCTGACCGCTGCGGGCGATTGGGCGGGCGTCACCACGCTGGCGCGCGAGGCGGCGGCGCTGCGCGGCTAGTCCAGGCGCGCCGCGCGCCCGCCGCGCCGGGTGGGCGTTTCCTGCGCGCGCGTCAACCCCTCGGTCAGGACCGCCGTCATCGGATGGCGCGCCTGCCCCGCGCCGTGGCGGGCCAGAACGGTGCGCATCGCCTCGGCCACATCCACGCCCGGCGCAAGGCTGAGCGCCCAGTCCAGAAAGATCGACCGGCATTCGGCCGGGCCGATCCCCTCAATCCTATAGCTTTCGCGGATAAGCCCCTTGGGGTCGGCGACGCCCGGATCCATCACCTGCCGTGCCATCTGCGGCCCTACCCCCCGGCCTGGCCGGGCCCCGGCGCCAGTGCCCGGTCCACGATATCCGCCACCTGCGCGGTGGTGCGGGTCAGCCGGTCCAAAAGCGTCTCCAGCCCGCTTTCGCCGGTTTCACGCAGCAGGAAGGCGCGCGCGCCCTCGCCGATCGCCGCCATGTCCAGCGGGCGGTCGGTCAGCAGCCGCCCCCCCGCCTGCAACCGCCACAGCAGCCGGTAGGCCGCGGCCAGAACCTCGCCATCGGCCTTGCTGACCAGCCCGGCCCGGGGGCCGATGCGCAACTGCGCCTCGACCCGGCGGGCGGGTTCGCCACTGCGCAGGGCGAAGCTTTGCGCCAGCAGCTCGATATCCTGCAACCGCCCCGGGCCGATCTTGGCCTCCCAGTCGCCATCGGGGGCCTTGGCGGCAAAGATGCGCGCGCGCATCTCGGCCAGATCGGCCATCACCTGCGCGCCCGTGCCCTTGGCGCGCAACACCTCCAGGCGGGCGGCCTCGACATCGGCGGCCAGATCGGGCGGCCCGGCCACCACCCGCGCCCGCGTCAGCGCCAGATGTTCCCAGGTCCAGGCCTCATCCATCTGATAGCTGCGGAAGGATTGCAGCGCCGTCGCCACCGGCCCCTGCCGCCCCGAGGGGCGCAGCCGCATGTCGACCTCATAAAGCCGCCCCTCGGGCATCTGCGCGGTCAGCGCGGTGATCAGCGCCTGCGTCAGGCGCGCGTAATAGGGCCGCGTGGCCAGCGGTTTCGGCCCGTCCGAGGCTTCGGCCCCCTGCGGGTCATAGATCACGATCAGATCCAGATCCGAGGCCGCGTTCAGCCGCTCCGCCCCCAGCGAGCCCATCCCCACCACGACCGCGCCGCGCCCGGGCGGTGGCCCGTGGCGGGCGGCGAATTCGGCCTGCACCACGGGCCAGAGCGTGCCCACCACCGCACCGGCCAGATCGGCATATTGCCGGGCGGCCTCGGCCGCATCGGTCAGCCCGCGCAGGTGATGCACGCCGATGCGGAACTTCCACTCCTTCGTCCAACGCCTTGCAGTATCGAGCTTTTTTTCATAGTCCGCCGCCGCGGACAGGGCATCCCCCAGGCTGTCGGCCAGCCCCGGCACACCCGGCCAGGGGGCAAAGAACGTCCCCCCCAGAACCGCATCCAGCACCCCGGCATTGCGCGACAGATAGGCCGCAAGCCCCGGGGCCGTAGCGCAAATGTCAACAATCAGGTCGATCAGCTGGGGATTAGCCTCGAACAGCGAAAACAGCTGCACCCCCGCGGGCAGCCCTGCCAGAAAGCCGTCGAACTGGCGCAGCGCCTCCTCGGGGTTCGAGGCGCGCTGCATCCGGCGCAGGATCTCGGGCTCGACCCGGCGGAAGATACCCTGCGCGCGGGCCGATTTCAGCGCGGGATAGGCGCGCCAGCCGTCCACGATGGCGCGCGCGGCGGGCGACAGATCGGGGATATCGGCGACCTCGCCGGGGGCAAAGAAGGCGCCGGTCAGCGTCTCGACCCGTTCCAGCCGCGCCGTCAGCGCCGCGGCCCAGGCGTCGGTATCGCCCGCCCCCATCATCCGCGCGATCCGGTCCAGCCCCTCGGGCGTGGTGGGCAACAGATGGGTCTGGGCATCGTTGACCATCTGCACGCGATGTTCCACCTCGCGGTGAAAGCGGTAGTGATCGGCCAGTTCCGCCGCCTCATCCGTCCCGACCCAGCCCTTGGCGGCCAGCGCCGCCAGCCCGCCCAGCGTGGTGCGGTCGCGCAGATCGGGGTCGCGCCCGCCGGCGATCAGCTGGCGGGTCTGGGTAAAGAACTCGATCTCGCGGATGCCGCCCACCCCCAGCTTCATGTTGTGACCGGGCAGCGTGATCGGCCCGTGCAGGCCCTTGTGATCGCGGATGCGCAGCCGCATGTCATGGGCATCTTGGATCGCGGCGAAATCCAGATGGCGGCGCCAGACAAAGGGCGTCAGCGTCTGCAAGAACCGCTCACCAGCGGCAATATCGCCCGCGCAGGCGCGCGCCTTGATATAGGCGGCGCGTTCCCAGGTGCGGCCCTCGGCCTCATAATACAGCTCCGCTGCCCCCATCGAGATGCAGACCGGCGTGACACTGGCATCGGGCCGCAGCCGCAGGTCGGTGCGAAAGACATAGCCCTCGGCCGTCAGATCCGACAGCATCGCCGCCATCTTGCGGGTCGCGCGGATAAAGGCGGCGCGGGCCTCCATCTGGTCGGCGGGGTCAAAGCGGGTCTCGTCGAACAGACAGATCAGGTCGATATCCGAGGAATAGTTCAGCTCGCCCGCGCCCATCTTGCCCATCGCCAGCGCCACCATCCCGCCCGCGCGGGCGGCATCGTCCGGCGAAGCGCCGGGCAGCTTGCCGCGGCGGATTTCATCGCCCACCAACCGGCGCAGGGCCAGATCCACCGCCACATCGGCCAGCCGCGTCAGCGCGCCGGTCACCTGTTCCAGCGGCCAGACCCCGCCCAGATCGGCCAGCGCCGCCAAAAGCGCCACGCGCCGCTTGGCCACCCGCAGCGCCGCCCCCAGCGCATCGGGCGCCACATCGGGCGCGGCCAGCGCATCAAGCCCGGCAAAGGCCGCCTCCAGCGCCGCTTCGGGCGTGCCTGACAGGGCCTGCGCGATCCAGTCGCTCTCGCGGCGTATCAGGCCCGCCAGATAGGGGCTGCAGCCCGCCGTCCCCGCCACCAGCGCGCGCAATTCAGGCGCAAGATCGGCAAACAGCGCGGCACAATCGGCGCCGCGGTCGGGTTCATGGGCAATGGGGCAGCGGGTCAGGCGGGATGCAAAGCTCATGGCTGCACACTATCCCGCGCGGGCGCCGCGTCAACGGGCTTCGGGGCCGCGTCCTGCCCCTTCGGCTTTGCCCAAATATCCCCGCCGGAGGCTTCCCCGCCTGCCAAGGGCGACGCGGTCGCGCGAACGTGACCGGGCCGGGGCTCGTCACGCCGGGATCCGCGCACCACCTCAGGAAAGGCTTGGCGCGGGCACGACTTGTTGCTAGCCTCCGAAGGAAACCTGAACCCAATCCGACCAGATGCGCCATTCCCTTCCGCTTGCCCCGCAGTTCTATGTGACCGCGCCGCAGCCCTGTCCCTATCTGGACGGGCGGTCCGAACGTAAACTGTTCACCGCGCTGCAGGGCGAGGGCGCGGACCGGCTGAACAATGCGCTGTCACGCCAAGGCTTCCGGCGGTCGCAGAACGTGCTTTACCGGCCTTCTTGCGCGGATTGCACGGCCTGTCTGTCGGCGCGCATCCGGGTGGCGGATTTCACCCCCAGCCGCACCCAGCGCCGGGTGCTGAAACGCAATGCCGCCCTGCGCCGCACCGCGACCAGCCCCTGGGCGACCGAGGAACAGTTCGACCTGTTCCGCCGCTATCTTGACCACCGCCACGCCGATGGCGGCATGGCCGACATGGACATCTTTGAATTTGCCGCGATGATCGAGGAAACCCCGGTCAAGTCGCGCGTCATCGAATACCGCGACAGCGCGGCACCGCGCGCCGAAGGCAGCCGCGGGGCGCGGCCCCTGACCGCTGTCTGCCTGACCGATGTGCTCGATGACGGGGTCAGCATGGTCTACAGCTTTTACGACCCCGAACGGATCGACGCCTCATTGGGGACCTACCTGATCCTCGACCATGTCGAAATCGCGCGTCGCGCGGGGCTGCCTTACGTCTATCTGGGCTATTGGGTGCCGGGCAGCCGCAAGATGGGCTACAAGGCGAATTTCGCGGCGCTGGAAATCTTCAAGGGCGGCGCCTGGCAGCCGATCGGCGACCCTGCCGATCATTCGGGCGAAACCCATCCGCTGTCGGTCGATCCGATCGCCGAACAGGTCGCGCGCATCAGCCTGCCGGACATGCGCGACCGCTAGGCCGCGCGGACCATGCGCCACGGCGCGGGCGCGGCACCGGAAGGCGCAAGGTCGCCGCCACTTATCAAACTGAAAAGACAGGTGGCCCCGGCCCCGAAATCGGTTGACCTGCGGGGCAAGGCCCGGGCATACAACCCTGCATCCGGCGATCTGACCAAGGCGCGTGGCCCGGCCCGCACCGCATAGGGCCGCCCGGGATCACCGCAGGACGATATGAGGGGGGCCCATGATGGCTTTGCTTGGACTGCTGTTGCGGTTCATAAACGGTTTGAACGCAGGCGTCGGCAAGGTTTTTTCCTGGCTGGCGCTGGGGATCGTGGCGGTCTGTTTCTGGGTGGTTGTGGAACGCTATCTGTTCTCGACCACGCGGCTGTGGATGCAGGATCTGTATGTCTGGCTGAACGGGGCGATGTTCACCGCCGTGGCAGGCTTTGCCCTGCTGCGCGATGATCATGTGCGCGTCGACATCTTCTACCGGCCCGCCCGCATCCGCACCCGCGCGCTGGCCGATCTGGTCGGCACGGTGTTTTTCCTGCTGCCCTTCATCTGGGTGGTGCTGGTCTATTCCCTGCCCTTCGTGCAGCGATCCTGGCGGTTCATGGAAAATTCGGCCAATGTCGGCGGGATGCCGGGGCTTTACGTCCTGAAGACCTTCATCATCGCCTTCGCGGTCCTGGTCGGCCTTCAGGGCATCGCCATGCTGGCCCGGTCGATCCTGGTTCTGGCCGGGCGCGAGGATCTGGTGCCTGCCAACTATCGCTACAGCGCAAAGGAGTGATCCCTTGGACCCCGTACTTCTGGGCGAGGTTCTCGCCGGGCTGATGTTCTTTGGCGTGATCGGCATGCTGATGCTGGGCTTTCCGGTCGCCTTCACGCTGGCGGGCACATCGCTGATCTTTGGCACACTGGGCTTTTGGCTGGGCGTGTTCGACCTGTCGAATTTCGGCGCGCTGGCCAATCGTTACATCGGGTTCATGACCAATGAGGTGCTGGTGGCGGTGCCACTGTTCATCTTCATGGGGGTGATGCTGGAACGATCGCGCATTGCCGAACAGCTGCTGCTGACGATGGGCAAGCTGTTCGGGCGGATGCGCGGCGGGCTTGGCATTTCGGTCATCCTGGTGGGGGCACTGCTGGCGGCATCGACCGGGGTGGTGGGCGCGACCGTGGTGACGATGGGGCTGATCTCGCTGCCGGCGATGATGCGGGCGGGCTATGACCCCAAGCTGGCCTCGGGCGTGATCTGCGCCTCGGGGACGCTGGGGCAGATCATCCCGCCGTCCACCGTGCTGATCTTCATGGGCGACATGCTGGCGGGCATCAATGCGCAGGTGCAGATGGCCAAGGGCAATTTCGCCCCCTCGCCGGTGTCGGTGGGCGATCTGTTCGCGGGCGCCTTCCTGCCGGGGCTGCTGCTGGTCATGGTCTATATCGGCTTTGTGATCTTCAAGGCGGTGACGGACCCCGCATCCTGCCCCGCGACGCCGGTTCCGGCGGAGGAACGGCGCGATCTGGCGCGTGAGGTGGTGGTGGCGCTGGCCCCGCCGCTGGCGCTGATCATCGCGGTGCTGGGCTCGATCCTGGGCGGCATCGCCACCCCGACCGAGGCCGCATCGGTCGGCGCGGTGGGCGCCACGCTGCTGGCCGCGCTGCGCTGGCGGCTGTCCTTCGGCGTGCTTCGCGAGGTGGTCACCGCCACCGCCACGATCACCTCGATGGTCTTTGTCATCCTGTTCGGCGCCTCGGTCTTCTCGATCGTGTTCCGGCAGATGGGCGGGGACAATCTGGTGCATGAATTCCTGTCCGATCTGCCCGGCGGCATGACCGGGGCGATGATCGTGGTGATGGCGATCATGTTCGTGCTGGGCTTCATCCTGGACACGTTCGAGATCATCTTCATCATCATCCCGATCACCGCGCCGATCCTGCTGGACATGGGGATGGACCCGATCTGGCTGGGCGTGATGGTGGGGATGAACCTGCAGACCTCTTTCCTGACGCCGCCCTTCGGATTTGCGCTGTTCTACCTGCGCGGCGTGGCGCCGGGCACGGTCAGCACGGGCCAGATCTATCGCGGGGCGGTGCCTTTCGTGTTCCTGCAGATCGCGGCGATGGCCGCGCTGTTCCTGTTCCCCGAGGTGGTGACCTGGCTGCCCGCGGCGCTGCGCTGACCCCGGCGGGACATCGAAAACCCCATGAAAAAGGCCCGGCATCGCGCCGGGCCTTTGCCGTTTCGGGGCCTTTGTCGTTTCGGGCCTTTGCCGTTTCGGGCGGATCGGCCCGGGCGCGCCCGGGCCGGCCGGCGATCAGCTCAGCTGGAAGTGCTTGGCGCGCGCTTCCAGGAAGGACATGTCGGTGCCCTCGGTGCGGGTGCGCATCGTGTTCAGCGCCGACAGGAAGCTTTCGAAGGTCTTCTTGGTCAGGTCATCGCCGCTTTCGCGCAGGTCGGTCAGCACCTCGACCGAGGCCTTGGCGCCCGCTTCCAGAATATCGGCGGGGAAGGCGGAATGGGTGATCACGCCATGATCGTTGACCAGCGTGGCCAGCGCGCGCGGGTCGTTGGCATACATGTCCGACGCCACCTGATCGTATTCCGCCTGGCAGACATCGCGCACGATGGCCTGCAGGTTGGCGGGCAGCGCCTGATACTTGGCCTTGTCCACCACCAGTTCGGTCGCCAGGCCCGGCTCGATGAAGGACGAGGTGTAGTAGTGCTTGCGCACCTGATGGAAGCCAAGCGCCAGGTCATTGTAGGGGCCGACGAATTCGGCGGCATCCAGCGTGTTGTTCTGCAGCGCCTGGAAGATCTCGCCCGCGGCCATGTTGGTCACCGAGGCGCCGATCTTGCCCCAGACCTGCCCGCCCAGACCCGGCGTGCGGAAGCGCATGCCCTGGATGTCCTCAAGGCCCTTCAGCTCATTGGCGAACCAGCCGCCCGCCTGGGTGCCGGTGTCGCCCGACAGGAAGCCCTGCAGGCCGAACTGGTCATAGATCTCATCCCAGATTTCCTGCCCGCCCATGTAGCGCACCCAGGACGTCAGCTCGCGCGAGGTCATGCCAAAGGGCACGCCGGTAAAGAACGACAGCGCGGTGGACTTGTTCTGCCAGTAATAGGCGGCGCCGTGGCTCATCTCGGCGGAACCGTCGATGACCGCGTCCAGCGCCTGCAGCGGCGGCACCATTTCACCGGCGGCAAAGACCTGCACCGTCAGCTGGCCGTCGGATGCGGCGGTGATGCGGTCGCCCAGACGCTGGGCACCGACGCCAAGGCCCGGGAAGTTCTTCGGCCAGGTGGTGACCATGCGCCAGGTGATGCGGCCCTGCGCGATGGCGGGCGCGGCCAGGGCGGATGCGGCAGCAGCGGTTCCGCCAATGGCGGATGCCCGCAGGAATGAGCGACGATCCATGATTTCCTCCAGATTTGTTCTTGTGCGGCCGTTCTGGCGCAAAGTGGCGAGAGTTAAGCACATCACCTGCCAGCTGCAAAGCCCGAAGAACTTGGAAACGCATGACTTTTTGGACAGGCAAGGGCCCGGGGCACCGCACAGCGGCGCCCGACAGGGGGATGCGCAGAACATATCCGATTTTTGCGATTATTTCCCGGTTCAGGCATCGCCCCGCAACAAATGAAAAGAAAAATTCGCCTCTGCGTCATTTTGTTCGCGGTTTTGCCGTTGACGCCCCCGCCCGGGAAACATAATGTCCGGCCCAACGCAACGGAAAGGACAGTCGCAATGGATGCGATCCTTGTAGTCGGTGGGGCTTGGCGCATGGGCCGATGACGGCAGACCATGATGGTTCCCATGCGCCCCCGCCCGAAACGGGGGCTTTTTGTTGCGAAACGGGCTGATGGAGTATGATGATGTCACGGCAGATGACCGGCGCGAAAATGGTGGTGCAAGCCCTGAGGGATCAGGGCGTCGATACGATCTTCGGCTATCCCGGGGGCGCGGTGCTTCCGATCTATGACGAGATCTTTCAGCAAAATGAGATCCGCCATATCCTGGTGCGCCACGAACAGGCCGCCGTGCACATGGCCGAAGGCTATGCCCGGTCCACCGGCAAGCCGGGCTGTGTGCTGGTAACCTCTGGCCCCGGTGCGACCAATGCGGTGACGGGTCTGGTCGATGCGCTGATGGATTCGATCCCGCTGGTGGTGTTCTCGGGGCAGGTGCCGACCTTCATGATCGGCACCGATGGCTTCCAGGAGGCCGACACCGTCGGCATCACCCGCCCCTGCACGAAACACAACTGGCTGGTGAAGGATACCGACAAGCTGTCGGAAACCATCCATCAGGCCTTCCATGTCGCCACCTCGGGGCGGCCCGGGCCGGTCTTGATCGACATCCCCAAGGATGTGCAATTCGCCACCGGCACCTATACCGGCATGAAACAGGCGCGGGTCGATCACTATCAGCCCCGGAAGAAGGGCGATATCGAGGCGATCACCCGCCTGGTCGAGATGATCGAAACCGCCGAACGCCCGATCTTCTACACCGGCGGCGGCGTGATCAATTCGGGCCCCGCGGCCAGCCAGCTTTTGCGCGAACTGGTCGATGCGACGGGCTTTCCGATCACCTCGACGCTGATGGGCCTGGGCGCCTATCCGGCCAGTGGCAAATCCTGGCTGGGGATGCTGGGGATGCACGGCCTTTATGAGGCGAACCTGGCGATGCATGGCTGCGACCTGATGATCAACCTGGGCGCGCGCTTTGACGACCGCATCACCGGGCGGATCACCGATTTCAGCCCGAAGTCGAAAAAGGTTCATGTCGATATCGACGTCTCCTCGATCAACAAGGTGATCCCCGTCGATCTGCCGATCCTGGGGGATGTGGGCCATGTGCTGGAAGACGTGCTGAAGGTCTGGAAGGCGCGCGGGCGCAAGGTCAACAAGACCGGCCTGGAAAAATGGTGGAAGAAGATCGAGGAGTGGAAGGCCAAGAAATGCCTGACCTACAAACCCTCGACCAAGACGATCAAGCCGCAATACGCGCTGGAACGCCTTGAGGCGCTGACCAAAGGCCGCGACCGTTACGTCACCACCGAGGTCGGCCAGCACCAGATGTGGGCCGCCCAGTTCCTGGGCTTTGAGGCGCCGAACCGCTGGATGACATCCGGCGGCCTGGGCACGATGGGCTATGGCTTCCCGGCCTCGATCGGGGTGCAGATCGCGCACCCGGACGCGCTGGTGATCAACGTCGCGGGCGAGGCCAGCTGGCTGATGAACATGCAGGAAATGGGCACCGCGACCCAGTTCCGCGCGCCGGTCAAGCAGTTCATCCTGAACAACGAACGCCTGGGCATGGTGCGCCAGTGGCAGCAACTGCTGCACGGTGAACGCTACAGCCATTCCTGGTCGGAAAGCCTGCCCGATTTCGTGAAACTGGCCGAAAGCTTTGGCTGGAAGGGCATCCGCTGTGACGATCCGGCCAAGCTGGACGATGCGATCATGGAAATGCTGGAATACGACGGCCCGGTGCTGTTCGACTGTCTGGTGGAAAAGCACGAAAACTGCTTCCCGATGATCCCGTCCGGCAAGCCGCATAACGAAATGCTGCTGGGCGATGCCTCGACCGAGGGCGCGATTCAGGCGGGCGGCGCGGTGCTTGTGTGACAGGTGACCGGGGGCTTCGGTCCCCGGACCCTTAATGACTTTTGCATAAGGAGAGAGGCGATGGCCGCTCTGAACATCAAGAAAGGCTCGACCAGCCATTCTGCCTATGACCTGCGCGACAGCCACAGCCAGGTTGAAACCAGCCACACGCTGGCGGTGATCGTGGACAATGAATCGGGCGTTCTGGCCCGCGTGATCGGCCTGTTTTCCGGTCGCGGCTACAACATCGACAGCCTGACCGTGGCCGAGGTCGACCACAAGGGCCACCGTTCACGCATCACCATCGTCACGCGCGGCACGATGGCGGTGATCGACCAGATCAAGGCGCAGCTGGGCCGGATCGTCCCCGTCCATGAGGTGCATGACCTGACGGTCGAGGGGCCTTCGGTGGAACGCGAACTGGGCCTGTTCAAGGTGGCCGGCACTGGCGAAAAGCGCGTCGAGGCGCTGCGCCTGGCCGATATCTTCCGCGCCAATGTGGTCGATTCGACGCTGGAAAGCTTTGTCTTTGAAATCACCGGCACATCCGACAAGATCGATGCCTTTGCCGATCTGATGCGCCCGCTGGGTCTGGTGGATGTGGCGCGCACCGGCATTGCGGCGTTGGCGCGCGGGGTCTGACCGGGGCCAAGCCGAATTGCAGCGGGCCGGGGTTTCCCGGCCCGTTTGCCGTTCATTGTTCGCGAAAGGCCCGCTGCATCGAATCGGTTATGGGCTTGACCAGATATTGCGCAAAGCTGCGTTCGGCGGTCTGGATCATCACCTCGACCGGCATCCCCGGCAGCGGCGCAAAGCCCGGCACCCGGCGCAGTTCGGATGACGGCAGTTCGACCCGCGCCAGATAAACCTCGCGCTGGACGCCCTCGGTCCGGTCGGCGATCGCATCGGCCGAGACGTAGAAGACCCGTCCCTGCAACACCGGCGTCGTGCGCTGGTTCAGCGCGATCAGCCGGACCGAGGCCACCTGCCCCACCTTCACGCTGTCGATATCATTGCGCGCGATCATGGTTTCGATGATCAGCGGCGCCTCGGCGGGCAGGATTTCGGCGATGACCTTGCCCGCCTCGATCACGCCGCCTGCGCCGGAATAATTCAGCCGCACCACCGTGCCGGTAACCGGCGCCTCGATCACAACACGCTTTAGCACCGAGCTTGCCTTGCGTTCCTGTTCGCGCACGGTGTCCAGTTCGGCCTGCACCTGCTGCAGTTCATCCAGCGCCGCCTGGCGATAGGTGGAAATCGCCTGATCCATCTGCGCGCGGTAGCGGGCCTGCATCTCGGCGCTTTCGGTGACCTCGGCGCGCAGCCGGCCAACCTGGCCTTCGGTTTCGGCCAGCGCGCGGCGCAGGGCATTCATCTCGGTGCGCCGGATCAGCCCCTGTTCCAGCAGCTGCGCCTTGCTGGCATGATCCTCGCGCAGGATGTCCAGCTGTGCCTCGGTCGCGGTCAGCTGCGCGCTATAGCCCCCGGCGCGGCTTTCCAGCGCGGAAATGTTGCGCGTCAGCAGCGCCAGTTCATTGGTCAGCCGGGTGCGCGCAATCTCAAAGGACAGGCGCTGGCTGTCCAGCATGGCGGCGATTTCGGGATCGGCGCGGGCCGGCGTCAACCAGTCGGGAAAGACCAGCCGGTCGGCCTGTTCATATTCGGCCAGAAGCCGCGCCTCCATCGCGTCCAGGCGCGCGCGGCGCAGGAACAGCGCGCGTTCATTGGCCAGCGCGGCGGTTTCATCCAGCCGCAACAGGGCAGCGCCTTCGGTGACGAAATCCCCTTCGGACACCGAGATTTCCTTGATGATACCCCCTTCCAGATGCTGCACCATCTTGTTGCGCCCGGTGGCCACGAATGACCCCGGCGCCATGATCGCGGCCGCCAGCGGCGCGGTGAAGGCCCAGACGCCAAAGCCGCCAAATGCCATGGCCAGCACCAAAAGCCCGAAGATCACCTGATTGCGGATCGACCGGGGCACCTCATCATACCAGGGCGCGGAATAGGCCTGGGCCGGGGGGGTGACGGGGGCGGGCAAATGCGCTTGGGTCATGCCGGGGTTCCCTTCATCGGGGCGCCGCCGTTCAGGGCGGGATTGGCCTGCGGGGGGGCCTGCACGGGTGGGCGGGCGCGCTGGCGCTTTTCCAGTTCCTTCAGCACCTGATCGCGCCAGCCGAACAGCGCGATATTGCCATCCGCCAGCAGCATGATCTTGTCCACCGCGCTCAGGATCGACGGCTTTTGCGTGATCACCACCGTGGTGATGCCATGGGCACGCGCATGGCCCAGCGCCCGCACCAGCGCCTGATCGCCCGCCGTATCCAGGTTGGAATTGGGTTCATCCAGCACCACGAATTTCGGATCGCCAAAGAAGGCGCGCGCCAGCCCGATGCGCTGTTTCTGGCCGCCCGACAGGGGCGATCCATCCGCCGCGACCACCGTTTCATAGCCATGCGGCAGGCCTGCGATCATGTCATGCACATCCGCCAGCATCGCCGCGCGGTGGATCGCCTCATCGCTGGCATCATCGCGCATCCGCGCGATATTGGCCTTGATCGTGCCGGGGAACAGCTGCACGTCCTGCGGCAGATAGCCCACGATTTCACCCAGCTGGCGCGGATCCCAGTTGCGCAGATCCATCAGATCCAGCCGCACCGCCCCCGATGTGGGCAGGATTGAGCCCACCAGCATCTTGCCCAGCGTGGTCTTGCCCGCGCCCGAATTGCCGATGATGGCCAGCGCATCGCCCGGCGCCAGCGAAAAGGTCAGCGCATTCAACACCACCGTGCGCGTGCCTGCGGGCACATACAGCAGCCGTTCCACATCAAGCCGCCCCTCGGGGTGGGGCAGTCGCAGCCTGTCGAATTTCTGCGCGCTCGATTGCAGCAGCCCCGCCACCCGGTCATAGGCCGCGCGCGACAGAAGAAAGCTGTTCCAGCCCTCGATCGACCCCTCGATCGGCGCCAGCGCCCGCCCCGCGATGATCGAGGCCGCGATCACCATGCCCCCGGTGATCTGCCCGTCCAGCGCCAGCCACGCCCCCCAGCCCAGCATCGCCACCTGCGTCAAAAGCCGCACCATGCGCGAGGCCGAGGCGGTCAAGATGTTGCGGTCCTGCGCCTCGACCTGCGCCTTGAGCGAGGCGGCCGTATCGCGCCCCCAGATCGTCACCGCCTCGGGGATCATGGCCATGGCGTTGATGATCTGGCTGTTGCGCGCCATTGATTCCAGATGCAGGTTCGCCCGGCTTTGATGCGCCGTGGCGCGGCGGAACCCGTCCGAGGTCAGCCGCTGGTTGATATAGGCAAACACCGCCAGCGCCGCCGCCGTGGTCACCACGATCATGCCCAGATGCGGATGGATCAGAAAGATCGCCAGGATGAACAGCGGCGCGAAGGGCACATCCAGAAACGACAGAAGCGTGCCCGACACCAGGAAAGACCGCAGCTGGTTCAGATCGCCCAGCGTCTGATATTCGCGCCCGTTGGAATGAAGCGCCGCCTGCGCCGCCGCCGACAGGATCGGCGCGCCCAGCCGCGCGGCCACATCGGTCGCGGTGCGCATCAGCACGAAGCGGCGCACCGCATCCAGCACCGCCTGCACCACGATCGCGCCGGTGATCACCAGCGTCAGCATCACCAGCGTATCGGTCGACCGCGAGGTCAGCACCCGGTCCGAGATCTGGAACAGATAGATCGGGATCGACAGGATCAGCACGTTTGTGGCGCAGGTCATCAGCCCGACGAACAGCATATTGGCCCGGATGCGCCGCCGCGTGTCGCCCAGGGTGCGGGTGTAATCGACCGGGCCAAGCCGACGGTGAAAGCTGGCCCCGCCGCCTTGCTGTCCCGGGGCGGCCTGGTTCGCACCGCCACCATCCGCGCGGCCGCCCCCCGTGCCGGGGGCGTCGCCCGCCCCTGCCGCCCGGGCGGCGGGGGGATCGTCCGCGCGCGGGACGCGGGCTTCGGGGGACAGGATCAGCGGGTCGGTCACGGGTTTTCTCCCGGTGCGGAACAGGGGCGGGGCGGTGTCGGTCGCGGATCTGGTGGCCTGCATCGCAATCCTTTTCGTCATGTCAGAACGCTGTGCATCACGTCATGACCGGGCACCGTCATCCCGGTATCGGGCGCGATCGCCAGATCGACCTCGGACGGCAGGATCGGGTCGATCATCCCCTCGGCCAGAAAGGCCACCGCCTCGGTGGCCAGCGCGCCCAAGCCACCCTCCAGCGGCGCGGCATCGGTATCCAGCAGACCCGCCTGCCAGATGACCGCATCCGAATAGACCCCGCCCCCGGCCATGACGGTGCTGTCCACGCCCGCCTGCGTCAGCGTCGCGGCGTTGATCAGCACATTGTCCCCCGCCGCAAGGTCCAGCGGCAGCAGCCCTTCACCGGCGTAATGATCGGCCAGCACCGCGATCTGGTCGGCATCGCCCAGGATGTTGACCTGGGTGATCGCATCCAGCCGGATCAGGTCGCCCTCGATATACAGAACACGCAGCGCCTCAAAGCCTTCAAACAGCGGATCGGCGGCGATGGCGGACAGATCGTCCCTGCCTTCGGCCAGCGCCTGCAACACATCGGCAAAGCCTGCATCCAGATCGGTATGGTAATCGACCCCGACCCGGTTCAGCGCGGCTTCATTCCACAGGGTATTGCCGTGGCTTTCCACCGCGCCCAGGCCCTGCGGCCCCGCCCCGCCCATCAGCAGCACATGGTCATTGTCCAAAAGCACGTTGACCTGCTGGATCAGGGTCAGGTCGATCATCTGCCCGCCGATCATGATCAGGTCGTAATGCGCCCCCAGCGCCAGCAGGCTGTCCAGGTTCACCAGGGCGTTTTCGCCCATCGCCACTTGCAGCCCGTGATGCCCGGCCTCAAACCGGGCGACATCGTCATCGGACAACAGGTTGACCTTCAGAACCCAATTCTCGATCAGCACATCGCCTTCGATCCGCGTCACCGCCCAATGCGCGGGCAGGATCGGATCGGCCGGGCCATCGCCGGCGGCGGCCTGCGCGGCCTCGGTGCGGGCATTGGCCAGGGCCTGGGCCGCGGCAAGCTGGGACTGGCTGGACAGGCTGGCGATGTTGAACGCCGCCGAGGCCGTATTGGCACCACCCGCATTGGCCCCACCCGGACCTGCCAGATCGGCCGGGCCCTCAACCCGGTCGCGATCCGACAGCAGGTTGACCTGTGCGATCACGGAAAGCGCGGTCACGCTGCCCGCCACCGCGATCACCGGCGCATCCAGCCAATCGTGGCCCAACGCGGTTTCGTTGATCAGAAGGTTGCCCCCGGTCGTGACCTGCTGGGCCAGCGGCGCGGGATCGGTCTGCAGCGTTACCGCGTCGTCCGGGCCCTCCTCGGGCGCGGGAGTGCGGGCGTCCAGCACCAACTGCAGATGGTCAGGCACGGCGCTGGCCAGCACGCCATTGACCACGATACCCCCGGTGAAGGGCACGATCGCGTCGTCCGCATCGGGCAGCGCATCGCCCGCGCACAGCAGGGTGATCTGCGCCGCCACGAACGCCAGCGCCGGATCGGTCGTGGCCAGATCGTCGCGCAGCTGCGTCATCGCCGCCGCGCCGGTCAGGCTGGCCCCCAGCGGGGCCACCTGCATCAGCTGCCCCGCCAGCGCCACCAGCGCCTCAAGATCCGCGGCCAGCGCGGCAAAGGGGATCGGCGCGCCCAGCGGGCTTGCGGCGGTGGCAAAGATACCGTCCAGCCAGATGTCCTGATCCTGGGCAAGGTTGTATTGCAGCGTGATGACCGCGACCTGATCGGCGGGGGGGATCGTCCAGGTGATCTGGCCCGATGCGACGGGCAGCGCCACCGCGGGCAGTGCCGCGGGCGGCGCGGGCAAGCCAGGCACCGCCAGCGCCGGGCCCGGTGCCCCCGCGACCGGCGCCGCCCAGGCCGCGCCGGGCACCATCGCCCCGGCAGGCAGGCCCGCATCTGGCAGGCGGGGGGCCACAAAGGACAGATCGGCGGGGGCCAGCAGGCTTTCGACCTTGACCGTCACATGTGGCAAGGGCGGCGGGTCCGCGATCTGTTTGGCGGCATAAACCAGGCGATCATGGTCCAGCCGCAACATGGCCCGTTCGACAAGAAGCTGAAAATGACCGATAAAATGGGCAATCGTTTCGGAATGCAGATCAAACATCGCTCCCCTCCTTTCCTTGCGGATCGGCCCCGGGGGGCCAGTCTGCATCGGGGCCTGGCAGTCCTGCGGGATGCGGAACCAGAAGGCCTGAAACCCCGCGCCGTCTTGGGGGAAACGGCGCGGGGTCTTCCGGCGGGGCCGGTCCCGGATCAGCGGTCTTGGGGTTGACCGGCCAACCGGGGGCCGCCTGCCGGCAGTGTCACATCACAGCTCGTCATCGCCCACATAGCTTGAGCTGAGCGAGCCGCCGACGACCGTGGTATCGACGGAATTTCCAAGCACGTTGGCCCCCATCACGATCGACTGGTTGAAGGCCGTGGCGCTAAGCTGGGCCGCGGCGCTGGCATAGGATTCGCCGGTGACGATGCCGTCATCGCCATTGCCCGACCCCCAGGACCCAAGGCCGCCCGCATTACCACCGGCGCCGCCATAGGCATAGCCGCCCGCGCCGCCCATGCCGCCCTGCGCCATGCCGCCGCCGGCCTCGCCATAGCCGCCGGTCGCGGACCCGGACCCGCCGGCCCAGGCCATCGCCCCGCCGCCGTCACCGCCCGCGGCCGAGCCAAGACCGCCCAAGCCACCCATCGATGAGCCAAGGCCACCCAGGCCGCCCTCGGACGAGCCAAGGCCACCCGTGCCGCCCGCGGCCGAGCCAAGCCCGCCCGTGCCGCCCGCGGCCGAGCCGCCGCCGCTGCCGCTGCCGCCGCCGGTGCCGCCCGCCCAGGAGCCTGCGCCCCCCGCATCGCCGGCATCGCCGCCCGGGCCATTGCCCGCATCGGCATCACCGCCGATCCCGGCGCCACCGTCGGCCAGACCCAGCCCCAGCAGACCAAGGCCAAGGCCGACCGCGCCGCCGCCCGAGGCGTCACCGCCCGTAGCATCGCCGCCATCGCCATCGCCGCCATCGCTCGTGCCGCCCGTGGCATCGCCCGACACGCCGATCCCGGCACCCAGCCCCAGGCCAAGCCCGACGCCCAGGCCAAGGCCGCCATCGCCGCCGTCAGCCCCTGCGCCGCCACCGGCGCCGCCCGTGGCCCCGCTGGACCCGCCGTTGCCACCATCGGCATCGCTTTGGCCGCCGTCGCCGCCATCGGCCTCGCCGTCGCCGCCGCTGCCACCATCGGCCTCGGCCGCGCCACCGTCACCCGACTGTGCGCCGGTGCCGATCGCGATGCCGCCGCCCGCGAAGGCCGCGCCGCCGTCATCGCCCTGGGACCAGGCATCGCCGCCATGACCGCCTTCGCCGCCCGTGGCATCAATGCCATCGGCGGCATGGGCCTGCCCGCCCGCAGCGGTGCCGTTGAAGGTGAAGGGCGCATTGTTGGCCACGCTGGCCCCGCTAAGGTCGTCATTGTCGGTCAGAACGTTGCCTTGGGCGTTGACCAGACCCACGTCGTTGCCCCCGCCGGTCAGCGCGCCGTTCAGAATGTCGTTCAACGCGACATCATGGCCGTTCTCAAAGCTCATGCCGCCGTTCGACATGAAGATGTCGCCGGTGGACGAATGGCTCAGGTCAAGATCGGCGAAGTCATCATCCGAGGGCATCATCCCATCCAGCCCCAGATCAATGTCCACATCGACATCCACATCGACATCCGTATCCGAGGTGACGCCGACATCGGTCTGCGAGGTGTTGGTGTTGGCATTCGTGTTGCCATTGGCATTGGCGTTGCCATTCATGTTGCCATTGGCATTGCCGTTCATATTGCCATTGCCATTGGCGTTGCCGTTCATGTTGCCATTGGCGTTACCGTTGGCATTGCCATTCGCATTGCCGTTGTCATTGTCATTGGCATTGTCATTGGCATTGTCGCTGACGCTATATTGGCCCTGCATCTGGCCCTGGCCCTGCATCGCATGCTGGCCTTGGTGCTGACCCTGATCCTGGTCCTGATCCTGGTCCTGGCTCTGGTGCTGATTGTCCCAGTCGCCCCAGAAATAGTTGTTGCGTTTCATCGATCCTCACTCCTGTCGGGGACCGCAGCGACCGCCATTCATCTGACAGGCGGTATCGTGCCCGGTCCGGTTCGGCGCTGATGCGCCTGTTGGGCCGGCATGGGCGCGCAAAACCACCGTCCGACGCCGGGGCGTCGGGGCATTGCCTGTCCATGTCGGGTTTCAGGTGCTGGTGGACCGCGCCACCAACATGCGCGATCTTTCGGCAGACGGGGTTTTGAAACAATCACCCGTTCGGGCTAATTCCGGGGTCAGGCGGCCAACTGTGCCGCAGGACGGGGTTTTCTGGGCCGGGTCAGGAAATCCCGATCCGCCGGACGGTCTAGCCTGATCGGCGGGGTCAGGCGGGGCTGTGGCCCGGGGGGCGGCGTTCGGTGAGGCGATCGCCGCGCTGCACAACCGAATCGGCTAACCGGCGCCGGCCCGGACACACCCTAAACGTGTATCTTCCGTTGATATCCGGCCGCAGGTCTGGAATTCCCCACCCAAGATAGTCCCTTTGGGCGATGAAACTGTGGCAAAAATGTGTTACGGTCCAGCTTTGTCAAAGCTTACCCAGGGTCAGATTGTTTGTGCCCCTTGACAGCGGAGTAACGATCTTATGAATGCCGCCGCTTTTACGGATGATTTTCCGTCCCCGCTTTCCGAAAACTGTGCCGCCGGGGCCGCCACGCTGTGTTTCGTGGGTTCGGCCATCCAGTTTCCCGATACCGTCCTGCGCACTGTGCAAAGCGAACTGCGCCCGGTGCAGCCGATCCGCGCGCCCAGCCTTGCCGCGCTGCTGGACAACCCGCCGCCACAGCCCTTTTGCGCCCTTGTCGTCGAGGAATCCCAGGCCAACCCGCTGATCGTGGCCCGCACCGATCGCCACCCGATGCTGAATGATGCGGGCCTGATCATCGCCTATACCCACCGCGACGTCGCGCAGGACCTGATCCGGTCGCAGGGTCAGGCGGTCTTTGATCTGGCGATCAGCCTGCTGCCGATGAACCTCAATCTGGAAACCTGGCTGGCGGTGCTGCGCATGGCGCTGTCGGGCGGGCATTACATTCCGCCCGATCTGATGGGGCGGGCGGGCGCACAGGGCGGCCCCGCCACCGCGCCACCCGCGACCCAGGATAACCCCTGCACCCGCTATGGCCTGACCCCGCGCGAAACCGAGGTGCTGCAGATGCTGTCACTGGGGCAGGCAAACAAGGCAATCGCGCTGCAGATGAACCTGTCGGAACATACGGTCAAGCTGCATATCCACCGGATCATCGCAAAACTGGGCGTCCACAACCGGACCGAGGCCGCGCTGGTCTTTCACCGGGCGCATCATGGCTGATCCCGCGGCGGGCACCGCCCCACCCCCACCGGGGTTTGACGCCTTTTTGCTGCGCATCGGCCAGCTGAACTATGCCTGGACCAATACCGAAAGCCTGCTGATCCATCTGATCGCGGGGCTGGCGCGCACCGACAAGGACACCGCGGTCATCCTGTTTCTGACGCTGAACACCACGCGCGCGCGGCTGGATCTGGTCGAACGCCTGGCCAAGCGCGACCCCTGCCCGATCCCGCCCGCAGCACAGGCGCGCATCCTGTCGGTCAGCGCCCGGATGAAGACGCTGTCGGCGCTGCGCAACCGCTTCAACCACTGCATCTATGCCTTCGATGCCGAAGGCGGCCCGCCGCGCGCCATCTTGATGCGGATCGCCGACCGGCGCGAAAGCATCCGCATGGGCGCCGCCAGCACGCTGGACCGCGCCACGCTGGCCGAAATCGACGCGGCCCTGAGCGAATTGCAGCAGGTCAATGCGGAAATCTGGTCAATCGTGGGCGACTATGGCTTCCCGTTCTGAGATCTCGGCCATCCCGGCCCCGGCGCCCGCCAGCAGCGCCCCTTCGGCCAGACGCACGATCGACACGACATGGCAGGCCTGCACCACCGCACGGGCAATCTGCAGCTCGGCCCGGGCCAGGACCAGCGGGTCCGGCAGTGCCCGCGCGCGACGCCCCCCACGCGTCTGCGCAAAGATGCCAAGGGCGGAACTGCGCACAACCACCGTTTCACCCGGTCGATCCCGCCAAACGAGAACACATTGCATCATACCATTACCCCACATCGCGCCTTTCGCTGCGGATAAAAATTCCGCTGCGTCAACTTGATCTTTAGATAGGACGCCCGCGACGTTTTTTGAGTGTTTATTTATTGTCAACAACTTACGATTTCTTAACATCTAAACGACAGGATGTCGCCAAACAGCGACAGGCTTGACACAGTTTCGAAATGATCCAATTCCACCTTAGGACGTTTTGTAACAGCTTCATTAAACCCAAGGTAACCTAGCCCCGATGACAGCACCCAAAGCGCATTCGCCCCAGGACATCCGCGCCATCTTCGGGCGCAACCTGCAAAGTCTGGCGGCCCCGGCGGGATCGGTGTCGCAACTGTGCCGCGATCTGGGCATCAACCGCACCCAGTTCCTGCGCTATCTGAACGGCAGCGCCTTTCCCCGGCCCGATGTGTTGCAGCGCATCTGCACCCATTTCGGGGTCGATGCGCGCATCCTGCTGGAACCGATCGACGATATCCCGCCGCCGTCGGTTCATCAGCATCTGGCCAACGTGATGGACCGCAGCCGCCCCGAGGCGGGGGAATTGCAGATCCCCGAGACGATGTTCCCCAGCGGGCTGTTCAGGATCTGGCGACGGTCCTTTGCCCTGCCCGACCGGGCGGTGATGTCGCTGGCGCGGGTCTGGCGCGAAGGCCCGCTGACGCTGATCAAAAGCTATGAGCCGCAGCAGCTGACGCCCTATGCCTTCGACATGGCCCGCCCGCCCGTGGTGCCGGTGCAGGGCTTTGTCATGCGCGCCGAGGATGGGGTGGCGGCGCTGGCGATGCCGCGCGGGCAACGGCTGCACCGCTTCACCTATCTGCGCCAAGGCCATGCCGGCTTTGGCACGCTGCATGCGGGCTATGCCACGCTGGCGCGCGACCGTTCGGCCGGGCAGCTGCGCGCGGTGGGGGTGCTGGCCGAACATCTGCTGGCCCCGCATCCGCCGCTGATCCGGCTGGCGCGCGAAACCGGCTATCGCCCGATGGATCAGGTGCCCGCGCTGTTTGCCCGCCACCTGATGCAGGACCACCCGAACTGACGCCCAACCCCACAAACAAGAAGGCGGGGCGCGCCCAGGGGCCGCCCCGCCAGTTTCGTCGATCAGGCTCTTTGGTTCACCGCCCGAGGTGTTATGGTTTCGCCTGGGCCTTCTCGACGTCTGGGGCGAGCGCACCCGCCCCGGATCTCAGTTCATCCGCGCGGCCCCGCCCGCGCCAAGCAGCGTGACGGTGGTGCGCGCGCCCTGCATGCGGATATCGGCCACGCGCATCGGGCGGGGGCCGCTGCCCCGGTCCCACAGCTCGACCGAGGCCGGGCCCGCGAAGGTGGCATCCAGCAGCGACAACAGCGCCGGCCCGCTCAGGTCCACCTCGACACCGCCGGGGATGGCGCGCATCGCACCCGGCACCACCCGCTTGTCGCCCACGATCAGATCCATCATCCGCCCTTTCAAGCCAAGGCCCCGGACATCACTGCCCGGGGCCCTTTTCGGTCAGCTGCAGCCGCTGGTCGCGCCGCAGGTGTTGCACTTCATGCAGGTGCCGTTGCGCACCAGCGTATAGTTGCCGCATTCGCCGCAGGCCTCGCCCTCATAGCCCTGCATCTTGGCCTTGGTGCGCGCGTCCATCGCCACCACGCCCGAGGACAGCGCCGTCGTGGACCCCGCCCCCGCGGCCATGGCGGTTTCGGGCACCAGGGTCGCCAGCGCCACCGCCGGATCAGCCGCGCCCGCCAGCGCGGTCGCCCCGACCCCGCCCTGCAGCACCACCAGTTCCTGCGGCAGCCGCTTGCGCAGATAGCCGGTCGAGGAAATCTGGCGCAGCACTTCCAGCGACTTCGAGGCGGCGCTTTCGCTGACCGGCTCGACGTTGCGCTTGCCCTCATCGGCGCCGCCGCCCAGATCGTCGAAGCTGGCGCCCTGCGGCTTCACATGGGCCAGATCGGTGCGGTCCAGATAGGACACCGCCAGTTCGCGGAACACGTAGTCCAGGATCGAGGTCGCGTTCTTGATGCTGTCATTGCCCTGCACCATGCCCGCGGGTTCGAACTTGGTGAAGGTGAAGGCGTCGACGAATTCCTCCAGCGGCACGCCATATTGCAGGCCCACCGACACGGCGATGGCAAAGTTGTTCATCATCGCCCGGAAGCCAGCGCCTTCCTTGTGCATGTCGATGAAGATCTCGCCCAGCGTGCCGTCGCGGTATTCGCCGGTCCGCAGATAGACCTTGTGGCCGCCCACGACCGCCTTCTGGGTATAGCCCTTGCGACGTTCGGGCAGTTTTTCGCGGTGGCTGCGGACGATTTCCTTGACCACGATCTTTTCGACGATCTTTTCGGCCAGGACGGCGGCCTTTTCCTGCTGGCTGCCGGTGGCCAGGATTTCTTCGGCCTCCTCGTCATCCTCGACCAGGGCCGAGGCCAGCGGCTGCGACAGCTTGGACCCGTCACGATACAGCGCGTTGGCCTTGATCCCCAGGCTCCAGGACAGTTCATAGGCCGCCAGGGTTTCCTCGATCGTGGCCGAATTCGGCATGTTGATCGTCTTGGAAATCGCCCCCGAGATGAAGCTTTGCGCCGCCGCCATCATGTGGATGTGGCTTTCCACCGACAGGTAGCGCTTGCCCTTCTTGCCGCAGGCATTGGCGCAATCGAACACGCTGTAATGTTCGGGCTTCAGGAACGGCGCGCCTTCCAGCGTCATCGTGCCGCAAACGTGGTCATTGGCGGCGTCGATCTGGGCCTTGGTGAAGCCCAGGTGGCGCAGCATGTCGAAGGTGGGATCGTTCAGCTTTTCGGCCGGGATGCCTAGCGACTTGGTGCAGAAATCCTCGCCCAGCGTCCACTGGTTGAAGACAAAGCGAATGTCGAAGGCCGAAGGCAGCGCGGTTTCGATCTTTTCCAGCTCACGCGGGCCAAAGCCGTGGCCGATCAGCGCGGTGTGGTTGATGCCGGGGCAGTTGCCCAAGGACGCGTGACCCACCGCATAGGCGATGATTTCCTCGATCTGCGCCGAGCCATAGCCCAGCGATTCAAGCGCCGCGGGAACCGAGCGGTTGATGATCTTGAAATAGCCGCCACCGGCCAGCTTCTTGAACTTGACCAGGGCGAAATCGGGCTCGATCCCGGTGGTGTCGCAATCCATCACCAGGCCGATCGTGCCCGTGGGCGCGATCACCGACACCTGCGCGTTGCGGTAGCCGTGCTTTTCGCCCAGCACCAGCGCCTCATCCCAGGCGGTTTTGGCCAGCGCGACCAGCGTCGGATCGGGGCAGTTCACCTGATCCAGCGGCACCGGCAGAACCGAAAGCCCCTCATAGCCATCGGCGCGGCCATAGGCGGCGTTGCGGTGGTTGCGGATCACGCGCAGCATATGCGCCGCATTGCGGCCATAGCCCGGGAAGGCGCCCAGTTCGGCGGCCATTTCCGCCGAGGTGGCATAGCTGATCCCGGTCATCACCGCGGTCAGCGCGCCGCACAGTGCCCGGCCCTCATCGCTGTCATAGCCAAGGCCCATGGTCATCAGCAGGCCGCCGATATTGGCATAGCCCAGACCCAGCGTGCGGAAATCATAGGACCGCTGCGCGATTTCGGGGCTGGGGAACTGCGCCATCGTGACCGAGATTTCCAGCGTCACGGTCCACAGCCGGGTGGCGTGGACATAGGCTTCGGCGTCGAAATTGCCGTTCTTGTAGAAGGTCAGCAGGTTCATCGAGGCCAGGTTGCAGGCCGTGTCATCCAGGAACATGTATTCCGAGCACGGGTTCGAGCCGCGGATCTGCCCGTCCTCGGGGCAGGTGTGCCATTCGTTCACCGTGTCGTGGAACTGGATGCCCGGGTCGGCGCAGGCCCAGGCGGCATGGCCCACCTGATCCCACAGCTCGCGCGCCTTCACGGTCTTGGCAACCTTGCCATCGGTGCGCCGGATCAGCGCCCAGTCGGCATCGTCCTTGACCGCCTGCAGGAAGGCATTGGTGACGCGCACCGAATTGTTCGAATTCTGCCCCGAAACCGAGACATAGGCCTCGCTGTCCCAATCGGTGTCATAGGTGGGGAATTCGATGCTGGAATAGCCCTGGCGGGCGTATTGCAGCACACGGTTGACATAGGTTTCCGGGATCATCACGCGCTTGGCCGATTTGATCGCGGCCTTCAACGCCTCGTTCTTGGCGGGGTCGGTGGCATCGGCCACAGCGCCGTCCCAGGCCCGGATCGCGTCGAAGATCTTGTTCAGCTCACGCTCATGCATCTTGGACCCGGCCACCAGGCTGGCGACCTTCTGTTCCTCGATGACCTTCCAGTTGATGAAGGATTCGACATCGGGGTGATCCATGTCGCAGATCACCATCTTGGCCGCGCGACGCGTGGTGCCGCCCGACTTGATCGCGCCCGCGGCGCGGTCACCGATTTTCAGGAACCCCATCAGACCGCTGGACTTGCCGCCACCCGACAGCTTTTCCCCTTCCCCGCGCAGGCTGGAGAAGTTGGTGCCCGTGCCGGACCCGTATTTGAACAGACGCGCTTCACGGACCCACAGGTCCATGATGCCGCCGTCGCCCACCAGATCGTCCTTGACCGACTGGATGAAGCAGGCATGCGGCTGGGGGTGTTCATAGGCGCTGGCGGATTTCGTCAGCTTGCCGGTCTGGAAGTCGACGTAATAGTGGCCTTGGCTCGGCCCGTCGATGCCATAGGCCCAGTGCAGGCCGGTGTTGAACCACTGCGGCGAATTCGGCGCGGCCATCTGGTTGGCCAGCATGAAGCGCATTTCGTCGTAATAGGCGCGGGCATCGGCCTCGGTGGTGAAATAGCCGCCCTTCCAGCCCCAATAGGCCCAGGCGCCGGCCAGACGGTCGAACACCTGCTTGGCCGAGGTTTCGCCCACGAAGCGTTCATCCTCGGGCAGCTTGGCCAGCGCGGCCTCATCCGGGACGGACCGCCACAGGAATTCGGGCACACCCTTTTCCTTGACACGCTTCAGCGCCGCCGGAACCCCCGCCTTGCGGAAATATTTCTGCGCCAGAACGTCCGAGGCGACCTGGCTCCAGCCTTCGGGCACTTCGACGTTCTCATTGCGGAACACGATCTTGCCGTCGGGATTGCGGATCTCGGAGGCGGTGGTGGTAAAGGCCATCTCGCCGTAGGCGCCGGATGCGGCCTTGGTGAACTTGCGTTCGATCTTCATGTGCCCTGTCCCTTACGGTTCTGTTCCTTGCGCCGCGGTGACGTGGACAAAACAGACCCGGCCCCGCGGAAAACCGCGAAGGAAGGCCACCGTTGCAGCGGTGCGGCCATCTGGGGTGATCGGTCTTGTCCCGCCTGCGACCACTAAATCTGGTGGCGCCGCAGCTGACGGACACAAAGTGGCGTAGGACGCGCCATCGGTCAACAAAGTTTTCACCATTGCGAGGGCGATTTTTCTGTTGACGCGGGGCGGGCTGCGGGGGGTCGCGTTAACCTTTTGATTCATCCACAGCAGGGCATCGCACCGCCCCCCGCCCCGGCGGGGCCTTTTGCCTTGTCTGCTTGGGCCTTGCGACGCGAAGATGACAATCTGGATGAATTTCATCCACAGCCCACAATATCTTGTGGATATCCGGGACGCACAGACGCCAAACCCGGCGCAGGCGCGCCCGGGCATCCGGATTCAAGCGAAAAAGAGGGATTGGTCGGGGCGAGAAGATTCGAACTTCCGACCTACGGTACCCAAAACCGTCGCGCTACCAGGCTGCGCTACGCCCCGACGCCCCCTTCCTAGCGGGCCGGGACGCAAAGGAAAAGGGGTCAGTCGCAGGGAAAGGCCGCAATTGCGCGATCAAGGCGCGGATGGGCGATGACCGCCCCCGGCGCGATGCCGATCCGGCGCGCCAGCCCGCCATTGATTTCCAGCACCATCAGCACCGGCGCCCCCGACGGCAGCGGGGTTTCATCGAACGGCACGGCGTTTTCATGCAGATGCACGACCCGCCCCGTTTCATCGATGAACAAAAGATCCAGCGGCAGGGGCGTGTTCTTCATCCAGAAGGCGACAGGCTCGGGGCGGTCATAGATGAACAGCATCCCCGCCCCCGCAGGCATCCGTTCACGCCCCATCAATCCTTGCGCGCGTTCGGCCGGATCATCGGCGATTTCAACGGCAAAGCGCGCCTCGCCCCGGTCATGGCGGATCAGCACCAGATCGTCGCGACAGGCCGCAGCCGAAGCCGGGCCCGCAAGCCCCGCCAGCAGGCCCAGGACGATGCCGAACCGCCGCAGGCCCATGCCGATCAGCGGCCCGCGCGCAGCGCGGCTTCCCATGACAGCACCTGCGCCGCCATGCGCCCGCGCTTGCCGTCGATCACGCGCAGGCAGACCGCCTCGCCCGGGCCCAAGTCGGCAAAACCCGACCGGCGCAGCACCTCGATATGGATGAACACATCCTCGGGGCGGCCAAAGACATTGGCAAAGCCGAATCCCTTGGCCTTGTCGAACCATTTCACCCGCGCCGATTCCAGCGGCAGGGCCGCGATCATCTCGGGGTCGGTCTCGCCCAGATCCTCGATCTGCGACATGCGGTCGGATTCGGGCGGCTGGATATCCAGCACCTCGACCGCCTGCGCGCCGCGCGGGGTCTTTTGCACCGTGACCGTGATGCCAGCATTGTCGGCAACCGATCCCTGCCCGAAATTGCGCAACACATTGGCGTGCAGCAGGATGTCTGGCCCGCCCTCGGCGTCCAGAATAAAGCCGAAACCCTTCGCAGGGTCGAACCACTTCACACGCCCTTCAACCCGTCGCAAATCCGTCTGATCGTCCGTCATACCCACTCTTTCCTGCCCCCCTCTGGTCCGGGCCTTTCAACTCTCACAATGAGAAGGATAGTTTCAAGTCCAAAAGTATGGAATTCCATACCGCAGCCCACAAACCCTGCGGAACCTACGGATTCAGGCGGAAAATTTCCCACTCCGCACCGGGCGCCGGACGGCGCCAGCGGAAGCGGTCGTGCAGGCGAAAAGCGCCATCGGCCCAGAACTCGATTTCCAGGGGCGTGATGCGGATGCCGCCCCAATGGGGCGGACGCGTGGGCGCGGTGCCCTGCTGGGCGGTGACGCGGGCGACCTCGGCCATCAGCGCCATGCGCGAGGACAACGGCTCGCTTTGCCGCGAGGCCCAGGCCCCCAGCCGGCTTTTCAGGCTGCGCGAGGCGAAATAGTCATCCGCCTGCGGCCCCGCCTCGCGGCTGGTCAGACCGCGCACGCGGATCTGGCGACGCAGGCTTTTCCAGTGCAGCACGAAGGCGGCCTTGCCAGCGGCCTCGATCTCGCGCCCCTTGGCTGACCCGTAATTGGTATAAAAGACGAAGGCCCCGCCCGAGGGCGCATCCAGCGGCTCGATATCCTTCAGCAGCACCATGCGCACATTGGGCAGCCCGTCCCCATCCACCGTCGCCAGCGCGATGGCATTGGGATCGTTGATCTCTTCGCGCTCGGCCTCGGCCAGCCAGCTGGCCGCGATGGCAAACGGATCGTCGCCTGCGAAAATGCCGCCTCTGTCGCTCATGTCATTTCCCTGCCCGTTGACTGCGCCCGGGGTCCGGGCGCCGGGCAAGATCATGCCCGCGCGGACGCGGCGCCGCAAGCCACGGCGCGCATCTCTTCCGCGACTTGATGCGGCTTGCGCTTTCGCCTAATGCTGTCGCACTTACCAAAGGGAAGCGCGAGGGATCTGAATGTCTAGCAATCTGTTGGCGGGCAAGCGCGGGCTGATCATGGGACTTGCCAATGACAAGTCGATCGCCTGGGGCGTTGCCAAGGCCTGCGCCGATGCGGGCGCGGAACTGGCCTTTTCCTACGTTGGCGACGCGCTGAAAAAACGGGTCGAGCCGCTGGCGGCATCGCTGGGCACGCCGCTGCTGTTCGAATGCGATGTGGCCGACGACGCCAGCATCGACGCGCTGTTCGAGGGGCTGAAGGCCGAATGGGGCCAGATCGATTTCGTGGTCCATGCCATCGGCTTTGCCGACAAGAACGAATTGCGCGGCCGCTATGTCGACACCTCGCGCGCGGGGTTCACGATGGCGCTGGACATTTCGGCCTATTCCTTCACCGCGATCTGCCAGCGCGCCGCGGCCATGATGGGCCCGGGCGGCAGCCTGCTGACGCTGACCTATTACGGCGCCGAAAAGGTGATGCCGCATTACAACGTGATGGGCGTGGCCAAGGCCGCGCTGGAGGCATCGGTGAAATACCTGGCCGAGGATCTGGGCAAGGACGGCATCCGCGTCAATGCGATCAGCGCCGGTCCGATCAAGACCCTGGCCGCCAGCGGCATCGGCGATTTCCGCTACATCATGAAGTGGAACGAACTGAACAGCCCGCTGCGCCGCAACGTGACGCAGGAAGAGGTCGGCAAGGCCGCGCTTTATCTGCTGTCGGATCTGGGATCGGGCACCACGGGCGAAAACCTGCATGTGGATGCGGGCTATCACGTCGTCGGGATGAAGGCGGTGGATGCACCCGATATCGACGTGGTCACGGGCCGCGACAACGGCAAGGCGTAACGCTTGGACCTGTCGCCCTATCTGGTGATGGTTGCAACGCTGTCCCTGGCGATCCTGTCGCCGGGGCCCGCGATCATTGCCGCCACCCAGACCGCCTTTGCCCATGGGCGCGACCGCGCCCTGCCCTATGGCATCGGGCTGGCCACGGGCGCCTCGCTGTGGTGCCTGTTTGCGCTTTTGGGGCTGGCGGTGGTGTTCCGCCTGCACCCGGCACTGTTTTCCGGCATGAAGGTGCTGGGTGGGCTGTATCTGATCTGGATGTCCTGGGGCCTGTGGCGCGCGGCAACCCTGCCTCTGCCTGCAGCCGCCGACGGCCGCTTTGGCCGCAGCTTCTGGGGCGGGATCGTGCTGAACCTGTCCAACCCGAAACCCGCGCTGTTCTATTCCGCGCTGATCCTGTCGGTCTTTCCCGACCCGCTCAGCGTCGCGCGCCAGATCGGCATCTATGCCGCCTGCCTGTCGACGGAACTGTTCTGGTATGTCGTCGTCGTGCTGGTGATGTCCACCACCGCGATGCGCAGCCGCTATTTCGCGGCGCGCTTCTGGATCGACCGGGCCGCCGCGGTCGCACTGTTCGGCCTGGGGCTTGTGCTGATCTTCCAGCGCTGAGACGGGGGCTGATGCGGGGGCTGGCGGATCACGCCCGGTGCGCGGTAATCTGGCGCGACAGACGGGCCCCGCGCCCCAGCAAGGAGTTGATGCATGACCGACCGGCTTCCCCATGAAAAAGGTTTCCACGTCAGCTGGGACCAGCTGCACCGCGACGCGCGCGCGCTGGCCTGGCGGCTGGATGGCAAGGGCCCCGATGCCGGCAACTGGCGCGCAGTCGTGGGCATCACCCGCGGCGGCCTGGTGCCCGCGATGATCGTCAGCCGCGAGCTGGACATCCGCGTGGTCGACACGATCTCGGTCAAATCCTACAGCCACCAGGACCAACGCGCGGCGCAGGTGACGAAATCGCCGCAGGCCGATCTGATGGGCGATGGCGAGGGCATCCTGATCGTCGACGATCTGGTCGATACCGGCAAGACGCTGGAACTGGTCCGCCAGCTGTTCCCCAAGGCCCATTTCGCCACCGTCTACGCCAAGCCCAAGGGCAAGCCGCTGGTCGACACCTATGTGACCGAGGTCAGCCAGGACACCTGGATCTTCTTCCCCTGGGACATGGCCCTGCAATACGTTCAACCCTATCGCGGCACCGACTGATCGCCGCCCGCCCTGCACGCCGCCCCTGCCCGGCCGGTCGATGCGACCACGCGGCCGATGCCTCCGGCGGAGGTATTTGGGGCAAGATGAAAGCGCTTTCACCTTGCCTGAAATACCTCCCGCGGAGCGTTCCCCAACCAGCCAGGGGCGCCACGCGCCAAGCCCCTGATGCGCCCCCAGCCAAAGGACCCAGATGCCGCTTTCGCCGCTGAACCCCGCTCTGGCCCGCACATCCGCCCCCCCGGTGATGGAGGCGCGGCGCTGGCTGGAGGGGGTGACATTCCCGCCCGAGCGCCCGCTGATCAACGTCAGCCAGGCCGCGCCCGTCGCGCCCCCGCCCGAGGCGCTGCGCCGCGCCATTGCCGATGCCGCGCTGGAAAACCCAGCCGCGCATCTTTACGGCCCCGTCCTTGGCCTGCCCGAGCTGCGCGCCGAAGTCGCCGCGCAGTGGTCGGCGGGCTATGGCGGTCAGGTCCGGGCCGATCAGGTGGCGATCACGCAAGGATGCAATCAGGCTTTTTGTGCGGTCATGGCCACACTGGCCGGGCCGGGCGATGCGGTGATCCTGCCGGTGCCGTGGTATTTCAACCACAAGATGTGGCTGGACATGCAGGGTGTGGCCGCCGTGCCGTTGCACACCGGGCCTGACCTTTTGCCCGACCCGGACGCGGCGGCGGCGCTGATCGGGCCTGCCACCCGCGCCATCGTTCTGGTCAGTCCGAACAACCCCGGCGGCGTCGATTATCCCCCCGCGCTGATCCGCGCCTTTCTGGATCTGGCGCGGCGCCATTCCATCGCGCTGGTGCTGGATGAGACCTATCGCGATTTCCTGTCCGGCCCCGGGCCTGCGCATGATCTGTTCGCCGATCCGGACTGGGACGATAGCCTGATCCAGCTGTATTCCTTTTCCAAGGCCTATCGGCTGACGGGCCATCGCGTGGGGGCCATCGTCGCCAGCCCCGCCCGGCTGGCGCAGGTCGAGAAATTCCAGGACACGGTGGCGATCTGCCCCAACCAGCTGGGCCAGATCGGCGCGCTGTGGGGGATGCGCAACCTGTCGGATTGGCTTGCGGGCGAGCGCGCGGAAATCTTGGCCCGGCGCGCGGCGATGGCGGCGGGGCTGGCGGGGCTGCCGGGTTGGAAGACGCTGGGCTGCGGCGCCTATTTCGCCTATGTCGAACACCCCTTCGCCCTGCCCGCCCCCGATCTGGCCCGCCGTCTGGTGCGCGAGGCGGGCGTGTTGCTGTTGCCCGGCACCATGTTCATGCCCGCGGCCGACCCCGCCGCGGCGCGCCAGCTGCGCATCGCCTTTGCCAATGTCGACACCGCAGGCATCGCGCAATTGATGGAGCGTCTGCGCGGCCTGGCGTTCTGAGCCTTGCGGGGGCCCGACCAAAGCCCTAAACACCCTGAAACGGCAGAAAATCCGGGAGGGCGAGGATGTCGAGCACGCTGCGCAGCCATGGCAAGAACACCGTGGTATGGATCCTCATGGCGCTTCTGATCCTGGGGCTGGGCGGCTTCGGGATGACCAGCTTTTCCGGATCGGTCCGCGCGATCGGCGCGGTGGGCGAAACCGAGATCGACATCAACGATTATGCCCGCGCGCTGCGCGGTGAAATCGACGCCGCCTCGGCGCAGCTGGGTCGGCGGCTGACCACGCCCGAGGCGCTGGCCGCGCAGCTGGACAAGAGGGTGCAGGGCCAGTTGCTGGGCCGCGCCGCGCTGGAGGAACAGGCCCGAATTTTCGGCATTTCGGTGGGCGATGCACAGTTGCAGCGCGAAATCACCGGCGCACGCGCCTTTCAGGGGCTGGATGGCAATTTCGACCGCGAGGCCTATCGCCTGGCGCTGCGCCAGCTGGGCCTGAATGAGGGGGAATACGAAGACAAGCTGCGCGCCGAAATGGCGCTGACGCTGGTGCAGGGGGCGGTGGCCGGGGGGCTGGCCGCGCCGGGCGTTCAGGCCGATCTTTACACCGCCTACATCACCGAAACCCGCGCGATTTCCTATGCCGAGGTGACCGAGGCCGATCTGGCCGACACCGCAGCCGCCCCCGATGAGGCGGCCTTGCGCGCCTTTCACGGCGAAAACCCCGGTCGTTTCACCCGCCCCGAGACGCGCCGGATCAGCTATGTCTGGCTGACCCCCGACATGATGCTGGCCGAAGTGCCGGTGGATGAGGATGCGCTGCGCCGGATCTATCAGGACCGGATCGCGGAATTCGTTCAGCCCGAGCGGCGCCTGGTGGAACGGCTGGTCTATCCCAGCGCCGAAGAGGCCGCCGATGCCCGCGCGCGGCTGGATGCGGGCACCGCAAGCTTTGCCGATCTGGCCGCCGAACGGGGGCTGACGCTGGCCGATGCCGATCTGGGCGAGGTCGCCGCCGCCGATCTGGGCGCGGCGGGTCAAGCCGTCTTTGCGCTGGATGCGCCCGGCGTCGTGGGCCCGGTGGACACCGACCTGGGGCCTGCGCTGTTTTCGATGAACGCGATCCTTGCGCCGCAGGAAATCACCTTTGACGAGGTGCGTGACGAACTGGCCGCCGAAGCGGCGCTGGATCGCGCGCGGCGCATGATCCTGGACCAGTCCGCGGATCTGGAGGATCTGCTGGCCGGCGGCGCCACGCTGGAAGATGTCGCCGCCGAGACGCGGATGGAATTGGGCACCATCGCCTTCAACGACACGACCGAAGACGGGATCGCAGGCTACAGCGCCTTCCGCGATGCGGCGGGTCAGGTCACCCAGAGCGATTTCCCCGAACTGGCCGATCTGGAAGATGGCGGCGTCTTTGCGCTGCGTCTGGATGGGATCGACCCGCCCGCGCTGATCCCCTTTGACGAAATCCGCGATCAGGTCGAGGCGGCCTGGCGGGCCGAGGATCTGCTGACCCGCAAGCGCGCCCGCGCCCAAGAGGTGCTGGCCGCCGTCAGCGCAGGTGCGACGCTGGGGTCCAGCGGGCTTCTGGTCACAACGCTGGGCACCCTGCCCCGCGGCGGCTTTGTCGAGGGCATGCCCGCAGCGCTGGCGCAGACCGCCTTCACGCTGGCCGAAGGTGGCGCCGATATTGCCGAGGCCGAGGGCCGGGTGATCCTGGTGCAGCTGGATGCGATCCAGCCCGGCGATCCGGCTGACAATGACGTGCAGGCCGTGCGCGCGGTGATGGACCGGTCGATCGCCCAATCGCTGGCCGGCGATCTGGTCGACCTTTTCGCCCGCGCCGCCCAGGCCGAGGCAGGCTTGACACTTGACAGCACGGCGATCAACGCCGTGCATGCCCAGATGCAGTAACAGGAGGCCCCGGTGGTCGCGCTTTCCCCTTCCTTCGAGGAATTCGAGGCCGCCTGGGCCCAGGGCCGCAATCAGCTGGTCTACGCCCGGCTGGCCGCCGATCTGGACACGCCGGTTTCGCTGATGCTGAAACTGGCCGATGCCGCGCCCAATTCCTTCATGCTGGAAAGCGTGACCGGGGGCGAGGTGCGCGGCCGCTATTCGATCATCGGCATGAAGCCCGATGTGATCTGGCAATGCCGGGGCACGCAGGCGCGCATCAACCGGCAGGCCCGTTTCGAAGACCGGTTCGAAGATCTGCCCGGCCATCCGCTGGACAGCCTGCGCGCCCTGATCGCCGAAAGCCGGATCGAGATGCCCGACGGGCTTCCGGCGGCGGCGGCGGGGCTGTTTGGCTATCTGGGCTATGATATGATCCGGCTGGTGGAACGGCTGCCCCATGTCAACCCCGACCCGATCGGCGTGCCCGATGCGGTGCTGTTGCGGCCCTCGGTCGTGGCGGTGCTGGACGGGGTCAAGGGCGATGTGACGCTGTGCGCCCCGGCCTGGGCCGCATCGGGCATGACCGCGCGCGCCGCCTATGCGCAGGCCGCCGAACGGGTGATGGATGCGCTGCGCGATCTGGACCGCCAGCCCAGCCAGCCCCGCGATCTGGGCGAGGTGGCGCAGGTCGGCCCGCTGGTGTCGAATTTCACCCCCGATGGCTATCGCGCGGCGGTGGAAAAGGCCAAGGATTACATCCGCGCGGGCGACATCTTTCAGGTCGTGCCCGCGCAGCGCTGGACAGCGGATTTCCCGCTGCCGCCCTTCGCGCTTTACCGCAGCCTGCGGCGCACCAACCCGTCGCCCTTCATGTTCTTCCTGAATTTCGGGGGCTTCCAGATCGTCGGCGCCAGCCCGGAAATCCTGGTGCGCCTGCGTGAAGGCGAGGTGACGATCCGCCCCATCGCCGGCACCCGCCCGCGCGGCCAGACGCCCGAGGAAGACCGCGCGCTGGAGGCCGATCTGCTGGCCGACAAGAAGGAACTGGCCGAACATCTGATGCTGCTGGATCTGGGCCGCAACGATGTGGGCCGGGTGGCCAAGATCGGCACCGTGCGCCCGACCGAGAAATTCATCATCGAGCGCTATTCCCACGTCATGCATATCGTGTCGAACGTGGTGGGCGAACTGGCCGAGGGCGAAGATGCCCTGTCGGCGCTGCTGGCGGGCCTGCCCGCGGGCACCGTATCGGGCGCACCCAAGGTCCGCGCGATGGAAATCATCGACGAGCTGGAACCCGAAAAGCGCGGCATCTATGGCGGCGGCGTCGGCTATTTCGCCGCCAATGGCGAAATGGACATGTGCATCGCGCTGCGCACCGCGCTGGTCAAGGACAGCAAGCTGTTCATCCAGGCCGGCGGCGGCGTGGTCTTTGACAGCGATCCCGAGGCGGAATTCCAGGAAAGCGTGAACAAATCCAAGGCCCTGCGCAAGGCGGCCGAGGATGCGGGCATGTTCGTCCGGCGCGGGAACTGATCGACGGGTCCGCGACGGGGCGGCGGCTGGCCCGCCCGGCCCTGTCGCCCCTGCGTTTCGCGGGATTGGCCCCTGTGATTACTGGCCTGCGTCGTTATTGACCTGCGCCGGATCGCTCGCCTCTGCACCAAGCACCACGGCGGAAACCGGGGCCATGCGCACCGACCGGCCCGCCTTGGAATGCCAGGCCAGCAGCCCCGCCACCGATTGCGGCCAACCGCTAAGCATGATGGTCACCGTGCCGCTGCGCTGCGCCTCGAACTTGCCGCGATCCAGCATCCGCTCGATTGCGGCGGCGGTGTCACGGTCGGTGTCCAGCACCCGCCAGATGCTTGCCTGCGGCAGGTTCTGGCCGCGCGCGATCTGCGCGGCGGCGTTCAGCCCCTGTGCCTGGGTGACAAGGCCCAGCCCCTCACGCGACAGGATGCGCACCAGCTGTTGGGACAGGTTGCGATTGTTCTGCAGGTGCGGCTGGGCGGGTTCGACCACGGCAACCGCCTGCGGGATCGCGGCGCGCCAGGCCTCCAGCGCGGTTTCAATATCGGTCGCGGTCGCGCCCGGCGGCAGGCCTGCGGCCAGGATCGCCACCTCAAGGCCCGCAGCGCGAAAATCGGCGGCGGCTTGGGCCGCATCGGGGCGCGTGGGGTCAATGGCGATCGTCAGCGGAAAGCTGATGGTCTTGAGCGTGTCACGATCCAGCCCGCCTGCCTCGGGGCCGGGGTCGATCAGCACGACGGAATAGATCGGCCCCTCGCCCGCCAACGGCGCGGGCCCGGCATGGGCGCGCAGCGGCGGCAGATCGGCGCCGCCTTCGGGATCAAGCACCAAGGCACTGTCGGGGCCATCGTCGGGGGTGGGCGCATCCTGCATCGCCGCTTCCGGCGCGGTTGACGCCGCAGGCGCGGGGCTGGCGATTGCAGGCAGACGGCCCACACGCACCCCCGGCGCATTGGCAAAGCCCGTGCCGCCCGGCGCGATCACACGCGGCAGTGCCGGGGCCACGGGCGCGGGGTCCGGGGCCCCCGGATCGCTGGCCAGGGGCCGCGCGATGTCCTGCCCATCGGGGGAAACCAGACGCGCTGCGCGCCCGGCGCCGGCCACGGTGCTTAGCATCGGTTCGCCATCCATCGGCGCCGTTTCGTCGGGGTCGCCATCGTCGGCGCGCTCATCCCCGGGCACGGGCATCAACAGCGGCGCCGCCGCCTCGCCGGGCGGGGGCACGGGGATCGGCGTCTCGGCCCCCGGCGTGCGGGCCAGCGCAAGTTCGGCGCTTTCGGGCGCAGGCGCCAGGTCGGGCGCGGCGGGCACCGGCGCGGGGCGCGCGGCGGGCGCGGTTTCGGCCAGGGCGGGCGGGGCGGCGGCCGGATCATCAGCGCGCGGCGCATCGGGGCCTGCGGCCTGGCCACGGGCGGGGGCTGCCACAGGCGCGGGGGCGGCGGGGGGCGCATCGGCGGGACCACGGGCGAATTCCGACCCGGCGGGCACGGTGATCGCTGCTTCGGGGGCCGCGACCACCGGCGCCGCTTCGGGCCCCGCGGCAGGCGGGTTATCCGCGACTTCGGGCGCAGTGCCGTCAGGATCGGCGCCGTCGGGCATCGCGATTTCAGGTGCCGCAACCTTGGGCGCAAGGGCTTGGGGGGCCGGAGCTTCGGGCGCGGCGATCTGCGGGGCCGCAGCCTCGGTGACCACGGGTTCGGGCGCAAGCGGGCCGGGCGTGGGCAGCTGCGGCGGCGCGGGCCGGGCCGGGCCATCGGACTGCGCAGCCTGCGGCGCAGGCTGCTGCGGCGGCGGCAGCATCAGCGACACCCCACCCAGCCCAAGCACCGAAACGACCGCCCCAAACCCAAGCCCTGAAAGAACGCCCCGTGTCATGCAGCCCCACCCAAGTTAGTGCCGGCACGCGCGCGCCCGCGTCCGGTCGAAAAAGCCCCTGCCGGCGGCGTCGGATCGCAGGAAAGACCCGCTGGCCCTTGACCCCGCCGCGCCGCTCTGGGCATCTATAGCGCGACGAAATCCCCGGTTCACCCCCTGAATCCGGGCGGCGAAGGGGAAAAGCGGCATCATGCTCCTGCTCATCGACAACTATGACAGCTTTACCTACAACCTTGTGCATTATTTCGGCGAGCTGGGCGCCGAGGTGGTCGTGCGGCGCAACGATGCGCTGAACGTGCAAGAGGCGATGGGCATGGGCGCCGAGGCGATCGTGCTGTCACCCGGGCCCTGCGATCCGGAACAGGCGGGGATCTGCCTGCCACTGACCCTTGCCGCGGCCGAGGCGGGGATGCCGCTTCTGGGCGTGTGCCTGGGCCATCAGACCATCGGCCAGGCCTTTGGCGGGCGTGTCGTGCGCGCGGGCGAAATCGTGCATGGCAAGATGGGCGCGATCCACCACGCCGGAAAAGGCGTGTTCCGCGGCCTGCCCTCGCCCTTCCTGGCGACGCGCTATCACTCGTTGGTGGTGGACCGCGACAGCCTGCCCGATTGCCTGGAAATCACCGCCTGGCTGGAAGATGGCACGATCATGGGCCTGCGCCACCGCGACAAGCTGATTGAAGGGGTGCAGTTCCACCCCGAATCGATCGCGTCAGAACATGGCCACCAGCTGATCCGCAACTTTCTGCAAGAGGCAGGCGTCAGCCTGAAGGAACCCGCATGACAGGCGATATCCGCCCGCTGATCGGCCACGCCGCCGACCGCCCGCTGACCCGGGCCGAGGCCGAGGCCGCCTTTGAGGTGCTGTTCGACGGCGCCGCGACCCCGTCCCAGATGGGCGGGCTGCTGATGGCGCTGCGCACGCGGGGCGAAACGGTCGAGGAAATCACCGCCGCCGCCAGCGTGATGCGCGCCAAGATGAACCGTGTGCGCGCCCCCGAAGGCGCGATGGACATCGTCGGCACCGGGGGCGATGGCAAGGGCACGCTGAACATTTCCACCGCGACGGCCTTTGTGGTGGCGGGCGCGGGTGTGCCGGTGGCCAAGCATGGCAACCGCAACCTGTCGTCGAAATCGGGGGCGGCGGATGCGTTGAGCGCGCTGGGGCTGGATGTGATGAAGGGCCCCGAGGTGGCCGAACGCGCGCTGGACCAGGCGGGCATCGCCTTCATGATGGCGCCGATGCATCACCCGGCGATGAAGCATATCGGGCCGACGCGGGTGGAACTGGGCACGCGCACGATCTTCAACCTGCTGGGGCCGCTGACCAACCCGGCAGGCGTGAAACGGCAGCTGACCGGCGCCTTTTCGCGCCGCTGGATCCGCCCCATGGCCGAGGTGCTGCAGGCGCTTGGGTCCGAGGCGGCCTGGCTGGTGCATGGCGGCGACGGCACGGATGAGCTGTCGATCGCCGGGATCAGCTGGGTGGCCGCGCTGCAAGGCGGCACGGTGCGCGAATTCGAAATCCACCCCGAGGATGCGGGCCTGCCCGTCCATCCGTTCGAGGCGATCATCGGCGGCGAACCGGCGGAAAACGCCCGTGCCTTCGCGGGCCTGCTGGTCGGCGCGCGGGGGGCCTATCGCGATGCGGTGCTGCTGAACGCGGCCGCCGCGCTGGTGGTGGCGGGGCGCGCCGCCGATCTGAAAGAGGGCGTGGCGCTGGCATCCGAAAGCATCGACAGCGGCGCGGCACAGGCGAAACTGGATGCGCTGAAGGCGGTGACGGCATGAACATTCTGGACAGGATCAAGGCCTACAAGCTGGACGAAATCGCCGCCGCCAAGGCCGCCCGCCCGCTGGCCGAGGTTGAGGCCGCAGCGCGCGACGCGGGCCCGGTGCGTGGCTTTGCCGCGGCGCTGAGCCGCAAGGTCGCGGCCACCGGCTATGGGCTGATCGCGGAAATCAAGAAGGCCAGCCCCTCGAAAGGGCTGATCCGCCCGGATTTCGATCCCCCCGCCCTGGCCCGCGCCTATGAGGCCGGGGGCGCCGCCTGCCTGTCGGTGCTGACCGATGCGCCCAGCTTTCAGGGCGCGCCCGAATTCCTGACCGCGGCGCGCGCGGCCTGCGACCTGCCCGCGCTGCGCAAGGATTTCCTCTATGACACCTACCAGGTGGCCGAGGCCCGCGCCTGGGGCGCCGATTGCATCCTGATCATCATGGCCTCGGTCGAGGATGCGTTAGCGCGCGATCTGGAAGACGCCGCGATCCATTGGGGCATGGATGTGCTGATCGAGGTGCATGACCGCGCCGAACTGGATCGGGCGCTGGCGTTGAAATCGTCGCTGATCGGGGTAAACAACCGCAATCTCAAGACCTTCGAGGTCACACTTGATGTAACGCGTGACCTTGCGCCGCATATCCCGGCGGGCCGCGATCTGGTCTGTGAAAGCGGGCTGTTCACCCCCGCCGATCTGGCCGCGATGGCGCAGGTCGGCGCGCGGCGCTTCCTGATCGGGGAAAGCCTGATGCGGCAGGCCGATGTCGCCGCCGCCACCCGCCAGCTGCTGGAGGTCGCATGAGCCTGACACATTTCGACGATCAGGGTCAGGCGCATATGGTCGATGTTTCGGCCAAGGCGGTGACCAAACGCAGCGCCACCGCCGAAGGCGCGGTGGTGATGCAGCCCGAGACGCTGGCCCATGTGCTGGCGGGCAGTGCAAAAAAGGGTGATGTGCTGGGCATCGCGCGGGTTGCGGGGATCATGGCGGCGAAACGCACCGCTGACCTGATCCCGCTGTGCCATCCGCTGCCGATCACCAAGGTCAGCCTGGATCTGGTGCCCGATACGGCGCTGCCGGGCGTGCGGATTACCGCCACGGTCAAGACCACCGGCCAGACCGGCGTGGAGATGGAGGCGCTGACCGCGGTCAGCGTGGCGGCGCTGACGGTCTATGACATGCTGAAGGCCGTGGAAAAATCCATGCGCATCGAGGGCATTCGCGTAACCTTGAAAGAAGGCGGCAAATCAGGCCGTTACGAGGCAGAGTGATGATAACGGTCGAAGAGGCGCTGGATCGGGTTCTGGCCTTGGCGGGCCCGCCTGCAACCGAAACCGTGCCGCTGCGCGCGGCCCTTGGCCGGGTGCTGGCGGCGCCAGCGGTGGCGGGGCTGGATCAGCCGCCCTTCGCCGCCTCGGCGATGGATGGCTATGCGATCCGGGCCGAGGATCACCGCCCCGGCGCGGTGCTGACCGTGCGGGGCGAGGCCGCCGCGGGACGCGCCCACAGCGCACCGGTGGCCCCCGGTCAGGCGGTGCGCATCTTCACCGGCGCGCCGGTGCCGCCCGGTGCAGGCGCCGTCGTGCTGCAGGAAGACGTCACGCGGGCGGGCGACACGATCACCCTGCCCGACCGGCTGTCGGATCACGACAATATCCGCCCGCTGGGCCAGGATTTCCGCAAAGGTCAGGAACTGTCCGCCCCGCGTCGGCTGGGCGCCCGCGATCTGGCGCTGCTGGCGGCGATGAATGTGGCCGAGGTGGTCGTGGCGCGCCGCCCGGTCGTGGCGATCATGGCCACCGGCGATGAGCTGGTGATGCCCGGCGAGACCCCCGGCCCCGACCAGATCCTGTGTTCGAATTCCTTTGTGCTGGCGGCGCTGGCCGAAGCAGCGGGCGCCGAGGTGCGGATGCTGCCGATCGCGCGCGACACCGAAGACAGCCTGCGCTTCACCTTTGGCCTGGCGCAGGGCGCCGATCTGATCGTCACCTCAGGCGGGGCCTCGGTCGGGGAACATGATCTGGTGGGCAAGGTCGCGGCCGATCTGGGGCTGGAACGGTCCTTCTGGAAGATTGCGATGCGCCCCGGCAAGCCCCTGATGGCGGGGCGCATAGGCGCGGCGGCGATGCTGGGGCTGCCGGGCAATCCGGTTTCGGCCGTGGTTTGCGCGCATCTGTTCCTGCTGCCGCTGCTGGGCGCGATGCAGGGGCTGGACGACCGCCCCCGCCCGCTGCGCGCGGTGCTGGACGCCGATCAGGGCCCGACCGGCCCGCGTACGCATTACATGCGCGCGCGGCTGAGTCCGGGCGATGGCCTGCCCCGGATCACGCCCTTCACCAATCAGGATTCCGCCCTGCTTGGCCTTTTGGCCCAGGCCGATGCGCTGCTGATCCGGCCGATGGGCGACGGGCCACGGCGCGCGCGCGAGATCGTGGAGTATCTGCCGATCTAGGGGCTTGCACGGGGCTTGCACGCGGACGTTGACACGAAACGGGAACGCCCTTAGAACTTTGGGTGAACACCCGTGACCCCGTGATCCAGGAAGGTGCCCGATGCTGACGCGCAAACAGTTGGAACTGCTTGACTTCATCCAGAAACGGGTGGCGCGCGACGGGGTGCCCCCGTCTTTCGACGAAATGAAAGAGGCGCTGGACCTGCGGTCGAAATCCGGCATTCACCGGCTGATCACCGCGCTGGAAGAACGCGGCTTCATCCGCCGGCTGGCCCACCGCGCCCGCGCGATCGAGATCGTGAAACTGCCCGAAGCCATGGAAAAGCGCGGCTTTGCCCCGCGCGTGATTGCGGGGGAAAGGGCAGATCCGCCCAAGGACGCGCTGCCGGTGGCGGCGACCCAGGCGCTGGAACTGCCGGTGATGGGGCGCATCGCGGCGGGTGTGCCGATCGAGGCGATTTCCGAAGTGTCGCACCATGTGGCGGTGCCGGGCGCGATGCTGTCGGGCCGGGGCCAGCATTACGCGCTGGAGGTCAAGGGCGATTCGATGATCGAGGCGGGGATCAACGATGGCGACATCGTGGTGATCCGCGAACAGGGCACGGCGGACAACGGCGACATCGTCGTGGCGCTGGTCGAGGGACATGAGGCGACGTTGAAACGCTATCGCCGCCGCGGCGGGATGATCGCGCTGGAAGCGGCGAACCCGGCCTATGAAACGCGCGTTCTGCGCGAAGATCAGGTGCGCGTGCAGGGCCGCCTGGTGGGGCTGATCCGCAGCTATTGACCAGTCGCGGGTAGCCGGGGGCGGAAGCCTCCGGCGGGGATATTTGGGCAAAGCCGAAGCGGCATCGTAAGCGCCGGGGTTGCTTGATAGCGACGGGATCGGTGGGCCGGGCCTAACGGGTCCAGGGCCTGGTTCCGGCGCGGGCGGCGGTGGTTTCGATACCCCCGTCGGCCCAGATCGCCACGGCGCCGGTTGCGCGCAGGCGGGTCTGGTCCCACAGATCGCAGGCCACAGGCCCCGCGGGCGCGCGATCGGCCAGGATCACCCGCGCGCCGGGCCGGCACGCAGACGCTAGCCGCTCGACGGCCCCCTTGCCGGTCAGGTGGATCAGCGGCTGGCCCGCGAAATCCGCTTGGCGCGCGCCGTTGGGACCGGAAAATCCGGGTCGCGCAGCGGCCTGCGGGGTGCGGGCGGGATCGCCGTCGGCCTCAAGCCAGCTGTCGCCGATAAAATCCGCGCCGTTGCGGGAAAAGATCCGGCCCTCGGGGCCCATCAGACCGACAAGTTCGCCCTCGGGCGCGATCAGCAGGTCCGGGCGCTGTCCCTGCGCCCAAAGCCCGCCTGCCAACAGCACCGCCGCGACGCCGAGGCTGCGCCCCACCCCCCGCGCCAGCACCGCGACCAGCGCCCCGACCGCCATCAAGGGCAGGACGATCGGCCCGGGCGCGGGCACGGCAATGATTGCGCCATCCAGCCCGGCCACGAATTCGGCAACAAGGATCATCCAGGCGGTGCCCTGTTCCATCACCCACAGCGCCGGGCCCGCCAGACCCAGCGGTGCAAGGCAGGCCGCGATCACACCCGCGGGCATCACCAGCGTGCCCATGACCGGCACGGCCAGCAGGTTCGCCAGCAGCCCGTATTCCGACATCCGGCTGAAATGCGCGGCGGCAATCGGCGCCGTGGCCAGCCCCGCCGCCAGCGAGGAGATCACCAGCATCGCCACCGGGCGCAGTAGCGCGGGCACGCGCGGCGCCAGCCGGGCCCAGGGCTGATAGCACAGGATCAGCGCGACGGTCGCGCCGAAGGACATCTGAAACCCCGGCTCGGTCAGGCTTTCGGGTTCCCAAATCAGCAGGATCAACGCCGCCAGCGCCACCGTACGCAGCGAAAAGGCGCGCCGGTCCACCAGCACCGCCAGCAGCATCACCGCCGCCATCAGATAGGCGCGCTGCGTGGCCACCTGCGGCCCCGCAAGCCACAGATAGACCGTCGCCGCCAGAAGCGCCACCAGCGCCGCGATCTTCTTGGCAGGCCAGCGCAGCGCGGGCCTGCCCGCCGCCGCCAGCCCATAGCGCAGGGCGGCAAAGACAAAGCCCGCCAGCATGCCCATGTGCAGCCCGGAAATCGAAATGATGTGATACAGGTTCGACACCCGCATCACCTCATTCGTGGCCTCGGAAATGGCGGATCGGTCGCCGGTCATCAGCGCCGCCGCCACCGCGCCCGGCTGGCCGGGGATGCGGGCCTGAATGGCGGCTGACAGGCGCATCCGGGCGCGGTGACCGGCCAGCGCCCAGCTGTCCGGGTCGGGCGGGGCCGCAACCAGCACCGGCGCGCGCGCATAGCCCACCGCCCCCAGCCCCGCGAACCAGGCGTGACGGCGAAAGTCGTAGGCCCCCGGCGCGGCCGGGCCCGAAGGCGGCGCCAGATGGGCGGTCGTCATGACCCGCAGCCCGGGCACGGGGTTCAGATGGCCCTGATCGCCGTGCAGCGCGATGCGGATGCGCGCGGGCGTGGCGGCGGGGGCCATGCGGTCCAGCACCACCTGATCCAGCGTCAGGCGGATGCGGTCGCTGCCGGATCGGTCGATCTCGACGATGCGGCCCTCAACCGGGCCGTAATAGCGCCAGGGCAGGACGGGCGCCGCAACGGATTGCGCTCGCAGCCCCGCCAGCATCAGCCCGCAGGCCGCCAGCACCAGAAGGGCCGCGGGAAAGCGCGCAGGCTCGGGTCCGCGTGCCCAGGCCGCGGCGCCCAGCAATGCCACCGCGACGGCGCTTGCCCAGACCGCGGGCCCCGGCTCGGCGCCCGCTGCGAAATAGCCGCCGATGCCAGCCGACAGGCCAAGCGGCGCCCAAAGGAACAGCTGCGCCCGCGCCGCCGAAAGGGCCGCAAGCGGCCGGTTCGCGCCGCCCAGGGCCGCACGCCACAGGGCCGCAAGCCGCCACGCCGCCGCGCCCCTGCCCGCCATCCAAGCTGCCCCAGCCGTGGTTGCCACGCTTGTTTCTCCGCCCGTCCCTGCTTATGACCTTGCTCAAAGCCTATGGCTTCATGGTTTCCGAAAGGTTAACGCGCTTATGACCCAACAGATCGTCACCCGCTTCGCCCCCTCGCCCACGGGGTATCTGCATATCGGGGGCGCGCGCACGGCGCTGTTCAACTGGCTTTACGCGCGCGGCCGTGGCGGCAGGTTCCTGCTGCGCATCGAGGATACCGACCGCGAACGGTCCACCCCAGAGGCGACAGCAGCGATTCTTAAGGGCCTGACCTGGCTGGGCCTGGATTGGGACGGCGAGGCGGTCAGCCAGTTCGAAGGCCGCGACCGCCATGCCGAGGTGGCGCGCGAAATGCTGGCCCGTGGCGGGGCCTACAAATGCTTTTCCACGCAAGAGGAAATCGAGGCCTTTCGCGAATCTGCCCGGGCCGAGGGGAAATCGACCCTGTTCCAAAGCCCGTGGCGTGATGCCGACCCCGCGACCCACCCCGATGCGCCCTATGTGATCCGCCTGAAGGCCCCGCGCGAAGGCGTCACGGTGATCCACGATCAGGTGCAGGGCGATGTGACCTTCCGCAATGACCAGCTGGACGACATGGTTTGTTTACGGTCTGATGGTACGCCGACCTACATGTTGGCTGTTGTAGTGGATGACCATGACATGGGCGTGACCCATGTGATCCGGGGGGATGACCACCTGACCAATGCCGCACGGCAGGTGCAGATCTATCACGCGATGGGCTGGGATGTGCCGGTTTTCGCGCATATTCCGCTGATCCACGGGCCCGATGGCAAGAAACTGTCCAAGCGCCACGGCGCCGTGGGGCTCGAAGAATATCAGGCGATGGGCTACCCCGCCGCGGGCATGCGCAACTATCTGTGCCGCCTGGGCTGGAGCCACGGGGACGACGAATTCTTTACCGATGCCCAGGCCCGTGACTGGTTCGACCTGTCGGGAATCGGGCGCGCGCCGGCGCGGCTGGACTTCAAGAAGCTGGAAAACATCTGCGGCCAGCATATCGCGGTTATGGACGATGCCGCCCTGGTGACCGAGATTGAGGGCTATCTGGCCGCCGCCGGCCAGCCCGCGTTGCGCGCGGCGCAGCGCGACGGTCTGGCGCGGGCGATGTACTGCCTGAAGGATCGCGCCAAGACCTTCCCGGAACTTCTTGAAAAGGCTTATTTTGTTCTGGCAGACCGGCCGCTGGACCTGGATGATCGGGCGGCCAAGGCACTGGACCCGGTATCCCGTGGTATACTGGCAGAATTGACGCCGCATCTGCAAGATGCTAGCTGGTCACGCGAAGAGCTGGAGGCTGCCGTGCAGCGGGTTGCAGAGGCGCATGGGACGGGTCTGGGCAAGCTTGCCGCCCCCCTGCGCGCCGCCCTTGCCGGGCGCGCAGTCACCCCCAGCGTGTTCGACATGATGCTTGTGCTTGGCCGCGCCGAAACGCTGGCCAGATTGAACGACCAGGCGGCCTGAGGCCCGACCGCCTTATCCGGTCACCCGGAAACGACCCCCCGGCGCGGCCCAGCCGGACGACAGGAAAGGGATTTACATGGCAGACAAGAACAGATCCGCCACGCTGATGCTGGACAACAAAAGCTACGACCTGCCTATCATGTCGCCGACCGTCGGGCCGGATGTGCTGGATATCCGCAAGCTTTATGGTCAGGCCGATGTTTTCACCTTCGACCCCGGGTTCACCTCAACCGCGTCCTGCGAATCCGCGATCACCTATATCGACGGTGACAAGGGTGAACTGCTGCACCGCGGCTATCCGATCGAACAGCTGGCGCATCATTCGCACTATCTGGAAGTCTGCTACCTGCTGCTGAACGGCGAACTGCCGAACCGCCAGAAGATGGAGGATTTCGAAAACCGCATCACCCGCCACACGATGCTGCACGAACAGATCCACTATTTCTTCCGCGGGTTCCGGCGTGACAGCCACCCGATGGCGACGATGGTGGGCGTGGTCGGCGCGCTGTCGGCCTTCTATCACGACAGCCTTGACATCAACGATCCCTGGCACCGTGAGGTCGCCGCGATCCGCATGATCGCCAAGCTGCCCACGATCGCGGCAATGGCCTATAAATATTCGATCGGCCAGCCCTTCGTCTATCCGCGCAATGATCTGGATTACGCGTCGAACTTCCTGCACATGTGCTTCTCGGTCCCGGCCGAGGAATACAAGGTTCAGCCCGCGCTTGCCAAGGCGATGGACCGGATCATGATGCTGCATGCCGACCACGAACAGAACGCGTCGACCTCGACCGTGCGTCTGGCGGGGTCGTCGGGGGCCAACCCGTTTGCCTGCATCGCGGCCGGTATCGCCTGTCTCTGGGGGCCGGCGCATGGCGGCGCCAACCAGGCCTGCCTGGAAATGCTGCGCGAAATCGGCACCGTGGACCGCATCCCCGAATTCGTGGCCCGCGCCAAGGACAAGAACGATCCCTTCCGCCTGATGGGCTTTGGCCACCGCGTCTACAAGAACTTCGACCCGCGCGCCAAGGTGATGAAGGAATCCGCCGATGAGGTGCTGGGCCTTCTGGGGGTGGACAACAACCCGATCCTGCAGGTCGCCAAGGAACTGGAACGGATCGCGCTGGAAGATGAATATTTCGTCTCGAAGAAGCTCTATCCGAACGTCGATTTCTATTCGGGCATCATCCTTGAGGCGATGGGCTTCCCCACCTCGATGTTCACGCCGATCTTCGCGCTGTCGCGCACGGTGGGCTGGATTTCGCAGTGGAAAGAGATGATCGACGATCCGCAACTGAAGATCGGCCGCCCGCGCCAGCTTTATACCGGCCCGGCCAAGCGCGACTATCAGGACGTGGACAAGCGCTAAGGATTGCGCCCATTCTGAAAGGGGCCGGGGGAAACCCTGGCCCCTTTTCGCATGCCCCGATGATCACCGGCAGGACCGCCCCGATGACCGATGCCCCGATCCGCTTTCGCCCGCATCACTTCCTCTGTGCCCTGGGTTTTGAGGGCAAGGGCTATTCCGAAGACTTCACCGCGAACATGGTCGCGATCGTTGACGCCCGGCTGCGCGCGCCCGGCGGGGGCGATGTCCAGATCGAGGTGACGGCCACGGCCGATGCGATCTGCACCCCCTGCCCCTCCCGCCGGGGCGCGGGCTGCGTAAGCGCGGACCGGATTGCGCGGCTGGATGCGGCCCATGCCCGCGCCTTGGGGCTGGCGGCCGGCGACCGGATCAGCTGGGCCGCGGCGCAGGCGCGGATGCGCGCCCTGCCGCCGGGCATCTTGCAAGACATCTGCGCGCCCTGTCAGTGGCTGGCGCTTGGCATGTGCGAAGCGGCGCTGGCGCGGCTACAGGCGCAAAACTGAAAACGCCGCCCCGGGGGGCGGCGCCTGTTTGATTTCTAGGGCCGATGGCGCGGCGGTTCAGCCGCGGCGCGCCTTCAGCACGTTCCAGCCGCCGGCCACGATCAGCGCGGCCAGAACCGCCTTGACCACATCGCCCGCCAGGAAGGGCAGCATCCAGCCTGCCATCAGATCGGGCACCGACTTGCCCATCACCAGCGCGGGCCAGGCCAGACCCGGCAGATACAGCACCGCCGAGGCAACCAGCGCCGCCACCGACAGGCCCAGCACCGATTTCACACCGCGATCCGAGGCAAAGCCCACCACCGCGACCATCGCGAGAAAGCCGAACAGGAAACCGGCCGTCGGCCCGACCAGCGCCGCCGCCGAAGCACCGCCCGCAAAGACCGGCAGCCCCGAGGCGCCCTGCATCAGCCAGGCGGCAACGGTTGCCAGCCCCATCCGCGCGCCCATCGTCATGCCGACGGTCAGAATCGCCAGCGTCTGCAGCGTCATCGGCACCGGGAACATCGGAACCGACACCTGCGAGGCCGCCGCGATCAGGAAGGAACCGCCCAGCACCATCGCGGCGCGGGTGGCAAGCGTCTGAGAGGGCACAAGGGCCTTCGAAAGCGTCATGGATCGGACCTTTCCACTGAAATCCATCTTGCGCGCACTTTTGCCGCATGGCGGTCGCTTGTCAACGTCGCAGCGCGGCGGATGCGCGATGTTGCAAAGGCTTTGCCCATGCCTTGCGCAAATTTGCAAATTCAGCGGCACCCCTGCCCCCGCGCGCTCTGGCCGCAGGCGGGGGCAGGGGCAGCCCCTTGCGCGCAAGGCAAAGCTGTGCAAATTCCAACACCATGAGCACGCCCCAGACCCCCCCGCCTGTCACCCCCTCGATCACCGCCCCGATTGCGCTTGTTACCGGCGCCTCGCGCGGGCTTGGCGCGGCGTTATGCGAGGCACTGGCCCGTGCCGGCTGGCATGTGATGGCCGTGGCCCGCACCACTGGCGCGCTGGAAGAACTGGACGACAGGATCCAGGCCGCAGGCGGGCGTGCCAGCCTGGCGCCGATGGATGTGACCGATCCCGAGGCGATGAAACATCTGGCGCAATCGGTCGCCGCGCGCTGGGGCGGGGTCCAGCTGTGGGCGCATTGCGCGATCCACGCCGCGCCGCTGGCGCCCGCGGCCCATATCGATGCCAAGGACATGGCGAAATCCATCGCCACCAATGTCGCCGCCACCGCGACCCTGATCCCGCTGGTCGAGCCGCTGCTGCGCGCGGGCAACGGCACCGCCATGTTCTTTGATGATGACCACGCGGGCGAAAAATTCTTTGGCGCCTATGGGGCCACCAAGGCCGCGCAGATCGCGCTGGCGCGCAGCTGGCAGGCCGAGACGGCCAAGATCGGCCCGCGCGTGCTGATCGACCGGCCCGCGCCCATGCCCACCGCGACGCGGGCGCGTTTCTTCCCCGGCGAAGACCGCGCGCCGCTGGCCGATCCGCATGCCGAGGCCCGCCGCATCCTGACACTGCTGTGATCCCCGCGGGCGGCCAGATTTCGGCCCGCCCCCCGCCCGGATCGCTTTACGCCCCCCGGCCCGCGCGCTAAGCAGGACCAAACGGTCTGTGACAAGTCGGGGGACGCATGCGGATACTCATCACCAATGACGACGGGATCAATGCACCGGGCCTTGAGGTTCTGACACAGATCGCCGCCGAAATCGCCGGCCCCGAGGGCGAGGTCTGGACCGTGGCGCCCGCCTTTGAACAATCGGGCGTGGCCCATGCCATCAGCTACACCCATCCGATGATGATCGCCAAGCTGGGCGAGCGGCGCTATGCCGCCGAGGGCAGCCCCGCCGATTGCGTTCTGGCCGGCCTCTATGAGGTGTTGCAGGGCGCGCGCCCCGATCTGGTTCTGTCGGGCGTCAACCGGGGCAACAATTCGGGCGAAAACGCCATGTATTCCGGCACGCTGGGCGGCGCGATGGAGGCGGCGCTGCAGGGCGTTCCGGCGATTGCGCTGTCGCAATTCCTGGGGCCGCGGACGCAGGAACTGGCCGATCCGTTCGAGGCCGCGCGGGTGCATGGCGCGGGCGTCGTGCGCGCGCTTCTGGATCGCGGCATCTGGGATGAGGGCGATTACCGCTGTTTCTACAACGTCAATTTCCCGCCCGTTCCGGCCGCCGAGGTCAAGGGCCACCGGGTCGCGGCCCAGGGCTTCCGGCGCGAGACCTTCTTTGGCGTCGAGCCGCATATCTCGCCCTCGGGGCGCAAGTTCCTGTGGATCAAGGGCGGGCCGCAACACCTGCCAAGCGCGCCGGGCACGGATGTGGCGGTGAACCTGGACGGCTATGTCGCGATCACGCCGATGCGCGCGGATCTGACCGCGCATGACCTGCTGGCCGATCTGACGGCGCGGCTGGCATGACCGAGGGCGCGCCAGAGAAGGCCAGCATCGCCGAACGCAAGATGCGCTTTCTCTTCGCGCTGCGTTCCAAGGGCGTGACGGATGCGCGCGTGCTCTCGGCGATGGAACGGGTCGACCGGGGGCTGTTCGTCAAGGGCATCTTCGCCGAACGCGCCTATGAGGACATGCCCCTGCCGATCGCCTGCGGGCAGACGATTTCCCAGCCCTCGGTCGTGGGGCTGATGACCCAGGCGCTCCAGGTGGGGCCGCGCGACACGGTGTTGGAAATCGGCACCGGATCCGGCTATCAGGCGGCGATCCTGGCGGGGCTGGCGCGGCGCGTCTATACCGTCGACCGTCACCGCCGCCTGGTGCGCGAGGCCGAGGCGCTGTTTCGGCAGCTGCACCTGAGCAACATCACCGCGCTGGCCATCGACGGGTCGCGCGGCCTGCCCGAACAGGCGCCCTTTGATCGTATCATCGTGACCGCCGCCGCCGAGGACCCGCCCGGCCCGCTCTTGGCGCAGTTGAAGATCGGGGGTATCATGGTGCTTCCCGTTGGCCAGTCCGACACGGTGCAAAGCCTGATCCGCGTGCGGCGCCTGGAAACGGGGTATGACTATGAAGAATTGCGCCCGGTGCGCTTTGTCCCGCTTGTCGAAGGCATGGCGAACGACTGACCCCCGGACGCGATCCGAAAAAAGGCCCGGCCACAGGGCCAGACGGAACAAGGAATGAGGAACGAGCCGATGATCCACACCCTGCCCGCCCGCCTGCGCCACGGCCTGATCCTTGGGGCAAGCGCGCTTGCGCTGGCCGCCTGCGAACCCGATGGCAGCTTCGATGGCGATCTGCGGCATTTCGGGCGCACCGGCTTTGACACATCGGCCGCGGCGCGGCAGGCTACCGCGGCCCGGCCCGCCCCCGATGCGCGCGGCGTGATTTCCTACCCGACCTATCAGGTGGCCGTGGCCAATCAGGGCGACAGCGTCACCGCGATTGCCGCGCGGGTGGGGCTGAATGCCGAAGAGCTGGCCCGCTACAATGCGCTGCGCCCCGAAACGACGCTGAACCGCGGCGAGATCCTGGCCCTGCCGCGCCGCGTCACCGAACCCGCCGCCGGCAGCACCACGCCCGGGGCGATCGGGGGGGAACGCATCGACATCACCTCGATCGCATCGACGGCGATCGACCGCGCCACCGGCACGCAAAGCCCGGCCCCCGCGCCCACCGCCACCGCCCCGGCCGGGCCCGAGCCCACGCGCCACAAGGTCGCCCGCGGCGAAACCGCCTATTCCATCGCGCGCTATTACAATGTCAGCGTCCGCGCGCTGGCCGACTGGAACGGCCTGCCCGCCGACATGAGCGTGCGTGAAGGCCAGTATCTGATGATCCCCGTTGCCGCCGCGACCCCGCCCGCGGCCGCGATTGCCAGCGCGCCGGGCGCAGGATCGGCCACGCCAACGCCGCCCTCGGCCGCCCAGCCCCTGCCCGCCGAAACGCCGCCCGCCGCCGCCGCCCCGACCGCGACACCCCCGGCCCCCGATCTGGGCGCAACGCGCACCCAGGCTTCGGCCGCGGGCAAGATGCAGATGCCGGTTCAGGGCGCGATCATCCGGCCCTATGTCAAAAAGAAAAACGACGGGGTCGATATTGCCGCCGCCCCCGGCACGCCCGTGAAGGCCGCCGAGGCCGGCACCGTCGCCGCCATCACCAAGGACACCGGGCAGGTGCCGATCCTGGTGCTGCGCCATGACAACGGGCTTTTGACGGTCTACGCCAATATTGACGCCCCCACCGTCGCCAAGGGCGCCCGCGTCAGCCGCGGCCAGACCATCGCCAAGGTCCGCGCCAGCGACCCCGGCTTCCTTCATTTTGAGGTCCGCGACGGGTTCGAAAGCGTCGATCCGATGAAATACCTGCAATAAGACCAGCGCGCATCGCTGGCTGCCCAATGAAAAACGGCCCCCGCAGGGGCCGTTTTTCATTGTCCGGGGTCGGTTACAGCGCGATGCCGCGCCGTCCGGCCAGATCGGTAAAATACTGCCACGCGACCCGGCCCGACCGCGCCCCGCGCGTCGCCTGCCATTCGATCGACTCGGCGCGCAGATCCTCGGGGGCGATGTCCACGCCATAGGCCGCGCAATAGCCCTCGATCATCGCCAGGAATTCATCCTGCCCGCAGGGGTGGAAGCCCAGCCACAGGCCGAACCGGTCCGACAGTGACACCTTTTCCTCAACCGCCTCGGACGGGTTGATCGCGCTGGAGCGTTCATTCTCAATCATGTCGCGCGGCATCAGATGGCGGCGGTTCGAGGTGGCATAAAAGATCACGTTCGACGGCCGGCCTTCGATCCCGCCGTCCAGAACGGCCTTCAGCGATTTGTAATGCTGATCATCGTGGCTGAAGGACAGGTCGTCGCAAAACAGCACAAAGCGCTTGTCGGTCGCCGCGCGCAAATGGCCCAGCAACCGCCCGACCGAGGGCAGATCCTCGCGCGCCAGTTCGACCAGCTTCAGCGCCAGCCCCTGGGCCAGAACCTCGGCATGGACCGCCTTGACCAGGGACGACTTGCCCATCCCCCGCGCGCCCCACAGCAACGCATTGTTGGCCGCCGCGCCGCGCGCGAATTGCAGCGTATTGGCCAGCAACGTGTCACGCGCCCGGTCAATGCCGCGCAACAGCCGCAGATCGACGCGGTTGACCTGCGCCACCGGGGCCAGCTGTTCGGGCGCGCTGTGCCAGACAAAGGCCTGCGCCGCCGAAAAATCCGGTGCCGCCAGTGGCGCGGGCGCAAGCCGTTCCAGCGCGGCGGCGATCCGGTCTAGCGGGTCGGTCATTTCGCGGCCTCTTCGTCCTCATCCTCTTCGACCCAAAGGCCTTCGGCGCGCAGACGCGCCTCGCGCGCCTTTTCGATACGGCGGACCAGGAAGATCGAGATTTCATATAGCGGATAGACCACGCCAAACAGGATCAGCTGGGTGACGACGTCGGGCGGAGTGACCAGTGCGGCCACGCCCAGGATCAGCACGATGGCATATTTGCGCACCCGCCCCAGCCCCTTGGCCGACACCAGCCCCGCCTTGCCCATCAGCGTCAGCAGAACCGGAAGCTGGAAGCACAGCCCGAAGGCGATAATCATCTTGAGAGAGATATCCAGCGTTTCATTGACCTTGCCCTGGAACACGATCGAGATGCCTTCGCTGGGCGTGGGCGGTTCGGTCACGGGGGCGTCGGACAGGGTCGGCAGGATCGCGCTGACGATGGACGAGGCATCGGCAAAGCCCAGGAAAAAGCCCATGGCCAGCGGCGTCACAACGTAATGCGCAAAGATCGCCCCCACCAGGAACAGCAGCGGAGAGGAAATCAGGAAGGGCAGAAAGGCCGATTTTTCGCTGCGATACAGGCCCGGCGCGATGAAACGCCACAGCTGATAGCCGATCACCGGGAAGGACAGCACAAGCCCCCCCACCATGGAAATGCGGATCAGCGTGAAGAAATATTCCTGCGGCGCGGTATATTGCATCACCGGGTTGGGGTCGCCCAGATCGCGCATGGTCTGTTCGATCGGCCCCAGCAAAAAGCCCAGAATCGGTTCCGCCGCGGCAAAGCACAGCACCATGGCACCGATGAAGGCGCTGACCGACCAGATCAGCCGCTTTCTCAATTCGGCAAGATGCTCGATCAGCGGGGCGGCGGTGTCGTCGATGTCTTCCTTCGCGCTCATGCGTCACCCTTCTTGGCGGGGCTTTTCCGGGGCGCCGCCTTGGTCGCCGGCTTGGCCGCCTCTTTCCCAGGGGCCTTCGCCGCGGATTTGGTGGCGGCCTTGGCGGGGGCGGCCTCGGATTTCGGGGCCTTGGGCTTGGCGGTCCGGGGGGCTTTGGGCTTCGCTTCGGCGGATTTTGGCGCCGCCTCCACCGCCGTAGCGGCAGCCGGTGCAGCGGCGGCCGGATCGGGGCTGGCGCCCGCGGTATCGGCCTTGCCCGGCAGCTTCGGTTCCCATTTCTCGAACTTGGACGCGGCTTCTTCCAGCGCATCCAGGCCCAGCGACTTCTTGGACGCCAGACCTTTCAGATCCTTGAGATCGCTGGCCGCCTCTTTCAGGCCGCTGTCGCTGGCCGCATCTTCCATCGCCCGCGAAAATTCACGCGCCATCCCGCGCGCACGCGCGGTAAACCGGCCCAGCGTGTGGAACATGCCAGGCAGATCCTTTGGCCCCACCACGATCAGCGCAACGACGCCGATCACGAGAAGCTCGCTCCAACCGATATCGAACATGGGTTCCCTGGCCTCCGGCCCGGATCAAGGCCCCGGCGGGGCCGGCAGGTTCAGACCTTGTCTTTGTCTTTTTCGGGGGTCACGTCGCGGGCTGCCTGCGCCGAGGCATCCTCGATTTCCTGACCGCCATCCTTGACGCCCTTCTTGAAGGCGGTGATGCCCTTGCCGACTTCGCCCATCAGGGACGAAATCTTGCCGCGGCCGAAAAGCACCAGCACCACGATCGCGATGAGCAGAAGGCCGGGAAGGCCGATGTTGTTGAGCATGTCATTCTCCTCCGACGGCGGGATCAGGCCCGCGTCAAACATAACCTCTCATTTATGACCTCTCGCGCGCCGATCAAAGCCCCTTCGACCGCATCGGGCGATATTTTTCCACCCCACCGCTGGCAGGCGCGGCCCGGCGGGGCTAGGCTGCGCCCATCGCACCCGGAGGGATCATGGCCGACGCCGACTATCTGACCGCCTTTGTCACGCTGTTCGTGGTCGTGGACCCGATCGGACTTGCGCCGCTGTTCATCGCGTTGACGCAAGGCATTGACGCGCGCGCGCGGCTGCGCATGGGGCTGCGCGCGGTGCTGATCGCGGCGGTGCTGCTGACGCTGTTCGGGCTTTTGGGCGACAAGCTGCTGGGGGCGATCGGCATTTCCATGCCGGCCTTCCGCATCGCGGGCGGGGTTCTGTTGTTCCTGACCGCGATGGACATGCTGTTCGAACGCCGCACCCAGCGCCGCGAGGGGCAGCACCCCGAACCGACCCATGATCCGTCGGTCTTTCCGCTGGCCACGCCGCTGATCGCGGGACCCGGGGCGATGGCCACGATGATCCTGCTGGCCGGGGCGCCGGGGGCGGATCTGACCCATGTGGTGCTGGTGCATGGGGTGATGTTTGCGGTGCTGGCCTGCGTGCTGGCGATGTTCTTGCTGGCCCCCCCGGTCGAGCGCGCGCTGGGGCGGACCGGCACGATGGTTGTGACGCGGCTGCTGGGGATGCTGCTGGCGGCGCTGTCGATCCAGTTCATTCTGGATGGCCTGCGCGGCGCAGGCGTCTTCACGGGCGCCGGGGCGTGACATCGGCGCCCGCTATACCTACATCGCAGACAGCCAAACCGCAGCCAGGGGGATGATGATCCGATGTCCGATGATGACTTTGCCCGGCTGATCTATCTTTCGCTGCTGTTTCTGGCGGTGGGGGGCTATCTTCTGGTTGAGTTGCGCCGAAAGCCCGGCCGGGCGATGCAGCAGATGGCGATCTGGGGGCTGATCTTTCTGGGCGTGATCGGGGCCGCGGGCCTGTGGCAGGATCTGCGCCACGACCTGATGCCGCGCCAATCCGCGATCGGCGACAACCGGATCGAGGCGCCGCTGGCCGCCGATGGCCATTACTATCTGACCGCCGAGGTGAACGGCGTGCCGGTGCGCTTTGTCGTCGATACCGGCGCCAGCGACATCGTGCTGACGCGGCGCGATGCCGAACGCGCGGGCATTGCCACGGCGGGGCTGGCCTTCATCGGGCAGGCGCAGACCGCCAATGGCCTGGTCGCCACCGCGCCGGTGCGGCTGGACAGCCTAGCCCTGGGCCCGATCCATGACCGGAACCTGCGCGCGGTGGTCAATGGCGGGCAGATGGATACCTCGCTTCTGGGCATGGCCTATCTGACGCGCTTTGCCCGGGTGGAATTCAGCCGCGACCGGCTGGTGCTGGAACGCTGATCAGATCCAGTCCTTCCACTTGAAAAACGCCCAAGTGCCCACCGCCGATGCCAGCATCAGCACCAGCGTCACCGGATAACCCCAAGGATGGGCCAGTTCGGGCATGCGTGCGAAATTCATCCCATAGATCGAGGCGATCAGCGTGGGCGGCACGAAGGGCGCGGCCACCACCGTCACCAGCCGCACCGTATTGTTCTGCGCCAGATTGATCATCCCCAGCGTCGCATCGACATTCAGCGACAGCCGCGCCGACAGGAAATCACCATGCTCGTTCAGCGACCGGATATCGCGCATCTGGCCTTCGACAATGGCGCGCAGCTCTTTGCCCTGCGCGCGCGGCGCCAGCGTCTGGGCAAAGAACGACAGGGCGCGTTCCAGCGTCAGCAACGCCAGCCGCACCCGGCCCAGCACCTCGCCCTGCTGGCCGATCTTTTCCAGCGCCCCCTGCAACTGCCCCGAGGTCTGCCCCCGCCCGCCCAGAACCGCGCTGGACACCGCATCAAGCGCCCGGCCCACCCCTTCCAGGATATCGGCCAGACGGGCGACGATTTCCTCGATCAACCCCATGAATATCTGCTCGGCCCCCGCGATGCCCGCGGCCGATCGGTCCGCGCGCAACGGAAAGGTGTCAAAGGACCGCGGCGCATGGTGGCGCACGGTGACAAGCCGCCCTTCGGTCAGGATGAAACTGACCGGGCCCGCGATCTGCCGGTCATCAGGGGCCCGGCCCGGCAGGACCACCGTCATCACATCGGCCCCCGATTCGCGGTAAAGCCGGTTCGATATCTCGATCTCTTCCATGTCGGCCAGGCTTGGCACCTCAACGCCCAGCCGCGCCAGGGCGGCCACCTCCTCGGGGGCAGGCGCCTGCAGGTCGATCCAGACCGCGGCGGCCGGATCGGCATCGGGGTCCAGACGGATCAGGCCGCCGGGGCCGGAACTGTAGCAGTGCATCATCGCATTTCCCCTGCAGGGACGGGTTTCGCCCCTTAGAGGCTGATCCGAAACTGGTGGAGTGAATTCAGCAGGTTGTGATTCTGTTCGGTTGTAAAGCTGAACGGAGATCAC
>NZ_JAMJFX010000015.1 GCF_023544865.1 Phaeovulum molybdatiresistens | reverse complement strand
AAGGGATTGAGTTCCGCGACGGTCTCCGTCACCTTCAAGCCGCCGCCTGATCAAGCGTCACCAACTTCTGCGCATAATTCGACAAACGGGACTAATGGCAGTCCCCGGATGCGACCTCCGATCTCGTCGACGAGGGCCATGTGATCGGGCGGCATCGCACGGTACACCTTATGTACGAGACCCAGTTGATCGCGCGGTAGAAACGGCGCTTCAAGCGCATGACGGACAGTGAACATGCCTAGCCTGCCGCGCCCAATCTGGTGGCGCAGGACTTCACGGCGGATGGCCGGGACAGAAAATGGGGAGCAGACATCTCCTACATCTGGACGGCAGAGGGCTGGCTCTACCTTGCCGTCGTGCTGGGCCTGTTCTCTCGGCGCGTCGTCGGTTGGGCCACGAGTGATCGTCTGAAGCGCGATCTGGCAGTCGAAGCGTTGCGCCGTGCTCTCGTGGCTCGCAACCCCGCGCCGGGGCTGGTTCACCATTCCGACTGCGGGTCGCAATACTGCTCTGTGGACTATCAGGCGCCGCTCCGGAAAAGGGGCCTCCTGATCTCGATGAGCGGGTGTGGGAACTGCTACAACAACGCGATGGTCGAGACGTTCTTCAAGACCATCAAGTGGGAGCTGATCCGGCCGGTCGCCTGGCAGCAGCGCGCTCAAGCCGAAAACGCCGTCGCCAAATACATCGGCGGGTTCTATAACCCCGTCAGGCGGCATTCATCGCTCGGCTTCCAGAGCTCCATCGCCTTCGCGTAAAAGGTCCGGAAAGTGAGCTAAACGCTCTCCACCAAAACCGGGCAAGTCCACCCATGCGTATCCTGCTGATCGAAGATGATGCCGTGCTGGGCGCCGCGGTGCGTGACCAGATCGCGGGCGATGTGCATTCGGTGGACTGGGTGACGCGCCTTGACGCCGCCGATGATGCGATCCGCGGCGCGGCCTATGATCTGATCCTGCTGGATCTGATGCTGCCCGATGGTCGTGGCATCCCGTTCCTGCGTCGGCTGCGCGCGCGCGGCGATGTCACCCCGGTCATCATCCTGACCGCGCTGGACCAGGTGTCCGACCGGATCGAGGGGCTGAATGCCGGGGCCGATGACTATCTGGTCAAGCCCTTCGATCTGGCCGAATTGTCGGCGCGGATCGGGTCGGTGGCGCGTCGTTATGTCGGCAATCCCAACCCGATCATCACCCACGGCACATTGGACATTGACCTTGCTGCCCGCAGCATCCGCCGCGATGGGGCGCCCGTGGCCCTGACCGCGCGCGAATGGGCCCTGTTTGAGGCGTTTCTGGCCCGGCCCGGTCAGTTGCTGTCAAAGGCACAGCTGGAAGACAAGCTTTATGCCTTCGATGCCGATATCGACAGCAACACGATCGAGGTTCACGTCAGCCGCCTGCGCAAGAAACTGGGCGCCGGGATCATTGAGACCGAACGCGGCCTTGGCTATCGGCTGGGGCCGGCATGAGGGCGCCGCGCAGCCTGCAGGGGCGGCTGGGGTTGGCCCAACATCGCGGACAGATAGGCGACGGCCTTGGCGGGGGTGGCAAGGCGGGGATAGTCGGCCTCGGGGATCGGTAGGCCAAAGCGTTTGTGCAGGGCGCTGACAAGGTTCAGGAAATCCATCGAATCAAGGCCCAGATCGACCTGCAGGTGGTCGTCATCGCCGATCGTGGCCGCATCAAGATCGGGGGCCACGGCGGTCAGGTCGGCCAGAAAGGCGCTGCGCAGATCAAGCGGGGTCATAGGTGGTCGGGCTCCTGCAAAAGGCGGTCGATCTCGGCCAGGAATGCCGCGCCGCGGCGGCCATCGCTGACCCGGTGATCGGCCGCAAGGCTGACCGTCACGGCCAGGCGCGGCTGAACGCGGCCATCGTGGATCATGGGTTTCACGCGCGGGGTGCCAAAGCCGATCAGCGCCACCTGCGGCGGATAGATCACCCCCAGCAGCGCATCCACGCCCGTCTCGCCCAGGGACGATACCGTGATCGTGCCCTGCGTCAGTTCGCTGTTGCGCAGCCGCCCGGCGCGGGTACGGGCGACCAGATCGCGCATCGCATCCATCAGCGCGTCGGTGTCCCGCGTTTCGGCGTTCAGGATCGCGGGGGCAATCAACCCGCCCCCGCGCAGCGCGATGGCCAGGCCGCAATGGACGGCGGGCGCGGGGGCGTAGGGTTCGGCCTCATACCGGCCGTTCAGTTCGGGATATCGGGCCAGCGCGCGCACCGTCGCCCGGATCAGCAGCGCGCCCATCAGCAGGCGTTGGTCCGGGGTCCGGTCCGCGTTGCGGGCGGTCAACCAGTCCTGCGCGGTCTGCAGGTCGATGTCATGGGTCAGGTAGTAATGCGGGATGTCGCGCTTGGCGCGGGCCATCGCGGCCGCGATCGCGCGGCGCATCTCGGCCATGTCCAGGCCGGGCTTGCCCTTGGGGCCGGGCGGGGTCGGTTCGGTCGGTGCCTTGGCCTGCGCCTGCCGTTCGACATCTGCCAGCAGGACCGCGCCACCGGGCCCCGAGCCCACCGCCAGGGCAATCCCCAGTTCGGCCATCCGCGCCCGTGCCGCAGGCGAGGCAAGGACAGCCCCCCGCGGTTCGGGCGCAACCGGCGCCGGGGCAGGGGCGGGGGGCGGTGTGGGCACGGGCGGGGCTGGCGGGGGGGCCTGTAGCGCGGGGGCCTGTGGCGCGGGGGCGGCGGGGGCCCCCGCTTCGGTCAGGCGGGCCAATGGGGCGCCGACCGGCAGCTGCTGGCCGGGTTCGGCCAGCAGTTCAGCCACCTCGCCCGCCGCGAAGATCTCGATCTCGATCGCGCCTTTCTGGGTTTCGACCACCGCGACCACATCGCCCTTGGCCACCCGGTCGCCGGGCTTCACCAGCCATTCGACCAGCCTGCCATCTTCCATGTCGGCGCCCAGCGAGGGCATGGTGAACAGGCTCATCCCGCCACCCCCGGCAGCGCCTTGACCGCGGCCACGATATCGGCGGCCTGCGGCAGGGCGGCGGTTTCCAGATGCTTGGCATAGGGCACCGGCACCTCGGCCGCGCAGACCCGGGCGACGGGGGCGTCAAGCTGCCAGAAGCAGGTCTCTTGCACCTGCGCGGCGATCTCGGCAGACAGCGAGCCTGTGCGCCAGCCCTCGTCCACCACCACCGCGCGTCGGGTGCGGCTGACCGAGGCGGCGATGGTCGCCTGATCCAGGGGGCGCAAGGACCGCAGGTCGATCACCTCGGCCTCGATCCCGTCGCGGGCCAGCGCCTCGGCGGCCTCCAGCGCCTTCCACAGCGAATGGGACCAGGCGATCAGCGTCACATCGCGGCCCGCGCGGCGGATCACGGCGCGGTCGATGTCCACCGCGCCGGCATTGGCGGCGATCTGGCCGGCCATGTTGTAAAGCATGACATGTTCCAGGATGATCACCGGGTCGGGGTCCTGCAACGCCGTCCACAGCATGCCGCGCGCGTCCTCCAGCGTGGCGGGCGCCACCACCCGCAGGCCGGGGACATGGGCAAAGAACGCCTCCAGCGAATGGGAATGCTGCGCGGCCAGCTGCCGCCCGGCGCCGGTCGCCATGCGGATCACCAGCGGCACGCCGAACTGCCCGTTCGACATGTGGCGGATGGTGGCGGCGGTGTTGACGATCTGGTCCAGCGCCAGAAGCGAGAAATTGACCGTCATGATTTCTACAATCGGGCGCATGCCCGCCAGCGCCGCGCCGATGCCCGCGCCGGTAAAGCCGGATTCCGACAGGGGCGTGTCGCGGATGCGATCGGGGCCGAAGTCGGCCAGAAGCCCCAGCGATACCGCATAGCAACCGCCATAGGCACCCACATCCTCGCCCATCAGAAAGACGCGGTCATCGCGCAGCATCGCCTCGGTGATGGCGGCGCGGCAGCAGTCGCGATAGGTCGTTTCAACCAGTGGCCCGGACGGGGCGGGATCGGAGGGGACGGGCGCGGGCGCGTCGGGGCGGGTTTCGGCCACGACGTGACGCAGCAGATCCTCAACCGGTTCCCACGGGGCCTGTTCGCTGGCGGCGACGGCATTTTCCACCTGGGCCGCGACCTCGGCCTCAATCGCCGCAACCTCGTCGGGATGCATCAATCCGTTGTCCAGCAACCAGGTCTGAAAGCGCGTGATGGGCGCGCGGTCGCGCCATTCTGCCACCTCGGCCTTGTCGCGGTATTTCTCGGCGTCGAACATCGAATGCGCCCGAGTGCGGTAGGTGCGACATTCCAGGAACCGCGGCCCCTGGCCCGCGCGGATCGCCTCGACCGCGCGCCGGGCGGCGGCCTCGACGGCCACCACATCATTGCCATCCACGCCTTCGGCGACCATCCCGTAGCCCGCAGCCCGGGGGACGAAATCGGTGTTCGCCTGCGCCCGCGCCACCGCCGTGCCCATGGCGTAAAGGTTGTTTTCCAGCACGAACAGCACCGGCAGGTTCCACAGCGCCGCGAGGTTCATGGATTCGTGAAATTCACCCTCGGCCAGCGCGCCATCGCCGAAAAAGCAGACCGTGACCCGGTCCTGGCCCTGCATCCTGTCGCCAAGGCCCAGGCCCACGGCCAGCGGCAGACCGCCGCCCACGATGGCATTGCCGCCATAAAGGTTGGTTTCCGCGTCGAACAGGTGCATCGACCCGCCGCGCCCGCCCGCACAGCCGGTGGCCTTGCCATACATCTCGGCCAGGGCCGATTCCATGCTTGTGCCGCGGGCCAGCGCGTGGCCATGTTCGCGGTAGGTCGACACCACCCGGTCGCGCGGGTCCAGCGCGGCGCTGATGCCGACGGCCACCGCCTCTTCGCCGTCATAAAGATGCAGGAAACCGCGGATCTTTTCCTGCGTGTAAAGCTCGAAGCATTTTTCCTCAAAGCGGCGGATGCGGATCATGCCGCGCAGCAGGTCGCGGGCGTGGGTGTGGTCCAGCTTGACCTTGGTCATCGTGCATCCCCTTCCAGCGTGGACAGATCGCCCTCAGGCAGGCCCAGTTCGCGCGCGCGCAGCAGGCGGCGCATGATCTTGCCCGATCGGGTGCGCGGCAGGCTGTCGCGGAACACGATCTCGCGCGGGGCGACGGCGGGGCCAAGGCGGGCGCGGGCATGGCCGCGCAGGTCGCGTTCCAGCGCCTCGCCCGGTTCATACCCGGCCTTGAGCGTGACGAAGGCCTTGACCACCTCTCCGGCGGTTTCGTCGGGCACGCCGATCACGGCTGCCTCGGCCACGGCGGGATGTTCGATCAGCGCGCTTTCCACCTCGAACGGGCCGATCAGATGGCCCGCGGACTTGATCAGGTCGTCCGCCCGGCCCACGAACCAGAAATAGCCATCGGCATCGCACATCGCCAGATCGCCGGTCAGATACCAGCCGCCCGCGAAGGATTTGGCATAGCGTTCCGGCTGGCCCAGATAGCCGCGCATCATCGAGGGCCAGCCCGGTCGCAGCGCCAGTTCGCCGATCTGGCCGGCGGGCTGTTCGGTCAGGACCGCGCCGTCCCGGGTCACGATCCCGGCCTCGATCCCCGGCAGGGGCTTGCCCATCGCGCCGGGCTTGATGTCCATGTCGGGGGTGTTGGCGATCATGATGCCGCCGGTTTCGGTCTGCCACCAGTTGTCATGAAACGGCAGGCCGAACACCTGCTGGCCCCAGATCACGCATTCCGCGTTCAACGGCTCGCCGACCGAGGCCAGGAACCGCAGGGCGGAAAAGTCGCGCCCCCGGGCCGCGTCCGCGCCCGCGCGCATCATCATGCGGATCGCGGTCGGCGCGGTATACCAGACCTGCACCCGTTCGCGTTCCAGAATGCCATACCAGCGGTCCAGGTCGAACTCGGCCTCATCCACCACCATCGTCACGCGGTTGCACAGGGGGGCGATCACGCCATAGCTCATCCCGGTGACCCAGCCGGGATCGGCGGTGCACCAGTAGATGTCCCCCGGATGCAGGTCCAGCGCCAGCCGCCCGGTTTCGGCATGGGCCACCACCGCGTCCTGCACATGGACCACGCCCTTGGGCAGGCCCGTCGTGCCCGAGGTGAAATGCAACAGCGCCATGTCTTCGGGTCGGGTTGCGACCGTTTCGAAGGTGGCGGGCATGGCGGCCATCGCAGGCCCCAGCGCCACACAGCCGTCAGGCGCGCCCTCGCCGATGATCAGCACCAGCTTCAGCCCCGGCATTGTGGCCCGCCAAGGTGCCACCTTGCGGCGATAATGCGCTTCGGTCGTGACCAGAACGCTGGCCCCGCCGATGTCCATCCGCGCGCGCACGGGTTCGGGCCCGAAGGCGGCAAACAGCGGGCTGACGACGACGCCCGCCTTGATCGCGCCCAAGGTTGCCGCGTAAAGCGCGGGCACCCGGCCCGCCAGCAGGAACATCCGTTCGCCGGGGCCGATGCCGTGGGCGCGCAGCACATGGGCAAAGCGCGCCGCCTCGGCCGCCAGTTCGGCATAGCTGAAGACCTGCCGCGCGCCCTCACGCCCCAGCCAGATCAGTGCGGGCTGCGCGCCGTGATCGGCCGCGACATGCCTGTCCACCGCCTCATGTGCGATGTTCAGCCCACCCCCCGGCAGGCCCGCCAGCCGCGCCCGCGCGGCCGGCCAGCCGGTGGGGCCGGGGCCTTCACCGCGCGCCCGCGCGGGTTTTGTGATACGCGCATAGACCACCGTCTCCTCCCCGAGGCGGATGAACTTTTGTCTGGCCCGGGGGCGTCCCGGACCCTGCAACTGTGGCCTGTGATGCCGGATTTGTCATTGATTCCCGTCACCCCGGCCCCCGCGCGCGCCAGATGGCTTGCCTCGGCACAAGGCGGGCGGTGGGGCGAGGGGCAAGAATCGGGCCCGTGTCACATCGCGCTGCCGACGTTTTCCTGCGCGACAGAGACCGTCTTGAGAACGGCAAAGACCGCGCGCCCCGGGGCCAGATCCAGCGCCACGGCCGAGCGTCGGGTGACCCGCGCCAAAAGCACCTCATCGCCCACCCGCAGCCGGACCAGCGCGCCGGGGCCGTCGCCCGGGGCGATCCCCTCAACCGTGGCCGACAGGATGTTCAGCGCCGAGATGTCCCGGGGGCGGCGTGTCGCCAGCATCACGTCATGGGCCAGGATGCGCAGCCGCAGCCGCGCCCCGGCCGCGGCCCGAACCTGCGGCAGCCAGATCGGCCCGCCGCCGGTTTCGAACCGGGTGAGCCCGTCATCTTCCTGCGCCACCAGCCGCGCCGAGATCATGGCCCCGGCTTCACGCGGGCCCATGGCGGGGGCCATGGCGGGGTCGGCCAGCACCGCGGCGGCGGGGCCGGTGGCGACGACGCGGCCCCCGTCCAGCAGAACGACGGTGGTGGCCAGCCGCGCCACCTCGGCCACCGAATGGCTGACGTAAAGAATGGGCAGCCGCCATTCATCGCGCAGGCGTTCCAGATAGGGCAGGATCTCGGCCTTGCGGGCCTCATCCAGGGCGGCCAGCGGTTCATCCATCAACAGCAGGCGCGGATTGGACAGGATCGCGCGCCCGATGGCCACGCGCTGCTTTTCGCCCCCCGAAAGCGCGCCGGGGCGGCGGGCCAGAAGCGGGCCGATGCCCAGCATGTCCACAACCCGGTCCAGTTCGGCCCCCGGCACCCGTGGGGCAAACCAGCGGCCATACAGCAGGTTTTGCCGCACGCTCAGATGCGGGAACAACCGCCCATCCTGAAACACATAGCCCATCCGGCGGCGATGGGGGGGCAACATCACGCCCGCCCCGGTGTCCAAAAGCACCGTTCCGTCCAGCGCGATGCGCCCCCGATCGGGGCGCAACAGCCCGGCCACGGCATTGATGACGGTCGATTTTCCCGATCCCGAATGCCCGAACAGCACCGTGACCCCGGGCGGCGCCTCAAAGGCCACTTGCAGGGCAAAGCCGGGCAGGCGGTGGTGCAGATCGACCGACAGCGTCATTGGCCCGATATCCTGCGCGCGACCGCCCGGCTGACCCATTCCGACAGCAAAAGCGCGGTCATGGCCACGCCGATGGCCACCAGAACCAGCCGGAAGGCCTGTGCCTCGCCCCCCGGCACCTGAAGAAAACCGTAGATCGCCGATGGCAGCGTCTGGGTTTGGCCGGGGATGTTCGACACAAAGGTGATGGTCGCGCCGAATTCGCCCATCGCCTTGGCAAAGGCCAGGATCGCGCCCGCCACGATGCCGGGCAGGATCAGCGGCAGCGTGATCGTGGCAAAGGCCCACAGCCGCGATGCGCCAAGGGTGCTGGCGGCATCTTCCAGCCTTGGATCCACCGCCTCGATCGCCAGCCGGATCGCGCGCACCATCAGCGGAAAGGCCATCACCCCCGCCGCAAGCGCCGCGCCGGTCCAGCGAAAGGCAAAGACGATGCCGAACCATTCGTCCAGATATTGCCCGACATAGCCCTTGCGCCCGAAGGTGATCAGCAACAGATAGCCCGTCACCACCGGCGGCAGGATCAGCGGCAGGTGGATCAGCCCGTTCAGCACCTGTTTGCCCCAGAACTGCCACCGCGCCAGCGCATAGGCGGCCAGAACCCCCAGCGGCAGGCTGACCAGCGTGGCCCAAAGCGATACGCGCAGCGACAGGGTCAGCGCGCGCCATTCCTCGGGTGTCAGCAGATCGGTCATCCGGCGCGCCCCGCGTCAGTTCAGGATGGCAAAGCCCTGCGCGGCGAATGTCGCATCGCCCAGATCGGACATCAAGGCCTCGAAGAACGCCCGGTCGGCGGCGTCCGCGGCATTGGTCAGCAGCGCGCCGGGATAGATGATCGGCGGGTGGCTGTCGGCGGGGAAAGTGGCCACGACGGTCACATTCTCGGTCGCCGCCGTATCGGTCGCAAAGACGATGCCATAGGGCGCCTCGCCGGTCGCGACCAGCGCCAGGGCCGCACGCGCGTTGTCGGCCTGCGCCACCGATGGCGCGATGGCATCCCACAGGCCCAGATGCGCCAGCGCGGCCTTGCCATACTGGCCCGCAGGCACGGAGTCGACCCTCGCCATGGCCAGCTTCTCCTCACCCAGAAGCCCCGGCAGATCAAGGTCCGGCCCGATCGTGACCGGCGCCGCATCCTGGCCATGGGCGACCAGAACCAGCGTATTGCCGAACAGATCCCGCCGCGTGCCGGCGGCGATCAGCCCGTCCTGTTCCACCGCATCCATCCAGTTCACGGCCGCCGAGACAAAGATATCCGCGGGCGCGCCCTGAATGATCTGCCGGGCCAGCTGGCCTGACCCGGCATAGCTGATCGTCACCTGATGGCCGGTGCTGTCCTGAAACCCCGCCGCTACCGCATCCAGCGCGGTTTTCATCGAAGAGGCCGCAAAGACCACCACCTCTTCGGCAAGGGCGGGGGGGGCAAGCGATGCGGCCAGAACGCAGGCAAGGGCAAGGCGGCGGGTCATGGAACGCTCCGGTCGATATTTCCTGCCGGATATATCAATCAGGCGGGCGCTGGCTGGCAAGCGTTATTGTCCGTCAAACCGTTCGCTTGCGGCCTTGGGTCGCAGCATCCGTTCCAGCGCGGCCAGCGGTTCCCCCGCCGCCGCCTCGGACCGGGCGACGACCTCTCGATACAATCGCAGCACCTCGGCGCCGGCCTCGGTCAGGCCTGCCCCGCCGCCGCCCTTGCCGCCGCGCGCGCTGGTCACAAGGGGGGCCGCAAAGGCCGCATTCATTGTCTCGACCAGCATCCAGGCGCGCTTGTAGCTCATCCCCATCTGGCGCCCGGCCGCGGCGATGGACCCGGTTTCGCGGATGCGTTCCAGCAGCTCGGCCTTGCCCGGCCCGATCATCACCCCGTCAAACAGGATGCGCAGCTTCAAGGTCGTCATGGCGATGGCTCCTTTCCCCATGCGGCGATGTTTCCCGAAGACCCCATCGCCTTCAAGGGCCTTGCCGCGCCAAAGTGTCTTTGTCGCCGGGCCGATTCGCGCTAGGCTGCCCCGCGCTTCCTGCGCAGGATCGGTGACCAGCCCCGCTGCGCCGAAGGGCAGGGGGTCGGGGGGGAACAGAATGCTGCCATCGCCCAGTCAGCATGTGACGCGCATCGAGGCCGCGATCCGGTCGGGTCAGGCGGCCCGGTCGACGGTTGCGGCATCCTGGGCGCGCTCGGCCACGCTTTACAGGCTGGATCCGGCGGCGCGGACGGTCGAAAACCGCCTGACCGCCGCGGAACTTGACCAGGCGCGCGAACGGTTGGGGGCGCTGTTGCCGACCGCGGCCCCGCATCTGGACCGATTGTTCCAGACGGTGGGCGGCCTTGGCGCCTGCATCGTGCTGGCCGATGCCGCGGGGATCGCGCTGGACCGGCGCGGCAATGCCGGCGACGACGCCGATTTTGAGGCGGCGGGCCTGTGGACCGGCACCGCCTGGTCCGAGGCGCAGGCCGGCACCAATGGCATCGGCACCTGTCTGGTCGAGGCCCGCCCCGTCACCATTCACCGCGATCAGCATTTCCTGGCCCGCAACATCGGGCTCAGCTGTTCCTCGGCGCCTGTCTTTGGCCCGGATGGCGACCTGCTGGCGGTGATCGACGTGTCCACCGCGCGCCCCGATCTGCCCGCGGCTGTCAGTGGCCTGATCGGATCGACGGTGACCGAAGCCGCCCGGCGGGTCGAGGCCGATCTGTTCAGCCAGACCTTCCCCCGCGCGCGGCTGGTGCTGGTGCCGGGGACCGACCGGGGCATCGGCGCCATGCTGGCGGTGGATGCGAATGACCTGGTGGTCGGGGCCACCCGGGGGGCGCGGCTGCATCTGAACCTGTCGGGCGATCTGCATGCCGCCCCGCGCCCGCTTGGCGATGTGCTGGGCGAGGGGGCGACCGACGGGTTTGACGATGCCGAACGCGCGGTGCTGGCGCGGGCTTTGGCGCGCACGGGCGGCAATATCTCGGCCGCGGCCCGCGCGCTGGGGCTAAGCCGGGCGACGCTGCACCGCAAGCTGGACCGACGCTGATTTGCCCCCCTGACCTGTCGCAGAGCTGCGACAGGTGCGCGCGCAAATCCCTTTCCCCCCGATGACGCAAGCCGCAAATCGGCCAAGACTTCGGACAAGGCCGCGGGGAGGCGGCCCAAGTTTCGGAGGAGGAAACCCATGAATGAGATGACCCAGAAGGCGGGCCTGACCGGCGCGCCGTTCAAGAGCCGGTATGACAATTTCATCGGCGGCAAGTTCGTGGCGCCCGTGAATGGCCGCTACATGGACAACGTGACCCCGATCACCGGCCAGAAGGTCTGCGAAGTGGCGCAGTCGGACGCGGCCGATATCGACCTGGCGCTGGATGCCGCCCATGCCGCCAAGGACGCCTGGGGCAAGACCAGCGCCGCGCAGCGGTCCAACATCCTGCTGAAGATCGCCGATGTGATGGAGGCCAACCTTGAAACGCTGGCCATGGCCGAAACCTGGGACAACGGCAAACCGATCCGGGAAACGGTAAACGCCGATATCCCCCTGTCGATCGACCATTTCCGCTACTTCGCCGGTGTCCTGCGCGGCCAGGAAGGCACGATGTCGGAAATCGACCACGACACGGTGGCCTATCACTTCCACGAACCCTTGGGTGTGGTGGGGCAGATCATCCCGTGGAACTTTTCCATCCTGATGGCGGCGTGGAAACTGGCGCCGGCGCTGGCGGCGGGCAATTGCGTGGTGATGAAGCCGGCCGAACAAACCCCGGCGGCGATCCTTGTGCTGGCGGAACTGATCGGCGATCTGCTGCCGCCGGGCGTTCTGAACATCGTCAACGGTCTGGGCGCCGAGGCGGGCAATGCGCTGGCGCGGTCGAACCGCATCGCCAAGATCGCCTTCACCGGATCGACCGCCACGGGCCGCAAGATCATGGAGGCCGCGACGGTGAACCTGATCCCCGTCACGCTGGAACTGGGGGGCAAGTCGCCCAACATCTTCTTCTCCGATGTGATGGCGCAGGATGACGCCTTCCTGGACAAGGCGGTCGAGGGGTTCGTTCTGTTCGCCTTCAACCAGGGCGAGGTCTGCACCTGCCCGTCCCGCGCGCTGATCCAGGAGGATATCTATGACGAGTTCATCGCCCGCTGCATCGCGCGTGTGAAGGCGATCAAGCAGGGCGACCCGCGCGACCCCACCACGATGGTTGGCGCGCAGGCCAGCAAGCAGCAGCATGACAAGATCATGTCCTATTTCACCATCGGCCGCGAAGAGGGCGCCGAGGTGCTGGTGGGCGGTGACGCCGCGCGCTTCAACGGCGATCTGGCGCATGGCTATTACATCCAGCCCACCATCCTGAAGGGCCACAACAAGATGCGGGTCTTCCAGGAGGAAATCTTTGGCCCCGTCGTCAGCGTGACCACCTTCAAGGACGAGGCCGAGGCGCTGGCGATCGCCAATGACACGATGTATGGCCTGGGCGCCGGGGTCTGGACCCGCGACGGCACCCGCGCCTATCGCTTTGGTCGGTCAATCGAGGCGGGTCGCGTCTGGGTCAACAACTACCACGCCTATCCCGCGCACGCGGCCTTTGGCGGCTACAAGCAATCCGGCATCGGGCGTGAAACGCACAAGATGATGCTGAACCACTACCAGCAGACCAAGAACATGCTGGTCAGCTACAACCCGAACAAGCTTGGGTTCTTCTGAAACCGATGGGGGCGGCGCGCCGCCCCCGTTCATCGTCCCGCGGCCCCGGCGCGATCTGGCGGATCAATCTGCCCCGTCGCCGGGGGGCGCGGGCGTCTGGCCCGCGCGTGCCGCGCGCCGGCGCACCGCGCCGATGACCGACAGCGCGATCAGCGCGGCGGTGGCCAGCACGAAGCCCGCCGCGATCGGGCGTTCCAGAAACACCATCGGATCGCCGCGTGAAATCAGCATGGCCCGGCGCAGGTTCGTCTCGATCAGCGGGCCCAGCACGAAGCCCAGCAGCAGAAGGGCCGGGCTGAACGCGGCCAGCGCCAGCAGGTATCCAAGCCCGCCGATCACCGCCACCGCGATCAGATCGAAGCTTGATCCGCGCACCGAATAGACCCCAAGGCAGACAAAGACGATGATTGCGGGATACAGCCAGCGGAACGGGATGCGCAGCATCGACACCCAGATCCCGATCAGCGGCAGGTTCAGTATTAGCAGGAACAGGTTGCCGATCCCGAAGCTGACCACCAGCCCCCAGAACATCTCGGGCCGCGCCTCAAGCATCATCGGGCCCGGCTGGATGCCGTGGATGACCAGCGCCCCCAGCATCAGCGCCATGATCGGATCGCCCGGAATGCCCAGCGTCAGCGTTGGCACAAAGGCGGTGATCGCGGCGGCATTATTGGCCGATTCCGGCCCGGCAATGCCCTGAATAGCGCCATTGCCGAACCGTTCGGGCCGCCGCGCGACCCGGCGTTCCAGCGCATAGCTGAGGAAGGATGAAATCGTCGATCCGGTGCCGGGCAGGGCACCGAAAAAGCTGCCCAGCGTGGTGCCGCGCAGGATCGGCCCGGGCATCGCGCGCAGATCGGCCGCCCGCGGCATCATCTGGCGCAGCGAAACGCGATCCGGCCGGCCATGCGTGTCGGCGGTGCGGATATTGGCGATCACCTCGGCCACGCCGAACAGGCCCATCGCCAGCGCCACAAGGTTGATCCCGTCCATCAGCTCGGCCTGGCCAAAGGTGAACCGCTGCGCCCCCGAGGTGACATCGGTGCCCACCGTGCCCAGGATAAGGCCGGTCACCACCATCGCCAGGCTTTTGGCCGGACGCTCGGACCCGACGGTCGCGGCCGCGACCAGGCCCAGCACCATCATCGCGGTATATTCCGCCGCACCAAAGCGCGTGGCCAGCCCCGACAGCCAGCCCGCCAGCATCACCAGCACCCCGATGCCCAGGATCGACCCCGAGAAGGACGACACCATCGCCGTGAACAGCGCCACCCCCGCCCGGCCCTGCCGCGCCATCGGATAGCCGTCCAGCGTGGTGACCGCCGATTGCGGCGTGCCGGGCAGGCGCAGCAGGATCGAGGCGACCGATCCGCCATATTGCGACCCGTAATAGACCCCCGCCAGCATCACCAGCGCCGCCTCGGCCGAGATGTAATAGGTCAGCGGCAGCAACAGCGAAATCGCCGCCATCGCGCCGATCCCCGGCAGCACGCCGACGAAGGTGCCCAGAAAGACGCCAAACAGGCTGTAGATCAGGATCGAAGGTTGCAGCGCGGTGCCAAGGCCGTGGACAAGGCCGTCCCAGGTGGTCATGTCAGCGGCTCCAGGGCCAGACCGGAATGGTCATCTTCAGGGCAAGGATGAACACCGCCCAGGTCAGCAGGCTGACCGCGGTGGCCAGGACCAGCCGCCAGCGCCAGCCCGCCCGCGGCGCGGGGGTGGCGGCGATCAGCACCGCAAGCGCCGTGGTGGGGATCAGGCCCAGACGGGTCATGAACACGCCAAAGACCACGATGGCGGCCAGCACGGCCAGCGCCTCGCGCCCGGCAAAGGCGCGCGCCGTGCCCTGGCGTCGCCAGGCGGGCAGGGCGATCACAAGCCCCAGCCCGGCCAGCAGCGCGCCAAGCAGCACCGGGAAAAAGCCCGGCCCCATCTGGCGCAGCGTGCCCAGGTCGTGGGTCAGGCCCGCATGGGCCGCAACCCCAATCCCAAGGGCGGCCAGCGCGCCGCCCCCGGCGATGTCATGCCAATCGCGTTGCATCGACGGTTGGTCCCGCGCGGCCTAGTTGCGCGACTCGATCCGGTCGATCACCGCGCCCCAGACCGCGGTATCCCCGGCGATCCGCGCCGCAAGATCCTCGGCGCTGCCCGGCGCGGCCTGCCAGCCCATCGCCAGCAGTTTTTCCTGCACGGCGCCATCCTGCAGGATCGCGCCGATCTCGGTGTTCAGTCGCGCGATCACCGCCGGATCGGTGCCGGCGGGGGCGATGAAGGCGTTCCACAACTCGGCCCGGAAGTCCGCGGGCAGGCCCGCCTGTCCGGCGATCACCGGCACATCGGGCACCTGGGCGAAGGGCGCGGTCGAGGTGATGCCCAGCATCTTCATCTTGCCGGCCTGCACATGCGGCATCGCCGCCGACGGGGCCATGAAGCCCGCATCGATTTCGCGGCCCATGATCGAGGTGGTGACCTCGGCATAGCTTTGGAAGGGCACGTGCAGCATCTCGACCCCGGCTGCAACGGCGAACAACTCCGCCGTCAGATGCGCGCCCGATCCTTGCCCGACCGAGCCATAGGCCAGATCGCCCGGATTGGCGCGGGCCTGTTCGACAAAGCCCGCCAGATCGGATGCCTCGGCTTCGGCCGACACGGCCAGCACCAGCGGGCTGGTGGCGACCAGGGCTACCGGGGCGATGTCGCGCGCGACATCATAGCTGATGTCCTTGACCAGCCGGGGCGAGGTGGTCAGCGGGCCGTTGATCGTGGCGCCGAAGGTATGGCCATCGGTCGCGGCCAGCATCTGCTGCACGCCGATCACGCCACCGGCGCCGGGCTTGTTTTCGACCACGACCGGCTGGCCCAGACGTTGCGACAGCGGCTCGGCCACCAGCCGGGCGATCGTGTCGGGCGACGATCCGGCCGGGAAGCCGACGACGATGTGAACCGGAGCGGTGGGCCATTCCTGCGCGGCGGCGGCACCGGCGGACAGGGTCATCACGCTGGCGGCGGCGGTGGCCAGAAGGCTGCGGCGGTTGAACATGGGGGTCATCTTGGGTTCCTTCCTCGACTGCGGCCCCAACCTTTCCCCTTTGGCGGGCAAGGTCAATCCCGATTGACCGGCCTTTGCCGCCCCGGGCCCGTTCAGGGATGGGTCTGTTCGGGGAACCCGCGCAGGCCGGACAGAAGGTGGGCATCGCGCGGGATCTCGACCGGGCTGATCGCGTAAAGCGCCAGCAGCCGCGCCAATGCGGTCAGCGCATCGATGTGGATGCGTTCATAGCCGTGGCTGGCATCGACGCCAAAGGTCACAAGCGCGGTGCGCACATCGGCCCCCGCCTCCAGCGCCGAGGCACTGTCGGATCGGTAATGGCGGAAGATATCCTTCTGATGCCCGATCCCGTCCGCGCGGCACAGGTCGACCAGCTTGCGCGTCAGGTGATAGTCGAACGGTCCGGTCTGGTCGGCCATGGCGATGGTGACGCCATGTTCGCGTGAATTCTGCCCCGGCGCGGTGGTGCCATTGTCCACCGCCACCAGCGAGGCGATGTCAGGCAGCACGACGCCCGCCGCGCCGTGGCCCACCTCTTCGGCGATGGTGAAGAACCACCAGCAATCGACCGGCGGGCGCGCGCGGCCCGCCACCAGCGACTTCAGCGCCGCCAGCATCGCGGCAACGCCCGCCTTGTCATCCAGATGGCGCGAGACGATGTAGCCCGTGTCCGGGAATTCGGTCTGGGGGTCGATGGCGACGTGATCGCCGATCTCGATGCCCAGGGCCTCCAGGTCGGCGGCGCTGTCGGCGCGGGCATCGACCCGCATCTCGACATGGTCCCAGCCGATCGGGGCGCGGTCGACCTCATCGCCGAAGGTATGGCCCGAGGCCAACGGCGGCAGGATGGTGCCGCGCAGGCTGGCGTGATCGGACAACACCGTCGCGCGCGCGCCTTCGGCAAAGCGCGCCGACCAGTGCCCCACGGGCACCAGCGCCAGCCGGCCGTTCGGCTTCAGCGCCTTGACCTGCGCGCCCAGCGTATCCAGGTGGCTGACGCAGGCGCGCGCGCCTTCGGGCCGGGCGCCGGGCAGGCGGGCCCGGATCGCACCCAGCCGGGTCAGCGCGACCTCAAGCCCCAGGTCCTGCAGCGCGCCACAGACATGGCGCACCGCGTCATCGGTGCGCCCGGTGGGGCTTGGGATCGCCAGCAGCGCGGCCAGTTGCGCGCGCAGATAGGTCGCATCAATCGGGGGCAGGTCCACCGGGGGCTGGTCGGTCGGGGGCAGATCGGTCATGTGGCTCCTTTTGCAGGGGGGCAATGGTCAGCGGGAACAGCAGGTCGATGAATTTTTCGGCCGTGGGGCGGGGTTCGTGATTGGCCAGGCCGGGGCGTTCATTCGCCTCGATGAAGACATGATCGGGCAGGGCCGGGTCCTTGACCATCAGGTCGATGCCGGTCACCGGAATGCCGATCGACCGCGCCGCGGCCAGCGCCGCATCGCGCAGCGCCGGGTTCAGGATGTCGGTCACATCGACGATCGTGCCGCCGGTGTGCAGGTTGGCGGTGCGGCGCAGCGTGACCTCTTGCGCGGCCTGGGGGATGCTGTCCCAGGTCAGGCCCTGCGCGGCCAGGCAGCGTTCGGTTTCGTCATCCATCGGAATGCGGCTTTCGCCCCCCGTGGCGGCAGCGCGGCGGCGGCTTTGCGCCTCGGCCAGCTGGCGCAGCGGGGTGACCCCGTCGCCTGTCACCGAGGCGGGCTTGCGGATCGCGGCGGCCACCACCTCGTCGCCGATCACCAGAACGCGCAGGTCGGTGCCGGTGAAACAGGCCTCGACCAGAACATCGGGGCAATGTTGGCGCGCAGCCTCGACCGCGCGTTCCACATCGGCCGGATCGGTCAGGCCGACGGCCACGCCCTTGCCCTGTTCGCCGCGCGCGGGCTTGACCACCAGGCTTTTGTGCCGCGCCAGAAAGTCGCGCCGCGCGCGCGGGCAGTCCACGGTCAGCTGTTCGGGCAGCCGCAGCCCGGCCGCGCCCACGATGCGCCGCGTCACCCGCTTGTCGTCGCAGATCGACAGCGCAACCGCCGAGGTCAGTTCGGACAGCGATTCCCGGCACAGGATCGACCGCCCGCCCTGCGTCAGGCGAAAGATCCCGGCTTCGGTATCGAGGATCGTGACCCCGATGCCGCGGCGGCGCGCCTCATCCACGATGATGCGGGCATAGGGGTTCAGCCCCGCTTCGGGCATCTGGCCGATGAACAGCGGCTGATTGATCGTGTTGCGCCGCTTCAGCGCGAAGGCGGTGATCCGGCGAAAGCCCAGCTTTTCATAGAGCGCGCAGGCCGGGGCGTTGTCATGCAGGACCGACAGGTCCATGTAGGCCGCCCCCCGCGTCTGGAACAGTTCCGCCATCCGCCGCACCAGCGCCTCGCCCACGCCGGGATGCGCGGTCCGGGCACTGACCCCCAGCGACCAGAGCGAGGCCCCCCGCGTCGGATCGTCGAAGGCGCGGGCATGGTCTACCCCCATCGCGGTGCCGATCACCGCGCCGGTCTGGTCATCCTCGGCCACCAGCAGGGTCACCACCCGCGCATCGCGGCGCGCCCAGAAGAAATCCTCGGGGATCGGCACCATGCCGTGTTCGGCGTAAATGGCATTGATCGCCTCGGCATCGGCGCGGCTGGTCAGGCGGCGGATGTGAAAGCCCCGGCGTGCCCGCCGCGCGGGGCGGTAGGTGGCCAGATCCAGCCGCCAGGTCAGCGAGGGGTCCAGAAACACCTCTTGCGGGGCGCAGGCGATGGCCACCTGCGGATCGCGCACATAAAAGGCAATGTCGCGGCTTTGCGCGCTTTCGCCACGCAGCACCGCGGGCAGATCGGCATCCGAGGCGAAGGTCTGGGCAAAGATCAGCCGGCCCCAGCCGCAATCGACCATCGCACCCGTCCGTGCCGCGGATTGCGGGGCGGCCGGGCCTTCGGCATTCATCCGTTTCAGTCGATGCGCCGAGGCCAGTCTTTGCCGGGCCATCGCTCAGACCCCCTGTTGCTGCAGCCACAGTTCCAACAGCCCTACCTGCCACAATTCGGACCCGCGCAGCGGCGTGATGTGATCGGCGGGGGCGGCAAACAGCCGGTTCAGGTAATCGTCGCGAAACAGCCCCCGGTCGCGCGCGCGCTGCGACCCCAGCGCATCGCGCACCATCGCCAGATAGGGGCCGTCCAGATATTTCAGCGCCGGCACCGGGAAATAGCCCTTGGGCCGGTCGATCACCGCGGCGGGGATGACCTTGCGCGCCACCTCTTTCAGGATGCCCTTGCCGCCCTGCGCCAGCTTGAGCTCCGGCGGCATCCGGTTGGCCAGTTCGACCACCTCGTGATCCAGGAAGGGCACCCGCGCCTCAAGGCCCCAGGCCATGGTCATGTTGTCGACCCGTTTCACCGGATCGTCGACCAGCATGACATTGGTATCCAGCCGCAGGGCCTTGTCCACCGGGTCGGGCGCGCCGGGCAGGGCGAAATGGGCGCGCACGAAGTCCAGGCTTTCGTCGCGATCGCACAGCCATTCGGGCGCGACGTGGTCGGCCATGCGCGCCTGATCGCGGTCAAAGAAGGCGGCGGCATAATCGCCCAGCGGATCGGTGGACCCGGCCATCGGCGGATACCAGTGATAGCCGCCGAACACCTCATCGGCGCCCTGGCCCGATTGCACGACGCGGATCGTTTTCGAAACCTCGCGGCTGAGCAGGTAGAAGCCGATATTGTCATAGGACACCATCGGTTCGGACATGGCGGCAATGGTTTCGGGCAGATGCGCGCGCATTTCTTCCGAAGGGATGAAGACCTTGTGGTGATCGGTGCCGTAATGGCGCGCGATCAGGTCGGAATAGGTGAATTCATCCCCGCTTTCGCCATTGGCTGCCTCAAAGCCGATGGAATAGGTGGCCAGGTCGGTCTGCCCCTCTTCGGCCAGAAGCCCGGTGATCAGCGAACTGTCCACGCCGCCGGACAATAGCACCCCCACCGGCACATCGGCCACCATGCGCCGGCGCACGGCCTTGCGCAGCGCGGCCAGCAGCATCTTTTGCCAGTCGGCTTCGGGGCGGTTCAGGTCTTCGGGCGTGCGGCTGTGGTCGGGGCGCCAGTAGACCTGATCGCGGCTGCTGCCATCGGGCGCGATGCGGCGGATCGTGGCGGCCGGCAGCTTGCGCACGCCCTGCAGGATGGTGCGCGGGGCGGGCACGACCGCATGCCAGCTAAGGTAATGGTGCAGCGCGACCCGGTCGATGTCGGTATTCACCCCGCCCGCGCGCAGCAGCGCCGGCAGCGTCGAGGCAAAGCGCAGGCCCCGGCCCACCTCGGCCAGGTAAAGCGGCTTGATCCCGAACCGGTCGCGGACCAGAACCACCTCGCCGCTGTCGCGGTCATGGATGGCAAAGGCGAACATGCCGTGGAACCGTGCGGGCGCCGCGTCCCCCCACTCGGCCCAGGCCTTCAGCACCACCTCGGTATCGCCGGTCGAGGCAAAGCGGTGGCCCCGCTGTTCCAGTTCCGCGCGCAGTTCGGGATAGTTGTAGATGCAGCCGTTGAAGGCGATCGTCAGCCCCGTGGCCGGGTCGACAAAGGGCTGGCGCGCCGCATCGGACAGGTCGATGATCTTCAGCCGCCGGTGGCCAAACCCCACGCGGCCATAGACCGCCACCCCCGCCCCATCGGGCCCACGCGGGGCCATCGCATCGGCCATCGTTTCAATCCGGGCCGCGCTGGCCGGGCTACCGTCAAAGCTGATCTCTCCGCAGATACCGCACATCGGCTGCGCCAAACCTCCATGAATTTCATTTGAAGGCTATTAATTAGTATCGTAATGATAAGAGTTCAACCAAGAGGCGCAAGAAATGGCCGATCCCGGTGCTTTGGACCTGCTGACCCTGCAGCAATCGCTGCGCCGCATCGCCCATGCGACCGAGGTGCATTCGCGCCGGATCGACCGCGAACTGGGCCTGACGCTGCCGCAGCTGTCGGTGCTGTCCTGCGTGCGCGATCTGGGCGGCACGGTGACCAGCCGCGCGATTGCCGCGGCCGCCTATCTTAGCCCGCCGACGGTGGTGGGCATCCTCGACAAGCTGGCGGCCAAGGGCATGGTCGTGCGCGAACGGTCGGACCGTGACCGGCGGATCGTGCATGTGCGGCTGACAGATGCCGGCGCGCAGGCGCTGGCGCGCATTCCCGTTCCGGCGGGCGAGGCCTTTCGCATGGCCTTTCTGGCGCTGGACCCTGCGGCGCGGGCGCGGATCACCGAGGCGTTTCATTGTGTCGCGCAGATGATGGAAGCCTCGGTCCCGCAGGGGCCTTTTCCGCCCGGCCGCGCCGATGCGGGCGCGCCTGCGCCCTTGGGCTGATCCCTTGCCGCCCTGCGCTTCGGGTCCGGCAGTTCAGGTCCCGTCGATCAGGCCCGGCTAGGCCTGCGGCCCGTCCGCTTCGCGTCGCACAAGCCGCAGGTCATGCAGGATGGCAAAGACCGCCGGCGTGATCAGCAGCGCAAGAAAGGTGGCCCCGGTCAGCCCGAAGGCAAGGCTGGCCACGATCGGGCGCAGGAACTGGGCCTGGGTCGATTGTTCGAACAGCAGCGGCCCCAGCCCCACCACCGTGGTCAATGAGGTCAGGAAGATCGGCCGGAACCGGTCGCGCACCGCGTTCACCCCGGCCTCCAGCAAGGGCATGCCGGCGTTGAAATGTTCCTTCATGAAGCCGACCAGCAGGATGGAATTGTTCACCACCACGCCGGCCAGCGTCGCAAGCCCCACAAGGCTGGGCAGTGACAGCTGCATCCCCATCGCCAGATGCCCCCACATCACCCCCACCACCCCCAGCGGGATCGCCAGCAGAACCGCGACCGGCTGCAGGAAGCTGGAAAACTGGAAGGCCAGGATGAGGTAGACCCCGACCAGGCCGATGATCATGTTGCGCGCCAGCGATCCGCCCGTGGTTGCGGTATCCTCGGCCTCGCCCACGATGCTGACGCGCACATCGGGGCGGGTCTCGGCCAGCGCGGGCAGGAAATCGGCGCGCATCGCGGCCATCAACTCGCGCGCATTGGCCACGGCGGGGTTGATCGTGCCGGTCACCGAAACGGTGCGCGCGCCATCCATCCGCATGATGCTGGAATAGCCGCGCGCCTCGGCCACATCGGCCACCGCCGACAGCGGCACCAGCGCGCCATTGGCGGCGGCGATGCGGATCTGGCCGATGTCGTCCAGGCTGGCGCGGTCGTCCGGGGCAAGGCGCACCACGATGTCGCGCTGGCCCAGGCTGTCGGTCACCTCCAGCCCGGTATCGCCGCGCAGGCTGGCGCGCAGTTGCGCGGCGATCGCCTGGGCATTGACACCCAGCGCCGAGGCCGCACCGGGGCGCATCGTGACCACATATTCCGGCTTGCCCGGGCGCAGGTCAAAGCTGACCTCACGCACGCCTTCAAAGCCGCGGAAGAAGGCGCGCAACTCGCGCGCCGTTGCCTCCAGATCGCGCAGGTCGGGGCCCTGCAGGCGCACATCGATCGCCTTGCCGCCGACGCCGCGTTCCTTGTCGGTGAAGACAAGCGACACCATGTCGGGCTGCGGCCCGGTCATCTTGCGCCACTGATCGACGATCTGGGTCACCTGCGTGGTGCGCACACCCGCGGGCAGCAGCTTGGCGCTGATCGTGGCAAGATGCGGTCCGCTTTCCGTCGCCTCGGGGTTGGTGCCGTAGGATACGGTGATGCTTTGCACCAGCGCCTCGCCCTCGGGCTGTTTCGGGGTTTCTTCGGCATTGATCGCCGTCAGCGCGGCCAGCGCCTTGGCCACGCGTTCCTCGGTCAGTGCCGCGGGCGCGCCGGGTGCCAGCAGAAAGCGCGCCTCGACCGTGTCGCTTTCCAGCGCGGGGAAGCTTTGGAACTTCAGCATCCCGGCCGTGAAGGGCACGAAGGCAGTGATCAGCAGAAACCCCGCCATCCCCAGCGTGAAATAGCGATAGCGCAGCGAAAGCCGCGCCAGCGGCACCATCGCCCGGTCGCGCAATGTATCAAAGGCCGCATTCACCCGCCGCGACACCGCCCCCGGCCGCAAATCGCCATGCAGCGCATGCGACAGGTGATTGGGCAGGATCAGAAACGCCTCGATCAGGCTGACGATCAGCGTGATGATCAGGATCAGCGGCAGGAATTTCAGCACCGCCCCGATATTGCCCGCCATGAAGAACAGCGGCCCCACGATCATCACCGTGGTCAGGAAGGACGACACCACCCCCGCGCCAACCTGCTTGACGCCATTCACCGCCGCCGCAAGCGGGCTTTCGCCCGCCAGACGCCGGCGCACGATGTTTTCGGAAATCACGATGGAATCGTCCATCAGCAGGCCGATCGCCACCAGCAGCGCCACCATCGTGATCATGTTCAGGCTTTGCCCGGTCATCTGCATCACGAAAACCGTGCCCAGAAACGATACCGGCAGGCCAAGCGCCACCCAGAAGGAAAAGCGCAGCCCGAAGAACAGCCCCATCACCGCCAGCACCAGGATCAGCCCCTGAACGCCGTTCACGATGATGATGCGCAGCCGCTCGGTGATGTTGGTGGTGGAATCCTGCGAAATGGCCAGCGTGATCCCGTCGGGCGCTTCGGCCCGTGCGGCTTCAAGCTGGCGGTCCAGCGCGGCCTTGACCTTCAGCGCATCCTGCGCGGTGGTCTTGGTGATGTTGATGATCGCGGCGCGCTGGCCGTCGAACAGGGTGGCGAAATGCGGATCGGCAAAGCGCGGGGTGATCCGGGCAACATCGCCCAAAAGCACCTCGGACCCCAGCGAAGCGCCCAGGATCGGGATCTGCGCCAGCTCGGCCGGGCTGCGCCGTTCGCCGGCAAAGCGCACCAACGTATCGCCCTGGCCGCTTTCCAGCGTGCCGCCGGGCATGTCCAGGCTGTTGCGCGACAGCGCCGTGGCGACATCGCCGATGGTCAGCCCATGGCGCAACAACGCCGCGGCGGACAGTTCGATGGCGATTTCACGGTCGGAAAACCCCTCGACACTGGCCTGGGTGATCATCGGATCGCGTTTCAGCGTTTCGGCCAGCGCATCGGCATAGGCCAGCAGAACCGCCGGATCGTCAGGCCCCGTCACCGCGACCGAGGCCACGTTGGCCACGCGTTCGACAATCCGGGTCACCGGGCGTTCGGCCTGATCGGGCAGGCCGGTGACGCCCTCGACGGCGGTTTTCACATCATCGGCAAAGCGGGCCATGTCGGCCCCTTCGGTCATTTCCGCCGTGATCACCGCCAGATTGTCGCGCGACAGGCAGCGCATTTCGGACAGGTTTTCTACCGCGCGGACCGGGTCTTCGATGCGCTGGCAGAGGCCAAGTTCCACCTCGGCGGGCGAGGCGCCGGGGTAGGGGATGCGCACCTCGACTTCGGATGGGGGAACCTCGGGGAAGGTGTCGCGCTGCAACTGGGGGGCGGCGATGATGCCAAGGCCCAGAAAGGCCAGCATCATGATGTTCGCGGCGGTCTTGTGCCGGGCCAGATAGGCGATCATTGCGCGTCATCCTGCCCAAGGGCGCGGCGCGCGATGTCGGCCTGCAGGGCGGTATCCTCAACCGGGCGAACGGTCATGCCGGGCACGGCCACGGCCGGGTCGGTCACCACCAGCAGATCGCCTTCGGCCAGACCCTCGGCGATGACGGCGATCCCGTCGCGGGCAAAGGCGATGCGGACGGCGCGCGGCTCCAGCCGGTCCTCGGCGGTGACGATCAGCGCCCGCCCGCCCTGCACGGCGCGGTCGGGAACCACCAGCGCCGGGCGCGTCGGCGCGGAAAGTTCGACGGTCACGAACATGTCGCGGCGCAGCGGCGGGCGCGTGCCCGGCACCGCCTGCGCCTGCGGCTGATCGACCCGCACCACGATGCCGGTGGCCTGCGTGCGCGCATCGATGGCATCGGACACGCGCACCACGCGCGCCGGCCAGGTGATGTCATGGCCGGCCTGCGACAGACGCACCTGCGCGGTCAGGTCCAGCACGTTCGAGCCTTCGCCCAGCGCGCGCACCAGCGGGCCCATGTCGCCCATGGAGAATTGCGCGCTGACCTCGGCCGCCTCGGTGCCATCGGCGCCAAGCAGCGCGCTGCCGCGGGTGACGAACTGGCCCAGATCGGCCTGAACCGCGGCGATGCGGATGTCGAAGGGCGCGGTGATGCGGGTGAAGTCCAGGCTGCGCGCGGCACTGGCGCGTTGCGCCTGCAGCACCGCGCGTTCGGCGGCATTCAGCGACAGCTGGTTTTCAATCTCGGTCAGTTTCGCGCGCGCGGCCAGTTCCTGCCGGGCGGCCTGATCGCGCGCGGCCTGCGCGATCGTGCCCTGCTGCAGCAGGTCTTCCTGACGCTTCAGGTCGGATTGGCTGATGTCCAGATCGGCGCGGCTGATCGACAGGCTGGCGGTCAGGGTTTCGTCGCGCACATCCAGCGCGGCCAGCTGCGCATCGATCTGCGCCAGTGACAGCAGGATGTCGGTATCATCCAGCCGCAGCAACTCGGTGCCCGCAGGTGCGATCTGCCCGCTGGCCAGAAGCGGTGACGTCTCGATGATCGTGCCGTCCACCCGCGCCACCGCCCGCCATTCCCGCGCCGGTGCCACCGCGCCATAGCCGCTGACGCGGGGCCGGAATTCGGTGGCCGCCACACGCACCACGCGGACCGCAGGCACCTGCGCCTGGGCCGCCTTGGCCCCCGGCGCGGCCTTTAGCGATCCGGAAACCGCGATGGCCAACAGCCCCGCCGCGATCGGCACGGCAACGGCCAGCCCCCGCAACAGGCCTTTGGTCCAGGTTTTCGGGGTCCAGCTTTGCATGGCGATATCTCCGGAATGCGCCACGAAACCGTATCGGGGCGCACCCGCCCTGACAATGTCTTTCGGGCGCCCGGATCGTCGCACCCCGCCAGGCAGGGGCGGGCGCTGTCAGGCCTGCCAGACCAGGCCCGGGCGATAGCGCGCGGCGATCCGGCCTTCGGACAGGGCGAACAGATGCAGCCAGCCCTTGTCGAACAGCCCGCGCACCGCATCGTGGCCCCGCAGCACCTGGGTGATTGCCGTCGTCGGGGCCTCAATCAGGACCGACAGGCGCAGCGGTTCATGGATCAGCCGCTCGCCATCTTGAACCGCCTGCCAGGGCAGGCCGGTGCGCAGGATGCCGCCATTGCCCTGGGTCACGCCGATGCCGCCGATGACATTGTGGATCAGCTTGTTGCCGCTGCCAAAGGCGGTTGGTGCCACGGTCGAGCCATAATATTGCAGGCTGATCCAGCTGGCCACCACCACCGGCGCGGTCAGGATCAGCTCCAGGGTGGCAAAGCCGTCGTCGTCCCGCCAGTCATAGCTGTGCAGGAAGGCGCGGCCGCCAAGGTCGGCCCCCGCGGTGGCCCGGCGCGGCGCGGCGATGAAGGCCGAACAGCCCGCAAGCCCCCATTCGGGGCGCAGCTCGGCCCAGTTCGCCGCCCGCGCGCCCATCGCTTGCGGCGCGCGCGCCCCGGGCAAGCGGCCGGCCCGTTCGGCGCAGGCGATGGCGCCCGCGCGGCCAAGCCAGGCGCGGGCGCGCGCGATATCCCCGGCATGATCCGGCGCGGGGGTGTCGGGGTAAAGCGTGATCCCGTCGGTGGTGGTGTCATGCAGCCCGGCCAGGAACAGCGTATCGCGCGGCAGCGCGATCCCATGCGCGGGCAGGCCCGCCCGGGTTTCGGGATCGTTCAGCAACTGCGCCAGCAGCCGGGCCGGGATCTCGCCGCTATGCCCGCCGCAGGCGCCACAGTGATAAGCGCTTTCCTGCGGGTTGTTCGTCATCTGCGCCCCATGCCCCAGCAGCAGCACCAGCCGGGCATGGCCGCGCATCAGGCCCATCGCCGTCAGGATCTTGGCGGCCGTGGCGGCCTTCTGGGCGGCGTCCAGCGGTGGATCAAGCCGCGGCGGGGGGCTGGGCGGGGGCGATTGCGGCGCGCGCGCCAGGCTGTCGCGGATCAGCTTCCAGCCATAGGCGGGGCCCGCGGCCTCGACAAAGGCGAAAGACGACACCGCGGCCTGCCGGAAGCGGCCCCAGGCCCGGGCGGCGCGCGCGCCGATCCGCGCGGCCTGTTCGGCCCGGGGCGCGGCATGGCTGCACGCGCCAAGGCCCGGCTGCAGCAGTACCGGCAGATGCGGGCGGGCGATGTCGGTGCCATGCGCCCGATGCGCCAGCGGCAGGCCGAAGAACCCGGCAAAACCGATCGTCGCAATCCCGGGGTCCAGCTGTTCCAGTGCCCGGCGGATCACCTCGGACCGCACGTCGATGCAGAAGGCGGCCTGCAGGGCGGGGCGGGCGCCGTCATCCGTGCCCGTGACGGCAGCGCCGGTCAGGCGCTGCGCCAGGGTGCGTTGATGGGCGCGCTCGGCGGCCTCTTGCGCGATTGCGTCGATCACCTGATCGGCGCTGGGCGTGATGGGTGCTGCATGCGCGGCAAGGGTTGCGGCCCAATCGGTGGCCACCTGCGGGGCATGGGCAAACAGCGCCTCTTCCCAGATCAGGCGGATCGCCAGCAGATCGGCCAGCGTCGCATCGGTTCCGCCCGTCAGTTCCGCCTGCCACAAGATCGCGCGCGCATGTTGGGCCCAGCCGCCAAGCTCGGTCAGCAGGCGGTGAAAGACGGTCTCGGCGGCCGCTTCGGGGATGCCCAGCCGGTCGGCCGCGCGCAGGATGGCGCGTTCGGCCGTATCGGGTGCGGTGGCCACATGGGCGCAAAAGCCTGCAAGGCCCGCGATCTCGGGGGTCAGGTCATGGCTGGCCCAGTCGCGCCAGGCGGCAAAGGCGCCCTTGCCTGGCGCGGGCGTCCAAAGCGCCTGGCCCTGATCAAAATGCCCCGCCGCCCACAGCCCGAAGCTGCGCGCGATCACCGCCGGCCAGTCGGTGCCCGTCGCCCGCGCGGCCAGATCGGCCAGGCTGGGCAAGGTCGCAGGCGCGGGGCTGGGCCGGGACAGCGCCGCCAGCAGCGCGGCCAGATCGGCCGGGCGCTGGGGGTGGGGGCAGGCGGCCAGCGCCGCGGCCAGATCCGCCTTGGTGATGGTCCCGGCCTGAACCGCGGCGGCATAGCAGGCCCGGTCCCGCGTCAGCCGCACCCCCGCCACCCGCGCCAGCCGCGCGGCGGCGGTGGCCAGGTCATCGCGGGCATGGCCCAGGAAGGGGTTGACCGCGACCGTCGCGGTCAGCGGAAAGGCCGGCGGGATCGCCCGGGCCGCGGCCTCGGCGGCGTGAAGAAGCCCGGCGACGCGGTCGGGGGCAATCTGGTTATGGCGTGCGAACATGATGTCTTTGCCTTTTCACATGGGTTTTCCGGCGCGCAACCCGCCGATCAGCCGGTCAAGGACCGCGTTCAGGTAAAGGCCGTTGGCCAGATGCACACGCAGGCCCGCCGCCGCGGGGTGATGCGCCCAAAGCGGAAACAGCGCCTGCGCCACGGCGATCATCCCGAAGGACAGGATCGCCAGCACGATCAGTGCCCATTCCAGCGCCCCGGGGACCGGCGCCTTGGGCAGATGTGCGCCCCACAGCGCCTGGGCCAGCAGCTGAAATCCGAAATAGGCCAGCGTCGCCCCGGCCGAGGCCAGCACCGTGCGCCGCGTCAGCACCCGGGGCGCCGCATCGGCCAGCCCCTGCGCCACCAGATAGGCCACCCCGAAAATCAGGATCGCCCCCAGTGCCAGCGCCTGGGCGGATTTCGGCCCCGCGATCAGCCCAAAGGCCAGCGCCGCCGCCGCATAAAGCGCAAGCGCCAGGGCAAAGGCCTGCGCCACCGCCCCCACGCCAGGCACCGCGACCGGCCCGGGCGCACGGATGGCCGCCACCGCCCTTACCGCCCCGCCCGCGGCCAGGAAGGCATGCGCCTTGTACAGCGAGTGCGCGATGATGTGGAACAGCGCCAGCGCCCAAAGCCCCAGCCCGCATTGCAGCAGCATGAACCCCATCTGGGATACCGTGGACCAGGCCAGCGCGGTCTTGACCGCGCTTTGCGTCAGCATCACCACCGCGCCGAACAGCGCGGTCAGCCCGCCCATCATGACCAGCGCCGCCATTGCACCGGGGCTGGCCTGGATCAGATCAGCGGTCCGGATCAGCGCCACCCCGCCCGCATTGATGATGCCCGCATGCAGCAGCGCGGAAACGGGGGTCGGGGCCTCCATCACCTCGGTCAGCCAGCCGTGCAGCGGAAAGGCCGCCGTTTTCAGCGCCGCCGCCAGCACCAGCAGCCCGGCTGCGGCCTGTGCCGCGGGCGGAAGACCCGCCTGTGCTGCCTGCGCCAGCGCCGCCAGATCGGTGGTGCCATAGGCGATCCACAGCAGGGCCGCCGCAAGCCAGATCGCAGCGTCCCCCGCAGTCCAGACCAGGGTGAACTTGGCCGCCGCGCGCCGCGCCTCGGCCCGGGCGGGGTAGAACAGCAACAGCCGCCGCAGTGCCGTGCCCACCGCGACAAAACCCGCCGCCAGCAGGACAAGGCTGCCCGCCTGTGCCAGCAGCAGCACCGCCGCCAGTGTCGCCAGCAGCAGGCCGTGGAACGCGCCTTCACGCGGTTCGCCATCCAGATAGCTGCGGGCATAGCGCACTACGACCCAGCCGACGAAGGCCACCAGCAGCGTCACCGTGGCGCCGATGGCATCCAGCCGCAGCACGATCAGCCCCGCCCCCGCGCCAAGGCCGAGTGTGGCCGGGCCATGGGTGACCAGTTGCACCACCCCCGCCCCGGCCAACGCCAGCGCGGTCAGGGCGGCGGCCTCGGCCAGGCGGGGCAGGGCGCCGGGGCGGGGCCCGGGGCGGCGCAGGGCCAGGGCGGCGGCCGCCAGCAACAGGATCGGGGCAAGCAGGGGGATCGGGGCAGGCAGGGACATCGAAAGCTCCGGCAGGATGGCTGCCGCCGGGGATAGCGCTTGCCGAACTTTCATAAAATTACATATTATATGTGTAAACGTTCTATTTGGTCGAACGATGTCCCAGATCAACCTGCACCATCTTCGCCTGTTCCGCGCCGTGGCGACCGATGGCACCCTGACCGGTGCGGCGCGGCGGCTGAACCTGTCGCAATCGGCCCTGTCCAGCCAGATCCGCATGCTTGAGGCGACGCTTGGCCATGACCTGTTCGAACGGCGCGGCCGCGGGCTGGTGTTGACCGAGGCGGGGCGGATCGCGCTGGACCATGCCGAGGCGATCTTTCGCACCGCCGAGGATCTGTCGGCCACCTTGCGCGAAACCGGCCGGGCGCGGCGGGCGCTGCGTGTGGGTGCGCTGGGCACCTTGTCGCGCAACTTTCAGATGCAGTTCCTGCGCCCCCTGATCGGGCGACCCGATGTCGAGGTGGTGCTGCGGACCGGATCACAAGCCGAATTGCTGCGCGGGCTTGAGGCGCTGGCGCTGGATGTGGTGCTGACCAATCTTGCGCCCGCGCGCGATGCGGCCAGCTTCTGGCTGGTGCATCGGCTGGCCGAACAACCCGTCGGCCTGATCGGCACGCCCGCGCGTGTGGGCCCCACCCCGCGCCCGCTGGCCGTGCTGCTGGCGCAAGAACCGCTGGTCCTGCCCGCGCCCGACACGGCGCTGCGGGCGGCGTTCGACGCGCTGACCATGCGGCTGGGCATCACGCCCGTCATCGCGGCCGAGGCCGATGACATGGCGATGCTGCGCCTGCTGGCGCGCGATAATGCGGGGCTGGCGGTCATTCCGCCGATCGTTGTCAAGGACGAGCTGGCATCGGGCCTGCTGGTCGAGGCGGCGCAGCTGACCGACATTCGCGAGACATTCCTGGCCATCACCCGCGAACGGCGCTTTCCAAACCCCTTGCTGGCCGGGCTTTTGGGCGCCTCCACGACCCCGCCGTGACCAAGCCGCACGGCCCTGCGCGCAGCGGGCACCGATTTCGGGCCTTGCGCGCGGCGGGCAGACGATTCATCGTCCGGCGACGATTTGCGCTGAAGGCTGCCCGATGACCCCGCCCCTTTTTCCGGCCTTCGGCGACCTGGCCCGCCCCCCGCGGGGGGCGCGCCGATGATCGGGGTGGTGGCGGGCGGGGTGCGGCCGATGGTGGTGGTGTCGGCCCTGGGGCTGGTGCAGATTTTCGGCTATGGCAGCACCTATTACCTGCTGGCGGTGCTGGCCGGGCCGATCGCGCAGGATACCGGCTGGCCGATCGGCTGGATCATGGGCAGCCTGTCGATTGCGTTTCTGGTCGGGGCGATGGTCTCGCCCGCGGTGGGCGCGGCGGTGGCCCGGGCTGGCGGGCGGCGGGTGCTTGCGGCGGGCTGTGCGCTGATCGCGGCGGGGCTGCTGATACTGGCGCTGGCGCCTTCGATCTGGGTGTTCACCTTTGGCTGGATCGTGATCGGCGCCGGGATGGCGGGGGCGCTTTACGACCCGGCCTTTGCGACGCTGGGGCGTCTTTACGGGCGCAAGTCGCGCAACGCGATTTCGGTGCTGACGCTGTGGGGCGGTTTTGCCAGCACCGTTTGCTGGCCCTTGTCGGCCTGGTTCCTGGCCGAGTTCGGCTGGCGCGGCACCGCGGCGATCTATGCCCTGATCCACCTGTGCTTCAGCCTGCCGCTGGTCCTGATCTTCATCCCGCATGAGGCCCCCGTGGCCGCCCCCCCGCGCCGGCGCGGCACGCCGGCGCTGCAGATGGTGCCGGGCGAACGGCTGGCCTTCTGGTTGATCGCGGCCAGTCTGGTGACGGTGGGGCTGGTCAGCACGATCATCTCGGTGCATCTGCTGGGCTTTCTGACCGCGCAGGGGCAGGCGATGGCGGGCGCGGTGGCGCTGGGGGCGCTGATCGGTCCCGCGCAGGTGGGCGGGCGCCTGCTGGATCTGGTCTTTGCGGCGCGGCACCATCCGATCTGGACGATGGGGGCCGGGGTTCTGGCCATCGCGATGGGGCTGATCCTGCTGGCGCTGGGCCTGTCCTGGGCGGGGGTGGCGCTGGTGCTTTACGGGGCGGGAAACGGGATCTTCTCAGTCGCGCGCGGCGCGCAGGCGGTGGCGCCGCTTCTGGCATCGGCGCTGATCGGCTGGACCGGCCCGTCCGGCACGGTTCAGGTGCTTGTGGCGCTTGGTCTGCTGAACCTGCTGTGGATCGGGGCCCTGGTCCTGCTGATGCCCCGGCTGCCACCGCCCGATTGACCTCGGCGCAACGCCGCGGCGCGGTTCAGGACAGGGGCATCCGGCCGGCAAAGTCCAGAAACGCCTTCAGTGCCGCAGAGGGGTTCTTGCGCGACGGATAGATGATGCTGACCGGCAGGTCAGGTCGGCGGAACTCGGTCATGATCGGGACCAGTGTTCCGGCCTCCAGATCCTCGGCAATCAGGAATTCCGGCAGATAGGCGATGCCGTGACCCGCCAGCGCCGCAAGCCGGATGATTTCCCCGTTGTTTGACGAAAATCGGGGATGAACCTTCTGCCAGATCAGCTCATCATCCTTCTGAAAGGGCCAGGTTTCTGCACCTTGCATGTTGGTGTAGTGAATGACCTTGTGGCTGGCCAGATCGCCGGGGCGTTCGGGTGTGCCATGCTGGCGCAGATAGTCGGGGGTGGCCACGATCAGGGTTTTGACGCTGTCCAGCCGGCGCGCCACCATGCTGGTATCTTCCAGATCGCCGATGCGGATGACGGCATCGAAGCCTTCGGCGATCAGGTCGCTTTTGCGGTCGTCAAAGACGCTTTCCAGTTGGATGCCGGGATAGTCCTGCAGGAATTGCAGGATGTGGTCCTGCATCAAGCGCAGCGAATAGGACACGGGCGAGCCGATCCGCAGCTTGCCCGTCGCGGTGGCGCTTTCCAGCTTTACGCATTCATTGGCCTCATCCAGCAGGTCCAGAATGCGCCGGACCTTGGCGTAATATTCCACGCCGATCGCGGTGGGTTTGACCGACCGGGTGGACCGGGTCAGCAAGCGCGCGCCAAGGGTCTGTTCCAGATCGCTGATGTGCTTGGAACACATGCTTTTCGAAATGCCAAGTCGCAGGGCCGCGGCCGAAAAGCTGCCTTCCTCGACGATCAGGGCATAGGCCCTGAGGATGTTGGTTTCCATCTGTCCCCCGTATCATCGCCGCCGGGCTGCCCTACGCAGGAAGACGCCCTTGGATTGTTCAATCATATCGTATGAAGATTTCATGAAATAGGGAATAATAGAAACAATGGCGCGGGACTATCTGGGGGTTATCCGAAGCATACGACGCTTCAAACCAACCAGAAAAAGGACCAGAACCATGAAAAACATCGCTCTTTTCGCCGCCGCCACGATCTTTGCCGCCGGCACCGCCGCCGCCAACGGCGTCTCGGCTGGCCACGCCCAATTCGCCGCCCTGCTGGGCGTCGACCCGCAGGCCTATTCGCTGGCCGAGCTGACCGAACTGGAAGTCGCGCTCAGCGACAATGACACCGCCCGCGCCGCCTATATCCTGTCGCATGAAAACCGCGAACAGCGCGGTGGGGTGGGCAACGTTTCGGCCGGCAAGGCGCAACTGGCCGCCGGTCTGGGCGTGAACCCGGCCGACTATTCGCTGGCCGAGCTGTCGGCGCTGGCCGCCGCGCGGGAAGGTGACAAGAACTGATCCCGGCTTTCGTGCCGTGACCCAAGGGCCGCCCGTAACCCGGGCGGCCCTTTTGCCACGCGTCGCGGGTGTTCCCTTGCGCGCCCTGTGCCTGACCCGCAGATCCGACACGATGCGCGGCCACGGCACCGGGCGCGCCTTGCGGTCAGGCGAAATAACCCTCATCGATCGAGCGGATGGCATAGGTCGCCCGGACGCGGACACCCACGCCATGCTTCAGCATCAGATCGGCGAACTGGTCCCCGTTGATCAGAACGATGCGGTGCTGCACCCGGCTGACATAGTCCCGCGCCTCGCGCGAAAAATCCGAGGTGGTCACGAACACCCCCTTGGTCGCGCCTTCGCCGCTAAGCGAGCCCACGAACCGCTGGATGTCGGGGCGGCTGACCTTGTTATCGGGCGCATAACGCTTGGCTTGGATGTAAACAGCATCAAGGCCCAGGGCATCTTCGTAAATGATCCCGTCGATCCCGCCATCACCGGTGGTCTTGGTCATGTGGCCGTTGGGGCAATCTGCGCCACGCATGAACAGCGCGGCCACACCGGCGATGATGTCCGAGAATTCGGGAAGGATGGCTGGGGCGGTAGGATCTCCTGAAGCCAGAAGAAGGACATGGGGCTTCTGGAGGAGGGCAGGGAAGGTGGGGCAGGGGGTGGGGCGAAAGGGCGGGCTATTACTGCGGCGAGATGGGCAAAGGTGGTCTTTTCCGATGGAGCGACCAACACCAGGCAAACTTCTGTCTCATTCTCAGGCGCTTGGCGCTTAGGGCACGATCATCTTGCCGACGTACCACTTCGATGGGGGCTGCAAAGGTGCGATTAACGAAAGATTGTGCTGATGCTAGCGCGCCGTCGACGAATGCCGTATGCGTATTAGTATGCTGGAAAACTTACGCAAAGCCGTTGTTGCCACCTTCACCGTATTCTGTGCGGCGCCGGGAGTCAGTAGTGCTCAAGAAGTGGTGAAAGAACTCGAATGCATTAGCAAGGGAACGTTTAACGTACTCAGTGGCGAAATGTTGCATGGTCAGAGTGCCAGCTTGTGGCACTTGTTCTACGAAGACAGCAGTCTGGTGCGCATTCTGGCTCCGTTTGCGTGTCGATCCAGTGATAAACGTATGGAAATCCTTGAAGACACGTTGCTCATGCAATGCGGTCAAGAATTCGAGGGCGAGCAGCAAACCGTGCTTGGCCGCATCGACCGTCGTAGCGGGGAGTTCTTCAAATCGACCAAGCGCGGTTCGGAGGTCTTGGTCAGTTGGGGAAACTGCACCTCACCAGATGGTATCTTTTGAAGTGCCAGTTAGGAGACACGGGAGGTGACACTGCCAGTAGTGAAACGTTTGCCTGTTGGTCTGCTTGCGTAAGCACGACGAAGGTGCAGCAATCGCTTCAGGTACGAGCGCCAATCCTTTGAGACCGCTCGTTCCCGGTCACTACGGCACGTGTCGAACTCGCTGCGACATGTTCCAGCGTCCGGTGGAGGGAGGTGAAGCTCACCACGGCGCAAATGATCGTCAGCCCTGGGCCGAAAGCGTCTCTTCTCAAGCGCCGAGGCCAGCAAACCGAGCAACCTCCTGTATCTAAATAAAGAAGCAGAAACAGGAGCTTAAGCTATGAAGATGCTATCAGCCCTCGGCCTTGTGGCCGGGGGTTTTCTTTTGGTGCCCAAGGGGGCGGTGGTCCTGACCGTGATCTGGGCCTTGGCGAAGGTGAACCCGGTGCTGGGGGTTCTGCTGTTCTCGGGGTGGCTGCTGCTGGAGCGGTTGCTATGAAGCCCGGGGATGTGGTGGTGATCGGGGCGTTCGATGACGTGCCGGAACACCGGTTTCTGGTGGACGAGGTCTTCGAGGACTTCGTCACCGGGGTGGCACTGACTGGGCCGCTTCAGGGCGAGTATGGGGAGCCGGAACTTTCCATGATCGTCAGGGTGTTAGACCCCGAAGAGGTCAGGCTGGGAACTCAGCAATCCCAGTAAGCCGAAGAAGAAAATCAGAAAATCACAACTGCAATGAACCTTGGGGCAAAGGCCCCAGAAGGAGGACGTATGTCTGTTCGTATCCAGTATGCGTACCTGAAGCAGCAGACGTGGCTGTTCAGGCGGAACTACCCGAAGGAACTTCAGCCGGTGCTGGGGCAGGCCCTGAAGCAGTCGCTGAAGACCGGGGATGCCCGGGTCGCCAAAGCAAGGGCCGCTGAGGTGAATGCCAAGTATGAGGAGATCGTCAGCAAGGCCCGGGCGGGGGTGGTGATGGAAAAGCCCGAACCGATCCGGGTGGTTGCCCCGGTGTTCTCGTCTGTGGTCCTGGTCGGCAGGCAGACGGTCGGGGAGTTGGCACGACAATACCTCAACCGTCGATCGGGAGAGCTTCAGTATGGGGGCTTCAAGTCTGTGCGCTTCTCGGTCGGGCTGTTCGTTTCGGCCTTCGGGCAAAGAGCAGTCGGGACCATCAGCCGGGAGGATGCGCTGACGTTCACCCGCAAGGTGGCGCAGCTTGGTCGTCATGTTGGCAAGTCCTACAGGACCAAGGGGGCGAGCCTCGACCGTCTGGTGGCGGCAAGCGGGTCGGACACGATCAGCCCTCAGACGCAGAGGAGGACGGTGGGGCAGGTGTCGCACTTCATGGACTGGGTGGTCTATGAGGGGCAGCTTGCAGCCAATCCGTTCAAGACAGTGAGGGTGGAGGCGAAGGGGAAACCCAACCGCTATGAGGCCTTGAGTGACGAGGAGGTCCAACGACTGCTGGCCCTGGACGATCCGAAGATCGGTGCGGTGCTGACCTTCTGTTTGCTGTCCGGCATGCGCGCGGGGGAAGCGGCGGGGTTGGTCCGGGACGATCTGGTCTGGAAGGGCAATCTTGGCTGGTTCGTCTGGATCAGGCCCAATGCGGTGCGAACGCTCAAGACCGATGCAGCGGAACGGTTCATCCCGCTGCATTCCGGTTTGGTCCCCCTTCTGGAGAAGTTGCCAAGCGAAGGGCGGCTGTTTCCGGGGTTGTCGGTCAACATGGTCACCAAGCAGTTCGGGGTGATGCGTGGAAAGGCAGGAATCAGCCGGGCGGGGGTGGTGTTCCATTCCTCGCGCAAGTGGTTCGTGACCCAGTGTGAGCGGGCCGGTGTTCCGGAACACTTCACGGCTTCGATCGTCGGTCACCAGTCGGCGCGGTCGGAGAACCGGATGACCTACGGGATCTATTCGGCAGGCATCAGTGACGAGCAGAAGCGGGAGATCGTCGAGAAGGTGGGGCTGCCATGGGCCCCGTGACACCCGTTCCAGACATTGATGCGTTCGAAGAGAGGGCCGCTATCATCGAGTATGATGGCGGCTTTCCTCGTTCTGAGGCTGAGGATCGTGCTGCACAGGACCAAGGTTTCCGGGATGCTTCCCACTACTGGCAGGTGCTTGCTGACTATGTCGTGCACAGGCGGCTAAGATCATGAAAACCTCCCCGGTGGCTTCGGCTGCCGGGGACCAAACTGAAGGGGCGGAGAAGCGGATGCGGTGGGTGTTCAGGCTGACCAAGACAACAGTGCTTGCGGTGCTGCTGGTGGGAACCGTGGCGCTGAATGTTGCGACGGTGGCTGTGGGGTCGGTGGCTGCACTGGTCTCGGGTGTGGTCGAGGCGGTGACCGGGGTGACTTCGGTCAACACGAGAATGGAAACGAAGGTCAGGGCGCAGGAGGCGGAACTGAAAGGCGCAAGGGCCGAGGTGGACGCCAAGACGCGGCAGGTGCAGCGGTTGGAAGGGGAGGTCGGCAAGCTGCGGGCCGAAAGGCAGGTCAGTTACCGAGGGCAGAGGAAGCTGGTTTCCGAGGCGGTGGAGGACACCTCGCAACGGGTGGCCCGTCGGACTGCAACGGGTGCCAGCAGGAACGTTGCTGCGACCTTTGGCGAGGCGGTCCCTGTCGTTGGTATCGGTGTGGTGGTCGCGGCAACTGTGTGGGAGTTGCACGACGCCTGTGAGACCATGAAAGATCTGCAGGCGCTGGATCTGGCCTTCAACCCGGACAAGGCGAACCCGCCCGAGGTAGCTGAGGTCTGTGGGCTGACAGTGCCGTCCAAAGAAGAGATCTGGGAGAAGGTGAAAGCCAGCCCCGGGGAAGCATGGCGGATGGCGAAGGAGGCGATGCCTGACCTGCCCGAGATGCCCAAGCCTGACTGGACCTTCTGGAACTGATTCACCCGGTGGCTTCGGCTGCCGGGGGTCCCGCTTCGCTTTTTTTGTCGTTTCGGGAAAGGGATGTACTAAGAGGAACAGGAAGGCGATCGAGTTTCTGGTATGGGTGAAGAGGGCCCAACGGCCCCCTCCGGGTGTTAAGTGTTCAGGAAAGTGTAGCAGAAGCAGGAGCTTAGCCACAGGCTACAGCAGGTCGAAGTTTACGCCATTTGCCAGATAGGCCCAGTCGTCGTGCTTGTTGTCCTCTCTGCTGCCGATCTCCAGATGATCGGGGTTGATGCAGGTCCGGTTATGACATCGGTGGCGAATGACGTAGTGGAAGCTGGGGGTGGCGTCGTTCAGGGCACAATAGATGAAACGATAAGCCGCGAACTGTTGCCCATTGAACCGGACCTTTCTGATCGCGTTGGTGCCTGTGACAATGCAGCCGGTCTCGGTGCGGGTTCCTGCTGCAATGAGGGAGAGGGCCCGTTGCCGGGCCTCCTTCTTGTGGTTGGCATGGATCTCTCGCCAGCGTTCCTGCGAGTCATCGAGATAGACGAACTCGTTCATCAGGCGCTTGCGTCCCAGAGCACATCGCAAATCGCCCTCTTGTCGCCGTTTGGTCCGATGATGTTGCCACGGTCGATGGCATGGCTGGGAGCAGTCCAGACGGCGCGGGCATAGTCCACACCGCCCCACTTCACGGCGCTGCGGGCCCAACCCAGTTCCGACATCATGTGGCGGATCGCGCTCGGCTTCAGGTTCATCTCCCGTGTCACATAGGCCCGGAGGTCTTGCTCAGTTATAGCGATAGCACCTTCCCGGCCCAGGAACTCGGACAGCTGTTGGGTGGTGGCAGAGGTCTGGTTGGCAAGAATGCGCTTCATGACTTCGGTGCCATGAACGGCTGTGTTCAGGGACATGGGGTCAAAGTCGTCAGCAAGTTGCCGCGCCATCAGCCACTGGTAGAGTTCAGCAACTCGTTCGTCGCTTTGCAGTACGTTGTCGATCGCCTTGATCAGTTTGATGAAAGTCTCGGCCCGAGGACCGGAAGCATGACCGTCATGATCCACGTCAACGACATAGAAGCGGCGTTCTCCGGGTTCGATCCAGAGGGGCAGGTGATTGGAGTTCAGCAGAAACAGCGAGAACAGTTCCACCTTGGCAACGTCTCGCCCCTTGTTTTCGGCGGTGGTGTAGGGTTCGGTGATCAGGGTCTTCAGCTTGTTGCCGACGTCTGAGTCAGGGCGCAGGTTGACCTCTTCGCAGATCACCAGCTTCTTGCTCAGGACAGGACCGTTGAACTTACCGGCGACCTTCTCGATGCTATTTTCGATCGACGTGTTTTCCTTTCCGAACAGTCGTGCAGCGATCTTGCAGAAGGTGGATTTGCCTGTCCCCTTTGTCTTCGAGTACAGCATGACAGCCCAGTTTGGTTTCTTGTCCTCGTTCTGAAGGCTCCAGGCCAGCCAGTCGAGAACACGATCCCGCTCCGCCTGCCGTGGGAACAGCCGGTCGAAGAAGAGGCGAAAGCAGCCTAGGCCGTCTTTTGCTGCGGTTACGTGGCGGTAGGTAGGTTATGTCCAAGAGTCCAGGACGAACTGCCCGCTCTCCAGCTGGATGCGACGTTCAGGATTGCCGGGGGACGGTTCAGTCGTTCCGGTCCAGACGGGAATCGAGCGGTTGGGATCCGCGTTCATCTCCGTGATCGCCGTGTTGAACGCCTGCCTGTAGATTGCCGTCGGGTTGGGATGTGCGCGGGTAAGGTGCTGTGTGGCGCTGATAAAGGACCGTTGCAGGTCTTCGCGGGCAAACGGTGTGCCGGGGCGGTCGATGTGATAGAAACGACCTTCGCGGCGGACATAGCTGGTGGCTAGAAGGTGGATGAGCTGGTCCTTCAACGACTGGTCAGAGGTCGGGGCGGGTAGTTTGCTCGCAGCAAGCGCCGGAAGTCCGATTTTTTGGGCTGATTCCTGTGGGGTGTTGGGTAGGTCGTAAGGCATGTGTTCTCCAAATCGGGTGGGGCTGAAAATGGTGCCCCGGGGTTAATGAAGCCGGACCGGTTGACGATGCGGCAGGTATAAAGAAAGTTTGGTTAAATAAACTGGTAACGCCATCACTCGTGGGGGAGCCAACCTAGATATCCGTCCATGGGAAATCAAGGGGGTGGCTTTGATCTGCCAGGGCTGTGAGGTCGCGGCTCCCGTTGGGGCATCGCTTGGGGCAATCTGCGCCACGCATGAACAGCGCGGCCACACCGGCGATGAGGTCCAAGAATTCGGGATGGATGGCTGGGGCGGTAGGATTCGAACCTACGGTGCGCGGTACCAAAAACCGGTGCCTTACCACTTGGCTACGCCCCAACGTGGGGCGGTGTTTAGCCAAGCCATCGGGTGGCCGCAAGAGGAAAAAAGCGGAAATCGCGATTGCGTTGTGCGGGCAGGGGGCGCTAAGGGGCGGCATGGAACGCTTCGATGTCGTCATTCTGGGGGCCGGTGCGGCCGGGCTGTTCGCGGGCGCCGAGGCGGCGCGGCGCGGGCGGCGTGTGCTGGTGCTGGATCATGCCCGGGCGCCGGGGGAAAAAATCCGCATTTCGGGCGGGGGGCGGTGCAATTTCACCAACCGTGACCTGACGCCTGCCAATGCGCGCGAGCGCTTCCTGTCGGAAAATCCGCGGTTCGCGCTGTCGGCGCTGTCACGGTTCACGCCGACCGATTTCATCGCCCGCGTCGATCGGGCTGGCATCGCCTGGCACGAAAAGACCCTGGGGCAGCTGTTCTGTGACGGCAAGGCCACACAGATCGTGTCCATGCTGACCGATGATCTGCGCACGGGGGGCGGGGATCTGCGCCTTGGGGTCGCGATCGAGTCGGTCGCGCGCGCGGGCCCGGGTTTTGTCACCCAGACAAGCGCCGGGTCGGTCGCGTCGGAATCGGTCATCGTCGCAACGGGGGGCAAGTCGATCCCGAAGATGGGGGCGACCGGAATTGGTTATCGCATCGCCGAAAGCTTCGGGTTGCCGGTGACGGAAACGCGCGCCGCGTTGGTGCCGCTGACCCTGGCCGAGCAGGTGCTGGGTCAGACCGTGGCACTGGCCGGGGTGGGGCTGCCCGCGCGGGTGCGCCACGGCCGGACGAGTTTTGACGAGGCGGTGCTGTTCACCCATCGCGGGCTTTCGGGGCCGGCGATCTTGCAGATATCGTCTTACTGGCGTGAGGGGGATGCGATCACGATCGACCTGATGCCGGGGCGCGATATCGCGGCGGACCTGGCGGCGATGCGCGCCGAGGCGGGGCGGATTGCCATCCACAACGCGCTGGCGCGGCTGATGCCAGACCGGCTGGCCCAGTTTCTGGTGGCCGAGGCGGGGCTGTCGGGGCGGCTGGCCGATCTGGGCAACAAGGCGCTGGCGGGGCTGGGGCAGGCGGTGCATGGCTGGCAGGTCCGGCCTGTCGGCTCGGAGGGCTATCGCACCGCCGAGGTGACGCTGGGCGGGGTCGCGACCGGGGCGCTGGATGCCAAGACCATGGCCGCGCGCACGCAGCCGGGCCTGTTCTTCATTGGCGAGGTCGTGGATGTGACCGGTTGGCTTGGCGGATACAATTTCCAATGGGCCTGGTCATCGGGCTGGGCGGCAGGGCAGGTCGCCTGAAGGTTCAGGGTCTGAGCGGGCAGGGGGCCTTCGGCCCCCTCCTGGCCTGCGGCCAGTTCACCCCCGAGAGTATTTCGACCAAGAAGAAGCAGCGCGCCGGGTTACAGGCGGATCGGATCGGCCTTGGCCAGCCGGTCAAATGCCATCAGGGTTTCCACCAGCCGGGGCATCTGATCGAGCGGGATCATGTTCGGCCCGTCCGAAGGCGCGGTATCAGGGGCCTCATGCGTTTCGATGAAGACGCCGGCGATGCCCAGGCTGACGGCGGCGCGCGCCATCACCGGGGCAAATTCCCGCTGACCGCCCGAAGCCCCGCCCAGGCCGCCGGGCTGCTGCACCGAATGGGTGGCGTCCATGATCACCGGATAGCCGGTTTTCGCCATCGTCGGCAGCGACCGCATGTCGGCCACCAGCGTGTTGTAGCCAAAGGACGTGCCCCGTTCGGTCAGCATGATCCGCTGATTGCCGGTTGAGGCGACCTTGTCCACGACATTGGGCATATCCCAGGGCGCCAGGAACTGGCCCTTCTTGATGTTGACCACCGCGCCGGTTTCGCCAGCGGCAATCAGCAGATCGGTCTGACGGCACAGGAAGGCGGGGATCTGGATCACATCGACGACGGCCCCCGCGATGCGGGCCTGTTCGACATCGTGGATATCGGTCAGCACCGGGCAGCCCAGCGTCTGGCGCACGCGGTCGAGGATCTTCAGCCCCGCCTCGATTCCAAGCCCGCGGCGCCCGGACAGCGAGGTCCGGTTGGCCTTGTCATAGCTGGCCTTGAAGATGAACTGCGCGCCCGCATCCGCACAGGCCTTTGCCATGCGGGTGGCGATCATCAGCGCGTGATCTTCGCTTTCCAGCTGGCAGGGGCCGGCGATCACGGTCAGTGGCCGGTCATTGCTGACGGTCAGCCCGCCGATCTGGACATCTTTCATGGCACCTCTCCGGTTGCTTCAGTGCGAGACCTGTTCGCGCAGGATCGAGACGGTCAAGGACAACATCAGGTAGATACCGGAAAAGATCAGGAAGGCCAGCAGCGTGTTTTCAAAAGCGCGTGGGTAGGTGGGTTCATCCGGCGCGACCGGGCGCACGCCCATTTCCAGGTAGCGGACCTGTTTGTTGGCCTCGACCCGGGCGGTTTCCAGTTGCTGGGCGGCGGCGGACAGCATCTGCTGGCGCGTCAGCAGATCGGCCTCGGCGATGCGCAGCTGCCCCGAGACGGAGGCCAGCGAGGCGCCTGATCCATTGGCCTGGGTCAGGCTGGCGCGCAATTCGGCGATCATCGCCTCCAGGCGGGCGATGTCGCCCTGCACCCCTGCCACGCGGGCGCTGTTGGGGCGCGGGTTGTCTGTCAATTGCTGCAATTCCAGCCGCTTCTGGCGCAGCTGGGTTTCAAACGTGCCGATCTGCGTCATCACCACCGAGGTTTCGGTCGCCGGGTCCAGAACGCCCAGCTGTTCCTGCAGCGTCAACACCCGGGCCTGGGCATCCAGAACCTTCTGTTCGGCATCGGCATAGCTGTCGCGCGCGCCTTTCATCTGGTCACCGCGCAGCCGCGCGGTCAGGCTGTCGACCTGTTCCTCGGCATAGTCGATCAGCGCCTCGGAAAAGCGGCGCGACAGGTCGGGGTCGGCGGCGATCACCTCCATCCGGACGATGCCTTCGGTCGGGTCATAGCCGATCAGCACCATGTCGCGATAGAGCTTGTAGGCGCGTTCGTTGGTGGCATCGGACGGCAGGCGCAGCAATGGGTCGATGCCGTCCTGAGAGAAATGCGCCTTGAACCCCAGATCGCCATCCAGCCGCATCATCGCATCGCGCGACTGCAGGAAGCTTTGCACCGTGATGCTGTCCTGGCTGGTGGCCAGCTGCGTGCCCGAAAACAGCCCGCCCAGGCCGCCCCCCGCGCCATCGGCCTTCTGGATCACGAATTCCGTCTTGGTGGCGTAAAGCGGTGTCGCCCAGATGAAATAGTAAAGCCCGGCCAGCAGGGTGGGCAGGAACACGAAGAAGGTCAGCCGCGCCATCAGCATCGCCAGCCGGCGGCGGCGCCGGCGCGCGATGTCGCGCTGGATGCGGATGATTTCGCGCGCGCGCGTGCCTTCGTCCAGCACCTCGCGGCTGGGCATGTTTGCCCCCGGCCGCACCGTCTGGGGCAGCTTGTCCTGGGCCTTTGCCCCCTGGCCCGCCAGACGCGCCAGCGATTTGGCCACCGGTTCGCCGGCCCTGGCGTTGGGCGACCTTTCCGCGCCCTGCGCTTCGATCTCGGCGGCGGCCTCGGCCTCATCGGGGTCGCCGTCTCCGATGATGCGCAACAGCTGCGCCCGGTCGAACGGGTCGATCCCCTTGCGCCGCAACAGCCGCACCGCATCCAGATCGGATGTCGCGGCCAGCCCATGTTTCTGCGCCACCCGCCGCGCCAGCCGCAGCTGCCGCCCCGTCAGCCCCTCGGCCCGGATCTGCGCCAGTTCCGCATCTGACGCCAGGTCCTGCGCCGGGGTCACCGTTCCGGTTGCGGCTGTGGCAAAGCGGCCCTCGCCAAAGCCGTCGTCCTGGGTGTTGAAAAGCGATTCGTCCCCTGAACCGGCATCGCCTGCGGGCGGGCGGGCGGCGGCGGGCGCATCGCTGCCGCGCCGGATACGATACTTCTTCACCTTAGGCGTACTCATACATCCGCTTCGCTTCTTCCAGGGTATCGAACATGTACAACTGCCCGTCGCGCAACACCGCGGCCGAGCGACAGAATTTTTCAAGCGTCTGCGGCTGGTGCGACACGACGACAACGGTCGCATCCTTCAGCCGGTCCCGCAGGATCGAGCCGGCCTTGCGGTTGAATTCCACATCCGTGGACGCGGGCATCCCCTCATCGATCAGGTAGATGTCGAATTCCAGCGCCAGCAGCAGCGAAAAGGTGAACCGCGATCGCATGCCATCGCTGAAGGTGCCGACGGGCATGTCGAAATATTCCTCCAGCCCGCAGACCCAGCGGCAGAAGGCCTCGACATAGTCGGGATCAAGCCCGTATAGCCGCGCGATGAACCGCGCGTTTTCGCGCGCGGTGTGCTTGCCCATCACCCCGCCCATGAACCCCAGCGGAAAGGACACCCGGCAGGTCTTGCGGATCTGCCCCTCATCGGGTTTTTCCAGCCCGGCCATCATGTTGATGATCGTGGTCTTGCCGGTGCCATTGGGCGCCAGAATCCCCAGGCTGTTGCCCAGTTCCACCCGGAACGAGGCACGGTCCAGAATGACCTTGCGGCGCTGACCCGTCCAGAAGGACTTGCTGACATTGTCGAATTCGAGCATTCGCCCGGGGCTCCGTCCTCGTGCTGTGCCTGCTGCCGGTTCACCGCATTGTGCGGGCAAGGCGTTAAGAAAGCCCCCTGCCGGATCAATCGGGCAGCATTATGTCCTAAGGGGAATGATGTATACGAACGGACAGGTTTTGTCTCAAAATTCGAAACGAAAACCATGACAGATGTGCCCCCCATCGCCGACCGGATCGCCGCCTGCCGGTTATGCGCGGCACGCTTTGCCGCAACGGCCACCGCGCATGAACCGCGCCCGGTGGTCTGGTTCTGCCGGGGGGCGCGGGTGCTGATTGCGGGGCAGGCGCCGGGCGCGCGGGTGCATGCCTCGGGGCGGCCCTTCACCGACCCCTCGGGCGACCGGCTGCGCCACTGGATGGGGCTGGACGCAGCCACCTTCTATGACCGTGACCGGGTGGCGATTGCACCGATGGCCTTCTGCTTTCCGGGCTATAATGCGAAGGGCGCCGATCTTCCCCCGCCCGCGATCTGCGCACGCACCTGGCGCGATCAGGTCATGGCGGCGATCGGTGCGCCGGATCTGATCGTGCTGGTGGGCGGGGCCGCGCAACGCTGGCACCTGGGCGCGGGCCGGGTGACCGACACGGTGGCGGCGTGGCAAGATCACGCCCCGCGCGTCTTTCCCTTGCCCCATCCGTCCTGGCGCAATACGGGATGGCTGAAACGCAACCCGTGGTTCGAGGCGGATCTGGTCCCCGCCCTTCGCACCCGCGTGCAGGAGGTTCTGCAATGACACCCTTTGACCGCGCCCATGCCGCGATGGAGGCCGCCCCCCAGGATGACCGGGCGCGACTGGCCGTCTATGACCGGCTGGCCGATGCCGAGCTGTTCGTGCTGCTGGAACATGAACCCGAGGATGACACCATCACCCCGCAGGTCTTTGAAACCGAAGACGGGGATTTCGTTCTGGCCTTCGATCTGGAAGAACGCCTGACCGCCTTCACCGGCGCGCCCGCCCCCTATGCGGCGCTGCCGGGCCGGGTCATCGCGCAATATCTGGCGGGCGAAGGGGTTGGTCTGGGCATCAACCTGGGCGTCGCAACCTCGGCTATGCTGTTGCCGCCCGAGGCGCTGGATTGGCTGACCGATACGCTGACCCATGCGCCACAGGCCGCCGCGGGGCGCCCCGCAGCCTTCCATGCGCCCGCCCTGCCGCCCGGGGTGCTGGGTGCGCTACTGCCGGCCTTCGAGGCCAAGTTCGAACAACTCGCAGGTCTTGCCAGCCATGCCCTTCTAGTTGGCGTCACCTATGACGATGGCCGGCGCGGCCATGTGCTGGCCTTCCTTGGTGCGCCCGCCGCCGCGCAGCCCGGGATCGCCAAGGCCATGGCCGAGGCGCTGGCTTTTTCCGGGCTGGAGGCGGGCGAGCTGGATGTCACCTTCCTGGCGCCTGGCGATCCCGCGGCCGAGGCGCTGCTGGCGCAGGCCCTTGTGCTGCACCTGCCCGAGCCGGAACCCGAAGAGGTGCAGGAACTGAAACCCACCGCCCCCGGCATGGATCCCGCAAAGCCGCCGATCCTGCGCTGACGCCTGCCCCTTCGGCTTTGCCTAAATATCCCGGGGGTCTGGGGGCAGCGCCCCCAGCCGGGCCGCAAACGGCAAGGCCGGGGGTTTTGCACCCCCGAACCCCCGCAGGATATTTTTACAAAGCCGAAGAGGGGATCAGTAGCCCCGGGTCCGGTCGACGCGGAACAGGAATGGCTCTGCCGCCTCGCCGCGGCGGATGTTTTCGGCAATGACCCGCGCGGCCGAGGCCGGGCGCGTCTCGGCCGCGATATGTGGGGTGACCGTGACGCGGGGATGGGTCCAATAGGGGTGATCGGCGGGCAGCGGTTCGGTTCTGAAGACATCAAGCGTCGCCTGCGCGATCTGGCCGGTATCCAGGGCTGCCAGCAGCGCCGCGTCGTCGATCAGCGTGCCCCGGCCGGGGTTCAGGATCACCGCCCCCTTTGGCATCGCCCCCAGCGCGGTGGCGTTGATCAGGTTTTTGGTGTCGGGCGTGTCGGGCAATACGGTGACCAGGATTTCCGCCCGTGACAGGGCCGTGTGCAGCCCTGTGGGACCGCAAAGGCAGTCAATGCCGGGCAGGGTCTTTGGCGTGCGGCTCCAGCCTGTCACGCGAAAGTTCAGGCTGCCCAGCATCTGCGCGCAGGCCCCGCCCAGTTCACCCAGGCCCAGAACCACCACATTGCGATCGCGCGCAAGCGGCGGGGTTTCGGCATTGCGCCAGACCCCGTCCTGGCAGGCCAGCCAGTGATCCAGGCCCAGATGGGCGCGCAGGACATGGCCGGTGACCCATTCCACCATCCCCTCGCGCAGGCCCGTATCGACCATGCGGCACAGCGGCTGGGTCAGGGTCGGGTTGCCGACGATGCGTTCCACCCCGGCCCAGAGGCTCAGCACCGCCTTGGCCCGCGTGAAGGGGGTAAAGTCGGTCACGGGGCCGCCGGGGGCATAGATCAGGTAATCCACCTGCGCGGGATCGGCCTCGGGTCCGACGATCCGCGCGTGCAGACCGGCCTCGGCGAAGGCCTTGGCAAGGGCGGGTTCATAGGTGGGCCACAGCCGGTCGGGGGCGGCGAAGCGAACATTGGGCATGTCGATCCTTTCAGCGGGGGCGGTGGACATGGGCACTTTGCACGACGCCGAAGGCCATCAGCAGGATCATCATCGCGGTTCCGCCATAGGACACAAGAGGCAGCGGCGCGCCCACGACCGGGATCAGCCCCATCACCATCGCCATGTTGACGGTGACAAAGACGAACAGCGTGCCGCCGATACCCAGGGTGACGATTGCCGAATAGCGGTCACGGTTGGACAGCGCCGACAGGATGCAGAACGCCAGGATCAGCGCGTAAAGCATCAGCAGCGAAAAGGCCCCGACAAAGCCGAATTCCTCGGCCAGGGTGGTGAAGATGAAATCGGTGTGCTTTTCGGGCAGAAAGTTCAGCCGGCTTTGGGTACCCTGCATGAAGCCCCGGCCCGCCCAGCCGCCCGATCCCAGCGCGATCTGCGCCTGCATGATGTTGTAGCCCGCGCCCAGCGGGTCGGATCCGGGGTCAAGGAAGGTGTCGATGCGGCGGAACTGATAGTCGTGCAACAGCTGCCAGGGCGTGCCGCGGCTTTGCAGCACCGAAAAGATCAGCCCCGCGCCCGCCGCAAGCACGGTGGCGAAATACCACAGGCTGACGCCGGCCACGAACATCACGATCCCCCCGCCCAGGATCAGCATGATCGAGGTGCCAAGGTCGGGCTGTTTCAACACCAGCGCCGTGGGCAGCAGGATCAGCGCCACCGGAATGGCTACCCACAGCGGCCTGGATGTGCGCGACACGTCGAGCCAGTCGTAATAGGCCGCCAGCATCATCACCAGCGCGACCTTCATCAGTTCCGAGGGTTGCAGGCGGAAGGGGCCGATTTCCAGCCAGCGCTGGGCGCCCATGCCGATGTCGCCGAACAGTTCCACCGCGACCAAAAGCAGCAGCGCCACGACATAGACCAGTGCCGAGACATTGCGCCAGAACCAGATCGGCACGAAGGCCACCACCAGCATCGCCACCATGCCCAGCCCGAAGCGCTTCATCTGCGGTTCCGCCCAGGTCTGCAGATTGCCGCCCGCGACGGAATACAGCATCAGAAAGCCGGTGCAGGCCACCGCCGTCAGCAGGATGATCACCGGCCAGTTCAGATACAGAACCTTGCGCAGCCCGGTGGGTACGGTTTTCAGGTTGGCCTCAAGATAGCTCATGCGCGCGACCTTCCGCCGGACAGGGTGTCGGGGTCGATCAGCTGCAGGCTGTCCTGCAGGGTCTTGATGCGCCCGCGCTGGCTTTCGGGATAGGCGGCCAGCGGTGGCACCCCGCCATGCAGCGCGAACAGCAGGATGTCGCGGGCAACGGGGGCGGCCGCGCTGGACCCGCCGCCGCCATGTTCGACCACAAGGCTGATCGCATAGCGCGGGTTGTCATAGGGCGCATAGCCCACGAACAGGCCGTGGTCGCGCCGGTTCCAGGGCAGCTGGTCGTTGCTGATCACGCCGCGCGCGCGTTCGGCGGCGGTGATGTTGCGCACCTGGCTGGTGCCGGTCTTGCCCGCCATCGTCCATTCCGCCGCCACGATGCGCGACCCGTTCGCGGTGCCGCGGCGCGAATTGACCACCGCCGACATGCCGCGGCGCATCAGGTCCAGGAACCCAGGCTGCAGGTCCAGATCGGGGGCGTCGGGGAGCGCCACCTCGACCCCGTCTATCGACCGCACCAGCCGCGGCACCACGGCCTTGCCGGTGGCGATGCGCGCCGTCATCACCGCCAGGTGCAGCGGCGAGGTCAGCACATAGCCCTGCCCGATCGAGGCGTTGATCGTGTCGCCCACGCGCCAGGCCTGGCCATAGCGGTCCTGTTTCCAGGCACGGGTGGGCGCCAGCCCTTCGGCCACGGCAGACATCGGCAGGTCATGGCGCACCGCCACGCCCAGCCGCCGCGCCATTTCGGAAATCTTGTCGATGCCGACGCGTTGGGCAATGTCATAGTAATAGACGTCGCAGGATTGTTCGAGGCTCTGGATCAGGTCCATCCGACCGTGGCCCGCGCGTTTCCAGCAGTGGAAACGCCGGCCGCTGACCTCCAGGTGGCCGGGGCAATAGACGGTTTCGCCGGGTTTGATCACGCCCGCCTCCAGCGCGGCCAGCGCTGTCACCATCTTGTAGGTCGATCCGGGCGGGTACAGGCCCTGAACCGTCTTGTCGGCCAGCGGGCGGTGATCGTTTTCCATCAGGGCGCGATAATCGGGCCCCGATATGCCGCGCACGAACAGGTTGGGGTCGAAAGCGGGCGAGGAACTGATCGCCAGCAGATCGCCGGTCTGCACATCCATCACCACCGCGGCGGCGCTTTCCTCGCCCATCCGGGCGGCGGCATAATTCTGCAGCCGGTAATCCAGCGTCAGTTGCAGGTTCACGCCCGGCTCGCCCATTTGGCGGCCCAGTTCGCGCATCTCGCGCCCGGCGGAATTGACCTCAACCCGGCGCTGGCCGGCGCGACCGCGCAGCTGATCTTCGAACTTGGCCTCGATGCCCAGCTTGCCCAGCTGAAATTTCGGAATGTGCAGCAGCGGGTCGGGGTTTTCGATCTGGCCCAGGTCGTAATCGGACACCGGGCCGACATAACCCACGACATGGGCAAAGTCGGGCCCCTGCGGATAGGCGCGCGACAGGCCCACATCGGGGGTGATGCCGGGCAGGGCAGGGGCGTTGACGGCGATGCGGGAAAACTCCTCCCAGCTCAGCCGGTCGGCGATGGTCACGGGGGCGGTGGGCGCGCGGCGGCGGATTTCCTCCAGCAATTCGGCAGTCTGGTCATCCGACAGCGGGATCAGGCGGCGCAGATCGGCGATCACTGTGTCCACATCGCCGGCATCCTCGCGCGTGATGGTCACGCGATAGTTCTGTTCGTTGCCCGCGATCAACACGCCGTTGCGGTCATGGATCAGCCCGCGCGCCGGCGGGATCAGCCGGATCTTGACGGAATTGCCATCGGCCAGCAGACGGAATTCCTCGGCCTGTTCCAGCTGCATCTTGCGCATCCGCAGGCCAAGCACGGCGACCATCGCCGCCTGCGCCGCGCCCAGCATCAACCCGCGCCGGGTGATCTGGCGGCTGCTTTCCTGCGCCTTGCGGGCCGAACGTCTCATAGCCTGTGCCCCAAGGCATCGACCTCGCCGGGGGCGGCGCGACGCAGGCCAAAGGCCAGCCGCGAGGCCGCCACCACGACCGGATAGGCCGCCAGCGTGGCCAGAAGCCGCAGCAGATCCTGCCCCAGCCCCGGCTGCGGCACCATCACCAGCGCCAGAACCGCACGGTTGCCCAGGAACATCGCCGCCAGCACCCCGCCGATCACCAGCCATTCCAGCATGAAGGGCAGATCGCGCAGGGCCTGTTCGCGCCGGCGCAGGAATTCGGTTCCCAGCAGCACCATCAGCGACCAAAGCCCCGGCGGGCGCATGAACATCAGATCCTCCAGCAAAATGACCGCCACGATCAAAGCCGCCGGAACATAATCGGGCCTGCGCAGCACCCAGGCAAGCGTCAGCGCCAGAAAGATGTCGGGGCCGGGCAAACCGCCGGTGCCCGGCGACAGGGGCAGCAGGCGCAGGAACAGGATCACCGCGGCGATCGCCAGAAACAGGGCGCGATGCACAAGGCGGCGGGTGGTCAGCGGATCAACCATCGCCGCGACCATCCCCGGCGGCGTCATCCTGCGCGGCCCCGGCATCGGCCCCGGCGGCGGGCGCAGGCGGGATCAGCGGGCCCGCATCGCGCAGCTGTTCGGCCGGGTGGCTGCGCAGCACGCGCAGGAAATCCAGCCGCTCATAATCGGCGGCAAGGCGCACCCGTAGCCGCCGGTCGGGGCCCTGCAGCACCTGCCCCACCAAAAGCCCCGCCGGAAACACCCCGCCATCGCCCGATGAAATCACCCGGTCGCCCGGGCGCACCTGTTCGGGGCTTTCGATGAAATCCACCAGCGGCAGGCCCGAATTGTCCCCGGCCAGGATCGCCTTTTGCCCCGAGGGCTGAATCGTCACCGGAATCCGGCTGGACGGATCGGTCAGCAGGATCACCCGGCTGGTCGCGCGTCCCACCCCCGAAATGCGCCCCACCAGGCCCAGCCCGTCCATCGTCGCCCAGCCGTCCACAATGCCGTCGCGCAACCCCACGTTCAGCAGCACCGATTGCCGGAACGGGCTGCCCGAATCGGCCAGCACCACGCCCGACACGCTGGTCAGCTTGGGGTCCAGCCGCACCTGGTTCTGCGCCAGCAGCTTGGCATTTTGCTGTTCCAGCTGCACGGCGGCCTCTTTCCAGGCCTTCATCTGCTGCAATTCACGCCGCAGTTCCTGGTTCTGCTGGTAGATCCGGGCATAGGACTGAAACCCCTCGACCATGCCCAGCACATGGGTCACCGGCACCATCGCCCAGTCGAAGGTCGGCACAAAGCGGTCGATGAAGGCCGCGCGGAACCGTTCCACGCGCGGGCTGTCGATGCGCCAGATCAGGAAGGTCGCGGACAGGATCAGAACCAGCACCGCAATAAGAATGCGGCGCAGCGGTCCTGCATAATCCTGATCGTCGCGGTGTCTGGCCAAGGCGTCCTCGTGTCAGGGCCGGCGGCGCTCAGCTGTCGTAATCGATCACGTGGCGAAGTTGCTTTTCATATTCCAGCGCCTTGCCGGTGCCAAGCGCCACGCAGTTCAGCGACTGATCCGCGATCGAGATCGAAAGCCCGGTCTGCTCGCGCAGGCTCAGGTCCAGATCGCCCAGCAGCGCCCCGCCCCCCGTCAGCATCACGCCGCGGTCAACGATGTCGGCGGCCAGATCCGGCGGGGTCGCTTCCAGCGCCTGCATCACCGCATCGCAGATTTGCTGCACCGGCTCGGCCAGGGCTTCGGCCACCTGGGCCTGGTTGATCTCGGTTTCCTTCGGAACGCCGTTCAGCAGGTCGCGCCCGCGCACCAGAATGGATGCGCCGCGCCCGTCATCGGGCATCCGCGCGGTGCCGATCGTGGTCTTGATCCGCTCGGCGGTGGCTTCGCCCACCAGAAGGTTCTGGTTGCGGCGCAGATAGGAAATGATCGCCTCATCCATGCGGTCGCCGCCCACCCGGACTGACCGCGCATAGACGATGTCACCCAAGCTCAGCACCGCCACCTCGGTGGTGCCTCCGCCGATATCCACCACCATGCTTCCGGTGGGGTCGGTGATTGGCATACCCGCGCCGATGGCGGCCGCGATCGGTTCCGCGATCAGCCCTGCGCGCCGCGCCCCCGCCGAGATCACCGACTGCCGGATCGCCCGCTTTTCCACCGGCGTCGCGCCATGGGGCACGCAGACGATCACCTTCGGCTTCGAAAACGTCGTGCGCTTGTGCACCTTGCGGATGAAATGCTTGATCATCTGTTCGGCGCTGTCGAAATCGGCAATGACGCCATCGCGCATCGGCCGGATCGCCTCAATGCTGCCCGGGGTGCGGCCCAGCATCAGCTTGGCATCCTCACCCACCGCCAGAACCTGCTTTTTGCCGTCCTTGACGTGATAGGCCACGACCGAAGGTTCGTTCAGGATGATCCCGCGCCCCTTCACATAGACAAGCGTGTTCGCCGTCCCAAGGTCGATCGCCATGTCCGACGAAAAGATACCGCCAAGTCCCGCCATCTGTGTCCCACCCCGATTGTCTGCTGGACGCCGACTCGCGCCGCGCCGCGCAAACCTGCCCGGCCCGTATAGGCAAAGCGCGCGGATTGCGGAAGCGGATTCCCATACCCCGCTGCAGCAGGGGGCGACATTCCGCCGGGGCGGAACGCCCCGCCATTCTTAATACGATTTTCTGGCGTTGCTGAGGGCTGAAATTCAGCCCGAACTTGCACTTATCGAACATCTCACAAATCCGCGCGCAGATCACGCCAAACCGCGCTCTGCTGACCGCGCTTCGCGCAAGCGAATCGACCGCGCCCGTGCCCGGACGCGGCCTTGTCTTCGGATTTGCGAAAATATCCTCGGGGGGTGAATTGGCGCTCTGCGCCAAGAGGGGGGCAGACAGCCCCCCTTTCGCCCTCACAGATGATAGCTGACGGATTTCACATCCGCATCCGGCGCCGTTTTCTGGCTGCGCACGCGCAGCCGGTTCAGCGCGCCGACATAGGCCTTGACGCTGGCCAGGATCGTGTCGGTATCCGCGGCCGATCCGGTGACGATCCGGCCGTCTTCCTCCAGCCGCACGCTGACGGTGGCCTGCGCATCGGTGCCTTCGGTGACCGCATGCACCTGATACAGCTTCAGCTGCGCCTTGGTCGGATAGATCGCCCTGACCGCGTTGAACACGGCATCCACCGGCCCGTCCCCGGTGGTCGAGGCGGTCTTTTCCGCGCCATCCACCAGCATCTTCAGATCCGCGCTCTGCCCGTCCGACCCGCAGATGACGCGCAGCCATTTGACCTGCAGGTAATCGGTGTCGGTATTGGCCGCCTGATCGGCCATCAGCGCGACCAGATCCTCGTCGTAGATTTCCTTCTTGCGGTCAGCCAGCGCCTTGAACCGGACAAAGACGTCCTTCAGCTGGTTCTCGCCCATCTCAAAGCCCAGATCGGCCAGCTTGGCGCGCAGCGCGGCGCGACCCGAATGCTTGCCCATGGCGATGTTGGTTTCGTTCAACCCGATATCGGCGGGGCGCATGATTTCAAAGGTTTCGACGTTCTTCAGCACGCCATCCTGGTGGATGCCCGATTCATGCAAGAAGGCGTTCTTGCCGACGATGGCCTTGTTGAACTGCACCGGAAAGCCCGAAACCTGGCTGACGCGGCGCGACAGGTTCATGATCTTCGTCGTGTCGATACCGGTGCGATAGGGCAGCAGGTCGCGGCGGACCTTGATCGCCATCACCACCTCTTCCAGCGCGGTGTTGCCCGCCCGTTCGCCCAGGCCGTTGATCGTGCATTCGATCTGGCGCGCCCCGGCCGTCACCGCCGCCAGACTGTTGGCGGTCGCCATGCCCAGGTCGTTGTGGCAATGGGTGGCAAAGATCACCTGATCGGCGCCGGGCACGCGTTCCAGCAGCATGCGGATGATCTCGGCGCTTTCCGCTGGCAGGGTATAGCCCACGGTGTCGGGGATGTTGATCGTGGTGGCGCCGGCCTTGATCGCGGTTTCCACCACGCGGCACAGATAGTCGCGTTCGGTGCGGATGGCATCCATCGCCGACCACTGCACGTTATCGCACAGGTTGCGCGCATGGGTCACGGTGTCGTGGATGCGGGCGACCATTTCATCCTGGCTCAGCGCGGTGATGTCGCGGTGCAGCGGCGATGTGCCGATGAAGGTGTGGATGCGCGGCTGGCGGGCATGTTTCACCGCCTCCCAGCAGCGGTCAATATCGGCGAAATTCGCGCGCGCCAGGCCGCAGATCACCGAATTCTTCGCATTGCGGGCAATGGCGGATACCGCCTCGAAATCGCCTTCCGAGGCGATGGGAAAGCCCGCCTCGATGATGTCGACGCCCATGTCATCCAGCAGCTGGGCGATTTCCAGCTTTTCGTCATGGGTCATCGTTGCGCCGGGCGATTGTTCGCCATCGCGCAGGGTGGTGTCGAAAATCAGGACGCGGGGTTGATCGGTGGTGGTCATGTCAATCTCCTGGTGCAGATCCGTCGCTGCGATCTTTTGCTGTGATCTTTGGGCGCTGGTCACCTCCGAGCGGTCGCGCCCAAGGGCACGCTCAGAGGCTGCTAAGGAGAAGGAGACCACGGAGGTTCAGGGCGCAGGCCGCGCCCGAAGCTGCGAATATGTGCAGGGTCCGTGTCATGGTCGCGACTATATGCGCCGTGCCGGAAAAGAAAAGACCAAATCTGCCCCTGATGCGTAAGACGGAACAGGCCGCGACGGGTGGCAGAAACGGGGGGGCGGGCATGAAGGCCTTGGTGATCGGGGATACGGGCGGGATCGGCGCTGCGGTGGCGGCGGAACTGGCGCGGCGCGGGGGGGCGGTCACGGGCCTGTCGCGCCATCGCGACGGGTTCGATGTGACGGACGAAGCCAGCGTGGCCGACCATATGGGCCGGTTGGCGGGGCCCTACGATCTGATCTTTGTGGCAACCGGCGCGCTGGGGGTGCCGGAAAAGGCGATCCGGGCGCTGGACCCCGGCGCGCTGCAGGCGCAATTCGCGGTCAATGCGATCGGCCCGGCGCTGGTTCTGAAACACGCCGTGCGGCTGTTGTCCCGCAACCGGCGGGCGGTCTTTGCGGTGCTGTCGGCGCGCGTCGGTTCAATCGGGGATAACCGGCTGGGGGGGTGGTATTCCTACCGCGCCGCCAAGGCCGCGTTGAACCAGCTGATGCGCACGGGCGCGGTGGAACTGGCGCGCACGCACCGTCAGGCGGTGGTGGCCTGCCTGCATCCGGGCACGGTGGATACGCCCTTCACCGCGGGCTATGGCCATTACAAGCTGCCCCCTGCCGAAAGCGCCGCGCGGCTGTTGGCCGTGCTGGACGGGCTTGGCCCCGCCGACAGCGGCAGTTTCCGCGACCATACCGGCGCGGTGGTCGAGTGGTAGGGCCCCCGCAGCGCCCGGCGGCGGGGTCAGTTGCCTGCCGCTGATCCGGCCTGCGCGTCTGCCGCAGGTGCGGCATCTTCGGGCGCGGCCTCCTCGGTCAGGGTGTTTTCCGACCAGGTGCCTGTGGCGACCTCGCCGGTCTTGTAGCGCATCACGCCCTTGCCCTGGCGTTTGCCGCGGACAAAGCTGCCTTCATAGACATCGCCATTGGCATAGGTGGCGACGCCCTGCCCATCGATCTCGCCATCCTTCCAGCCGCCTTCATAGCGAAAGCCGTCGGCCATGGTGATGCGCCCCTGACCCGCGCGCTGGCCGTTTTCAAAGCCGCCTTCGTAGACGGTGCCGTCGGCATAGGTGGCGCGGCCCTGGCCGTGGCGCTGGCCATCGGCCCAGTCGCCTTCGTAGATGTAACCGTCGGGATAGGTCATCTTGCCCTTGCCGTGGTTGCGCGCGGCCAGGAATTCGCCCTCATAGACCAGCCCGTTGGCATAGGTCGCGATGCCCGTCCCCTCGATCACGCCTGCGGCCCAGTCGCCCTCATAGGTGGACCCGTCGGGATAGGTGATGCGGCCCTTGCCATGCGGCAGATCGTTCAGGAAGGCGCCTTCATAGACCGATCCGTCGGGATAGGTGACCTTGCCCATCCCCTCGATCCGGCCTTCCATCCAGTCGCCGTCATAGACATAGCCGTCGGTGCCGCGGAAACTGCCCTTGCCCTGACGGCGGTCGGCGACAAAGCCGCCTTCGTAGATGTCGCCATTGGCATAGGTCACCTTGCCGCTGCCCTCGCGCCGGCCATTGGCCATAGCGCCTTCGTAGATGTCGCCATTGGCCTGCACCAGCCGCCCCTGGCCGTGCATTTGGCCCTCTTTCCAGCTGCCCTCATAGGTCAGCCCGTCGGCCATCGTCAGCTTGCCCTGACCCGCGCGCTGGCCCGCCAGAACGTCGCCATCATAGACCGCGCCGTCGGGATAGGTGATCCGGCCCTTGCCCTGCTTGGTGCCCATCACCCAATCGCCGTCATAGCGGTAGCCATCGGGGTTTTGCAAAACGCCCTTGCCGTGGTGCAACGCGCCCTTGAACCCGCCGGTATAGGTCGATCCGTTGGCATAACGCGCCGTGCCCTCGCCGGTGATTTCACCTGCGACCCAGTCGCCCTCATAGGTGCCGCCATCGGCAAAGACGATCCGCCCCTTGCCCTGCGGCTTGCCCGCGACGAACTGGCCTTCGTAGACCGAGCCATTGGCAAAACGCGCCCGGCCCTGGCCCAGGATTTCGCCCGCGACCCAGTCGCCTTCGTATTCATAACCCGAGGGCAGGGTGTATTTGCCCCGGCCGTGCTGCTTGCCGTCCTTGAACGTGCCCTCATAGAGGCCGCCGTCGTCATATTGCTTGGTCACGATGTCCTGGGCCAGCGCGGCCGGGGCAAACCCTGCCAGTGCCACCGCCAGACCGATGCCGTGAAGCTGTTTGCGAAGCATTGCGACCCTTCTCCCAGAAGCTGGCACCCCGCGGGGGCGGGCGGGGGCAGGCAGGCCCGCCGCTTGCGCACCCCGGGCGCGCTGCGAACCCTAAAGCGCGCGGGCCCCTTAGACAAGCACCCGGGCAGGCGCCGGGCGCGGGGGTCGGAGGGCAGGGGGCGGGTTTTCGCCAGCGGGCTTTTCCTTGACGGCGCATCTGCTAAACCCTTTGGGCAAACCGAAAGGAAGATCGCATGGCCGACCGTTTCCGCCTGACCCTTGCACAGCTGAACCCCACGGTGGGGGATTTGCGGGCCAATGCCGCCAAGGCGCTGGCGGCCTGGCGCGCGGGGCGTGATGCGGGTGCCGATATGGTGGCCCTGCCCGAGATGTTCCTGACCGGTTATCAGACCCAGGATCTGGTGCGGAAACCCGCCTTTGTCGATGATGCGATGGCGGTGATGGCGGAATTGGCGGGCCAGATCGTCGATGGCCCCGCGCTGGGGATCGGCGGGCCGTTTGCGGACCCAAGCGGCCTTTACAACGCCTGGTGGGTGATCGAACAGGGCCGCGTGGTGGCAAGGATGTTGAAACACCACCTGCCGCATGACGATGTGTTCGATGAAATGCGCCTGTTCGATTCCGGGCCGATTTCCGGGCCCTACCGGATCGGGCCGCTGCGCATCGGAACGCCCGTCTGCGAAGATGCCTGGCATGAGGATGTGGCCGAGACGCTGGCCGAAACCGGGGCCGAGATCCTGCTGGTCCCGAACGGCTCGCCCTATCGGCGGGGCAAGCTGGACCTGCGGCGCAATGTGACCGTGGCGCGGGTGGTCGAAACCGGGCTGCCGCTGGTCTATCTGAACATGGTCGGCGGGCAGGATGATCAGTTGTTCGACGGCGCCAGTTTCGTGCTGAACCCGCATGGCGAATTGGCGGTGCAGTTGCCTGCCTTTGATGAGGCGATCGAACATGTCGATTTCGAACGCGGGGCGGATGGCTGGCGCTGCCTGACCGGGCCGCGCGTGGTGCAGCCCGACGACTGGGAACAGGATTACCGCGCGATGGTTCTGGGCCTGTCGGATTACCTGCGCAAATCGGGGTTTTCCAAGGTGGTTCTGGGCCTGTCGGGTGGCGTCGATTCGGCGCTGGTGGCGGCGATCGCGGCTGATGCGGTGGGGCCCGCGAACGTGCGCTGCGTGATGCTGCCCTCGGAATACACGTCCGAACATTCGCTTGAGGATGCCGAGGCGGTGGCGCAGCGGCTGGGCTGCCGGCTGGACCGCGTGGGGATCGAGGGGCCGCGCGCCGCGGTGGCGCAGGCGCTGGCGGGCGTGATGGCGGGCACCAAACCCGACCTGACCGAGGAAAACATCCAGTCGCGCCTGCGCGGGGTGATGCTGATGGCGATTTCCAACAAGTTCGGGGAAATGCTGCTGACCACGGGCAATAAATCCGAGGTGGCGGTGGGCTACTGCACCATCTACGGCGACATGGCGGGGGGGTATAATCCCCTGAAGGATCTGTATAAAACCCGCGTGTTTGAAACCTGCCGCTGGCGCAACGCGAACCACCGCCCCTGGATGGCGGGCCCCGCGGGTGAGGTGATTCCGCCGCGCGTGATCGACAAGCCCCCAAGCGCCGAGCTGCGCCCCGATCAGAAGGATCAGGACAGCCTGCCCCCCTATGAGGTGCTGGATGCGATCCTGGAACGTCTGATCGAGCGCGATCAGTCGGTGGCCGAGATCGTTGCGGCGGGCTTTGACCGCGTCACGGTCAAGCGGGTCGAACATCTGGTCTATATCTCGGAATGGAAGCGCTATCAGTCGGCGCCGGGGCCGCGGCTGAGCACGCGGGCCTTCTGGCTGGACCGGCGATATCCGATGGTCAACCGCTGGCGCGACCCAAGCTGAGGCGCGGTTGGTGAGGCGGGCAGGGGGCGCTGCCCCCTCGGCGCGTGCCGCGCCTTACCCCCGGAGTATTTGGGCCAAGAAGAAGCGGCAGCGGTCAGAGGCGGGAAATCCGGCACTGCGGCAGCAGGCGGCGCACGTCGCGGGCGCGGCACAGGTCTGTTGCCGGGGTCATCACCGCGGCGGCGGCGGCGGCGGTGCCGTGGCGCAGGGCCTCGGGCAGGGGGGCGCCGCGCGCGATTGCCAGGGTGAAGCCCGCGACGAAGCTGTCGCCCGCGCCCACGCGTGAGGTGACGGGAACCTGAGGCGCGGTGGCGCACCAGCGGTCTTCGGCGGTGGCCATCACATTGCCTTCGGCCCCGCGCGCCAGGATCACCGCCCGCGCCACCCCGTCGCGCACCAGCGATGCGGCGAAATCGGCGCTGTCGGTCGCGCTATCAAGGCGGCTGCCCGCCAGGTGCTGCGCTTCAAGGTCGTCAAGACGCAGGACATCGGCGGGGGGCGTTGCGGCGCGGCGCAAGGTCTGAAGGGCTGCGCCCGAAGTGTCGAGAAACAGGCTTGTGCGGCAGCGCGCGGTGCGGGCGGCCAGGCGGGCGGGGAAATCGTCTGGCAGGCCCGGGGGCATGCTGCCCGACAGAACGGTCAGCCCCCCCGTGGGTGCCGCGCGCACAATGCGGGCCAGTGCGCGGTTCATCGCGGCCAGTGTCCAATCGGGGCCGGGCATTACAAAGCGGTATTGCGCGCCGCTGGACAGATCGGTTGCGGTCATGCTCTGGCGGGTTTCCCCGGGGGCGGGAAAGGGCATCAGGCCGATGCCGATTTCGGCCAGAAGCCGCATCACCTTGTCGCCCGTGGGGCCGCCCACCGCGACGAAAGCGGTCGAGGTGCCGCCCAGTTCGTGGATCGCGCGGCTGACATTGATACCGCCGCCGCCGGGGTCCGTATCGGGACGCGAACAGCGCAGCTTGCGGTCGGGGGTGATCGCCGGGGCGGTGATCGACAGGTCGACCGTGGGGTTCAGGGTGATGGTCAGGATCGGTTTCATCGCGCGGCGTCCTTGGGCCAGGCCAATGTGCCAGCTTTTGCCGCGCCCGCCAAGCGGTTGGGGGCCGTGGGGCAGACCCACGGCCCCACCACATTACAGGCTGAGCTGGTAGGAGGCCGGGACGAAGCGGAAGCCCGCGCCCTTCGGTTCCAGATACCCCATCGCGGGGAAGGGCATGTGATAGCCGATGAAGGGCAGCCGGTCTGCCGCGATCAGCCCTAGCAGTTCCTTGCGTGTGGCGGCGGCGGCGGCCTTGTCCATGTCAAAGCGCACCTCCCAGTCGGGCTGTTCCAGCGACCAGACGTAGTGGTTGGCGGCGTCCGCGATCACGACCAGGCCCTGGCCTTCGCTTTCGATGCGCCAGGCCATGTGGCCGGGGGTATGGCCGAAGGCCTCGATGGCCGAGATGCCGGGCGCGGCCTCGGCCCCCTTTTCGACGAAGGTCATCTTGTCGTTCAGCGGCTTGACCTTGGTGTCGAAGCCCTCATTGCCGGCGGCGGACCAGTGGTTGTGTTCCACCGCGCCGGTGACGTAGCGGGCATTGGCGAAGGTGGGCGTGGTGCCGTCGGACAGCCCACCGATGTGATCGCCATGCATGTGGGTGAGCACCACCACGTCGATCTGATCGGGGGTGACGCCGGCCGCCGCCAGCGCCGCGGTGATACCGGCGGGATCGTTGCCGGTGTCGAACAGCACCAGCTCGGCCCCGGTATTGACCAGCGTGGGGGTGAAGTAGAAGCGCGCAGCCTCAACCGGGATGAAGGCCGCGGCGGATGCGGCGGCAAAATCCTCGGGCGTGGCGTTCAGGCCAAAGATTTCCTGTGGCTTTTCCACGATGCGGGTGCCGGCCAGCAGGGTCGTCACCTCATACTGGCCCAGTGTCACGCGGTGGAAGGGGGCGATGGCGGGGCCTGCCATCGGCGCATTGGCCAAGGCCGCGCGCGGGCGGGCGATCATCGCGGCGGCCAGCGGCACGGCGGCCGCCCCCAGCAGCGCGCTGCGGCGGGTGAATGTGGGTTCGGTCATAAGGGCCTCCCTCTTGTTGCCATATGGCCGAGGTAGGGCGGCGGTGAAAAAGGGCAATACTGTGATGCGACCTGCGCCGGGGTCATTCCCACCAGCGGTCGATGGCGGCGATATCCTCATCCGACCAGCCGAAATGATGGGCGAGTTCATGCACATAGACATGCGCCACCAGCGCATCCAGCGCCACGTCCCCGCGCCCGGCCCATTCATCCAGGATCGGGCGGCGGAACAGCCAGATCACATCGGGGCCGGCCTGCTGATCCATCACCGATTTCTGGGTCAGGGGGATGCCGTCGTAAAGGCCGGTCAGATCGAAGGGGTCATCAATGCCCATCTCGGCCAGGATCGCGTCGGGGGCGAAATCTTCGACCCGCAGCACGACCTGCGCGGCGGCGCTGGCAAAGGCCTGCGGCAGGGCCAGGCGCGCGGCCTCGGCCATGGTTTCGATCGCGGTCAGATCGGGCGCCGCGCGGCCCTGCCAATCGGTCATTCCTGTCTCCTTGCACTGGCCCCGATATGGACAAAAGCCCCGCCCTGTGAAAGAGCAGGATGAACAGGAGTTGCACCCATGACCACCGTTACCCGCTTTGCCCCTTCGCCCACCGGCTATATCCACGTCGGCAACCTTCGGACCGCGCTGTTCAACTATCTGATCGCGCGCAAGTCGGGCGGCACCTTCATCCTGCGGCTGGACGATACCGATCAGGAACGGTCCAAGCAGGAATATGCAGATGCGATCATGGAAGACCTGGAATGGCTTGGCCTGACCTGGGACCGGGTGGAACGCCAGTCGGACCGGATCGACCGGTATGAGGCGGCGGCCGAAAGCCTGCGCCGGACGGGCAAGCTGTATGAATGTTTCGAAAGCCCGACGGAGCTGGATCTGAAGCGCAAGAAGCTTCTGAACATGCACCGCCCGCCGGTCTATGACCGCGCGTCGCTGAAGCTGACCGACCTGGAAAAAGAGCGGATGCGCGAAGAGGGGCGTGAAGGCTATTGGCGCTTCCTGCTGGATCAGACCCGGATCGAATGGACCGACGGGATTCTGGGCGATATTTCCATTGATGCGGGGTCTGTGTCGGACCCGGTGCTGATCCGGGCGGATGGGCAGGTCCTTTATACCTTTGCCTCGTCGGTCGATGATATCCAGATGGGGGTCACGCATATCGTGCGCGGCGCCGACCACGTGACCAATACCGCGACCCAGATCCAGATCATCGAGGCGCTGGGCGGCAAGCCGCCGGCTTTTGCGCATCACAGCCTGCTGACCGGCGCGCAGGGTGAGGAATTGTCGAAACGCCTGGGCACGCTGAGCCTGCGCGATCTGCGCGCCAATGGCATCGCGCCCGAGGCGCTATTGAGCCTGATGGCGCGGTTGGGGTCCAGCCAGCCGGTCGAGCTGCGGATGAGCCTGGATGAGCTGGCCGAAGGGTTCGATCTGGGCCAGTTCGGCGCGGCACCGACCAAATTCGACGCCGAGGATCTGATCCCGCTGACGCGCGCGCGCAACCAGCAACTGCCCTATACGGCGGTGGCCGACCGCATCCGCCATCTGGGTATTCCCGATGCGCAGGCCGAGGCGTTCTGGGCGGTGGCATCTAAGAATATCGACAAGCTGGATGACCTTCAGCACTGGGCCGATCTGGTGCTGGAAGGCGCCGATCCGGTGATCGATGCCGAGGATGCGGAGTTTGTCGCGACCGCGCTGCAGATGCTGCCGCCCCCGCCCTATGGCGCGCAAAGCTGGGCGGACTGGACGGCGGCGGTGAAAGAGGCCACGGGCCGCAAGGGCAAGGGGCTGTTCATGCCGCTGCGCAAGGCGCTGACGGGGCAGGCGCATGGCCCGGAAATGGCCGATCTGATGCCGCTTTTGCAAAAGGTTCGCGCCCGCGGCTGAGGGCGCAACCGGGGCGCTGCCCCGGACCCCGGGATATTTGGACAAAGCCGAAGGGGGCAGGGCGGATGACCCTGCCCCGTTTCGTTTTGGGCGGCGCGTGATTTCCCCGCTTGCGCGGGGGCGGGGTGCTCGGGTAGCAAGGTAGGGTCAGGATCGGGAGAATCCGGGTGGTCAGGCTTGGCCGATCCGGTGCCGAAGGAGCAACCGCCCCGGTAAACTCTCAGGCGCAAGGGACCGTTCTGGCAAAGGACTCTGGAGAGTGGCTGCAAGGCCCGCCGAAGGGATAACGATCTCAGGCGCCCGCAAGGGTAGGGACAGAGGGGGCATCGTTTTGGGCGGGCGCAGCCTGTCCTGGATTCGGTGCCGGGGGACCGGCTGACAAAGGGGGGCGGCATGACCGACCTGTTGCGGACCGGTCTTTATGACCTGCATGTGGAACTGGGCGCGAAAATGGTGCCGTTCGCGGGCTATGAGATGCCCGTGCAATACCCGATGGGGGTGCTGAAGGAACATCTGCACACCCGCGCGGGCGCGGGCCTGTTCGATGTGAGCCACATGGGCCAGGTGATCCTGCGGGCGCAATCGGGCAAGGCCGCGGATGCCGCGGCGGCGCTGGAGGCGCTGGTGCCGGTAGACCTGATGTCGCTGGCCGAGGGGCGTCAGCGCTATGCGATGTTCACCGATGCGGCGGGGGGCATTCTGGATGACCTGATGGTGGCCAATCGCGGCGATCATCTTTTTGTTGTGGTGAACGCCGCCTGCAAGGCGCAGGACATCGCCCACATGCGCGCGCATCTGGACCTTGAGGTGCAGGAAATCACCGACCGCGCGCTTCTGGCGCTGCAGGGCCCCGCGGCGGAAACCGCGCTGACGCGCCTGGTGCCGGGCGTGGCTGCGATGCGCTTCATGGATGTGGGCGTCTTTGACTGGCAGGGGGCGACGCTTTGGGTGTCGCGGTCTGGCTATACCGGCGAGGATGGGTTTGAGATTTCCGTCCCCGATGCGCAGACGCTTGCCTTTGCCCGCGCGCTTCTGGCGATGGATGAGGTGGCTCCGATCGGCCTTGGCGCGCGCGACAGCCTGCGGCTGGAGGCGGGGCTGTGCCTGTATGGCCATGACATCGACACCACCACCAGCCCCGTTGAGGGCGCGCTGACCTGGGCGATCCAGAAGGCCCGCCGGACGGGCGGCGCGCGCGCGGGCGGGTTCCCGGGGGCGGATCGTATTTTGCGCGAATTGGCCGAGGGCCCGGCGCGCCGCCGCATGGGCCTGCGCCCCGAAGGCCGCGCGCCGATGCGCGAGGGGGTGGATCTTTATGCCGGCCCCGAAGGCGGCGCGCCGATTGGCCGCGTGACCTCGGGCGGGTTCGGGCCGTCGATCAATGCGCCGATGGCGATGGCCTATCTGCCCGCCGACCTGCCCGAAGGCACCACCGTTTATGGCGATGTGCGCGGCAAGCGTTTGCCTGCCCGCATCGTGCCGATGCCCTTCCAACCCACCACCTACAAGCGCTGAGGAGCGTTTCCGATGAAATATACAGAAGATCATGAATGGCTGCGCGTCGAAGGCGATCTGGTCGTCGTGGGGATCACCGAACATGCCGCCGAGGCGCTGGGCGATGTGGTGTTCATCGAACTGCCCGAAGCGGGGGATGTGTCGAAGGGCGATGAGATCTGCGTGATCGAATCGGTCAAGGCGGCATCCGACATCCTGGCCCCGCTGGATGGCGAGATCGTCGAGGTTAATGACGCCCTGGCCGAGACCCCCAGCCTTGTGAACGAAGATCCGCTGGGGAACTGGTTCTTCAAGATGAAGGTCGCCGATCTGTCGGCGCTGGATGGCTTCATGGATGAAGCTGCCTACAAAGAGATGATCGGCTGAGGACATCATGGCTTTCACCCGCACGACCTACGACACCTACGATTTCGCCAACCGCCGCCACATCGGGCCAAGCCCCGCCGAAATGGCCGAGATGCTGAAGGCCGTGGGGGTGCAAAGCCTCGATGCGCTGATCGATGAAACGGTGCCGAAATCCATCCGCCAGGCGCAGCCCCTGGGCTGGGCGGCGCTGACCGAACATGAGCTGCTGGACAAGATGCGCGCGGTGGCGGCAAAGAACCGCGTGATGACCAGCCTGATCGGGCAGGGCTACTACGGCACCGTCACCCCGCCCGCGATCCAGCGCAACATCCTGGAAAACCCGGCGTGGTATACGGCCTACACGCCGTATCAGCCGGAAATCGCGCAGGGCCGGCTGGAGGCGCTGTTGAACTATCAAACGATGGTCAGCGACCTGACCGGCCTGCCCATCGCCAACGCCAGCCTGCTGGATGAGGCGACAGCCGCGGCCGAGGCGATGGCCATGGCCGAACGCGTTGCCAAATCGAAGGCGCGCGGTTTCTTCGTTGATGAAAACTGCCACCCCCAGACGATCGAGGTGATCCGCACCCGCGCCCTGCCGCTGGGGATTGAGGTGATCGTGGCGGCGCCCGAGGCGCTGGACCCCGCCGCCGTTTTCGGCGCGATCTTCCAGTATCCGGGCACCTATGGCCATGTGCGCGACTTTACCGACCAGATCGCGGCGCTGCATGCGGCCAAGGCGGTGGCGGTGGTCGCGACCGATCTGCTGGCGCTGTGCCTGCTGAAGGAACCGGGCGCGATGGGCGCCGATATCGCGGTCGGCTCGGCCCAGCGGTTTGGCGTGCCGATGGGCTATGGCGGGCCGCATGCGGCCTTCATGTCCTGCAAGGATGATTTCAAGCGCGCCATGCCGGGCCGGATCGTCGGCGTGTCGATCGACACCAAGGGCAACAAGGCCTATCGCCTGTCGCTGCAGACGCGTGAACAGCATATCCGGCGCGAAAAGGCGACGTCTAACGTCTGCACGGCGCAGGCGCTGCTGGCGGTGATGGCGTCATTCTACGCGGTGTTCCACGGCCCGGTGGGGCTTCGGGCCATTGCGGAAAAAGTGCATTTTCATGCGGTGAAACTGGCCGATGCCCTGCGCGCGGCGGGCGCAAAAGTGCAACCCGAGGCGTTCTTTGACACCATCACGGTTGAGGTCGGCGTGGGCCAGGCGGGTATTCTGGCCGCCGCCCGGCACCGCGGCATCAACCTGCGCAAGGTCGGGCGCGACCGCGTCGGGATTTCGGTCGATGAGCTGACCGATGCGGGCGTCATCGCACGGGTTCTGGATGCCTTTGGCATCACCGACCCCGCAGCGGAACCGCAGGCGCCGGCCGTCCCGGATGCGCTGCTGCGTCAATCCGACTACCTGACCCATCCGGTGTTCCACATGAACCGGGCGGAATCAGAAATGATGCGCTACATGCGCCGTCTTTCGGACCGTGACCTGGCATTGGACCGGGCGATGATCCCGCTGGGGTCCTGCACGATGAAGCTGAACGCCGCGGCCGAGATGATGCCGATCACCTGGCCCGAATTCGGCAGCCTGCACCCCTTCGCCCCCGCCGATCAGGCAAAGGGCTACAAAGAGGCGATCGACGACCTGACCGCCAAACTGTGCGAGATCACCGGCTATGACGCCTTTTCCATGCAGCCGAATTCCGGCGCGCAGGGCGAATACGCGGGCCTCTTGACGATCGCCGCCTATCACCGCGCGCGCGGCGAGGGGCATCGCAACATCTGCCTGATCCCGGTTTCGGCGCATGGCACCAACCCCGCCTCGGCCCATATGGCCGGGATGGAAGTCGTCGTGGTGAAATCCGCCCCGAACGGCGACGTGGACCTTGAGGATTTTGAGGCGAAGGCCAAGGCGGCGGGCAGCACCCTGGCGGCATGCATGATCACCTACCCCTCGACCCACGGCGTGTTCGAGGAAACTGTCCGCCGCATCTGCGACATCACGCATGAACACGGCGGCCAGGTCTATCTGGACGGCGCGAACATGAACGCGCTGGTGGGGCTGGTGAAACCGGGTGAGATCGGCTCGGACGTCAGCCACCTGAATCTGCACAAGACCTTCGCTATCCCGCATGGCGGCGGCGGCCCCGGCATGGGCCCGATCGGGGTCAAGGCGCATCTGGCGCCCTACCTGCCGGGCCACCCGGAAACGGGCGGTGCGGAAGGTCCGGTGTCTGCCGCGCCCTATGGCTCGGCCTCGATCCTGCTGATCTCCTGGGCCTACTGCCTGATGATGGGCGGCGAGGGGCTGACCCAGGCGACCCGCGTGGCGATCCTGAACGCCAACTATATCGCGGCGCGCCTGAAATCGGCCTATCCGATCCTGTTCATGGGCAACCGTGGCCGGGTGGCGCATGAATGCATCCTCGACACCCGCCCCTTCGCCGAAGTGGGCGTGACCGTGGATGACATCGCCAAGCGCCTGATCGACAACGGCTTCCACGCCCCCACCATGAGCTGGCCCGTTTCTGGCACGCTGATGGTCGAGCCGACGGAGTCGGAAACCAAGGCTGAAATCGACCGTTTCATCACCGCGATGCTGGCGATCCGCGATGAAATCCGCGCCGTGGAACAGGGCGAGATCACGGCCGAGGCCTCGCCCCTGCGCCATGCGCCGCACACGGTCGAGGATCTGGTCACCGATTGGGACCGCGCCTATAGCCGCGAGGCTGGCTGCTTCCCGCCCGGTGCCTTCCGCGTCGACAAATACTGGCCGCCCGTGGGCCGCGTCGACAACGTCTATGGCGACCGCAACCTGGTCTGCACCTGCCCGCCGGTCGAGGCCTACGCGGCAGAGTGATCTTCTCCTTGCAGAAACACTCCCGCCGGAGGCCTCCGCGGCGGTCGTGGACGCCTCCGGCGGGAGTATTTCGACCAAGAAGAAGCCGCATCTTGAAGGCCTTGCCTGCGACACCGATATATTCGGAAAGATGAATGCTAGGGGGCTTTGGATGGCCGAGACTGTGAAACTGACCTGTCTGGACTGTGGGCAGGCGAACCGCGTTCCGGCCGCTAGGCTAGGGGCCGCGCCCAAATGCGGGGTCTGCGGGGCCGGGCTTGTGGCGGGCAAGGTCGCGGCGCTGGATCTGCGCACGCTGGAAAAGGCGGCGAAGAGCGATGAACTGCCGCTTCTGGTGGATTTCTGGGCGCCCTGGTGCGGGCCTTGCCGCGCGATGGCGCCCGAGTTCCAAAAGGCTGCGCAGATGCTGGCGCCGCGGGTTCGGTTGGCAAAGATCGACACGCAATCGAATCCGGATGCGGCGATCCGTTATTCGATCCAGGGCATTCCGGCCTTCATCCTGTTCCATCGCGGGCGCGAAGTGGCGCGTCTGGCAGGCGCGCGGCCTGCGGCGGATCTTGTGGCTTTCGTACAGGGCAAGATCCCCGCGCGGGCCTGAGCGCCCGCAGGCGCCGGGGCGGGGTGGGGGCGTGAAAATTCTTTCGCAAACCGCTGCGGCGTCGCTTGACAATGTGCGTCGGTTGGGCGAAACACCCGCCCACGGTGAGGGGCAGTAGCTCAGTTGGGAGAGCGCGTCGTTCGCAATGACGAGGTCAGGGGTTCGATCCCCCTCTGCTCCACCAAGCCGTAACCAGATGCATGGACCGGGCCGCGTTGCGTCCCGGTTTTTTTGTTTTCTGTAAGGGGACTTTGCCCCTGTAGGACTGGCTGGTGTAGGACTGGCTGGCGCGGAAACGAAAACACGCCCGCTGGGGGGCGGGCGCGTGTGCGTGCACGGTCGGTCGTGTCGCGGTCAGCGGGCGTGGCACTGCGATTTGCGGCCAAAGCCTGCGGGCGAGCAGACATAGCGCCCGCGGCCATGCACCACCCGGGTCAGGGCGCGTGGCTTTTGGGCGCTTGCGGTCTGCGGCCCCTTCTTGGCGCGCCAGTCGAAGCTGGCCGATCCCTTGCCCGCGACACTGGACACCAGCACAGGCAGCGCCCGGATTTCAGACGCTGTGCTTTGCGCCGCGGCGGTGGTGGCCGTGCCAAGGCTGACCATGCATATCAGGGAGAGCGCGCGCAGGACGCGCGAGGAAAGGTCTTTCATGTCGAACTCCTGCCTCGATGGGTGGGCTGGCTGCGGGTGGGCCGTGGGCCTGTGTTGCAGCGTCTGCACCTCGGGATTTGGGTCAATTTACGGTCACACCGCCTTGCAGCGCAACCGGGGCCAAATCTGGGAATTTTCAGGGCAGGGGGGATGTCGGCGCAATACGGGCGAATGTCGTTCGCTTTCAGCGCCTTGGTGGGCGGCAGGCGGTTGGCGGAAATCCGCCACGCCTGCCGCCGTGATCAGTTTTAGTCCAGAATCTGATTCTTCACGCGCCAATCGGGCATGCCGAATCCTTCCGGCCAGGGATAGACCTCGGGGTAGTTGAAATAGGCCACACCCACCAGCGAGGGATATTCGGGCTTGGCCTGACGGACCTCATTGTCCCAGGCCTCGACATACTCGCGCTTGCCGACATAGCCCAGTTCGGCCACCACGACCGGCTTGCCATAGGCGGCGGCGCGTTCGTAGCGGGGCTTGAAGATTTCCTCATAGCTCCGGTCACGGCCGAATTTCGCCTGATCCCAGGCCTGAAGACCGAATACCGAAATCCCGACCAGGTCCACATAGTCGTCGCCGGGATAGTAATCTTGCATCCCATCATCGCCCAGCGGCGACCACATCACCGTGATATTCGGCGCCGAGGTGCGGCAGATATCGACCATGCGCTTGTAGGCGGCGATGTAATCTTCGGGTTTCCAGCCGGCCCAGATGAACTGACCGTTGTCATCGTCCATCTCGTGGCCCCAGCGCAGGGTGACCGGGCTTTCCAGCGTGGCCAGCACGTCGCAGACCGCCTTCATGTTGCCGTCATAGCTGCCGTCGCTGATGCCGCGGCGCAGATATTGCGCGGTGTTGCGTTCGCTGCGCGACCAGGTCCAGGGTTCCAGCGTCACCAGCAGGGCGCGGTCGCGTTCCCTGGCATAGGCATCGGCGTCATTCAGCGAGGGCAGGTAGACATCTTCCCACGGCAGGAACAGATGTTCGATCACCACCTCGTTGTCATTTTCGAAATCCCCGTCGGGATCATAGACGCCATAGGGAACAGTGCCGGGGGGGGCGGCCTGGGCGGCCACGCCAAAGGTGCCGAATGCGGCAATAAGTGCGGCGCCCAGCGCGGCACGTAGCCGCCCGTCGCCACGGTTCGTCATGAAATCCTGTGCCATCTGGGCCTCCTTCATTGGCCTTTCCCCGTCACGTCACGTGTCAGTTCCACCCCGGGGCGAAGCGGAACCGAACCTCTCCTGCGGCGCCCCGGCCTGCACCTGCGGCCACAAATTCGGCCTTGGTCAGACGCAGCGGTTCAAGCCCCATGGCAAGCGCGTGAAGGCTTTCCTCTGCGCGCAATGTCAAGGCTGCGACCGCAAGCCAGACGATCGCCGCCAGAACCCCTATCTGTGCAACGACCTCGACCGGGGCCTGATGCCACTGCGGGCGCGTGTCGCGCAAATGCCGGACGATGATTATCGCCACAGAACAAATGTATAGCATGGCGTTCAAAACGGATAGCAAATAAAAACCGCGCGCCTCGGTCACGCCCTCGACCAGGATCACCGGAAGAAGGCTGCCCACGGCCAGCACGACATAGACCATCAGCACCTTCCAGGGCAGCCGGGCGGTCGCGGCCTCGCCCTTGGGGGTGATGCGAAAGTCGACGAAGCGCCCGGTGATCCGGTCGCGCAGCGCCATCAGACAGCCCCACAGTACCCAGGGCCATTGCAGCGTCACGAACAGCGCCTTTTCCCAGGCGATGACACGCGCGTCGCGGGGCCGGAAGAACCCGTCGCGCCGCAGCGCATAGGCAAAGACGATCATCGCCGTCACGGCGGGCAGGGTATGGCCCACAAAGGCGGGGTAGGTGACATTGGCAAAGCGCATGTCAAAGACGATCGCCAGGATCGGCGAGACATACATCAGCGCCATGGTCAGCGCGAAGATCGGATACCAAAGCTGGCACAGCACGAACAGGAACCGAAGCCGGAACGGCAGTTTCGGCAAATAGCGCGGGGTATGGCGCAGCAGCAGCGACAACAGGCTGCGCGACCACTGGAATTCCTGGGTCACCAGATCGGGCAGGCTGGCCGGCCCGTCGCCATAGGCGATCGCGTTCATCGCATGGACCCCGCGCCAGCCGCCGGCATTCATCAGCATGGTGGTGGAATGATCCTCGGCCAGTTCGGGGCCCAGCCCGCCCACCTCTTGCAGCGCCTTGGTGCGCACCGCGTAATGTGACCCGATGCACATCGGCGCCAGCGCCCCGGTATAGCCGGCCTGAAAGACACCGTGAAAGGCGGCCTCGGCGTAAAGGCGCGTGCGCGCGGCCCAGCTTTGGCGGGCATTGGCCGAGCAGATCGACGGGGCCGAGACATAGCCGACGCCGGGGTCGGCAAAGGGGCGCAGCACCTCGCGCAGATAGCCGGGCTGGGGGACGTGATCGGCATCCAGCTGGGCGACGATATCGTAATCGCGATAGCCCCAGTGGTCATAGAAATAGGCCAGGTTGCCTTCCTTGCAGCGGGTCCGGCGCGGCCATTCGGCGCGGTGATAGTCGGCCACCCCCTTGCGCGACGAAATCTTTACCCCATGCGCGGCGCACCAGGCGATGGTTTCGGGCTGGGGGTCTTCGTCGGCCAGCCAGGTGTCATGCGGGTAATCCTGGGCCAGCATCGCTTCAAGCGTGGGGCGCAGCACGCTGAAGGGTTCGGACGGGGTCTTGGTGACGATCATCGCCACACGCCAGCGCCCGGGAACCGGGTCCGGCGCAACGGAAACCTGCGCCATCAGGAACACGGTCATGAAGTAGAGCTGCATGCCATAGACCCAGGCCAGCGCCAGGGTCAGGATGACGAAACGCCCGGTGCCGATGACATGCTCGGGGCGTAGCCACCAGCCCCAGAAAAAGCCCGCCGCCACCGCCCAGATCAGCGCCAGGACAAAATATTTCGCCGCCCGTCTGCCGGTCAGCACCGGGGCCAGAAACAGCGGGCCGGGCCGGGCCTTGCGCGCAGGCATCAGACGTCCCCTGAAAACCAGGGCGCGGCATGGGCGACGATTTCATCCAGATCGACATGATCGGCCCGAAAGCCCAGCGTCGCGGCCGCGCGCGCGGGATCGGCGGTCAGTTCCGCGGGGTCGCCGGGGCGGCGCGGCGCCTCGGCCACGGGCACACGGCGGCCGGTAACGCGTTCGACGGCGGCCACCACCTCGCGCACGGAATGGCCACGCCCGGTGCCCAGGTTCAGCGCCAGACTGTAGCCACCCGCCGCCAGCCGGTCCAGCGCCATCACATGGGCGCGGGCCAGGTCGCTGACGTGGATATAGTCGCGGATGCAGGTGCCGTCAGGGGTGGGATAATCGGTGCCGAAGATCTGCAGCGCGTCCCGCCGACCCGCCGCCGCCATCAACGCCAGCGGGATCAGGTGGGTTTCGGGGCTGTGGCGTTCGCCCAGCTCGCCATCCGGGTCGGCCCCGGCTGCGTTGAAATAGCGAAGCGCCACATGACGCAGGCCGTGCGCCACGCCATGATCGCGCAGCATCCATTCGCACACCAGCTTGGTGCGGCCATAGGGATTGATCGGCGCCTGCGGCATGTCTTCACCGATCGGCAGCCGCGCCGGGATGCCATAGGTCGCGCAGCTGGACGAAAAGACGATCTGATCCACCCCCGCCGCTTGTGCCGCCGACAACAGCGCGATCATGCCGCCCAGGTTGTTGTCATAATATTTTGCCGGATCGGTCACCGATTCCCCGACATAGGCCGAGGCGGCGAAATGCACGACCGCCTCGATCCGGTGGTCGCGCAGCACCTGCAGCACGGCGTCGCGGTCGCGCAGATCGGCGCGCACCAGCGGCCCCCAGCGCACCGCATCGGCATGGCCGGTGGACAGGTTGTCGATCACGACAGGCAAGGCGCCCGCCGCCGCAAGCGCCTTGCAGGTATGCGAGCCGATGAAACCGGCGCCGCCGGTCACCAGCACGGGTCTTCGGGCAGGGATCACGATGCGCGCACCGGCTCTTTGGTATTGCGCCGCAACTCGGCCGCGAAATAGGCGATGGTCGGGTCCAGCCCCTGCATCAGCGGCACCGTCGGCTCCCAGCCCAGCCGGTCGCGGGCGCGGGTGATGTCGGGGCGGCGCTGGCGGGGGTCATCGACCGGCAGGTCGCGGTAGACCAGCGCCGATTTCGACCGGGTCTTGTCCAGAACGATCCGCGCCAGTTCCTGCATCGTGAATTCGCCCGGATTGCCCAGATTGACCGGATCGGTCATTTCGGCCGGGCTGGCCATCAGGGCGATCAGCCCGGTGACCAGATCATCGACATAGCAGAAGGACCGGGTCTGTTCGCCCGTGCCATAGATGGTGATGTCGCGCCCCGACAGCGCCTGCACGACGAAATTCGACACCACGCGCCCATCCTCGGGGTTCATCCGGGGGCCATAGGTGTTGAAGATGCGCGCGATCTTGGTGACCACGCCATAGCGGTCGTTATAGTCGTGAAACAGCGTCTCGGCGCCGCGCTTGCCTTCATCATAGCACGACCGCGGCCCCACCGTGTTCACCGAACCCCGATAGTTTTCGGGCTGGGGCGAGATTTCGGGGTCGCCATACACCTCGGAGGTCGAGGCCTGCAGGATGCGCGCGCCCTTGTCGCGGGCCAGATCCAGCAGGTTCAGCGCCCCCAGGATCGAGGTCTTGAACGTGTGCACCGGATCAATCTGATATTTCGGCGGGGATGCCGCGCAGGCCAGGTTGTAGATCTCGTCAACGGGGCCCTCGACGATCAGCGGGTTGATCACGTCATGCAGGCGGAATTCGAACCGCGCATCGCCCACCAGATGGTTGATGTTCGACATCCGCCCGGTTTCCAGGTTGTCGACACACAAGATATGGTGCCCCTGGGCATGAAGGCGATCACACAGGTGCGAGCCCACGAAGCCGGCACCGCCGGCGATGACGATACGTTTGATGCGGTTGTTGGAACCGGACGCCCTGCGCCTGTCCACCGCGCCCATTTTGACAATTTCACCAGCCATGCTCACACCCTTGGCGCTCGAAAAATAATCTGAACCCGTCTGACACAATTAAGCCGCAAATGCGGAACAGTTGGCCACCCGGTGCCACTGGGGCGCTTGGGGCAGCCGATAAAATGAAGGCGTTTCATCTGAAAATCTTTAGATGACAACAATTTCCTCCTGTCTAAAATCGTGACCGAATGGTTAAGTTCTGTCAAGAAAACGCCTTGTTTTTGCCGCGAATTCACTGTTTCCGCGCTGGCGCGATCAAGATTTTGCGTCGGACACGGATCGCGCCCCGGGTCCACTTGTCCAAAAGGATAGGTCATATGCCTAATTTTCGGGCTCTGGTCTTTAGGCTGCGCTGACCCGCTGCCGAATCGGTCCGGGGCGGCCAGGGCGCCACCGGGCTGGCCCCCAGATATTGTGCTGGCCTGAAAGCGCGGGTTTTCCCCAGCTTTCTTGATCCATCCACAGGCAATCGCCCAGAAAGCGCTTTACAGGCGGGGGCTTTGGGGACACCATATCTAGTAAGAATAACGGCAAATTTGCCATGTCCTTGTGGTGGCAACAATAACTTGAGGCAGGAGATCGGACATGGCGCTGGGCGAAGACTATCTTCACTCTGACGATCTTCACCCGATCGATATCGTCGAGACGCTGGCCGAACATCACGCTTGGGATTTCGACCGTGTCACCGACGATCAGATCGCCATGTCGGTTGAAGGGCAGTGGCGGACCTATTCCATCACATTGGCCTGGTCGGCGCGCGATGAAACCCTGCGCCTGATCGCGACATTTGAAATGGACCCCCCCGCCGGGCGCGAACCGGCGCTGTATGATCTGCTGAACCGCGCCAATGATCAGGTCTGGACCGGGGCGTTCACCTTCTGGCCCGAACAGCGGCTGATGGTCTGGCGCTATGGTTTGGTGCTGGCCGGGGGGCAGGGGGCGGGGCCCGAACAGATCGACCGGCTGATCGGATCGGCGGTGGCTGCGGCCGAGCGGTTCTATCCAGCGTTCCAGCTGACCTGCTGGGGCGATGAAACGCCCGAGGCTGCGATGCAGGTCGCCATTGCCGAGGCCTACGGTCGGGCCTAATCTCCCCCCGACCAAGGGGAGACAAGATGGACTTTTCCGATATTTCCACGCGCGGCCTTGTTCTTCTGGGCTGCGGCAAGATGGGGTCGGCCATGCTGGAAGGCTGGCTGAAGGGTGGGCTTGCGCCCGGCGCGGTCTGGGTGATCGATCCGAACCCGTCCGATTGGCTGAAGGCGACCGGCGTGCATCTGAACAGCGATCTGCCCGCCGCACCGGCGGTGGTGCTGGTCGCGGTCAAGCCGCAGATGATGGGGGCCGCGCTGCCGCAACTGGCCGCGATGGGCGGGGGCGATACGCTGTTCGTGACGGTGGCGGCGGGCACCACGATGGCCACCTATGAACAGGTGCTGGGAGCGGCCACGCCGCTGGTGCGCGCCATGCCCAACACGCCCGCCGCCATTGGCCGCGGCATCACCGCGATCTGTGGCAATGCCGCCGCCCGCCCCGCCGATCTGGACCTGGCCGAGGGGCTTTTGCGCGCCGTGGGCCAGGTTGTGCGCCTTGAGGGCGAACATCAGATGGATGCGGTCACGGCGGTATCCGGATCCGGCCCGGCCTATGTCTTTCACCTGATCGAGGCGCTTGCCGGCGCCGGTGAGGCCGAGGGCCTGCCCCCCGATCTGGCCCTGCATCTGGCCCGCGCCACTGTGGCCGGCGCCGGCGCCCTGGCCGAGGCCAGCGCCGACACCCCCGCACAGCTGCGCATCAACGTCACCTCGCCCGGCGGCACCACGGCGGCCGCGCTGGCGGTTCTGATGGACCCCGAAACCGGCTTTCCCGCGCTGCTGCGCCGCGCCGTCAAAGCCGCCGCCGACCGGGGACGGGAGCTGGGAAAATGACGATCACCTATGATGATTTCGCCAAGGTCGATATCCGCGTGGGCAAGATCACCCGCGCCGAACCCTTCCCCGAGGCGCGCAAGCCCGCCTATAAACTCTGGATCGATTTCGGGCCTGATCTCGGGGAACGGAAATCCTCGGCCCAGATCACCAAACATTACACGCTGGATGAACTGATTGGCCGCCACGTGCTGGCGGTGGTGAATTTTCCGCCCCGCCAGATCGGCCCCGTGCGATCCGAGGTGCTGACGCTGGGCGTGCCGGATGCGGAAGGAGAGGTCGTGCTGATCGCGCCCGGCCAGGATGTACCACTTGGGGGGAGATTGTTCTGATGAAGGTTCTGGTAACGCGGGCGCTGACCCGCCGGGTCGAGGAAACACTGGCTGCGGAATTCGACGTGACGTTCCGCAACCGGCCCGAGCCGATGACCCTGGCCGAGGCGCAGGCGGCGCTGGCCGATTATGATGCGATCCTGCCGACGCTGGGCGATGCCTTTGGCACGCAGGCCTTCGCGGGCCCGGTAAAGACGCGGATGATCGCCAATTTCGGCGTGGGCTATAACCATATCGATGTCGAGGCCGCGCGCGCCAAGGGGGTGATCGTGTCGAACACCCCCGGCGCCGTGACCGATGCCACCGCTGATCTGGCGATGACGCTGATCCTGATGTCGGCGCGCCGCGCCGCCGAGGGCGAACGCCTTGTGCGCACCGGCCAGTGGACCGGCTGGCAACCCACGCAGATGCTGGGGCTGCATGTCTCGGGCAAGCGGGTGGGGATCATCGGCATGGGTCGCATCGGCAAGGCCATCGCGCGCCGCTGTCACTACGGGTTCGGGATGGAGGTGGTGTTCCACAACCGATCCACCGTAGCCGATCCGGGCGTGCCCGCGCGCCAGGTCCCGCTGGCCGAGGCGATGGGCGCAGATGTCGTCGTCGTTGCCGTGCCGGGCGGGCCTGCGACGCGCCATCTGATCGGCGCCGCGGAAATCGGCGCGATGCAACCCCATGCGCATCTGGTCAACATCGCCCGCGGCGATGTGGTCGACGAGGCCGCCCTGATCGCCGCGCTGCAGGCCCGCCGCATCGCCGGGGCGGGACTGGATGTCTATGAACGCGAACCCGAAGTGCCCCAGGCGCTGCGCGATCTGGACAATGTCACGCTGCTGCCCCATCTGGGCACCGCTGCCGAAGAGGTGCGCGATGACATGGGCATGATGGCGGTGGCCAACCTGCGCGCCTTCCGCGACGGCATCACGCCGCCCAACGCGCTTTAGGCTTCTTCTTGGCCCAAATACCCCCGCCGGAGGCGTTCACCGCCTCCGGTCAGCGATCGCCCACCGCTTCGCGCCAATGCCGTCGGCAAAGCGAGACATAGGTCTCATTGCCGCCGATCTGCACCTGATCGCCATCGCGCGCCACGCTGCCATCGGCGGCCTTGCGCACCACCATCGTGGCCTTCTTGCCGCAATGACAGATCGTGCGGACTTCGCGCATTTCATCGGCCAGCGCCAGCAGCGCGGCCGATCCGGGGAACAGCTCTCCCCGGAAATCCACCCGCAGCCCATAGCACATCACCGGCAGGTTCAGGTCATCCACCACCCGCGCCAGTTGCCAGACCTGCGCCGGTGTCAGGAACTGCGCCTCGTCGATGAAGACACAGGCGCAGGGGCCAGCCTGCAGCCGGGCGGCGATCTGGGTGAACAGATCGGTGGTGGGCGCAAAGGTATCAGCCTCGGCGCCGATGCCGATGCGGCTTGCGATGCGGCCCTGTCCGGCCCGGTCATCCAGACGCGCCGTCACCAGATAGGGCGCCATGCCCCGTTCCTGATAGTTATGGGCCGCCTGCAGCAGTATCGTGCTTTTGCCGGCGTTCATCGTGGAATAGTGGAAATAAAGCTTGGCCATGGCGCCGCCATAGCCCGCCCCGCAGGGCGCGGCAAGATGGTCCAAAGGCCGCCGCCGGAAACCGGGGCCACCGCGCTTGCATCCGATTTTCGAAGACGATCCTGCCGGCCCCGTTCGGCAGGCACGCGATGGCCATACTGATACACAACACCCGGGGCTTGCTGACTGTGCTAACACGCCCGGGTTACGAAACCCTTTCCAGCCAACGCCAGGGCACACCGCGCGGGCACAAGGAAAAGGGCGCCCGAAGGCGCCCTTGCATCATGCCACCTGTTCGCGCTTGGGTTTGCGCGACGGGCGCCGGGCGGGGCGCCGGTTCCCGCCTTCGTCGATCGCAGGTTTGGGCCCGCGGGCGCCGGGCTTGGGCGCGCCCGCGCGCCGGTCGGTCCGCGGCTGGGCCGGCTTGGCGCCGGGCTTGCCGCCGCGGGGCTGGCCCTGGCGCACCCCCGACTTTTGTCCGCCCGCCGGTTCGGCATGGGGCTCGCCGCCGATCACGGGGATCTTCGCCTGCATCGCCTTTTCAATGGCGCGCAGATCGCCCATTTCCAGCGGCGCACAGAAGGCCACGGCGCGCCCGTCGCGCCCGGCCCGCGCGGTGCGCCCGATCCGGTGGACATAGTTTTCCGGCACGTTCGGCAGGTCATAGTTGTAGACATGCGCGACCATCGGGATATCCAGGCCCCGTGCGGCCACATCGGTGGCAACCAGCACCTCGACCTCGCCCGCGCGGAAGGCGGCCAGCGCACGTTCCCGCTGGCCCTGGCTCTTGTTGCCGTGGATCGCCACGACCGAGAACCCCCATTTTTCCAACAGCTTGGCCAGCTTGTCCGAGCCATGCTTGGTGCGGTTGAACACTACGGCCAGTTCCCCGGGGTGCTTGGACAGATATTCCGCCAGCAGCGCGGCCTTGTCGCCCTGCGTCACGAAATGGACACCCTGATCGATCTTCTCGGCGGCCTTGCCGGGGGCTGCCACCTGCACGCGCACCGGATCGGTCAGATAGCTGGCAGCCAGTTCCTCCATCAGCTTGGGCATCGTGGCCGAGAACAACAGCGTCTGGCGTTCCGCCGGGATCAGGCGGGCGATCTTGCGCAGCGCATGGATGAAGCCGATGTCCAGCATCTGGTCCGCTTCATCCAGCACCAGATATTTCGTTTCCGACAGGATCACCGCGCGCCGTTCGATCAGGTCCAGCAGCCGCCCCGGCGTGGCGATCAGCACATCGACGCCCTTGGCTAGTTTGTCCGCCTGGACGTTGATTGAGGCGCCGCCGACAACCCGCAGGATGCGCACCGGGGCGCCCGCGGAAAAGGCGGCCAGATTGTCATGGATCTGGGTCGCAAGCTCACGCGTCGGGGCCAGGATCAGCGCGCGCACGGTTTTCGGTGCGGGGCGCTTGCCATAGGCCAGGATGCGCGTCAGCATCGGCAAGCCAAAGGCGGCGGTCTTGCCGGTGCCGGTCTGCGCCAGGCCCAAAAGGTCGCGGCCCTTGACGATATGGGGAATGCCCTGCGCTTGGATCGGCGTGGGTTTCACCAGGCCCATGCCGGCCAGATTTTGCAGAAGCGCCGGGGCAAGCCCCAGATTGTCGAAGTTTTCCAAATGTATGTCTTTCATGGCCCGGGACAGCCCGGGCAGGATCAGAAACCCGCACCGGGTTCGGCGCGGACGGGCGGGGCGCAGACAACTTGCCTGCCGGACCCCCGCGTGATCTGGGAACCGAAGTTTCCCCGCCTTCGGGCACCCGGTAGGGCGCGGCTGCTCACGCGGCAGCAAAGGCGGTTGGATGCCAAATGGGGGATGCGGGCGGAAAAGTCAAGTCCATTGACCTTTTCGGGCCCAGCCGCCGTCAGGCCCGATCCGCCGTGTCCAGCCAGATCGTGACCGGCCCGTCATTGACAAGGCTGACCGCCATGTCGGCGCCGAATTCGCCGTTCTCCACCGCGATGCCCTCGCGCCGCAGCGCGTCGGAAAAATGCAGATACAGCCGTTCCCCCTCGGCAGGCGGGGCGGCGCTGGAAAAGCCGGGACGGTTGCCGCGGCTGGTATCGGCCGCCAGGGTGAACTGGCTGACCACCAACGCCTGGCCGCCGATATCGCGCAGCGACAGGTTCATCTTTTCCTCTGCATCGCGGAAAATGCGCAGCTTTGCGATGCGCGCGGCCAGCTTGTCGGCCTCGGTCGTGGTGTCGCCGGCCATGGCGCAGACCAGGATCAGCAAGCCGCGCTCGATCGCGCCGGTGGTCCGGCCCGCGACCTCGACCCGGGCTTGCGTGACCCGTTGCACCAAAGCTCTCATCTGGCATCCTCCAATCGGCGATCTTGCGCCCCGGGGCTAGCGCAAGCCGTCGCGTCGGGCAACAGGATCGCGCGTGTCCCTTCAGATTTGCCCAAATATCCTCGGGGGGTGCGGGGGGCAGACAGCCCCCCGCGGCGGCCACCCCGGAACTAGCGGTTGAAATAGGCCACGACCCCCGCCAGAATCAGCGCCAGCAGCACCGCAAAGGCGATCTTCCAGGCCGACCAGGGGCGATCGCCCTGCACCCGTCCGGTCTGGCCGTTCACCACGAACCGATAGCTGCGCCCGCGATAGCGGTAGGCCGCGGTCCAGACCGGCAGCAGGATGTGCTTGAAGGTCTCATCTGAAAAATCGGTATCGATCCGGTCGATGCGCTGTTCGTCGCCGCCGATGTCGCGCCGCACGTCGGATGCGATGACATGCGCCATTTCCGCCCGCGCCAGATAATGCCCCTCACGCAGATCGACGGTATAGCCCTCGGCCTCGAACCCGGCCAGATAGTCCGGCCTGTAGGCGGCCAGCGCCGTCAGGTCCCAGGGTTTCAGCGCATCGGTATAGCGCGGCGGCAGCGAGCGCGCGGCATAGATCAGCACATCGTCAAAGGCCCGTGCCACGCGCCCCGCGACCGATTTCCAGCGGATGTGGCGGACCTGTTCCTGACGCTGCTCATTGCGCCCGTCCACCCGAACGGTGACGGTCCGGGTTTCATAGTAATAGGTGCCGCGTTGGCCGTGATAGGCCGATCTTGTCTGGGCGTCGAAGGTCCAGAAGGGCGCGTAGATGCCGGTCATCTTTCGCCCCCGGCGGGCGTATTTCGCCACGCCCGAGGGCGCGAACCACAGCCGCCCCAACCAGCGCCCCAGCGCGGCGCGCGCCTGCGCCTCGGTGAGGACAAACGGCACCACACCCTGCGGCTTGATCAGTCGGTGCGTGCCGGTATCGACCACGACCGGGGTTGCACAATACGGACATTCCGCCGCATGGGTCGCCCCTGAAAGCTCGATCATAGCTGCACAATTCGGACAAGAGACGGTTCGGTGGTCCTCCATCTCCAGCGCGGGCAGTTCCGCCCGCAGCGCGGCGTCAAGATCCAGCTCGTGTAGCGTTGCGGTGCCGCGTCCGGTGGCGGGGGGAATGTCCTGCACATGCCCGCAATGGTCACAGACCAGCCGCGTCTGGCCGGGGGCAAACCGCAGATCCGCCCCGCATGCCTCGCAGGGGTAATGGTTGGTGTCCTTGCGCGCCATTCCGCCCCCGGATCAGGCCACGGGCGGGGGTGGGGGGGGCGGGGCAATGGTGAACAGCTGCGCCAGTTCCGCAATCTCTTCGGCGCGCATCCAGCCATCCTGCCCCGGTGACCAGACCAGCGTGTCACGGGTGAAACTGCCCTCGGTCACCATCCGGCCCAGATGGCCGCGCCCGTAGGGGCCCTTGGTCTGGCCCTGTTCCGCCAGATGCCAGACCTTTTCGACGACCGGCGGCGGGGGCGGCGGCGGGGCCGCAACGGGGGCCTGCCCCCAGGGGCCGGGCTGTGTCATCTGCGCGCCCATGCCCGCACCCATTCCCATGCCGATACCTGCCCCCACGGCCGCGCCCATCGCGCCGCCCGCAGCCCCGCCCTGCGCCAGCGCCTCGGCCGCGCTGAACTGGGTGTAGCGGTGCAGATCGCCCACGATCCCCATCGACGTGCGCTTGTCCAGGACCTTTTCCACCTCATCCGGCAGGCTGATGTTTTCGATGTAGAATTCCGGGATCGACAGGCCGTAGGCGGCGATTGTCGGCTCGATCGCCTTGGTGACCAGCTTGCCCAGATCGGCGGTGTTGGCCGCCATATCCAGCACCGGGATGCCCGATCCGGCGATCACGCGGGAAAATTCCTGCACGATGACATTACGGATCTGAAAACTGATTTCATCGGCGGTGAATTCGCCATCGGTGCCCACGATTTCAGCCATGAAGCGTGCGGGGTCCGTTACGCGCATCGAATAGGTGCCAAAGGCGCGCAGGCGCACAGGCCCGAATTCCGGGTCGCGCGCGATGATCGGGTTTTTCGTGCCCCATTTCAGATCGTTGAAGCGGGTCGTGTTGATGAAATAGATTTCCGACTTGAAGGGGGAACGGAACCCGTGGTCCCAGTGCTGCAGCGTGGTCAGCACCGGCATGTTGTTGGTTTCCAGCATGTAAAGGCCGGGGCCGAAGACATCGGCCAGCTGGCCTTCATGCACAAAGACCGCCGCCTGGCCTTCGCGCACGGTCAGCTTGGCACCGTATTTGATCGCGTGGCCTTCGCGCTCGAACCGCCAGACCATGGTGTCGCGGGTGTCGTCGGTCCAGTGAATGACGTCGATGAATTCGCCGGTCAGGAAATCCAGAATGCCCATGGGGCCCTCCCTCAGCTTTCGCCGCCCAGAAGTTCGGCGGTAATGGTCTCGATGATGGGGCGCGCCTCGGCCTCGGTCATGCCGGGGCGCAGGCGCGGGTCGTAAAGGATGCGCAGCAGAAGTTCGTCATGCCGGGTCAGCAGCGCGAATTCCTCATCGTCGTTGAAGATTGACGGGCGCGCGCGCGGGCTGTCATTGGCCAGCCCCATGCCCTGGGCCAGTTCCTCATGCAGGCAGGACAGGCGCAAAAGATCGGGATGTTCGCCCCGGATCACCGCTACCGCGCGGCTGTAACCAGCTGATTTAGCTTCGGAAAACGCGAAGACGACGCAGAAGGTGGCGGGGGACAGGTCGGTGACGGCGCGGACAGATCCGGGGTCGATCCCCGGCACCAGCGCGCGCAGCCGCGGGCCGATGGCGCGGCGTTCATCCTCGTTCACGACAAGCACCGTGAAATTGCCGCCCTGCGGCACGACCGACACCGGATGCCCCGTGGCCCGGCCCAGGCGACCGGCAAAGGCGGAAATGTCGGCACTGTCCTTGCGGCGCTGATCCAGCGGGATCGAGGCGCCATATTCCACCGACATGCGCACCGGCGCCTCCCAGCGGCGCAGGCGGCTGGGGCTTTCGCGCGCAATGATCGTGCCGCCTTGCGTGGCATATTCGTCATAAAGCGCGATGCGGATGAAGTTGTTCACCAGCTGGCGCGCGCCAAAGGGGGCATCGCGCGGGGCGATGTCCTGGCGCAGCAGGCCCTGGCTGGCAAGCGTGGCGGCGATCTGGGTGTAATAGGCACGCATCCCTTCGGATTCGGCCGAAGGTGCGGGCGGGGCGATCGTGTCCGGCACGGGCAGGGGGCGCGGCGCGCTGCGGGGCGCACCGCCCGGCGCCAGCAGCCCGCCGTCACAGCCCGCCAGCGCCGCCACAAGCAACGCCACCCCGCCCGCCCGTGTCAGGGAGGCGATCGGCCGCGGCAGAACGGGACGGGCAGCGCGCATGATCAGACGGACCCGCCGATGATCGCGCCGGTCTTGTCGGCACGCGCGCTGGCGGCCGCCAGCGTGTCGCGCAGCCCGGCCTCCATCTTCTTCAGCTCTTCCTCGGCGGCGGCGCGCTTGCGCTTGCCCTCATCCGCGATGCGCAGGCTGTCCTCGATCGTGGCGATCAGTTCGGCATTGGCGGTCTTGACCGCCTCGATGTCGAAGACGCCGCGTTCCATTTCCTCACGCACGATCTTGTTGGCCTCGCGCAGGTTCTTGGCATTCGCGGTCAGCAATTCGTTGGTCAGGTCATTGGCCGCGCGCACGGCCTTGGCGGCCTCGGAACTGCGCTGGATCGTCACCGCCTGTGCCAGCTGCGTTTCCCAAAGCGGCACCGTGTTGACCAGGGTCGAGTTGATCTTGGTCACCAGCGACTTGTCGTTTTCCTGCACCAGCCGGATCGAGGGCAGCGACTGCATGGTCACCTGGCGCGTCAGCTTCAGGTCATGGACGCGCCGTTCCAGATCGTCGCGCGCCCCGCGCAGGTCGCGCAATTCCTGCGCCTTCATCACCTGGTCGTTTTCGGCGGCGGCGGCCACTTCGCCCTCTTTTGCGGGGATCGTGGTGGTATCGAGTTCGGCCAGCTTTTCCTCGCCTGCGGCAATGTAAAGCGCAAGTTCATCATAGAAATCCAGCGTCTTTTCATACAGCAGGTCCAGCGACTTGATGTCTTTCAGAAGCTTGTGTTCATGGCCCAGAAGATCGTCGGTGACCTTGTCGATCTGGCCCTGAACAGCCTCGAACCGGGCCAGGAAATTGGCGAAGGGCGCGGTGCGGCCCAGCAGTTTTTCCCACCAACTGCGTTCGCGCCGCACGTCCAGTTCGGAAACCGAGAAGCCGCGGATCGTGGTCACGATCTTGCGCAGGCTGTCGCCGGCGGGGCCCACGTCCTTGTTCTTGACATCCGCCAGCATCGCCTGGCTGATCTGCTGCAATTCGCCTTGCGCGCGGGCACCGAAATTCACGATGGACCCGGTGTCGGTCAGGTCGATTTCGGCCATGCGGCGGCGGATTTCCTCCGCCTGGGGGGCGGGCGCGGTGGCCAGCGGCACAATCTCGGTGCCCGGTTCGGGCAGGATCGCGGCAGTCACCTTTTCAATCTCGGCCAGTTCCGCGGCGGCTTTCTGACGAATGGTCTCGGTCATCTCGGCTCTCCACTGTCGCGGGGTGCCGGCGGATCGGGCCGCACCCCTTCACGCGCGAGACGCTCGCGCAGCACGTCGATCTCGATATCCAGCCCCTCGCGCCCGTTTTCGATCAGGCTGCGGGTGCGGGCGGTGAAATTGGCCTCCAGATCGGCCAAAAGCGCCTCGTAATCGGCGCGCGCGCCGGTATCGCGCGTGGCCGCCCAAAGGTCGGCAAAGCGGATCGTGGCATCGCGCGCGCCCATCAGATAGACGCCCATGTATTTGCGCGCCGCCGTCAGGTCGGCGGGGTCCTGTTCGACCGCTTCGAACAGGCTGCGGGCGGTGGCGGCGAACATGTCCACCCGCGCGGTCAGCCGCCGGTCCTTGGTGCGGGCGATGGCCTCGCGCATGCCGTCCAGGTATTTCTCGCCCTCGGCGATGATGCGGGCCACGCGGTCCTGCTGAAACCGGTCGATGCCCTCCATCCCCTTGTCCTTGCGCGGGTCGGGGCCGAAGGCGAAGGCATGGACGACGCCCCCCACCGCCCCGATCAGTGCCGCCCCCACCAGCCCGGAGGTCAGCCAGGCCCCCGCCCCCAGGGCGATTGCATACAGCGCCGCGCCAAAGGCCTTGCGCGGAATGGCCGGGCGGCGGGCAACGCGGCGGGCGTCATATTCGGCCTGGGCCCGCAGCCCCTCGCGCGTCAGCCAGGACGATGCGGCGATCCCCGCGAAGGCCGCAAGGTTCAGCGCCAGCGCCACCGGCCCGTCGCCAAAGGCCCCCAGCAAAAACGGCGTGGCCGCCAGCGTCACCCACAAGGGGCGGTTTTCATGGGGATGGCGCGGCCGGGCGGGCGTCACGGCCGGGTCATATTCGCGCCCCGCCAGCGGCGGTTTTTCGCGCCCGGGGCGCTGGTCGGTGTCGGGGCTGTATCTGCCGCCAAATCGCTGCGCCATGGCCCGCCTCACACGCCACCGGTCAGCGCGACCGAAAGCGTCAGCGCCACAAGAAGATAAAACGCGACACGTCTGACCGTGGCTTGCGACATGTGCCCTCCGGCGTTCTGGCCGGACCAAAAATGCCCGACTTCTTATGGATATGCACGTTCTTTTGTATAGGCACGATCCCGCCCCGCCGCCAGAGGCATCGGCGGCAATATGCTGCCGCGGGGCGATACCCCCCGCAGGCTTGGCGATAATCGGCCTATGGGATCAGCGTGTTCCGCCCGGCTTGGGGCGCCCACCTTTCGGGCCGCCGGGCTTGGGGCCGGCGCGGAACCCGCCCGGTTTTGCGCCGGGCTTGCCCCCGCGCGCGCCGCCTTCGGACTTGTAGCCCGAGGATCTTGCCCCCGCATCAGGCTTGGCCCCATGTGATTTGTAGCCTGCCGATCGTCCGGCCCCGGCAGGCCGTGGCCCGCGCGCGCGATCGCCGCCGTCCGCGGGACGCTGATCGCCGTCCGAACGCGGCTTGCTGCCAGCGGCGCCCCAGCGCGGCTTGCGTTCGCCATCTTCACGCTTGGCGAAAGGCTTGCGGTCGCCATCTTCGCGCCGGGGGTAGGGTTTACGATCCCCGTCCTCGCGCTTGGCGAAAGGCTTGCGGTCGCCATCTTCACGCCGGGCATAGGGTTTGCGGTCCCCATCCTCGCGCCGGGCATAGGGCTTACGATCCCCGTCGTCACGCTTGGCGAAAGGCTTGCGGTCGCCATCTTCACGCCGGGCATAGGGTTTCCGGTCCCCGTCCTCGCGCTTGGCAAAGGGCTTGCGGTCGCCATCTTCACGCCGGGCATAGGGTTTGCGATCCCCGTCCTCGCGTTTGGCGAAAGGCTTGCGGTCGCCATCTTCGCGCCGGGGATAGGGTTTGCGATCCCCGTCCTCGCGCTTGGCAAAGGGCTTGCGGTCGTCATCTTCACGCCGGGGATAGGGTTTGCGGTCCCCGTCCTCGCGCTTGGCAAAGGGTTTGCGATCCCCATCCTCACGCCGGGCAAAAGGCTTGCGATCGCCTTCGCGCCGCGGGCGGCCGCCGTCGGCGTCGCGGGGGGGGCGGGCAGGCCTGCTGCCCGCTTCTTCCCCGGTCAAAAGACTGCCCAGCTGGTCACGCAGCACGCGGCGCTTGACCTCGACCACGTCGCCGGGCTTCATCTCATTCAGGCGGAACGGGCCATAGCTGACCCGGATCAGCCGGTTCACCGTCAGACCCACCTCGGTCATCGCGCGGCGCACCTCGCGGTTGCGGCCCTCGCGGATGCCCACGGTCAGCCAGGCGTTGGCACCCTGCTGGCGGTCCAGCGTGATTTCCATCGGCTGGAATTCCTCACCCTCGATGGTGATGCCCCGGCGCAGCGGGTCGAAGGTCGCGTCATTCGGACGCCCGTTCACCCGGACGCGGTATTTGCGCAGCCAACCGGTTTCCGGCAGCTCCAGCCGCCGCTTCAGCCCGCCGTCATTGGTCAGCAGCAAAATCCCTTCCGAATTCAGGTCCAGCCGCCCGACGTTCAGAACCCGCGGCATCCCCTCGGGCATTTCGTCAAAGATCGTCCGGCGGCCCTGTTCGTCCTTCTCGGTCGTCACCAGGCCCAGCGGCTTGTAATACAACCAGACCCGCGTTTCCTGCGGCGCGTCGATCGGCTTGCCATCGATTGTGACCCGGTCGGCGGGCGTCACGTCCAGCGCGGGGCTGTCGATCTTCTTGCCATTGACGGCAACGCGCCCCGCAAGGATCATCTTCTCCGCATCGCGGCGCGAGGCCACCCCGGACCGCGCAATCACCTTGGCGATGCGGTCGGTTGCGGGGGCTTTGTCTTCGGTGGCCATCGGATCATCCTTCGGGGAATTGCAAGGCGCCTCTCTACAGCGAAGCGTGACAGAGGGGAAGCACCTTGCGCAAGGGGCCATTCTGCGCCCATGAAGGGCCATGAGCAGGTTCACAAGTTTCATGGACGAAGCCCTGGCCGAGGCCCGCGCCGCCGGCCTGCGCGGCGAGGTGCCGGTGGGCGCGGTCGTCGTCGCGCCGGGGGGCCATATCGTCGCCCGCGCCGGCAACCGCACACGCGAATTGTGCGACCCCACCGCCCATGCCGAAATCCTTGCCCTGCGCGCGGCCTGCGCCGCTGCGGGGTCGGAACGGCTGCCGGGCCATGACCTTTACGTCACGCTGGAACCCTGCCCGATGTGTGCCGCTGCGCTGTCCAACGCCCGCATCGCGCGCGTCTATTATGGCGCGTCAGATCCGAAATCCGGTGGCGTGGCGCAGGGGCCACGCATCTTTTCCCACCCTCAGTGCCACCATATCCCCGAGGTCTATGACGGCATTGGCGCTGCCGAGGCCGAGCGGCTACTGAAAAGCTTTTTCGCCGAAAGGCGTTGAGTGGCGCTTCTTCTTGGCCGAAATACTCCGGGGGTCCGGGGGCAGAGCCCCCGGCGCGGGCGCAAACGGCAAGGGGGGGGGGGGGGGGGGGCCCCCCCCCCCCCCGCGGGATGTTGGGGGGGCGAGGGGGGGCGGGGGGGGGGGGGGCACAAAAC
>NZ_JAMJFX010000014.1 GCF_023544865.1 Phaeovulum molybdatiresistens | reverse complement strand
CGACTGCCCGTGGCCCCCCCCCGCCCCCCGCGCCGCGCGCCCCCCCCCCCCCCCCCCCCCCCCCCCCCCGCGGGCGCAAACGGCAAGGCCGGGGGTTTTGCACCCCCGGACCCCCGCAGGATATTTGGGCAAAGCCGAAGGGGTCAGAGCTGGATCGGCTCCAAAACCTGCGGTTCGATCACCTGCACCCCGGGCAGCCCGGCCTTCAATGCCTCGGCCGATTGTTCCAGCAACGGGAAGGTGCGGTAGTGGCAGGGAATCACGGTCTTGAAGTTGAAATATTTCCGCGCTGCAAAGGCCGCGCGTTTCATGTCCATCGTGAAATGCCCGCCGGCGCACAGGATGCCGATGTCGGGTTTATGGTATTCGCCCATCCAGCCCATATCGGCCATGATATCGGTATCGCCCGATACATAGATCGTGTGGCCCTCGCCTGCGATCATGTATCCTGCCTCTGCCCCGGCATAGACCGGCCCCGTCGCCGATCCCATCGAGGAGGAGTGGCAGGCGTTGACCATCGTCACCTTCGCCCCGCCAAGATCGATCGTGCCGCCCTTGTTGAAGCCGATTCCCTCAATCCCCTCGGTGCCCTGCCAGTGGCTGATCAGGTCGTAGATGCCTGCAACGGGGATCTTTTTTTGCTTCGCGATGGCCAGCGCGTCGCCGGTGTGATCGCCATGCCCGTGGGTCACCAGGATGTGGGTCGCGCCCCCGGTCGCCTCGTCCCGGCGGTCGGCGGGAAAGACCGGGTTGCCGCTGATCCAGGGGTCTATCAGGATCACCGCGTCCTCGATTTCCAGTAGGAAGCCGGAATGGCCAAGCCAGGTCAGTTTCATGGGGTCCTCCGTTGCTGTTGGCCCCACAGTAGCGCCGATGGGGTGAAAGGGAAGGGGCGGGCGGCGGCTTGCAGGCGCGGCGCGCTTGAAAGCCTGCCCCTTGGGCGCTAAACCCGGCCCCGAGAACAGCGGAGAGCCCCATGTCCATCGACATCGACACCGCCCGCAAGGTGGCGCATCTGGCGCGCATTGCCGTGGCCGAAGAAGATCTGCCGGCGCTGGCCGGCGAATTGTCCGGCATCCTGACTTTCATGGAGCAGCTGAACGAAGTGAATGTCGACGGGGTCGAGCCGATGACCTCGGTCACGCCGATGCGTCTGAAACGGCGCGCCGATGTTGTGACCGATGGCGGCTATCCCGAAAAGATCCTGTCCAATGCGCCCGATGCCCGCGAGGGCTTCTTTGCCGTGCCGAAGGTGGTGGAATGAGCCTGAACCAGCTGACGATCTCCGATGCCCGTGATGCGTTGCGCAAGGGCGATGTGACCTCGGCCGAGATCACCGAGGCCTGCCTGACCGCGATTGACGGGGCGGGGGCGCTGAACGCCTATTGCCACCTGACGCCCGAGATCGCGCGCGACCAGGCCGCGGCGGCCGATGCGCGTATCCGCGCAGGCGATGCACCGGCGATGTGTGGCATCCCACTGGGGATCAAGGATCTGTTTTGCACCAAGGGCGTGCCCAGCCAGGCCGCCAGCCGCATCCTTGAAGGCTTCCGCCCGGAATACGAATCTACCGTGACGCAGAACCTGTGGGATGCGGGCGCGGTGATGCTGGGCAAGCTGTCCATGGACGAATTCGCCATGGGGTCGTCGAATGAAACCGCCTGCTATGGCCCGGTGGTGAACCCCTGGAAGGTCGATGACCGGCAGCTGACGCCAGGCGGATCGTCGGGCGGGTCGGCGGCGGCGGTGGCGGCAGATCTGTGCCTGGCCGCGACCGGCACGGATACCGGCGGGTCAATCCGCCAGCCGGCGGCCTTTACCGGCATCGTGGGCATCAAGCCGACCTATGGCCGCGTCAGCCGCTGGGGCGTGGTGGCCTTTGCCTCCAGCCTCGATCAGGCCGGGCCGATGACCAAGACGGTGCGCGACGCGGCGATCATGCTGGGCGCGATGTGCAGCCATGACCCCAAGGATTCGACCAGCGCCGACATCCCGGTGCCGGATTTCGAAGCGGCGCTGACCGGCGACATCCGCGGCAAGAAGATCGGCATCCCGCGCGAATACCGCATGGACGGCATGCCCGCCGAGATCGAGAAGCTTTGGTCCGATGGCGCGGCGATGCTGCGTGACGCGGGGGCGGAAATCGTCGACATCAGCCTGCCGCATACGAAATACGCGCTGCCCGCCTATTACGTGGTGGCCCCGGCCGAGGCATCTTCGAACCTCGCGCGCTATGACGGGGTGCGCTATGGCCACCGCGCGCGGCTGGGTCAGGGCGACGGCATCACCGAGATGTATGAAAAGACCCGCGCCGAAGGCTTCGGCAAAGAGGTCCAGCGCCGCGTGATGATCGGCACCTATGTGCTGTCGGCAGGCTTCTACGACGCCTATTACAACCGCGCCCGCAAGGTGCGCGCCTTGATCAAGCGCGACTTCGATCAGGCCTTCGCCGCCGGGATCGACGCGATCCTGACGCCCGCGACCCCGTCTTCGGCCTTTGGCCTGGGGGAAATGGCCAATGCCGATCCGGTGGCGATGTATCTGAACGATGTGTTCACCGTGACGGTGAACCTGGCGGGCCTGCCGGGCGTTGCGGTGCCGGCGGGGCTGGACAGCAAGGGCCTGCCGCTGGGGCTGCAGCTGATCGGTCGGCCGTGGCAAGAGGGCGACCTGCTGAACCACGCCTATGTGCTGGAAAAGGCGGTTGGATTTGCCGCGAAGCCCGCGAAGTGGTGGTGACGCGGGGCTGATCCCGGAAAGGGGGCAAGGATGCGTGCGGTTTTGCTGGTGATCCCGGCGCTGATGCTGATGGGCTGTGACGATCAGGGGCCGAACCTGTCCGCCGGGGTCGGTTTTGGCGATTATCAGACCTACCTGGCCGAGCGCGAGGCCGCCCTGCGCGGCACCGCCCCGGCGCCGGTCGCGCCAGCCTCGGCGCCCCCCGTTCCGAACGCCTCGGTCGCGGCGATCCAGTCCGCGCCGATATCCGTGGCGCCGATCGCGCCAGCCCCGGCCGACGGGGCGCCGCTGTCGGCGATCCCCGGCCTGACATCGACCACGGCCCCGGCGCCGGCCCCGATGTCGCCCCCTGTCGCGACATTGCCCGCCGCCACACCGCCTGCGACGGCCGCCGCCCCGAACCTTGCGGCCTATGCATTGCAGGCGCCGAACCGGCTGGGTCAGCCAGTCTGGCCGCGTGGGGGGCTGGCCCTGACCAATCACGACCGCGCCTGTGCGCGCTTTGTCTCATCCGATCAGGCGCAGATGGAATTTCTGCGCCGGGGCGGGCCGGAACGCGATCCGCGCAACCTGGACCCCGATGGCGACGGCTTTGCCTGCGCCTGGGACCCGACGCCGTTCCAGTCGGTGCGCAACTGATCCGATGGCGCTGCCCTCTCCGAATTTCGGTGACAGGCGTGGGGGCGGGCGGCCCGAGCTGATCGTGATCCATTACACCGCCATGCCAAGCTGCGCGGCGGCGCGGGACCGCTTGTGCGACCCCGCCGCCGAGGTTTCGGCGCATTGGCTGATTGCGGAAACCGGGGCGGTCGAACAACTGGTCGCCGAAGAGGCCCGGGCCTGGCACGCCGGTGCGGGCGAATGGGCGGGGCAGGGGGATGTCAATTCCCGCTCGATCGGCATTGAACTGGCCAATCCGGGCGATGCACCCTTTCCCGAACCGCAGATGGCCGCGCTGGAGCAGTTGCTGCGCGCGGTCATGGCCCGTTGGAACATTGCCGCCGAAGGCGTGATCGCCCATTCCGATCTGGCACCAGACCGCAAAACCGATCCCGGCCCGCGCTTTGACTGGCGCCGACTGGCGCTGCAGGGGCTGTCGGTCTGGCCCGAACCGCTTGACCCGGCCCCGCCGGCCGACCCAACGGCCTTCGCGGCCTTGGCACAGGCCTTCGGCTACCCGGCGGCTCCTTTGGATAATCTGCTGCAGGCCTTCCGTCTGCGCTTCCGGCCCCGCGCGACCGGGCCGCTGGCATCCGCGGACATGGCGCTGATCGCCGATCTTGCGGCCCGCTTCGGCCAGGACGGGGATTTCTGGCGCGGCTGAGACGGGCGCAGGGGGCGCTGCCCCCTCGGCGCTGACGCGCCTCACCCCCGGAGTATTTTCGGCCAAGAAGAAGGGCGCAGTTTCTTCTTGGCCGAAATACTCCGGGGAGGGCGGCGCAGCCGACCGGGGCGGAGCCCCCTGCGCCATTGACGCGGGCGTGACCACCGCCTATCTGGAATGGGCGCGGAGGGCTGGATGACCGCGCGGGTCCAAAGGTCTGTGGTTTGCCCCGGATACCTGGACGCGCGAGGAAAGTCCGGACTCCATGAAGTGACGGTGCCGGGTAACGCCCGGCGGGGGTAACCCCAGGGAAAGCGCCACAGAGAACGAGACCGCCCGTTCACGGACGGGCAAGGGTGAAACGGTGGGGTAAGAGCCCACCGCGGGACTGGCAACAGGACCGGCATGGCAAGCCCCACCGGGAGCAACGCCGAATAGGGACCGCGCGCCGCGCCGCAAGGCCGGCAGGGGAGCTTCGCCCCGAGCGGTCCGGGTTGGCGGCTAGATCCCGCAGGTAACTGCGGGGCCAGAGGAATGGTCATCCAGAGGGGGCGACCCCTTGGACAAAATCCGGCTTACAGGCCCTCCGCGCAAATTTCCCCCGATCACCCGTGCGTGATGGTGGCCCGGCTTGACGGCACTGGCCGCGCGGAGGACCATTGCGCGACGCAGCAAGGAGGATCGGGGATGGGCTACACGATGGATCGCCGCATCGAGGGCGCGGATGTTGATCAGGTCGAGGCGCGGGTGCGCAAGGCACTGGCCGATCAGGGTTTTGGGGTTCTGACCGAGATCGACGTTCAGGCGACGATGAAGGCAAAGCTGGGCCGGGACATGGCCCCCTACCGCATTCTGGGCGCCTGCAACCCCGGTCTTGCCTGGGATGCGATCGGGCAGGAACCGCGCGTGGGCACGATGTTGCCCTGTAACGTGATCCTGCGCGCGGTACCCGGCGGGGTTGAGGTCAGCGCGATTGATCCGGTCGCCTCGATGATGGCGGTCGAGAATGATGATCTGGTGGCGACGGCGCGCAAGGTGCGCGCGCTGCTGGCTGCGGCGGTGGCTGCGATCTGATCGGTTTGGAACCGCTGGCCCCTTGTTTGCATTGGGGGGCGCGAATCCTGTTGGCGATCGGGCGAACTGCCCGCACAATCGCAGCACGGAAACCATAGGGAGACACGACCATGAGTTTCGTCAAGACGCTGGCCACCCTGGCCGTTGGCTTTGCCGCCGCGCGCGGGGTGGATCGGTTCCGCAAGGGCGGTGGCATGGACGGCATGAAAGAAGCGCTGCGTGGGGCCGGCCAGCCCGGTGGCATGGCCGACCAGATGGGCGACATGGCCGAGCGGCTGGGCATGCCCGGCGGCAAGCAGGCGGTGCGCGACATGATGGCCCGCTTTGGCAGCCAGGCGGCGCAGGCGACCGACGCCACCGAGGCAGGGCTGGGTGCGCTGATGGGGGCGATGACGGGGGCCGCGAAAACCGGCGCCGCGGGTCTGGGTGACATGCTGTCGGCGGTCACCGGGGGCACGACTGCCAATGCGATGATGGAGGATAACGCCAAGCTGATGATCCGCGCCATGATCCAGGCGGCGAAATCGGATGGCGAAATCGATCCGGCCGAACGCGCCGCGATTCTGGATCATCTGGGCGATGCCACGGATGAGGAAATCGCCTTTGTCGCCGCCGAGCTTGACCGGCCCATCGACATTGCCGGTCTGGCCGCCTCGGTGGGCGAGGGCGCGAAAGCCCAGGTTTATTCCGCCGCGCTGATGGCGATCACCGCCGATACCGATGCCGAAAAGCAATACCTTGCCAATCTGGCCGCGGCGTTGGGCCTTGAGGCGGGGAAGGTGCTGGAAATCCACCGGACGATGGGAAAGCCCACCCACTGATACCGGCGCGGAAAAACGCCGGCTGCGGGCAGAAATTTATGCCCGCGGCGGGGTTTCGCGGTTGACTCTGACCCCGGTCCGTTTAAAAGGCGGGCTTCAAGGATTTCGCGGGCGGCCTCGCCCGACTCTAGGAGACTGAGAAATGGCGAAGCCGACGACGATCAAGATCCGTCTGAACTCGACGGCGGGCACCGGGCACTTCTACGTGACCAAGAAGAATGCCCGCACCATGACCGAAAAGATGACCGTGAACAAATACGATCCGGTCGTGCGTAAGCATGTCGAATACAAGGAAGGCAAGATCAAGTAAGATCTGCCGATCCGCCTGGGTCGCTGCCCGGGTCGTTTCAAGGGCCACGCTACGCGTGGCCTTTTCCTTTGCGCCCGGCCTTTCCCCTAGCGTGCGGCCAGTTGCGTCATCGGGGCGCGCAGCGTAGCCTTATACGAAAGATGGAGGTCCCCATGCGCGCAGCGATAATGTTCATTCCCCTGTTCGCCGGTCTTGTTGCCTGCATGCCGATGAAGGATGCGGTGTCCACACCGACGGGGGCAGATGACTATGCCGACATGTGCGCGACCTGCCACGGCCCCGCAGGCCGGGGCGATGGCGAGGTTGCCCGCGATCTGGGCGTCGCCGCGCCTGACCTGACGCAGCTGGCCGCGCTGAACGGTGGTGTCTTTCCCAAGGCCCAGGTCATGAGCCAGATCTACGGCTATGCCCGCGATGGCCATGGCGGCAGCGACATGCCCGCCTTTGGCGAGTTGCTGGAGGGGGAAACCGTGCTGGTCGATACCGGTGACGGCATCGCCACGCCCACGCCGCTGCGCCTGGTACAGCTGGCCGAATATCTTGAGGCCTTGGGGCGCTGAAACGGGGCCACTGAACGGGGGCGCCGGACCCGGGGGCTTGCCCCCCGGATCTAGACGTCCAGCTCTTCGACGAATTGCGCGTTTTCCTGGATATACTGGAAGCGCAGTTCCGGCTTCTTGCCCATCAGACGTTCCACCAGGTCGCCGGTTTCGCCGGGGATGTCGTCATGGATCGTCACCCGGATCAGCTTGCGGGTGGCGGGGTTCATCGTCGTGTCCTTCAGGTCCTTGGCGTCCATTTCGCCCAGACCCTTGAACCGCTGCACGTCGATCTTGCCCTTGCCGCCCAGGCCCTTCTGCAGCCACAGCTCTTTCTCGGCCTCATCGGCCACATAAAGCCGCTTGGCCCCCTGCGTCAGCCGGTAAAGCGGCGGGCAGGCCAGATAGAGGTGCCCCTTGTCGATCAGCGGCCGCATCTGGGTGAAGAAAAAGGTCATCAAAAGGCTGGCGATATGCGCGCCGTCCACATCGGCGTCGGTCATGATGATGACCTTGTCGTAACGCAGATCCTCGATGTTGAACTTGCTGCCCAAGCCCACGCCAAGCGCCTGGCACAGGTTGCTGATTTCCTGGTTCGCGCCCATCTTGCCCGAGGCCGCACCCAGCACGTTCAGGATCTTGCCGCGGATCGGCAGCAGGGCCTGGAAATTCCGCTCACGCGCCATCTTGGCGCTGCCCCCGGCCGAGTCGCCCTCGACGATGAACAGTTCCGTCCCCGCGCGGTTGGTGGCCGAACAATCGACCAGCTTGCCCGGCAGGCGCAGCTTTTTCGTCGCCGACTTGCGCTGGGTTTCCTTTTCCTGCCGCCGGCGCAGCCGTTCTTCGGCGCGCAACACCAGGAAATCCAGGATCGCCCCGGCCGATTTCGTATCCGCCGCCAGCCAGTTGTCGAAATGGTCGCGCACCGCGCCTTCGACCAGCCGCTGGGCTTCAACCGTGGCCAGACGGTCCTTGGTCTGGCCCACGAATTCCGGCTCGCGGATAAAGCACGAAACCAGCGCGCAGCCGCCGGTCAGCAGGTCGTCACGGGTGATCTGGTCGGCCTTGCGGTTCTTGACCAGCTCGCCATAGGCGCGGATGCCCTTCAGGATTGCCGCCCAGAACCCCGCCTCATGTGTGCCACCCTCGGGCGTGGGAACGGTATTGCAGTAGGACCCGATGAAGCCATCGCGTGACGGCGTCCAGTTGATCGCCCATTCCACGCTGCCCGGCACGCCGAACTTTTCCTGAAAGCCCACCTTGCCGGCAAAAGGCCGGTCGGCATAGGTCACCGCTTTGCCCAGGCTTTCGGTCAGATAGTCCGACAGCCCGCCGGGAAAGTGGAACACCGCCTCCAGCGGCGTTTCGCCATCGTCGATCGCGGATTTCCAGCGAATCTCGACGCCCGAGAACAGATAGGCCTTGGACCGCACCATCTTCAACAGCCGCGCGGGGCGGAAGCGATGGTGGCCAAAGATCTGTTCATCGGCATGGAAGGTGACGGTCGTCCCGCGCCGGTTCGGGGCCGCGCCGATCTTTTCCACCGGGCCCTGCGGGATTCCGCGCGAAAATCGCTGCTCGAACAGCTCCTTGTTGCGCGCCACCTGCACCACCATCAGATCCGACAGCGCATTGACGACCGAGGCGCCCACCCCGTGCAACCCGCCCGAGGTCTGGTAGGCATCGCCCGAGAACTTGCCCCCCGCGTGCAGGGTGCACAGGATCACCTCCAGCGCGGATTTGCCGGGGAATTTCGGGTGCGGGTCGATCGGGATGCCGCGGCCATTGTCGCGGATCGTCACCGAATAATCCGCCCCCAGTTCCACCTCGATGCGGCTGGCATGGCCCGCCACCGCCTCATCCATCGAGTTGTCGAGGATTTCCGCCACCATGTGATGCAGCGCGCGTTCATCCGTGCCGCCGATATACATACCTGGCCGCTTGCGCACCGGCTCCAGCCCCTCTAGCACCTCGATCGAAGAGGCGTCATAGGTTTCGGGCTGGGAAGACAGAAGGTCGTCGGCCATGCTGCTCGTCTTTCTCTTGGGGCTGGCCCAAGGGGATAGCGCATCCGGGGGATCGGGGGCAAGCCCGCGGCCTCATTCCGGCCCTGTTGCCCCGTGGCGACCGGGTCATGAGTATTTTTGCCAAGAAGAAGCCCGCGCCGCTTCTTCTTGGCCCCAATACTCCGGGGGAGGGCCGCAGGCCCGGGGGCAGAGCCCCCTGCGCGCGCCCGGGATCAGATCGCCTCGGCCTCGCGGGCGGCCCACATCTTGCGGAAGGCGGGGCGGGCCTGGCAATGGGCAAGCCAGCTTTTCACCCGGCTGAAGCGATCCATCAGCGGGCTGTGCGGTTGGCAGTAGCGCAGGATTTCGGCCATGTTGATGTCGGCCACGGTAAAGCGCCCGCCCACCATGTGGCTGTGGCAGGACAGATGTGTTTCCACCGCAGCCAGGGGCCGGGTCAGTTGGTCGGCAGCCGCCTGGATCACCGCCTGTCCCGCCGCGCTGGCCGCTTCGCCGCGCGCATGGGCATAGCTGATTTCCAGCGCATGGGATTCGATCCATGTCGCCCCGAACAGGGCCCATTGCACCATCTGCGCCTCTTCGCGCAGGTCCGTGGGGGCCAGCGGGCCGCCGTGCTTCCTGGCGATGTAGTGATTGATGGCCAGCGATTCCGACAGGATCAGGCCGTCATCTTCCATCACCGGGATTGCGCCGGCGGGCGAGAGTTTCAGAAACTCGGGGCTGAGCGTGTTGAGGGGCGCATCGGGGGCCGCGGGGTCGGCCAGCCGGTTGGCCTGGATTACGGGCTTGAGAGTGTAGGGCGCCTTCAGTTCTTCCAGAAGCCAGATGTTGCGCGTCGCGCGAGAGCGGTAGATGCCGTAGATGGTGATCATGGGTCCTCCTGCCTGTTGGGGCCAGACTGTCGCGCGTTGTGCGGATTGAAAAGCCCCGTGGCCTGTTACCCGCCTGTTGCTGCGCAAGGCGGCCTGTTGCGCGGCAGATTTGACACGCATCAAGGCGCGCTGCGCCAAAATGTCCTATCGGGGGCGCGTGAATGTGTGGAGCGGTGCGTATGAGCGATCAGCTTGTCGAAACGATCGTCGAAGAGACGATGACTGAAAATGTGGTGTCCGCCCTGGCGAAACCGCCCGAGGATGCGGCGCCGGTTGTGGCAGACGTGATCGCTGATGCGCCCGAGGGGGAGGGCCCCAAGACCTTTCCGCGCATTGATCCCAATGCGATCCGGCTGGCGTTCGAATCGGGGCGCTATCCCTATCCGCGCCGCATGGGCCGCGCGACCTATGAGGCCGAGAAGGCCATGCTGCAGGCGGAACTGCTGAAGGTCCAGCTTTGGGCGCAGGAGACCAAGCAGAAATTCGTCATCCTGTTCGAGGGCCGCGATGCTGCCGGCAAGGGCGGCACGATCAAGCGTTTCACCGAACATCTCAACCCGCGGTTTGCGCGCGTGGTGGCGCTGAACAAACCCACCGAGGAAGAGCGCGGCCAGTGGTATTTCCAGCGCTACATCAACCACCTGCCGACGGGTGGGGAAATGGTGTTCTATGATCGCAGCTGGTACAACCGCGCCGGTGTGGAACGGGTGATGGGCTTTTGCACGCCGACCGAATATCTGGAATTCATGCGTCAGACCCCGGAACTGGAACGCATGCTGGTGCGTTCGGGGATCCGGCTTTACAAATACTGGTTCTCAGTCACGCGCGATGAGCAGCGGACGCGCTTCAAGGCGCGCGAGACCGATCCGCTGAAGCGCTGGAAGCTGTCGCCCATCGATCTGGCAAGCCTGGGCAAATGGGACGACTATACCGAGGCGAAAGAGGCGATGTTCTTCTATACCGACACCGCCGATGCGCCCTGGACCATCGTGAAGTCGAACGACAAGAAACGCGCGCGGCTGAACTGCATGCGCCACTTCCTGTCTACGCTGGATTATCCGGACAAGGACCTTGCGGTCGTCAGCCCCCCCGATCCGCTGATCGTGGGCAATGCAAGCCACGTCGTTCACCGGTCTGATCACATTCTGGGCCTGTCGCTGCATCCCCAACAGCGCCGCCCGCGCGCGGCGGAGGGGGCCGCCCCGGTGCCGCAACAGGCGCCGTGATCGCGGCGGGGCCCGGGTGCTGTGGTTGCCGCAGCGTCAGGGCCCCGGACGGGTGGCTGGACGGCGCCGGGGCGGGGCTGTAGCGTCCGGCCATGACGCATCCTGACCGCCTGTCCCCCGGCGCCCATCTGCGCGCGACGCTGACGCTTGGCCTGCCGTTGATCGGCTCGCATCTGGCGCAGATGCTGCTGCATGTCACCGATACGGTGATGCTGGGCTGGTATGGCGTCGAGGAACTGGCCGCCGGGGTGCTGGGGGCATCCAGCTTTTTCATCGTCTTCATCCTGGGATCGGGTTTCGGAATCGCGGTGATGGGGATGGTCGCTGCGGCGCTGGGCGCGGGCGATCACACCCAGGTGCGGCGCGATGCGCGCATGGGGCTTTGGCTGTCGATCCTGTATGGGGTGGCGATCCTGCCGCTGATGTGGTGGTCGGGGCCGATCCTTCTGGCGCTGGGCCAGCAGCCCGAGATTGCGGCACTGGCGCAAAACTATCTGCGGGTGGCCGGCTGGGGCATGGTGCCGGCGCTTCTGGTGATGGTGCTGAAAAGCTATCTGGCCGCGAATGAGCGCACGCAGGTGGTGCTGTGGGTCACGTTGGCGGGGGTTGCGGTCAATGCCGCACTGAACTGGGTGCTGATCTTTGGCAATCTGGGTGCGCCGGAATTGGGCGTGCGGGGGGCGGCGGCGGCCTCGGTCGCGGTGCAGGTGCTGGCGTTTGTGGCGCTGGCGGGCTATGCGGCCTGGCTGCCCGAGCTGCGCGGCTTTGCGCTGTTCCAGCGGTTCTGGCGGCCCGATTGGCCCGCCTTCCGGCAGGTGTTCCGGCTGGGTCTGCCGGTGGGATTGACCGGGCTGGCCGAGGGCGGGTTGTTTCAGGCCTCGGCGCTGATGATGGGCTGGATCGGCACGCGCGAACTGGCCGCGCATGGCATTGCGGTGGAACTGTCGGGCCTGACCTTCATGGTGCATCTGGGCCTGTCCAATGCGGTGACCGTGCGGGTCGGGCGCGCGCAGGGGGCGGGCGATGTGCAGCGGATGCGTGATGCTGCCGGCGTGGGCATTGCCCTGTCGCTGGCAATCGCCTGCGCGATGGTCGCGCTGTTCCTGACCTTGCCCGAGCTGTTGATTGGCGCGTTTCTGGACCCGGGCAACCCGGACCGGGCGGTGATCGTGGGCTTTGGTGCGGGGCTGTTGGCGGTGGCCGCGCTGTTTCAGCTGTTCGATGCGGCGCAGGTGATGGCGCTGGGCCTGCTGCGCGGGGTGCAGGATACGCGGGTGCCGATGTGGATTGCCGGGTTCAGCTATTGGGCGGTGGGCGTGCCGGCAAGCTATGTGCTGGCCTTTCCGCTGGGGTTCGGCGGTGAGGGGCTGTGGTTCGGGCTGGTGATCGGCCTGGCGCTGGCAAGCCTTTTGCTGATGGCGCGGTTCTGGCGCGGGCCCTGGATCCGTATCGCGGCCTGAGTTTGCCCGTCAGGATGCACACGGACGGGCGGGGCAGTGGGCGCTGCCCCCTCTTGGCTGCGCCAATTCACCCCCGGGATATTTGGACAAAGCCGAAGGATCAATCGGCGGCGCTGGCGGGGGCTTTCAGCAGCCGTTCGGATTTCTTGCGCACCAGCACCGTGCGCAGATCGTGCATCGCCAGCAGCAGCGAATCGGTCACCGCGTCCAGCTGGGCGTCCGTCGCGCGGGTCTGGGCCCAATGCGCGGTCAGGTTCAGATGGTCGATTGCGCGGTGGATGTCGTCGATGTCGCGCGCCGCCAGTGTTTGACTGCGCGCGGCGATCCAGTCGCGGATGACCTGCAGGTCACGATCCGACAGGCTGCGGTCGCCCTGGGGTTTGATCTCGCCGTTGCGGATGTTGACGACGGCGATCTGATCCATCTCGATCCGCCGCTGACGGTTTTCCGTATCGACCCGGAAAACCGCCGCGCCATTTTCGCGGATGCGGAAGTAATACTCTGGCAGATCGCCCATCGCTCGCCCCTTCGTGGCTATTTCAGCCCTTCGCAGAACCGCTTGATGCGGGCGCAGGCCTCGGCCAGGACCGCGTCGGAGGTGGCATAGCTGATGCGGAAGTTGGGCGACAGGCCGAAGGCCGAGCCGAACACCACCGCAACGCCCACCTCTTCCAGAAGGGCGGTGGCGAAGGTTTCATCATCGGTGATCGTCGTGCCCGCGGCCGAGGTCTTGCCGATCAGGTCGCGGATCGAGGGGTAGACGTAGAAGGCGCCCTCGGGCGTGGGGCAAGTGATGCCGGGGCAGTCGTTCAGCGCGCTGACCACCAGATCGCGGCGTCGTTCAAAGGCCACGCGGCTGTCGCGGATGTAATCCTGCGGGCCGTTCAGCGCCTCGACCGCGGCATATTGGCTGATCGAGCAGGGGTTTGACGTGGATTGCGACTGCACCTTGCCGATCGCCTTGATCAGATGTTCGGGGCCGCCGGCATAGCCGATGCGCCAGCCGGTCATCGCATAGGCCTTGGACACGCCGTTGCAGGTCAGCGTGCGATCATAAAGCCCCGGTTCGACCTGTGCGGGGGTGGCGAATTTGAAATCGCCGAAGACAAGGTGTTCATACATGTCATCCGACATCACCCAGACATGGGGGTGACGCATCAGCACATCGGTCAGTTCCTTCAGTTCCGCCGCCGAATAGCCCGCGCCCGAGGGGTTTGAGGGCGAGTTGAAGATGAACCACTTGGTTTTCGGCGTGATCGCGGCCTCAAGCTGTGCGCCGGTGATCTTGTAGCCGATTTCCATCGGCCCCTCGACAAAGACCGGGGTGCCACCCGCGAGCAGTACCATGTCGGGGTAGCTGACCCAGTAGGGGGCGGGAATGATCACCTCATCCCCGGGGTTCAGGGTGGCGACCAGCGCGTTATACAGCACTTGTTTGCCACCCGTGCCCACGGTGATCTGGGCGGGGGTATAGTCCAGCCCGTTTTCGCGCTTGAACTTGGCGCAGATGGCCTTCTTCAGTTCCGGGATGCCGTCGACGGCGGTGTATTTCGTCTTGCCCGCGTTGATCGCGGTGATCGCGGCGGCGCGGATGTTTTCGGGCGTGTCGAAATCGGGTTCGCCCGCGCCCAGGCCGATCACGTCGCGCCCGGCCTCTTGCAGTTCCCGCGCCTTGTTGGTGACGGCGATGGTGGGCGACGGTTTCACGCGCGCCAGGGTGTCGGAAAGGAAGGCCATGGGAAGCTCCGGTTTGTATCTGCCGGATGCATGTCTTAGGGTGCGGGGCGGAACCGATCAAGCACGAACAGGGGGCGCCATGGCCGATACCACCGGTACAAGCGACTGGTACGGGGCGCAGATCGCCACCTTCGGGGACAGGCTGGCCGACGCGCGCGAGGCCGCAGGCCTGAGCCAGCGAGCGCTGGCCACGCGGCTGGGGGTGCGGCTTGAAACGCTGCAGCGATGGGAGGATGATGCCGCCGATCCGCGCGCCAACCGGCTGCAGATGCTGGCGGGGATGCTGGGCGTGTCGCTGATGTGGTTGCTGACCGGCGAGGGAGAGGGGCTTGACGGCCCGCCCGAGAGCCGGGCAGAAGCGGGGGGTGATCGGGACACCCTGCGCGAGATCCGCGCGATCCGCGACGTGCTGCACGATCTGGACGCGCGTCTGGGCCGGCTGGAACGCAGGCTGGGGCAGGGGCAATGATGCAAGGCGATGTGCCGCAGGGGGACGGGGCGATGGTCGAGACGCAGGAAGCACGGCTGAAGCGGATGAAGATGCGCAGCTGGCGGCGCGGCACGAAGGAAATGGACCTGATTCTGGGGCCCTATGCCGATGCGTCCCTGGCCACGATGGACCCCGTGCGCCTGGACCTTTTCGATGCGCTTCTGGAAGAGAATGACCAGGATCTGTATCCTTGGGTGTCGGGCACGCAGGCCTGTCCCGCGCGCTATCTGGAGCTGTTGACCGAGATTGCCGCCTTTGCCCGCGCCCGCCACGCCGGCGGCTAAGATCGCTTAACCGAAATTTCGGGTTTCTGGTCCAGTGTCGCATTCGGGCAGCGAGACCGGCGGAGACACGAATGACTTTGCATACCCCTTTGACACAGGCATCCAGCACCGGTCTGATGGCCGGCTACCTGGAAAGCCTCGCCTTGGTAGAGCGGCTGCACCGCTTGCTTCTGGATGTCATCAAGGATGAATTTGAACGGCTTGGGATTTTGGACATCAACGCGGTTCAGGCGCTGTTGCTGTTCAATGTCGGCGATCATGAGGTGACGGCCGGCGAATTGCGCACACGCGGGTATTATCAGGGCTCGAACGTGTCCTATAATCTCAAGAAACTGGTCGAAACCGGCTATATGCACCACCAGCGCTGTGAAATTGACCGAAGGTCCGTCCGGGTGCGGCTGACGCCCAAGGGGCGGGGCTTGCGCGATGCGGTGGCGGCGCTGTTCGAACGCCACGCAAACGGCATGGAGACCCGTGGCGTGATCGGGCCGGATGCGATCGATTCGGTCAATCACACCCTGCGCCGGATGGAACGGTATTGGAGCGATCAGATCCGCTATATCTATTGATCGCCCGTCCCGCGCATCAATCTGCCGCCGCAGTGCGCGCGGGTTGCCCCCGGCGACCCGTCACCAATGGCCGGTGTTTTCCATGCTGGCCCAGGGCTCTGCCGGCGGCAGCGCGCTGCCCATCTGCAACAACTCGACCGAGATGTTGTCGGGGCTGCGCACGAAAGCCATGCGCCCGTCGCGCGGGGGGCGGTTGATGGTCACGCCATTGTCCATCAGATGCTTGCACATGTCGTAGATATTCTCGACCTCATAGGCGAGATGGCCGAAGTGGCGGCTGTCACTGGGCAGGCCGGTATCGCCGTCCCAATTCCACGTCAGTTCAACCGGGCAGTCGGGCTGACCGGGGGGGGCCATGAACACCAGCGTAAAGCGCCCGCCCTCATTTTCATAGCGGCGCGTTTCCTCAAGGCCCAGAAGGCGATAGAAGGCCATCGATTTTTCCAGGTCGAGCACGCGGACCATGGTATGCAGATACTTCAGTTTCATCGCGATCTCCTTGGGGTGCCGGGCATTACCCTAGCGCAGCAATGGGGCTTGTCCAACCGCTTCAGAAGGCGGATCGCAAGTTGAACCCGACCCCGATATCGCGGCTGTCATAAAGCGAGATGTTCGAATTCGTGCGCGCGGCCTGCAATGAAACCTCGGGGGCAAAGCCCATATAGTCGAGATCGGGCAAGAAGGCGGTTACGCCAAGGCGCAGCTTCAGATCCTCGCGTCCCGCGGGATCAAAGGCCGAGCGGTCATAATCGCGCGTTTCCAGCCCTAGGTTCAGCCCGATCCGGGCGCCGGCCAGCGGCTTGGCCAGGGTGTAATCGGCGTCGACCCCGTAGGCGGTATGGTCCACGTCACTGGCCTGGGACCGTACGCGCGCGGCGCGCAGGCCAAAGCTTAGCGCGCCGCCCGGAACCGAGCGGGCATAGCGCGTTTCGAGCGACTGGATCGTGGCGGACCGATCGGCCCTGTCCTGCCGCCACTGCCGTTCCAGCCCCATGCCAACGCGCAGACGCTGCCGATCCGGCAGCGCGATCGCCTTGCCCAGATCAAGGCGCGCATAATTCGACAGGGCATCGCCCCCGTAGATGTTATGGCCCAGCGTCGCCCGCATGTCCCAGGGTGCGCGCCAGTCCGACGGTTGCGCTTCGTGGCCGACGTAAAGTTCAGCCGCGGCAAAGGCGTAATCATCGGCATCCGCATCAGGGGCCTTGCGGCGCGCCTCCGATGACAGGCTGTAGACGCGGCCCGACAGGTTTACCCCCAGCCGTGTTTCATGGCGCGGGCCGGTGCTGATCCGCCGTTCCACCCCCAGCGACAGGCGCGTCTCGATGCCCGACAGCGCCTGGGCCTCGGGCGACAGGGTGAAGGGGATGGGCTGGCCGAACAGCGTCAGCCACAGCGTATCCGATGAGGATCCGCCGTTGATGTTCGACGACGGCACAATGCCAAAACCGAAATTCACGCGCAGCGGATTGCGCGCGCGCACATAGCGGAAATCGCGCAGCGCAAGGGCCCGGGCGTGTTCGTCAGGGGCGTCTTGTGCGGCGCGGCGCAGCCAGAGTTGCGACACCGTGCGCCGCCCGTCCGAAGCTTCGGCCTGCGCGCGCGCCAAGGCTGCCGCGTAGCGCTGGGGTCTTGTTTCGGCCAGGCGCCAGGCCCGCTGCGCGGCGGCGCGGGCAAGATCCAGCTGCCCAAGATCGCGGGCGGCTTGCGACTGGATCAGAAGCGCTTGCCAGTCGTTCGGATCACGCGCCAGCAGGGCATCTGCGATCTGCAGGGCCACCTCGGGCCGCTTCGCCTGCAGCGCGGCCTGCCCGGTGGCGCGCATCGACGCCGGCGAAAGCTGCACGGACTCGGCGGCGACCGGCCGGGAAAGACCCAGCGCAAGGATCAAGGCAAGGACAAAAAGCCGGCCCATCATCAGGGCCGGGTCAGGATGAACCCGCCGGTTTCGCGCACGGTGACGTCCTTGTAGCGCGGGTCATCGCCTGCAACAACGACGATGCCGACCACTTCGTTGCCGCCATCGATGTCGGTGCCCGACAAGAGCGCGTAATATTTGCCGGTATCAAGCGTTTCCAGCGCGCCATCGCCGTTCAGCACACTGCTTGCGATCGAGCCGGTGATCTCGCCGTTGCGGTCGATGCTGCCGGGGCCGACGTCGATGACAAGGTCGGGTAGCGCACTGATCGCCGGGTTGTCGTAGGTGGATTGCAGGCCCGCGATCACATCGCTGGTGATGTCATTGCCGTTCACGTCAAAGATACTGCGGTTGAACACACGGCCTTTGACGGCATCGCCATCATTGAAATCCTCGAAATCGATATCCAGGAAGGCCTGGCCTGCGACATATTCGATGCCGGTGCGATTGTTGAAATCACGCAGCCCGCGATACGCACCGCTGTATGTTGCCTGTCCGGTGGTGGGCAGGGGCAGTCGCACGCCGCCTTCGCGGCTGTAGATGAAGCCGCCGAAGCCGAAATCGCGATAGGAGCCGGTACGGACGATGGCGAATTCGACGAACTCGGTATCATCGGCATCGCTCGCCGATGATCCAACGATGGCGCGGTGCAGGAACTGATCGATTTCCACGCCGGTCACGCTGTCCAGCGCGGTGGTCGGGGCTTCATAGACGCGGAACGGGCTTGCCGCAAAGGCGCCAAGTGCGCTGTCGGCAATGCGTGTGTAGGTGTTGGCCCCATCAAACGCCAGGTTATCGACGCTGAACGTATCGCTGGCCGCGTCATAGGTGAAATCCTGCGCATAGCCGCTGCCCGTTGCCTCGTCGAAGGCCTCATAGCGCGTGATATCGCTGGTCGAGGTCGGGTTTTCCGTGCCGGGGGGCAGGTCTGGAGTTTCTTCTTCCGGCGGGGGCGGGGGATTGGCCCCTTCGACCACTGCCGGGCCATCGCAGGCTGCCAGGGCAAGAAGCGCGGCGAAGGGCAGAATGAATCTCGACATTTTTGTTACTTTCGTTGAACCAGCCTCTACGAAAGGGTGAATAAACTCTCAAAAGAAGTCAATTTTTTAACGGTTGCTTGCGCCTCGTCGCGGCTTGGGTGGGGCCGTCGCGCCACAGCCCCATCATGTCGCGGTTCCTTGGGGCGCCCGTGCCAGATATAGTCACACCGATTCTATGACCCCGGAGGACCAGATGCCCCTTACCCCCGACCAGCAAGCCGAGATCGCCGAGGCCCGCGCCACGACCCGCGAAACCCTGCGCGCGACCGCGCCGGGGATGGAGGCGCATCTGTATACCGCCCATGAGGTGCTGGACCACGGTCTGATCCGGGTGATCGACTACATGGGCGATGATGCGGCGATCTGCCAGGCGGCGCGCGTCAGCTATGGCCGCGGCACCAAGGCGGTGTCGGATGATCGCGGGCTGATCCGCTATCTGATGCGGCACTGGCACTCGACCCCGTTCGAGATGTGCGAGGTCAAGTTCCACGTCAAGCTGCCGGTCTTTGTGGCGCGCCAGTGGATCCGCCATCGCACCGCCAATGTGAACGAATATTCCGCGCGCTATTCGATCCTGGACCGCGAATTCTATATTCCCGCGCCCGAACAGCTGGCCGCGCAGTCCACGGTCAACAACCAGGGCCGCGGCGCGGTGCTGGAAGGGGCCGAGGCGCAGCGCGTGCTGGACATCCTGCGCCAGGATGCGATGCGCGCCTATGATCATTATGAGGATATGCTGACCCCCGACCCCGAGGCCGGCAAGCAGGGCCTTGCGCGCGAACTGGCGCGGATGAACCTGCCTGCCAACGTCTATACCCAGTGGTATTGGAAGACCGACCTGCACAACCTGTTCCACTTTCTGCGGCTGCGGGCGGATCACCACGCGCAATACGAAATCCGGGTTTATGCCCAGACGATGTGCGACATCGTCAAGGACTGGGTGCCCCATGCCTATGCGGCGTTCGAGGATTACCGCCTGGGCGGGGTGAACCTGTCGGGCCGCGCGGTCGAGGTGCTGAAACGTCGGCTGGCCGGTGAGGCGGTGACCCAGGAAAGCAGCGGTATGAGCAAGGGCGAGTGGCGCGAATTCGTCGAGGTCTGGGGGTGAACCTGGACCGCTTCCATGCGGCGCAAGGCCCGGTCCATGCCTCGGCGCTGGCCGAATTGCGGGGCGGGCGCAAGCTGACGCATTGGATGTGGTTCATCTTTCCCCAGCTGGCGGTGCTGGGCCGTTCGGACCGCGCGCGGTTCTACGGCATCGCCGATCTGGCCGAGGCGCGGGCCTATCTGGCCGATCCGGTTCTTGGCGCGCGGCTTCGCGATTGCGCGCGCGCCGTGCTGGATCATGCCGACCTGACGGCAGAAGACATCCTTGGCCCGGTCGATGCGATGAAGCTGCGATCCTGCGCGACCCTGTTTGAGGCGGCAGGCGGGGGGCCGGACTTCGTCGCGCTGCTGGACACCTTTTACGGTGGTGAGCGCTGCCCGCTGACGCGGGCAGCCTTGGGCCTGGCCTAGCGCAGGCCGCAGGCGGATAGCCAGTCGCGGATCAGCGCCAGCGATTCCGGTTCGTCCAGGAAGGGGATATGGGCGCGGCCCGGCACCTCGGCGAACAGCATGTCGGGGCGGCGGGCGCGCATGTCGGCCACCGTTTCGGGCAGCAGCAGGTCGGAATTCGCCCCGCGCAACAACGCCAGCGGCAGGCCCGCGCAGGCGTCGAACAGCGGCCACAGGTCCATATCGGGGCCCGACAGCGCGGCCAGGAACCCCTCGCGCAGGGCCTTGTCATAGTTGACGCGCAGGCCTTCGGGCGTTTCGGTGTAATGGCGGCCCACCTCTTCGGCCCAGCGGCTGGCGGGTACGCCGTCAAATCCGGGCATCAACGAGGGCAGCTTGGCCGCGAATTCCGCCTTGGTTCGGGCCGAGGGGTCGCGGCCCACATAATCCTTGATCTTTTCCAGCCCGCCGCGCGCCAGCACCGGGCCCACGTCGTTCAGGCACAGGCCCAGCATCCGGTCCTTTTTCGTCGCCGCCAGGAACATGCCTATCATGCCCCCGCGCGAGGTGCCCAGGATCGCGGCCTTTTCGATGCCCAGATGATCCAGCAGCGCCACCGCATCGCCCGCCTCTTTCGGGACCGAATAGGTCTCGACCCCGGTGTGGTCTGACGCGCCGCGGCCGCGGTAATCGGGCCGGATCAGCCGCACGCCGGCGGGCAGGTGCGGGGCCAGATAGTCAAAATCGCGCCCCGTCCGCGTCAGCCCCGGCAGCGCCAGAAGCGGCAGGCCCGCGCCTTCGTCGCGATAGGCCAGACGCGCCCCGTCTTTCGCGGTAAAGTATTGAATCCCGGTCATGTCACCCCCTGTTTTCGCGGCATGTTTGCACGGATCGCACGGGGGCGAAAGCCCCACTGGCCGGCGCGCGCATTCCTGATCATACTGCCCCCAGCAGGGAGAGCGCGATGAACGACACGCTGGAGAAATTGCAGCAACGTCTGGCCGAGTTGCAGGACCAGATCGAGGCCGAGATTGCCGAACGCCGCGCGCAGTGGCGCTATCGGATGGAGAACCGCCGCATCGTCTTTGAAGAAGGCGTGCGTGAGGCGCATCGCGCGGCACGGGTCAAGCTGTGGGCGTTCCTGCGCCAGACGCGGCCGCTGGTGGTGCTGACCGCGCCGTTCATCTATGCGCTGATCCTGCCGCTTGTGCTGCTGGATCTGTTCGTGACGGCCTATCAGGCAATCTGCTTTCCGGTCTATGGCATCGCCAAGGTCAGGCGGTCCGATCACATCGCCATTGATCGCCAGCATCTGGCCTATCTGAACGGATTGCAAAAGCTGAACTGTATCTATTGCGGCTATGCCAACGGGCTGATTTCCTATGTCCGTGACATTGCGGGGCGCACGGAACAATACTGGTGCCCGATCAAGCATGCGCGCAACCTGCACGGGATGCACGGCAATTATCCGGCCTTTGTCGATTATGGCGATGCCGAGGGGTTCACCAAACGCCTGACCCCGCTGCGCCATGCCCTGCGCGAGCCGCCCAAGCCCCGCAGAACCGGAAAGCCGCCCCCGCCCCCGCATGACGGCGGCTGAGCCTTTCGCGAAAAGGGGGGCCGAAGGCCCCCGGTGTCAGATATTGTCGGCCTGCGGCAGGCCCAGAACGTGATAGCCGCTGTCGACCATGATGATCTCGCCGGTGGTGCAGGCGGCCAGGTCGGACAGCAGGTAGACCGCCGTGCCGCCGATCGATTCCAGCGTGGCGTTGTGGCGCAGCGGCGCGTTCGCCTCGGTGTGGCGGAAGGTCTTGCGCGCGCCGCCGATGGCCGCGCCCGCCAGCGTCTTCATTGGCCCGGGGCTGATCGCATTGACGCGGATGCCGTCGGGGCCAAGGTCATTGGCCAGATAGCGCACCGCGCTTTCCAGCGCGGCCTTGGCCACGCCCATGACGTTGTAATAGGGCGTCACCCGGTTCGACCCGGCATAGGTCATCGTGACCAGGCTGCCGCCGTTCGGCATCATTTCGGAGGCGCGGCGCGCCACGTCGATGAAGCTGAAGCACGAGATGTTCAGCGAATTGGTGAAATTCGCGCGGCTGGTATTGATGATCCGGCCGGTCAGTTCATTCTTGTCGGAATAGGCGATGGCGTGGACCAGAAAGTCCATCGTGCCCCATTCCGCCTTCAGCGTGTCAAAGGCCGCATCAAGGCTTGCGTCGTCTGTCACATCAACATCGACTAGAAGGTTCGACCCGACCGAGGCGGCCAGCGGTTCGACCCGCTTGCCGAAGGCTTCTCCCTGATAGGAAAAGGCAAGCTCTGCCCCTTCGGCCGCCAGCGCCGCGGCGATGCCCCAGGCGATCGAGCGGTCATTCGCCACGCCCATGACAAGCCCGCGCTTGCCCTTCATCAGATCGGCCATGGCTTACCCCTGGAACTTGCTCATCACGAGCGTCGCATTGGTGCCGCCAAAGCCGAAGCTGTTGGACAGGACCGAGTCGAACTCGACCCCTTCGCGCAGGGTGGTGGCGATTTCCTCGGGGCGGATCGCGGGGTCAAGCTGCGTCACGTTGGCCGAGGCTGCGATGAACCCGCCCTGCATCATCAGCAGCGAATAGATCGCCTCATGCACGCCGGTGGCGCCCAGGCTGTGGCCGGTCAGCGACTTGGTGGACGCGATCGGCGGCACGTTGCCTTCACCAAAGACGCGGCGCACGGCCTCGACCTCGGTCACGTCGCCTGCGGGGGTCGAGGTGCCGTGGGCGTTGATATAACTGATCTTGCGGCCCTCCGGCAGGGTCGACAGCGCCAGCCGCATCGACCGCTCGCCACCCTCGCCCGAGGGCGCGACCATGTCATAGCCGTCCGAGGTCGCGCCATAGCCGGTCAGTTCGGCATAGATCTTGGCGCCGCGGGCCTGGGCATGTTCCAATTCCTCAAGCACGACCACGCCGCCGCCGCCCGCGATGACAAAGCCGTCGCGGGTCGCGTCGAAGGCGCGGCTGGCCGTGGTCGGCGCGTCGTTGTATTTCGACGACATCGCGCCCATCGCATCGAACAGGCACGACAGGGTCCAGTCCAGTTCCTCGCCGCCGCCGGCAAAGATCACGTCCTGCTTGCCCATCTGGATCAGTTCGGCCGCGTTGCCGATGCAATGCGCGCTGGTCGAACAGGCCGAGGTGATCGAATAGTTCACGCCCTTGATCTTGAACGGCGTCGCCAGGCAGGCCGAGTTGGTCGAGGACATGCAGCGCGTGACCATGAACGGCCCCATCCGCTTGGGGCTGCCCTTTTCCAGCGTGATCCGATGCGCCTCGAAGAAGTTCGAGGTGGACGGCCCGCCGGACCCCATGATCAGCCCGGTGCGCGGGTTGGAGATGTCGGCATCTTCCAGCCCGGAATCGGCGATCGCCTGTTCCATCGCCAGGAAGTTATAGGCCGCGCCCGGACCCATGAAGCGCAGGTTGCGCTTGTCGATGTGATCTTCCAGCACGATCTGCGGCATGCCGTGGACCTGGCTGCGAAAGCCCCGTTCGGCATATTCGGGGGCAAAGACAATGCCGGACTTGCCGGCGCGCAGGCTGGCCGAGACTTCTTCGGCATTGTTGCCGATGGGCGAGATGATCCCCAGCCCGGTGATGACGACGCGACGCATCTATTTTCCTCTCCAGCGGTCTAGCACTTGGTCAATCTCGTCTTTGTTTAGCGTGCGGTAGGTGGCACCTTGGATGGCTTTCAGGATCGGCTCGTATACAGCTAGCATGCGGCGATATCGGTCGATCGAAACTATAGAGTGGGAGTTGTTCGTTGCGCCCTTCACTCCGTCAAATCGATCGAGCTTCTCTACGAGAACACGGGCCACACCTGCGTGCTTGTCATTATTGAAGTCGAAACCCTCGAAAGTAGTATCGACCTCGCGATGACCAGACTGCTCTGCACTAGTCTGAAGATGACGAAACATCTCAAATATACGCACCGTTTCATCAACGACTTCATCGAGAACGTGCGGCTCTTTTGAGAGCCAGTCGTATTCCCAGTGCAAGGCCCACTCGTTGCCGGAGGTGACAAGCTCTCCGACCAATTTTGCATCGACGAAATAGTCTTTCCCGAGAGCACGATCTGCTCCGAGCGCGATCGTGAGCCGTTCGAAGTTATTAAAAGTGCTCATATTAAACTCCTCTGGAAATTAGCTGGCGGACAGCGCGACCTTCATGTCCTTGACCTGATAGATGACCTCGCCATCGGCCTCGACGATGCCGTCGGCCACGCCCATGGTCAGCCGGCGGGTTTGCACGGCCTTGGTGAAATCGACCTTGTAGGTCAGCATCTTGCGGTCGGGGCGGACCATGCCGGTCAGCTTGACCTCGCCCACGCCCAAGGCATAGCCGCGGCCTTCCCAGCCGCGCCAGCCCAGGTTGAAGCCCGTCAGCTGCCACAGCCCGTCCAGGCCCAGGCAGCCCGGCATGATCGGGTTGCCGGGGAAATGGCAGGAAAAGAACCACAGGTCGGGGTTGATGTCGAATTCGGCCACCACATGGCCCTTGCCGTGCAGCCCGCCATCGGCCGAAATGTCGGTGATGCGGTCCATCATCAGCATCGGCGGTTCCGGCAGCTGGGCATTGCCGGGTCCGAACAGCTCGCCCCGCGCGCATTTCAGAAGATCGTCACGGTCGAAACGTGTCGGATAGAGTGCCATCGGCCCACCCCTTATCAATCAGTTTCCATCCCTCTAGCACCCGCCCGGCGCGGCGCGCAAGGCCCGCCCCGCGCCACAATGGGCGCTTGCGGCCCTTTGGGCATTGAATTCTTCGGCTTTCCGCGCATATATGGACCCTGAGGAGACTGTATCGTGACCCAGAAAACCCAAGCAACCGATCGGGGCCAGAAGTGGCTGGCAGGCGCGGGGCTGCGGCCCACGCGGCAGCGGCTGTCGCTGGCCACTTTGCTGGTCGGCGACGGGATGGATCGCCACGTCACCGCCGAAGGGCTTTATGCCGCGGCGCGCGATGCGGGCGAGGCCGTTTCACTGGCCACCGTCTACAACACGCTGCGCGCCTTTTGCGACGCGGGTTTGATGCATGAAATTACCGTCGATGGCACGCGGTCCTATTTCGACACGCGGATGGACGACCACCCCCATTTCTTCTGGGAAGACACGTCCGAAATCACCGACGCCCCGCCCGAGGAACTGGAAATTGCCCGCGTTCCCGCCGCCCCCGCCGGGGCCGAAATCACGCGCGTCGATGTTGTGATCCGGGTCCGCAAGATCTGATCCGATACATTCGGGCCGAAACAGAAACGCGCGCCACGGGCGCGCGTTTTGGCATTGGGCGGGTCCGCAGGCCCGCCCCTGTCCCGGACCCGGATCAGTCCTTGGCGCGTTCCACGTAGGAATTGTCCTCGGTGTTGATGATGATGCGGGTGCCCACGCCGATATGCGGCGGCACCATCACCCGGATCCCGCCGGTGCAGGTCGCGGGCTTGTAGGACGACGAGGCCGTCTGCCCCTTGACCACGGGTTCGGTTTCTTCGACCTCAACCGTCACCTTCTGCGGCAGTTCGATGGCGATCGCCACGTCCTGGAAGGTTTTCAGCCAGACGCGCAGCCCGTCGCGCAGGTGCACCTTGGCATCGCCCACGACATCCTCGGTCACGACCAGCTGTTCATAGGTCTCGGGCTCCATGAAGTGGAAGCCTTCGCCATCCTCATACAGGAAATCATATTCCTTTTCTTCGACATGGGCGCGTTCCACCTGTTCGGTCGTGCGCCAGCGTTCCGACACCTTGGTGCCGTCGGAAATGCGGCGCATGTCGACCTGGGTCACGGGCGTGCCCTTGCCGGGGTGGAAGTTCTGGGCGGTCAGAACGACATACAGATGGCCGTCGATCTCGACGACATTGCCTTTGCGCAGCGAGGAGGCGATGACTTTCACGGGTGCTCTTCCTTGTGATGAACAGGCCCGCGGCGTAAGGATGCGGGCGCTTGGCCCCGCGCCTAGCCTATCTGAACCGGAATTTCCAGCCGAAAGCCGCCGCAATGCCCCTGACCCCCTGGTGGAACCCCGAAACCCACGCCGACCGTCGCCCGCTTCTTCTGGCGCGTAATCGCATCCAGGCGGCGATCCGGGGCTGGCTGGCCGACGAAGGATTTACCGAGGTTGATCCCGCCGCCCTGCAGATCAGCCCCGGCAATGAGGCGCATCTGCACGCCTTCGCCACCGAGGCGATCGGCAATGACGGGCAGGGGCGTCGGATGTATTTGCATACCTCGCCCGAATTCGCGCTGAAAAAGCTACTGGCGGCGGGGGAAACGCGCATCGCGGCCTTTGCCCATGTCTGGCGTAACCGCGAACGCGGGGTGCTGCACAGCCCCGAATTCACCATGCTGGAATGGTATCGCACGGGGGAAGATTACACCGTCCTGATGCAGGACTGCGCCCAGATGTTGCGCCTTGCCGCCCGCGCCGCGGGGGCCACCAGCCTGCGCTACCGCGACCATTGTTGCGACCCCTTCGCCGAACCCGAACGGCTTAGCCTGCCCGATGCCTTTGATCGCTATGCCGGCATCGACCTGATGGCCACGATCGCCCCCTCGGGTGAAACCGACGCCGGGGCGTTGCGCGCCCAGGCCGCGGCCGCGGGTTTGCGTCTGGCACCCGATGACACCTGGTCCGACATCCTGTCCAAGGTGCTGGTGGACCGGGTGGAACCGCATCTGGGCCATGGCCGCGCCACCATCCTTGACCGCTATCCCGTGGCCGAGGCGGCGCTGGCCCGCCCCGCCCCCGATGATCCGCGCCTGGCCGAACGGTTTGAGCTTTATGCCTGCGGGGTGGAACTGGCCAATGGCTTTGGCGAATTGACCAACCCGGGCGAACAGCGCCGCCGCTTCCAGCTGGAAATGGACGAAAAGCACCGCGTCTACGGCGAACGCTATCCGATTGATGAGGATTTTCTGGCGGCACTTGCCCTGATGCCGCCCGCTTCGGGCATCGCCTTGGGCTTCGACCGGCTGGTGATGCTGGCCACCGGCGCGCCGCGGATCGACGCGGTGATCTGGGCCCCCGTCGCGCCCTGATCCCTTCGGCTTTGCCGAAATATCCTCGGGGGTGAGGCGCGGCACGCGCCGAGGGGGCAGACAGCCCCCTAGCGGCGGAACCGATCCACAAGCCGTTCCAGCGCCGACCGCGGCGGTTCCGGTTCGGGGGCGGCCTTGGCAGGTTGCGCCGCCGCTGCCGCCACTGGCTTTGCCGCCCCGCTTTTCGTTTCCCCCGTCTTCACGCCATCCGTCTTCGCGCCCCCCGTCGAGGATCGCGGCGGCGCGGTGCGCAGCGCAACCGCGTTCAGAAACCGCGCGCCATCGCCCGCCGCCAGCGCCGCCGCCCCGTCCGAAATCCCGCGCAGCAGATCCTCCAGCCAATCCTGATCGGCCTTGGCGAAATCCGACAGCACATAGCCCGCAACCCGGTCCTTGTGACCCGGATGGCCAATGCCCAGCCGCACCCGGTGATAGGCCTCGCCGACATGGGCGTGGATCGAACGCAACCCGTTGTGCCCCGCATGTCCGCCGCCCGTCTTGACCCGGCAGCGCCCCGGCGCCAGGTCCAGTTCGTCGTGGAACACGGTCACATCATCGGGCGTGATCTTGTAAAACCGCATCGCCTCGCCGACCGATTGGCCCGACAGGTTCATGAAGGTTTCGGGCTTCAGCAGGACCACCTTTGCCCCGCCCAGATTGCCCTCGGACAGCTGGCCCTGAAACTTCGACCGCCAGGGCGCAAAGCCGTGATCGGCGGCGATCCGGTCCACCGCCATGAAGCCGATGTTGTGCCGGTTCGCGGCATATTTCGCGCCCGGATTGCCAAGCCCTACCCAGAGTTTCATGCCCCCTCCGTTTCGCGCGCGACTTTAGCGACGGGGCAGGGGGGCGCGCAACCCTGGCCCAAATGAAAACGCGGGGCCGGTAAGGGCCCCGCGCTTCCCGGTTCGCTTGCGCGAAGATCACTCTTCGCCGGCTTCCTCATTGTCCGACGACCGCAGGCCCGAGGGTGCCGCGATGTTGGCGATGACGAAGTTGCGGTCGATCGTCGCCTTGGCGCCGGCGGGCAGGACCACGTCGTTGATGTGGATCACGTCGCCGATCTGCTTGCCGGTCAGGTCGACCACGATCTGTTCGGGGATGTCACCCGCCAGCACTTCCAGTTCCACCTCGGGGCGGACCACGGTCAGCGTGCCGCCACGCTTCAGCCCCGGCGAGGCTTCGTGGTTCACGAATTCGACGTGGATGAACAGCGCGATCCGCGAGTTGCGGTGGGTGCGCATCAGGTCGATGTGGGTCGGCAGGTCCTTGACCACATCGCGCTGCACGCCGCGGCAGATCACGCGGACGTCTTCCTGGCCTTCAACCTGCAGGTTGAACAGCGTCGACAGGAAGCGGCCCTTGCGCAGGCGGGTCAGCAGCTTGTTGTAGTCGAGGTTGATCGGCTGCGGGTCCTTGCCGTCGCCATAGACGATGCCGGGCACATAGCCCTCGCGACGCGCTTGACGAGCGGCCCCCTTGCCTGTCCCCGTCCGCACCACAGCTTCGAGATTCTCGATCTCTTTGGCCATTGGTCTTCTCCATAGGTCAATAGGTTACCGGGCCTCCTCCAAGGGTGCAGGCCCGCAAGGGGGCCCGGTTACCCGCGATGGGCCCGAAAGGCAAGGGGGAATCTGGCCCCGGTCCCGGGGCGCGGCCTATTCGTAGGCGTCCAGAAAGCCCTTGGGCAGAAGCAGGTTGTGCCGCCCCAGCGCCTTGACATCGCGTTCCCCGCACAGCGCCATGGTGATGTCCAGTTCCTTGCGGATCACCTCTAGCGCCTGGGTCACGCCAGCCTCGCCCATGGCGCCAAGGCCGTGGATATAGGCGCGCCCGATGTAGGTGCTGTGCGCCCCCAGCGCCAGCGCCTTCAAGACGTCCTGCCCCGACCGGATGCCGCTGTCCATATGCACCTCGATCCGGTCGCCCACTGCGGCCACGATGCGCGGCAGCATGCGGATCGCGGACAGCGCGCCATCCAGCTGGCGCCCGCCGTGGTTCGACACGATGATCGCATCGGCGCCGAAATCGGCGGCCATGCGCGCGTCATCTTCATCCAGGATGCCTTTCAGGATCAGCTTGCCGCCCCACTGGTCGCGGATGCGCGCGATCTTGGACCAATCCAGCTGCGGGTCGAATTGTTCGGCGGTCCAGCTCATCAGGCTGGAGGCATCGCCCACGCCCTTGGCATGACCCACGATATTGCCGAAAAACCGCCGTGGCGTGCCCAGCATTTCCAGGCCCCAGGCCCATTTCGTCGCCAGGTTGACCAGCGTGGGCAGGGTCAGTTTCGGCGGGGCCGACAGGCCGTTCTTCAGGTCCTTGTGGCGCTGGCCCAGGATCTGCAGATCCAGCGTCAGCACCAGTGCCGAACAATTCGCCTTCTTGGCGCGTTCGATGATGCGGTCGACGAAATCCTCGTCCTTCATCACGTATAGCTGGAACCAGAACGGCTTGGTGGTGTGCTGAGCCACATCCTCGATAGAGCAGATCGACATGGTCGACAGGGTAAAGGGCACGCCGAATTTCTCGGCCGCGCGGGCGGCCTTGATCTCGCCATCGGCGCGTTGCATCCCCGTCATGCCCACGGGGGCAAGGGCCACGGGCATCGTCACCGGCTGGCCGATCATCTGCGTTGCGGTGCTGCGCCCCGACATGTCCACCGCCACCTTCTGGCGCAGGCGGATCTGCGCGAAATCGGTGGTGTTTTCGCGGAAGGTCTGTTCGGTATAGCTGCCGCTTTCGGCATAATCATAGAACATCTTCGGCGTGTGCCGGCCGTGCAGCCGCTTGAGATCGTCGATGCAGGTGATCACGGGCATGCGGGCCTCCTATAGCCGGATTTGGTCATTCGCTTTTACCAATCCCTGCGGGGCCGTGCAATCGCCACGCGGCTGCTTGCCTTTTTGCCGCGCCCGGTATCCAGTGCCGCAAACGGGAGGCGGCGGTGAGCGTCATTGTCTGGGGCCTTTTGGGCAGCCTGTGTGCCGGTCTGATGACCGGGGTGGGGGCATTGCCCGTTCTGTTCGGCCGCAGCATTTCGCGGCAAACAAGCGATGCGCTGCTGGGCTTTGCCGCCGGGGTGATGCTGTCGGCCTCGTTCTTTTCGCTGATCCTGCCGGCGATCGAGGCCGCCGAACTGGCCAGCGGATCGACCTTTGGGGCGGCGCTGATCGCGGCGGGGGGGATCGTTCTGGGCGCGATCGCGGTCGCCGCGATGAATGAGATGCTGCCGCATGAACATTTCATCGAAGGCCGCGAAGGCGCCGATCCGGGCGCGTTGGCCCGGATCTGGCTGTTCGTTCTGGCGATCACGATCCACAATTTTCCCGAAGGCATGGCCGTGGGCATCGGCTTTGGCACGGGCGAAATTTCACACGGGATGTCCTTGGCCATCGGGATCGGGTTGCAGAACGCGCCCGAGGGGCTGGCCGTGGCCGTGGCGCTGCGGGGGCAGGGCTATGACCGCCGCCGCGCCTTTGTCATCGCGCTGCTGACCGGGTTGGTCGAGCCGATCGGGGGGCTGCTGGGGGCGGGCGCCATGACGCTGGCCGCGCCGCTGTTGCCCTGGGGGCTGGCCTTCGCGGCGGGGGCGATGCTTTATGTCATCAGCCACGAAATCATCCCCGAAACCCACCGCCACGGCCATCAGAACAGGGCCACCGCGGGGCTGACCCTGGGCCTGGTTCTGATGATGATCCTGGATGTGACGCTGGGCTGACCGGATCGTCGCGGTGGCGCTGCCCCGCGATCAGGCCCCGGTTCAGGCCCCCAGGTTTCAGGCCCGGTGCGCCCCGCCGGCCAGCGCGGCCACGCGGTCCAGCACCTCGGCCACGGGCTTGCCCTCGCCGATCAGCTTGACGATGGCCGACCCCACGACACAGCCATCCGCGACCGCGGCGATGGTTTCGGCGGCCTCGGGCGTGGTGATGCCAAAGCCCACGATCACCGGCAGATCGGTCTGCGCCTTGATCCGCGCCACCTCGGGGGCGACATCGCCGGCCTGCGCCGCCGCCGCCCCGGTGATGCCGGTGATCGAGACGTAATAGACAAAGCCCGACGTGTTCTGCAGCACCTTGGGCAGGCGCTTGTCATCGGTGGTGGGGGTCGCCAGGCGGATGAAGTTCAGCCCGGCCTTTTGCGCGGGAATGCACAGCTCGCTGTCTTCCTCGGGCGGCAGGTCCACCACGATCAGCCCGTCGATCCCGGCGGCGCGCGCGTCCGCCAGGAAGCGGTCCACGCCCCGGTTGTAGATCGGGTTGTAATAGCCCATCAGCACGATCGGGGTGGTGTTGTCGGCCTCGCGGAATTCGGCCACCATATCCAGCGTCTTTTGCAGCGTCTGCCCGCTATCCAGCGCGCGCTGGCCGGCCAGCTGGATCGTCGGCCCATCGGCCATCGGATCGGTGAAAGGCATGCCCAGTTCGATGATGTCCACGCCCGCGCGCGGAAGCCCCTGCATCACCTGAAACGATGTTTCAAGATCGGGGTCGCCCGCCATGATATAGGCGACGAAGGCCTTCTTGCCTGCAGCCTTCAGTTCCACGAATTTGGCGTCGATCCGAGTCATCTTGGCGTCCTCTCCTGCCTCGGTCCGGGTTTGCGGCATGGGGCGGGGAAAATCAATGGGGCTTGGCAGCGGATCGGGGCGGTGATCGGGGCAGGCGGTTTTGCCCCCGGTCGTTTGCCTTGCCTTGCGTGCCCCGCGCGCGTAATAGGCGCGCAACGTCAGCGAAGGGGAAAGATCATGGGTTTCAAGATGGGCATCGTCGGGCTGCCGAACGTGGGCAAGTCGACTCTTTTCAATGCGCTGACCCGCACTGCCGCCGCGCAGGCCGCCAATTTCCCCTTCTGCACCATTGAACCCAACGTGGGCGAGGTCGCCGTGCCCGATCCGCGGCTGGACAAGCTGGCCGCCATCGCCGGGTCCAAGCAGATCATTCCCACGCGGATGACCTTTGTCGATATCGCGGGCCTTGTGAAGGGCGCCTCAAAGGGCGAGGGGCTGGGCAACCAGTTCCTGGCCAACATCCGCGAGGTGGACGCGATCGCCCATGTGCTGCGTTGCTTTGAAGATGGCGATGTGACCCATGTCGAAGGTCGCGTCGATCCGGTCGCCGATGCCGAAACGATCGAGACCGAGTTGATGATCGCCGACATGGAAAGCATCGAAAAGCGGCTGGCGAACCTGCAACGCAAGATCAAGGGCGGCGACAAGGAAGCGGTCGATCAGGAACGCCTGCTGAAAACCGCGCTGGCCGCGCTGGAGGCGGGCCGCCCCGCGCGCACCGTTGCGGTGGCCGAGGATGACCGCAAGGCCTGGGCCATGCTGCAACTGCTGACTGCCAAGCCCGTGCTCTATGTCTGCAACGTCGAAGAGGCATCCGCCGCCAGTGGCAACAGCCAATCCGCGCGCGTGGCCGAAATGGCCGCGGCACAGGGCGCGGCCTCGGTCGTGATTTCCGCCAAGATCGAGGAAGAGATCAGCCAGTTACCCGAGGATGAGGCCGCCATGTTCCTTGAGGAAATGGGCCTGAGCGAGGCTGGCCTCGACAGGCTGATCCGCGCGGGATACACGCTGCTGGGCCTGCAGACCTATTTCACCGTCGGCCCGAAAGAGGCCCGCGCCTGGACCATCCGCAAGGGCACCCTGGCCCCGCAGGCCGCCGGCGTCATCCACGGCGATTTCGAACGCGGCTTCATCCGCGCCGAAACCGTGGCCTTCGACGATTACATCGCCTTCAAGGGCGAGGCAGGCGCGAAAGAGGCCGGCAAGTTCCGCGTCGAGGGCAAGACCTATGAGGTCAAGGACGGCGACGTCCTGCATTTCCTGTTCAACGCCTGAACCAAAGCCCCGGAACTTCGCGCAGATGCAGAATTTGCCCTTGTCGGGCGCGAGCGGGGCGGATAAACGGGTCAGCGGAGACGTGGCCGAGTGGTCGAAGGCACACCCCTGCTAAGGGTGCAGACGGGAAACCGTCTCGAGGGTTCGAATCCCTTCGTCTCCGCCACGCTGCTTCTAGGACCCTTTCTCTAGTGCAACCCACCCCAAAAATTTTCCCTTATATTAAAGGGTTATAGCGCCAGTATGGTGCTGGGCAAAACGCTGAAATCCCCTTGGCGACCCCACATAAGCGCTCTCTTACCCGTATTTTCTCCGGACCTGTTAACCACGCATTTTTCGCTACGGTTTCAGTAACTTGCTGAATTTGAATCAATAAAATGTCTCGCTGTTTTCGAGTCCGAGCGGAGTCGCACAAATGGCACCGGCGACTCGCGTCCAACTCTTTGAGGTGACTGCTGCCCATTTTGCCTTTGTGGTAGCAAAAAACCGTTCCAAATCATTGACTTGAAACGGCTCTTTGTCGGTCTGCATAGAGGAGTTTCAGCCGATGTCGTAGCCCAGCTCCGCCCGCTGCTCTGCCCAAACTGGCGTCATCGGATCGAGCAGCTCCGTCATGCCCACGGACGGTGGGTTTCCGTCCAGGATCGCTTCGATGATGTCGGGCGCCAGCAAGGTGAGCCGCATGACGCGGGTCAGGTATGAGGGTGAGATCTTCTCGCGCTCTGCCAATTCCGCAATGGTTTCCATTTCGCCGTCCTCGAGGATCTGGCGCCACCGATAGGCGCGCGCGACAGCTTTGATAAGCGTATAGTCTGGGCTGCGATTGTTTGCGCCGGGCGGAAGCCGCACCTCTTTCCGACCACCGCGCTTGGCCACGCGGAAAGGAATGGTGATGGTCACGGTGTCGGGGATATCGGATTTCTTGCTCATGCGGCGACATCCTTGTTCTCAGGGCTGACCATCAGTTCTTGGGCCAATTCCGCCAGACCGTCGATGCGCAACCGGACGTGGATGTCGTTGGTGCCAATGTCGACCCGCTCGACGGCCAAAGCGATGATACGCGCCTGCTCGGCTGGGAAGAGTTCATCCCACAGCGGATCGAATTGCTGCAGTGCCATGCGCGCCTCATTGAGGGTGATGTCGCGACACCGGCCTTTCGCAGCATCCCACGCGCCGGCGATGATTTCTGGTTGACGAAACACCGCCCGAACCTGGTCGATGACGGCGGTTTCGATCGCTGCGGCCGGGACGCGCCCAATCGGGCAGGACCCGGCGCCGTGCTTCAGGATCGACTGGCTGACATAGTAGCGGTAGAGCTTGCCCCGCTTTTTCGTGTGGGTTGGCGAGAAGGCCGCCCCGTCGGGGCCATAGATCAACCCCTTGAGCATCGCGGGCGTTTCGGCGCGCGTATTGGCCGCCCGCTTGCGGGGGCTCTCCTGCAGGATCGTATGCACCTTGTCCCAGATAGCGCAGTCCAGGATTGGTTCGTGTTCCCCGGGATAACTGTCGCCCTTGTGGACCGCCTCGCCGATATAGGCGCGGTTGTTCAGCACCCGGTAGAGGTACTTCTTGTCCATCCGGTTCCCATTGGGGGTCAGGAGGCCGCGCTGATCGATCTGGCGCGCCAGTTCCGTCGCTGACCCGATTTCGACAAAGCGGGAGAAAATCCATCGCACATGCTCGGCGCGCTCGGGGTCGATGACCAGCTTGCGATTTTCGACGCGGTAGCCGTAGGGCGGCACACCGCCCATCCAGATGCCCTTCTTGCGTGATGCGGCGACCTTGTCGCGGATGCGCTCAGCCGTCACTTCGCGTTCGAATTGCGCGAAGCTGAGCAGGATGTTCAGCGTCAGCCGCCCCATCGAGGTCGTGGTATTGAACTGCTGGGTGACGGACACGAAGGTGACGCCCGTGCGATCGAAGACCTCAACCAGCTTGGCGAAGTCAGCCAGCGAGCGGCTGAGGCGGTCTATCTTGTAGACCACGACCACGTCGACCAAGCCGTCCTCAATGTCTTGCATCAGCGCCTTGAGGCCCGGCCGCTCCAGGGTGCCGCCGGACACACCGCCGTCATTGTATTGGTCGCGGAGCACCACCCAGCCTTCGGAGCGCTGGCTGGCAATGTAGGCCTCGCAGGCTTCACGTTGCGCATGCAGGCTGTTGAACTCCTGATCGAGCCCTTCCTCGCTGGATTTGCGGGTGTAGATAGCGCAGCGCAGTTTGCGCAGGATCGGTTGGGTCATGTCCGCGCCCGATAGTTTTTCAGGCCAAAGAAAGTCCAGCCATTCCAGCGCGTGCCGGTGACGGCGCGGGCGATGGCGGACAGCGACTTGTAAGGGCGACCCTGCCATTCGTAGCCATCGACTGTCACAGTGACGACATGCTCGACGCCTTGCCATTCACGGAGCAGCCTTGTGCCCGCGATCGGCTTGATATCGGCGCGGATGCGGCTTTTCAGGCGATCCCCGCCGTCGAGGTCTTCACCCAGCCGTGCCAGCCTTTTGAGGGTCTCGGGTTTCAGGCCGCCATAGGCCAACTCCTGGATGCGATAGGCCAGTCGGCTTTCCAGGTATCGGCGGTTGAACGGCGGCGGCATAGTGCCGAACAACTCGGCCCATTGCTTTCGCAGTGCCGGCGTCGGCGTGGTTTTCAACGCGGCGATGCGCGCGGGGATTTGATCATGTTTTGTCATGCAGTCCTCCTGTGAATCGGGGTTGCATGAACGCTCTGGTTGGCTGGATAGTGTAGGGAACTTTCTCCAATTCCGTCAGATAGTTGCGCCACGTCCCTCTGGCGCAGGCGGATCAGGCCAAGCGCCAGCAGGCGACACAGTTCAGCCCGCCGCTCCTGGGCTGTCATTCGGTCGGGGTGCAAGGCATTGGGGCGCTTCATGCGGGCCTCTGTGCGCTTCAGTGGCGCTGTTTCGCAGATTCCCGAACAACGATTTTCTGTAGCCGCGCGGCGATGGCATCGCGGTCTTTCGCTTGCCAGCGCCGCCGGTACATGTCTTGTTCGAGAATATCTTCGGCATCTTTCTCAAGACGCTTTTCCAGGCGCGGGTCGTCCATGCGGCTCATGGCATAAGTTCCAGATTGACGTCATCTTTGAGCCGGTGCTGGACATGGCCATCCTCAGTCAGCGTGATCATGATCAGGCTGTTGGGAAGTTCGCGCCAAAGCGACACGACGGCTGCGATCTCTTCGTCGTCAGAGCTTTCTGCCGCGCAACACCATTCCAGCACACGGCCGATCGTGTCGGGCAGCGCATCAGGGGTCCGGGCATGGATTTTCCCGATGACATTGGCAATCTCATCTTCAGGCCAGTCGATCCCGATCTCGCGACACCATCCGACGATATCGCGCCACAAGTCAGGCGCGTCACGACGAAGGCTCTGGGTCATGTTTTTCTCCTGTCACAGTTAATACTCCCGCTGCGTGACGGCGGTGCTTCGGACCTCTGGCCGCCCGCATCGCTTCGAAGAAGGGCGCTGGCGGCAAGGATTTTTTCGATCTCCGGCCAATGGTCACTGGCTTCAATCCAAGGGGCGAGGTGGTCGCGCACATAGGCCATCGCATCTTCCATAAAGACGCTGAACTCATCGCCCCCCATGGCAACGAAGCTGATCGAGACCGGTCGCGCCACGACCGCCAAGGTCCCGTCTGGAACATTGTGCCGGGCGCGCTCGAGGCGCGTCATGGGCCGGTTGCGTGTGCGCCCTGTGGCCACCAGAAGGTCATCCTTGACGTTTTCGGCGGTCCAGGTGGCGCTGGTCGGCCCATCATTCAACGCGTCCGCCACATACGTGACAAAGGCCCAGAACAGGCGATGCTGTTTACCGTTGCGGGGCTGGGTCGGCTCGATCTTGTAAAGCGCCCCACGCCTGAGCCTCTCAACGGCGAGCTGGCCTGCCTTGCAGGCGGGAATAAGCACTGAGCCTTCGCGGCGGACGAAGAAGGGGAATGCCATCAGACCCGCTCCGCCTTGTTCGCGCGCCATTCAAACATGGGGGCCGTGGGGAAACCGAGCCGACCGTCCGCCATGACCTCGACCAGGGCAAGAGGCAGCCAGCACGCGGCGGCGGTGTCGCCGGTATGATGGACTAGTCCGGCGCGCTTGGCGCGGGCGCGGATTTTACCATCGAGAAGGGCGATCGCGCGGCTCACAGGCGTCCCTCCATGATGAAGGGGATTTCGTCGTCGTCGAGCCCCCCGCCCGGCCGGCCACCGGCGCCATAACCGGATTTTCGCGACGCGCGACCGTCGGGGCCATTGCCATCGCCTTGGTTGTCGGCGCTACGCATTCGTCCGCCATGATCATCGCCCGCCTGGCTATCGAGGAGCACGAGGTCCCCGCGATAGGGCCGGAGGGCAATTTCGGTCGTGTAGCGATCCTGTCCGCTTTGGTCCTGCCACTTACGGGTTTCCAGCTGACCCTCGATGAAGACCTTCGATCCTTTCCGCAGATACTGCTCCGCGACCCGGATCAGCCCCTCGGTATGGAGGGTGACCTTGTGCCATTCGACGCGTTCGCGCCGTTCGCCGCTGGTACGGTCTTTCCATGTTTCAGATGTGGCGATGCTCAGGTTGCAGACCTGGCCGCCATTGGCGAAGCTGCGGACTTCCGGGTCGCGCCCCAAATGGCCGAGAAGGATGACTTTATTGATACTGCCTGACATTATTCCGTCCCTCTGGGCGCCGCAGGGCGGCGGATGATTTCGATGGCCCGCGCACGGCCCGGCAGCCGGCGGATATAGCCTCGCTCGTCAAGCTGGCGCAGGATGTGATGGACCCCGGACTTCGAGCTCATGTTCAGGGCCCGGGCGATCTCTTCGTAGGACGGGGCAAAGCCACGTCCATCGAGATGCTCGGTCAGAAAGCTCAGGGCCTCGCTTTGACGCTGGGTCAGCATGTCAGGCCCTCCCGGGATGGATTTTGCAGCTGGCCTATATCGACCTTTTCCGGGGCGATGTACTTCCGGGCCTCCGGGTCAAAATCGAAGCCGAGTTCATTGGCCCGATCCACAACCTGCCTGGCGATCGCCTTGCCTGCCTTCTTGGCTCGACCAAGAAGCGCGTTGATCCCCTCGGCCGAGTCGATCTGGGGCAGCTTTCTCGCGAACCAATCCGCCTCCGCCTTCCGCGCGATCTGCTCCTCGGACAGGGTGTTCAACTCTGCCTTGATGCGCGCGATAATCGCGGCGAGGCAGGTCGTGAAGGCGTGGTTTGTGGCCTCGGGTATGGCGATCTGGACGATCCCGGCAGGGTCTTTGCCAAAGGCCGTTTCCGTGGGCGAGAACATCAGATGGCGCTCTTTGTTGAATACCGAGATGCGCGCGATCACGTCGCTGTCCGTCAGAACCAGATCTTTCGATCCGCCCTGGATTTTCAGGCGCTCCTTGATCGTGTCCCCATCCATTTTCTCGTCCATATGCGACAGCAGCACCACGTCTTTGCCAAACCCTCGCAGCAGCTTCAGGAAAGCCGAGAACCGCACCCCGAGCTGGCCCCATCCCTGCTGGTTGAGCGCGCCGCCGTAGGAGAGGCGGGCATTGTTCGCGATGATGTCCGCGCCGAGCGCGTCCAGCGCTTTGCCCACCGTATCGATCACAATCGTGTCGTAGCCTTCGAGATCTGCCGCGCGGATATTGGCAACATCCGCCCAGGCCTCGACCTGCACGACATCTTTGCGCGCCACGGCACGATAGGCGCCCTTGTCAAAATCCAAGAGCAGCGGGCGGGCGGCCGTGAAGGCCAGGCTGGTCTTGCCAAGGCCGGGCTGGGAATAGACCGTGAGACAGAGGTTCTTCACCTCGATCGGCTCATCGGCTGTTGTGATTTTCAATGCCATCACGCCACCCGCACGCTCACGCTGTCCGCTCCGCGCACCAGGGCGGCGCCGGGCACGATCTCGCCCGCCTGCAGCTGTGCCTTGATTGCCACCTTGTCCGGCGTCACCACGGTCTTGCACAGCTGCGATGGGACCGCGGTCTCATCGGTGATTTCGACCGACAGCGCGCCCGTGCGCCGCGATACTGTCGCCATCGGGCGCACCAATTTCCGCTCGCCCGTGGCCTCTAGGATCAGCAAAAGCGCCTTGTCCGCCGCCTGTTCGCGCGCCTCCATCCGCTTGCGACGAAGTGACAGGGCGTCGTTTTCGGATTTGATCGCTTGCGCAAGTGCACGTGCTTCCATGCGATCGCGGAGCAGGTGGTCAATCACATCGGCGATATCGGTTTCGCCATCGAGCGTGTCCCAAAAGGTCTCTGGGTCAAACTCTTCGCCCAGCATGTCGCGCAGCTGGGCGCTGATCTGTTCAATCAAATGCGTGTTGATCCGCATGGTTCCTCCAAAGATGCGTGACGGCTGGTTGGCGACAATGGTCCTACTGGCCTCAGTCCAGGCCGAGGCCATGGCCGATCAGCAGGAAGAGATAGCCCGTCGCGAAGATCGACGCCGCGCCGAGGAGGTCGCACAATGCCGCAGCGACCTCGCGCCAATTGACCTGCGGGCGGCTTGTCTTGTCCCTGTTCTCATTTGAGACGAATGCGACCATGTGTTCCCCCTATGTTCCGAGTAAGTGATCGCAAAAGGAGAGCGATCAGTCAATCGTTAAATGCGCACGAAAGCGCACGCCGCTGCGAACACGCAGGGCGAATCGAGCTGCAGGTCGGATTTATCGCGGGGTGGCGCGGGGTTGCGCGCGGCTGGTCAGATTTTCCCGGCGGCCCAAATCACCCGGCCGATGACCTCGATTTCGGACAGTGACCGCTCGACGCTTGGATAAACGGAACGATTGTCGGAGATGATGGTGACGCGGCCCGCCTGCGACGCGCGCCCGATTCTCTTGACCAACAGCGCATCGCCATTGTCGCGGATCACGAAGATACCGTCATAGCTCAGATCGCGCTTGGAGACGTCTACCATGACGATGTCGTCATCGCTCAGGGTCGGGAGCATACTGTCGCCCTTGACGGAAATGATCCTGAGATTTCTGGGGGATGTTGTGGTCAGATGCGTAAGGTAACCAGGGGGGAAGGCCAGTTTGCCAACGGCGTCTTCGTAAGCGACAACCGCCCCATTGCCCGCGGAGGCCTCAACGCTGAAGATGGGCACAAGGTCGTCGCCGGTCTCATCGTCGTAGCTTCCCGGAGGCATGCCAGCGAGTTCCATGATCTCTGCGCGTGCGATGCCGCGTTCGGCCAGCGCATCTGCGAAAGCCTCCGCCTCACGCATCGGCAGGATGTCATCCTTGAAGCGATCCGGGCTTTCATAGTGCAAATAGCCTGAGGGGGATTTCCCGACCCTCTTGGCCATAGCCCGGATCGACAGGCCGGAGCGCTCCCGGATGGCCTTGAGGCGTTCTGCTGTGGTTTTTTTCTGTTCCATTCTGTCCTTATTACAAGTCTGTCCGCAAAAGTCCGTGCGCTTTAAGCAAACATAATGATTGACAGGGTGTCCGCTCATGGCGGATAAATGCGGTCATGAACCACGCTGGCTCCCCTGTCCAGTCCAGGAGCCGCATGTATCAGCCGCCGAACCTCGTTTGCGCGCGGCTTTCCTGCGGTCGGACGAGCCTGATGCAGACGACGAACGCGGGTATCGCACAGAAGGATGGGGAACGTATCGTGAACGGGATCGTGCAATGAACCAACTTGGACATAATGAACGCTCCTATCGCCTGGATAGGCTCGTGGCAGATGCGCGGCGCGGGCTGGAAAACGTCGAGAAGGGCGAGGAATTCACCATTGGGGGCTGGCTTGCTTATGGCCATGCGCTGAACGAGGGGCGGGCGCTCTTTCCCGGGGATCGGGAGTTCGGCGAATGGGTTCAGGCAAATGCGCTCCGACAAGTTGTCGGTGCGGATGGATCCTTGCGCGATATTCATGACCCCGAGCGTGCTGCGGCCATGTGGGCGGCCGCCAATGCCGACCAATTCGAGCAGGCCCGCCAGCGCGGCAACCCGCGGACGATCCGTGGCATTCACGCCAAATGGAAAGAGATCGAAGCCGAGCGGGAAGCTGCGCTGTTCGAGCAAGAGCGTCAGACGCGGCAAGAGGCGGAACGGAAAGCCCCAGTTGCAGCCGTCGAGCCTGCCCGCATCTCAGCGGAGGCGGAACGTACAGCGGAGATCGGGGCGCGACGCGATCTAAAAACCACTCCCGACGCGGAAGCGCTGCACGCGGTGGTGGCCCGCGCCGAGGCGGCCGAACAGGCATCGGTGATCGACGCGGCAAGGGCATCCGGCCCTTGTGCCGAGGCCCGCAAGAAGTTGACCGGGCTGACCCGGGAGGGGCTGGAAGATGAAGTGCTGGGTCTGCGTGACGCGCTGGCAGAGGAACAGGTCCGCCGCAGGCAAGCTGAGGCGGAACGCGATGCGTGGCAGGCAAAGTTCCATCAGGCTACGTCTGACAGTGATCTGGGTCGGTCCCTGGGCTTGGCGTTGCGTCAGCGTGATACCGCGAAGGGCCGTCTTGGCGAGGAAATGGCCAAGAATGCGCGACTGGGGCGCCGAATCCAAAGTCTCGAGGCCGAACTTGCCAAACTGCAGCGCTCCCTTGAGATGCAGGAGATCCCGCTCTGATGACGCCGATCCTCGACCGCATACGCGCCCATGGCGGCGATGTTATCCGCGATCAATGGCGGATCAGGGTGCGGCGCGGTCGGCTGCCGGAGGCTGCGATCGCCTGGTTGCGCCAGCCGCGCATTCAAACAGCGCTGCTTCTGGAAGTCTGGCCTGAGGCGGATGCCTTCGAGGAGCGCGCGGCGATCCGTGAATACTGCGGCGGTCAAGACCGCGCAACGGCAGAGCGCGCGGCCTACGAGGAGGTGATGGTATGCTGAGTTTCCACCCCCCGAAGGCGATCCAGCTGCGTGATTATCAGGCCGCCGCGATTATGGCCCTGCGCGCGGGCATTCGTGCAGGCAAGAAACGTCAGCTTCTGGTGGCTGGTACCGGGGCCGGGAAGACCCTGACGGCGGCGCATATTCTGCATGAAGCGGCCCAGAAAGGCAGCTATACGCTCTTCATCGTCGATCGAGTGGCCCTGGTGGACCAGACATCGGCGGTGTTCGAGGCCTACGGCATCCCGCATGGCGTGGTGCAGGGCAGCCATCCTCGCTGGTCACCTCGGGAAAATGTACAGCTGTGCAGCGCCCAGACCCTGGCACGCCGCATTTTGCCGCGCGACCCCGATCTGATCATCGTTGATGAGGCGCATTGCCAATACAAGTCGACCTTGGATTACATGGCGATGAACGCCGCGGCGGTAAAGATCGGCCTGACCGCAACCCCATTCACCAAGGGCATGGGTCATCACTGGGATGGCGTGGTCAACGTGATCCCAACGCGCGCGCTGATCGAGGGCGGGCATCTGGTCGAGCCGCTCATCTACACCGCCCGGGCGCCCGATGATGCAGAGTTGGGCCTCAACAGCTACGGGGAATTTTCTGACGCCTCCGCCACGGCAGCAGGCATCCAGATTGTCGGTGATGTCGTTTCGGAATGGGAGGCAAAGGTCGGGGCGCATTTCGGAGGGCCTGCCAAGACCATCGTGTTTTCGCCCACCGTGGAACATGGCCGCGAGCTCTGCGCAGCCTTCGCCGCGGCAGAATATAATTTCCAGCAGATCAGCTACCTCGATCGCTCGGATACTGAACGGGCCGAAAAGATCGCCGAATTCCGCAGACCCGACAGCCTGATCCACGGGCTGGTCTCCTGCGGGGTGCTGACCAAGGGCTTTGATGTGCCCGATGTGGCGGTTGGCATTTCCTGCAAGCCTTATCGCAAGAGCCTGTCGAGCCACATGCAGGAGATCGGTCGCGTGATGCGGCCGCACCCCGATCTGCCGAAAAAACTGTGGCTTTGCCATAGCGGCAATATCGAACGCTTCGCGCTGGACATGTTCGAGATCTGGGAGAATGGCGTTGGTCAACTCGACACCGCAACCACACGCGACAGTACGCCCCGAAAGCGCGATGAGCGGGTTCGCGCGCAGGTGGTCTGCCCGGAATGTGCAGGCGCGCTGCGTGGCACGACCTGCATGGTTTGTGGATGGGAGCGGCCGCCGCGGTCGCGCATCCATGCGCTTGAGGGCGAATTGCTGGAGTTCAACCGAGCCGATCACATCGCGCCGCGCGGCGGGCTGCGCGCGGATATCCTTTGCGACCCGCGCAAGGTCTGGGAGGGCGCATTGGCCTACACGATGGTACACACGCGCAAGGGCGAGCAACATGCGCGGCGTTGGGCCTACGGGATCTGGCGGGGCATCTATCCGGGCGCAAAATTGCCCTTTGGCTGGTTTGACGCGCCGGCGCCAATCCTGCCTGATCCGGCGGCCTTTGCTTTGGCGGAGCGCGAAACCCGGCGGTTTCGCAAGACCCCGCGGAGGGCGTCATGAGCCTGGAGGCTGCGATGCGCGATGCCTGCAGCGCTGTGGGCATCCGCCCGCCGCGGCATACGGTGCCGGGGCGTTGGATCGCATCTCCGGTCGAGGGCAAAACAGCGTCGAACGGCGCAGGTCGCGTGCTGATCTTTAACGATCGCTCTGGCGGTATTGCCTGTAATTGGACAACGCAGGCGCAGCAGCGGTTCACAGCAGACGGGCGGGTCGACGCGCAAGAGGTTCGCGCCCCGCGTCGTGACCCAAAGGCAGATGCGCTTGAACGGGAACGGCAAGCGGTCGCGATCGAGGCTGCCAGACGCATGATTGCGGCCGCGCAGCCCGAGCCGCATCCTTACCTCGCCAGAAAAGGGTTCGCCGAGGAACGCGGCTTGGTGCTGGACACTCCGGGAGCATTCGTGCCCGCCGACAGATTCTTTGACGGCATGCGCTACCGGCTTGGGCAGATGGCCGGACCCTTTCTGATCATCCCGGGCCGCATCACGAAACGGGTCGTGACAGTTCAGCTGATCGACGCTGAGGGCGCCAAGGTGAACATGAAAGCCGCCCCCATGGCCGGAGCCGCCCATCGGATTGCCGCGGGGCGCGAGACCTGGGTCTGCGAGGGGATTGCGACCGCGCTCTCTGTCAGGGCTGCGCTGTGGCTCTTGGGGCGTTCCGCCACGGTTCTTTGCGCCTTTTCCGCTGCGAATGTCGCCAAGGTCGCGCTGCGTCTCGAGGACAGTATCATCGCAGCTGACCATGACAGACCGCTGGAGCAACTGCATGGGCAGGGCACGGGCGCTTTCTACGCCGCCCGGACAGGTCGGGTTTGGACGCAGCCGCCTGAACCTGGTGATTTCAACGACTGGCACATGCGCGACGGGCTTCGGGCCGTGGCACTGCATCTGCGCGACATCAGGCCGCCGTAATTCAAGCATCGCTCGCCGCGTCGTGCGGGCACATTCAGGCTTCAAGCGCATCGCAGCGGCCTGAGCGGCATGGGGATGGTAAGGCCCCGGTGCAGCGCCGAAAGATTGCGACATAGGCTCCCCACAGTAGCCCCCGGACGGTGACGGACGGACGCGAACGAGCCAAACGACGCCAGACGCCTTACCCACACTGGACGCGGGGGCACGACCACCCGCAGCCGCCCACGCATGGCCATCGGAGAGCGTGACGCGGTGCCGCCAGGTCCCGAATGGGAGCGAAGCCACGGTGAAGGGCGACAGCCTGACCCCGCCCGCGCCTTACAGCGCAGCCGCTCCGATGGTGTGTGTCTGCGTGTCCCGAGGTCCCAAGACCGAAAGCATCAGCACACTTCGTCCCGACGACGGGCGAAGTGTGCCCAGCGGAACCCTCAGAACCCAGCCCGAAAGACGCTGGATGCGAAAGAGAGGATCGGAACAGGATGAACGAAACAACGGGTGAAACGTCAAGCGGCGAGCGAGCCGTGAGGATGCAGCCAGGCGGTTCGGCGAGAGAGCCGCATGTAGCGCGTCGGTGCTGCCAAACGATCTGACCGGTACGCGCGTCACCGGCCGGCTTCAGACAGGTGCTCGCATCAATGGGTGGCCAGGCGCGCACGACGATCAAGGCCCATACAGATTCCGATCCGACGACGGCGGCCGGTACCGCCAAGCATCAACCGCCATCGCCTTCCAGCCCAAGCAGCCAACCAGAAAAGGAGACCATCCATGGCTGACCCGACTTTGACTGCCCCATCCGCCGGCGCAAGGCCGAAAATGCCACCGCCCGAGCGCGGCCGGACAATCCTTGCCCTGGACCTCGGCACCACCACCGGCTGGGCCATCCGTGCCTTCGACGGGCTGATCACCAGCGGTACCGTCAGCTTCAAACCCGGCCGCTTTGACGGCGGTGGCATGCGGTACCTGCGGTTCACCGACTGGTTGACCGAGATCGACCGACTCTCCGGGCCAATCGAGGCGATCTTCTACGAAGAGGTTAGAGCCCATAGGGGCGTGGACGCGAGCCACGTTTATGGCGGTCTGATGGCCACGCTGACCGCGTGGGCGGAGCTGCGCGGCGTGCCCTACGCGGGCGTGCCAGTGGGCACCATCAAGCGTCATGCCACGGGTCACGGCAACGCCAACAAGCAGGCGATGAGCGATGCAGCCCGTGCCCGCGGGTTTTCGCCCGCCGACGACAACGAGGCCGATGCCATCGCGCTGCTGCTTTGGGCGATCGAGACGAAAGGAGGGCTGGCCTGATGGGCATGCGCTTCACCCCCAAGGGCTATGGCGGCAAGCGCCGCGACCCTGAGCAGGTCAAACGGGACGGCTGGCACGAGCAGGGCGTTCTGGCGGTCAGCGTGGAGGACCAGCGGCTGACCTGGCCCGAGCGGGAATTGGTCGAGCAGCTGGGCGCCAAGCTTTACGGGCCGCGGGAAAAGGGCAGGGAGGCGCGCCATGGCTGACCGCATCTGGACCACAGACGACGTGGCGGATCATTTTGAGGAAGCATTCCGCACCCTGCGCAAGCTGCCACCCGTAAAGGTGCAGGGCTATTTCAACGCCTGGCCGGCGGTCATGCGCACGCCCCGCGAAATCGCTGCGATGGAACCCGAGCCCATGCGGGTCTGGCCATCTACCAGTGCCATCACGCGGCTGGAGCAGACCTTCGACTGGGTACTCTGGATCGGCGAGGACGAACGCCGCCTGGTCTGGTGGCGTGCAGCACGCCGGCCCTGGAAGCAGATCACCTACGAATTGGGCGTCGATCGCAGCACCGCATGGCGGCAGCACAAGCTCGCGCTGACCAAGATCGCTGCACGGTTGAACGCTGGTTGACAGTGCCCGCCGGGGGCAGAAATGTGTGTTAAAGGTATGCGTCATGGTGCGAAGAGAGTTGATTGCGAAGCTTGCGGCCGAGAACCCAAAGCTAACGCAGGCCCAGGCCGAAAAAGCCGTTGATGCCATTTGCGGGGCCATCATCCGACACCTTGAACAGGGCGGACGCGTGGAACTCCGGCGCTTGGGGAATTTCCACGTCACGCAGATTGCGGGTCGGCTTGGGCGGCACCCCAGGACGGGTGAGTATGTCCACACAGGCCCAAAGGCCGTGGCACGGTTCCGGGCAAGCCGGTTGCTGCAGCAGCGGATGAACTCCGAGTGACGTCAAAGTGTTGCAACACTTTTTCTTTCGACAGATGCAACATCGAAGTGCTATCCGAACGGTACGATGGGGAGAGTGCGTCGGCAGACCTCTCTCCCCGTTCTCGCTGGGGTGGATGCCTCGGTGGCTTCCAGGGGTCAGTCTGGAATCCAGTCAGAGTCCAGCGGGGCTGAGGAACGGTTCGATCGGCTGATTTTGCGAGGGGCAAATGCGCGCCGCTTGCCCCGATGGCAACCGTCTCCGAATGGTGTGAGAGAACGGTTTTTCGGGTGCAACCGGTAACCGGTTTTCCAAAAAAACTGTCTCTGCCCAGCGTGCTGTAATGCCTAAGCCTTTGATTTTACGGGTCCCTCCTGGCTGAAACCGTATTCGGGGGGGCGAGGCACGAGGGTTTCCCAGTGACACCCCTGAAAACACCCGTTTCGTTTCGCTTTGACGCGAACCCCAATAAAACAAGGGTCTGACGGCCTGACAACCCACGCCTGAAACGAAATGGGGATCCGACCCCATTTCGCTTTGAGCCCCAGACCCGTTTCGTTTCGTGGACCCCTGGTTCGCGCATCCAGCATCCCCAAGGACATCACCATGGACGTTGTCGAGCTGCCGCTTGAGCAGATCATTCCCTATGCGCGCAACCCGCGGCGCAACGAGCAGGCGATTGCAACGGTCGCGGCGTCGATCCAGGAATTCGGGTGGCGCCAGCCCATCGTCGTGGACGAGGCGATGGTGGTTCTCGCCGGGCACACGCGGCTGGAAGCGGCGCGCAAGCTCGGGTTCAAGACCGCGCCGGTGCATGTCGCCAAGGGGCTGACGGCGTCCCAGGCGCGCGCCTTTCGGATCATGGACAACCGCTCCAGCGAGAATGCGGAGTGGGACAAGGACCTGCTGAACCTCGAACTGGCGGATCTGCTGGAGGCGGATTTCGACCTTGGGTTGACAGGCTTCACCGAGGACGAGCTGAACGCGCTGATGTCGAGCCTTGAGGACGGCACCGGTCCGCAGGAGGGGGAGGACGATGTTCCGGAAACCCCAGAGGATCCGATCAGCCGCCCGGGCGATCTCTGGGTTCTCGGTAACCACCGACTGCTCTGCGGCGACAGCACGGTGGCAACGGATGTTGAGCGAGTCCTGAATGGCGTGAAGCCGCTATTGCTCATAAGCGATCCTCCATACGGTGTGGAATACGATCCCAGCTGGCGCAATGAAGCGGGTGCCGCAAAAACCAAACGCACTGGCAAGGTGCTGAACGATGACCGTGCCGACTGGCGCGAAGCCTGGGCCCTGTTTCCGGGTGACGTCGCATATGTCTGGCACGGTGCCTTGCACGCAGCGACTGTCGCCGAAAGCCTTGAGGCTTGCGGCTTCAACATCCGGTCGCAGATCATTTGGGCCAAGGACCGTCTGGTGCTGAGCCGTGGCGATTATCACTGGCAACACGAGCCCTGCTGGTATGCGGTCCGCAAATCCGGTAAGGGCCATTGGGCGGGCGATCGCAAACAGACCACGCTCTGGCACATCGCGAACAAGGACCAGGATGAAAAGACCGTCCATGGCACGCAGAAGCCGGTGGAATGCATGCGCCGTCCGATCCTGAACAACTCCAGCCCGGGGCAGGCGGTCTACGATCCCTTCATGGGCTCGGGGACCACGCTGATCGCAGCAGAGACGACGGGCCGCGTTTGCTACGGGATTGAATTGAACCCGGCCTATGTCGATGTGGCCGTCCAGCGCTGGCAGAAATTCACGGGCAAGGAGGCGATGCTTGAGGGCCATGACAAACGTTTCGATGTGCTGAAGTCGGAGCGCATTGCCGCATGACCCAGTCCCGCCTCATGTCGCTGGTCGAGGCCATCGCCAATGTGATCGTCGGCTACGGCGTCGCGGTTTCGACGCAGATCCTGATATTCCCGATGTTCGGGCTGCATACGACGCTGGCCCAGAACCTGAAGATTGGCGTCATCTTCACCATCGTGTCGATCGCCCGTTCCTTCGCCCTTCGGCGGGTCTTCGAGGCGATCCGGGTGCGGAGCGATAATTGATCAACCGCCGCCCCGTGCGGGTCGGCGGTATTGGGCTTATGGCTTGGGGTCAGGCAGCGGGAAGTTTGTACACGCGCCCTCGGTTCTCAACCTTCTCCGAGATCACCTCGAGGCCGAGCTTTTTCTTCAGCGTTCCGGCAATGGCACCCCTCACCGTGTGCGACCGCCACAAGAGAGCGGCACCGATTTCCTCGATGGTCGCACCGTCCTCGGCGCGCAGCATCTCGATCAGCGCCTCCTGCTTGGTGGCGCTGCGCTGATGGATGGCCTTCGGCGCAGGCTCGGCGGCTGGTTTGCCAACAGGCGTGTCTGTGATCCCGAGGGCACTGTAGGCCAGCGGGGTGGCGCGCAGGGTCACTGGCCCGCGCTCCTCGTCATGCCTGTAAACGGTGTTGAGATCGGTGGCGGGGATTTCCTCGATCAGCCCAAGCTTCAGGAGGCTCTTGCAAACATTACCGACTGCGCCCCCCTTGAGGTTTGCGGTGACGGGGAAGATGGACCCGTCCTCCCGCGCGCAGGCGGTGGACAGGATGACGGCTTGAGCTTCGGAGAGCTGGATCTTGGTCATGAATTTTTCCCGGTTTGGGCCCGCGCGACATGCGGGGCTTTTACCGGGGAAAGCCCGCCTACGCGGGCCGTCCGAACTGCGTGGTGGAAGATCAGTTGCTCTCGGCCATCGCGGCCGCAACTGCGAAATGCTGCACCCAGCCGGTCAGGTATGGCAGCCCTGCGGGGATACCCTCGGAGCGTTCTGTGGCGCGGTCGATGCGCCAGCCCTGCCAGCGGCGGATCGCAGAGGCGATGGCAGGCTCGAGTTCGATCTTACAGCCGGTCATGTTGCCGACCACATCGTCCGCGAAATGCCGCCCTATCCGGCTATCCAGAAAGTCGCGGATGCCGATCATCTCGTCCTCGCTCTCGGCGCGGATGGCTTCAGCGATCATGCGCGAGGCGAGGGTCCAGACTTCCGCACTGCGGCGGTCGCGCTCAGGGCAGACGGTCAGGGCGCGGAAGAAGCCGTAATCCTCGTTGCGGCTGGGCAGTAAGGCGTGCGTGGTCATGGTCGGGATCCTCGTACTGCGGGCTGGCGGGGCGCTTGGCCCCGCCCGGTATGGGGTCAGGCAGCGCAGCTAGCTTCCAGCGCTGCGATGTGGCTGCGGAGCGTGGCGGCTTCCTCGCGCGCGGCGTCCGCCCAGAAAACGGCGCGGGCGTTGCAGGCGGCGGCGAGACGCTCTGCGTCTTGGCGGGTAAAGCGGTTGACCTTGTGTGCGCTGCCATGGCCCGTGCAGGTGGCGCGGTGCTTCTTGCCCTCGGGCGTCAGCGTGAAGGTCAGAGGGCCGAAGTCATCGATGACGATCCAGTTGTGCGAGGCGATCGTGGCGCAGGCGCTTGGCGCGAGGCGGGCTTCGATTTCGTCCGCGGCAGCGCGGAAGTCGGCGATCAGGGTGGCGGCGGGGTTGGTCATGGCGGGGGCGTCCTTCGGTGAGTTGCGTCGTTTCCGTGCGATGACCATCGCTCTGACGCGCCAATTATCGTAGCAAAATCAGAGCAATAAGATTGCTTTTAATCATGCGATGTGGTTCGTGGCATCTACCCATTCGCCATCCTGCCAGATGTAGAGATGGCAAAGTTCGCAAGTCGGGCGGGGCAGGATCCGTGGCGCGCGCGGCGGATCGAAACAATCGAGGGTGTCTGCGGTGACTTGCCGGATTTCGCGGGCGGCGAGGATCTCCTCCAGTGTCCAGTGCGCCAGCGCGGGCAGCATATGTGCGGGGTAGCCGTCGAAGTGTACATAGATCTGCGCCCATTCCTCGGGCCCGATCTGGATGGCGATCTGCGCGCGTGTGCTCATAATCGTCCTCCGCTAGATCAGATGCTGGTCAGCCAGCAGGGTACAAGCGGCTGCAAGCTGCGAGGTCGGAAGTTCGATCTTCAAATGCGAGATCACGTCGGAAGCTTCTGCTTTGATGCCGTGATCACGCAGGTCGGCCTCAAGCGCAGCAGCGACGGTCTCGGGGCGGCTGCGGTCAAACTGCTCGGGCAATGTTGCGTGGTCGATGCGGATGGTGGTGATAGCCAAGGGCATGGTCGGCTCCGTTGGTGTGTCATTTTATGTTCACAGGTTCGCTCTGGCGGGCTGCCTAATCCAGTATAATCGCAGCAATTACATGGCTTTGATTGGGGCCTGGGGATCACTTCATGTCGACAGCGACTCAGCCCATCGGTGTGATCGCGCGGCTTCTGGATCTGTCAGAACGGCGGGTCCAGCAACTGAGCCGCGAGGGCGTGATCCCAAAGGCTGATCGCGGCCAGTATGACCTGATCGGATCGGTCCGGGGCTATGTCCGCTACCTGCGCGATCAGGCGCTCAAGGCGCAGGCGGGTGCGCCAGACTATGCGGCCGAGCGGGCGCGGTTCATCCGGGCGCGGGCTGACCTCGCTGAAATGGAAGCCGAAGAAAAGCGCCGTTCTCTGATCGCGGCCGAACAGATCGAGGCGGCCTGGATCGCGGTGTTGGCGCTCTTGCGCACCCGCCTGCTGGCTCTGCCTGATCGGCTGGCACCACAAGCCTTTGAACAATCAACCGTCGGAGACACCCGGAACCTGATCCGCGCCGCCATCCGCGAGGTGCTCGATGATCTCGCGCAGCCAGACATTGAACTTGAAGCCGACCTTGACCTTGCAGGGGTCAGCGATCCTGAAGCGGACGGTGGCGAAGGCACTGGCAGTTCTGAAGCCGCCGCCGGACCTGACGATCAGCGATTGGGCCGATCAGAACCGCCGGCTGAGCTCTGAGGCCAGCGCCGAGCCCGGCCAGTGGCGCACGAGCCGCGCCGAATACCAGCGCGGGATTATGGATGCGATCTCGGATCCGGCGGCCGAAACCGTCGTGATCATGTCGAGCAGTCAAATCGGCAAGTCGGAGTCGATCTTGAACATGGTCGGCTATCACATCGACCACGATCCGGCGCCGATCATGGTGGTGATGCCGACCGAACGGGATGCCGAAACCTGGTCGAAGGACCGCTTCTCGCCGATGGCACGGGACACGCCGTGCCTGCAGGGCAAGATCGCCGATCCCAGGTCGCGGGACGGCAACAACAAGATCCTCCACAAGCGGTTCCCGGGCGGGCATCTGACCATCGTCGGGGCCAATGCGCCTTCGGGCTTGGCGAGCCGACCGATCCGGCTGCTGCTCTGCGACGAAGTGGACCGATATCCGTTCAGCGCGGGGGCCGAGGGCGATCCGGTCAACCTCGCGAAAAAGCGCACGGTGACGTTCTGGAACCGCAAGATTGTGCTGGTCTCGACGCCGACGAACAAGGGTGCCAGCCGGATCGAGGCGGCCTTCGAGGAAAGCGACCAGCGCCGGTATTGGGTGCCGTGCCCCACGTGTGGTCATGAACAAATCCTGACCTGGGGACAGGTCAAATGGGACAAGGATGAGACCGGCGGCCATCGCCCCGAAACCGCGCGCTACCACTGTGCTGATTGCGACGCGGCCTGGAAGGATGAGACCCGCTGGACGGCCATCTCCAAGGGGCGCTGGATCGCGGATGCACCATTTAATGGGACGGCCGGCTTCCATCTGAACGAAATCTACTCGCCCTGGGTGCGGCTCGAAGCCATGGCCAAGGCGTTTCTTTCGGCGCGCGCGGGCGGGGACGAGACGATGAAGACCTTCGTCAACACCTCGCTCGGCGAGACCTGGATGGAAAGCGGTGAGGCGCCGGACTGGCAGCGGCTGCAGGGGCTGAAGGAAGATTGGCGCGCGGGCAAGGTGCCGGCGGGCGGGCTCTTCCTGACGGCCGGGGCCGACGTCCAGAAGGACCGGATCGAGGTCGATGTCTGGGCCTGGGGGCGCGGCTTGGAAAGCTGGCTGGTCGATCACATTGTCATCGAGGGCGGCCCGGGCGATCCGGCGTGCTGGCAAAAACTGACCGATCTCCTTAGCCGGACCTGGGTCCACGCCGGCGGCACGTCCATGACCATCGCGCGGCTGGCGATCGACACCGGCTATGAGACATCGGCCGTCTACGCTTGGGCGCGGCAAGTGGGCTTTGGGCAGGTTGCGCCGATCAAGGGCTTGGAGGGTTTCAACCGTGCAAGCCCTGTGACGGGGCCGACTTTTGTGGACGCCACCATAGGCGGCAAGCGCCTGCGCCGCGGGGCGCGGCTCTGGACGGTGGCAACATCGACCTTCAAGGCCGAGACCTATCGCTTTCTGCGGCTCGATCCGCCGGAGGTCACCAGCCCGTCGGATGGGGAGCGGTTTCCTCCTGGCTTTCTTCATCTGCCGGGCTGGGTCGATGCTGAATGGCTGAAGCAACTGACGGCCGAACAACTGGTCACGGTCAAGACTAAGCGCGGCTTTGCCAAGCTCGAATGGCAGAAGCTGCGGGAACGCAACGAAGCGCTGGACTGTCGTGTTTATGCCCGCGCGGCCGCTTGGATCCTCGGGGCAGACCGCTGGTCGGACGCGAGGTGGGAAGAACTCGCGTCGCAGTTTGCGGTCGCTGATGGCAGGGGCACGGCCTCTGCCACAGGCCCGCAATCTGTACGCAAGGCACAGGTGCGCCGCGTTGCGCGGTCAATATACATGGGATGAGTTTAGGCATGGCGGATCTGGCGACACTGAAACTCCGCCGGGAGGCCCTGACTTTACAGCGCGCCGCAGGCGTGGCCCGTGTCAGCTATGACGGCAAGACGGTGGACTATCGCAGCGTCGCCGAGATCGACCGCGCCATTGAGGCCCTGGACCGCGAAATCGCCGCTGCCGAGGGGCGACGGATCGTGCGGCAGGTGCGCGTGACGACGGCCAAGGGGCTCTGACAGAGATGGGGATGTTTGACCTGTTCCGCCGCCCCAAGCGCGGCGGTCCTGAAGCCATGCGCGCGCGTCTCGAAGGGGCGATGGCCAAGCGCCGCTTGCGGGGCTGGAACCCGCCGCTTGAGAATATCAATGCGCTGGTCGCCTCGGGCGGCCCGCGATTGTTGGCCCGCTCGCGTGAACTGGTGGTGACGAACGGCTATGCCGCCAATGCGTGCGAGGCTTTCGCAGCCAATCTCGTTGGCGATGGCATCAAGCCGTCGTCGCTGATCACAGATGCGGCGCTGCGTGACCGGGTCCAGAAGCTCTGGCTGGCATGGACCGATGAAGCCGACGCCGATGGGCTGACGGATTTCTACGGCCTGCAGGCCATGGTCGCGCGCGAGATGTTTGTCGCGGGCGAGTGTTTTGTGCGCTTGCGCCCGCGTCGCACGGAGGACGGGCTGCTGGTGCCGCTGCAGTTGCAGCTTCTGCAGTCGGAGATGCTGCCCTTTGAGAAGACCGAGACGGATCCGAATGGCAATAGCATCCGATGCGGGATCGAGTTCGACGGGATTGGGCGGCGTGTGGCCTATCACTTCCGCCGCCGTCATCCGGGCGACAGCACGGACCAACGCGTAGCGGTGCCCGACACTGTGCGCGTGCCGGCCGAGGAGGTGCTGCACATCTACCGGCCGATCGATGCGGGCCAGATCCGTGGTCTGCCGCATATCGCCCCGGCGATGGTGCGGCTCTTCCTGCTCGACCAGTACGACGATGCGGAACTCGACCGGAAAAAGACCGCCGCGATGTTCGCGGGCTTCATCACCAAGACGGCGCCCGAAGACCCGATGATGGGCGAAGGGGCCGCGGACTTGGACGGGGCGGCCATTGCCAGCTTGGAGCCCGGAACCATGCAGGTGCTGCTGCCGGGTGAGGATGTGAAGTTCTCAAGCCCGGCAGATGTGGGCGGGGGCTATGAGGCGTTCCAATACCGCACGCTGCTCGCGGTCTCGGCCTCGCTGGGTCTGCCGTATCACCTCGTCACCGGCGATGTCCGGCAGGCGAATTATTCGAGCCTTCGGGCAGAACTCGTCGAGTTCCGCCGCCGCATTGGTCAGTTGCAGCATGGGGTCATGGCACACCAGCTTTGCCGTCCGATCTGGCGGCGCTGGCTGGAAACTGCTGTGCTCTCGGGTGCGCTGGATGCAGATTCTGTCATCGCGCGGCCGGTGCAATGGATCCCGCCGCGGTGGGATTGGGTCGATCCCTTGAAAGACATCCAGGCGCAGGTGCTGGCGATGGAGGCGGGTTTGACGTCCCGGCGCAAGGTGGTCGAGGCTACGGGCTACGACATCGAAGAGGTTGATCGCGAGAATGCCGCGGACGCGCAGCGCGCCGCAAATCTGGGCCTGACCTATCGCGCCAGCCCGGGCGAGACGCAGGGGGCACGGGCCACGCCGGCGGCTATCCCTAACCCCAGCGACGGTGTCGAGGACGGCGCTGGCGACGACACGGCGGGGAACGACCGCGCCAATCCACAGGAGTAAACGCATGAAATCCTGGTATACGATCCGTGCCCGCGCCCCCGGAGCACAAAAAGCTCGCACGGAAGTGCTGATCTATGACGAAATCGGCGCCTATGGCGTCACGGCGAAAGGCTTTCTGGCAGAGCTCGGCGCCCTGCCGGACGATGCCGCGATCGACCTGCGGCTGAACAGTCCCGGCGGCTCGGTCTTTGACGCCGTGGCAATCTACAATGCGCTGCAGCGCCATGAGGGCGCGATCACCGTCTGGATCGACGGCATTGCGGCCTCGGCTGCCAGCTACATCGCCATGGCGGGCGACGAAATCGTCATGCCCGAGAACGCTTTCCTGATGATCCATGACCCCTCGGGGCTGGTGATGGGCACGGCCGCCGATATGCGCGAGATGGCCGAGACCATGGACAAGATCGCGGGCAGCATGATCCGCGGCTATGCGGGGCGATCGGGACGCTCTGAGGAAGAGATCGCGGCGCTGATGACGGCTGAGACCTGGTTTGATGCGCAGGACGCGCTCGCGGCGGGCCTCGCGACGCGGATGGCAGAGCCGGTGCGTATTGCTGCCAGTTTCGACATTGGCCGGTTCCGTAACGCGCCGCCATTGCTGCTTGAGGCCGTCGCGGAAACCGTTGCCGCCTCCAACGGTTTTGACGTCGATCCGGATCAGACGACGAAGGCAAGGCCGACGGCGGAGCCCGAAAGTGATGTTGGAAAAGACACCATCACTCCAGCCGACACCGCAACGCCAGCAGAGGCTCCATCCACGCCGATCGGGCAAGGTGGGTGTGTTTCCGACGGGAACACCCGCCCATCCATCCCGTCCGAGAGCAGTGTTGCCGCCGCCAACACTGCGCTGGATGCAAATGGCATTCGCGCCGAGGCCATCGCCCATGCGCGCGCCGTGATCGACCTTTGCCGCTTGGCAGGCCAGCCGCAGATGGCCGGGCGCTTCCTCGAGGAGGACGTTGGTCTCGACGAAGTCCGCAATCGGCTCCTCGCGGCAAAGGTCGAGGCCACACCCGACATTACCGCTGCGCATGCCCAGCCCGGGCGGGCGGCTACCACCCAATCCTGGGGCGATGTGATCGCCCGCACCTTCAAGACGAAAGGCTAACGCATCATGACGACGCTCACTGAAGGCAAACACGCGGGCGGCTTCCTCGTCTGGGAAGTGCTCCGCGATTACACCCGCGAAACCGTCACCATCGCCTCTGGCGCCGGAAAGCTCGAACCCGGCGCGGTCTTGGGCAAGATCACCACGGGCGGCAAGTTCACGGCCCTCGCGCCGGCGGCCACGAACGGCAGTCAGACTGCCGCTGGCATTCTCTGGGCGGGGATTGACGCGTCAGCCGCCGATGCGCCTGGCGTCGTGCTCCTGCGCGGCCCCGCCATCGTCAATCGCCACGAGATCGTCTGGCCCGAGGGCGCGACCGAGGTCCAGATCACCGCGGCCACCACGGCCTTGGCCGCGCTCGGCATCATCCTGCGCTGAGCCCTCTGACAAAAGGATACCCACACATGGCCACCATGGACATCTTCGAGGGCGACGCCTTCAGCATCATCGAGCTCACCCGGGCTCTGGAAAACATCCCCTTCAAGCCCGCGATCCTCTCGGGCGCGGGGCTCTTCGCCAATCGCGGCGTGCGCCAACGCACCGTCATGATCGAAAGCCGAGACGGCACGCTCTCGCTGATCCCCTTTTCCGAACGCGGCTCGGCCTATGAACAGCAGGTCCCCGAACGGCGCGACCTGCGGGCCTTTGTCTGTCGTCAGTTCAAGAAGCAGGACGTGCTCTGGGCCTCGGAGATCCAGGGGATCCGCGACTTCGGTTCGGAAACCGCCACCCAGCAGGTGCAGGCCGAGGTGGCGCGCAAGATGGCGCGGCTCAGGAACGACGCCGAGGCCACCTTCGAGTTCCACCTCTTCAACGGCATTCAGGGCGTGGTGAAGGACCCGCGCGACGGAGCGACGGTCATCAATTACTACACCGAATTCGGCATCACCCCTGCGACGGAGGTGGATTTCGACCTCGACAACGCGAGCCCGGCCTCCGGCGCGCTGCGCAAGCGCTGCCAGGCGCTGATCGAAAGCGTCGAGGACAGTTTGGGCGGGCTGGCCGCCGGTGCGGTGCAGCTGCGCGCCGAATGCGGCTCGGCCTTCTTTTCCGATCTGGTGGCGCACAAGGAGGTGCGCGAGACCTATCTCAACACCGCCGCCGCGGCCGATCTGCGGGGCAGGGTGGGCGAGGAGGTCAGTTTTGGCGGCATCACCTTCCGCCGCTACCGGGGTGGCCTGGGCTTCGGCGTGCCGACCGACAAGGCGATCTTCTATCCCGAAGGCGTCGATGGGCTCTTCGAAATCTACTACGCCCCGGCCGACACCTTCGAGACGGTCAACACCCTCGGCCTGCCGCTCTATGCGCGGATGATCCCCGATCGCGACCGTGACGAATGGGTGCGCCTCGAGATCGAAAGCAACCCGCTGCCGATCTGTACCCGGCCCCAGGTGCTGCGTTCGGCACGGCGGACCTGATGACGGCCTTCGCGGCAGCACTCGCCCAGCTTTTCGCCGATCCGAACCTGTCGGTCGAATTCTGGCATCGCGACGTCGCCGGCCAGTTCGTCCCTGCCCGCGGCATCCTGCGCCGTCCTGACGAGCTCACCGAGTTCGGGGCGGCGCGTCTGATCTCGGAAATCACCCGCATCGACGTGCCGGTCAGCGTGCTCCCCGCGCCGCGGCCCGGGGAGGAGATCGTGATCGGGGAGGAGACCTTCCTCATCCAGGGCGAGCCGCGCCGGGATCGGGAGCGGCTCGTCTGGACGTTGGAGCTGGTGCCGGTTTCCGGGGCCTGACGCGGCCGCAGCGAAAGCCTTGCAATGGATCGCGCCAGTGCGCCGCGCTCGACACGCCTGACGGTTCAGTGGGCCTGCAGGGCGGTGCGCAGCAACTGCTCCAACTCGCTTTTGCTGGCGGTCTTCGTCGCCACCGTGTCAAACAGCGCGCGCTCCTCGACATTGAGAGAGGCCGGATTGGCACTAAGCGCAATGTGAACCGCACCGGATCCGGCGTCCTTGAGGCGGCGGATCAGCTCGACGCCGGTCATGTCGGGAAGGCCCAGATCAATGAGGATCACGTCAAACCGCTGGCGGCTGGCCGCCGCAAGCGCTTCCTGCCCCATCGCGGCAATCTCCGGTTTCGCATCCAGCGCCACGAGAACCGCCGAAACCAATTCGGCCTGCAGTGGATGATCCTCCACCACCAGAACGCTCATCCCGGCAAAGGGACTGGCGTGTTCCTTGGTGTCCGTTCCCGTTGCATCATTCACCTCGATTGCGGCAATCGGCAATTCAAGCGTGAGGCAGAAGGACGAGCCCTGGCCCAACCGGCTGTGCACTTCGATCTCGCCCCCCATCGCCGTTGCCAGCCGTTCGGTGATGGGCAGACCAAGGCCAAGGCCGTTGATGCGATTGCCACGGCCTTGCTCGATGCGCACGAACGGTTTGAATATCTCGGCGATCTTGTCCTCGGGAATGCCCGGTCCCGTATCCGTAACACAGAGCCGGACGCGACAGGTTCCATTCGCCTCAACCTGCCATGACCCGCTCAGCGTGACATGCCCCTTGCGCGTGTAGCGAAAGGCGTTCGACAGCAGGTTGATCAGGATCTGACGGATCCGGGCACGGTCGCCTATGATGGGGATGCAGTCTTTCGACCAGTCAAGCTCAAAGGCCAGTCGATGACGCTCTGCCATGGGGGCCATGATATCCGCGACCTCCCCGAGCAGATCGGGCAGCCCAAAGGGCGCGTTGTCCAATCGGATTTCGCCGGCTTTGAGGCGCGCCAGATCGAGAATGTCATCGATCAGGCTTTGCAGCGCCTTGAGACCTGTTTCGGCCAGCGGGAGGTGGCCGCGCGGATCCTGCGCTTTGAGATGTTCGGGAAACATCTGGATTGCCGCCAAGGCCGACAGAACGGGGGTGCGCATTTCGTGGCCCAACACGCCCAGCATGTCGCGCCGCGCGGCCTCCGCTGCCTGAACTTTTTCGAGCGCATGTTCAAGATCGGCGCGCAGCAGCCGTTCCTGCTCGGATTTGGCCTGCGCGGCGCGCAAGTTTTCGTCGCGGCGTCGAGCCGCGAGACGCGCGGCCTCGAGTGTCAGGACGATGCTGAATACCAGAAACGCGCCCAGGATCGGAACAATCATCACATAGGAAGAAAAGATCAGGCGAGATTCAGGTTTGGCAACAGCCACCGCCCAGGTCGGGGCCGCCTGCAATGCGTTACGGGCAAAGATATAACTGGAGGCTTCGGTGCCCGAAGCCCCGGGTCCTTTGGCCAGCACCGTTGCTGTCCGCGGCGCCGCTGTCACGATCTCGAGATACCATTGCGGCAAGGGGCGCAGGAAGAAATCCGCAATCCGGCTCGAGCGGCCGACGATCCGCTCTGAGCCGTCAACGACGCTGATGAAATCTCCCTTCTGCAGTTTGGTCGCTTCGGGCCCGCGAGAGATGAGGCCCACATCGAAGGCGAGGATCACCGCATACTCGCCTCCGGTGGAGGCCTTTGTGACCTGGACCACTGCGAAGATCTCTTTTTGCGCGACACGCCCGACGAAGACATCCGAGATTTCCGGTTGTCCTCTTGTGCGGCTGCGATCGACGGCCTGAACCAGTTCGGGGGCCGGGCCGGAGGTGCGGACGGGGGTTGTCGCGTCACTATTCGTGTTGAACAGATGCAGCGAGAGATCATCAGCCGGCATGAGGACGGCCCATCCCCCAACCTCCTGGGCGATACGGTCGGCTTCCCAGCGCAAAGTCTCGGGATCGAAATCCCGCACCATCGAATGGCTGTTCGCCAGGCCCCTCAGCGCGGTTTTCCAGATGTTGAACTGCAGATCGAGCGCGACGGCGGAGCGTTCGGAGAGCGCCGCCAGCTCTACGGTCTGTTCGCGCTCGATCCAGCGCATGGCCAGATAGGTCAACCCCAGGGCGGTAAACAGCGTTGTCAGTCCAACTGTAAAAAACACACGCAACATCCGGCTTCTCGTCCTTCCGGAAACAAAAAAAGAGTCGACGGTATCAACCTACGGGTGATGTGCGCATTTCTGGAATAGAAGTGCTGATGGCGGCTCGACTCTTTCGGATAGGTTCGTGGCGCCGCGATGCCGCTATGGGCCACCAAATGCAAGCCCGACGGTGCCCCTGAGGGCACGCGCCCGGCACAAATAGGCCCCTCCACCCACAGCAGGACAAGATGTGCTGATGAAGCTGAAGCTCGACATTGATCCTGACATTGCCGCGCTGATGCAGGCGGAGATTGCGGCGGGCGAACGCGCGGTGTCAGCGGCAATCCGCGAAGCGGGGAGCGGCCTCAAGGCGGCCTGGCGCGGGCAGATCACGGGTGCGGGACTCGGCGCGCGGCTCGCGCGCACGATCCGGTCGGAGCAGTTTCCGAAGGGCAGGCCCAGCCTCAACGCGGCTGCCCTTGTCTGGTCGAAGGCCCCGGTCATTGTCGGCGCGCATGACACCGGGCCGCTGATCCGATCGAAAAACGGCTTTTGGCTGGCGATCCCCACGGCAGCTGCAGGCAAATCTCTGCGCGGTGGCCGGATTACCCCGGGCGACTGGGAGCGCCGCACCGGGCTGCGGCTACGGTTCATCTATCGCCGGACAGGCCCGAGCCTTCTGGTGGCCGAGGGGCGGCTGAACACCAAGGGGCGGGCGGTGGCCTCGCGCTCCAAAACCGGCCGCGGTTTGGCAACTGTGCCGATCTTTCTGCTCGTGCCGCAGGTCAAGCTGCTGAAGCGGCTGGATCTGGCGCGGGATGCGGAGCGGGCGACTGACGCGGTTCCCGGCCTGATCGTGGCAAATTGGGGCAGGAGCGGCTCTTCGGAATAGGTGCCCTTGCTGCGCGCGGCCTGGGTCGTCTTCAATACAGCCATAGATTGAATTCGGTGACGCCGTCATGAGGTCTGAGATGCCCACCCCTCGCGAAACCATCCTCGTCGCGCTGCACGCCCAGCTTCAGGTCCTGGACGCCGTGGTGCTGCGCAACGCGGTGCTGCCGGAGCGGATCGGGCGGGAGGGCTTGCTGATCCTGCGTGACGGCGCGCCAGGCGAGCCCGAGGTGACGCTGTCGCCGCTGCGCTATCATTACCGGCACCGGGCCGAGATCGAGGCGATCGTGCAGGCGGCCGAGGGGCGCGATGCGGCGTTCGACTGGCTGGTTGCGAGCCTCGGGGCGGTGATTGCCGCCGACCGGACGCTGGGCGGGCTTTGCGACTGGATCGAGGCGGAAGCGCCGCAGCCGGTAGACCTTCCTATCGAGGGGGCTGCCAGCCTGAAGGCCGCCGTGATCCCGGTCATGCTGCACTATTCGACGGCCGACCCGCTCGCCGGCTGATCCCACCTGAGCTTTGAAAGGAGACGAGACCATGGCACGAGCCCAAGGGGCGCGGGCGCAGATGGCGCTTGCGTTTGAGACGACCTATGGCACGCCGCCGGCGAGCGGGTTCACGCGGATCCCGTTTGCCAGTGCGACGCTTGGGGCCGAGCAGCCGCTCTTGGCCTCGGAGCTTCTGGGCTATGGCCGCGATCCGCTGGCGCCGATCAAGGATGCGCTGACGGCGGACGGGACGATCGTGGTGCCGATCGATGCGGAGGCCTTCGGCTTCTGGCTGAAGGCAGCCTTCGGCACGCCGGTCACCACCGGGGTGGAAGCCCCGTTCACGCATGAGTTCCGCTCCGGCGCCTGGAGCTTGCCCTCGTTCTCGATCGAGACCGGCATGCCGGAGGTGCCGCGCTTTGCGCTCTATTCGGGCTGCATGCTCGACACGCTCACCTGGCAGATGCAGCGCTCGGGCCTTTTGACCGCGACCGTGGGCCTGGTGGCCCAGGGCGAGGCGATCGCCAGCACCACCGTCGCAGGGGCGCTGGCAGAGATCGAGCTGCAACGCTTTGGCCATTTCAACGGCGCGATCACGCGCAACGGCCAGCCGCTGGGCAATCTCGTCTCGGCCGAGATCAGCTATGCCAACACGCTCGATCGGGTGGAGACGATCCGCTCGGATGGCCGCATCGAGGGCGCAGACCCGTCCATCGCCGCGCTGACGGGCCGGATCGAGGTGCGCTTTGCCGATCAAGCCCTGGTCACCCAGGCCATCAATGGCGACCCCTGCGAGATGAGCTTCGCCTATACGCTGCCCTCGGGCGAGATCCTGACGCTGGTGGCGCATGCGGTCTATCTGTCACGGCCCCGCATCGAGATTGCAGGACCCCAGGGCGTGCAGGCCAGCTTCGACTGGCAGGCCGCGCGTGACGCCACGCTGGGGCGGATGTGCACCGTCCAGCTGGTCAATGGCCGATCCGCCTATTGACGTCGCAGATCGCGGGTCTTTGCATCCACAACAGGGCCGCGCGCGTAAATGTCACAATGAAAACTAAAACAGCGGCGTCCCATGCACTCACACGACCTTCTCGACGCTCTCGCGCATCATGACGATCGCGCGGAAGAGGCCATCCTCGCGGCGCGGCAAAATCCCGTTGTCCTTCGATCCGTATTCGCCCGTTACCTGGTCGATGCCGCCGAAGCGCCGGGCCAGAACCTGCGCGATTATCCAGCGCTCCGCCTGGTCGCGATGCTGATGGCCGAATGGCGCGCCAAGGAAGCCTGCCGCCCCCTGATGCAGATCTTGCGCAGTGATCTGCGCCATCTCGACCGGGTCTGGGGTGAGCAGCTGGTTGAATGCGGCCCCCGCCTTGTCGCGGCGGTCTTTGATGGCGAGGTGGAGCCGATCTTCGGGTTCATCCGCGATCCCGGCTGTGCAGAACCGCTGCGGGCCAATATGTTCCGCACCCTGACGATGCTGGCCCTGAAGGATCGTCTGGCCTGCGATGATGTGGCGAGCTTCCTGCGCTATTTCGCGGCGGTGGAGGCGCGCAGCGCCGGCCCCGCGCTCTGGCTCGGCTGGGCCCAGGCAATCGCAGCCCTCGGGCGTGAAGACCTCGCCCTGTCGGTCCGCAACGCTTATGACCGCGGACTTCTGGACGCGGACTTCTACCCGCGTGCGCTCTTTGAGGCGCATCTGCAGCTCGCGTGCGATGAAGGTCCTGCGTGGTTCACCCAGCAGATTGAGAACCAGATCGAGGTCGATACGCTCAAGGTGTTCAGGCTCTATCTCAAGCACTGACCCTGTTTTGCCCCATCGGGGGTCACAGGCGCGCTTCGGCGCGCCTTTTTCTTTGGAGGAACCATGTTACGCCTTACGCTGTCGTCTGCGCCATTCTGGCTCGATCTTGGGCTTGGCGTTCGCATTGAGGTCGCGCCGCTGAGCACCGCGCTGATGGTTGCCGCGCGCGCCGATCCGGCGCTCGGCGTCTTGCCCGCAGGAACGGGCGATGAGGCGCTCGCGGTGATCTTTGCCAAGGCTTTGGCGCGGCGGGCGATCCGCACCTGGGAGGGGGTGGGCGATGCGGCAGGCCAGCCGATCCCGGTGACACCGGAGGGGATCGACGCGCTGCTCGACATCTGGCCGATCTTCGAGGCCTTTCAGGCGGGGTATCTGGCGAAGGGTCTGGAGCTTGAGCTGGAAAAAAACGTCTGCGCGCCCTCGCCGAATGGGTCTACGGCGGGGGTGAGCGCTACTGCGCGGCCTGCGAAGGGCTCTGCCCGGACTGCCCGCAGGTCCTGAACGCGCCGCGCACATGGGAGGGCTGGCAGGTCTGGGACCTGGCGGGGCGGCTGGGCGGGCAGATCCGCGCGGTGCCGGGCGTTGTGCTGGGCTGGGACATGAGCGCGGCCCTGGCGATGGCGGAGGCGCTGGGGGTCGATCGCCGGGCGGCGGTCGAATTCCTGCCGGATCTGGAGGCGGTGATGGCGCGCAAGCTGAATGCGCAGATGGAGGAGAGCCGGGAGGCTGAGGGATGAGCGAGAAACGCGTGAGCGTACGCCTGTCTGCGGTGGGCGGGCGTCAGGTCAAAGCCGAGCTGGAAGGTGTGGGCGCGGCCGGCGCGCGGGGCTTTGGGCGGCTGTCGCGGGAGATGGATCTGGCCACTGCACGGCTGGCGGCTTTTGTGCGCCGCGCGCGCCTTGCGGGGACGGCTCTGGCCGGGGCGACGGCGGCGGCCGGAGCGGCGATGATCCGCTCCGGGCTGCAGACGGTGGATGCACAGGCCAAGCTTGCGCAATCGCTGGGCACCACGGTGGCCTCGATCCAGACGCTCGAGCGCGCGGGGGCGCTGGCCGGTGTGTCGATGTCGGGCATCGAACAGGCGACGAAGGATCTGACCCGGCGGCTGAGCCAGGCGGCGGCGGGGGGCGGACCGGCCCGCGAGGCGCTGGAGCGTCTCGGGCTCTCCGCACAAGCGCTGATCGCGCTGCCGCTCGATGCGCGGGTCGGCGCCATCACGGCCGCGATCACGGCGTTTGTGCCGGTGGCCGAGCGCGCGGCCGTGGCAGGCCAGCTCTTTGGCGAGGAAGGCGCGATCGCCATGAGCCGGATCGACACGGCGACATTGCGCCAGGCCACGGCGGATGTGCAGGCGTTCGGGGTGGTGGTGTCCGAACAGGAGGCCGATCAGATCGAGCGCACGAATGACGCGCTCTCCCGGCTCGGGCTGATCTGGCGCGGGCTGTCGAACCAGCTGGCGGTGGCGGCGGCCCCGGCGCTGGAAGCGGTGGCAGAGGCCATGGCTGCGCTCGCCAGCCGCACCGGCCCGCTCGGGCAGGCGCTGCGCGCGGTGCTGGACAATCTCGGCCGGCTGGCGGCCTATGCCGGCACGTTTGCGGGCTTTCTGGCGGGGCGCTGGGTGGCAACCCTGTCGATGGCGGCACTTTCGGTGCGTGGTCTTGCAACGGCGCTTGTGGTGCTGCGCGGGGCGCTAATCCGCACCGGGATCGGGGCGCTGGTGGTGGGGGCGGGCGAGTTGGTCTATCAGTTTGCCCGGCTCGTGCGGGGCGCGGGCGGGTTTGGCGCTGCGCTCTCGCTTCTGGGCGATCTGGGCCGCGAGGTCTGGGCGCGCCTGAAGCTCGGCGCTGTCGCCACGGGTCTGGCGATCACGGCGAGCTGGGCCGAGATCCAGGCGGCCATCGCGCAGGCTCTGCAGAGCGCGCTGACCGCGGTGGTTGGCTTTGGCAATGCGACACTGAACACTTTCCAGGGCGCGTTGGACGCGATCAAGGTGCTCTGGGGCGCGCTGCCCGGGGCGATCGGGGATTTTGCCTTTCAGGCGGCGAATACGCTGATCGCGGGGGTTGAGGCGATGCTCAATGGCGTTGGCCGGCGGATCAACGGCTTTCTCGCAGGCCTCAATGCCGGGCTTGAGGTGCTGGGCCTTGAGAAACGCGTGCCGCTGATCGCCACTGTGGAGCTTGGCCGGATCGAGAACCCCTTTGCCGGGACGGCGGCCACGGCCGGGGCGGAGGCACGCGCGGCCTTTGAGGCGGCCTTCAGCCGCGATCCGATCGCGCCGCCCGATCTGGGCCTCAGCGCGGCGGCGGATGCGGCGCGGGGCGAGGCCGCGGGGCTGCGCGCGAGGATGGGCGCGGTGACGGCGGCAGCGACCGCGCCCCTGCAATCCGTGGCGGCGCTGCGGGAGGCTCTCTCTGCCTCTGGCGCTGAGGCTGCGGCGGGGCTCGAGGAGGCGCAGAGCGCTGCAACAGGCCTTGGCACCGCCCTGCAGGGGGCCGGCGCGGCCGCAGAGGCTGCGGGCAATTCGGGGCGTAGCGCCGGGGACGCGCTGCGCGCGGGGGCAGACGGGGCCAAGAGCGCCTGGGAGACCACGGCCGAGGCGCTGCGCAAGGCGCAAGAGACATCTCGCGAGATTGCCCAAGGCCTGGCGCAGGAGATCCTGGGTCCGATCAAGGAGGCGCTGAAGTCGGGCGAGATCAGCTGGCAGAGCTTCGCTGGCGCTGTGGCCGGGATTGCCCAGTCGCTCGCCTCGCGGCTGCTCGATCTGGCCTTCAAGCCGATCGAGGAGGCGCTGATCCGGGCCTTCACCGGCGGCGGCGCCGGGGGCGGTGGGACCGGGTTTTTTGCCAGCCTCTTTGGCTTTGCCCGGGGCGGCGTCTTTGCCGGCGGTCAGGAGCTGACGGCCTTTGCGCGGGGCGGGGTTGTGCATCGGCCGACCGTGTTTCCCTTTGCCAGGGGCGTGGGGCTGATGGGTGAGGCCGGGCCCGAGGCAATCTTGCCCCTGCGCCGGGGCAAAGGCGGCAGGCTTGGGGTTGAGATGAATGGGGATGGTGCCGTCCCGCCGGCCTCCCTGTCGACGCGCATCATCAATGTTCTCGATCCATCGGTGGTGGGCGACTATCTCGCCACGCCCTCGGGCGAGCGGGCCATCGTGAACGTCATCCGCCGTAACCGGGGCGCGCTGAATGCCTGATTTTGCCGATGAACCACCGTTCTGGCCCTTCCCGGCAGCGCAGGCGATCACCGAGGTGCTGGAATGGCGCACGGATGTGCTGCAGGCGAAGCTGGGTGAGCAGCGCATTGCGCTGCGATCGCACCCGCGCGAGATTGTCACCTTCCGCCACAGGCTCGATGCGCTGGGGATGGCGCGGGCGGCGGAACTGGCACGCGCCGGGTTTGCCGGCGACTGGCGGGTGCCGCTTTGGCATATGGCGATCCAGCCGGCGGCAGACCTGGTGCAGGGCGCGAGCGAGATCCTGATCGACACGGGGCTGTCAGAGTTCGCAAACGCCGGGCGCGCGGCCCTGGCGGTCGATGGCCAAGAGGCGGTGCCAGTGGCCATTGCCAGCGTTGCACCCGACCGGCTGATCCTCGCGGAGCCGCTGACGACGCAACTGCCCGCAGCCATCGTGGCGGCGCATCGGGTGACGCTCGCCCCGGTGCGTTCGGGCATTCTGACAGCGCCCGTCGAGGTCGCGCGGCGACGTCAGAGCGATGGTCTGGTGACCGCGACCTTCCTTTTGCGCGATGCACCGGATCTGACCGCGCCCGCGCTGCCGCGCTATCTCGGCCGCCCGGTCCAGACCGCCCCGAGCGTGATCCGTGCGCCGATCACCGCCAGCCTGCGCCGCGCTCTTGACTATGTCGACAACGGCTTCGGGCCGGTCGTGGGCGCGCCCCTGCGCGATCTCTTCGAGCGCGGCGAGGCGATCACGCTGAAGGCGCAAGGCATGGAGGCGCGTCACAATCTGCGCCGCTGGCTCTTGTCTTTGCGCGGCCGGCAGGCCAGCTTCTGGCTGCCGAGCTGGGGCCATGAGCTGCAGCTGCGCAGCGCCATGACCTCGGGATCTGTGCTGATGCGCGTGGCACCGGTCGCGGCGCTGGCCGCCTATCCCGACCGCGCGATCGTGCTGGAAATGCCCGACGGGCCGCGGTTTCGGACGATTACGGCGGCGGTCGCGGAGGGCGCGGATCATCGGTTGACGCTGTCCTCAAACCTCGGCGCGCCCGTGCCGCTTGGCACGAAGGGGCATGTCTTGACGCTGGTGCGCTCGGCGGCAGATCGGATCGAGGTCCAGCATGGGGCAGTGGCGAGCGAAGTGACCCTGGGGGTCGTCGAGGTGCCCGCATGAGGCGGGCTGCACCTGAGCGAAAGAACCGCGATCATGACCTACGCCAGCATCGAAGCCTCGGTCGCCGAGGGCCGGCCCTATTTCCTCTACCAGTTCGTCGAAGGCGATCAGCTCTGGCCCTTCACCAGCCGCGCGACGGCCTGGACCAGCGCGGGCAGCGGTGGCGAGACGATAATTTGGGAAGCCGCTGCCGTCGCCCATGGTGATGTGGTGCAGACCAGCGAGATCGAACGCGGGCGGCTGGAGCTGACCTGGCCGCTCTCGCATCCTTTCGCGCGGCGGTTTCTGGCCCCCTTGGGCAACAGACCCGTGACGCTGACCATCTTCCGCGGCCATGAGCAGGCGCCGGGCGAGACGGTGGCGCATTGGAAAGGCCGCGTGATGGGCGCCGAGGTCGAGGGCCAGCGCATCCTGCTCAGCTGCGAATCCGTCTTCAGCACCCTGCGCCGTGCCGGCGTGCGGGCGAAGTACCAGCGGCTTTGCCGCCATGCGCTTTACGGGCGCGGCTGCGGGCTCGATATCGCCCTCTTTTGGCAGATCGGCACGGTGACGGCCTGCTCGGGCAACGTCCTGACGATCCCGGAAGCCGCAGATCCGCCCGACGGCTGGTATCGTGGTGGGGTGCTCAGGTTCGGCGCCCAGCTCGGCTTCATCACGGGCCACCTCGGCACGACCCTCACGCTCTCGCGCCCGATGCCGGAGCTGGCCGCGGCGCTCGCTGCGCCAGAGAGCGACCCGAAGACCGGCACATTGCTCCCGGTCCTGGCTGACATCGCCCCGGGCTGTGATCTGCGCGCGCCCACTTGCGCCGATAAATTCGGCAATCTCGCGAACTTCGGCGGCTTCCCCGCAATCCCCGGCCGCAACCCCTTCGGCGGCGGCTCCATCGTTTGACCGACCGCGGGCCCCCGAAGCCCTCCGCGACGCTGCGATGTGGGCGCATGCGTTCTTCCTGGCCGCTCGCTTGCCCCGTGGCCGCCTCTCTGCCCAGAGAAAGATCTCCGTCATGGCCTGGACCTTCATCGCGCGGCTCGTCCTGGGGCTGGTGCTCTCGGCGATCTCCTATGCGCTGAGCCCGCGCCCCAAGATCGAACAGCCACAAGCCGCGGGGCTCGATGAGTTCTCGCTGCCCACCGCCGAAGAAGGCCGCCCGATCCCGGTGGTCTTCGGCACCGTGCTGATCACCGGGCCGAACGTTGTCTGGGCAGGCGACCTGAAGGTGGACCCGATCAAGAAGAAAGGCGGCAAGAAGTGACCGCACCCGCTCACCTGTCTGCCCCGTCCAAGGCCAATTTGCGCGACGGGGGCACCCAAAGATGACGGACTCGGACCCGTTCGCTCGCCAGCCCCTACGCGTCACCCTCCAGGACCTACGTGCGGCGCGCTACTGCCTCGCAGGCGTGCGGCCCTGGTTCCGGCGCCATGGATTCGACTGGCAGGCCTTCCTTGATCACGGCATCGAGGCGGAGGCCCTGCGCGCCACGGGCGATGCGTTGGTGGACCCCGTCATCGCCCAGGCCGAGATGCGGGCGGGCACAACGACCCCCACCATCCTGACGGAGCCTGACCATGGGCGGTAGCAGCAAGACACAGACTGTCGGCTATCGTTATGCGCTGGGGATGCATCTGGCGCTCTGCCATGGGCCGGTGGATGCGATCCGCGAGATCCTTGTCGACCGCCGCACCGCATGGTCTGTCACGACCGGCGGCGGCGTTTCGGGCGGTGGTGCGGCCGTGGAGACGCGCATCGGCACCGTCGCGAGCCTGAGCGCCACAGCCGCCCTGGCAGGCGATGCCGGGGCTTTGATCCGCTTTGCAGGAACACTGGCCGGCGTGCGTATCGGCCGGGATTATCGCCTTCTGCTCCGCGATGGCACGCGCCAGACAATCACGCTGAAGGGCGTCACCTTCGATCCCGCCACCCATGTGACGTCCTGGTCCGTCCTGCCCGAAGCGCTGAGCTTGCCCGCGCAATCGGTGGAGGTCTTTGAGGCGAGCAGTACGGCCAGCAATACCGGCGCTGCCGGCGGGCGCATCCGCATCGACAAACCCGATCTCTTTGGCGGCGAAAGTCGTGAGGGCGGCATTCGTGGCGATGTCGATGTGCTGATGGGCGGGCCCGGCCAGGGGCCGAATGACTACCTCGCAGCGCGCATGGGCGGGGACGTGCCCGCCTATCGCGGGCTCTGCAGCCTCGTGCTGCGGCAGGTCTATCTCGGCATCAACCCCTACCTCAAGCCCTGGGCGGTGCGCGTGACCCGGGTGCTGACCGGCGAGGCCGGGGCCGCACAATGGTATCCCGAGACAGCCGCCATCGTGCCCGAGGCCAATATCTCGGACGCCGCGATCTACATCGCGCTCGATGTCTCGGGCTCGATGTCGGGCACACGGATGGCCGCGCAAAAGGCAGGCGTCGCCGCCCTGATCCGCGAGATCGCCGCGGGGGTGGATCCCGACCGGCCGAACGATATCCGCATCGTGCTCTGGAACGCGACTGTTGCGGGGTCCATCGAGCGGCGCGACATCGGCCCGGAGGATTATGCCGCCCTCGAGGCCTGGATGCTGGCACGCGCCAACACCACCGCGGGCGGTACGAGCTTCGATGCGGCCTTCGCCGAAGCGGGACCGTTCTTCGCGGGCGCCGGCGCCAAGCGACGGATCGTGATCTTCGTGACCGATGGCGCGCCATCGCCCGTATCCTCGGTCGATGCGGCACTGGCGATCCTGCGCAGCCTGCCGCCCGCCGACATCTTCGGCTTCAACATCGCGCTGAGCGATACCACCCATACCGCGCGCATCGACACTACGCCGGTGGACGGCGTGCCGGTGATCCCGCCCGGCAACAGCCAGGCGCTCGTCGCCTCGCTGCGCGGGGCCTTCGGCAATGGCCCGGACATGAACCCGGCCCATATCCTGCGCGAATGCCTCACCAATCGCGACTGGGGGCTGGGCTATTCCTCGGTCGAAATCGGCGCGAGTTTTACCGCCGCGGCGGACAGGCTTTACGCCGAGGGCTTTGGCCTCTCGCTGATCTGGCAGCAGGACAGCTCGATCGAGGCGTTCATCGGCAGCGTCCTCGATCATATCGATGCCACGCTCTTCATCGACCGGCGCACCGGGCTTTGGGAGGTGAGGCTGATCCGGGACGATTATGATCCCGCCATGCTGCCCGTCTTCGACGAGACCAATGTCGTGGACTGGGGTCGTCTGGGCCGGCGCGCGCCCTCGGATCTCGTCAACAGCGTCACGGTGCGCTTCACCGATGCCTGGACGGATGACATCGGTGCTGTCAGCGTGACGGATACTGCGCGGGTACAGGCCATGGGCGAGGTGATTGCGACCACGCTCGATTATCCCGGTGTCCGTTATCAAAGCCTGGCGCTGCGCCTGGCCGAACGCGATCTGCGCGCCTTGTCCGCCCCGTTGCTCAGCGGCGAGATCACCGTGACCCGTGCGGGCGCGGGCCTTGGCCCCGGCGATGTGATCCGGCTGCGGTCGCCGCACCGCGGGCTTGAGGACGTGGTCATGCGCATCTCCGAGATCGGCCAGGGCGACGGGCGCGACAATGGCATTCGGCTCAAGCTCGCCGAGGACGTCTTTGCCCTCGGGGCCACGGCCATTGCCGGCGGGCGGATCTCTGCGGGAACCGGCCTTGCCGCCCCGCCGCGGGCTCTGACCCGGCGCATGGTCGAGGAAGCCCCCTACTGGCTGCTGGTCCGCGAACTTGGCCATAGCGAGGCCGACCGCATCCTGACCGAGGATCCGGACGCGGGGGCCTTGATGGCCACGGGCGAGCGCCCCAGCGCCGATGCGCTGGCGGCCCAACTCTGGATCGACCCGGGCACCGGCCCCGCACAAGAGGGCGTAGTGGCGTTCGCGCCAACCGCACTGCTGGCGGCGGACGTCACCGACAACCCCGATGATCGTATCCTTCCCGTCACCGGCTGGCGCGACATCGGCGAGGTTGGCATTGGCACGTTGGCCAGCATCGGCGGTGAGCTGCTGCGCGTGGACGGCATCGCGCCGACCAGCATCACCGTGGGTCGGGGCTGTCTCGATACCGTGCCGCGCGCCCATGCAGCGGGAACGCCTGTGATCTTCTTCGACGCAGGCGCGCGGATCACGGAAGGAGCCTGGGCCGCAGGCGAGGCCCTGGCCGTGCGGCTTTTGCCCGAGACCGGGCGCGGCACGCTGGCCTTCGCGCTGGCCCCTGAGGACCGTGTGACGCTCGCGCGCCGTGCCATCCGTCCCCTGCCGCCCGGGCGGGTGCAAGCCAACGGCAGCTACACCCCGGATGGCGATGCGCTGGTGGTGGGCCCTCTGGAGCTCAGTTGGGCCCATCGCGACCGTCTGACCCAGACCAGTCCGGTCATCGTCGATCACACCGCCGCCTCCATCGGGCCGGAACCCGGAACCGGCTATGCGATCGAGATCCGCTGGATCGATCCAGACACGGGCGCGGCCCTCATGCCGCCGGGCATCGTGATCGATGCAGGCAGCAGCACAAGCTGGATTCTGTCGCCCGAGGACGTGCCGGAGAGTGGCGCACCCGAGCGCACGGCCGAGATCGACCTCGCCGTCCGGGCCCGGCGCATGGTTGGCAGCACATGGCTCACCGACTTTGAGGCCCGCAGGTTCCGCCTCACCGCACCCTTCGCCGCCGGATGGGATCGCGGCTGGGGCGTACTTTGGGGCACCTGAGCCGGGCTGCCTGCAGGCGCGCGGTACCGGCAGCGCCTCTGGCAGCGGCATCGAACATTGCCGCAGCGGGCTACTCAGGCAGACTGAACGACAGTTGTCCCGATGACAGCAGCACAGGCACCGACAACGCGACTGGAGCGGCCAATGACAACACGATCGGCAGCGGCAAGATGCTGTCCCCCGATCCCCTTTCACCACAACAAGCGAGATCACGATGCCCGAACGGATCCTGCCGGGACTGGGGCTGCGCGCCTTCTATGACCCCGGCCAGCGCAACTGGGGCACCAGCCTCAGCGAAGACCTGCGCCGCCTCTCGGCCCTGGTCCAAGCGCGCGCCCGCTCCCGCGCCACGCCCCTGCCGGCCGCTGGCACGCCCGGCGATATCTACCTTGTGCCCGCGAGCGCCCCCGCCCATGCCGGCACCCTCGCGCTCTGGGACGGCGCGCCGGGGGCTGAGGCTTGGGTGTTTCTCACGCCGCAGGAGGGCTGGCAGGTCTGGATCGCCGATGAGCGGCGGCATGTCTGTTTCGAGGGCGGAGAATGGGTTGACGTGCCCCGAGCGGGCGTCGTGCGCATCCGCACGCTGACAGCTGCGGCACATACCCTCGAACCCATCGATCTGGGCAGTATCCTCGAAACCACCGGATCCTCGGCCGTCACCGTGACGATCCCGGATGAGGCGACCGTGCCCTTCGAAATCGGCACGCTGATCAACGTGACGCAGGTCGGCGTCGGGATCGCAACGGTTGCCGCCGCAGCGGGCGTGTCGCTCAATGGCGTGGAGGCCGGCTCCGTCGCTCTCGATGGCCAATGGTCGGGCGCCGCCCTCGTCAAGCGCGGTGCAGATGCTTGGACCATCCAAGGCGCGCTGCTGGCGGGGGCCGTCCAATGAGCCTTCTGATGATGCGCACCGCGATCCTCGCTCAGGGCGGCGATCGCACGGCCCCAGTCGATCTCGGCCGCGCCTGGGAGCTCGACACCAGCCGTCGCCCCGCGGGCTACACGCTTTCCGACGACAATCAGACCGCCCTCAACACCGCAGGCGGCAGCGATTATCGCCGCTGGGTGCCCAGTGCCCAGGCGATCCTGCCCACCAGCGGCCGGCGCTATTGGGAGGTCCTCTGCGCGCCGGGCGGTGCGGCGAGCTTCGATGGGTATCTTGGCGTGGTCTCGGCCGCGCAGCGCGAGGAATTTGACCTGGGCCTCAACCCGATCACGCGGGGCTCGATCGGCTGGCGTGGCAATGGCACGCTCTGGTCGTCGAACTCCGCAACAGCCGTCCAGCAACTGACCGGCCTGCCGCGCTTCGGGGCGGGCGATGTGCTGATGTTCGTGCTCGATCCCGCCCATGCCCGCCTCTGGATCGGCAAGAACGGGATCTGGCAGAGCGACCCCGTCAGCGGCGATCCGATCTGGACCGCCGCGCCAAGCGCCGCCTTCTATCCCCAGATCCAGGGCCGCAATCCCGGCGATGGCGGCAGCCTGCGCTCACTGCCCGCCCAGTTCAGCTATCCGGTCCCGTCCGGCGTTCTGGCTCTGGGGCAGGACGCTTCTGATCTGGGCATTTCTGATGCGGCCGTCTGGATTGAAGGCGATCTCGCGCGGGCCTGGAGCCTCGCCAGCGTCACAGCTTGGCGTGAACATGACCCGGCCGCCCGCCTGAGCCTCGCCGCTTGCGATGTCATCCTCGAATGCGACCCCGCGCCCCAAGCCGCCATCGCCCATGCCACCCTCTATATCGAATGGGAGCTTCCATGAGCCACATCCTGCATCTGGGCCATCAGCCCAGCGACATTTCCGCCATCGCCAACAGGATCAGCACCGACAGCATCGGTTTTGACCCCAGCCTCGACAGCAATGCCCTGCGCTTCAGCGCCGCGCGCGCGGATGCCATGCCTTTCAGCATCCTCCATCCCGCCCCCCAGGGCGATCTTTGGCTGGGCTTTCGCTATGTGCCGCCCAGCGCCGATGCCCATGTGATCTCCGAATCCAGCGCAAGCTTTCTGGAATTCTACGACGCCGCCGCCCGCCGCCTGGCCCAGATCCGTCCGCTGAGCAGCACCTCGCGCTATCATGCCATCGCGCAGGGCGACACCAGCGTGCAGGGCGTGTCGAGCTATTTTGCCACCAATGCCCAGCCGCAATGGGTCGATGTCCGTCTCGCCGTCGGCGCCGAGATCACCATCGAGTTCTTTGTCGATGGCGTGCTGCAAAGCAGCGCCACCGCGGTCAATACTGGTGGGCGCGGCAAGCCCGTGCAGCTGGTCGTATCCAATCTTGGCCTGCACAGCTCCTATTCGCTGCGCAGCTGGTATTATGCGCATATTGCGCTCCTTGACGGCGTGCCGACCATCGGCCGGCGCTTCGTGCGGCGCAGCCCGGCAGCACTGGCCAGCTATGCCGAGATGATCGGCGGGATCGAGGCGCTGGCCGATCAGGACCTGGGCACCCGGGTGCTGAGCACCGCGCCCGGGCAGCGGCTCTCCTTCTCGCTGAGCGGGCCTTCGGGACCGGCAGGGGCCACGACGATCACGGGCGTGCATCTGCGCCAGATCGCCCAGGCCGGTGCCGAAGGTCCGCAAGCCACGGCCGGCTTCCTGCGTCTGGACGGGGTGAACCACGATGCCCCGGCTGAGGTCTTGCCGCGGCTCGCGCCGAAGGCCGTCTGGTCGAGCTGGGCGCGCAATCCCGCCGATGACAGCCCCTGGAGCCTTGCCACGCTGCCTGGCGAAGTCGGGATCCTGTCCGCATGACCCCGCCGCGTTCCGATCAGGGCTATGTCCGCATGCCCGATGCCGAATTCGAGGAGCTGCTGGCCCGCGCCGCCGAGGAGGGCGCAAAACGCGCGCTGGCCGATGTCGGCCTCGATGGCCGGGAGGCGGCCCTAGACATGCGCGACCTGCGCGCGCTGCTCGAAGGCATTCGCTTCATGCGCCGCACCGCCGTGCAGACCACCGTGCATCTCCTCACCACCGGCATTCTCCTCGCCCTGCTCGCCGGCATTGCCCTCAAGCTGAAGGTCTTCGGATCGGCCGGTTGAGCGCCACACCGGTTGGCCAGCGAAGCCCCCTACACCCCGAAACCATGCCCATCCGCAGCCCCGACGCTGCGGGCGGGCGCAGACATCTCTTCCAGGAGGAATATCCATGTCCGACCCCATCCGCAGCTACCGCCACTGGCGCGATGTTCCCACGCGCGACTGGCGCTGGAAGAACTTCTCGCCCGCGGAAATCGCCTGTCGCGGGACCGGCACGCTCAAGATCGACACCGAAGCCCTGGACAAGCTGCAGGCCCTGCGCGACCGGCTGGGCAAGCCGCTGATCATCCGCTCGGCCTATCGAAGCCCGGAACATAATCGTCGTGTGGGCGGCGCGCCGCGCTCGAAACACATGGACGGCACGGCCTTCGACATCGCCATGGAGAACCACGATCCCGTCGCCTTCGAAGCGGCGGCGCGGGAGGTGGGGTTTCTGGGATTTGGGTACTACCCGCGCTCGGGGTTTATGCACATCGATCTGGGGCCCGCGCGCAGTTGGGGCGAAAAGTTCCCGATCTGGGCGGTGCCCTTCGCGCCGGAAACCCCGCCCGCGCGGGAAGTGCTGGCGGAAAGCCGGACGTTGCGCGGAGCGGGAGCGGCGGGTGCCGCCACCATGGGGGCGGCTGGGGTTGAGGTGGCACAGGAAGTACTGGCAGAGACTCAGGGCGCCGTCCTACCGTTGGTGCCTTACCTCGACAGCCTGCGCTGGCTGTTCATTGCCCTCGCGCTGGCCGGGATCGCGGTGACTGTTTACGCCCGGCTCGATGACTGGCGAAAAGGGCGGCGCTGATGTGGGGCAGCCTTGTGGTCGGACTTATGGCTCGGCCGTGGGCGCGGCGCGCGACAGGCCTCGCCCTCGCCGCGCTCACCATCATCCTGTTTCTGCTCAACCTCCGCCGGCAGGGCGAGCGCACGGGCCGCGCCGCCGAGCGGTTGGAAAACCTGGAGCGTGCAAATGCCATCCAACGCAAGATGCTTGACGCCGCCAGCCGCCGTCCTCGTGATCGCGATGATCTTCTTGACCGGCTGCGCGCGGGTGGGTTCTGAAGCGACGCCTTCAGCTTGCCCGCCCATCGTGGAGTACAGCCGGGCTGAACAGGTTCAGGTGGCCGATGAGGTCGCAGCGCTGCCCGAGGGGGCCCGGATCATCGACTGGTTGGCAGATTATTCAGCGTTGCGCGACCAGGCGAGGGCGTGTCGGTGAATGACGGGCCGGGTAACCGCCGGGAAGCACCAAATACCTCAACCAAAGCGATGCGCCCGGCCCGTTTCAGGTTTTCACGGAATCAAATGGCCGCGTTGTGCTCCTGAGCTACCAAAATTATGGGCACCTCGAAAAATTGGCGTGATCACTCCGGCTTGGTAGGAAGAAGGGAGCGTTCGACTGCTGGAGGGTGACGATGGCGCAGATGGGTTTCTTCGATTTGTCAGACCGCTACGCCAGTCTGGATGCCAAGCGGGACCCACTGGTCGAGATCGACACCGTTGTGCCGTGGGAGGAGTTCCGGTCGACGCTGGAGCGTGTCTGGCGCAAGCCCGAGGCGGAACGGAAGTCGCGGGCTGGTCGTAAGCCGATGGACGCGGTGCTGATGTTCAAGACGCTTGTGCTTAGTGCGCTTTACAACCTGTCGGACGACCAGATCGAATATCAGGTGCGTGACCGGCTGTCGTTCATGAGGTTCCTGGGCCTCAGACTGGAGGACCGGGTTCCCGACGCCAAGACGGTCTGGCTCTACCGCGAAGCATTGGCGCAGGCGGGGCTGGTCGACGAGCTGTTTCGACAGTTTGACGGGTATCTGTCGCGGCAGGGCTATATAGCACGGGGCGGTCAGATCCTGGACGCGTCCATCGTGCCGGTGCCGAAGAACCGCAACACCCGCGAAGAAAACAAGATTATCAAGGGCGGCGAGGAGCCCGACGACTGGAAGGACAAGCCGGCCAAGCGGTGCCAGAAGGACGTCGACGCACGCTGGACGAAAAAGCATGGCAAAAGCCATTACGGCTACAAGAACCACGTGAACGTGGATCGCAAGCACAAGCTGGTGCGGCGCTACCATGTCAGCGATGCGGCCCAGCACGACAGTCAAGCGGTGGATCACCTCCTGATGGAGGGTAACACCGGTGCTGGCGTCTGGGCGGATTCAGCTTATCGGTCCGAGGAGATGGAGGCCAAGCTGCGTGCCCGAGGCTTGAAGAGCCGCATCCACCGCAAGGGTAAGCGCGGCAAACCGCTGAGCGAACAGGCCAAGGCTAGCAACCGGACCAAATCCTCGGTGCGGGTCCGCGTTGAACATGTCTTCGGGGCGCAGACCAACGATATGGGCGGCACGCTGGTGCGCACGATCGGCATGGTGCGGGCCAAGGCGAAGATCGGGATGAAAAACCTCGCCTATAACATGCGACGGCTGGTGCAGTTGCGTCGCATCAACCCGTGCCCGGCATAAACACCGGGCAAACCACCGAGCAGATCAGTCTGCAACGGTCGAAAGCCTGAGCGGAACGGGCACAGAGCCGCGAACGTACGGGTATACCGGGCCGACAGTAGGCGGCCTCCAGCTTGGATCACGTCATGGGACGCGCGGCGTGGCCCCGAAATGGGTTAAAAATCGAGGTGCCCTTATGTGCGAAACAATCATCGCGCTAAAAATAATACTTAAGATTTAAAAACTACAAAAGATATGGGGGCACTGTCCGTGCGCACCGGTGGCATTTGCGTCGACGTCGTTATGATGGGGTTCGTTAACGTTTCTCAAATACGTTCGGCGCTGCAGTAAGTCTCACAGCTTATTTCTTAGCGGCGGAAATGTAGAGGTGAGACTGAAAGTGACGGTAACAAGAGCAGGAGAAGATGCCTCAAGTGCTTGAAAAAGAACGAGAAACGCAATGCGGCATGATCGCTGTCACTGTCAGGAATGCTGATAGTATGGTGATTGGCTTGCATTCTGGCGGCTTTGAAGCGGGCGCGTTGCGCACTCCGGCGCTCAACTTTTGTTCGAACAAGAGTCGCGCGAACGGCGCAGAACCTGTTGGCCATGACTCTTTCTCTTCGGCGCGGCGCAGTCCGGCGCTGTTTCACCGTTTTCGTCACCGACCAGGTAGGCGGCGATTGCAGCCAGGCGTGTCCACATATCTGAAATTCACCGCGGAAGCTCCCAATGAGCCTTCCGCTGATCTCGTCTTAGAGATCGCCCCGAACGTCGGCGGCCCGCGTGCCGCTTGCTCCCCCACCACCCAGAAGACCGAGCAGCGCCGCTGCAATGCGGTGTAAAAAAAGGAAGACTAATCATGGCTAAAGATCTCGAGTTCGCAGCGACCGCCGCAAACGCTGGTGCGCAGGACAAGATTGCGAAAGATGCCCGTGTGCGTGATGTCCTCAAGCTCTGGGAGATGAAGAACGCCAAGCGTGCCGCGAAGGGCGCTGGTCTGACATCGGTCGTCCTGACTTTGGCCGCCTGCGGCGGTGGTTCGTCGCCGGCTGAGCAGGAAGAAGTGCAGGCCGTGGTGGCAAGCCTCACGGAACAGAATGCGACGGTCGGAATTACCGTCAGCGGGAACTCGGCCGGCGCGGTCATCAACGTTGCCGATATCATCGGCGATGAAGTCATGGCGCGCATCAGTGCGCTCGGCGACGTCCGGGTGACTGGTGACAAGCTGAGCTTCAATTTTGCGGACATTGATGACGTTGTCATTATCCATAGTGACAGCAAGATCACGGGCTTCTCGATCATCGAGGTCGTGGGTGGTACGGTTGATTTTACGGCGCTTGGCGGCCAAGTGCTGAAGGACATGACCATCGAGGTCGGCTCCAAGGCTATCCTCACCCTCGAGCAGTTCTTGTCCCTGGAGGATGTGTCCGTCCGTGAGGGAGCCTCGGCGGGCGACATTGAGGTTATTGCAGACAAGGCGATGACCGACGCAGAATTTGATGCGCTTCTGAAAGCTGTGAACGGCGCCAAGCAGAGCGACGAAGGCCTGTCGTTCTCGGTTGTTGTGGACCCGGGCGTCATCACGTCCGAACAAGCCGCTGAATTGGCCGGGGCGGGCGTCGAGGTTGATGACCAGGGTGCCACCTCGGCTTACGAGGCCGCCAAGTCGATCTATGATGCTGCGGCCTCCAAGGCGGCCTCGTCGCTTGCGGCCGCTGGGGCCGGCCAGGCCGCTGCAGACGCGGCGGAAGCTGCGGTGACCGACCTTGAGACTGCCCAAGCCTACCAAGCGGCTGCTGCGACTGCGAAGGCGGCTGCCGATGTGGCGGTTGCGGACGCAAATGCGTTGGTTACTGCGGCTGCAGAGCTGGCAGCAGCTGCTGCTTTGACGGTGTCCGCCACCGATGACGTGACTGCGGCAAACGCTGTCCTCACTGCGGCGGCAATGCGCGACAATGCGCTGGAAGCTCAGGCCAAGGCGGCAGCCGAGGTGACGAATGCGTCTGCAGTGGACTACGATCTGACTGTCATCACTGACCTTGCGCAGGTTCAAAATGTGACCGTCGCCAATGAAGGGCAAACGTTGTACTTCACGCTGGCAACGAACCCGCTTGAGGCGGGTAAGTCGCTGTCTTACATCATCACTGGCACGAACATCACGCCCGCCGATATTGGGGGTGCTAGCCTGTCCGGTACCGTGGTCGTGGACTCGACTGGTCTTGCCGTCGTGACCGTGAATCTATCGGAAGACGCTCTGACTGAGGGCGTCGAGACTCTCTCGTTCGCCGTAACAACGCCGAACGGGGTCCTTTCGGCTTCCGTCAACATTGCCGATACATCGACCACGCCCATTGTCGTGCAGACCTATGCGGTCAACCCCTCAGTTACCGGGGCGAATGAGGGCACGACCATCACCTACTCGGTTGCGACCACCAACGTGCCGAACGGGACGGTGCTTTCCTATACCCTCTCCGGCGTTGAAGCAGGGGATGTCGCCTCGGGCAGTCTCACCGGAACTGTTGTGGTGAACAGTGGCGCGGCGACCATTCCTGTCACTTTGGTGGCTGACAATCTGACCGAGGGGGCACAGACGCTGTCGCTGACGCTCAGCGCTGGGGGGCAGGTCGTTGCGACCGCCGCGGCGGTCACGGTCAACGATACGTCGGTTGGCAACTTTGTTGTGACCGCGGCCGATATCAACGCGGCAAATGCAGCTCCGGCAACGGAGCTGTCGGTGGTCACGACCGCATCGGCGGATCCCGTGATCAATGTCACGATTGCCAGCGATGTGGTCACGGCCACTCAAGGGGTCCTCGTGCAAGGTAACGGGGACCACAACATCACTGCAGGATCGCAGAGCGATAGCATTCGTGTTGATGGTTCGGGCAGCAACACCATCGATGGCGGCGCTGGCAACGACAGTCTCACGGGTGGTACCGGCAATGACAGTCTGATTGGCGGTGCGGGCAACGACACTCTGATCGGCGGGGCCGGCAATGATACCCTCGTCGGTGGCGCTGGCGTCGACTCCTTGGTGGGAGGCGAAGGCAATGACACGTTTGTCGTGGGTGATGGGGAATTTGCCGCCGGTGAGGTCATTCGTGGCGGCGACGGGATCGATACGCTGGTCGCTTCTGGCACTAACGACTTCACTGCAGGTACTGTTGAAAGCATCGAAGTTATCGAGCTCAACTCTATTGCCACGTTCGACGTAGCCCAGCTGGCTGGCGTTACGTCGCTCACAGGCGATGGCAGCAGCGAAGTGACCATACAGGGTGGATCGATTGATCTGAGCGGCGTTACAGTTACTGATATTGCCCTACTGACCATCGCCGCCAACACGACTGTCACGTTGACGAGCACAGAGCTTGCCGGCATCGACACTGTCGTCAACACCGGCACCAATGCGGTAATCATCACGGATGCAGCCGGTTATTCTGAAGCTATTGCCAAGGGTGCGGAAAACGCACGCGTTGAAGTTGTGGATACGCTGGAGAATATCCAGGCTAATCAATCTGCCATTGCCAATGCCGTATCCGTGAGTGCGGGTGCCATTTCTGTCTCTGACGCAGCGCAGCTGCTGGAAACATCTCCGAGCGCGCAAATCAGCTATTCTCTGGCCGACACTCCGGCAAATCTTGCGCTTGCATCGACTGAGGTGTTGCAAAGCGCAGGTGGTATGGAAGCCACATCCGCAGCCACCGCAGTTGAAGCTGCGGCTATCGAAGCTGCGGGTGGTGTGATGGTTGCAGAGAATGCATCTGCCACGTTCAGCTACTCTGTAAGTGACACAGCTGCGAACCTGGCGACCGTTACTGGCGGTCTGAACAGCGCCTCGTCTGTGGAAGTGACCACAGTGGCTACCGTTGCTCAAGCAGCTGCTATTTTGAACGCAGCTTCTGCTGCTGGAAATGCAGGTGCCGATGTTCCCGATGGTGGAACTGTGTTGTCTTACAGCGTCGAAGGCACGGTTGCTGATTTGCTGGCCGTACCAGCAGTTCTCGATGCGGCGACCAATGTTGTTGCAACTGGCATTGCAAACGTAGCGCAGGCTAACGCATTGGCTGCTGCGACCAACTCTGGCGCGACCACATACAGTGTTTCCGGTAACTTTGCCGATCTGACAAATGTGGCCAACGCTGCTGGTGTCAGTGGCGCAGCCGAACTGACTGTGGTCGGTGCACTCACCGCTTTGGAAGCCGCGGATATCAACGACCTTGGTGCAGCGAGCAAGAGCTATGCTCTTGCGGGCTCTTTGCAGGTTCTTCTTGGGTCACAGGTCGATGCTGAAACGGTGGCTAATGCGTCAGCCGTCACTCCCTCAGGTGCTCCATTTACGGTAACCCAGGTTGCAAACCTGGTTGCTAAGTTTGGCGGCGCTAAAATTGCCGATGGTTCGTTGGTGGTTGAAGACAACGCTGCTAATTGGGCCAGCTTGACCGTAGCACAGGCCGCTGAAATCGACGGCGCAAACTCCACCATTACCGGTGGGATTTTGAACGTCGCACAGGCTGAGGCTGTTTATGCAGCGTTCGAGGGCACCGGTTACCCGACCTATTCGATCACCGACAGCGCTGCTGCTATCGCTGCGGCCGTGGTCGATGGTGGAAATAATGACGCAATTGACGGCGCCCTTAACCTTATCGCCACTGATGCTGCAAGCATTGACGATGCGACGATTATTGATGGCGCTGCAAACGGCGGCACAACTTCGTTCAGCATTCAAGATTCGGTTGCAAACATAGTAAACGCTCTGGTTGCAGGTGGAGCTAACGATGTTGTGGATCGTGCGGTGAATGTCACCGCCACCGGCCAAGCGAATGTTTCGGAAGCGAGTGATATCGACGCTGCAACCAATTCGGGCACGACGACTTACAGCATCACCGATACTGCAGCCAACATCGCGGCTGCGATCGCTGCTGGCCCCAGCAACGACGTTGTTGATCGTGCTGTGGACGTGACTGCGACAGGTGTAGCCTCGGTTGCGGAACTCAGCGCAATTGATGCTGCCACCAACTCTGGCTCGACGATCATTGCTGGATTGACTGTCGTCGACACGGTAGCCGCGCTTGATTTGGCGAACGTGTCGCTCAAGGCGCTTCTGGATGCCTCCGACGCCGTGACTGTGCATGATGCCTTCACCGCGCTTAACGCTGCTGGCGCTGATGCAATCCGGGCTTATGCGGACAGCGTCATCGTTCATATTGCTCAGGCAGATCTAGCTGCCCTGGCAGGCACTGCTGACGTGTTTAAGCAGGAAGTCACCGCGATCAATGTCACGACCAACCTGACAGCTGCAGATTCTGCAAACCTTGCCGCATCGACCGCGTTCGGATCGACTGCAACGTATAACGTCTCCGAAAGTGCCGCTAATCTGTTGGCACCTGCCAATGCGGCCTTTGTCAATGGCGCAGCAAACCTTATCGTTACCGGGAACGTCACCGTGGCTGAGGCTGCCAACCTCATCGGTCTGGCAAACTCGGGCACTCTGACCTATTCGGTTGTCGATACTGCAGCGAATATCGCCGGTGCATCTGATGCAGTGACGGCTGGTGCGACCGGTGCACTCACTGTGTCTGGTGTTGACACTGTGTCTCCGGCGCAGGCTGCTACGCTTGCTAACCTTAACATTGCTGGCACCTACAATGTCTCCGGAACGGCAGCTCAGCTTTCCGCAGTTGACGGTAGTGTGCTGACCGCTGGGAATGTTGGTGCTGTTGCGGTCACTGACGGTGGAGTTGTTTCGCAGACGGTCGCTGCGCTGATCAAGATCTATGGCCCAACTGGGTATTCGGCTGCGAATTACAGCATTGTTGATACAGCATCGAACGTGATTGCCGCGAATGATGCACTTCAGGGTTATGCGCTTAACATCACCCTCGCTGGGAATAGCACGGTTACTGAAGTTCAGAATGTTCAGGCAGTCCAGTCGATGGGCCAGCTATTGAGCTACAGCCTGGAGGACAGCGCAGCCGCAATTGCAAATGCAACTGAAGCTCTGCGCAACGGTGCAACCGACATTGTGGCTACTGGGGTTGCCGATGCATCTGAAGCTGCGTCTATTGCGGGAGCATCAAACTCTGGGGCTACCAGCATCGCCGCTGTTGATGATAGTGCAGCTGCACTGGCAGGGCTGTCCGACGATGTACTTGCTCTAGTAACAGGCGCTGTGACTGCAAATACTCCAGCCACCGGCACTGAGGCTTCGGCAATTGCCGCGTTTGCAAAGGATGTTGTCTACAGTGTTAGTGACAGCGCTGAGAACCTTGCTGCATCCACTGGCCTGAATGAAGCGGTCAACGTCAGCGCCACTGGCGTGGCCTCAGCTCAAGAGGCGGCAGCTATTGAAGCAGCGACGAACTCCGGCGCAACGACCATCGCAGCTCTGACAGATAGTGCTGAAGCCATCGCAGGGCTCAACGATGACGTTCTTGGCCTCGTGGCTGGTGCGGTTACTGCTGATACAGCTGCAACCCCGTCTCAGGCGGCAGCCCTTGCGGCATTCACTAAGGCTGTCGTTTACAATGTGGCCGGATCCGCTTCAGAGCTGCTTGCTGCCCCTGCTGCGGCGCTCAACGACGCGGTGAACATCACAGTCACTGGCCCGGTCACTGTTGCTGAGGCAATCAGCCTGCAAGCAGCGACGAACTCTGGTGCACTAACCTACTCTATCGTCGACACGTACCAGAACGTCATCGTTGATGCCGATCTGGCCGCTGGTGCAGACGCGGATGAGGCTCCCTCTGCTTTGGATGGTGCGACGAGTGTAACGATCAACCACGCGCTGACAGTCGCAGAGGCGGGGGTAGTTGGTGCACTTTCCGGAGCACCGATCAGCTATTCGATTATGGATAGCGATCAGAACCTTCTTGGTGCCCTTAATGCAAACAACCCTGTGTTGACTGCCGCGACATCTGTAAGCACCTCCGCTGGTGTGTCGCTTACGATCGAGGATGTAACCGGTAAAGGTTTGACCATCGTGACGGACAAGGCTGGCAAGGACGGACTGCCCGCTGGGCTGGACGGTGCTGACTACCTTGTGGAAGCCACTGTGGCGGACATGACTGGAGCGGATTCTGCATACTATGCAGGTATTGCAGCAACAAACGTTCGAGTGGTCGATACATTCGCAAACCTTTCGAGCGGTGTCCCGATTGTCGAGGCAACGTTTGCGATAGAGGTGGAGGACGCGATCACCGTTACCGAGCATGCTACGATTGACGCGTTCTTGCCGAATGCTGCCAACACTTCGTACAGTCTTGCTGACACCGCCGCCAACCTTGGCGCAGCAGCAGCTGGTGTGAGGAACGGTGCGACTGACATCACCGCTTCGGGTACTGCGGATAATGCGCAGGTCACTGCATTGCTCGGTGCCATTAACAGCGGCAACACGACCATCGAGGCAGCTTCTCTGACCGCAGGTCAGGCGGATGCATTGGTTTACGGCGCCGGTGATGTTATTTCTTCGCTGACCATTACCGGTGCGGCGAATGTGACTCAGGCAACCAATGTTCTTGCAGATGTAACTGCCGGAAATGTTGGAAGTGTGGCTTACAGCTTGAGCGATACGACTGTTGCTCTCTCGGGCGCTGCGGACGCAGTGCTTGACGGTGCGACCGATATCGCTGGGTCCGGTGGTGCCACCGCGGTTCAGGCACAGGTATTGCTGTCAGCAGCAAACTCCGGTTCGACAACCGTTGCCTCTGTAGTGGACACTGCTACGGAAGTCGCAGGCTTGGTTGCTGACGCGAACGACACCCTTACCGCGATTGACGCTACCGGAGTTGCTACTGTCGCAGAGGCGGATGCAATCGCGGTTTTGGATGCACGGGTTGGCACGACTGTTACCTACTCGTACACTGTCCGCGATAGTGCTGAATCAATTCTCAACGCGAATCTGACGGTTCTGGATAACACCAATAACGCTGGACTCCAGGTGACTGGCGCCGTTGATGTTACGACAGCGGCTTCCTTGCTCGCCATTGATACAGCCGATACGACAATCAGTATCGCATCCATGACGGTCACGGATTCAGCGGCTGCTCTAATTGCTGCGTCTGCAGCAGTTAAGGCTGCCGGAAACGGTGTGACCAAAGTCATCGTGGATGGTACTGCAACCATTGCTGAGATTGGCCAAGTGTCTGCTCAATATCTTCAGGCGACTGTTGATATTGGCGGTGCGGGTCTTGAGTTCAGCTTGGCGGATAGCTTTGCTAGCCTGACTGCCATCGGTGCCGTCGGAGCGCGTAACGCAGCCGAGACGATCACAGTGACGAACGCTTCTTTGACCGTCGCGCAGGCAAATGTGGCCGAAGGCTGGAAGGCAGATGGCCCTGATGGGTATGCAACAAACGTTGTTTACAATATCGCCGACACTGCGTCAGCGGTCGCAAATGCGATTAATGGTGGTGTGCTGAATGATGAGCTGCAGGCCGCAGCATCGATCACTCTGACCACAGCAGCCACGGTTGCTGAGGCTGCTGAACTGTCCGAGACCAGCGTCGCTTATAACATCGCCGATACTTCTGCGGCAGTGTATGCGGCTTACAATGCCGTTAATGCTGCAGACGCATCCGATCGCGGCACGATCCAAGGTGCCGGGACGGTGACGCTGATGGGTGCTGCGACGGTAGAAGAGTTTGTTGGAACTGTGACGCTTCGCGGCCTGGATGAGGTTATAAACCTCGCAGGTTACAGTATTGCCGACAGTGCGACGAACCTGATCTCTGCCGCTACCAACAATGCTTCGGCTCTGGCTGGTGCGCAGCAAGTTTCGTTGTCGACTGACGAAGTGCTGGATGTTGCAGAAGCTACCACATTGACCTCGTTGGTTAACTTCAACGGCTTCAATGGTGGTTTCCGGGTTGCGGACAGCGTCGACAACATTCTGACTGCTGATCCGAGTGTACTGGCGGCAGCGACTTCCTTCTCGCTGATCGATACCTACGCCAATCTTGTAACCAACGGAGGTATTGCAGACGTTAAGACAGCCTTCGGCATTGTCGATGTAAACGTCGAGGTTGTAGAAGCCGTGATTGACCAGGCCCAGCTTACACAGCTTGATGGTTTGAATGGAGACGGTACCGTCACATATAGTCTGAGCGGCACCTTCGCAGAGGTGGCTGGTAACAGTGTTCCCACCCTTGATCAGGCAGTGAATCTGTCCACCCTTGACAATTCGAAACCGACCGTGGCGATGGTTTTGAAGGTATTGGGAGCCGCGAATAGCGGTATCACTACTCTTGGAGTTATCGACACGCTTGATGCGGCTGGTGCTACGCAAGGTGAATTGGCGCAACTTGCAGACTACATCGACGGCGATGCTGCCGACGGGTCTTATGAGTTTGTAGGTATCACGGAGATTACCGGTCTTGTGTTGTCCGGCGCGTTGTCGGCGTCGCAGGTCGGTACCCTGCTAGCCTTGGCCGATCCGGGCACTGCCCAGGTCAATGTGTCGGCGATGAACTCAAGTTACCTTAGCACGCTGACAGCCAACGCTGCGAACATCGCAAACCTTGGTATCACGGGTGTACTTGGTGACTCGAACCTCACAGTGACGGCTGCGCAGTTTGAAGTGCTGGGACCAAAGTTCGCTGATGGTTTGACTGTGACTGTTAATGCGAGCCCTGTTGCGCCTGATACGTTCACTTCAGCCACTCAACTGCAGGCGATGTCTGCCGACATCAACAATATTGTCGGCGGCGGTATTCTGAACGTTGTGATCGAAGCTGCTTCGGTGAATGATACTGTATTCGACGATGTTCTCGGTCAGGCAACTGGCGCGAGTGTCGATGCTCTCGGCGCAACAGACGCCGAGGTCGGTTCTATCCTGAACAACCTGACCCGGATAGCAGACAACGAACTCGATAACTTTACGATTCAGCTCGCTGACTACAATCTATTGACCACTGGATCGAAGGAGTTGCTGAGCAGCAAAATGCCTGCTGGGGTCGGTCTGACGATCAACGGCACAGCTGGCGATGACTCAATAGTTGGCACATCTGGCAACGACGTGTTGGTCGGAAATGGTGGCAACGACACCCTGGAGGGTGGTGACGGCAACGACACTATTGATGGTGGTGCTGGCGACAACGAACTCACTGGTGGCAACGGAAACGATACGTTCATCTCGTCGGGCGGTGGGAACAGCACCATCAATGATCTGAGCGGGTCTGACGTTCTGCAGGTCACAGCAGGTTCGACTGCGACGGCTAACAATGTGGCAAGCTGGACGGCTACTTCCGATACTTACAACAATGGCACTGCTACCATTAATGCAGCGGCTGGAGGTTCCACGATTAACCTGGATGCAGCTTCGGCTTCAAATGGTTACATCATCAATGCCGGTGTATGGGTCGACAACATTACTGGGTCCGATTTCAACGATACCATAAACGGAGCCGGAAACGGGGACGTGCTAAATGGCGGCGCTGGAAATGATGAGTACAACGTCACTTCGGGCGTTGTGACAATCACCGACAGCTCGGGCAACGATGTTGTGAACATCGGAGGCGTTAACGTTGGAGCAAGCTCGATCAATCTTGGTGGTGTTGGCGACACGATTGTTGCGACGAACGGTGCGAACATATCCGGTGTGAACGGTGGTGCGGTCACGACTGCCGAGGGCCTGACCCTGTCGGGTGGCATTACCATGACTGTCGCTCAGCATAACGATCTTACCATTACGGCAGGCGCCGCAGGTGAAGCAGGAGCTGCTGCTGATACGATCACGCTGGCCGATGCGGGGACCTTGAGTGGCGTTTCAACGGTTGAAAATTACGTGCTGGCTGACGGTGGGAACACCTTTAACCTGCATGCGGATACGGACTCTGTGTTGGGTGGCACTGGTGATGACGTAATTCAGACGAACAGTGTTGCGTCGCTTGCAAACGTGTCGATCAACGGTTCTGGCGGGACGGATACACTGGCTGTGACGGGTGCGAGCTCTGACATCAGTGGTTCTGTTTTGACATCTGTCGAGAACATCACCTTGGCGAACAACCTGAATGCGACGATGACGATTGCGCAGAATGCAATCATCAGTGCTGCGGCAGGTTCGAACACGGTGACCTTGTCGGATAACGGGACGGCGACGGCGCGTGCGCAGGTC
>NZ_JAMJFX010000013.1 GCF_023544865.1 Phaeovulum molybdatiresistens | reverse complement strand
TCTGTCGGATGATCACTTCTCGGTCGACGGCACGCTGGTGAAGGCCTGGGCCTCGATGAAGAGCTTCCAGCCGAAGGCCAGCGACAGCCCACCCGATGACGACCCGGGCAGCCCGCCCGCATCCGACGCCACTGCGGAAGTTCAGACCGAACCCACCGAAGCCGAGACCGCCCCGATGCCCCGCCCCAGCCGCCAGAGCCGCAATGCAGAGGTCGATTTCCGCGGCGAGAAGCGGTCCAATGCCACCCATGCCTCGACCACCGACCCCGATGCCCGGCTCTACAAAAAGTCTCCCGGCACCGGCGCCATGCTCTGCTTCATGGGTCATGCGCTGATGGAGAACCGCTCGGGCCTGATCGTGCAGGGCGACCTGACCCAGGCCGACGGGCATGCGGAACGGCGCGCTGCGCTGGACATGATCCATCGCCATTCCCCGGGGTCGACCCGACAGTTGACGCTGGGCGCCGACAAGGGCTTCGACGCGGCCGAGTTCGTCGCTGATCTCAGGCAGGCCTGTGTCACCCCGCATGTCGCGCAGAAATCCAGATATTCAGCAATCGACGCCAGAACCACCCGGCACAAGGGATATGCCCTGTCGATCAAGCACCGCAAACGGATCGAAGAGGCTTTCGGCTGGGCCAAGACCGTCGGCGGCATGGCACAGACCGTCTATCGCGGCCTCGAACGGGTGCGCTCCCGCTTCATCTTGACGATGGCCGCCAACAACCTCGCCCGACTACCCCGGCTGCTGGCTGCGTGACGATGGCAAACCGCGCCAAACAGGCATGCTTTCTGCGCCAAGGCGCCCGAAGCCAAACCCGGACAGTTGCGCCGAAAGGAAACCGTTCTGCATAACCGACTTCTTCAGCGGCCTGCTAGCCCTTCGCCTACATCTAGGCACACCCGACCGTGAAAATCATCTCTCGGTTTATCTAAGCGCTGGGCCTCGCAGCTGCTACGGTGTAGGATGAGACGGGTTAATTCAGAGAAGAATGGTGCCGCTGAAGGGACTCGAACCCCCGACCCCATCATTACGAATGACGTGCTCTACCAGCTGAGCTACAGCGGCATTCTTCTCTGTCACGGCACTACGAGTTACACCGTCACCGACACAACCAACTGGTTTCATTCGTTTTTTTCGGCCAAGCCGAACGTTTACGAATAGCGTTATCTACCAGCTGAGCTATATCGGCCCGGTGATTAGCATGCCCGCACGGGGATGTGTAGCCCTAATTTTCGCGTTCAACCCCACGGGCAGCCAGAACCGCGTCGGGGGTGGCGGTCGGATCACGGGCCAATTCGGCATCAAGGATCTGATCATCGGGCGCAGGCGGGGCGGATGGCGTCGCTGGCGGGGCCGGATCGCCCACGATCAGGGGCAACATCTCGGCGCCATGTGGCAGGGTGCTGCCGGTCGCATGCGGGGGCTCACGCCAGGACAGGGTGTCGAATCCACCGCAATTGTCGCAGACTGGGGCCCATTGCGCCTGAATGTTGTGGCATTTGTCACAGCACCATTGCGGGCCACGATTCGCCGTCAGCGCGCGCGCAAGCCAGCCGCGCACCACGGCGTCATCGGCGCCTTCGCCCCGTTCCACCGCCGCCATAATCGCCAGCGCGCGCTGGGTCGGATGTGTCTCGACCAGATCGCCAAGGGCACGCCGGGCCGCCGGGAAATCTTCGGCGGCGATGTGCAGTTCGGCCCGCAGCAGGCGCGTTTCTTCGTGATCGGACCGCAGGGCAAGCAGCGGGGCAAACCGCTTCAGCCGATCTGCCGCAGCCTCTTGCGGCGCGATTTCGGCATAGGCCGAAGCCAGATCGGGATGGGGCTGCGCCTCCCATGCCTTTTGCAGAACGCGCGCGGCATGTTTGGCATTGCCCTTGTCGATATAGGCACGCGCGGCCATCACCGCAGCAGGGATCAGATCGGGCGAGGATTTGTTGGCCGCGATCGCCGCTTCGCGCGCCTCGACGCTGGCGCCCTGGTCCAGAACGCCCTTGGCCTCTTGCAGCGCCAGGACAGCATCGCGGCGGCGATGCACGTCGCGCGGCAACAGGCCTTGCCGCAGCTTGGCCGACAGCACGCCGCGCGCGCCGGACCAATCGCCCTTTTGCGCCTGCAGCTTCAGCAGGACATCCTGCACCTCTTCATGGCGCGGTTTCAGCGCGAATGCCTTTTGCGCCAGCTTCATCGCGGTGTCGGTATCCCCCTCGGCCAGCTTCTGGCGCATCAGCCCGCGCACCCCCACAAACCGGGTGCGATCATCGCCCAGAAGCCGCTTGTAGACCTCGATCGCTTTCTTGTGGTCACCTGCGGCCTCGGCGGCCTGCGCAGTCAACAGATTGGTCAGTTCCGGCCGCGCCAGGAATCGTTCCGCCCGCGCCGCCTTGGACAGCGCCAGCCGCCCTTCGCCCGAGGCGACGGCCAGCATCCCTTCGGCCAGCGCCTCATAGCCCTTGCGTTCGCGGTTGCGGTCGAAATAGCGGCTGATCGCGGTTTCATCCCCGGTGACAAAACGCAGCAGCGCCACCAAAAAACCCACCAGCCGGATCACCAGCCAGACCGCACCGAAAGCCACGACCGCCGCGATGATCGATTGCAGCGGGCCCAGGGTGAATTCCATCCCCGCCACCGCCAGGCGGATACCTTCGCCGGTTTCGGCCAGATGGGCCGCGCCCAGCGTGATCGCCGCAACCACCGTCAGGAACAGGGCGATCTTGATGAAGGACCAGATCATCTCTGTCTCCTTAGTTCAGGGTCTGCGACAGGGCGCCAAGTGCGTCCTTCGCGGCCATGCTGCGTTGCGCCATTTCGACCCAGGCGGCCATTTCGGCCTGACCTTCAGCCGGCAGGGCCGAAAGTTCGCCCAGCGCTGCGGCAAGATCACCCGCCGCCACGGCCGACTCGGCACGCGACAGGACGGCGTCGGGATCGTTACCCTCTTTCGGTGCCAGGGACCGTGCGCCGGTCTGTGCCATCAGGAAGGCGCCGATGCGGTCCAGCGCATCACCATCGGCCAGCGCCCGGCGTGAGGCGGACAGGGCCGCACGCGCCGCAACGGGAAAGGCTTCGCGCAGCGCGGGAAGGCTTGGGACATCGGCCAGAACCTCGGGCGGGACGGTGACGCCTGCGGCCTGCAGATCGGCAAGCGCCGGGCCCTGCGGCAAGCCGCTGTCCAGCGCCGCGGCAAGCCGGGCAAGCCCCGCCTGCGCCATCGCGCGCCGCGCGGCGGCATCAGCCTCGGCGCGCAGGCGCTGTGCCTCGGCCTCGGCCTGGGTGATCCGGTCGGCGGCTGCCTGGGCCGCGGCGGCGATCTGATCCTGTGCCAGCGTTCCGGCGCTGGTCACCTCGGACAGGCGGGCGCGCACCGCATCCAGGTCGCGGCGCAGATCGTCCAGCGCGACCGGGGCCGCCGGTTCAACGGGGCGGGCTTCAAGCGCGGCCAGCCGCGTTTCAAGCCGGCCAAGCGCGCTTTCCATTGCGGACAAATCAGGGGCCGCCGGTTCCGCGGCCTTCAACGCCGCCAGATCCGCGCCCAGCGCGTCAAGGCGCGTGGCCTGATCCGCCAGCGCCGCCTGTAACGCGGCCACTTCGGCGCCTGCCTGCGGCTGGGCCGGCAGCCATTCGGGCGGGATGCGCGGCAACAGGTAGATCGTGCCAGCAGCCCCGATCCCGGCGGCCACCACACCGCCAAGCACCAGCGGCAGGAAGCCACCGCGCCGCCGGGGCGCCGGGGGGGGCGGCGGCTGAACCGCAGCGCCCGTCCCCGCATCGGCGGCGACGGCTTCTTTTTCTTTCACATCCGTTTTCACATCCGTCGCGCCCGGATCCGTCTCGGGTGCCGGGGTTTCCGCGGAAAGGGTTTCGGTCTTGGAAGGGGCCTCCTCCGGCTCCGGCGTCGGGGTTTTCTGCGTGGCCACGATGTTCCTCCTTCCAGGTGCGGGTCAAACCCGCCACTTCAATCTAATGACCGCGGGCGATGCGCTCAACCCGCATCGACCGAGGCAATCAGCCGCCCAAGCGCATCCAGCACCGCCCCGGCGGCGGGTTCCCGCGCAATTTCCACCCGGGCGTTCAGCCCAGAACAGGGCCGCGCGGCTGCCGCGCTGATCGGGGCCAACAGCAGGGGCGCGCGCGCATCCCGTGCCTGCTGCGCAAACAGCGCCGCACTGCGGGGCGAAAAAAGCGGCACCAGAACCGGCGACGGTCCAGCCAACAACGCCTGCGCCGCCGCATCAAGCGCCAGATCGCACTGTTCATAAACAACGGCATCCACGGCGTTCAGCCCGGCGCGGGCAAGCTCGGTAACGATGTCGGCGGCAATGTGGTGCCCACGCGCATGGATCAGCCGCCCCCCTTCATGGCCGGCAACGATCATGGGCACCAGTCGGGCCGCATCGCCCGGGCCCGCCCGCGTGCGAAAGCCGGCCGCGGCGGCCGCCTGTGCGGTTCGGTCACCCACGCACCAGGCCAACCGCCCCGTCGCCGGTGACAGTGCGACAAAAGGGGCAACCGCGTTTTCCGAGGTGAAGATCACCGCATCCGCCGCCGAAACGCGTGGGGCAAGCGCCGCAATCGCCATCAGGGGCGAGATCGTGACCGGCCAATCCGCCCCGAAACGCGCCCGAAACGCCGCCGCGAATCGCCTGGAGGCAGGTTCTGGCCGGGTCAGAAGAAGGCTGGGGCGTGGGTCAGGCATGGGCACCCGCGGGATTGTGCGATCCATGCCCCGGTGTTACCTGCGTTGGGGACCCTACGCAACCGGACCGGCATGACCAAGACCCTGACCTTTCTCGGCATCGAATCAAGTTGTGACGATACCGCCGCCGCGATCGTGCGCGCGGGCCCGGCGGGAACGTCGATCCTTGCCTCGGTCGTCGCGGGGCAAACGGCGCTGCATGCCGCCTTTGGCGGCGTGGTCCCTGAAATCGCCGCGCGCGCGCATGCCGAGAAGCTGGACCTTTGCGTCGAAGAGGCAATGGACCGCGCAGGCGTCCGATTTGCCGATCTGGATGGCATCGCGGTAACCGCAGGGCCGGGGCTGATCGGCGGGGTCATGGCAGGCGTGATGTGCGCCAAGGGCATCGCCGCCGGGGCCGGGCTGCCGCTGGTGGGGGTGAACCATCTGGCGGGCCATGCGCTGACACCGCGCCTGACCGATGATCTGGCGTTTCCCTATCTGATGCTTCTGGTGTCGGGCGGGCATTGCCAGTTCCTGATCGCCCACGGCCCCGAGGACTTTACCCGGCTTGGCGGCACCATCGACGATGCCCCCGGCGAAGCCTTTGACAAGACCGCCAAGCTGCTGGGCCTGCCGCAGCCCGGCGGCCCGGCTGTCGAGGCCGAGGCCGCCCTGGGCGATGCGGCGCGGTTTGCCTTTCCGCGCCCGCTGCTGGACCGGGCGGGATGCGACATGTCGTTTTCGGGGCTGAAAACCGCGCTGCTGCGGGCCCGCGATGCCGCGATTGCCGATCATGGCGGCCTTCCCCGCGCCACCCGATCCGACCTTTGTGCAGGCTTTCAGGCCGCCGTGCGCGATGTTCTGGCCGAGAAATCGCGCCGCGCGCTGACCGAATATCTGGCGCTGGCCCCCGCCCATCCGGTCTTTGCCGTCGCCGGGGGGGTTGCGGCCAACCAGGCGATCCGGACCGCGCTGGAAACAGTCGCGGCCCGGGCCGGGGCACGGTTCATCGCGCCACCCCTGGCCCTGTGCACCGACAATGCCGCCATGATCGCCTGGGCAGGGATCGAACGGTTCCGCCTGGGCCAGAGCGACGGGATGGACCTGTCCGCCCGCCCGCGCTGGCCGTTGGACCAAAGCGCACCGGCGCTGTTGGGATCGGGCAAAAAGGGGGCAAAGGCATGACCATCGCAATCCTGGGATCGGGCGCCTTCGGCACGGCGCTGGCGGTGGCGCTGGCGCAGAACGGGCCGATTACGCTTTGGGCCCGCGATGCGGCACAGGCCGCCGCCATTGCGCGGCGGCGGGAAAACACCGCGCGTCTGCCCGGTGTGCATCTGCCCGAAAACGTCTCTGTCACAGCGGAAATCACGCAGGCCAGCACAGCCGAGGTGATCTTGCTGGCGATGCCGATGCAGCAGATGGCGGGCTTTCTGGGAAGCCATGCGGCGCTTTTGAACGGTAAGACGATCGTGGCCTGTTCCAAGGGCATCGACCTTGTGACGGGCCATGGGCCCACCGCGCTGATCCGCCACGCCTGCCCCGATGCGCGCGCAGCCATCCTGACCGGGCCAAGCTTTGCCGCCGATATCGCGCGCGGCCTGCCAACGGCGCTGACGCTGGCCTGCCGTGACGATGCTGCCGATCTGCAGGCGCAGCTGGCCACGCCGTCGCTGCGGCTGTATCGCAGCGCCGATACCATTGGGGCGGAACTGGGCGGGGCGCTGAAGAATGTCGTGGCGATTGCCGCGGGCGTCGTGATCGGCGCCGGTCTGGGCGATTCCGCGCGCGCCGCGCTGATGACCCGCGGCTTTGCCGAAATGAACCGCCTGGCCACGGCGCTGGGCGCGCGCCCGGAAACGTTGGCCGGTCTTTCCGGGCTGGGCGATCTGGTGCTGACATGCACCTCGATGCAGTCGCGCAACTTCCGCTATGGTCACGCGCTGGGCGCGGGCGAGGCCTTTGATACGGCGATCACCGTTGAAGGTGCCGCGACATCAAAGGCCGTGACCGCGCTTGCCGCCGATCTGGGCGTGGACATGCCCATCGCCACCATGGTGGCGGCGCTTGTCGATCACCTTATCACCGTTGAAAAGGCCGCGCAGGCCTTGCTGTCCCGTCCCCTGAAAGAGGAATGAACATGCTTTACGCCATCATCTGCCGCGACAAGCCGGACCACCTGCAGACCCGCCTGGATACCCGTGCCGCGCATCTGGCCTATATCGAACAGACCGGCATTGTCCGCATGGCCGGCCCCTTTCTGGAAGAGGGCCAGATGTGCGGCTCGCTGGTCATCGTTGAGGCCGATAGCCTGCAGGCCGCGCAGGACTGGGCCGCGAACGACCCCTATGCCGCGGCGGGGCTGTTTGAAACCGTGACCGTCACCGAATGGAAAAAGGTGATTGGCTGATGGCGAAGTGGCTGTTCAAATCTGAACCGGACGTCTGGTCCTGGGACATGCAGGTTGCCAAGGGCGACGTGGGCGAGGAATGGCATGGCGTGCGCAACTATCAGGCACGCAACAACATGCGTGCGATGAAGATCGGCGATCAGGGGTTCTTTTACCATTCCAACATCGGAAAAGAGATCGTCGGCATCGTCGAGGTCTGTGCGGAAAGCCATCCCGACAGCACCACCGATGATCCGCGCTGGGATTGCGTCGATATCCGCGCCGTCCGCCCGCTGGCGCGCCCGGTAACCCTGGCCGAGGTGAAGGACGATCCCCGGTTGCAGGAAATGGCCCTGGTCAAATCGATGCGTCTGTCGGTGCAGCCGGTGACCGAGGAGGAATGGCGCATGATCTGCGAACTGGGCGGTATCGAACCCTGAGCCATAAATCAGGAGGGTCCCGGCACCCCTACCAGGACCCTCCTTCACCCCACGTGCACCCCTACGCACCACACGTGAACCTGTTCTGAGGACCTGGCCATCCTGGCCGGTAAGAACAGGGATATCGCCAGCAGCGATTCGGCGCAAGGTGCAGGATCATAAAAATTCAATGAAATCTTATGCTTACAATTAATCTTCCGGTAACTGTGCCGCGCATCCTTCTGCGCCATTGCCCTGTCTGACAAACCGCCTAACTTCACCGGAAAAGGAGTCCCCATGCACCAGGCCATTATCGTCGCGCACGGCTCGCCATCCGAACCGGAACCGCAGGAAGCAGCGCTTCGGGCGCTTGCAGCCGATGTCGGGGCGCGCCTTCCCGGTTGGCAGATCCGCGGCGCGACGCTTGCGGCCGATGGTTCGCTTGCCGCCGCGCTGGACGGGTTCGACCGGCCGCTGATCTATCCCTTCTTCATGGCCGAGGGATGGTTCACCGGCAAGGAACTGCCGCGCAGGCTTGGTGACCTTGGGGCCAAGGCGGTGCAGCTGCCCCCCTTCGGGGTTGACCCGGACCTGCCGGCACTGATCGCGCGGGTCACGCTGCAGGCCGCGGCCGAGGCCGGGATGGCCCCGCAGGATACCGCGCTGATCCTGGCGGCCCATGGGTCCAAGGTCGCGCGCCGGTCGAAGGATTCCAGCTATGCAATGGCCGAACGGCTGGCCGAAATCACGCCGTTTCCCCGCATCGAGGTCGCCCTGATCGAAGAGCCGCCGTTTCTGGCCGATGTCGCCCGCGACCTGGGGCGCGGCATCTGCCTGCCCTTCTTTGCCCTGCGCGCCGGCCATGTCGAAGGTGACATCCCCGAAGCCATCGCCGAGGCCGGTTTTCAGGGCCCCTGCCTGAAAGCGATAGGCGAACACCCCGAAGTTGCCGACCTGATCGCGGCCGCCCTGCGCCGGTCCGCCGGGGCCTGACTTTTTTTCCGGAAAAGTGTCACACGATCGTCACACCGATTTTGCATAAGGCATCCGGCAGGCACCGGTTGCGCGGTCGGGCCCGCACCAGCCAAGCGTACGCGCCAGGGGCCAGGCGATGAAGGACATCAGACTGACGGAGAGAGCCGTGGACAGCCAGCAGAACAAGATCAGCGCCAGCGACGTGCACGTGTTCTACGGCGCAAGCCACGCGCTGAAAGGTGTCAGTGTCGAGATCCTCGACCGCACCGTCACGGCCTTCATCGGCCCATCGGGCTGTGGCAAGTCGACCTTTTTGCGTTGCCTGAACCGGATGAACGACACGATCGACAACTGCCGCGTCGAGGGCAAGATCTTGCTGGATGGCGAAGACATCTATGACCGCGCGGTCGATCCGGTGCAGCTGCGCGCCCGCGTGGGCATGGTGTTCCAGAAACCCAACCCCTTCCCGAAATCGATCTATGACAACGTTGCCTATGGCCCCAAGATCCACGGCCTGACCCGCAGCAAGGCCGAACTGGATGAGGTGGTGGAAGCCAGCTTGCGCAAGGCCGCGCTGTGGAATGAGGTTAAGGACCGGCTGGATGCGCCCGGCACCGGCCTTTCGGGTGGCCAGCAGCAGCGGCTTTGCATCGCGCGCGCCATCGCGACCGCGCCCGAGGTGCTTTTGATGGATGAACCCTGTTCGGCGCTTGACCCGATCGCGACCGCCCAGGTCGAGGAACTGATCGATGAGCTGCGGGCGCAATTTTCGGTGGTGATCGTCACCCATTCGATGCAGCAGGCCGCGCGCGTCAGCCAGCGGACCGCCTTTTTCCACCTTGGTCATCTGGTGGAATACGGCGAAACCGGCCAGATCTTCACCAATCCGCGCGATCCGCGCACCGAATCCTACATCACTGGCCGCATCGGCTAAGGCGGGGCTCATGTCAGGTCAACATATCGTTTCCTCCTTTGACCGCGATCTGGAAAAGGTCCAGGCCCTTGTCGCCAAGATGGGCGGCATGGTCGAGGCCGCCATCCTGGAGGCGGCACAGGCGCTGGAAACCCGCGATGACGAACTGGCCCGCGAGGTGCGCCGCCGGGACAAGGACATCGACGCGCTGGAAGAACAGATCAACCACGAAGCCGCGCTGCTGATCGCCCTGCGCGCACCCGCGGCCAGCGATCTGCGCATGGCGCTTTCGGTGATCAAGATCGCCGCCAGCCTGGAACGGGTCGGCGACTATGCCAAGAACATGGCCAAACGCAGCCATGTCCTGACCTCGATGCCCACGGTGGCGGGCGCGCCGGGCGCGATCCGGCGCATGGCACAGGCGGTTGAGGTGATGCTGAAGGATGCCATCGACGCCTATATCCAGCGCGACGTGAATCTGGCCGCCGACGTGCGCGCGCGCGATATCGAGGTGGATCAGATGTATAACGCGCTGTTTCGCGAGTTCCTGACCTACATGCTGGAAGATCCGCGCAACATCACGGCCTGCATGCATCTGCATTTCATCGCGAAGAACGTCGAACGCATGGGCGATCACGCGACCTCGATCGCGGAACAGGTGATCTATCTGGTCACCGGCGACCTGCCCGAGGACGCCCGCCCCAAGACGGAAAGCGTCACCGCGCTTCCCCAACAAGAGGTCTAGGCCATGTCCCCCGCACAACAGCCCTGCGTTCTGGTGGTCGAGGACGAATCCGCCCAGCGCGAAGTTCTGAAATACAACCTTGAGGCCGAAGGCTTCCGTGTTGCCCTGGCGGAAAACGGCGATGAAGCGCTTTTGATGGTCAGCGAGGAAAAACCCGATCTGATCGTGCTCGATTGGATGCTGCCGAATGTGTCGGGCATCGAAATTTGCCGTCGCGTAAAGGCCAATCCCGAAACCCGCAGCATCCCGATCATCATGCTCTCGGCCCGGTCCGAGGAAACCGACCGCGTGCGCGGCCTGGAAACCGGCGCCGATGACTATGTCGTCAAACCCTATTCCGTGGTCGAGCTGATGGCGCGCCTGCGCACGCAGCTGCGCCGCACGCGCCCGGCCACGATGGGTGAACGCCTGATCTTCGAGGACATCGTGCTGGATGCGGCCGAACACCGCGTGTTCCGCGACGGACAGCCGCTGAAGCTTGGCCCGACCGAATTCCGCCTTCTGTCCACCCTGATGGAAAAGCCCGGTCGCGTCTGGACCCGCGATCAGCTGCTGGACCGGGTCTGGGGGCGCGACATCTATGTCGATACCCGCACGATTGACGTGCATGTCGGGCGGCTGCGCAAGGCGCTGATGGTGCATGGCGGGTCGGACCCGGTTCGCACCGTGCGCGGCACCGGCTATTCGCTGGGCTGATCGGCCAGAAAACCCTCAACCTCGGCGCGGGTTGGGATCGCATCGGCGGTCCCGACCCGCGTGACCATCAGTGCCGCCGCCGCCGCCGCCAGCCGCAAGGCGGCCTGTGGGCCAAGGCCTTCATCCAGCCCGGTCGCGAAATAGCCCGCAAAGGTATCACCCGCCCCGGTCGTGTCCACGTTGCGCACGGGAAAGGCCGGCTGAAAAATCCGCCCCCCGCGGCGCAGGTCGCGCCATTCGGCACCTTCCGCACCCCGCGTGATCAAAAGCTCGGGCACCGGCAGATCGTCCAGATCCATGCCCAGCGCCTCGGCCAGCTGCGCCGCTTCAACCGCATTCAGGGCCAGCAGCGACACGAAGGGCATCACCGCACGCACCGCTTCGGCCTCAAACGGCGCCGCGGAATAGATGACCCGCAGGCCACGCGCCTGGGCCATCCGCGCCGCATCTGCCTGATGCAGGGTCTCATTCTGGATCAACAGCGTATCACCCGGCCCCGCATCGCCCAGCGCCGCCGCGATCCCGGCTTGGGAAAAGGCCCTGTTCGCGCCGGGATAGAGAATGATCGAATTCTCGCCGCCCTGATCGACAAGAATGATCGCATGGCCCGTCGCAACCTCCAGCCGTTCGACAAACCGACAATCCACGCCAAAGCCGGACAGCCGGTCCAGCGCCCAGGCCTCGGGCCCGACGCCGCCAATATGCACAACCCGCGCCCCTGCGCGCGCCGCGGCGACCGACTGGTTCGCCCCCTTGCCCCCAAGCCCGACCGCATGGGACGTGGCCGCCAATGTCTCACCCGGCCCCGGCAGCCGCGGCAGGTGATAGAAATGGTCAATATTGATGGACCCGAGATTGAGGATCATAGCGCGCGCTCCTGCCTTCGGCTTTGCGAAAATATCCTCGGGGGGTCCGGGGGGCAGACAGCCCCCCGGCTTTGCCGTCAGCGGGTCTGGCCCAACCGGCAGGCCGCAATCGCCGCCATGTTCAGGATATCGTTCACCGTCGACATCGTCGAACAAATCTGGATCGGCGCGGAAACCCCCGTCAGGATCGGCCCGATCACCGTCGCCCCCGCCATTTCCTGCATCAGCTTGACCGAGATCGAGGCCGAATGACGTGCCGGCACCACCAGCACATTCGCCGGACCAGACAGCCGACAGAACGGGTAATTCGCCATCTGATCGGGGTTCAGCGCGACATCCACCGTCATTTCGCCTTCATATTCGAAACCAACGCCACGCCGGTCCAGGACCTTGGTCGCCTCACCCATCTTGGCGGCGCGTTCGGATACCGGATAGCCGAAGGTTGAAAACGACAGGAACGCCACCCGCGGGTCGATGCCCAGGCCCCGCGCCACATGGGCACCGCGTTCCGCGATATCGGCCAGATCCTCTTCATCGGGCCATTCATGGACCAGCGTGTCCCCCATCAGCACGATCCGCCCCTTGTGCAGGATCGCCGTGATCCCGACCGCCCCGTCCGAGGGCTTGGCGTCATAGACCTTGTTGATCAGCTCCAGGACATGGGCGGATTTGCGCGTGGCGCCGGTTACCAGACCATCGCCATGCCCATGCGCCAGCATCAGCGCGGCAAAGACGTGGCGGTCGCGGGTGGCCAGCTTGTGCACATCCTCGCGGTCGGCCCCCTGACGCTGCAGGCGTTTGTAAAGGAACTCCTTGTAGCTATCGATGTGACCGCTGTTCTGGGAATTCACCACCTGGATTTCGCCAAAGGCATCGCCGATTCCGGCCGCTTCAAGCTTTTCGCGGACGTCGCTTTCCACACCGACCACAAGCGCGCGGCCCATGCCCGACCGCTGATAGGCCACCGCCGCGCGCAGCACGCGCGGATCATCGCCTTCGGCAAAGATCATCGTGGCCTGCGCCTGGCGGGCGCGGGCGTGGATGCCCTGCAGAATGCTGGCGGTGGGGTCCATGCGCGCCTTCAGGCTCAGCTCATAGGCGTTCATGTCGATGATCGGACGGCGCGCAACGCCGGTCTCCATCCCTGCCCGGGCCACCGCGGGCGGGATCACATGGATCAGCCGCGGGTCAAAGGGCGTGGGAATGATGTAGTCACGCCCGAAGGTCAGCTTGCGGCCATAGGCCATCGCCACCTCATCAGGCACATCCTTGCGCGCAAGTTCTGCAAGCGCCTTGGCGCAAGCGATCTTCATTTCGTCATTGATCGCCCGGGCATGGATATCCAGCGCGCCGCGGAACAGATAGGGAAAGCCCAGGACGTTGTTCACCTGGTTGGGGTAATCGCTGCGCCCGGTGGCCACGATCGCGTCCTGGCGCACGGCGTGGGCCTCTTCGGGGGTGATTTCCGGGTCCGGGTTGGCCATTGCGAAGATCACGGGATTGTCGGCCATGCTGGCCACCATTTCCGGCGTGACCGCGCCCTTTGCGGAAACGCCGAGAAACACATCCGCGCCCACCATCGCCTCTTCCAGGGTGCGCGCGTCGGTTCTGGCGGCGTGGGCGGATTTCCACTGGTTCATGCCCTCGGTCCGACCCTGATAGATCACGCCCTTGGTGTCGCACATGATGCAGTTGTCGTGACGCGCGCCCATCGCCTTGATCAGTTCCAGACAGGCGATCCCGGCCGCGCCTGCGCCGTTCAGCACGATACGGCAATCCTCGATCCGCTTGCCCGACAGTTCCAGCGCATTGATCAGGCCCGCAGCGCAGATCACGGCGGTGCCGTGCTGATCATCGTGGAACACCGGAATGTCCATAAGCTCTTTCAGGCGCTGTTCGATGATGAAACATTCCGGCGCCTTGATATCCTCCAGGTTGATGCCGCCGAAGGTCGGCCCCATCAGACGCACGGCCTGGATGATCTCATCAGGGTCTTCCGTGTCCAGTTCGATGTCGATGGCGTTCACATCCGCGAACCGCTTGAACAGAACCGCCTTGCCCTCCATCACCGGCTTTGAGGCCAGCGCCCCAAGATTGCCCAGCCCAAGGATCGCTGTGCCATTGGAAATAACCGCGACCATGTTGCCCTTGACCGTATAGTCATAGGCGGTTTCGGGGCGCTCGGCGATGGCCTCGACCGGGACCGCGACCCCGGGGCTGTAGGCCAGGCTAAGGTCACGCTGTGTGGTCATCGGCTTGGTCGCCGTGATTTCAAATTTCCCCGGACGCGGGTCCAGATGATAGGCCAGCGCCTCTTCGGGCGTGATGCGGTTCTTGGTGGACATGGGGCCGTGCTCCTCCTGCAGCGCCTCTCTCTTAGCGCCGCGCGTGACGTGCCTCAATGGATTTGCACCTGTCCGGGGGCTTTTGTAGGGTCGCGCAAAGCCAAGGGGGAAGCATGTCGGACCAAAGTGTCACACCGATGATGGCGCAGTATCTGGGGATCAAGAACGCCAATCCCGGTGCGCTTTTGTTCTATCGGATGGGCGATTTCTACGAGATGTTCTTTGACGATGCGGTGCAGGCCGCCGCCGCGCTGGACATTGCCCTGACCAAACGTGGCCAGCATCTTGGCGAAGATATCCCGATGTGCGGCGTGCCCGTGCATGCCGCCGAGGGGTATTTGCTGACGCTGATCCGCAAGGGGTTTCGCGTGGCCATCGCCGAACAGATGGAAGATCCCGCCGAGGCAAAGAAACGCGGGTCCAAATCCGTCGTGGCGCGCGATGTGGTGCGCCTTGTCACCCCCGGCACCCTGACCGAGGACAGCCTGCTTGAAGCGCGGCGCCACAATTTCCTGGCCGCCTTTGCCGAGGTCCGGGATGACGCGGCCCTTGCCTGGGTCGATATCTCGACCGGCGAATTCCGGGTCATGCCCTGCCCCCTGTCGCGCCTGGCGCCGGAACTGGCGCGCCTGGCCCCGCGTGAGGTTCTGGTCAGCGAGACGCGCGAGACCGATCTGGCCGGCATCGTCACCGACATGCGCGCCGCCGTGACCGCCCTGCCCCGTGCCAGCTTTGACAGCCAGGGCGCGGACAAGCGCCTGTGCGCGCTGTTCAACGTCGGCACGCTGGATGCCTTTGGCACATTTTCACGCGCTGAACTATCGGCCATGGGCGCAATCGCGGATTATCTGGACCTGACGCAGCGGGGCAAACTGCCGCTTCTCCGGGCGCCGGTGCGCGAAGATGCCGGCGGAACCGTGCAGATCGACGCGGCAACGCGGCGCAATCTGGAACTGACGCAGGCCCTGTCCGGGGGGCGCGAAGGATCGCTGCTGCAGGCCATCGACCGCACCGTCACCGCGGGCGGCGCAAGGCTTCTGGAACGGCGCATCTCGGCCCCGTCACGCGATCTTCGCGAAATCCACGCCCGGCATGAATCGATACGATTCCTGCTGGAACAGAGCCGATTTTGCGAAGATCTTCGGGCCGATCTGCGCCGCTGTCCGGATATGGACCGCGCCCTGTCGCGCCTGGCACTTGACCGCGGCGGCCCGCGCGACATGGCGGCCATCCGCAACGGGCTGGAACAGGCCGCGCGCATCGCCACACGGCTTGACGGGTCAGATGCCCCAAGCCTTTTGGGCGAAGCGGCACGCGCCTTGACCGGGCACGAGGCCCTGCACAACCTGCTTGATGCCGCGCTGGTGGCCGAACCGCCGCTTCTGGCCCGCGACGGCGGCTTCATCGCGCCGGGTTACGATGAGGAACTGGATCAGACGCGGCAACTGCGCGATGAAGGCCGCGGCGTGATCGCCCGGATGCAGGCAGAGTATATCGAACGGACCGGCATCCAAAGCCTGAAGATCAAGCATAACAACGTGCTGGGTTATTTCATCGAAACCACAGCAACCCATGCCGAACGGATGTTGGCGCCACCGCTGAATGAAACCTTCATCCACCGTCAGACCACGGCCAACCAGGTCCGTTTCACAACCCTGCCCCTAAGCGAGCTGGAAACTCGTATCCTGAACGCGGGCAACCACGCGCTGGAAATCGAAAAGAGGCTCTATCAGAGCCTAAAAACCGCAATTCTGGACCAATCAGGACCGATCGCCGCCGCCGCCCGCGCCTTGGCAGAAATCGATCTGGCCACGGCCTTTGCCGATCTGGCGGCCAGCGCCGACTGGGTGGAACCAAAGATCGACAATTCCCGCAGCTTTATCGTCGAAGGCGGTCGCCATCCGGTGGTCGAAGCCGCCCTGAAACGTAGCGGTGAGCCTTTCATTGCCAACGACTGCGCCCTGAGCGAGGGGGATTGCGCCGCGATCTGGCTCCTGACCGGGCCGAATATGGCCGGCAAATCGACCTTCCTGCGCCAGAACGCGATCATCGCGCTTCTGGCGCAGGCAGGCAGCTTCGTGCCCGCGTGCCGCGCCCATATCGGTCTGGTCAGTCAATTGTTCAGCCGGGTCGGCGCCGCCGACGACCTGGCACGCGGCCGGTCGACCTTCATGGTGGAAATGGTCGAAACCGCAGCAATCCTGAACCAGGCCGATGACCGCGCCCTGGTCATTCTGGACGAGATCGGCCGCGGCACCGCAACCTATGACGGGCTGTCCATCGCCTGGGCGGTTCTGGAACACCTGCATCAGGTCAACCGATGCCGCGCGCTTTTTGCCACGCATTACCACGAAATGACCGCCCTTGCCGCCAAGCTGGACGGCGTGGAAAATGCCACCGTCGCGGTAAAAGAATGGGAAGGCGAAGTCATCTTCCTGCATGAGGTCCGCAGGGGCGCCGCTGATCGCAGCTATGGCGTTCAGGTTGCGCGTCTTGCGGGGCTACCCGAAAGCGTGGTGGCCCGTGCGCGCGTCGTACTGGATGCGCTGGAACAGGGCGAACGTGAAGGCGGCACCAAGAAGCAGACCATCATCGACGACCTGCCGCTGTTTTCCGCCCATGTCCCGCCCTCGCCCGCCGTTGCCCCAAAGGCCCCTTCGCGGGTTGAAGAACAACTGCGCGGCCTGCATCCCGACGACATGACCCCGAAAGAGGCGCTTGCCGCGCTGTATGACCTGAAGGCGCTTCTGAAAGACTGATCTTCGGCTTTGCGAAAATATCCTCGGGGGGTTCGGGGGGCAGACAGCCCCCCGCGCCTCCGTTCAGCTTTTCGGCATGGATGACACGCCAACCTTGGCCGGGCGCAACAGCCGGTCATGCAGAAGGAAACCTTCCTCCATCACCTGAATGATGTCACCCGCCACGGTTCCGGGCACGGGGGCTTCAAACATGGCTTCATGCTGCTGCGGGTCGAACCTGTCGCCGACCACCGGGGCCACGGCCTGAACGCCGTGGCGTCCAAAGACGTTTCGAAGTTCGCGCAGGGTCAGTTCCACCCCTTCGATCAGACCTGCCGCCGCGGCGCGCTGTTCTTCGCCGGCGGCGTCCAGCGCGCGGCGCAGCGCATCGTAGACCGGCAGAAGATCGCGGGCCAGCTTACTTCCGCCGTATTGCTCGGCTTCGCGCCGGTCGCGTTCACCGCGCTTGCGGATGTTTTCGGCATCAGCCAGGGCGCGCATGAAACGGTCACGAAGCTCATCACGCTCGGCGCGCAGCGCCTCAAGCTCATCCTGACCCTCGTTCAGGACATCCTCGAAGGTTTCATCGATCTGGGCCTGACCTTCGGCGATCTCGTCTTTCTTCATCTCGCTCATGCGTCTCATCCTCTGCCCCGACCGGACAACATCCGCCCGACCAGTTGCGCTGTGTAATCTACGATCGGCACGATCCGTCCATAGTTGAGCCGTGTGGGGCCAATGACCCCGACCGCGCCGATGATCTTTCGATCCGCGTTCATATAGGGAGAGACGACCAGAGAGGAACCCGAAAGTGAAAAAAGCTTGTTTTCCGAGCCAATAAAAATGCGCACACCTTCGCCATCTTCGGTCAGTTCCAGAAAGCGCGCGATGTCGCGCTTGCGTTCCAGGTCATCGAACAGGCTTCGGATGCGGTCCAGGTCAGCCTCAACCCCGATCAGATTGGCGCGTCCGCGCACGATCAGACGCTCGGTCACCTCGCCTTCGTCTTGCCAAAGCGCCAAGCCATTTTCCACAAGCTCACGCGCCAGGATGTTCAGCTCTTGCCGGCGTTCGCCGATTTCCCGGACGATTTGGCCGCGCAACTCGGACAGGGTGCGCCCCTCGGCCAGTGCGTTCAGGAAATTCGCGGCCTCACGCATGGACGCCGGCGTCTGGCCCGGCGGCGGGGTAAAGACCCGGTTTTCCACCTGGCCATCGGCAAAGACCAGAACGACAAGGGCCCGTTCGGGGGCCAGGCTGACAAATTCGATATGGCGGATCGGCGCTTCGTGTTTGGGCGTCAGCACCAGGCTTGCGCCATGCGTGATCCCCGACAGCGCCGCGCCGACACGATCCAGAAGCGACCCGACATCGGCATCGCCCGAACCCAGCGTTGCCTCGATCTTTTCGCGGTCGCGGGAATCCAGGCTGCTGACCTCCATCAGGCCATCGACGAACATGCGCAGGCCCAGCTGGGTGGGCACGCGACCAGCCGAAACATGCGGGCTGTCCAGCAGGCCAAGATATTCCAGATCCTGCATCACGTTGCGAATCGTGGCGGCGGACAGCTTTTCGCTCAGTTGTCGGGTCAGGGTGCGCGATCCCACCGGGTCGCCCGATTCAAGATAGCCCTCGACGACCCGGCGAAACACCTCGCGGGACCGGTCGTTCAGCTCGGAGAGGATCTGGTTTCCGTCAGTCATCGCATTTCACCTTGGCGCGATTGAGATAAGACCGGGGCGGTTGTGCCGTCAATCGGGGTTGCATCGCGCCGGGCACGGCCTGTAATTGGCGCAGAACCCAAAAAAGGACACGTCATGCGCCCCTCTGGTCGGAATTTAAGTGAAATGCGCCGGATTTCAATCGAGACCGGGATCACGAAACATGCAGAAGGGTCATGTCTGATCCGCGTCGGGGATACCCAGGTTCTGTGCACCGCCACGATCGAAGATCGCGCGCCGTCGTTTCTGAAGGGGTCGGGGCTTGGCTGGGTGACGGCGGAATACGGAATGCTGCCGCGCGCCACCAACACCCGCAACCGGCGTGAAGCAGCCGCGGGCAAGCAATCGGGCCGGACCCAGGAAATCCAGCGGCTGATCGGACGCGCCCTGCGGGCCGGTGTTGATCGTGTGGCGCTTGGCGAACGCCAGATTGTCGTGGATTGCGACGTCATCCAGGCCGATGGCGGCACCCGCTGCGCCGCGATCACCGGCGGCTGGGTCGCGCTTCGCCTTGCGGTGAACAAGCTTATGAAAGCCGGTGTCTGCACCTCGGACCCGCTGGTGGATCATGTCGCGGCGGTGTCCTGCGGTATCTATGCCGGGCAGGCCGTGCTGGATCTGGATTATGCCGAGGATAGCGAGGCCGGGACCGACGGGAATTTCATCCTGACCGGGGCTGGCAAGTTGATCGAAGTGCAGATGTCCGCCGAGGGGGCAACCTTTTCGCGCCCGCAGATGAACGAATTGCTGGATCTGGCCGAGGCGGGCATCGACGCACTGGTGACCGCGCAGAAAGCAGCCATCGCATGAGGAAGTTCCAGGGCAAACGCCTGCTGGTGGCGACCCACAATCGCGGCAAGCTGGAGGAAATCGCGGCGCTGCTGGCGCCCTTTGGCATCGATGTCGTCGGCGCGGCCGCGATGAACCTGCCCGAACCTGCAGAAACCGAGACCACCTTTGTCGGCAATGCCCGGATCAAGGCACATGCCGCCGCGCAAGCCACCGGCCTGCCGGCGCTGGCCGACGATTCCGGGATCGAGGTGGATGCCCTGGACGGCGCACCGGGCGTTTACACCGCGGATTGGGCGGAAACGCCCGAGGGGCGCGATTTTGTTCAGGCGATGACGCGCACCTGGACCGAATGTGAGGCCAAGGCCGCCCCCTTTCCCAGAACCGCGCGGTTCCGCTGCACGCTGGTTCTTGCCTGGCCCGATGGGCATGATGAGGTGTTTGAAGGCAAGGCCGAAGGGGAACTGGTCTGGCCGATGCGGGGGGTTCAGGGTCACGGCTATGACCCGATGTTCCAACCTGCGGGCCATGATGTGACCTTTGCCCAGATGGATCCAGCCCTGAAAAACCAGATCAGCCACCGGGCGGATGCGTTCCGCAAGTTGGTTGAATGCTTCGAGGGGTAAGATGCGCCGCATTTCCACCGGATCGCCGTTTGAACGCACCATGGGTTACAGCCGCGCCGTCGTGAAGGGCCCGTGGTGCTTTGTGTCCGGCGTGACGGGCTATGACTATGCGACGATGCAGATGCCGCAGAACGTGGCGGATCAAGCACGCAATTGCTTTACGACGATCAGCACGGTCCTTGCCGAGGCTGGCTTTGCCATGGAAGACATCGTCCGCGTTCAGTACACGGTCACGGATGCAGCACTTGTTGACGCGTTAGTGCCGGTATTGGGCGCCGCGCTGGGTGAAATTCGCCCGGCGGCAACAATGGTCATCGCAGGGCTAATCCGGCCCGAGATGAAGGTAGAGATCGAAGTCACGGCGTTTCGGCCATGATCGAGGACTGGCGCCACGGCGGCTTCGGGCTTTATCTGCACTGGCCCTTTTGCGCGTCGAAATGCCCCTATTGCGATTTCAACAGCCATGTGGCCGGGCAAATCGACATCGCCCGCTGGCGCAATGCATATATCAGGGAAATAGACAGGATCGGACGGGAAACCGAGGGCCGCGTTCTGAACACGGTCTTCTTCGGCGGCGGCACGCCCTCGTTGATGCCCGCAGATCTGGTGGCCGCGATCCTGGACAAGATCCGCGGAACCTGGCGGCTTGCCAACGACCTGGAGGTGACGCTGGAAGCGAACCCGACATCGGCAGAGGCGCAGCGATTCCGTGGCTATGCCGAAGCAGGCGTAAACCGCCTGTCGATGGGGGTTCAGGCACTGAACGACGCCGATCTGAAGCGGCTGGGGCGGCTTCATTCGGTCGCCGAGGCAGAGCGTGCCTTTGGCATCGCGCGCGAAGTCTTTGACAGGGTGAGCTTTGACCTGATCTATGCTCGCCAAGATCAGACCTTGTCCGCGTGGGAAACCGAACTTAGCCGCGCGCTGTCGATGGCGGTGGACCACCTGTCGCTGTATCAGCTGACCATTGAGGACGGCACCGCCTTTGGCACACGCCATGCCGCGGGGGGCCTGCGCGGGATTCCGGGTGAGGATCTGGCGGCAGACCTGTATCACCTGACGCAAGAAATCTGTGATGCGGCCGGAATGCCCGCCTATGAGGTTTCCAACCATGCCCGGCCCGGTGCGGAAAGTCGGCACAATTCGATTTATTGGCGCTATGGCGATTATGCCGGGATCGGGCCAGGTGCGCATGGGCGGCTGACGTTGGGCGGGTCGCGCAAGGCGACCGATACGCCCAAGGCACCGGGGGCCTGGCTGAACCGGGTAGAACAAACCGGCACAGGCGAGACGTTGCGCGAAGATCTTCCTTTACATGAACAGGCCGAGGAATACCTGATGTTTGGGCTTCGGCTGCGCGAGGGGATCGATGCGGCGCGATACCAGGCGCTGTCGGGACAACCTCTGGATGCCGAGGCCCTGACGGAGATGGAGGATTTGGGCTTGTTGGTCATTGATGGTGCGCAAATTAGAACCACGCCTGCCGGGCGTGCCGTTCTGAACGCAATCCTGCGCCGGCTGTTTCCCTGATGCGCTTTCTGTGGCTAATCGCCGGCCTGGTGTGTTTTGCGCTTGGCGTAATCGGGGCCTTTCTGCCGCTTTTGCCAACCGTTCCGCTGATGCTGCTGGCAGCCTTTTGCTTCGCCCGTTCGTCCGAGCGGCTACACAATTGGCTGCTGAGCCACCCACGGTTCGGTCCTGCCATCATCGACTGGTCCGAGCGCCGGTCGATTGCGCGGCCCGCGAAATGGGCCGCGTCAGTCTCTATTCTAGCCGCCTTCGCCCTCTCTGTGGCACTGGGCGTTGGACCAAAGATCCTGGTGATTCAGGGAATAGTCCTGATCGCGGTGGCAGTTTTCATCTGGAGCCGCCCTGACAGTTGATCCTTAGCGCATCCCGCTGAGAAGCTGACACAACTCGTCCAGTTGTTCGAGCGTCCGATAGCTGATCGAAAGCGTGCCGCCGTCCAACCCATTGTGATCAATCGAGACCTTCATACCAATTGTAGCAGAAAGGTCGCCCTCTAGCGCGCGCGTGTCGGCATCCTTCTCGGCGGGTTTTCGTGCGCCATTGCCTTTTCGCGCCTCACCGCCCGTTGGCTCTTTGGCAAGACGCTCAGTTTCGCGCACGGACAAGCCGCGGGAAATCACATCCTGCGCAAGCTTGACGGGGTTCTCTGTCGTGATCAGCGCCCGCGCGTGACCGGCCGATAGCTTGCCTTCGCGCAACCAGCTCTGAACCTCGGGCGGGAGCTGCAGCAGGCGCAAGAGGTTTGCAATGTGGCTTCGACTTTTGGACAGGGCCTCTGCCAGCTTTTCTTGCGTATGTCCGAAACGGTCCATCAACTGCCGATATGCCAGCGCTTCCTCGAGAGGGTTCAGATCAGCGCGCTGGATATTTTCAATGATCGCAACTTCCAGAACCTCGGTATCCGTAAAATCGCGAATGATAACAGGCAGTTCGTGCAACTGCGCGATCTGCGCGGCGCGCCAGCGACGTTCCCCGGCAACGATTTCATAGCCGTCCTTTGACGGATGCTTGCGAACGATCAGAGGCTGAATGACGCCCTTTTCGCGGATGGATGCAGCAAGTTCTTCCAGCGCTTCAGGCAGGAAATCGCGGCGCGGCTGGTTGGGGTTGGGCTCGATTTGTTCGATCGGAATACGGTGCTCGGGCCGGCGTGCCGGAGCCTGTTCTTCGGTTACGACCCCAACATCCGCCATGAGCGCAGAAAGCCCACGACCAAGACCGCGGCGTTCAAATTTCTTGTCGTTCATCCCCTAGCCTTTCCGTTGTGCGATCTCATGCCGAGCAACCAGTTCCTGCGCCAGGGCACGATATGCCGCTGCGCCACGCGATACAGGATCGTAGGACAACACTGGCAGCGCAAATGACGGTGCCTCAGACACCCTGACATTCCGCGGAATCATCGTGCGGAACACGATTTCACCCAAAGTTGCGCGGGCATCTGCTTCAACCTGCTGCGACAAATTATTCCGAACATCATACATCGTCAGCACGACGCCCTCAATCCTAAGCCCCTGGTTTGCGGATTGCCGAACCTCACGGATTGTCAGCAAAAGCTGCGACAAGCCTTCAAGGGCAAAGAATTCTGCCTGCAGGGGGACCAGAACAGACTGGGCCGCCACCATAGCATTAATAGTCAAAAGACTGAGAGAGGGCGGGCAATCAATCAAGATGTAATCGAAGCCATATGCGTCAAGTGCTGGCTGGTGCAGCGCATCATGAAGAAGGAAGCTGCGTTTTTCGCTGGCGACAAGCTCCATATCCGCAGAGGACAGATCGGTCGTCGCAGGACAAATCCACAGACCCGGAATATTCGTGGGCAGAACCACCTCAGAAACAGGGGCTTCCTCAAGTAAAAGGTCATAGGTCGTTCGCTGACGCGCTTCGGGCTCAATCCCAAGGCCGGTCGAGGCATTGCCCTGCGGATCAAGATCCACCAAAAGCACTTTGTGGCCACCTTCTGACAGGGCCGCCGCAAGGTTGATCGCCGTTGTGGTCTTGCCAACGCCACCTTTCTGGTTGGCGATCGCAATGATCCGGGGCGCGGGCGGACGCGTCGGGTCAGGCACGAGAGACTCCTTGAATTTTCAACACGACAGAAGCGGGATCAGTAAGGCTGGGGATTGAATCAACATTAAAAACCCAGCGCGTACGGGCCAGTGCAACCTCGTCGCGCCAGGTTGCGCCCTTCGGAAATAACGCAGTGCCGCTTGACTTTAGGTGCAACTGAGCGAAATCCAGAAGCCTTGGCAAAGGCGCCAGGGCACGGGCGCTAAGAACGTCTGCGTCCATGGGCTCAAGCCGCTCTATCCGTTCGGAAAGAACAAGGACGCGCAAGCCAATTTCACGCGCCACGGTTGATAGAAAGGCCGACTTTCGCAGGTCACTTTCGACCAACGTCATCTGAATCCCAGGGGCCTTTTCTAACGCAAGGATCGCAATTACAAGGCCCGGAAATCCGCCCCCGCTACCCAAATCAACCCAGCGCCCTTCGCTTGGGGCGGCTATCGAAAACAATTGGGCCGAATCCAAAAAGTGACGCGCCCAGATATCTTGAAGCGTGCCATTGGACACTAGGTTTATGGCTGGATTCCACTTCTGCAGAAGCACCTCGTAGCGGCTCAAACGGTCCAGTGTTTCACGTGAAACATCGAAGCGCTCTTGAAATGTACGCACAGACGCATTGACCATTATGCCGACCGTGCCCGTGATAGCTGACGCAATTTGGCCAATACCAGCGTCAGGGCAGCCGGCGTCATGCCCTCAACCCGGGAAGCTTGCCCCAAGTTTGCAGGGCGCGTACGATGAAGCTTGCCTTTCAATTCGTTGGATAGACCATTCAATGCGTAGAAATCAAAGTCCTCAGGGATCTCCCACTCTTCGTCCCGTCGAAGCGCTTCAACGTCAGCTTCTTGGCGATCTAGATAGTTTGCATAAAGCGCATCGCGGCCAAGTTGATCTGCAACATCGCTAGGAATTTCCGATAGCGCCGACTCAGCCAGCGAAAGTTGTTCAAACGTCACATCAGGAAACGAAAGCAAAGCATAGGCGCTGCGCCGAACGCCGTCCTGATTCACCTTAATCCCAGCGGCGTTGGCTTGCTTTGGTGTGAACTGAACCGCCTCGAGCAGCGCTTTGCCGCGAGATAATGCTTCCATCTTCGCATGGAACGCGGCCGCGCGGGCCTGATGGACGCAGCCAAGCTCTATCCCAAGGGGAGTTAGCCGTTGGTCCGCGTTGTCTGCCCGAAGAGAAAGCCGGAATTCTGCTCGCGACGTGAACATCCGATAAGGCTCGCTCACACCACGGGTCACAAGGTCGTCAATCATCACACCGATATAGCTGTTCGTCCGACTCAGGATGACAGGGTCACGCCCAGCCGCTGCCAAGGCGGCATTCAAACCTGCTACAAGGCCCTGCGCTGCCGCTTCTTCATACCCAGTCGTCCCGTTGATCTGCCCCGCCAAATAAAGCCCGGCGAGCGCCCGAAGCTCAAGACTGCTGCGAAGGGCGCGTGGGTCTACGAAATCATATTCAATCGCATAGCCCGGCTGCAGAATACGGACTTGCTCCAAGCCTTTGATTGACCTGACATAGGCTTCCTGCACATCTTCAGGTAGCGACGTCGAGATGCCGTTCGGATAAACGGTCGGATCGTCGAGTCCTTCAGGCTCTAGAAAAACCTGATGCGACATCTTGTCGGCAAATCGCACAACCTTGTCTTCGATCGACGGGCAATAACGCGGCCCGACACCTTCGATATGCCCACCATACATCGCGGAACGGCTAAGGTTCTCGCGAATGATCCTATGGGTTTGCTCATTCGTATGAGTAATTCCGCAGTTCACCTGCCGCACAAAGGGCTTCTTGTGCATGAAGGAAAACAGAACAGGGTCGTCATCGCCTGGCTGCGTCTCAAGCGAAGTCCAATCGATCGTTTGGCCATCTAGCCGTGGCGGGGTCCCGGTTTTCAGACGACCAAGCGGCAATCCAAGATCGGTCAAGCGCTTGGCCAACGGGACCGATGGACGATCACCCATCCTGCCACCAGCCTGGCGCTGATCGCCGATGTGAATGACGCCATTCAGAAACGTACCAGTGGTTAGAATAACCGCACTTGCGGAGAGCGCAGATCCATCCGCTAGAACGACCCCGCGAACGCGGTGTTCATCCACGATCAGATCAGCAACCTCGCCTTCGATCACGATCAGTCTGGTCTGAGCTTCGGTCAGCTTTTGGACAGCCGATCGATACAGCTTTCGATCCGCCTGCGCGCGCGGTCCCTGGACAGCGGGCCCCTTTCGCCGATTGAGCAAACGGAACTGAATCCCCGCCCAATCCGCGGCGCGTCCCATGATTCCATCCAAGGCGTCAATTTCTCGAACCAGATGCCCTTTTCCCAGACCGCCGATCGCCGGATTGCAGGACATTACCCCCAGCCCGTCTTTGCGCAACGTGACAAGCGCGGTTTGAGCACCCATGCGAGCGGCGGCATGGGCAGCCTCGGCGCCCGCATGCCCACCTCCGACAACGATGACATCCAGATGTTTCACGTGAAACACTCCTTATTTGCCGATGCAGAAGCTGGCAAAGATTTCATCCAGAAGGTGCTCTACATCCACCCGTCCAACAAGGGACTCCAGCGCGCGTGCAGCGCGACGGAGATTCTCTGCCGCCAATTCTGCACGGTCCGGCCCATGCGATATCTCATTTTGCGCCGCTTCCAAAGCTTCAAACGCACGCAACATCGCAATCCGATGCCGCTCCCGTGTCATTACACCAGCTTCTGCCGCGCGCGCAGCCAAAATTCGCGTGACTTCTTTAACAAGAAGATCAAGACCTTTGCCAGTCTTGCCTGAAACCGCAAGCCCACCATGGGCCCCCAGATCGGCCTTTGCATGTGCAACGATATCCTCAGCAACCGGAGTCAATAAAGGAACACCGTCCTCTTCCACCAGGAAAATTCGCAAATCAGCAGCTTCCGCCCGCTGCAACGCGCGCTCAACGCCAATCGCTTCAACCACATCATCGGTATCGCGCAACCCAGCCGTATCCAGCAGCGTCACAGCCAAGCCGTCCAGATCCATACGCACTTCGATGACATCGCGCGTAGTTCCGGCGATTTCCGACGTAATCGCCGCCTCACGTCCAGCCAAAGCGTTCAAAAGTGTAGATTTCCCTACATTCGGACGCCCAACGATTGCAACTTCGAATCCCTCTCGGATGCGCTCGGCCGATGAAATGCGCGTCAGTTCCTGACCAAGGGCATCCTGAACGAAACCGACCAGAACTTGCACCTCAGTTGAAACATCAACCGGCACGTCTTCATCCGCAAAGTCTATCGTTGCCTCAATCAACGCTGCGGCCCGAACCAGCTTGCCGCGCCAATCATCAACTACCGACCCGACCGCGCCGGACAGAACCCGAAGCGCCTGTTTCCGCTGCGCCTCGGTTTCGGCCTCGATCAGATCCGACAACCCCTCGACCTGCGCCAGATCGAGGCGACCATTTTCCAGCGCGCGACGGGTGAATTCGCCCGGCTCTGCTAAACGCAACCCTGGCATCCCCCCAAGTCCACGCAAAACCGATGCCACTGTCGCAATGGCGCCATGCACGTGCAACTCAGCAACCTGTTCACCCGTAAAGCTTTTTCCCTGATCAAAGCAAAGAACAACGGCCTCGTCCAGAACCTCGCCATCAAGCTGTAAACGCCGAACACCGGCCACCCTGGCCGGCGGAAGGCTGCCCGCCAGTGTCATGGCGGCATCCCAGGCCAGTGGCCCGGAAATACGAATGACGGACACGCCCGCTTTTCCGCGGGCAGTGGCCTGCGCGAAGATCGTATCCAAGCTGTAACCCCTTGTGGGAAAAGAAAAACAGCGTCAGCCGTTCATCGAATCGAAGAATTCCGCGTTGGACTTGGTCTGCTTCAGCTTCGAGATCAGGAACTCGATCGCATCCGTCGTCCCCATCGGGTTCAGAATGCGCCGCAGCAGATAGGTTTTCTGCAAATCCTTGGAATCGACCAGAAGATCCTCTTTCCGGGTGCCGGATTTCAGAATATCCATCGCCGGGAACACACGCTTGTCGGCCACCTTGCGGTCCAGCACGATTTCGCTGTTGCCCGTGCCCTTAAACTCCTCAAAGATCACTTCGTCCATCCGGCTGCCGGTATCAATCAGCGCCGTCGCGATGATTGTCAGGCTGCCACCCTCTTCGATGTTCCGCGCCGCACCGAAAAACCGCTTGGGCCGTTGCAGCGCATTGGCGTCCACACCCCCGGTCAGCACCTTGCCCGAAGACGGCACCACCGTGTTGAACGCCCGGCCCAGGCGCGTGATCGAGTCAAGCAGGATGACCACGTCGCGCTTGTGTTCCACCAGGCGCTTGGCCTTTTCGATCACCATTTCCGAAACCGCGACGTGCCGCGTCGCCGGTTCGTCAAAGGTCGAGGAAATCACCTCGCCCTTCACCGACCGCTGCATGTCGGTCACTTCCTCCGGGCGTTCGTCGATCAGAAGAACGATCAGGTAGCATTCCGGATGGTTTTTCTCGATCGAATTCGCAATGTTCTGAAGCAGAACCGTCTTACCAGTCCGCGGCGGTGCCACGATCAGGCTGCGCTGACCTTTGCCAATCGGTGCCACAAGATCGATGATACGCGCCGAACGATCCCTGATCGTCGGATCCTCAATCTCCATTTTCAGGCGCTCATTCGGGTAAAGCGGGGTCAGGTTGTCGAATGCAACCTTATGACGGGCCTTTTCCGGATCTTCAAAGTTGATCTTTTCGACCGTGGTCAGGGCAAAATACCGCTCATTCTCACCAGGCGCCCTGATGATGCCCTCAACCGTATCGCCCGTGCGCAGGCTGTACTGACGGATCATGTCGGGCGAGACATAAATATCATCCGGCCCCGGCAGATAGTTCGCCTCGGGCGAACGCAAGAAGCCGAACCCGTCCTGCAGAACTTCAAGAACACCATCGCCACCGATCTCGATCTCATCTTCGGCATGTTCCTTGAGGATCGAGAACATCATCTCGCCCTTGCGCATGGTCGAGGCGTTCTCGATCTCCCATTCCTCGGCCATGGCCAGCAGGTCAGCCGGGCTTTTCGCCTTCAGGTCAGACAGGTTCAAACGTTCCTTGGTCATGGGGGGCCCACTCGCTCTGGCGACCGTCATGCGGCGCAAATATGAAATATCGGAAGCCCTCATGCCGGACGGCAGAGGTTTGACCGCCATCTAAGCGTCAATCATGCCCGAGTCAACAAAAGCTCAGAATTTGACGATCACCGCCAGCACGATCACGATCATGAACAGCGTCGGCACCTCGTTCATCATCCGGTACTGGCGGCCGGTCAGCTGGTTCGCCCCGCTCGCCAAATCCTTGCGCCGCGCCGCACACCACATGTGAAACCAGGTCATGCCGATGACCCCCGCCCCCTTCGCCCAAGGCCAGGCCGAGGTCCAGTCAACAATCCCCGGGGTCAGAACCAGCGCCAGACCGAACAGCCAGCTGGAAATCATCGCAGGATTCATGATCGCCTTAAGCAGCAGCCTTTCCTGGTGCTGAAACAGCAAATCCATATCCGATCCCCGCACCACGCCCTGCTTCTTCAGCCCTTCAACGTGGTAAACATACAGTCGGGGTAAGTAGAACAGCCCCGCCATCCACGCGAGGATCGACATGACATGCATGGATTTGATCCATGGGTAGGTCGAGGCGAGAAAATCCGTCATATGCGTAACCTTTCCGTAACAACCTCTTCTTAATGATAAGAAGAAATAAAAGAAAAGATGATGATGATGTAAGCCCTGTGGACGATGGGGATTAACGCGTTGTAAACATCTTGTCCCCAGCGACAGCGCCGATTTCCATAAAATTTTGTGCCCTTGGGAAAGTTTTATGTTTCAGTTGTATTTCAACACGTTGCGGGAAGTTTGACGGCTGACAAGATTGTGGATAATTCGCGGATACATGGTGGGGCGCGGCAAAATCCCACAGGACGCTTGAAGCACCGCCAACAGGTGGAAAACCCGCGCAGTTGCTTGACAAGACCGACCGGAAACGGGGATGGATCAGGGGTTCGGCACTTCTCCCCAGGATTGCCCCTTATCCTCAGGCCGCTTTATCCACACGCCCATGCACATCATCCTTGCCTCTGCATCCCAGATCCGGGCAACCCTTCTGCGCAACGCGGGGCTGGACCTGCAGGTTGAACCCGCCCGTATCGACGAAGACGCAATCCGCGACGCCCTGATGGCGGAATCTGCCCATCCGCGCGATGTGGCCGATACCTTGGCCGAGATGAAGGCACTGAAGGTGTCCGCCCGCCATCCCGGGGCATTAGTCCTCGGCGCCGATCAGGTGCTGGAGCTGAAGGGCGCGATCTTTTCCAAGCCCGCCACCCCGCAGGATGCCTGCGACCAGCTCGCGCAACTGTCCGGCCGCACGCATCGGCTGCTGTCGGCGCTGGTTTGCGCAGGCGATGGCATACCGCTTTGGCGCCATGTCGCCGAGGTTCGTCTGACCATGCATGACCTGACCCCGGATTTCATTGAATCCTATGTTGCCCGTAACTGGCACAGCATCCGTCATGCAGTCGGCTGCTATAAGCTGGAAGAGGAAGGCGTTCGGCTTTTCTCGGCCATTGAAGGCGATTACTTTGCCGTGCTGGGCCTACCCCTTGTCGAATTCCTCAACTGGCTGCGCGTCCGAGGAGAGCTGAGTACATGACAGACCATCCCCGCATTCCACTGGCCGGCGTGATCGGCTCGCCCGTGGCCCATTCCCGCTCACCGGCGCTGCACGGGCATTGGTTGCGCAGCTATGGCATCCAAGGGTTCTATATTCCCATGGATGTGGCAGCGCACAACCTTGAAACCGTGCTGCGGACGTTGCCGAAGGCTGGTTTTGTCGGGTGCAACGTCACCATTCCGCACAAGGAAGCGGCGTTGAAAATCGCCGATGTTGTGTCGGATCGCGCGGCCTTGATCGGTGCGGCGAACACGTTGATCTTCCTTCCCGACGGGCGCATTCACGCCGATAATACCGACGGATACGGCTTTATCGCAAACCTGCGCCAGAATGCGCCCGCCTGGGACCCCGGCGCCGGTCCTGCCGCGGTGATCGGTGCGGGCGGGGCCGCCCGCGCGGTCGTCGCTTCATTGCTAGAGGCGGGTGTGCCCGAACTGCGCATCGCAAACCGCACCCGTGCCCGGGCAGAAACCCTGCGCAGCGAATTTGGCGCGCGTCTGGTCGTCTATGACTGGGGGCAAGCCGGAAACATGCTGGATGGCGCGGCAACGGTGGTGAACACTTCGTCGCTGGGCATGGTCGGCAAACCGGATTTCCGAATTCCGCTGGATGCGTTGTCCCCCAAAGCCGTTGTGACGGATATTGTCTACACACCCCTGCGCACCCCGCTTCTGGAACAGGCCGAGGCCCTGGGCTGCACGGTTGTTGACGGGCTTGGGATGCTGCTGCATCAGGCGGTTCCGGGTTTTGAACGCTGGTTCGGCCTGCGCCCCGACGTCACCGACAGCCTACGCAACGCGGTGCTGGGCGCATGATGTCACGCAAGGGTCCGTTCCGTCTTGGCCTGACCGGCTCAATCGGCATGGGAAAATCGACGACCGCTGCGATGTTCGCGGCGCAGGGTGTTCCGGTCTGGGATGCAGATGCAACGGTGCATGCGCTTTACGCGCCGGGCGGTGCCGCCGTGCCGGCGATCGCTGCCGTCTTTCCCGAAGCCGTGCGTGACGGCGCGGTGGATCGCGCCGTCCTGAAGGCCATTCTGGCAGCGGACAAAACGGCTCTATCCCGGCTGGAATCGATTGTTCATCCCTTGACCACGGCTGCCCGGCTGGCCTTTCTGGACGCGCATCGCGATGCTGATCTCGTCTTGCTGGATATCCCGCTTTTGTTCGAAACGGGGGCTGATCGCGATTGCGATGCAACCCTTGTCGTATCGGCACCGCCTGCGTTGCAGCGCGCCCGCGTCCTGCAACGGCCCGGCATGACCGAACAGCAGTTGGACCTGATCCTGTCCCGGCAGATGCCTGATGCGGAAAAGCGCGCGCGTGCCGATTATGTCATCGAAACGCTGACCCTTGATGCGACCCGTCAGGCCGTGCAAAGCTTGATCGCAAAGATCCGGGGGCAAGATGCGTGAAATCGTTCTGGATACCGAAACCACCGGCTTTGAACCGTCCGAAGGCCACCGCATCGTGGAAATCGGCGCGGTAGAACTTTTCAACCACGTCCCCACCGGCCGAACCTACCATCAATATATTCAGCCTGATCAAAAAATGCCGCAGGAAGCCTTTGATGTTCACGGCATCAGCGACGATTTCCTGAAAGACAAACCCCGCTTTGCCGAGATCGCCCAGGCATTTCTGGACTTCATCGGCCCGGATTCCAAGCTGGTGATCCACAACGCCGCCTTTGACATGAAATTCCTGAATGCCGAACTGGGCTGGGCCAAGATGCCCTTGATCGGCAATGACCGGGCGCTGGATACGCTGATGATCGCACGGCGCAAGTTCCCCGGCTCTCCGGCCTCGCTGGATGCGCTGTGCCGCCGGTTTGGCATCGACAATTCCATGCGTGAAAAGCATGGCGCGCTGCTGGACAGCGAAATCCTGGCCGAGGTCTATCTGGAACTGATCGGCGGGCGCCAGCCGGGTTTTGGCCTGCACACCGAAACCGCGGGCCTTGCCGATGCCGGCCCTTCCGACGATTGGCGCCCCCGCCCCCGGCCGCAGCCATTGCCCCCCCGCCTGACCGAGGCCGAGGCCAGGGCGCATGACGATTTTGTCGCGCGGATGGGCGAAAAGGCGATCTGGGGCCGTTACCGCGTGCATTGACCGCAGGCGATTTTCTGCGCCACCTTTGGCGGAAATCTGCGAAGTTTCTTGCACCCAGTTGCTTCAATTTCTTGAGCGGTGCCTGATTTTTCAGCAACCATCCCGCATCGTTCGCATAACGATGCGACCCATTGTCCTGAGGAGGAGATGACGATGACCATCAAACTGAAGCTCGGCGCGATTGTTGCCGGGGCGGCGCTTAGCGTGGCCCCCCTGTCCGCGCAGGCCGAACAATTCATCAACATTCTGACCGGCGGCACGTCGGGCGTTTACTACCCCCTTGGGGTTGCGCTGTCCAAGGTCTATGCCGACGGCATCGACGGTGCGCGCACCCAGGTGCAGGCCACCAAAGCTTCGGTCGAAAACCTGAATCTGCTGCAGCAGGGCAAGGGCGAACTGGGCCTTGCGCTGGGGGATTCCGTGAAATTCGCCTGGGAAGGCAACGAGGATGCCGGTTTCAAGGCACCCTTGGACAAGCTGCGTGGCATTGCGGCGGTTTATCCGAACTACATCCAGATTGCGGCCTCAGCGGAATCCGGCGTGACCAGCCTTGCCGACCTGGCGGGCAAGGGCCTGTCGGTTGGCGCGGCGAAATCGGGCACCGAACTGAACGCCCGCGCCATCCTTGAGGCGGCCGGCATGAGCTATGCCGATCTGGGCAAGGTGGAATACCTGCCGTTTGCGGAATCGGTTGAACTGATGAAGAATCGGCAACTGGACGCCACCCTGCAATCGGCGGGTCTTGGGGTTGCCTCGCTGAAGGATCTGGGCACCACCCAGGCGATCGAAATCGTCTCTATTCCGGCGGATATCGCCGAAAAACTGGGCGCGCCCTACATCGCCGCTACTATCCCCGCGGGCACCTATCAGGGCCAGGATGAAGACGTGCCGACCGTGGCGGTCGTCAACTTCCTTGTGACCCATGATGGCGTGGATGAAGAAACTGCCTATCAGATGACCAAGCTGCTGTTCGAGAACCTGGAAACGCTGGCGGCGGCGCACAACGCGGCGGCGGCGATCGATCTGCAAAAGGCCATTGAAGGCATGCCGATCCCGCTGCATCCGGGGGCGGAACGCTATTACCGTGAACAGGGTCTGATGTAAGATCCGAAAGTCGGCAAGGTCGGGCAGCCGCGCGCTGCCCGCCTTTTCTGTTGTATCGCGGAGGAACGGATGCTGCACGACAACCCGAAACACAAAATGCCCGATAGCGCGCCCGACCTGTCTATCCACGATCCTTTGGCCGACAGCTTTCCGGGCGGCGCCGAAGGTCGCACCCTGTTCTGGATTGCGGTCGCGTTTTCCGCCTTCCAGATCGCCACTGCCGCGCATCTGATCGACTTCGCAAGCCAGATCGTCAGGGCGTTCCACGTCGGTTTCCTGCTGCTTCTGGGCTTTCCGCTTCTGGCGCTGGCACGCAAGGCGGGCCCCGCCGTGAAGGCGCTGGCCTGGGCCATGGCCGGGCTGGGCGTAGTCGTGGCGCTTTATCAATATTGGGACTATGTCCCGCTTCTGATGCGCGCCGGTGACCCCTTGCCCCGCGATATCGTGCTGGGCGTGATCGCCATCGGCACGGTCTTTGTCGCTGCCTGGGCGCTGATGGGGCCGGCGCTGCCGATCATTTCGGCGCTCTTTCTGTCCTACGCGCTGTTTGGCCAGCACCTGCCCGCGCCGCTTAATCACCGCGGCTATGATTTCGCGCAGGTGATTGAGCATCTGGCCTATGGCACCGAGGGCATCTACGGCATCCCGACCTATGTATCCTCAAGTTATATCTTCCTGTTCATCCTGTTCGGTGCGTTTCTGGAAAAGGCGGGGATGATCCGCCTGTTCACCGACGTGTCGCTGGGCCTTGTCGGGCACAAACAGGGCGGCGCGGCGAAGGTGTCGGTTCTGTCCTCGGGCCTGATGGGCACGATTTCGGGGTCAGGGGTGGCCAATGTCGTCACCACCGGGCAGTTCACCATCCCGCTGATGAAAAGCTTTGGCTATCGCCCGGCCTTTGCTGGTGGCGTAGAGGCGACGGCATCCATGGGTGGTCAGATCATGCCGCCGGTGATGGGCGCGGTTGCCTTCATCATGGCCGAAACCCTGGGTGTTGATTATGTCGAGGTGGTCAAGGCCGCGCTGATCCCCGCGATCCTGTATTTCCTGGGCGCGTTCTGGATGGTGCATCTTGAAGCGGGCCGCCGCAACCTGCGCGGCCTGTCGCGCGACGAACTGCCTTCCCCCCGCAAGGCGCTGAAGGAAAGCTGGTATCTGATCCTGCCGCTGGCAGTGCTCGTCTACCTGCTGTTTTCGGGCTACACACCGCTGTTCGCCGGCACGATCGGTCTGGCGCTGACGGTGCTGCTGATCCTTGGCGGTTCGGTGGCGCTGGGTCTGCCGGCCGGTGCGATCCGGGTGATCTTCTGGATCGGCTTGGGCCTGATCGCCGCCGCCTTCTTCAAATTCGGCATCTGGGTGGTCACCGCCGCGATTGTGGCGCTGATCGTCGTCAACGCCCTGTCCAAGGGCGGGCGCGAAACGCTGGCCATCTGCCGTGACAGCCTGGCCGACGGGGCCAAGACGGCGCTGCCGGTGGGCATTGCCTGTGCGCTGGTGGGCGTGATCATCGGTGTGATGACGCTGACCGGGGCGGCCAATACCTTTGGCCAGTTCATCGTAGGCGTGGGCGAAAAGAACCTGTTCCTGTCGCTGGTGCTGACGATGATCACCTGCATCGTGCTGGGCATGGGGATTCCCACGATCCCGAACTACATCATCACCTCATCGATCGCGGGTCCGGCGCTGCTGGAACTGGGTGTGCCGCTGATCGTGTCGCACATGTTCGTGTTCTACTTCGGCATCCTTGCCGATCTGACGCCGCCGGTGGCCCTGGCCTGTTTCGCGGCGGCACCGATTGCCAAGGAAAACGGCCTTCGCATCTCGCTTGAGGCGATCAAGGTCGCGGCGGCCGGTTTCGTCATCCCGTTCATGGCGGTCTATACCCCGGCTTTGATGCTGCAACCCGGCGGCCCCTTGGCCGAGGCCATCGGCTTTGCGCCTGCGGTGGCCTACATTGTGTTGAAGGCCGTGCTGTCGATCGGGCTTTGGGGTGCTGCTGTGATCGGTTGGCTGGGTCGCGATCTTGCCTTCTGGGAACGTTCGCTGGCGATGGCGGGGGCGTTCACCTTGGTCGCGGCGATGCCGATTACCGATGAAATCGGCTTTGCCCTTGTTGCCCTGTTTGCCGCGGCGCTTTGGTTCCGGCGCGGTCGCGTGGCGGCATGACCGCCTGCCTGATGATCGGGGCCACGCTTCTGTCGCTGTCGGGCGATGCTTTCACGCTGGAATGGGAACATTCGGTGGAAAGGATCGCCTGGCAAGAAGCGTGGCAGATCACGCCAGTTGGCCTGAAGCTGACCCGCGCCGCCGTGAAAGGTTCTGGCGCGGGGATGGATCCGGGCCCCGACGCCCGCCTGGTCGATGGCTGGTGGGTCTGGGCCCCGTCCCTGCCGCCGCTGCCAACCCTGACGCTTGCCGCCTCTGGCGCAACGCGGGCAGGGTGGCGGCTGTGTGACGGGGATGACTGTCGCGAACTGGGCGCAGCCCCCGGCGATGCAATCACGCTTGCCCCCTGCGGAGGCTAGATATGGAAACGGCGGATTTCGTGGTGGTCGGCGGCGGCATCGTGGGGCTTGCCACGGCCTTGCGCCTTCAGGCGCTGCACCCGCGCGCGCGCATCCTTTTGCTGGAAAAAGAGGGGGCGGTCGCCCAGCATCAGACCGGGCGCAATTCGGGCGTGATCCATGCCGGTGTCTACTATGCCCCCGGCAGCCTGAAGGCGCGGTTCTGCCGCGATGGCGCCGCGGCCACGCGCGTCTTTTGCGACGAACACGGCATTGCGCATGAAACCTGCGGCAAGCTGATCGTCGCAACCGACCCCGCGGAACTGCCACGCATGCAGGCGCTGTTTCAACGCGCCAGCGCCAATGGCATCCGCATCGAGCAAATCCCGGGTGACACCGCCCGCAAGTGGGAGCCGAACATCCACAGCCTGGCTGCGCTATGGTCCCCAGATACCGGCATCGTCGATTTCGGCGCGGTCGCGGCCCATATGGCGCGCCTGTTTGCCGAACGCGGCGGCACAATCCGCCTGGGTGTCCGTGTCCTTGGTGGAGTTGAAGCGGAAACGGGCGTCACGATCCGCACAAAAACAGGCTCTATTTCTGCAGGAAAGGCCGTTTTCTGCGCGGGGCTGCATGCCGACAGGATGGCCGGTGCCTTTGGCCTCGACCCGCAATTCCGTATCATCCCGTTTCGTGGTGAATATTTCCGTATTCTGAACCAGCCCAAGGATCTGGTGCGTCGGCTGATCTATCCGGTGCCCGATCCGGAACGCCCCTTCCTTGGTGTGCATCTGACGCGCAAGATGGATGGCGGGTTTACAGTTGGGCCGAATGCGGTGCTGGCGATGAAGCGCGAAGGCTATGGAAAGATGGATGTTTCGCCATCCGATCTGGCACAAAGCCTTGCCTGGCCGGGGTTTTGGCGGGTGTTGGCCCGCAATTTCGGACCGGCGATGGGGGAACTTGCCGCCTCGGTCGCGCGCCCGTTGTATTTGCGCAAGGTGCGGCGTTATTGCGACCGGATCGGATTGCGCGATCTTGCGCCATATCGTGCCGGGGTGCGCGCGCAGGCCGTCGCCCGCGATGGCCGCCTGATCGACGATTTCCTGTTCATGGACGGGCGCCACAGCCTTCATGTCTGTAACGCGCCCTCACCCGCGGCCACCTCGGCCATTCCGATCGCGGATCATATCGTCGCGCGTCTGCTTGGGCCGGGCGGATGATGGCGCGGCGCGGCATCCTTTGGCTGTTTCTGGCGGTGGCGGTGCTTGCCGTCCTGGCCTTTGTGACCGCGCAACGAATTGGCATGTCACAGCTGGACCTGCGGCTGGATCAGTCGTTGATCCTGACCGCCCGCGCCGTTGAAAGCGAGATTGAGCGGTTCCGATCCCTGCCCGCCGTCGCGGCCGAGGATGCGCGTATCCGCGATGCGATCCGCGCGCCCGAAAGCCCCGCGGCGATTGATGCCGCAAACCGCTATCTGGAAACGCTGGTGCGGCACACCGGGGCCACGCATCTGTATCTGATGGATGCGCAGGGCCGGACCCTTGCGGCCTCGAACTGGGATCAGGCGGATAGTTTCGTGGGCCAGGATTACGGCTTCCGCCCCTATTTTACCGATGCCTTGGCCAATGGCCGCGGTGGTTTCTATGCCATCGGCGTGACCACACGCTTGCCGGGATATTTTTTGTCCACACTGATTGAGGGTGGCGCGCGCGGTCCCGGGGTTCTGGTGGTCAAGATCGACCTGATGCCGCTGCAACAAACCTGGGCCTCGGCGCGGTCATCAACCGCGTTGGCGGATGCCGATGGCGTGGTCTTTCTGTCGGGCGACCCGTCCTGGCTTTATCGCCCGCTGCGCCTGCTGGGGTCGCAGGCGCAGGCGCGGTTGGCCGAACAGCGCACCTATGATGGCACCGATCCCGCCAGCGCCGCACCGCTTCTGGTCGGTGCGGCGGATGCATTTGCGCTGCGGGACGGGGTGGGCCGCATGATGCGCGTGCGCACCGCCGATATTCCCGGTGAAGGCTGGCAGCTGCTGGCGGCCGGTCCGGTCGCGCCGGTGCAGGGTGCTGCGGCGGCCTGGGCGCTGGCTGTGGCTGTTCTGGCTTTGATCGCTGCTGGTGTCGCGAAAATTCAGCGTCAGCGCAGGCAGTTGGTCGCACTGCGCCTGCGCCAATCGGACCTGCTGGAGGAAAAGGTGACCGAACGAACCCGCGCCCTTGCCCGCGAGATTGAGGCCCGCCGCCAGACCGAAGCCAGTCTGCGATCGGCGCAAGAGGTGTTGGTCCATTCCGAAAAAATGGCCGCGCTGGGCCGCATGTCTGCCGCGATCGTCCATGAAATCAGCCAGCCACTTGCGGCGATGGAGGCGACGCTTGCCGCCGCCGAAATGTCCCTGCCGCAGGGCGATACCGCGCGCACCGCCACGCGCATCGAAACCGCGCGCGGGCTGATCCGCCGGATGCAGCGCACGACCAAGCATCTCAAGACCTTCAGCCGGAAAGAGCCGAATACCCTGGACGTCATTGCGCTTGCGGCCCCGGTGGAAAACGCGCTGGAACTGGTGCAGCCCCGTGCCCGCGCGGTTGGGGTCTACCCCACGTCTTCTGGCGGAACAGAGCCTGTTTTGGTGCGGGCCGGGGCGGTCCGGCTGGAACAGGTCTGTGTCAATCTGCTTCTGAACGCGCTGGACGCGGTCGATGGCCGAGCCGATGGCGCGGTATCCATCGGCATCACGACGACCGGGCCCGAAGCCCGCATCACCGTGCAGGATACCGGCGCCGGGATCGCGCCCGATCACCTGAAACGCGTGGCCGAGCCGTTCTTTTCCACCAAGGAAAGCGGCGAGGGGCTTGGCCTTGGGCTTGCCATCTCTCAGGCAATCATTGCCGAATTCGGCGGCCGCATCGAGATTAAATCCACCTTGGGCGTCGGCACCACGGTCACGGTAATCCTGCCGCGCGCACAATCCGGCCAGGAGGCCGCCGAATGAACGCGCTTGTCCATGTTGTCGATGATGATGCCGACCACCTGGCCGCCCTGTGCGATCTGATCGAGGCGGGCGGCCATCGGGTGCAGGGGTTCACATCCGGCGCGCAGGCCCTGGCGGCCCCGGATCACCCCGATGCGCTGATCACCGATCTGCGGATGCCCGGCATGGACGGGTTCGCCCTGCTAGAGGCACTTCGCGCCCGCGGTGGCGACCTGCCCGTCATCATGCTGACCGGGCATGGTGATGTGCCCCATGCGGTGCGCGCGATCCGCATGGGCGCCGAGGATTTTCTGGAAAAGCCCTATGATGCGGCCCATCTGCTGATGGTGCTGGATCGCACCCTGCGCGCCCGCGCCACGCGCGAAGAACTCGCGCGCCTGCAGGATGCGGTGCGGGTTCGGGAAAGCGGCGCGATCCTGGGTGACTCTGCGGCGATCATCGCCCTGCGCGACCGTGTTGCCGCGCTGGCCGTGCTGGATGTTGATGTCGTCGTCACCGGGGAAACGGGCACCGGCAAGGAACTTGTGGCGCGCGCCCTGCACAGCCAGGGCCCCCGTGCCCAGGGCCCCTATGTCGCGATCAACTGCGCCGCCCTGCCCGAAGCACTGTTTGAATCCGAAATGTTCGGCCATGCCGCCGGTGCCTTTCCCGGGGCGCCGGAAAAGCCGGGCAAGCTTGAGTCGGCGCACGGCGGCACCCTGGTTCTGGATGAGGTCGAAGCCCTGCCGCCCCCGCTTCAGGCCAAGTTGCTGCGCGCGCTGCAGGAACGTCAGGTGGAACGGCTGGGCGAAAACCGTCTGCGCCCGCTGGCGCTTCGGGTCGTGGCAACGTCCAAGGCCGACCTGCGGGCGATGACGCTGGACGGCAGTTTTCGCCCGGATCTTTTCTACCGCCTGGCGGGTGCCGAAATCGCCACACCCGCGCTGCGCGAACTGGGGGATGATATCACCCTGATCTTTGCGCATTTCGCCCGCCTTGCCGCAAGCCGCTATGGCCGCCCCTTGCCTGACCTTCCCTTTGCCTTGCGTGGGGCCCTGCTGCGCCGACCCTGGCCCGGCAATGTGCGCGAACTGAAGGCAGCCGCCGAACGTTTTGCGCTGGGCCTGGACCTGCCCGATGTGCCGCCCGCCGCGGCCGCGCCCGCCGAAACGCTGGCCGATCGGGTGGCACAGTTTGAGGCGCGCGAAATCCGCGCCACGCTGGAACGCTGCCGCGGCAATACCGAACGCGCCGCGCAGGCGCTTGGGATGCCGCGGCGGACGTTGAACGACAAGATGAACCGCTATGGAATTCGTGCCTGACCGTGCCCGCCCGGCAGAAAAGTGACCCAAGGTGCACTTTTCCCGTGGAACTCGGCCCCCGCAATCCTTAAATGGCATCCGTCTTCGGTCTTGGGGGGAGGATTACCCATGCTGGACTTCGCCACGATGCGCGCCACCCTGGCCGAGGCCTATGACCTCGCGCCCTCTGTCACGCTGGCCGAGGAGATGCGCGACATCCATGCGCGCATGGATCGCGTGGTTCCGTTCCCGGATTTCGCCCGTTACGCGCCCTATATCCGGGCGATCAACGCCCTGAAACGGGATCGCAATGCCGTGATCCTGGCCCATAACTACATGACGCCGGAAATCTTTCACGGCGTTGCCGATGTGGTGGGCGACAGCCTGCAGCTTGCGATCGAGGCGACCAAGGTCGAAGCCGATGTGATCGTGCAGTGCGGCGTGCACTTCATGGCCGAAACTTCCAAGATCCTGAACCCCGCAAAGACGGTTCTGATCCCGGACATGGAGGCCGGCTGTTCGCTGGCGGAATCGATCACTGCCGAAGGCATCGCCGAAATGCGCGCCAAATACCCCGGCGCGCCGGTGGTGTCCTACGTCAACACCACCGCCGAGGTGAAGGCCGCGTCTGACATCTGTTGCACCTCCTCCAATGCCGCGCAGATCGTGGCGGCAATGGAAAGCGATCTGGTGATCATGACGCCTGACCAGTACCTGGCGCAGAACGTGGCCAAGCAGGTGCCGCAGAAAAAGGTCGTCTGGTGGGCCGGGTCCTGCATCGTGCATGAACAATACACCCCCCAGGACCTGCGTGATTTTCGCAGCCACTGGCCCGACACCCGCATCATTGCACACCCCGAATGCCCCCCCGATGTGGTGGCCGAGGCGGATTTTTCCGGCTCGACCTCGGGCATCATCGACTATGTGCACCGCGAAAAGCCGGGCCGGGCGATGCTGGTGACGGAATGTTCGATGGCCTCGAACATCGCCGACGCCCTGCCCGAGGTGGAATTCGTCGGCCCCTGCAACATGTGCCCCTACATGAAAAAGATCACGCTGGAGAAAATCCTGTGGTCGCTGCACACGATGACCGAAGAGGTCGTCGTCGATCCCGCGATTTCGGAAAAAGCCCGCATTTCGGTGCAGCGGATGATTGACCTGTCGCGGAACCTGTCCAAGTGACCACGATCCGCACTGATCGCGTGATCATCGTGGGCGCAGGTCTGGGCGCGCTTTATGCCGCGCTGAAGCTGGCGCCCCATCCGGTTCTGGTTATCTCGCCGGAAATTCTGGGTGTCGGGGCCTCATCCGCCTGGGCGCAGGGGGGTGTTGCCGCCGCGATGGCCGCTAACGACACGCCCGAGGCCCATGCCCAGGATACCGTGCGCGCCGGTGCCGGCACGGTGGATGCGGCAATCGCGCAGATGGTCACCGCCGAGGCGCGCCAACACATCCTTGACCTGACCGATCTGGGCACCCCCTTCGACCGGGATGCCAAGGGCGGCTATGTCATGTCGCGTGAGGCTGCCCATTCGACCGCGCGCGTGGTCCGGGTCAAGGGCGATCAGGCGGGGCATGAAATCATGCAGACGCTGATCGCCGCGGTTCGGGAAACCCCGTCCGTGCAGGTCGCCGAAGGTGTCCTCGCCTCGGGGCTGGACCTGCGCGATGGCCAGGTGGCCGGGGTATGGGTCGAACGTGCCGGGTTCCCGTCGGGACGGATTCTGGTCGAAGGCACCGCGGTGCTGCTGGCGGGTGGCGGTTCCGGCGGCTTGTTCGCGGTGACCACCAATCCGCCGCGCATCCGGGGCCAGGTGATCGGCATGGCCGCCCGTGCCGGTGCCGTCATTGCCGATGCGGAATTCGTCCAGTTCCACCCCACCGCGATCGCCTCGGGCGAAGATCCCGCCCCCCTGGCGACCGAGGCGTTGCGCGGCGAAGGGGCCACGCTTATCAACAGCGCGGGTGAACGCTTCATGCTGACGGTCCACCCCGATGCCGAACTTGCCCCGCGCGATATCGTTGCCCGCGCGGTCTATAGCGAAACACAGGCCGGGCGGCGCCCCGCGCTTGACACACGTTCCGTGCTGGGCGCCGAGGTTCTGACCCGCTTTCCCGCGGTTGCCGAAGCCTGCAAAAGGGCCGGAATAGACCCTGTTTCGCAGCCCATTCCCGTCGCCGCAGCCGCGCATTACCACATGGGCGGCGTTGCGACAGACCCGCAGGGCCATGCCAGCCTTGGCAATCTTTGGGTCTGTGGCGAGGCCTCATCCACGGGGCTGCACGGGGCGAACCGGCTTGCGTCCAACGGCTTGCTGGAGGCGCTGGTTTACGCCCGCCGCTGCGCGCTGGACATTGCCGCGATGCTTCCCGCCCCGGTCGATGCGCCGCCGGTTGTGCTGGATTTTCCGCAAGGCGGCGCGGCGGTAGATGAGGTCGCCGTGGCTCGGTTGCGTCAGGCGATGACCGATGGTGTCGGGGTCGTGCGCACCGCACAGGGCCTGCGCCAGGCGCTTTCTGTCATTGCCGAGATTGAGCTCAACGCGACCTCGGAAACGTTGCGCAATATGACCGCTACCGCTACGCTGATCGCCGCCGCCGCCTATCTGCGCCGCGAAAGCCGGGGCGGGCATTTCCGCGCCGATTATCCGCAGGCCGATCCGGCGCAGGCGCACCGTTCGCGCCTGACCCTTGCCGAGGCGTTGCAAATCCGCGCCCAAGCCCTGGAGGAAACCGCATGACCGCCCCCCTGCCCGATTTCCTGCTGGAACCGCTGGTCCGCGCCGCGCTGACCGAAGATCTGTCGCCGATGGGCGATGTCACCACCCGCGCGGTGGTTCCCGCGGGCGCGCGCTACAAGGCGCGGCTGAACGCACGCGAACCGGGCGTGGTGTCGGGCATGCAGATCGCGGCGCTTGCGTTCCGGCTGATCGATCCGGTGCTGCAAATCCGCGTGCTGGTTGCCGACGGCCAGCCCTGCACCCCCGGCGCGACCCTGATGGAGATTGAGGGCGCGGCCAGCTCGATCCTGATGGCGGAACGGGTCGCGTTGAATTTCGCGGGGCGGCTTAGCGGCATTGCCACCCTGACCGCCGCGTTCGTGGCGCAGACCAAGGGCACCAAGGCCCGCATCACCTGCACCCGCAAGACGACGCCGGGCCTGCGCATGGTGGAAAAGCTGGCGGTGCAGCATGGCGGCGGGTCGAACCATCGCTTTGGCCTGTCGGATGCGATCCTGATCAAGGACAATCACATCGCTGCTGCCGGCGGGGTGCGTCAGGTTCTGCAGGCTGCCCGTGCCGCCCGCAGCCACATGATGCGGGTTGAGCTGGAGGTGGACAGCCTGCGCCAGTTGGAAGAGGCGCTTGGCGTCGGCGGGGCCGATGTCATCTTGCTGGATAACATGGACACCCCCACCCTGCGCGCCGCCGTCGCCATCAACGCCGGTCGCTTGGTGCTCGAGGCGTCGGGCAACATGCGCCTGGACCGCATCGCCGAGGTTGCCGCGACCGGGGTCGATTACATCTCCAGCGGGGCGCTGACCCATTCGGCGCGCACGCTGGACCTTGGTCTGGATTTCTGAACCCCTGCCCGGTCAGGCCAGGTGGTCACGAAAGGCGCCGACCACCTGTTCATAAACCGATCGCTTGAACGGCACGATTGAGGCGACCATGTCGTCGGCGTCGATCCAGCGCCATGTGGAAAATTCCGGGTGGTCGGTGTCGATGCGGATCTGGTCGTCGCGGCCAAGGAAGCGGAACAGAAACCATTTCTGCCGTTGGCCACGGTATTTCCCGCCCCAGACCTTGCCCAGAAGGTCGGGCGGAAGGTCATAGGTGACCCATTCCGGCGTCTTGGCGACGAATTCCACCAGGTCGTCGGTGACGCCGGTTTCTTCCCACAATTCGCGCAGCGCCGCCGCGCGGGGCTTTTCACCATCATCAATACCGCCCTGGGGCATCTGCCAGGCGGGTGTCGGGCTGTCGATGCGCTGACCGGCAAAGATCAGTCCCACGCGGTTCATCAGAACCACGCCGACACAGGGACGATAGGGTAGCAAGGTCGGGTCGGTCTTGGTCATCACGTTCTCATGGCTGTAAAAAAGGGGGCCCTGCGGCCCCCTTGGCGTTCAGGTTGGTTACTTGCCCTGGCTGTAGGCGGGGGCAAGTGCGCTGAATCCGCGCAGGATATCCAGTGCATAGGCCAACTGATAATCCTGTTCGCGCAGCTTTGCCGCGGCCTCGGCGCGCGCAAGCTCCTCATCGGCCAGACGCTTTTCATCCTCGGTCATGGAGTCGTTGGACAGTGACCCGCGCAGATCCGCCTCGGACCGGTCATGCGCCCCGTTCGCCTCATCGGTTTCCTCCTCGCCTGTGACGGGCGGGCGAACCGGCTGTTGCACGATGATGTCGGGGGCGATCCCCATCGCCTGGATCGACCGCCCCGAAGGCGTGTAATACCGCGCGGTGGTCAGGCGCATTGCCGCCTCGCCCCGGATCGGCATCACCGTCTGAACCGATCCCTTGCCGAAGCTTTTCGTGCCCACGACAATGGCGCGGCGGTGATCCTGCAGCGCCCCGGTGACGATTTCCGAAGCCGAGGCCGAGCCGCCGTTGATCAGCACCACGATCGGCTTGCCTTCGGCCAGGTCCCCGGGTGTTGCGTTGAAACGTTCGCTTTCCTCGGGGTGCCGGCCGCGGGTTGAAACGATTTCGCCCGCGTCAAGGAAGGCGTCGGACACCTCGATCGCCTGGTTAAGCAGGCCGCCGGGGTTGTTGCGCATGTCCAGAACAAAGCCATTGACCTTGTCCATGCCGCCGACCTCATCCACGGCTTTCTTCAGGCTTTCCTGAAGGTTGGCAAAGGTCTGGTCGTTGAAGGTGGTGATGCGCAGCACAACGGTTTCACCCTCGGTCCGGCCGCGCACGGCGGTCAGCTTGATCGTGTCGCGGATGATCGACACGTCAAAGGGCTCTGCCACGCCTTCGCGGACCACGGTGATGATGATTTCCGACCCGACCGGACCGCGCATCCGGTCCACCGCCTGATCCAGCGTCAGGCCCAGAACGGATTCGCCATCGACATGGGTGATGAAATCGCCCGCCTGGATGCCCGCCGCCGCCGCTGGCGTTTCATCCATGGGCGCCACGACCTTGACGAAACCTTCTTCCTGGGTGACCTCAATCCCCAGACCGCCGAACGATCCGCGGGTCTGGACGCGCATGTCATCGTAATCTTCGGGCGGCAGATAGCCGGAATGCGGGTCAAGCGAGGACAGCATCCCGTTGATCGCCGCCTCAATCAGCTCGGCCGCATCCACCTCTTCGACATAATCGGCGCGGACGCGTTCAAAGATGTCGCCGAAAAGGTCCAGCTGTTCATAAACCGAGGACGGCTTGGTCGCTTCCTGCGCCAGCAGCGGGGCCGCCACCTGTGTGGTCATCAGCGCCCCGGCGACGGTTCCGCCCAACGCGGCCATGAGGAATTTTTTCATCGTCTAACCCTGGTCTTCCCTTGTTTCGCTGAACCACCCGGCCGGGTCCACGGGCTCTCCGTCGACCCGAAGTTCAATATAAAGCGTTTCCGACCGCCCCGCGCCACCGCCTTGTGTGGCGGCGGCCACAAAAAGGGCCCCGAATTCCTGCGCCGACAGCTCTGTCCCGCCCATAAGGCCCAGCGGCGCCCCTGCCGGCAGGACGTCGGCCGTTTCACCATAAACGGTTCCAAGCCCCGCCAGGATCAGAAGATAGCCCTCTGCGGGCTCAATGATCATCACATTTCCGTAGTCCAGCAGCGGGCCGCGATAGCGGATCGTTGCGGGCCAGGGCGTGGTGACCAGCGCGGCGGGTGCGGTTGCCAAAATCATTCCGGGCCGGCGGATGCCCGCCGCGTCCGCCTCGTTGAAGCGGCGCAGCACCGTGCCCATGACCGGCAGGCGCAGCGTGCCCCTTGCCGCGGTGAAATCCTCCAGCGGCGCGCCAATGTCACTGTCCAGCCCCGCCAGACCCGAGGCGAACCCTTCAAGCGTATCGGCGCTTTCGACCAGTTGGCGCAGCTCGGCCGGGTCTTCCAGATAGCGGCGCGGAAGGTCGGTCCGGTCGGCCATCGCCTGGCTTAGCGCGGTGCGCGCCGACTGGACCGAGGCCAGCCCCTCCTCCAGCACATCCGCGGCGCTTTGCTGCAACGCCCGCAGGGTCGAGATTTCTTCCAGTGCCAGGCGCATCGTCTCGGCCTCGGCCTGCAGCGCGGGCGTGACCGATGACAGGATCATTCCCGACCGCGCGGACCCCTCGGCCCCGGACGGATGCAGCATCAGAAGCGGGCCTTCCGATTGCTCCATGGTCGACATCACACCCAGCAGACGCCCGACATGATCGCGCCGGGCCTCGAATTCGGTCCGGATCTCATTCTCGCGGATGGCGGCGCGGCGCAGACCATCGCGCATCGCGGCCAGACCTTCTTCATAGGCGCGGATCGTCTCGGTCAGCGCATCCACCCGATCCCGCCGGCTTTGCGCGGCATCCAGCTGCCCGATCGCTGCACGCAACCCTTCGGCGGCACGCAAGGCACCGTCGGTCGCGGGGTTTTCGGCCAGCGCCGCGCCCGCGGCAAGAAATACAAGGGCCAGAAGGGCTGCGCGCATCCTTACCGCTCGATCAGGGTCTTGCCGGTCATTTCGGGCGGCACCGGCAGGTCCATCAGGTCCAGCAGCGTCGGCGCCAGATCGGCCAGCCGCCCATGCCGCAGCCGCACCCCTGCAGGCCCGCCGATCAGCGCGACCGGCACCGGGTTCGTCGTATGCGCGGTATGCGGCCCGCCGGTTTCGGGGTCGATCATCGTTTCGCAATTGCCGTGGTCGGCGGTCAGGATCATCGCGCCCCCCGCCGCCTGCAACGCCTCCAGCACTCGGCCCAGATCGCGGTCGATCTCTTCGCAGGCGGCGATGGCGGCGGGCAGGCTGCCGGTGTGGCCCACCATGTCGGGGTTGGCATAGTTCACCACGATCAGGTCATAGCCGTGGCGGATCGCCTCGACGAACCGGTCGGTGACCTCGGGCGCGGACATTTCCGGCTGCAGGTCATAGGTCGCCACCTTGGGCGATTTTGGCATGAAGCGGTCTTCGCCCATCTCGGGCGTTTCCTTGCCGCCGTTCAGGAAAAAGGTGACATGGGGGTATTTCTCGGTCTCGGCCAGCCGGAACTGGGTCTTGCCCTGCTTGGCCACCCATTCACCCAGCGTGTTGACGATTTCGCGCTTGGGAAAAGCGGTGGCCATGAAGGCGCTGTGCGCGGCGGAATATTCAACCATCCCCAAAAGCGCGGCCCAGTCCGGGCGCTTGCCGGTGTCAAACCCGTCAAAGCCGGGCGCCGCCAGCGCCGCCAGGATTTCGCGCGCCCGGTCGGCCCGGAAATTCAGGCAAAAGAAGCCGTCGCCATCCTTGGCCCCAGCATAATCCCCGATCACGGTGGGGGCGATGAATTCATCCATCTCGGCCTTGGCATAGCTTTGCGCAACCGCCTCGGCCGGGGTTGCGGCGCGTTCGCCCGCGGCATTCACCATCGCCTGATAGGCGCGCGACACGCGGTCCCACCGATTGTCGCGGTCCATTGCCCAATAGCGGCCGATCACCGTGCCGACCCGCGCCCCTTCGGGCAGATCGCGCACCAGCCGCTCGATGAACCCGCCGGCGCTGTCGGGCGCCACATCGCGTCCGTCGGTGATCGCATGCAGCACCACCGGCACGCCTTGGCGCAGCAGCGCATGACAGGCCGCCAGCACATGCACGATATGGCCATGCACACCGCCATCCGACACCACACCCATCAGATGCGCCACCCCGCCCGAGGCTTTCAGCTTGCCCGCAAATGCCAGCAGTGCGGCGTTTTCAAAGAACGACCCGTCCTCGATCGCCAGGTCGATCGCGCCAAGGTCCATCGCTACCACGCGGCCCGCACCGATATTGGTATGGCCAACCTCGGAATTGCCCATCTGTCCGCTGGGCAGGCCGACGTCCGGGCCATGCGTGATCAGCGTAGACTTCGGGCAGGTCGCCATGATCCGGTCGATATTGGGCGTATGGGCCAGTGCGGGGGCATTGCCCCGCGTCTCGGCGCGCTCGCCCCAGCCGTCAAGGATGCACAGCACAACGGGTTTCGGACGGGTCATCGGCGCCTCCTGGACTTATTTGGTCCTACATACGGTGGCGCCCACCCAACGGCAACAAGGCCCCCTTCGGCTTTGCACAAATATCCCGGGGGATTCGCCGCAAGGCGACGGGGGCAGCGCCCCCTACACCCGATGATAGGGTGTGCCGGCCAGGATCTGGCCTGCCCGGTAAAGCTGTTCGGCCAGCATCACCCGCACCAGCATGTGGGGCCAGACCATCTTGCCGAAGCTGATCGAGAAATCGGCTCTGGCGCGCAATGCCGGGGCGATCCCGTCGGCGCCGCCGATCACCAGGCAAAGGTTGCGCCCCGCATCGCGCCAGCCGCCGATCCTTTCGGCGAATTCCGGCGAGGACAGCATCGCCCCGCGCTCATCCAGCGTCACCAGAACCGCGCCCGGCGGAATCGCGCGGGCCAGAGCCGCGGCTTCGGCCTCTGGCCCAAGGTTCTTCTTGTCCTCGACCTCGACAACAACGGCAGGGCCAAGGCCAAAGGCCCGCCCCGCCTTGCCGAAACGGTCAAGATAGTCGTTCACCAGCGTCAGTTCCGGCCCCGCGCGCAGCCGGCCCACCGCCGCGATCGTCACCCGCATCAGACCTGGGTCGCCCCCGCGGGCATCCACATCTTTTCCAGCTGATAGAATTCGCGCACTTCGGGGCGGAACACATGGACGATCACGTCATTGGTATCGATCAGAACCCAGTCGCCCTGATCCTTGCCCTCGATCTTGCAGATGCGGCCAAAGTCCTGCTTCAGCCGATCCATCAGCTTTTCGGCGATGGCACCCACCTGACGCGATGACCGCCCCGAGCAGATCACCATGTAATCGGCCATGGACGACCGGCCCCGAAGATCGATCGAGACGATGTCTTCCGCCTTGTCATCTTCGAGGGACTCGATGATCCGGGCAAGCAGCTGTTCGCTTGTCACGTCGGATCCTTGCGCGCTGACGTCGGCCGTCATGGGCGCCGCCTTTGCGGCCGGGGTGCTGGCCGCCGATGGTGTCTGAGACAGGACATAGTCCTCCTGGGTTGCGCGCCGATACCGAACCCCGGCGCCGGGAATATGACAAGCCTAACACCGGGCGCGCGAAATCTCAACGTTGGCACGATGCTGCTGTCGTGGTTTTCAGCCGCCCGCCTTATCCCCCGGTTTGGCGCGCGGCAAGGGCCGTTTTCCGTTTCAGCACAGTTTCGATTGCCAGACTCGATCCGCTGGCTTATTTAGCGGGCATGATCCGTTTTTTTGACATGGACGATCGCGCCCGTCTGCCTTGGCGCTTTTACGGCGAAAGCCGGTCCATCCTCGCGCGACTTTGACGCCGGGGCGTGCCTTGGCGCGTCCAGTTACGCGTTAACCGATCATCAGCCATCCTTCAGAAAGTGAGAGCCATGTCCGCTCCGAAGACCCTCTATGACAAGATCTGGGATGCCCATGTCGTGGATACCCAGCCCGACGGCACCTGCCTGCTGTATATCGACCGCCATTTGGTCCACGAAGTGACCAGCCCGCAGGCCTTTGAAGGGCTGCGCATGTCGGGCCGCAAGGTGCGCGCGCCGGAAAAGACCATCGCCGTGCCGGACCACAACGTCCCCACCACCGCGGGCCGCGAAACCCATATCGACAATGAGGAATCGCGCATCCAGGTCGAGGCGCTGGACAAGAACGCCAAGGATTTCGGCATCAACTATTATCCGGTGACCGACATCCGTCAGGGCATCGTGCATATCGTCGGCCCCGAACAGGGCTGGACCCTGCCGGGCATGACCGTCGTTTGCGGTGACAGCCATACCGCCACGCATGGCGCCTTTGGTGCGCTGGCGCATGGCATCGGCACGTCGGAAGTGGAACACGTTCTGGCCACCCAGACGCTGATCCAGAAAAAATCCAAGAACATGAAGGTGGAAATCACCGGGAAACTGCGCCCGGGCGTCACCGCCAAGGATATCACCCTGTCGATCATCGGTCAGACCGGCACCGCTGGCGGCACCGGCTATGTCATCGAATATTGCGGCGAGGCGATCCGCGATCTGTCGATGGAAGGCCGCATGACCGTGTGCAACATGGCGATCGAAGGCGGTGCACGTGCCGGCCTGATCGCGCCGGATGAAAAGACCTTTGAATATGTCAAAGGCCGCCCGCACGCCCCCAAGGGTGCCGCGTGGGAAGCCGCGCTGGCCTGGTGGAAGACACTTTACACCGATGAAGGCGCGCATTTCGACAAGGTCGTGACGATCCGCGGCGAAGACATCGCCCCCGTCGTGACCTGGGGCACCAGCCCCGAAGACGTGCTGCCGATCACCGCCACTGTCCCCGCAGCGGAAGATTTCACCGGCGGCAAGGTTGATGCCGCGCGCCGCAGCCTGGACTACATGGGCCTGAAGCCGGGCATGAAGCTGACCGATATCAAGATCGACGCGGTTTTCATCGGGTCCTGCACCAACGGCCGGATCGAGGATCTGCGCGCCGCTGCCGAAATCCTGAAGGGCAAGCATCTGGCCCCGGGCGTGCGCGGCATGGTGGTGCCGGGGTCTGGTCTGGTGCGTTTGCAGGCCGAGGAAGAGGGTCTGGACAAGATCTTCAAGGACGCGGGCTTTGAATGGCGTCTTGCGGGCTGCTCGATGTGCCTGGGCATGAACCCCGACCAGCTGGCCCCGGGTGAACGCTGCGCGGCCACCTCGAACCGCAATTTCGAAGGCCGCATGGGCCGCGGTGGCCGCACCCATCTGATGAGCCCCGTGATGGCGGCCGCCGCCGCGATCACCGGCCATCTGACCGATGTGCGCGACATCATGGCCGAAACGGTCTGAGGAGACAGAACGATGGAAAAATTCGAAAAGCTGACCGGGATCGCGGCGCCGATGCCGCTGGTCAATATCGACACCGATATGATCATCCCGAAACAGTTCCTCAAGACGATCAAGCGCACCGGCCTTGGCGTGAACCTGTTCGACGAGATGCGCTATAACCCCGATGGCAGCGAAAACCCCGATTTCGTGCTGAACCAGCCGGCCTATCGCCAGACCGAGATTCTGGTGGCGGGCGACAACTTTGGCTGCGGGTCGTCGCGCGAACATGCCCCTTGGGCCATGAAGGATTTCGGGATCAAGGCGGTCATCTCGACCAGCTTTGCCGACATTTTCTTCAACAACTGCTTCCAGAACGGCATCCTGCCGATCGTTCTGCCGGCAGAGGCGGTGGCGGTTCTGATGGAAGATGCGAAAAAGGGGTCGAACGCGCGCATGACCGTCGACCTTGAGGCGCAGACCGTCACGTCGTCCGACGGGCAAAGCTTCCACTTTGAGGTGGATGCCTTCAAGAAACACTGCCTGCTGAACGGGTTGGATGATATCGGGCTGACGCTGCAGAAGGTTCCGGCGATCGACAGCTATGAAGCGCAGATGGCGCAGGCCCGCCCCTGGGTCTAAGCCTATGGGCCCGCGCGGCCCTGTCCACAAGATCTTGGCCGCCCCCAACGGGCGGCCATTTTTTTGCACCAGAATTGATGCAAAGTCGCACCAGTTTTCCCGCGAAATCGCCCGAATACTTACGCTAACGTGATGCTTGGTTGCGTGATCGACAGGATTGGTCAAAGTGACAAAGACGAGTGATAAAGCCGCGGAAACAGGCGGCGTGTTCATGGGACAAGGGCCCGGCAGCGTATCGGGCCCGACCGAAAGTGGGGCTGAGGCAGTGGTTTCTCGATTCTCCGGGGCGCTTTTGCGCGCCTGTTTGGTGGTGTTGCTGGTGGTCATGCCATCGCTGATGCTGCCATCGGTCACATCGGATGCGGCGCAGGTGGTCGCACTGCTGGCGCTGTGCGCCGCGGCTCTGACGATGTTCGAATATGGCTCGGTCTATCCCGGCCTGGTTGAATTTCGTGATGCCCCGCCGTTCAACCGCATCCGCTTTGCATCCTTGTTCCTGACGGTGTTTCTGCTGTCCGTCGTGGTCATGGCCGAATTTCAGCCCACCACCCTGACCCGCTTCCTGGAGGTGTTGGGCGCCGCGGTGGCACGGTCCATCGACTTTCCCTACAGCCCGGTGCGGGTTCTGGTGCTGATGCTGCCGGCCGATGTCGGGGCCGCACATCTGGAACGCGTCCGCACCGCGGCCGGGGTCAGCTATCTGATTTCCCTGACGACGCTGGGCTATTTCGTGGTTCTGCTGCGCACCATGGGCTGGCCGCAATGCCGGACGGGGTTCAATGTCTGGGTGAACCTGCCCACCTTTGACCCGGCGGCGGGCGGGGATGTGGTGGAACGTCTGCGACGGGATGCCTGGTTCAACGTGGCGCTTGGCTTTGTCTTGCCGTTCATTATACCTGCGGTTGTAAAGGCGATCTCGATGACGTTGACCCCGATCACGCTGACCTCGCCGCATACGATGATCTGGACGGTGACGGCATGGGCATTCCTTCCGGCAAGCCTGCTGATGCGGGGCATCGCCATGGGGCGGGTCGCCAGCATGATCGAGGCGAAGCGCGCCGAAAGCCGGGACGAATCCTTCGCGCCGGCCTGATCGCTGCGGCCTTGGCCGCGCTGGCCGGTCCGGCCTTGGCCGAGACGCTGCGCATCGCCACATTCAACGCCGATCTGAACCGCCGTGGTCCGGGGCTTTTGCTGCGTGACATCCGGTCCGGCAAGGACGCCCAGGTCGAGGCTGTTGTAACGGTCATCGCCAGCGCCGGGGCGGATGTGATCGTGTTGACCGGGATGGATTGGGATCATGACGCGCTGGCGCTGCAGGCGCTGGCGGCGCGGCTTTCCGAACGCGGGGCAGGGTATTCGCATCTGTTCACCGCGCGCCCGAATACCGGCATGTCGACCGGCCTTGACCTGGATGGAAACGGCAGGCTGGGCGAGGCGCGCGATGCCCAGGGCTATGGCCGGTTTACGGGTGAAGGCGGCATGGCCGTCCTGTCGCGTCTGCCGATCCTGGATGATCGGTTGCGCGATTTTTCCGCGCTGTTGTGGGACGATCTGCCCGATGCGCTGATCGACGGCGCCGGGCTTGCGCCGCCTGCGCGCGCGGTGCAGCGGCTGTCGTCCACCGCGCATTGGGATCTGCCGCTGGCGCTGCCGGGCGGCGGCGCGCTGCATCTGTGGGCCTATCACGCGACGCCGCCTGTCTTTGACGGCCCCGAGGATCGCAACGGGCGCCGCAACCATGACGAAACCGCGCTTTGGCTGCGCTATCTGGAAGGGCGGTTGCCGCAGGTGCCTGCCGACGCGCCCTTTGTCATTCTGGGCGATGCCAACCTTGACCCGGAAAAGGGCGAGGGCCGGCACGAGGCCCTGCGCGCGCTTTTGGCGCATCCAGCGGTGCAGGACCCCCTGGCCGGTCTGCCCACGGTGGACTGGCCCGACACCGGCCCGCGACGGGTGGATTATGTCCTGCCCGCCGCGGAATTGCAGGTCACGGGCGCGGGCGTGTTATGGTCAACAGAGGGCCTCCTGGCCGGGGCGGTGGCCAAAGCCTCGCGCCATCGGCTTGTCTGGGTTGACGTCACCCTACCCTGAGCCCGCGCATGAACAGATGTTCCTTTACCACCCGCTCCAGCGGCTTCAACGGCGTGTCCGGGAACAGGGTGCGAAAGTCGGACCCGTCGATGTCATGGTCGATGTCATACAGATAACGCATTTCGCGCAGCTCGCGGCCCAGTTCCCAGACCGGCGAGGTCAGTGACAGCGCCCACCACGGAAATTTTCCGACGGTCATCGCGCGGTTCAGTTGCTGGCCCGCTTCGGCGACCAGCTCTTCGGTGGAAAAGACGGTGCCGGGATAGCCAAGATCCAGGAAATCCGGCAGCCCGTCGCCGGTTTCGGCCAGCGCAACGGCGGTGCGGGTCAGATCGCCCAGATCGGCATAGACGCGTCGCGCCGCCGGGCGGCCCATCGCGGTGATGCGCCCCTTGGCGACATGTTTCAGCATTACACGGTTCAGGATTGTCGCAGGTGCATCGGCCTGAATGAAATCGCCCGCCCGCAGGATCAGGACGCGCGCGCCTTCCTCGGCCACGGCGCGGCGATAGCGTGCCTCCATGTCGGCGCGCACGCGGCCCTTGCGGGAACAGGGGTCGTGTGGGGTTTGCGCGCCCCAGGGGCCGGGCTGGCGGCCAAAGACATAGACGTTGCCCGGCACCAGAACCCGTGCGCCATTGGCCCGGGCTGCGGCCAGAACCTGTTCTGTGATCTCGGGGATGAACCTGTCCCAGGCGTGGTAATCGGGCGGGTTCATTGCGTTGATGATCCACTGCACCCCGCGCGCCGCCAGCGCCATGTCGGTGCCGCGGTGATAGCGCGCCACATCCCAGCCCGCCGCGCGAAAGGCGCGCGCCGCCGCCGTGCCAAATGTGCCGCTCATCCCGGTGATAAGAACCCTGCGTCCCATGCCCTGCCCATCCTGCCATCTTTTGGCGCAGCATGGACCGCCCGGCCCGGCGGGGCGAGGGGGCCGTTTGCCTACGCGCGGAACCTTGCCGGCCCTTCGGCCAAAGCCCGCCGACCGGGCCGTTACCGCAAGCGCGCTTGACCCCGCGTCCCCCTTTGGCTACGCCGCTTGCGACCCCATTTGACCGGAGATCCCCATGGCGAACCCCTCCCTCCTTATCCTCGCCGGTGACGGCATCGGCCCCGAAGTCATGGCCGAGGTGAAAAAGATCATCGGCTGGTTCGACGCCAAGCGCGGCATCACCTTTGACGTGTCCGAAGATCTGGTGGGCGGCTGCGCCTATGATGCGCATGGCACGCCGCTGCATGATGACACGATGGCCAAGGCTCAGGCGGTGGATGCGGTCCTGCTGGGCGCCGTGGGCGGCCCGAAATACGACAACCTCGATTTCAGCGTGAAGCCCGAACGCGGCCTGCTGCGCCTGCGCAAGGAAATGGACCTGTATGCCAACCTGCGCCCTGCGCAGTGCTTTGACGCGCTGGCCGATTTTTCCTCGCTGAAAAAGGACGTGGTCGCGGGTCTTGATATCATGATCGTGCGCGAACTGACCTCGGGCGTCTATTTCGGCGAACCGCGCGGTATCTTCACCGAGGGCAATGAACGCGTGGGCATCAACACCCAGCGCTACACCGAAAGCGAAATCGCCCGCGTCGCCCGCTCGGCGTTTGAACTGGCCAGCAAGCGCGGCAACAAGGTCTGCTCGATGGAGAAGGCCAATGTGATGGAATCCGGCATCCTGTGGCGCGAGGTGGTGCAGAAGGTCCACGATACCGAATACCCGGATGTGGAATTGTCGCACATGTATGCCGATGCGGGCGCGATGCAGCTGACCCGCTGGCCCAAGCAGTTCGACGTGATCGTGACCGACAACCTGTTCGGCGATTTGCTGTCGGACCTGGCCGCGATGCTGACCGGCAGCCTTGGCATGCTGCCCTCGGCCAGCCTTGGCGCGCCGATGGCCAACGGTCGCCCGAAGGCGCTGTATGAACCCGTGCACGGGTCTGCCCCCGACATCGCGGGCCAGGGCAAGGCCAACCCGATCGCCTGCATTCTGTCCTTCGCGATGGCGCTGCGGTATTCCTTCGACTTGGGCGACGAAGCCACCCGCGTTGAAAAGGCCGTGGAAAAGGTTCTGGCCGATGGCGCCCGCACCGCCGATCTGATGGGCCCCGAAGGCGGTGTGCCCGTTTCGACCACAGAGATGGGCGACAAGATCATCGCGGCGCTGGACGCCAGCCTCTGATCCGCGACACATCCGGTCAAAGGCCCGCGCATCACGCGCGGGCCTTTGTCATTTATGCAGGGCCTTTTCGGCGTAAAGGGTGACGCGGGCGGCATGGTGGGCCACACGTTCCAGCCAGCGGATCGCATCGGTCAGGGGAAACAGGTCCGACACCGGGATAAGCCCGGCATGTTCGCGCAACAGAACCCCGCGACGATGCCGCTTGGCGCGGTTGGTGATCAGCACGGCCAAACGTTCGCGCCGGTCCGCCGGCAGGTCGCGGATCAGTGATGCCGCAAGCGCCGCCCCGGGCCGCAACAGCTGGTGATCCACCGTTAATGTGGCGATGCGGTTGTGTTCCCCCGAACGGGCCAACAGGCGCGACAGGTGGTCAAATGCGTGCAGCAGCGCCGAATAGCGCGCCAGATCGGTCTTGCGATCGGGGGGCACGCGGATCCGGGCCAGATAATCCTCAAGCTCTGCCAAGGCGGGCTGCACCTGCGCGCCCAGCGTCGAAAGACCGCGAAAATCGCGCGCCGGGCCAAGCGCGCTGGCCAGCGCGGCAAAGACCGCGCGTGCGATTGCCTGAACCACCGCTTGCGCGGCATCCATCGCGGCGCCCTCATCCGGCAACAGCCGCGGGTCCAGCGGTGCGGCAAGCGCTACGCGCCGTTCCGGCACCAGCCATTCGACAAAGGCCGCGAAACGACTGGTCAGGGGAAGGAAGACCAACGTTCCCAGAAGGTTGAACCCGGTATGAAACAGCACCAATGCGGTCTGGTCATCGCGTCCCAGCGCAGTGCCATGCAGCAGCGGCGCGGCGGCATCCAGCAACGGAAAGGCCAGAAGCGCGGTGCCCAGGTTGAACAGCAGGTTCGCCAGCGCCGTCATGCGCATCGCACGCCCGCCGCCGATGGCCGCGACCACCGCTGTCAAAGTGGTGCCGATGTTCATCCCGATCATCATCGCGGCGCCTTGCGCGAAAGTGACCGCGCCTGAGCCAAGCATCACCAGGATCATCGCCGTCCCCGCAGATGATGATTGCGTCAGCGTCACCAGCACGATCCCGATCCCCACCAGCGCCAGCCGGCCAAGCCAGCCATCGCCGGGCAGCATGTCGGGTGTCAGCCGCCCCTCTAGCCCCACCATCGCGCCCTGCATCATGTCCAGCCCGATGAACAGCAGGCTGAGCCCCGCCAGAACACGGCCCGCGCGTTCGATGCGGCCATTGCCCAGCACGGCCATCAGGCTGGCCACGAACAGGCCGGGCAGGGCGGCAAGGCCCAGCTTCAGCTTGAAGCCCACCAGCATCACGATCCAGCCGGTCACCGTTGTGCCGATATTGGCACCGAACAACACGCCCAAGGCTTGCGAAAAGCCGATCAGCCCGGCGCCGACAAAGCCGATCGTCGTCAGCGTGATGGCGGTGGAACTTTGCACCACGACCGTGGCCGCCGCGCCGGTGATCGTGCCTTTCAGCGGGGTTTCGGTAAAGCGCGCCAGCATCCGGCGCAGGCTGCCCGAGGCGATTTCGCGCAGGGAAACGGTCATCACCTCCATCCCGAAAAGGAACAGCCCGATTCCACCCAGAAACTGCAGCAACGCCTGATTCATCCCGCCCTCCAAAGCCCGCCAATCTTCGCGGGGGTGGCCCGGTTTCGCAAGCGGATGCGGCTGCATGTGTCTTGTGGCCTGTCATGCTGCAAAAGCCGCTTGCAAAAGCCGCTGCGAAGCGGTAACCCCCGCCCACACGGTCGGAGCGTAGCGCAGCCTGGTAGCGCACCTGCTTCGGGAGCAGGGGGTCGGAGGTTCGAATCCTCTCGCTCCGACCAGTTTTCCCGCATATTTCAAATGGTTTGGGTCAGGCCACGGGGCAGGGCGCCCGTTCGGTCATTCAAAGCAATCTGCGCGCCCGTCCCTGCGGATGGTCGCTGCCCCATCCTCGATCGACTGCGCGCGGCGCGACACAAAGGCCGAGGGCTTGGCCGCGCTGCGTTCCTTGGGGTTGGGCAGTACAGCCGCCAGCAGCGCCGCCTGTCGCGCCGTCAGCTTGTCGGGCGTGGTGCGGAAATAGCGGAAGGCCGCGGCATTCACGCCAAAGACGCCTTCGTCGAATTCCGCGACGTTCAGATAAACCTCAAGGATGCGCCGCTTGGACCAGACTGCCTCGACCGCCGGGGTCAGGGCCGCCTCCATCGCCTTGCGCAGCCAGCTGCGGCCCTGCCACAGGAAGACATTCTTCACCACCTGCTGCGTCAGCGTTGACGCGCCGCGGTTCGCGCCTTCATCCAGCGCCAGCCGGATCGCGCGCATGTCAAAGCCCCAGTGGCGACAGAAATTCGCATCCTCGGCCGCCACGACCGAACGGGCCATGACGGGGGCGATGTCTTCTAGCGGGGTCCATTGCCGGTCAACCCCGCCAAGGCGCCGCGCCTCGGACCAGATGGTCAGCGTGGTGGGCGGGTTGACCACGGTGTAAAGCACGACCAGCGCCAGATAGACCGCCGCAACCCCGACCAGCACGCGCAGCCCCCAGCGCAGCGCCCAAGCCTTGGGTCGCCGCCAGAGAAGCGCCGGCAGGCCGGGCTTTGCAGCCGTTTTCTTCAAGGACTTCTTGCGCGCCATGCCGCCATAAGTCACGCGCCGCCGCGATGGTCAAGCCGACAGAAGCTGTGCGAGCGACCCATGAGCAAGCGGCCGCGCGAGCCGCCAGTGCGGTGCCGCGCGGCCATCTGCCATCAACGCGCCAATGGCGACCAGTTCGGCCCGCAGCGCGGGATCGGATTCAAGGATGGTGTCGCCGGGGAAAAAGCTTTCGCTGGCGGCGCCATTGGCGGTCAGGATTTCGTGTCGGTCCAGCAGCAGGTGGACATAGGTCACGTTCGCGCGCGGCGCGCGGCGGACGCTGTGGCCGTTGATCAGATGCTTGGCCGCAATCAGCACCTCTGGCGCGCCCAGATGGATTTCGGCCCGCCAGCCGCACAACAGCATGCGGTGCTGCGGGGAAACCTCGATAGCCTCGGGGTTGTCGATGGCGCCGGGTTCAAAACGGATGGGGGCGTGGTCGCGCCAGGCGTCAACCTTTCGCTTGCCGACCCAGCGCAGGGGTTGCGCGCCATGATCGCGCGTGCTGACCAGATCGCCCGGGCGCAGCCATTCCACCGGCTTTCGCCCTTCGGGCGTGTCGATCAACGTGCCCGCGGTGAAGCAGGGAATGCCAAGTGCGTCTGGGGAAATCTGTGTCGAATTCGGCACAGAGGTGGAGCTGACAAAGACCGCAGGGTTCAGTTTTGACCCGTCAATGGGCGTGAAAAGCCGCCGCCCGTCCGCCAGATGAAAGGTCACGCCCGTGATGGTCTGCGTTTCGCCGTCCACCTCGACCGTGATCGTATCGTTCACGTAAACCCCTATAACGCGGACGCCATCGATCAGATCGCGATTTGAGGCGTTGTCCGATGGGGTCGTGTTCAGAAGGTTGTTGTTGTTGTCATCGATTGTCAGGAACAGAACGGAAAGCGTGGTTCCGGCGGGTGGGGGATTGGCCGGGTCCAACAAATAGAACTGATCCTGAAAAATCGCCATAATTACCGCCCGCTTACATTTCCCCACCAAACATGCTGCCACGGAAGTCTGGCCCGGCAAAGGGAAATATTAACCTTTTGGATGGTCGGTGTATCTTTGGGATAATGCAGAGGGGCGGGACCATTGGCCCCGCCCCTTGACAGTCTTTGGTGCCGCGTCACTCGGCCGGGATGGCGCGTTCGGCCTCGGCGCTAAGCGGGTGGGGCAGGTGGATCAGCATCTCCTTGGGGCAGACCTGCAGGAAATTGCCGCGCTCGGCCTGCCAGTTCTGCACGATCTCGGCGGCCTTGCGGCTGCCGGTTTCGGCCGCGTGACGTTCGATCAGGCCCTTCAACTGTGCTTCCCAATGCGGATGCGACACCGCACAGGTCACCAAGCTTTCCAGGTTCATGTAATCCAAGGCAACGCCTTCGGGATCATACAGATAGGCCATGCCCCCGGTCATGCCCGCGCCAAAGTTCGCGCCTATCCGGCCCAGGATCACCGCCACACCGCCGGTCATGTATTCGCAACCGTTGGTGCCACAGCCCTCGACCACGACCTTCGCGCCCGAATTGCGCACGGCAAACCGCTCGCCCGCACGGCCCGCCGCGAACAGATGGCCATCGGTCGCCCCGTAAAGCACGGTGTTTCCGATGATCGTGTTGTCCGAGGCGGTCAGCGGCGAATTCATCGGGGGCCGCACCACGATCATCCCGCCCGACAGGCCCTTGCCGACATAGTCGTTCGCATCGCCCGACACCTCGATCTTCAGCCCCGGCGCGGCAAAGGCACCCAGCGATTGGCCGCAAGACCCCGTCAGCTTGACCGTCAGATGGTCGGGCTGCAGGTTGTTGCGCATGCCAAAGCGCTTGACGATATGGCTGGACGCGCGTGTGCCGATGGTGCGGTGGGTGTTGCGCACGGCATAGGACAGCTGCATCTTTTCGCCATCCTCGAAGAAGCGCGCGCCGTCGCGGATGATTTCGGCATCCAGCGTGTCGGGCACGAAGTTGCGGGGCTTGGACCGATCATAGACGATCTTGTCCCAGCCATCGACGGTGATCAGCAGCGGGTTCAGGTCCAGATCATCCAGATACGCGGACCCGCGGCTGACCTGGGTCAGCAGGTCGGCCCGGCCGATCACCTCATCCAAGGACCGCGCGCCGATTGAGGCGAGGATTTCCCGCACCTCTTGCGCGTAGAAGGTGATCAGGTTCACCACCTTGTCGGCGCTGCCGCTGAAGCGCGCGCGCAGGGCCGGATCCTGCGTGCAGACGCCCACCGGGCAGGTGTTCGCCTGGCACTGGCGCACCATGATACAGCCCATCGCGATCAGCGCGGCGGTGCCGATGCCGAATTCCTCGGCCCCCATCATCGCCGCCATCACGATGTCGCGCCCGGTGCGCAGGCCACCATCGGTCCGCAGGGTGACGCGTTCACGCAGGTTGTTCATTGCCAGAACCTGATGCGCCTCGGTCAGGCCCATTTCCCAGGGCAGGCCCGCATATTTGATGGACGTGGCGGGGCTGGCCCCGGTGCCGCCGTTGTGGCCGGAAATCAGGATGATGTCGGCCTTGGCCTTGGCCACCCCGGCCGCGATCGTGCCCACGCCCGAAGACGCCACCAGCTTGACCGTCACCTTGGCGCGCGGGTTGATCTGTTTCAGGTCATAGATCAGCTGCGCGAGGTCTTCGATGGAATAGATATCGTGGTGCGGCGGGGGCGAGATCAGCGTCACACCCTTGGTCGAATGGCGCAGCCGGGCGATCAGCTCGGTCACCTTCATGCCGGGCAGCTGGCCACCCTCGCCGGGCTTGGCGCCCTGGGCCACCTTGATCTCCAGTTCCTCGCAGGCGTTCAGATATTCCGCCGTCACGCCGAACCGGCCCGAGGCGACCTGCTTGATCTTGGCGCTGGGGTTGTCGCCATTGGGCAGCGGCATGTGGTGCGCGGGATCCTCGCCACCCTCGCCGCTGTCGGATTTCGCGCCGATGCGGTTCATGGCGATGTTCAGCGTCATATGCGCCTCGGGCGACAGGGCCCCAAGCGACATGCCCGGCGTCACGAACCGCTTGCGGATCGAGGTGATGCTCTCCACCTCCTCGATCGGCACGGGTTTGCCCAGCGACTTGATGTCCAGCAGGTCGCGGATGTGGATCGGCGGGTTGGCCCGCATCGCGGCGGAATATTGTTTCCACAGGTCATAGCTGGCGCGGTCGCAGGCCGATTGCAGCATGTGCATCGTCTGCGCTTCCCAGGCGTGCTTTTCGCCGGTGCGGCGCGCCTTGTAGAAGCCGCCGATCGGCAGCACGTCTTGCCCGCCTTTCCAGCCCTTGGCGTGAACCTCTTCCAGCTTGTGCTGGATGCCGTGCAGGCCGATGCCGGAAATGCGGCTGTGCATGCCGGGGAAATATTCCGCCACCATCGCGCGCGACAGGCCCACGGCCTCAAAGTTCAGGCCGCCGCGATAGGACGACAGCACCGAAATCCCCATCTTGGCCATGATCTTCAAAAGGCCCGCGTCGATCGCCTCGCGGTAACGGCGGATGGCCTCGACCAGGCTGCCCTCCAGCAGACCGCGTTCGATCCGGTCGGCGATCGAATCCTGCGCCAGATAGGGGTTCACCGTGGTCGCGCCACAGCCGATCATTACCGCGAAATAATGCGCGTCGATGCATTCCGCCGACCGCACGTTAAGTGAGCAGAACGTCCGCAGCCCCTTGCGGGTCAGCCAGCTGTGGACCGCACTGGTCGCCAGGATCATCGGCATCGCCACCCGATCCGCGCCCTGATGCTGATCGGTCAGCACCAGATGGCCGGCACCGGACCGCACGGCATCCTCGGCCTCGGCCCGGATGCGTTCCAGCCCCTCGCGCAGCGCTTCCTGATCGGCCCCTGCGGGGAAGGTGCAGTCGATCATGCTGACATTGGCGCCGAAATATTTCAGCATCTCGTCGAATTCGGCATTGGCGACGAAGGGGCTTTCCAGAACCAGGATTTCGGTCTGGCTGCTGTCCTCATCCAGCACGTTCTTGAGATTGCCGAACCGCGTCTTCAGGCTCATCACGCGGGTTTCGCGCAAGCTGTCGATCGGCGGGTTGGTGACCTGGCTGAAGTTCTGGCGGAAGAAATGGCTTAGCGGGCGATATTGCCGCGACAGGACCGCGGGCGGCGTGTCATCGCCCATCGAGGCGATGGCCTCTTTCGCATCCTCGGCCATGGGGGCCAGGACCTGTTCCAGTTCCTCGACCGAATAGCCCGCGGCGATCTGGCGCTTGCGCAATTCCGCGCCCGAAAACATCGCGGTTTCGGGCAGTTCGTCCAGCGGCGGGCTAAGGTTGACGACCTTGGACACCCAGTCGCCAAAGGGCTGGCTGTTGGCCAGCCGGTCCTTGATCGCGGTGTCGTGGAAAAGTTTGCCCTCGCGCATGTCGACGGCGATCATCTGGCCCGGGCCAAGGGCGCCCTTTTCGCGCACCGTCGCCTCATCCACCGGCACCATGCCGACCTCGGACCCCGCGATCAGCAGGCCGTCGCCGGTCACGACATAGCGCATTGGGCGCAGGCCGTTTCGGTCCAGCCCGCCGCAGACCCAGCGGCCATCGGTCATCGCCAGCGCGGCGGGGCCGTCCCAGGGTTCCATCACCGCGTTGCAATAGGCATACATGTCCTGCCAGGCCTTGGGCATGTCGGTCGTGGCCTTGGACCAGGCTTCGGGCACCAGCATCGTCTTGGTCATCGGTGCGCTGCGGCCCGACCGCACCATCACCTCAAACACCGCATCCAGCGCGCCGGAATCGGACGTGCCTGACGGGATGATCGGCTTGATCTCGTCCGCCATCTCGCCAAAGGCGGCCGAGGCCATGCGGATTTCGTGGCTTTTCATCCAGTTGACGTTGCCCTTGAGCGTGTTGATCTCACCATTATGGGCCAGCATGCGGAAGGGCTGCGCCAGCCACCACTGCGGGAAGGTGTTGGTGGAATAGCGCTGGTGATAGATCGCAAAGGCGGATTCGAAGCGCGCATCCATCAGGTCGGGGTAGAAGACCGCGACCTGTTCGGCCAACATCATGCCCTTGTAGATGATGCTGCGACAGGACAGCGAACAGAAGTAAAGGCCCGCGATCTGCGCGGCGATGGCCGCCTTTTCGATGCGGCGGCGGATGATATACAGCTCGCGCTCGAACGTTTCCTCATCGATGTCCTTTTCGCAGCGGATCAGGATCTGTTCGATTTCGGGACGCGTGGCATTGGCCTTGTCGCCCAGAACGGATGTATCCACCGGCACATGCCGCCAGCCATAGATGTAATGACCCATCCGCAGCACTTCGGTTTCCACGATGGTGCGGCAGCGTTCCTGCGCGGCGAAATCGGTGCGCGGCAAAAAGATCTGGCCCACGGCGATGCGCTTGGTCAGGTCGGGTTCATGGCCGGTGCGGCGGACCTGATCGTAGAAGAAGGGCACCGGGATCTGGACATGGATGCCCGCGCCGTCGCCGGTCTTGCCGTCGGCATCCACCGCGCCGCGGTGCCAGACCGCCTTCAGCGCATCAATGCCGTTTTCCACGACCTTGCGGCTGGGCTTGCCGTCGATCGACACCACCAGCCCCACCCCGCACGAGGCATGTTCGTCATCCTCTTTGTAGAGGCTGTTTTCCGCCATCCATTTGCGCTTGGCTTCTTCGGCGGCAACCCAGGTTTCGTCGTATTTCGTCATAAGTGCCTCCTACAGGATGGGTCTTACAGGGCGGGCGGGCGTGCCGGTCATCAGCGCGTCGCAATCAAGGATCGGTTCTGCCGCGCCGAAACCTTCATCGCCCGGGAAGGCGAACAGGACGGGCGGCTGGGTCGTGGTCACGCGGTCGCCGACCGCGTTTTCAATGGTTTCGCTATCGGACAGGAACAGGCGCATGTCGCGGTTGATGAATTGCATCCCCGTGCGGCGCGACAGGAAATTGCCGGCCGCGTCAAAGGCGCTCAGGTCGAATTCGCAGCGTTCCAGCGGGACACCGTCGATCGTCACGCTCTCACCGGTCAGCCGGTCAAAGCCGCGATAGCGGGTCTGCGCGCCGGTGTTGCTGTCGGTGACGAAATCATAATCGTCCCGCCCCGTCGCCAGAAGCGCGCTGAAGGATGCGTGATCCGCCGATCCGCCTTCGTTCAGCCAGTCAACCTCGCCGGTGGCATGGCTGATCGATTCCATCCAGCGGGTTTCGGTGTCGATGCGGCTGGTAAAGAACAGGCCCTGCCCGTCGGCATAGGCGATCCAGCGGTCGCCGGGGGTGTCGCTGGCGCAGCTATAGTGATTGGCGACCGTGCATTGGCGATATTGCACCGTCACCAGAAGCGTGCAGCCCGGCGGCGGGGTGAAGGTCGCGCCATGCGCGGGCAGGGCGGCCAGAAGCCCGCCCATCATTGCCGCCAGGGTGCGAAAGCCCAACATCTTGCGATCCTTCCAGAAAAGCGGGTCACGGGGCCCCGCAAGGCACATGTTCAGGTGACGCTATTCCGCGGCGACCATCGCGGGCTGGCCCAGGAACGCCAGGATCGAGGCCCCCGCTTCGCGCCCGTCGCGGATCGCCCAGACCACAAGGCTTGCGCCGCGCACGATGTCGCCCACGGCATAGACGCCCGGCAGGCTTGTGGCATGGGTGCCGAAATCGGCGCGGACGGTGCCCCAGCGGGTGACCTCCAGCCCGTCGGTGTTCCACAGTTTGGGCAGGTGTTCGGGTTCAAACCCAAGCGCCTTGATCACCAGATCGGCGTCTTCCAGATAGTCGGCGCCTTCGATCACCTCGGGGGCCTGGCGGCCGGTCGCATCGGGGGCGCCAAGGCGCATCTTTTGCACCTGAACCCCCGTGACCGGGTTTCCGACAAAGCCCTTGGGCGCGGCCATCCAGACGAATTCGACGCCTTCTTCCTCGGCATTCTGCACCTCGCGTTGGCTGCCGGGCATGTTGGCGCGGTCGCGGCGATACAGGCACTTCACGCTGGTCGCCCCTTGGCGGATCGCGGTGCGCACGCAATCCATCGCCGTGTCGCCGCCGCCGATCACCACCACGCGCTTGCCCGCGGCGTTCAGCGTGCCATCGTCGAATTCGGGCACGTCATCGCCAAAGCTTTTGCGGTTCGAGGCGGTCAGATAGTCGATCGCCCGAACGATGCCGGCGGCATCCGCCCCCGGATCGGTCAATTCGCGGGTCTTGTAGACGCCGGTGGCGATCAGCACCGCGTCATGCTTGCCACGGATCGCGTCAAAGGAGATGTCGGTGCCCACGTTGCAGTTCAGCACGAACTGGACACCGCCCTGTTCCAGCTGGCCGATGCGGTTCATAACCACATCCTTTTCCAGCTTGAAGCCGGGGATGCCATAGGTCAGCAGCCCGCCCGCGCGGTCGTAGCGGTCGTAGACCGTGACCTGCACCCCGGCCCGGCGCAGCACGTCCGCCGCCGCAAGGCCCCCGGGCCCCGCGCCAATAATGCCGACGCTTTCGGCCCGTTCCGTCGCGGGCTTGATCGGCTGCACCCAGCCCATGTCCCAGGCGGTATCGGTGATGTATTTTTCCACCGCGCCGATCGTCACCGTGCCGTGGCCGGATTGTTCGATCACGCAATTGCCTTCGCACAGGCGGTCCTGCGGGCAGATGCGACCGCAGATTTCCGGGAAGGTGTTGGTGGCCTGGCTGATTTCATAGGCCTCTTGCAGGCGGCCCTCGGCAGTCAGGCGCAGCCAGTCGGGGATGTTGTTGTGCAGCGGGCAATGCGCCTGGCAATAGGGCACGCCGCACTGGCTGCAGCGGCTGGCCTGTTCGGCGGCCTTGGCATCGGCGAATTCGCGGTAGATTTCTTGGAAATCATGGGCGCGCTGGGTGGCATCCCGCTTCTCCGGCATTTCCTTCGGAGTCGAGACGAATTTGAGCATGCGTTGCTGAGCCATGGCTGCGCCCTCCATTCTGGTGGGGCAGTGCTACATCGGCGCTGATCCGATTAAAAGTCAGTAGTGCTGACCTAAATGTCGGAATTTTTCGTTACAGGATCCGCTAGGCCAAAAAATTCTCAAAAAATAGGTCAGTTATTTTTACCTTTATACCGCCAGGGCAATCAGAACGACGCTACCAACGATGATTCGCCACCATCCGAAGGGCGCGTAGCCGTGCCGTGACACGAAGGCCAAGAGCCCACGCACCACGAAAACCGCGGCAACAAAGGCGGTGACGAAGCCCACAGCGATCAGATTCAGATCGTCTGCGGATAGAACGTCGCGATTCTTGTACAGGTCATAGGCAAAGGCGCCGGCCATCGTCGGCATCGACAGGAAAAAGGAAAACTCGGCCGCGGCGCGCTTGGATACACCAAAGGCCATCGCGCCAACGATCGTCGCACCGGACCGCGAAACCCCCGGCACCATCGCAAGGCATTGGCACAGACCGATCCTGAAGGCCGTGCCAAGCGGCAGGCGCATCGCATCATCTTCGGTGACGGTCAGGTTCATCCGGTCAACCATCAGCAGGATCAGCCCGCCAATGATCAGCATCACCGCGATCAGGACCGGGGTTTCAAACAGCACCGTCTTGATGAAGCCATGTGCCATCACCCCGATCACGACAGACGGCAGGAAGGCCAGCAGAACCGACAGGATGAAACGCCGGGCGGCGGGGTCGCGGGGGGCGGCGCCGAACACCTCGATCAGGCGTTTGGCATAGACCCCTAGGATCGCGAGAATGGCGCCCAGCTGGATCACCACCTCAAAGGCGCGCCCGGTGCTTTCAAACCCCAGGAAATGCCCGGCCAGCAGAACGTGCCCGGTCGAAGACACGGGAATGAACTCGGTCAGCCCTTCAAGAAAACCCAGAAGCGCCGCGACAAGCGTGGCCTGTTCCATTCAGGACGGCTTGCGCAGGTTCTTGGCCGAGGCATGGATTGCGTCATATTGCCCGCTGGGGCGGAACCGCCACAGATAGTCGGGCAGAACCGCCGCCATCGGCGTGGGCGTGATGCCCAGATCGGCAAAGCCACGGGCACCTTCGGCCACGACGTTGTCGGTCCGCAGGTTTTTCACCTGATCGCGGGTCAGCACCCGGTTTGTGACAAGACCGCCGGTGATGAACTGGATGAAATCGAACAGGCCGCCAATGATCGAGGCCGCGAAGAACGGGGTATTGATCACCAGCCGGCGACGGTTGATGACCTTCAGCATGTCCGCCATCAGATCGCGGAAGCTGCGCACATCCGGGCCGCCCAGTTCATAGATGCCGGGGCTGGCGGTGCCCAGAACGCCGGCAACGGCGGCGCGGGCGACATCGTCCACATAGACCGGCTGGAACCGCGTCCCGGCGCCCACGACCGGCAGGATCGGGCCAAAGCGGGTCATGCCGGCGAAGCGGTTGAAAAAGCCATCCTCGGGTCCGAAGATGATTGACGGGCGCAGGATGACCGCATCGGGATAGGCGGCCAGCACGGCGGCTTCGCCATCGGCCTTGGTGCGGGCATAGGCGCTTTCGGACCCGGCATCCGCGCCGATCGCGGAAATCTGCACAAGCCGCGGCACGCCGGTTTCGGCTGCGATCCGCGCAACCCGGCCGGCACCTTCGGCCTGCACGGCGTCAAATTTGTTGCGGCCTTCGTTGACCAGGATGCCCACGCAATTGACCACCGCATCCGCGCCGCGCATCGCGGCCCGGACGCTGGCATCATCACGGATATTGCACAGAACGGGTTCCACCTGGCCGACCGCGCCATAGGGTTTGACGAAAAGCGCCTCATTCGGGCGGCGCACGGCGACGCGGACGCGCCAACCCTCTTTCGCCATCCGGCGCGCAATATAGCGCCCGACAAACCCCGAACCGCCGTAGATCGTGACCAGCTTCGTCATGGCAGACTGCCTTTCGTTCCCGAAAATCCGCCCCCTGATTAGCGCCAAGGCCCAAGCGGAACAAGGGCAAAGGGGGGGTGGCGGATCGCTGCACAAAAAATCTTGCACAACCCCCGTTGACACTGTCACGGCGGCTCTGTAAATCGCCCCTCACGACACCTGCCCAGGTGGCGGAATTGGTAGACGCGCACGGTTCAGGTCCGTGTGCCGCAAGGCGTGGAGGTTCGAGTCCTCTCCTGGGCACCATAAAAAAACCGCGCGGTGCAAACCGCGCGGTTTTTTCGTTTTTTATTCCGGATCGACGCCGCGGCACAAATCGGGCCGTCTTTCCGGGCGGCGGGCGCCGGGCCAAACGCCGCGCCCCGCCGTGCAAAGCCATCGGAACCCGTGTTTCGCCTTTGCATGGCGCCGGGGAATATCTGCCCTGCAAAAGGGCGCGAAAACCGGCTGCGACACCCGTCTGGCGGGAATTATTCCTTGGAAGGCGGGGGGAAATCTGCGAAGCCCTGCACGCAAAATGCACGTTTGCGGAAGATGCCGATGACATTTGATGAACGCCCGCCGGTCAGCCAGCAAACGCTGACCCATCTGCAACGGCTTGAGGCCGAAAGCATCCACATCCTGCGCGAGGTTGTGGCCAATGCCGACAACCCGGTGATGCTGTATTCGGTCGGCAAAGATTCGGCCTGCATGCTGCATCTGGCGAAAAAGGCGTTCTATCCAGCGCCGCCGCCCTTCCCGCTGTTGCATGTGGATACGACCTGGAAGTTCCGCGCGATGTATGAGCTGCGCGACAAGGCCGCGCACGATGCGGGGATGGAGCTGATCATCCACCAGAACCCCGAGGCGCTGGAACAGGGGATCAACCCCTTTGACCACGGCAGCCTGCATACCGACATGTGGAAGACCGACGGTCTGAAACAGGCGCTGACGAAATACAATTTCGACGTGGCCTTCGGCGGCGCGCGGCGGGATGAGGAAAAATCCCGCGCGAAGGAACGGGTGTTCTCGTTCCGCTCGGCCAACCACCGCTGGGACCCCAAGAACCAGCGCCCGGAGTTGTGGAAACTTTACAATACCCGCAAGGCCAAGGGCGAATCGATCCGCGTCTTTCCGCTGTCGAACTGGACCGAGCTGGACATCTGGCAATACATCCACCTGGAAGGCATTGAAATCGTGCCGCTGTATTTCTCGCAGCCGCGCCCGGTGGTGGAACGGGGCGGGCTGTTGCTGATGGTCGATGACGACCGCTTCCCGCTGGCCCCGGGCGAGGTGCCGCAGATGCGGTCGATCCGGTTCCGCACGCTGGGCTGCTATCCGCTGACCGGCGCGGTTGAATCCACCGCCGCCACCCTGCCCGAGGTGATTCAGGAAATGTTGCTGACCACCACATCGGAACGTCAGGGCCGCGCCATTGACCACGATCAGGCCGCCAGCATGGAGAAGAAGAAGCAAGAGGGGTATTTCTGATGACCGCCGATCTGACCCCCAAGTCCCCCGCCTATGTCGCCGACCGGCTGATCGCCGAGGATATCGACGCCTATCTGGAACAACACCAGCACAAGACCATGCTGCGCTTCATCACCTGCGGCTCGGTCGATGATGGCAAGTCCACGCTGATCGGGCGGCTGCTGTATGACAGCAAGATGATCTTTGAAGATCAGCTGGCCTCGCTGGAAAAGGACAGCAAGGCGGTGGGCACCCAGGGCGGTGACATCGACTTTGCCCTGCTGGTCGACGGGCTGGCGGCGGAACGCGAACAGGGCATTACCATTGACGTGGCCTACCGCTTCTTTGCCACCGACAAGCGCAAGTTCATCGTGGCCGACACGCCGGGCCATGAACAATACACGCGCAACATGGTCACCGGGGCTTCGACCGCGGATCTGGCGGTGATCCTGATCGATGCGCGTCAGGGCGTTCTGACGCAGACGCGGCGGCACAGCTATCTGGTTCATCTGCTGGGCATCCGCAATGTGGTGCTGGCGATCAACAAGATGGATCTTGTGGGCTATTCCCAGGAACGGTTCTATGAAATCGTTACGGATTATTCGCATTTTGCCCAGCAGATCGGGATGGAATCGTTCCTGCCGATCCCGATTTCCGGGCTGAAGGGCGACAATATCGTGGCGCATAGCGCCAATATGCCCTGGTATCAGGGGCCGACGCTTCTGGCCCATCTGGAAGAGGCGCCGGTCAATGATGCGCGGATGCAGGACTATGCCTTCCGCATGCCGGTGCAATGGGTGAATCGCCCCAACCTCGATTTCCGCGGCTTTGCCGGGCAGATCGGGGCCGGCACGATCCGACCGGGCGATGCGATCCGGGTGCTGCCCTCGGGCAAGACCTCGACCGTCAAATCCATCGTCACCTTTGATGGCGATCTGGATCAGGCGGTGGCGGGGCAATCGGTCACGCTGACATTTGCCGATGAAATCGACTGTTCGCGCGGCGATGTCATCGTGCAGGCCGATGAACCCTGCGAGGTCGCCGATCAGTTCGAATGCACGCTGGTCTGGATGGCCGAGGCCGAGATGCTGCCGGGCCGGCCCTATCTGCTGAAACTGGGCACCCAGACCGTGACCGCCAGCGTGACCGAGCCGAAATACGAAATCAACGTCAACACGCTGGAACATCTGGCGGCGCGGACGCTGGGGCTGAACGCGATCGGGGTGTGCAATATTTCGACCGACCGTCCGATTCCGTTTGAGGCCTATACCGCGAACCCCGATCTGGGCGGCTTCATCCTGATCGACCGGATTACCAATGCCACGGTCGCGGCCGGGATGATCCATTTCGCCCTGCGGCGCAGCCAGAACATCCACTGGCAGGCGTTGGAAATCGACCGTCAGGCCCATGCCGCGCAAAAAAACCAATCGCCCAAGGTGGTCTGGTTCACCGGCCTGTCCGGTTCCGGCAAGTCGACGATCGCCAACCTGGTGGAAAAAAAGCTCTACGCGCTGGGCAAGCATTCCTTCCTGCTGGATGGCGACAACATCAGGCACGGGTTGAACCGCGATCTGGGCTTCACCGATGCCGACCGGGTGGAAAACATCCGCCGCGTCGGCGAGGTGGCGCGCCTGATGGCGGATGCCGGGCTGATCGTTCTGACGGCCTTCATTTCACCCTTCCGGTCGGAACGGCGGATGGTGCGCGAGCTGATGCCCGAAGGCGAATTCATCGAAGTTTTCGTCAACACCCCGCTAGCGGTGGCCGAGGCCCGCGACGTGAAGGGTCTTTACAAAAAGGCCCGTGCCGGCGCGCTGAAGAACTTTACCGGCATTGACAGCCCCTATGAGCCGCCCGAACAGGCCGAGATCGAGGTTGATACCGTCAGCATGACCGCCGAAGAGGCCGCCGAACGGATCGTCAGCTATCTGCTGAACCGCTGAACGCCGATCCGGCCCGCGCGTGGGTGCGTGGGCCGGGTTGCTTGATCACTCGGCCGCGCGCCTGGGCAAGACCCAGCCGGGGCGCGGGAAGTGGCAGGTATAGCCGTTCGGGTGGCGTTCCAGATAATCCTGATGTTCCGGCTCTGCCTGCCAGAAATCACCTGCCGGCTCTACCTCGGTCACCACCTTGCCGGGCCACAGCACCGAGGCGTTCACATCGGTGATCGTGTCCAGCGCGATGCGCTTTTGCGTCTCATCGGCATAGTAGATCGCCGAACGATAGGACGGGCCAAGATCATTGCCCTGCCGGTTGGGTGTGGTCGGATCGTGGATCTGGAAGAAGAATTCCAGCAATTCCCGATAGCTCAGGCGCGCGGGATCAAAGACCACCTCGATCGCCTCGGCATGGGTGCCGTGGTTGCGGTAGGTGGCATTGGGCACATCGCCCCCGCTATATCCCACCCGGGTGCGGATCACGCCGGGGCGCTTGCGGATCAGATCCTGCATACCCCAGAAACATCCCCCCGCCAGAACGGCGCGTTCCTCGGTCATTTCGTGGTCCCCCTGACAAGATCGACATAATCGCCATAGCCCGCGGCCTCCATATCCTGCAGCGGGACAAAGCGCAGCGCGGCCGAATTGATGCAATAACGCAGCCCCCCCCGGTCGCGGGGTCCATCGGGAAAGACATGGCCCAGATGGCTGTCGCCGTGGGTTGAACGGACCTCGGTCCGGATCATGCCGTGGCTGGTATCGGTCAGTTCGCGCACATGGGCCGGCGCGGCAGGGCGGGTAAAGCTGGGCCAGCCGCAGCCCGATTCGAATTTGTCGGCCGAGGTGAAAAGCGGCTCACCCGACACGACATCGACGTAAAGGCCGGGCGCGTCGTTGTGCAGATATTCGCCGGTGCCGGGCCGTTCGGTGCCGTTCAGCTGTGTCACGCGGAATTGTTCGGGGCTAAGCGCTGCAAGGGCGTCGGGGGTTTTGGCGTAGGGTGTCATCATCCTCTCCTGCGCGGCGGGGCGGGTGGTGGTTCAGGGGCAAAGATGGGCCTTAATGCCGGCTTGTCCAGCCCTGTCGCCCGCGTGGCGTCGTTGACGCGCCTGCGGGCGGCGCCTACAAGCAAGCCATCCGGGCGCGGCCAGTGGTGCGCGCCAGCAGTGCCGGACTGACCGGAGACATCGGCCCGAAAGGGCCATCACGGCGGGGGTTGCCGTCCCGGGCGCCGGACCCCTCGCAGCCAGGGGTTTGAAGTGACCGTATATCTGCACAAGCACGACCTTCCCGAAGGTCTGGATCTGGGCCCCGTCGTGGCCATCGACACCGAAACGATGGGCCTTGACCCGCGCCGCGACCGGCTGTGCCTGGTTCAACTGTCTTCGGGCGATGGCAACGCCCATCTGGTCAAGATCGCCAAGGGCCAGACCCAGGCGCCGAACCTGTGCCGGATGCTGGCCGATCCGGACACGGTCAAGCTGTTCCATTTCGCCCGGTTCGACATCGCCGCACTTTACGCAGCCTTTGGCGTTGTCACGGCCCCGGTCTTTTGCACCAAGATCGCGTCAAGAATGGTGCGCACCTTCACCGACCGGCATGGCCTGAAATACCTGCTGCAGGAACTGGTCGGGGTGGATATTTCCAAGCAACAGCAGACCTCGGACTGGGGTGCCGATGAACTGACCCCGGCGCAGATGGAATATGCGGCCTCGGACGTGCTGCATCTGCACCGGCTGAAAGCGGAACTGGAAACGCGCCTGGCGCGTGAAGGGCGCACCGGGCTTGCGCAGGCCTGTTTCGATTTCCTGCCCACGCGCGCCCAGCTGGACCTTTTGGGATGGGAGGAACCGAATGACATCTTCCACCACTGATTATCTGGCCACCGCACGCCGCGTGATCGGCATTGAGGCCGAAGGCCTGGCGCAGCTTGCCCAGACGCTGGACGACAGTTTCGCCCGCGCGGTCGAACTGATCCTGAAGGCGCGGGGTCGCGTCATCGTGTCGGGCATGGGCAAATCGGGCCATATCGGGCGCAAGATCGCGGCGACGCTGGCCTCGACCGGGACGCCCGCGCAATTCGTCCATCCCGCCGAGGCCAGCCATGGCGATCTGGGCATGGTGACGCAGGACGACGTGGCGCTGGTTCTGTCGAATTCCGGCGAAACGCCGGAACTGTCGGATATCATCGCCCATACGCGCCGCTTTTCGATCCCGCTGATCGGGGTGGCCAGCCGCGCGGAATCGACCCTGTTGCGGCAATCCGATGTGGGGATCGTGCTGCCGCAGGCGGCCGAGGCCTGCGGGTCGGGGATCGTGCCCACCACCTCTACCACGATGACACTGGCGCTGGGCGATGCGCTGGCGGTGGCGCTGATGGAACATCGCAGCTTCACGCCCGAACATTTCCGCACCTTCCATCCCGGCGGCAAGCTGGGTGCGCGGCTGGCACGGGTGGCCGATCTGATGCATCTGCAGATGCCGCTGGTCGATGAGGCCACACCGATGGGCGAGGCGCTGCTGGAAATCAGCCGCAAGGGCTTTGGCGTGGTGGGGGTAACCGATCCGGCGGGGCGGCTGACCGGCATCATCACCGATGGCGACCTGCGCCGCCACATGGAGGGGCTTTTGTCCCATACCGCCGCCCAGGTGATGACGCGCGATCCGCGCACCATCGACCCCGGTGCGCTGGCGGAACGGGCCGTCGCGGTGATGAATGAGCGCAAGATCACCTGCCTGTTCGTCGTGGCGCCCGAAGGTGATGGCCAGCCGGTCGGCATCTTGCACATCCACGATTGCCTGCGCGCTGGGGTGGCCTGATGACCGCCTATGACAACGGCCATTCGTGGTTGGTGGCAGGCGCCAAGATCGCCCTGCCGCTGGCCGCGCTTGCGCTGTTGTCGACCCTGTTCCTGCTGGCGGAACGCGTGGACCCCACCGCCGCCATTCCCTATGCGCGCATCAATGTCGAGGAACTGGCCCGCGAACAGCGCGTCACGGCCCCCCAGTTCGCCGGCATGACCGAGGATGGCGCCGCGTTAAGCATCACCGCCGAAACCGCGCGCCCCGATCCCGATGGCGGTCCGGGGGCCAGTGCCGCGAAACTTCTGGCGCATATGGAAACTGCGGGCGGGCTGGTGGCGGACCTGTTTTCGCTGTCGGGGCGGATCGACCCGTCGGCGGGGCGCGTGATTCTGTCGGACGGGGTGCGGATCGAAACCTCGACCGGCTATCTGCTGACCACCCAGCGCCTTGAGGCGCGCACCGACCGCTCCGAGATGGTCGCGCCCGGCCCGGTGCAGGCGCAATCGCCGCTGGGCAAGATCGAGGCCGGTTCCATGACGCTGATGTCGAATGACGGGGGCGTGACGCATCAGCTTGTTTTCAAGGATGGCGTCAAGCTGATATACCTGCCCGAGAAATGAGGTTCCGATGCGCCGCCTGATCCAGACCCTTGCCCTCTGCCTGTGCCTTGCCCCGCTTGCCGCGGCGGCGCAGCAATTGGCCTTTGGCGGCATCAAGGCCGATACGACCGCCCCGGTCGAGATCGTTTCGGACACATTCGCGGTCGATCAAACCGACGGCACCGCCACATTCACCGGCAATGTCATCGTGGCCCAGGGCGACATGCGCCTGCAGGCCGAGACGGTGGTGGTGGATTATGTGGACAACGACAACAGCCGGATCGACCGGCTGCATGCCACGGGCGGGGTGACGCTGGTATCGGCCAGCGACGCGGCCGAATCTGCCGAAGCGATCTATGAGGTGGCGGCAGGCCGGGTCACGATGACCGGCAACGTTCTGCTGACGCAGGGGGTCAACGTGATGTCGGGCCAGCGGCTGACGGTCGATCTGAACAATGGCACCGGCCAGATGGATGGCCGCGTCCGCACGATCCTGCAGCCGGGGGGCAATTGATGGCCCCCGCGCCCGATCTGCGCCTTGCGCCGGGCGATGGCGGCCTGCGCGTCATCGGCCTGCGCAAAAGCTATCGGCGGCGGCCGGTGATCCGCGATGTCTCGCTGGATCTGAACCGGGGCGAGGTCGTGGCCCTGCTGGGGCCGAACGGATCGGGCAAGACCACATGTTTTTACAACATCGCCGGCCTGATCCCGCCTGATTCCGGGCAGGTGCTGATTGACGGGCGCGATGTGACCGCGCTGCCGATGTATCGCCGTGCCAAGCTGGGCATCGGCTATCTGCCGCAAGAGGCCTCAATCTTCCGCGGCCTGTCGGTTGAGGGCAACATCATGGCGGTGTTGGAAATCGCCGTGCCCGAACCCCACAAACGGCGCGAACGGTTAGAGGAATTGCTGGGCGATTTTTCCATCGGCCACCTGCGGCAGGCCCCGGCGCTGGCGTTGTCGGGGGGCGAACGGCGCCGCGTCGAAATTGCGCGCTGCCTTGCGGCGGACCCGAAATACCTGCTGCTGGATGAACCCTTCGCCGGCGTCGATCCGATCGCCGTCGCCGAGATCCGCCACCTTGTCGCGCAGCTGAAGGACCGCGGCATCGGGGTGCTGATCACCGACCATAACGTGCGCGAAACGCTGGAAATCGTCGACCGCGCCTATATCCTGCACGACGGCAAGGTGCTGATGTCGGGCACCACCGAAGAGGTCGTGCGCGACGAAAACGTCCGCCGGGTCTATCTGGGGCAGAACTTCCGCATCATCTGACGGCAGGGTTCCGCGCTGCGGCGAAGGATGGCCGTTGACACCCCCGCCGATCCGTTCCCAAATAAGACAAATGCGTGAACACCGCCCCCTTGCCAGAGCGACCGCGCCGCACGATTCCCGGCACCCGTCAGGCATTGCACGGATCACGCCCTTTCCGAATTTAACCGGTCCGAAATCCGCGCCATGCAAGGCTCGGGCTTGGCCATACACGTGAAGGAGAAGCCATGCGTTACCAGATCAGCGGAAAACAGCTTGACGTCGGTGAAGCGCTGCAAACCCATGTCAAATCCGAACTGGGCGAGACGGTGGAAAAATATGCCCAGCGCCCGACGGATGCGATCGTGGTGTTCTCGCGCAATGCGCATGAATATCTTTGCGAAGCGACGGTGCACCTGTCCACCGGCCTGACCGCGACGGCCAAGGGGCACGCGACGGAAATCTATGCCGCCTTCGAATCCTGCCGCGAAAAGATGGACAAGCAGATGCGCCGCCACAAGCGCCGCCTGAAGGACCATCACCGCGACCGGGTAGAGCCTGTTGAATTCGGCCCGGCGGGGATGTATGTGCTCGCCGCAGAAGAAGATGAGACAGAGCACAACGGCACCAGCCTGGCCCCCGTCATCGTCGCCGAGATGGAAGCCAAGGTTCCCACCCTGTCGGTCGGCGAGGCGGTGATGCAGATGGAACTGGCCGGTGCGCCGCTGCTTGTCTTCCGCAATGAAAAACATGGCGGTGTCAATGTTGTCCACCGCCGCGATGATGGCAATGTGGGCTGGATCGACCCGCGCAACAGCAAATAAGCGCCTGCATCGGGCGCGGAAGTGACAGGACTCATGGAACTTTCCAATCTGCTCAAGCCGGCGGCCGTAAAGGTCTTGGCACATGTCACGAGCAAGAAGCGCCTTTTTCAGGATCTTGGTGAAATCGCGCATTCAGTCTACGGGCTGAATGCGCCCGAAACAGTGGATGCGCTGCAGGAACGCGAAAGCCTTGGGCCGACGGGCGTGGGGCATGGCGTTGCCCTGCCGCATGCCCGCCTGCATGGGCTGGGCCAGGTCGTCGGCGTGTTTCTGCGGCTGGAAAAGCCGCTGGATTTCGACGCGGTGGACCGCCAGCCGGTGGACCTTGTGTTTTCGTTGTTCGCGCCCAAGGATTCCGGGGTGGAACATCTGAAGGCGCTGGCGCTGGTGTCGCGCACGATGCGCAACAGCGAAACCTGCGCCAAGCTGCGCGCCAACAGCGACCCTGCCGCGCTGCATGCGGTGCTGACCGATGCGACCGGCGTTCAGCTCGCCTGAGCCTGCCAATCCGTGAAACCGAACTGGACAAAGTCGCGCGCATAGGCCTCACGTGCGGCTTTTTCCATTTCGGGGGTCCAGATTTCCGCCAGACGTTGGGCTGCGGGGTCAGGCTCTGCCAGAAAGGGCGGCGCGGTGACACCGGCCGCCCGCGCCAGATAATCCAGGTCGTGGGCCAGCCGGTCTTCGCGCGCGATCAGGTCGGGCGGCGATATCTGCGCCAACCCCTGCAGCGCCACCGACTGGCTGGCCCAAAGCGGGTTGACCGGCAGGCTGGTCTGCGCGTTCAGATTCTGTTTCAGCCAGCGCAGAAAGGCCAGAAAGGCCGCGCCGTGATCGGCCGCGGGCGCCTGCCCGTCGGGGATGTCGATGCCATACTGTTTGCCTAGAACCTGTCGCTGATCGGCCATCGCGGGATTGGCGGCGAAGGCCTCAAAGGCCAGAAACGCGCGCAGCAGCGGGTGGCGCAGGATGGTAAAGCTGCGATGGCCGGGATGGGCGCGGCGCCACTGCCGCAGGGTCTTTTGCGAAAAGCCTTCCGCGACGCCGCCTAGGGATGCCAGCCAGTCTCGCACCGACGCATCAAGGCCCGACCGGATCGGCATATACAAAAGCCCCGCATCCGCAGCGGCCACAAAGCCCGGCACATTGGGCCCGCGCCGCGGTTCGAAATTGGGGGAGCGTGACAGGTTGAACCGATCAAGCCGCGCCAGAGAGGCCTCCATCTCGGCGAAATTTTCGACCTTTTCCTCTAGCGCCTCGGGGTTCTGCGGCACCAGCGTGTCGGGCAGGCTGTCCAGGCGGCCCTCGACGCCAAGCCAGGCGGCAAGCCCGTTCAGCACGCCAAGATCCTGCGCATCTTCATAATCCAGATAGAAGGCGGTCTGGCCCGATATCTGCAGCGCGCGCAGGATGCGCAGCTGAAACCCCTGCAGCATGCCAAGGTGGTCTTCGAATTCCTGGGGGTCAAAGCGGGCGCGGGCGGCTTCGCGGTTGCGGGCATCGCGCAGCTTCCACTGCCCTGTGGCGCGGGCGATCTGCAGGCTGACATAGCTTTCGGCCGGGTTGCGGGTCAGCACGATCTTGGCGCAGGACCGATCAAACAGCAGCGCATCCAGCATGCGCGGGTCGTGATCGTGGAAATAGCGGCAGCCGTTCAGCCCGTCCGCCGCCACGATCCGGGCCCATAACGCAAACGGGTCGGAATCGCGTTCCTGCAGGGTCAGGCCCAGCAGCGCCGATGTGCCAGGATAGCCGATCATCACGGGGTTGAACGCCTCACCGTGGCAGGCCACGCCCGGCAGGCGGTTCAGGGCAGCTTCGACCAGGTTGGACCCGGTGCGCATTTCCGCCAGAAGGACAAAGCTTTCAAACCGCGCCATCGGATCACTTTACGACATAGGGGCGCCCGCGGCGCAGGCCTTGGGTGGGCAAGGCATCGTTGACCGTGAAATCACCCATCAGCCGCGGCTGCATGCCCTGATTCTTGAGGTTTTGAAGGAACCGGCCAAAGCCTGTCAGGTCAACCATCTGCGGCACCTCGGTCAGCCGGCGCAGGGCGCGGGGGCTGATTTCGTCGATGATGGCCTGCAGCGGTTCCATCGGGTTTTCGATGAAATCGGCCAGGGTCCAGATCCGCACACGGGCCTTCACATACATGGATTGCAGGATCTTCAGCTGCTCGATTTCAATCTGTTGCAGGCGCGCGGCTTCGCGGCGGATCGTGGCAAAGTTCTGGTTCGCGCGAAACAGCGGGATCGCCCAGGCCCCGGTGACGACCGAAATCTGCGCGTTCGGATCGGTGGCCATGAACCAGTTCAGGGCCTGCGTATCGCGGGGCGAGAACATAAAGCACTGCCGTTCGCCGCGGGCATTCCAGATCAGGTTGGTCAGAAACGCCTTGGGGTCATAGTCGCGCAGCGTTGCGCTGTCGGTCAGGGCGCCGTTGAAGACGGTTTCAGCGGCCGCGAAATGCGCCCGGTCGGGGGCGAACAGATGGCCATGCACCCGCGCGCCCACATGTTTGGACAGCCAGCCATCAAAGTTTTCGAACAGCTCGGAAAAGCCCTGAAACACCGAATAGGGCGCCGAGGTCTTGCCATTTTCGCGGTCTTGCCAGGGAAAGCGGCTTTGCATGTAAAGACCCGGCCGGCCGCGGGTGCGCCGTTCTACCGCCTTGGCGAACAGGCGGTCGATCTTGGACGGGTTCGGTTCGGCCAGCACATCCGCGCGGGGGCGGGGCGCAAGGAACGTGTCGTAAAGCCGGTCGGCCCGGTGCCAGATCTTGCGCGCGACGAAACAGTCCGACCGGCGCAGAAGCTGCAGATGGTCATCGTAGAAGATGTGCGGTTTGCCCTGAAAGTCGAATTTCGACAGCGTCAGCGACCGGCTTTCGATCGAGGTCGCATAAAGCCGGGCGAGCGTCTGGAAATAGCTTTCATCCGGGATCCAGACCTTGCGGAAATAGCGGTCAAAGCGCGCGCGTTCCGGGTCTTGCAGGATCGCGCTCAGCGTCTGGCGGGTCAGGCACCACCACTGGCTGCCCAGATGCGGGACAATCCCCTTGGGGATGGTGCGCCTGAACCCCACGCGCCGCTGCAGCCGGACATATCCGTCGAACAGGCGCCGACGCTTCTTCCAGGAAAAGGGGAAGCGCAGGGTAAAGCGTTCCATGTCGATGCCGCCGACGGTCCATTCCACCTCGGCGGTGGTGACGCTTTCGATGAAATCGGTATAGGGCCGGGCATCAAGATAGGCGCGCAATTCCTCTAGCGGGCGCAGGGGCAGGCAGGACCCCGAGGCAAGAAAGACATGGCGCACATTGGCGTGGCGGGCCAGCATGTCTTCGGCGGCGGATTGCGCGGCCGCGACAAGCGACCAGGTGCCCCATTCACAGCGATACCGTTGCGAAAAGCTGACGATGGCCAGATCGGCCAGGCTTTCGGCAAAGGCGGCGAATTCGGGCGCGGGGACGCGTTGATCGACATGGATGACCACCGGCGCGCCGCCTTCGGCCCAATGGCGGGCGACCTGGGCGGCACGGTTCAGGGCCGTGTGGCACATCATGATGAAGCCGACGGTCATCCGCGCGCCCTCATGCCCAGTTGCCCTTGGACATCAGGCCCAGAATTTCCAGCTGGCGCCAGTTGATGTATTTCTCGGACCACTTGCACCACAGGTCCGGCCTTTCCGGTATCCGTTCGGCATAGGCGCGGTATTCGCGCGATCCGGCAAAATGCTGCTTGCGGGTCAGTTCTTCGGTGACCTTGTCGGTCAGCGTCGACAGAAACTTGGCATGCAACAGGCAACCGCTGGCCTTTTCGCCGCCCCATTCGTCATAAACCGCATTAAGCCCGCGCGGCAAAAGCGAATGGGTTGAACTGACATAGACAAAACCGCGTTCCCACTTCACCAGCGGGATCTTGTTCAGCGAGGGCGCCTCGGCGGGCCGGTCGGAAAAGAACACGCGCGCGCGCGGCCCGCCCTGTATCCACAGGTTCTGCAATTTTGGGTTCTTTGAGATCATGTAGTTCCCGCTGTCGAACCAGCAGGCAATCTCAAACGGGTTTTGGCCTTCGGCATAGGGGACGGCATCGACCGGGCCCTTGGGATACATGTCCACCAGCATCGCCGGAAAGGACCGGATGTCGTAGGTATCCAGCCAGTCGGTCAGCGCTTCAAGCGGGCGGGTATCGCAGAAGGGGTAGATGAAGAATTCGTCCGGATCGACCGTCAGCGTCCAGTGACCCGTGCCGTATCTGCGCAACAGCCGGTTCATCCAGTCCATCCCGAACCGCGCGCGCCGATAGCTGGCCTGCGTCCGCCAGACCGAGACGTCGGGCTGCTGCGCCAGATAGTCTGCGCTGCCATCCTCTGACGCGTTGTCGACGATCAGGAAATGCCCGATCCCAAGACCGCGGTAATAATCCAGGAAATAGGGCAGGCGGATGCGTTCGTTGCGAAGGGTGGCGAACAGCAGGATATCCTTGCGCGCGATCATCGCGGTGCGGTCGCAAAAAGCGGTCAGTTCACGCCTTTTCCGGAAAGCGCGGATCAAAAGACGCTTGCGCCGAAGCCGCAGGCGATATTTTTCCCTGATACGCAACCACACCCTTTCGAACCGATACGGCACATTCACACGCGGAACATCTTGTCAGATCAAGGTAAAGACCTTGTTGAAATGGTCTTCCCAACTGGGCACGACGATTGTGCCATGATCAGGTTGATCCTGTGGTCCCTGGCTGATCATCCGAAGGAGTTCCGCGCCCCAAGCATATCGATCCGGTGATTCGGGGTAAATGGCTGCCGCGCCCAACAGTTCTTTTGTTGCGGGCAGTGGCGTTGCGATCACGGCGGTGCCAAGCGCTGCCGCCTCAAGTGTGGGCAGGCCGAACCCCTCGGCCAACGAGGGGGCCAGCAGGGCGCGCGCGCCGGTCAGCAGGCTGGCAACCGCGCCATCGGGCAGGTCGGGCAGTTCATGCACGACCCGGCCCATATAGGGCGCCGTGTCCAGCCGTTCGAACAGCGCCTGGTTGCGCCAACCGCGCCGGCCCAGGACCAGCAGGCGCGGCGCCTGATCCGCGGGCATCCGGGTTAGCAGGTCTTCCCACACGTCCAGCAGCAGGGCGTGGTTCTTGCGCGGCTCGATCGTGCCGATGGTGACGAAATACTGCGGCAGCAGGTCAAGATCGGCGGGCACCAGATCGGGGGCAGGCTGTGGCACATCAAGCCCCAGATGCGCCACCAGCAGCGGTGGGGTTCGGCCGCGCGCATGGCGCCTGACGTCGGCGGCGGTGGCGTTGGAATTGCAGATCACCAGATCGGCATGGGCCAGAACGGCGTCGAACGCGGCGCGGAACCTTTCGGGCTCGGACCTGCTGGCGAATTGCGGGAAATCGAGCGGGATGGTGTCGTGGATCATCACCGCGATGTGCAGGCCGGGCACCCGCTTTAGCCGCGCCAGCGTGTTCGGGCGCGCCGTGGTCTGGCCCACGTTGATATAGCTGACCGGCGCGGGCAGGTTGCGCCCCACCAGGGCGGCCAGCCGCGCATGGGGTGCGCGCGCCAGGGCCCGCGCGCGCAGCCCCGCCTCAAGCCGGGGGCGCGGCCCGCCGCGCCCGCGCAGCCGGTCGATCAGGCCGGCACGGGGCAGTGTGTCCGGGGCGCTGAGCCCGGCAAACAGGAATTCCGCCGTCGCCCCGGGCAGCAGCAGAAAGCCATAGGCGGTGCGGCACAGCAGATACAGCGGCACTGGCGCTGCGCGCAGAGCCCGAAGGTAGGCGGCCTCGACCCGGTCGACACCCGTCAGCGGGCCTTGGCCCACACGCGACACAAGCCGCGTGATGTCCAGCAGCCGTGAGGCTGGCCTAGCGCCCATATCCGCCGGCCTGATGCCAGCGCCAGGCATCGGCGATCATGGTGCGCAGGTCCGACCGTTTCGGCCGCCAGCCCAGGTCACGTTCGGCCCGGGTGGACCCCGAAACCAGCACCGCCGCATCGCCGGGCCGCCGCGCGCCTTCGGTGATCGGAACGGCGCGGTTGGTGACGGCGGCAGATTGGTCGATCACCTCGCGCACAGAAAACCCCTTGCCCGAGCCCAGGCAGAACACCGACGATCCCTTGCCCGCCCGCAGCCATTCCAGCCCCAGCACATGGGCATCGGCCAGGTCGCAGACATGGACATAGTCGCGGATGCAGGTGCCATCGGGTGTGGGATAATCGGTGCCAAAGATGGTCAGCGCTGGGCGCTTGCCGTCGATCGCGTCCAGCATCAGCGGGATCAGATGGGTTTCCGGCTGATGAAATTCGCCCACCTCGGCCTCGGGATCGGCGCCGGCCACGTTGAAATAGCGAAAGATCACATGGCGCAGGCCGTGCGATCCGGCGAAATCGGCCAGCATGTCCTCGATCGCGCGTTTCGATGCGCCATAGGCGTTGATCGGCGCCTGACGGGTGGTTTCATCCAGGATTACGCCGTCCTGATCGCCATAGGTCGCGCAGGTCGAGGAGAAGATGAAATCCAGGCACCCCGCCGCGCAGGCCGCCTCGATCAGGTTCAGCGAGGCCAGCACATTCCCGCGCCAGTATTTGCCCGGGTCCTTCATCGATTCACCCACCAGGCTGAGCGCGGCGAAATGCATCACCGCGACGGGCTTCCAGCGGGCGAACACCTCATCCAGGCGCGCGCGGTCGGTCAGGCAGCCTTCCTCGAAGGGGCCGAACTTCACCGCCTCGCGCCAGCCGGTGGACAGGTTGTCGAAGGTGACGGGCACATAGCCCGCCGCCTTCAACGCCTTGCAGGCATGCGAGCCGATGTAGCCCGCCCCGCCCGTGACCAGAACGTGATCTGTCATCCGGTCACTCGGCCGCAGAACGCATCGACATCAGGTCCGACAGGTAATCCGAGAATTCATCCCGAAGATCTTCACGCGCAAGGCCGAAGGCGACGGTTGCCTGCAGGAACCCCGCTTTCGAGCCACAGTCATAGCGCTGGCCGCGGAAGCGATAGCCATAGACCTTGTCGCCCGCGGCGATTTCCGCGGCGATGGCGTCGGTCAGCTGAATTTCGCCGCCCGCGCCGGTCTTCATCTTGTGCAGATGCTGCATGACATTGGGTGTCAGGATATAGCGGCCGATCACCGCCAGATTCGACGGCGCATCTTCGGGCTTGGGCTTTTCCACCATGCCCCGTGTCTCGACGATGGCGCCCATGTCGTTTGCGACATCCAGAATCCCGTAGGACGAGGTCTTTTCGCGCGGCACTTCCATCGTGGCGACCATGCTGCCGCCGGTTTCGGCATAGGCTTCCATCATCTGCTGCAGGCAGGGCTTTTCGGCCGCGATCACGTCATCGGTCAGGATCACGGCGAAGGGTTCGTTGCCAACCAGCCGGCGGGCGCACCAGACTGCATGGCCAAGGCCCAGCGGCTGGTTCTGGCGGACATAGGCGATGGTGCCGGAATCCATGTTCGTGGTTTTCAGGGTTTCCAGCAGCGCCGTCTTGCCGGATTTGCGCAGCGCGGATTCCAGTTCCGGCGCCACGTCAAAATAATCCTCAAGTGCCGATTTCCCGCGCGAGGTGACAAAGATGAATTCCTTGATGCCGGCGGCGCGTGCCTCGTCGATCGCATATTGGATCAGGGGGCGGTCAACCAGCGTCATGATCTCTTTCGGGATCGCTTTCGTGGCGGGAAGGAAGCGGGTGCCAAGCCCCGCAACAGGAAAGATCGCTTTCGTGACCTTGCGTTTCATAATTCACCTATCAAGGCCGGGCAAAAGGCCCGGGCGGCCGGACATTAGTCTGGAACGTGCCGCAAACTCAATAGTTGCCCATGAACGCGGTGAATGGGCGGCGGGGTTTGCGGCGGCTTGACGACCGGATATTTCAGGACTTTGGCAAATTTATGCCGGTTTCGCCTGAACCGGGCGCAGGGCGGCGATGCGGGCGGTTTCCTGCCGGATGCGCGCGCCAAAGCCGATCATCCGAAGCCGTGGTTCCTGCCGATCCGCCGGGCCCCAGATGCCGCCGCGCTGTTCCCAGTATCCGGCCGGGTCAAAGCGCATCCGATGCGGCCGCGCCGAGGGTTCCAGCAGGATCAGGGTCACGATTGCGCCCTCGGCTGCGGCGTGGGCGGCGGCGCGGCGTAGGGCACGGGCCTGCCATATACGCCCGGCAATCACCCGGCCGGGGCGGGCTGTGGCAGGAAACCGCAGGAAGGGCGCCGCAGGTCCGGGCAGCGGCGGCAGGGTGTTCAGGGGTCGCACCCGACCGTCGGGAAGGCCGTCTTGCAGGCTGCGCAGGATCTGGGGCACCTCGCGCGGTTCCAGCCCGCCGCTGACCATGTGCCGGATCAAGCGCGCCCGTTCCGAGGCGATCAGCGCGCGCTCTGCCAACGACAGATCCATCCCGGGTGCTGCGTGCTTGCGCCAGAACACCGCGGTCGAGGCGCCGATTTCATGCAGGTCGCGTGGGGCGCGGTCGGATGCGCGGATCACCGAGGGGGCAAAGCCGTGATGCACCTGTGCGCCCGGCACGATGGCGGTGATCTGCCCGGTCGCGGCAAGGCGCAGGTTCACATCGGTTTCGTCCAGAAAGAACCGAAAGGCCGGATCAAACCCGCCCATGCGCGCCAGAACATCTCGCCGAAAGGCGCAATTCGTGCCTTCGGTGCGGATCGCGCGTCCCGGCTGGCCGCGATGCAGCGTGGTGGCAGTTTCATCCACCGCCAGCGGGGCGCTGTGGCCCAGGGCATCGGCGGTTCGCGCCTTCCACTGGAACGACAGGCCGTTACGCCCCCGCACAAAGCCCGCCGCAGCCGCAACGGCGGGGTCGGAAAAGGGCGCGCACAGCCGGGACAGCCAGGTGGGTTCGGGCACGGCATCGTCATCGATGAAGGCCACCACCGCGCCCGCCGCCACCTGTAGCCCGGCATTGCGTGCTGCCGAGATATTGGCCTGATCGAAGGCCACGCGCTTGACCGGCAGGTCGCCGGTCGCCGCAAGGCCCGCGGCATCGGCGACGACGATCACCTCAAAGTCGGGATGGTCAAGCTGGGCAATCCCGGCAAGGCATCGGGTCAGGTGCTGCGGGCGATGGCGCGATACGATGATCACGCTGCATCGCGCCGCAGCGGCCTGCGTCATTCCAGCCCCATCTCGGCCATCATCGCCTCAATCCGGGCGACGTCCGAGGGGTTGTTCAATTCCCAGAACTGGCGGCCACGCGCCTCGACCTCAACGCAAAGAACGGCGCGGCCGTTTTCCAGAAAGCGCAGCTGTTCCAGCCCTTCCAGGGTTTCCAACGGGCCGACAGGCCAGGTGGGGTAGGCGGCCAGCGTGTCGGGGCGGTAGGCATAGACGCCGACGTGGTGAAACACCGGCGTCGGATCAGCGGGGCCATAGCTGGTGGGGGTGAAGGGGATCACCTCTTTGGAAAAATACAGGCCCCGGTTGCCCGCACCGAACACCGCCGTGGTGCCGCCCACCCGCCCCTGCGCGCGATCTTCGCGCAGCGAGGCCAGCATCGCGCCTTCGCAACGCAGAACGGGGGTGGCAAGTTCGGCCCAGGGGTTGGCGCGCAGGCCCGCGACCAGATCCTCGATGAACCAGGCGGGTGTCAGGGGCGCATCACCTTGCAGGTTGACCACGATGTCATGGCCACCCCCCAGGTTCGCCAGCGCCGCGGCGCAGCGTTCGGTGCCGTTCTGGCATGCCTGCGAGGTCATCACCACATCCGCCCCGAAGCCCCGGGCGTGATCGGCGATGCGGTCATCATCGGTGGCAACGACGACGCGATCAGCGCCCTGGACGGCCATCGCCGCCTCCCAGCTGCGCTGGATCAGGGTCTTTTGCGCGCCCTTGGCCCCTGTCAGCGCAACCAGCGGCTTGGCCGGGTAGCGGGTCGAGGCATAGCGGGCGGGGATAACGATCAGAACGGACATCATTTCACCAGAAGAACGCCGGGGGCATAGGCGATGAAGAAGGGGTTTTCGAACCCGGGTTTGCCATAGGTGAAGGGGCCGTGGTCGTCAAAGCGCACCATTTCCCCGCCTGCGCCGCGCAGCACGGCATCGCCTGCGGCGGTGTCCCATTCCATGGTGCGACCAAGGCGCGGGTACAAATCGGCCTCGCCCGTCGCTACCAGGCAGAATTTCAGCGACGATCCCGCCGAGGTCATGTCGCGCACCGCATATTGCGCGATGTAATCATCCGTCGCCTGATCGCGGTGCGATTTCGAGGCAACGACCATCAGCCCGCGATTGTCGGGCACCGAAACGGTGATCGGCCGTTGTTCGCCGATGGCGTCCTTGTCGAAGGGGCCGGTTTCTTCGACCGCGCGTCCATCGGCCAGGGTGTAGAACAGCCGCCCCTTGGCCGGGGCATAGACGACACCGCGCAGCGGAACACCATCTTCGACATAGGCGATGTTCACCGTGAAATCGCCGCGGCGCTGGATGAATTCCTTGGTTCCGTCCAGCGGATCAACGATCAGGAAGGTCGTGACGGTCTGGCCGTGGCTGGCGGCCTGTTCTTCGGTCACCAGGGCAATCTGCGGAAAGGCCTCGGCCAGCCCTTCCGAGATCAGCGCATCGGCGGCCTCATCGGCCTCGGTCACGGGGCTGGCGTCGGATTTCACGCGGACTTCGAAATCGGGGGCATTGTAGATCTGCATGATCCGGTCCCCCGCTTCCAGCGCCAGACGGCGTATGACGGTGACAAGGCGATCGTGATCCATGTTCCTCTCCTGTCCTGGCCGCAAGCGGCCGGATTGCCATGATTGTTGCCCCCCCTTATGATCGCGCGTCAAGGGAACGGCAAGTTTTCCGGGCGACACTGGGCAAGACGCAGCCTTTCACGGCGGGAACCGGACGCGATGTTCAAGGCAAGACGCAGCAATTCCACGCTCGGCTCGGGCTTTGCCCTGCTGGAACTGATCTATCACGCCACCGTGCGATCGGTGCGCAAGACGCATGGCAACGCGGTGATCGGGCTGTTGCTGAACATGCTGCAGACGGTGATGTTGGTGCTGGTGTTCTATTTCATGCTCGACATCCTCGGGATGCGCGGCGTGGCGATCCGGGGGGATTTCCTGCTGTATATCATGAGCGGGATCTTCCTTTACATGACCCACACCAAGACGCTGACGGCCGTCACGATGGCCGAAGGGTCGACATCGCCGATGATGAAGCATGGCCCGATGACCACAGCCGTTTCCATCGCATCGGCGGCGCTGGGCGCGCTTTACCTGCAGATCCTGTCCATGGTCGTGGTGCTTTACATCTATCACGCCGGCTTCAACCCGATCGAGATTGAAAATCCGATCGCCGCGATGGGCATGGTTTTGCTGGCATGGTTCAGCGGGGTCGCGATGGGCCTGGTCTTCATGGCGCTGAAACCCTGGGCGCCTGATGTGGTGCAGGTGATCCAGCTGATCTACATCCGCGCCAATATGTTCGCCTCGGGCAAGATGTTCGTGGCCAACATGCTGCCCGCCTTCATGCTGGGCATGTTCGACTGGAACCCGCTGTTTCACATGATCGATCAGGCCCGCGGCTTTACCTTCATCAACTACAACCCGCATTTTTCATCGGTGAGCTACCCGCTTTACGTCGGGCTGGCCTTCATGGTCATTGGCCTGATGGGGGAATTCTATACCCGCCAGTACAATTCGATCAGCTGGAATGCCAAGCGCTGATCCCGGGTGGCCTGCGCGCGCGATCAGGGTTTGCGGATCGTGTCGCCTGGCTGCAGAAGGGGCTGCAGTTCGATGATCTCGCCGCCGATCAGGCCCGATGGGCTGCGGCCCGCGATGATCGCGGCGGCGCGTTGGCCGATTTCGCGCCGACAGGCATCCATCGTGGCCAGACGGCGGGGCAGGCCCTCTAGCAGATCGACGCCATTGAACCCGGCAAGCCCTATCTGATTGGGCACATCAATGCCGTTTTCCAGACACCACAAAAGCCCACCCGCACCGATCATGTCATTGGAATAATACAGGAAATCAAGGTCGGGGCTGCGCCTCAGGATCGCTTCGGTCATCTCGCGCCCCTTCAAAAGCGCCGACCCGCCGGCATAGAATTCCTGATCGGCCAGGGACAGGCCCGCGGCCTCCAGCCCCTCTTTGAAGCCTTCCAGACGTTTGCGCGCGCGGTGATCCTCGGGCATCTTCGTGCCCAGAAAGCCGATGCGGCGGTATCCGGCGGCAATGATCGCCTCGGCCATCTTCAACCCCGCCCGGCGATGCGAGATGCCGACGACGGAATCGATGCCCTTGCCATCGACATCCATGATCTCGACTATCGGAATGCCCGCGTTTTCCAGCATGGCGCGCGCCGCATCCGTATGTTCCAGCCCCGCGATGATCACCCCCGAGGGGCGCCAGGACAGCATTTCGTAAAGAACCGTCTCTTCCTTTTCCAACGAGTAGTTGGTGACCCCGACCACCGGCTGCAGCCCGGTATCTTCCAGTTCTTTCGAGATCCCCGTCAGAACCTCGGGGAAGACCAGGTTCGACAGTGACGGGATGATCACCGCCACCAGGTTGACCCGCTGCGAGGCAAGCGCGCCTGCGATCTTGTTGGGCACATATCCCAGCGCCTTCGCCGCCTCGAGCACCTTTTCCCGCGTGGCATCGGACACATCGCCCCGGTTGCGCAGCACGCGGCTGACCGTCATTTCCGATACACCCGAGGCTTCGGAAACATCGCGCAGCGTCAGGGTTCGGCGGGAATCTGTGGGAGAACGGGACACGCTGGGCACCTTTCGATGGGGCTTTCACAAGGTTTAGCGCCAAAACTTTCCCCTGCGCAAGCGCCGCGATCTGGGGTTGTTAGCGATAACCGCCCGGCGCCTGCCGGGTTCCGCAACAGTTGCGAACGCCCGGATCCATGCGGAACGACCGCACCCGTCCATCAACGGTCCCCTCGTTTTCATTGCGGTTGCATGGCGCGCAATTGCCCGCGATAAGGGGACCGTGGCCCCGTGGCTCAACTGGATAGAGCAGCCCCCTCCTAAGGGGCAGGTTGGTGGTTCGAATCCACTCGGGGTCACCAGAAAACCCAATAAAATATGGCGTTTTGTCAGGGGCTTGTGAAAGCAGCCGCGGAAACGCCCGTTTGATTTCCCGGGCTTTCGGGCGCTGCAGACGGGATTTCTGTACAAAACCTGTACAACTTGAGGCCCCGGAATGAGCTGGCGCGTCGCGAACGAATGCGCCGAACGCCGCTTTGGCAGCGCCGCGCGCAAGCAGATCATCATGTTCCTGGCCGACAAGGCGAGCGATGATGGCTCGGGCCTCTGGTGCTCCAAGGGCACGATCCAGCGCCACACCGAGCTGGGCGAAAGTACCGTGAAGCGGACGATGAGTGATTTCCTGAAAGAGGGCATCCTGGTCGTGCCTTTCAGCGGGCATCTGGTGAGGCGTCTGTCGGTTTTCCTGTGGCCGATTTCAGCTTCGATGGCACTGCGGCGGCTGGGGTCGACAATCAGCTTGAGCGTCCTGCGCAGCGGATGCCGCTGTGCAGGACGCGGGCCTTGTCTTCGTCCTGACCCTCTGAAACCGCGATCGATGACAGCAAGTTTGGGGCGTTGGTCGGTGAGGATCTCGACCTGAACCAACGTTTCCTTCAGGGAGTGACCGTCACGGGGGCTGCCCGGAAAGCTGCGCGTGCCGACCACGACATTGGTCGCCGTCTCGACGAGAGAAATGCGGTGGGACTGGTGCAGCTGCGTCTCCGGGATAAACCCCTGATCCTTTGCGGCGGTTCGTTCGTGGCAATCCAGGCTGCGGTCTTTCCTGTCGACAGCTCCGGTCGCCGCACGGCGACATCGCAGTAAACCGGGTCCAGCTCCACCGCGCCGCTCGGTGCGCACGGCAGCGATCAGCTCAGTGCCCGAGCCGCTGAAGGATTGAAACGCCAGGTTGCCGGTATCGGTGAATCCTTCCAGGGCCGCCTCGGCCAGCTTTACGGGGAACACGGCCGGGTGACGATCGTCGGATTAGCAGGCCGCTGAAGAAGTCGGCTGTGCAGAACGGTTTCCTTTCGGCGCAACTGTCCGGGTTTGGCTTCGGGCGCCTTGGCGCAGAAAGCATGCCTGTTTGG
>NZ_JAMJFX010000012.1 GCF_023544865.1 Phaeovulum molybdatiresistens | reverse complement strand
GCTTCCTCCCTGATGCTTGTGGCTGCTTCAAACAGACCACGTTCTACCATCAGCTCGAAGCCCAGCACCTCCACGAAAGCCAACGTCGGGGATAGGGCGCAAGCCGAATACCCCATCTGAGTCTATGCGCCGCGTAGGGGCAGGCCGACACCGCCGGCGCGCGCACCGCGGTGCGTGCCGCCCATCTGCGCCGCGCCGAGGATGTGATCCGGCGCGAATTGAAAAACCCCGAACTCTCGCCCGATCTGGTGGCCGAAGCCTGCGGGATTTCAAAGCGTTACCTGCACGAACTGTTTTCGGACGCCAATGCCACCGTGTCGCAATATATCCGCGAACAGCGCCTGATCGCGGCGCGCGACATGCTGGATCTGCCCGGCCATGCGCCGATCGCGGAAATCGCCTATCGCTTCGGTTTTTCCGATCAGGCGCAGTTTTCGCGCTTGTTCCGCGCGGCCTTCGGGCAAACGCCCTCGGGCTATCGCGCGCAGCGGCGGGCGATATAGCGCGCGGGCGTGACGGCCCTGGATCAGCCGGGCATGGACAGGCCGATCCCGCCCAGCGCGGCCAAGATCACCACCGCCCAGGGCGGCGCCTTCCAGAGCGTCAGCAGGACGAAACAGGCAAGCCCCAGCGCAAAGCTGCGCAGATCGGTGATGGCGCTGGTAAAGACCGGCGTGTAAAGCGCCGCCCCCAGAATGCCCACCACCGCCGCATTGGCCCCGCGCAGCGCCGCCGCTGCACCGGCGCGCGCGCGCAGCCCGTGCCAGAACGGCAGCACGCCCACCAGCACCAGAAACCCCGGGGCAAAGACCGCCCCCAGCGCCAGCAGCGCGCCCGCGATGCCGCTTGGCCCCGGGTCCAGCAGCGCGCCCAGATACGCGGCAAAGGTGAACAGCGGCCCCGGCACCGCCTGCGCCGCGCCATAGCCGGCCACAAAGACCTCGGGCGTGACCCAGCCGGGGCGGACGACCTCGGCCTCCAGCAGCGGCAGGACGACATGGCCCCCGCCAAAGACCAGCGCGCCCGCGCGGAAAAAGCGGTCCGCAACCGCAACGCCCTGCCCCAGCGGCGCCAGCAGCGGCAGCGCCAGCATCAGCCCGGCGAACACCCCAAGGCAGAGCAGCGCAACCCGGCGCGACACCGGCGGCGCGGCCATGTCCCCCGGCACTGGGGCGGCCGGTGGCTTGCCCGCCCCGCCCCGGCCCAGAACAAGGCCCGCCAATGCGCCAATCGCGATCGCGCCCAGCATGCCCAAAGCGCCCGGCACGAAGGCCAGAACCGCCACCGCGGCCAGCGCGATCGTGGCGCGCGCGCGGTCCGGGCACAGGCTGCGCGCCATCCCCCAGACGGCTTGCGCGACAATCGCCACCGCGACGATCTTCAGGCCCAGCAAGGCCCCCGCCCCGGCCCAGGACGCCTGCGCCAGCGGCCCAGCAAGCAGCGCAAAGACCACCAGCGCCACCGCCGAGGGCGCGGTGAAGCCCACAAAGGCCGCCAGCGCCCCCGCCCAGCCCGCCCGCATCAGCCCCAGCGCAAAGCCCACCTGGCTGGACGCCGGGCCCGGCAGGAACTGGCACAGCGCCACCAGATCGGCATAGGCCGCATCATCCAGCCAGCGCCGCCGCGTCACGAATTCCGCGCGGAAATAGCCCAGATGCGCGACCGGCCCGCCAAAGGACGTCAGCCCCAGCCGGGCGAAAGCGGCCAGAACCTCGGCCGGGCGGCCCGGATGGGGGGGGTGATGCGGGCGCGTCACGCCCCCTTAGCCCAGCAGCCGGCGATACATGTGCCAGCTGGCATGGCCCAGCACCGGCAACGCCACGAACAGGCCCAGGAACATCGGCACCATGCCCGCAAACAGACATGCCGCGATCACCAGCCCCCAGGCCAGCATCGTCACCGGATTGGCCAGCACCACCTGCACCGACAGGATGATGGCGGAAATGAAATCAACCTCTTTTTCCAGCAGCAGCGGCAGGCCCGCAACCGTGAAGGAAAACAGCGCCACCGCAAAGCCCCCCCCGATCACCGTGCCCACCAGCAGCATCAAAGGCCCGTTGCCTTCAAACAGCACCCCCGGCGAGGTGGTGATATTGGTCAGTGCCGACAGCCCCATGAACAGCGCAAAGATCGTATGGGCGACAAAGACCCAGAACATGAACATCAGCAGGATCACCATCGCCATCGACGGCAGCTGGCGATCCTTCTGGGCAAAGACCACGCCCAACACCTCGCGCCACATCAAGGGCTCGCCCGCCTCGATCCGGCGGCTGACCTCATAGAGACCGATCGCGGCGAAGGGCGCCAGCAGCGGAAAGCCCAGGATCACCGGGATCAGCCACCATTCCTGCCCGGCCGCCAGGAACACCTGCCAGAAGATCACGCCGCCCAGAACGTAAAAGGCCGAAAAGAAGATGCCAAAGGCGGGGGCGCGCAGAAAATCGCGCAGCCCCGCGCGCAGCACCGGGCCGATGTCGGTCGTGGTCACGGTCTGGATCTCGGGCAGTGGCGACGGCTGGCCTGCGTCGATCTGTGTCATTGCGTCCTCCCTTTTGCGGCAGGCTAGCCGCGCCGGCAGGGGGGCGGCAACAGATTCTTGCGCGCGTTAACCGGCCTGCAAGCGATCCGGGTGCAGGGTCGGGCGTGAACCCGAACCTGGCGGTATCATGCCCCTTTACAGCCTGATGTTTCTTGACCTTTCCAAGGTCACCACAACCGCCGCGGGGTTCAACAACACGGGGACGGGGTCGCATCTGCTGGGTCACACATTCACCATCGCCGCCGACGCAAAGACGGGCAGCCTGCAGATATCGGACGGCGACACCTGGTTTGATGACGATGAACGATCGCAGCTGCTGGGCACACCGCAGGTCTTGAACGGCACCAGCTATCCGGCCGAATACGTCGTGGAACAGGAATATTCCTTCACCGTCTCGGATGGCAGCAGCACCTGGAAGGTTTTTGCGATCTCGGTGCATGAAACGACGCGTAGTGACCTGAACGTGGTGGGCTTCGTCTTTTCCGGGACGATGCCGCCCAAGGGGGTTGACCTTGCGATCACCGCCACCGCCGAGGGTACGGCCAACAGCACCCCTTACACCGGGCTTGCCCTGCCGATGTGTTTTGGCACCGGCACCCGGATCGCCACGCCCGCCGGCCTGCGCCCGATTGAGGCCTTGCGCCCCGGTGATCTGGTTCTGACCGCCAATGGCGCGCCGGAACCCGTGGTGATGATCACCGCCCGGACGCTGCGGTTCGACCGCCCCGGCGCCCCGGCGCGGCCGGTGCGCATTGCGCCGGGCGCCTTGGGGGGCGGGCTGCCGTGGCGGCCGCTGGTGCTGTCGCCGCAGCACCGGCTGCGCCTGTGGCGCGCGGATGGGCAGGCGGTTCTGGGCCCCGCGGCGGGGCTGTGCGCGCTGCCCGGTGTGCGGCGGATGACGGGGCGGCGGCAGGTGCGCTATCTGCACCTTCTGCTGGCGCGCCACGCATTGGTGCTGGCCGAAGGGGTGATCAGCGAAAGCCTGCTGGGCGGCGATCTGGTGCTTGCGCATCTGGGCCCGCTGGCCCGGCGGCTGGCGCAGGGCGCGCGCGACCCTGCCCTGCCGCTGCTGGACATGGCGGCCACCCGCGCGCTGGCCCAGGCGATGCGCGGCGGTCTGGCCCCGCTGCCCGGCGCGGATCAGGCGTCGGCGTTCGCCTCGGCCCGGGATTTACCCGCCACATCCATCGCCAGGGTCGCGGCCATGAAGCCGTCCAGATCACCATCCAGAACGCCCTGCGTGTCCGAGGTTTCGTAACCCGTGCGCAGATCCTTCACCATCTGGTAGGGGTGCAACACATAGGACCGGATCTGGTTGCCCCATCCGGCATCGCCCTTGTTTTCATGGGCGGCGTTGATCGCGGCGTTACGCTTGTCCAGTTCCAGCTGATACAGCCGCGAGCGCAGCGCGTTCATCGCGATCTCGCGGTTCTGGTGCTGCGACTTCATCGAACTGGTCACCACGATGCCGGTCGGCAGGTGGGTGATCCGCACCGCCGAGTCGGTCGTGTTCACGTGCTGTCCGCCCGCGCCCGAAGATCGGTAGGTATCAATCCGGATGTCGCTGTCGGGGATGGTGATCTCGATATTGTCATCGACCACCGGATAGACCCAGACCGAGCTGAAGGAGGTATGCCGCCGCGCCGCCGAGTCATAGGGCGAAATCCGCACCAGACGGTGAACACCCGATTCCGATTTCAGCCAGCCATAGGCATTGGGCCCGCTGATCTTGTAGGCCGCCGACCGGATGCCGGCCTCATCGCCGCCGGTTTCCGATTGCAGCTCGACCTTGTAGCCCTTTTTCTCGGCCCAGCGCACATACATCCGCGCCAGCATCGACGCCCAGTCGCAGCTTTCCGTGCCGCCCGCGCCTGCGTTGATTTCCAGGAAGGTGTCGTTGCTGTCGGCCTCACCGTCCAGCAGCGCCTCGAGCTCTTTGGCGGCGGAAAACTCGCGCAGGTCTTTCAGCGATTTTTCGGCTTCCGAGACGATCTCGGCATCATCCTCCATCTCGCCCAGCTCGATCAACTCGACATTGTCGGTCAGCTCGCGGTCAATGCGGCGGTAGGTCTCGACCTTGTCCATCAGCATCTGCCGTTCGCGCATCAGCTTTTGCGCGCGGGCCGGATCGGACCACAGGTCGCCATCCTCGATCATGGCGTTGAATTCCTCAAGCCGGTGCGGGGCGGTTTCCCAATCCATCCGCTGGCCCAGAAGTTTCAACGATTTGCGGATCGCATCGACGGTATTGAGCGTCTCGGCGCGCATGGTCTGGTTCCTCTAAAGATATCGGTGGGGGTGATACAGGCTTGCGGCCCGCCGGGCAAGCCGACGCACGCGCCCCTGCCCGCCCCGGTGTCAGTAAAGCCCGCCCGAACTCAGCGTGCCAAAATCGGCCTTCTTCGGGATGACCTTCTGCTGCCCGGTCGAGGTGGTGATGGCGGTGCCGCCAAAGTCATCCTCGCCCTGGGAAAACAGCGGCAGGTTCTGCCCCATTCCGAAGCCGCCGTCAACCATGATGCCCATGCCGAACATGCCTTCCTGGCCTTCGCGCATGTATTCGGCGATCACCATGTCGCCGCTGGCATCCTCGGACAGGCGTTCGCCGGTGAAGCGGTTGATCTTCACCCAGTAGCCGCCCGGCGGCACCTTGAACTTCGTGCCGCCATATTCCTTGATCGCCTCGCGCATGAAGGCCTCGAACACGGGCACACAGAGCGTGCCGCCATAGGCGTCCGAGCCCAGGCTGCGCGGCTGGTCAAAGCCCATGTAGCACCCCGCCACGATGTTTGAGGTATAGCCCACGAACCACACGTCCTTGGCATCATTGGTGGTGCCGGTCTTGCCCGCCACCGGCACCGGCAGGTTCAAGCCCCGCGCCGATCCGCGCTGCACCGCGCCTTCCAGCATCGAGGTCAGCTGATAGGCGGTGATCGCATCCATCACGCGTTCGCGGTTGGAACTGATCCGCGGCCCCTCGCCCGCGCCAAGCCGGTCGGCGGCGCAGTTTTCGCACACGCGCTGGTCATGGCGATAGACGGTGCGGCCCCAGCGGTCCTGCACCCGGTCGACCAGCGTCGGTTCCACCCGTTCGCCGCCATTGGCAAACATCGCATAGGCCGCGACCATCTGGAACATCGTGGTTTCCTGCGCGCCCAGAGAGTTCGCAAGGAACGGGTTCATCGGACTGTAGACACCGAAGCGTTCGGCATAGCGCGCGACCGTGTCCATGCCGATTTCCTGCGCGATCCGGACCGTCATCAGGTTACGCGACTGTTCGATCCCGGTGCGCACCGGGGTCGGCCCATAGAACTTGTTGGACGCGTTCTTGGGCCGCCACAGGCCCTGGGGGGTGTTCACCTCGATCGGGGCGTCGACGACGATGGTGGCGGGCGAAAAGCCCGAATCCAGCGCGGCGGCATAGACGAAGGGCTTGAAGCTGGACCCCGGCTGGCGCATCGCCTGCGTGGTGCGGTTGAAGACCGAGGACTGGTAGGAAAAGCCCCCCTGCATCGCGATCACGCGGCCGGTGTTCACGTCCATCGCCATGAAGGACCCCTGCACCTCGGGCACCTGGCGCAGCGTCCAGCGGATGAAGCTGCCGTCCTCGTCCTTGGTCATTGCGCGCACCAGGACGACATCGCCCACGTCCAGCAGATCGGCGGCCACCTTGGCGCGCGGGCCCAGCTTGCCGTCGGCCTGGCGCTTGCGGGCCCAGGTCACATCCTCGGCCGGGATCCAGTGGCCGTCGGCATCCTCTTCGATGCCCTCGATGCCGATGCGCGCCGCGCCGTCCCCCAGCGCCAGCACCACCGCCGGGTGCCAGCCGGGAATGTCGCGCGGGGCCTTGTCGGTGGGCACCTCGACCAGGGCCGCGCGCCAGGCGTGTTCGTCGCCCAGCTGGTCGGCCGGGATGCTGGCCCCTGTGCCGCGCCAGACGCCACGGCCACGGTCGTATTTTTCCAGCGCCGCCCGCAGAACCGCGCCGGAATGATCCTGCATGTCGGGATCGACGGTGGCCCGGATCGTCAGGCCGCCACCGAAGAATTCATCCTGCCCGAAGCTGCGCGACAGCTGGCGGCGGATTTCATCGGTGAAATAGTCGCGCGGCGGCAGCGCATCGCGGAAGGGCGGGAAATCGCCGTTCTGGACGGATCGCACCGGCTGTTGCCGTTCCACCTCATAGACGTCCGGCGTGATGTAGCCGTTCTGCGCCATCTCGCGCAGCACATAATTGCGCCGGCCTTCCAGCTTGTCGCGGTTGCGCACGGGATGGAAGTTCGAGGGCGCGGCGGGCATCGCGGCCAGGGTCGCGGCCTCATGCGGTTCAAGCTGCGCCAGCGTCTTGTTGAAATAGGTCTGCGCGGCGGCGGCCACGCCATAGGAATTCTGGCCCAGGAAGATTTCGTTCAGATACAGTTCAAGGATCTGGTCCTTGTTCAGCGTTTCTTCCAGCCGGGTCGCCAGGATCAGTTCCTTGATCTTGCGCTCGATCGAGCGGTCCGAGGACAGCAGGAAGTTCTTCATCACCTGCTGCGTGATCGTCGAGGCGCCGCGCAGGTCGCGCCCGCCCGATTTCACCGCATCAACCAGCGCGGCCACGATGCCACGCGCGTCATAGCCCTTGTGGACGTAGAAATTCTTGTCCTCGGCCGAAATGAAGGCGTGCTTGACCAGGTCGGGCATGTCGCCGATCGGCACGAACAGGCGACGTTCCTCGGCGAATTCGTCGATCAGGCGGCCTTCGCCGTTGTAGATGCGGCTGATCGTCTTGGGGGTGTATTGCGCCAGCTGTTCATGGCTGGGCAGATTGCGCGAATACATCCAGAAGATGGCCCCCAGCGTCAGCGCGCCAAAGAACAGCGCGGTCACGACCCACGAGAACAGGCCCCCGATGGACGACAGAACGAAACGGATCAACAGCCACCCCCATGGGCCCCCGCGGCCCCGATTGGTCACGCCTATATAGGGGCGCGGCGCCCGGGTCAAAACAACTTGGCGTCAAGGCGCCGCCGGGCCGGGCAGGATGCAGCCGATGGGCACACTACTGACGCAGCAGGCGCGCCTCGGCGGCATCGGCCTGGCCCCAGCTTTGCACCGCCGTCACGATCGCCTTTGCCATGCGCGCGCGCCAGGCCGGGTCGATCAGCCGGGCGCGGTCGGCCTCGGAGGACATGAACCCCAGTTCCAGCAGGATCGAGGGGATGTCGGGGGCCTTCAGAACCGAAAAATTCGCCCCCTGCACCGGATGTTTGTGCATCTTCAGACCCTCGGCCTTGATCGCTCCGGCCAGCACCTGCGACAGGCGCACCGCGCGCGGATGGGTTTCGGCGCGCGCCAGATCCATCAGTACACCCGCCACCGCATCATCATGCCCCGCCAGATCGACCCCGGCCAGCAGATCGGCCCGATCATGGCGTTCGGCCAGCTGCTGCGCCGCCATGTCAGACGCCGCCTCATCCAGCAGATAGACCGTGGCCCCGGTCGCCACGCCTTCGGCCAGCGCATCGGCATGGATCGACAGCAACAGATCGGCCCCCGCCGCGCGCGCCACCGTCATGCGCGTTTCCAGCGGCACAAAGACATCCTCTTCGCGCGTCATCAGAACGCGCATGCCCGCCCGCGTCAGCGCCTCTTTCAGCTCACGCGCGAAGGTCAGCACCAGAACCGCCTCGCTCAGCGCGCCATGTTCGGCGCCCGGATCGATGCCGCCATGGCCAGGATCAAGCACCACGAACAGCGGCCGGTCCCCGGTCTGGCGGCGGCGCGGTTCCTCGACCACGGCGGGCTGCGGCAGATCCCACAGCGCCGAGGTCGCCGCCCCCCCCGCCCCTTGCGGCGCATTGCCGCCACGGGCCGCGAAATCGGCGGCGCTGACCGGCAGCAGCCGCACCCGCACCCGCGGCGCGGCGCCGGTATCTTGCGCGGCCTCGGCAATGCGCATCGGGCCGGGCAATTCGGCCACCAGCCGCGACCAGCCCGGCCGGAACCGGCCCCAGCGCAGATCGGCCAGACGGTCGGCCCCGGTCAGCGCCTCGGGGCGCAGACCGGCGAAATCCACCTCGCGGAAATCGACCACCAGGCGGGGTGGGTCATCCAGCAGATAGGCACGGAAGGGAACCGGCTGGCTAAGCCCCAGATCCAGCACAATCTCGCCGCCGCGGGCCGCGCTCACCAGTGACCGGACCGGGTCCAGCCGGGCCAGCGCCGACAGATCCTGCGCGCGCGCGCCCGCGCCGCCAAGGGCGGGCGCCAGCGCCACCAGCGCCGCCCAGCAAAGGATGAAGATGAACCGACCCGTCATGCCTGCCCCGGTTTTTGCCCATCATAGCGCCGCAGGACCATCCTGCAACGCCATCTGCCTATCCCCGCCGCGTCTCCATGAAGGCCTGCAGCCGCGCCAGCCCCTCGGCAATGTCGGCGGTCTGGCGGGCATAGGAAAAGCGCAGCGTCTGCGCCCCGCGCAGGGGATCGAAATCCAGCCCCGGCGTCACCGCGACACCGGCCTTTTCCAGGATCTCGGCGGCCAGCGCCCGGCTGTCCGTCGTCAAATCCGACACATCGGCATAGATGAAAAAGGCCCCGTCGGGCGGCGCGATCCGGGTAAAGCCCGCCTTCGGCAGCCCCTCCAGCATCAGGCGGCGGTTTTCGGCGTAGACGGCGCGGTTGGCCTCCAGCTCCTCGATGCAGTCCAGCGCGGCCAAAGCGGCCACCTGGCTGGCATGCGGCGGGCAGATGAACATGTTCTGCGCGAGGCGTTCCACCGTGCGGATGTGATCCTCGGGGACCACCATCCAGCCCACGCGCCAGCCCGTCATCGAGAAATATTTCGAAAAGGAATTGACCACATAGGCCTCGTCCGAAATCTCAAGCGCGCTGACGCCGCGGGCATCGTAATGCAGCCCGTGGTAGATTTCGTCGGAAATGAAGGTCAGCCCGCGCGCCTGTGCCGCCGCCATCAGCGCCGCCAGTTCCGGCTTGCCCAGCATCGTGCCCGAGGGATTGCCCGGCGAGGCCACGATCAGCCCCTGCACATCGGCCGGAATATCCTGCGGGCGGGGTTGAAACCGATCCTCGGCCCGGGTCTGGATGCCCACGGGCGTGATCGACATGGCGCGCAGGATCTGGCGATAGGACGGATAGCCCGGCTCGCCCAGCGCCACGCGGTCGCCCGCATCGAACAGCGCCGAAAAGGCCAGCAGAAAGGCCCCCGAAGACCCCGACGTCACCACCACCCGGTCGGGGTTCAGATCGACGCCATACCAGCGCCGGTAAAGATCCGCGATGCCCCGGCGCAGATCAGGCAGGCCCAGCGCCACGGTATAGCCCAGCGCGTCCCGCTCCAGCGCGCGCGCCAACGCCGCACGCGCCGCCGCCGGCGCGGGGGTCGAGGGCTGGCCGACCTCCATATGGATGATGTGGCGGCCCGCGGCCTCGGCCGCGCGCGCGGCCTCCATCACATCCATCACAATGAAGGGATCAACCTGACCACGACTTGAGAACCGCATCCCTTGCTCCTTATGCTGAGACTGGCCCGCGGATAGGCCCGCCCCGCGCCAAGGTCAAGGAACTGCGCCACAAGACCGCCTTGCGCTCGGGGCCCCAAGCGCCGATGTTTGCCCCGCGGGCCGCGTCGCGCAGACCGCCCCCGATACCCGCCCCCCGAAGGGGCCCAGAACAGGACGACCAGATGACCCGCACGACACTTGCCGCGCTTGCCCTTTCCACCACGCTTCTTGCCACCGCCCCCGCCACCGCCTTCGACCTGACCGCCATGACCGCCATGACCGAGGCCGAGAAAGAAGCCTTCGGCGCCGCGGTCAAGGACTATCTGATGGCCAATCCCGAGGTGCTGGTCGAAGCCATCGGCGTGCTTGAACAACGCCAGGTCGCGGCCGAGGCGGAAAACGACAAGGTCCTGGTGCAGACCAATGCCGAAGACATCTTCAACGACAGCCATTCCTGGGTCGGCGGCAACCCCGAGGGCGACGTGACCGTGGTCGAATTCATCGATTACCGCTGCAGCTATTGCCGCAAGGCCCATGATGAGGTCGCAGCCCTGCTGGCCAAGGACCCGGGCATCCGCTTCGTGGTCAAGGAATTCCCGATCCTCGGGCAGCAGTCGGAACTTTCGTCCCGCTTTGCCGTGGCGGTCAAGCAACTCGCCGGGGACGAGGTCTACAAACAGGCCCATGACGCGCTGATCAGCTTCCGCGGCGATATCACGCTGGAAAGCCTGACCCGGCTTGCCAAGGATCTGGGTCAGGATCCCGACCCGATCCTGCAGCGGATGAACGAGGAAGCGGTCACCGCCGTGCTGCGCGCCAACCACCAGCTGGCCGAACGGATGCGGATCTCGGGCACACCCGCCTTCGTGATCGGGGGCGATCTGTTGCGCGGGTATGCGCCAGTCGCCGCCATGCAGCGCATGATCGCCGAACAACGCGGCTGATCACCCCTTCGGCTTTGCCGAAATATCCCGGGGGACGCCCAGCGGGCCCGTCAAGGGCCCGCTGGGCGGGGGGCAGAGCCCCCTGCCCACATGCCCCCGCGCGCAGACCAGCGGCATCCGCGCGGGGGCGCTGCCCCCACGCGCAAGGCCCCCTCAATGGGGGCCTTGCGCGTTCCCCCAGAGTATTTTTTCCAAGAAGAAGCCAGATGCGCCGTCAGTCCGCCGGGGTCTGCTGCGCGTCCAGTTCGGCCGCACGGCGTTCGACCAGGGCCACAATCTCATCGACCATCTGCGCGTTGGACAGCTTGTGGCTTTGCTTGCCCGCCAGATAGACCATCCCCGCGCCCGCGCCGCCGCCGGTAAAGCCGATGTCGGTCATCAGCGCCTCGCCCGGGCCATTGACCACGCAGCCGATGATCGACAGGCTCATCGGGGTCTTGATGTGTTCCAGGCGTTTTTCCAGAAGTTCGACGGTCTTGATCACATCGAACCCCTGACGCGCGCAGGACGGGCAAGAGATGATCTGCACCCCGCGCGTGCGCAGGCCCAGCGATTTCAGGATCTCGAAGCCGACCTTTACCTCTTCGACGGGATCGGCCGATAGGCTGACCCGGATCGTGTCGCCGATCCCCATCCAGAGCAGGTTGCCCAGCCCGATCGCAGATTTGACCGTGCCGGTCATCAGCCCGCCCGCCTCGGTGATGCCCAGATGGATCGGCGCATCGGTTGCCTCGGCCAGTTGTTGATAGGCGGCGGCGGCCAGGAACACGTCCGAGGCTTTCACCGAGATCTTGAATTCGTGAAAGTCGTTGTCCTGCAGCAGCTTGATGTGATCCAGCCCCGATTCCACCATCGCTTCCGGGCAGGGTTCGCCATATTTTTCCAGCAGGTGCTTTTCCAGCGAGCCCGCGTTCACCCCGATGCGGATCGAGCAGCCGTGGTCCTTGGCGGCCTGCACCACCTCGCGCACGCGGGCCGCATCGCCGATATTGCCGGGGTTGATGCGCAGGCAGGCCGCGCCCGCCTGTGCCGCCTCGATCGCGCGGCGATAGTGGAAATGGATGTCGGCCACGATCGGCACCGGGCTTTCGCGCACGATTTCGCGCAAGGCCCGGGTGCTGGATTCATCCGGGGTCGAAATGCGCACGATATCGGCGCCCACATCGGCGGCGCGGATCACCTGATCAAGGGTCGCGCGCACGTCCGAGCTGTCGGTATTGGTCATCGTCTGCACCGAGATCGGCGCATCGCCGCCCACCGGCACGCGGCCGACCATGATCTGGCGCGACTTGCGGCGATAGATGTTGCGCCACGGGCGGACGGGATTGAGCGACATCGGAAACTGCCTCCGGCTTGGGGAACGCAGAACAGATAGGCGCTTGGCCGGGCAAGGGCAACCGGGGCTATTGCCCCGGTGTCTGGTCCGCCGCCGCGCCCACCGCCGCACCGGCATCGGCCAGGGCGACCATGCGCGCCAGATCGCCATCCTTGGACAGATCGGCCACGGCATATTTTTCGGTCAACGCCGCGGGCGAGAGGGTGATGTTCTTGGTCACCTGGCCACGCCCACCCGCCGGGCCGTGGGCCACGCCGTTCACCGCGAAATAGATCGCCCCGGATTCGCCCGCGCGCAGAACGGGCGGTTCTTCCAGCGCGGGAAGCGCCACGCGTTCGCCGGCATCCAGCACCTTTTCCACGATCACCGTCCCGTCAGAGGCCTGAACCCGCACCCAGGACGGGCGCACCGCCAGGATTTCCACGGCCGGGGCTGCATCGCCCAGCGTCCGCACGCGCGGAGCGCCCTCTTCGGGCGTCGCTGCGTCGGCTTGGGCCAGTTCGGCCTGCGGGGCCGGGCCCATTGCCCCGCCCGTCTGGGGCGCAGAGGCCGCCAGAAGGCCCGTGGCATTCGGGTCGATCGCCGCAATCGGGCCATCGCGCGCCACCAGCACCGGCACATCCAACGCGGAGGGGCGATAGATCCGGTCCAGCGCCTCGGGCGTGGGCAGATCGGGCAGCGCATCACCCTGCGCGACCGTCAGCGGCTGTGCCGATTGCAGCGGGTCCAGTTCCGCGACCACGCCCGGGGCCTGATCGACGGGGGCCAGCTGCACGCGCTGCACCTCTTGCAGCACGCTGTAGCCGCCATAGCCCAGCCCACCGGTCAGCAGCGCCAGCACCAGCACCGAACCCAGCGCCCGCGGCTCGATCCGCGTCCAGAAGGCTTCGGTGCGCGGCACAAAGCTGGCATTGGGATTGGCCAGCGGTTCGGCCACATCGGCGGGGCGGCGCTGCGGCTTTGGCCCCGAGGCACCGGGCGCCATGCCATGCATCGGCTGAAACCCCGATTCCTTGCAGAACCGTTCAAAGGCCCAGTCCGGGTCCATGCCCAGATAGCGCGCATAGGACCGGACATAGCCCGAGATGAAGGACGGCGCCTCGAACGCGGCGACGTCACAGCTTTCGATGGCGGCGATATGGGCGGCCTTGATGCGCAATTCACGCTGCACATCCAGCAGCGACTTGGCCAATGTCGCGCGTTCGCCGCGCATCACATCGCCAAGGCGCAATTCAAAGTCGTCAAAGCCTTTCGGCTTGTCCAACGGTTCCGTCGAAGGCTTCGCCTTCCGCCCGATCATGTGCCTGCCCCTGCCCCGATACGCTTTAGGATGACGATTCGAAAGGTTACCCCGCGAATTCTTACCCTTTAGTTATCACAAGGCAGAGAGGCTCGCATCTGCAGAAACGGCTCAGGCGCTGGCTTCGGCACGATTCAGCGCACAGCGCGACCACAGGCTGTCCATCGCCCGCACAAGCTTGTCGATTTCCTTCGGGTCATGCACCGGCGAGGGCGTGAAGCGCAGCCGTTCCGTGCCGCGGGGCACGGTGGGGAAGTTGATCGGCTGCACATAGACGCCGAATTCCTCCAGCAGCCAGTCCGACAGCATCTTGGTGTGGACCGGATCGCCGATCACCACCGGCACGATATGGCTGCCGTGGTCGATGATCGGCATCCCCAGCGCCTTCAGCCGCATCTTCAGGATACGCGCGTGCAGCTGCTGGGCATCGCGCAGCTTCTGCCCGTCGGCCGACTTCAGGAAGGCGATCGAGGCCGCGGCCCCTGCCGCCACCGCCGGCGGCAAGGATGTGGTGAAGATGAAGCCCGGCGCATAGGACCGGATCGCATCCACCATCCGCGCGCTGGCCGCGATATAGCCGCCAAAGACGCCGAAGGCCTTGCCCAGCGTGCCGTTGATGATGTCGATGCGATGTGCCTGGCCGATCTGTTCGGCGATGCCGCCGCCGCGCGGGCCATACATGCCGACCGCATGAACCTCATCCAGATAGGTCAGCGCGCCGAATTCCTCGGCCAGGTCGCAGACCTCCTTGATCGGGCCGAAATCGCCATCCATCGAATAGACCGATTCGAAGGCGATCAGCTTGGGCGCGGCCGGATCATCAGCCGCCAGCAGCGCGCGCAGATGCGCCAGATCGTTGTGGCGGAAAATACGCTTGGCGCCGCCATTGCGCTTGATCCCCTCGATCATCGAGGCGTGATTCAGTTCGTCCGAATAGATGATCAGGCCGGGGAACAGCTTGGGCAGCGTGCTCAGCGTGGCGTCATTGGCAATATAGGCGCTGGAAAAGACCAGCGCGGCTTCCTTGCCGTGCAGATCGGAAAGCTCGACCTCAAGGCGCTTGTGATAGGCCGTGGTGCCGGAAATGTTGCGCGTCCCGCCCGACCCGGCGCCCACCGCATCCAGCGCCTCATGCATCGCGGCCAGCACCACCGGGTTCTGACCCATGCCCAGATAGTCGTTGCCGCACCACACGGTGATGTCCTTGCGGCTGCCATCGGGCTTGTTCCAGACAGCTTTCGGAAAAGCGCCCTTCTCACGCTCGATATCGATGAACGTGCGATAGCGGCCTTCGTCATGCAGCCGTGCGATCGCGGTATCGAGTGCGTGGTTATAGTCCATTTCCGTTTCCCTCGCCTGAGTTCGCTGGGTCATTCATAGCGGTCCATGTCGCGCGCGGCCTTGATAAAGGTCAAAGTCCGACATGTGGAGTGCCAAAAATGTCGCGGGGCGGCAAAATGGCAAACATTCTCATTTTCATATCTGTTTTTAGCGCCGCATTGCAAGTCCCGTGGTCACCTGCCGTCCCGCGCCCCCGGTGCCGGGGATGCTGGACAGCGCGCGCGCGCCTGCTAGGGTCGCGCCACTGGATAGGAGAGTGCGATGACCCTTGATGCCGTTCTGACCCGCGTGGACGCCACCCTGCCCGAGGCCGTGGACCGCCTGATGGCGTTGCTGCGCATCCCGTCGATTTCCACCGACCCCGCCTATCGCGCCGACTGCGCCCGCGCCGCCGACTGGCTGGTTGATGACCTCAGGGCGCTTGGCTTCGACGCGACCAGCCGCCCCACGCCGGGCCACCCGATGGTGGTCGCGCGCCACGAAGGCCCCGGCCCGCACATCCTGTTTTACGGCCATTACGATGTGCAGCCCGTCGATCCGCTGGACCTGTGGGACCGCGACCCCTTTGATCCGCAGCTGCAGGACACGCCCAAGGGCCGGGTGATCCGCGCCCGCGGCGCATCCGATGACAAGGGCCAGCTGATGTCGTTCCTTGAGGCCTGCCGCGCCTGGAAGGATGTGCATGGCACCCTGCCCGGCAACCTGACGATCTTTCTGGAAGGCGAAGAGGAATCGGGCTCGCCCTCGCTGATCCCGTTCCTGCGCGACAATGCCGCCGAATTGTCGGCCGATCTGGCGCTGATCTGCGACACCGGCCTGTTCCAGGACCAGACCCCTGCCATCGTCACCATGCTGCGTGGCCTGGCCAAGGTGGAATTCACCCTGCGCGCGGCGAACAAGGATCTGCATTCGGGCATGTTCGGCGGTGCCGCGATCAACCCTCTGCGGGTGCTGACGCGCATCCTGGGCGGGCTGCATGACGCCCAGGGCCGTGTGCAGGTGCCGGGTTTTTACGACGACGTCGACGACCTGCCTGAATCGGTGCGCGCGCAATGGCAGGGCCTGGGCTTCGACCATGCGACATTCCTGGGCGATGTCGGCCTGTCGGTGCCCGCGGGCGAAGCCGACCGCACCCCGCTGGAAATGATCTGGTCGCGCCCCACGGCGGAAATCAACGGGCTCTGGGGCGGCTACACGGGGGCCGGGTTCAAGACCGTGCTGCCCGCCGAGGCCCATGCCAAGATCAGCTTCCGCCTGGTGTCGCGCCAGGACCCCGACAAGATCCTGCAGGCCTTCCGCGACTGGATCACCGCCCAGCTACCCGCCGATTGCGACCTGATCTGGCATGACCCCGAAGGCAGCCCCGCCAGCGTGATGGAAATCACCAACCCCGCCTTTGACGCCGCCCGCGCCGCCCTGACCGAGGAATGGGGCCGCCCCGCCGCCTTCGTGGGCTGCGGCGGCTCGATCCCGATCGCGGGCTATTTCAAGACCTACCTGAACATGGATGCGATGCTGATCGGCTTTGGCCGCGACGACGATCAGATCCACTCGCCCAACGAAAAATACGACCTCGACTGCTTCCACAAGGGTATCCGCAGCTGGGTCCGCATCCTCGACCGCATCGCCGGGTGATCCAGGGGGCGGCCTGACACCCGCCCCCGAAAACCGTCGCCCCGTCTTCTTGGCCAAAATACTCCGGGGGTGAGGGGGCAGCGCCCCCTCGCTCAGGTATCATCCCCGCTCAGATCACCATGTCGTCGCGATGGATCAGCGCCGCGCGGCCCGGATAGCCCAGGATCCCCTCGATCTCGGCCGAACGATGCCCCGCGATCGCACGCGCCTCGGGCGCGGTATAGCGCGTCAGCCCCTTGCCAAGCGCCGCCCCGTCGGGCCCCAGGATCGCCACCGGATCGCCGCGCCCGAACTGGCCCGAAACCTTCGTCACCCCCGCCGGCAACAGCGATTTGCCCTGCGCCAGCGCCGCCAGCGCGCCCGCATCCACCATCACCTCGCCGCGCGGCTTCATCGCCGCGATCCAGCGCTTGCGCGCGGCCTGCGGGTCGCCCTCCGGCAGGAACCAGGTGCAATTCGCGCCTTCGGACAGCGCCCGCAGCGGCCGCGGCACCGACCCTTCCATGATCGCCATGGCACAACCGCCCGCGACGGCGGTCTTGGCCGCCATCAGCTTGGTCTTCATGCCGCCCTTCGACAGCCCCGAAATGGGATCGCCCGCCATCGCCTCGATCTCGGGCGTGATGCGCTCAACCACCTCAAAGCGGATCGCGGCAGGATCCTCTTTCGGATTGGCCGAATAGAACCCGTCGACATCGGACAACAGCACCAGCTGATCGGCACCGATCGTCACCGCGATCTGCGCCGCCAGACGGTCATTGTCGCCAAAGCGGATCTCATCCGTCGCCACCGTGTCATTTTCATTCACGATCGGCACGACACCCAGCGCCAGCAAGGTCTGCATCGTGGCGCGACTGTTCAGATAGCGGCGCCGGTCAGAGGTATCCTCCAGCGTCACCAGAACCTGCCCCGTGGTCACCCCATGCGGCGCCAATGCCTCTTCATAGGCACGCGCCAGCCGAATCTGCCCCACCGCGGCCGCCGCCTGCGACTGCTCCAGCGACAGCGCGCCCGCCGGCAGCCCCAGAACCCGCCGCCCCAGCGCGATCGACCCCGACGACACCAGGATCACATCCGCCCCCCGCGCCCGCGCCGCAGCCACATCGGCGGCCAGCGCATGCAGCCAGTCCAGCCGCAGCCCCTCGGGCCCGACCAGCAGCGCCGAGCCGATCTTGACCACCAGCCGCCGCGCCTGGGCGACATCGGGCCTTGCCATAACGCTCAGGGTTGCCACGGTTCTACCTCTTGCGTGCTTTTGCGATCGGCCTCGATCTCGGACCAGATCGCGCGCAAGACCTCGGGCACGCCCTTGCGCGACACCCCCGACATCAGGAACACCGGCCCGCCACAGGCCTTTTCCAGCGACCGGCGGCGGCTGGCCAGGGTCTTGGCATCCAGCGCATCGATCTTGTTCAACGCGGTGATCCGCGGCTTGGCGGCCAGCGCCTCGGAATAGGCCTCAAGCTCGTGAATGATCGTGCGGTAATCCTTGGTGACGGTCGACGATGTGCCATCGACCAGATGCAACAGCACCGAACAGCGCTCGACATGGCCCAGGAATTGATCGCCCAGGCCCCGCCCCTCGGACGCGCCCTCGATCAGCCCCGGAATATCGGCCATCACGAATTCCTTGCCATCCACCCCCACGACACCCAGGTTGGGCACCAAGGTGGTGAAAGGATAATCCGCGATCTTCGGCCGGGCATTCGACACAGCGGCCAGAAAGGTCGACTTGCCGGCATTGGGCAGCCCCACAAGCCCCGCATCCGCAATCAGCTTCAGCCGCAGCCAGATCGTCCGCTCAACCCCCTCCTGCCCCGGATTGGCACGCGAGGGCGCGCGGTTGGTCGCAGATTTGAACCGCAGGTTGCCCCAGCCGCCATTGCCGCCGCGGGCCAGCAATACGCGCTGCCCCACCGCAGTCAGATCGGCAACCACCGTCTCCTCATCCTCATCCAGGATCTCGGTGCCCACGGGCACCTTCAGCACGATATCGTCGCCATCCTTGCCGGTGCACTGACTGCCCATGCCATGCTGGCCGTTCTTGGCGAAGAAATGCTGCTGATAGCGAAAATCGATCAGCGTGTTCAGCCCCTCGACCGCCTCGGCCCAGACCGACCCGCCCTTGCCGCCATCCCCGCCATCGGGCCCGCCGAATTCGATGAACTTCTCGCGCCGGAACGACACGCAGCCCCCCCCGCCCGAACCCGAGCGGATATAGACTTTGGCAAGATCGAGGAATTTCATGGCAGCGGTCCTTGTTGCAAGGCGCCGACATAAGCCGGACCGCCTTTTTGTTCAAGCGCCCCCTGCATCCGGCCTGCAACATCGCAACCGGCGCGGTGGGGGCGCTGCCCCCCCCAGCCCCTAAGAGGCTGATCCGAAACTGGTGGAGTGAATTCAGCAGGTTGTGATTCTGTTCGGTTGTAAAGCTGAACGGAGATCACGATGGCCTGGACCGAATTCACCCGCCCCCGATATGAGCGCAGCGGTGGCAGATACGCAAGCGATGTGAGCGATGCGGAGTGGGCGCTGATCGAGCCGCTGATGCCTGCGCCCAAGAAGGTTTGCCGACCGCGCACGACCGATTTGCGTGACGTCTTCGACGCGATCCTCTACATCGCGACGAGCGGGTGCCAGTGGCGGATGTTGCCCAATGACTTTCCACCGGTCTCGACGGTTCGGCGCTATTTCTACGACTGGCGTGACAACGGTCTGCTGGAGGAATTGACCCGCCAGCTCGTCGCGGCGGCGCGCCAGGCCGAAGGGCGTGCGGCCGACCCGACTGCGGGCGTGATCGACAGCCAGAGCGTGAAAACCACTGAAAGCGGCGGGGTCCGAGGCTATGACGCTGGCAAACGGATCAAAGGGCGCAAACGTCATATCGTCACCGACACCGTCGGCTTCCTGGTTGGCCTTGCCGTGCATGGTGCCGATGTTCAGGATCGCGACGGCGCGCCGGACCTGCTGAAGTCCATAGCGGCCCACTATCCTCTGCTGCGTCATGTATTCGCCGATGGCGGCTATGCCGGACCCAAGCTGAAGGGTGCTCTGGAGAAGATCGGGCGCTGGACGTTGCAGATCGTCAAACGCTCCAACACCGCGCAGGGCTTCGAAGTCATCCCGCGTCGCTGGGTGGTCGAACGCACCCTAGCGTGGCTCGGACGGTGCAGAGGCATGGCTCCTCATCGCCCACATCAGGCGCGTCACGAGGCTCATCGCAAGGGCATGACATCTCAAAGATAATTCCGAATCCGACTCTAAGATAAATGTTGATTTCGCTCCGCCGGCCAAACCTCGCAAGAAATAATAAAACTAATTTCAATGCCTTGCGCGGCAGGCGAGTTGCCCCTCGCGATTCAACCCGCGAAGAATTCTTCGGGAGTTGAATCGCTGTCTGGTAGATCAACCAGGACGGGAAGTCGAAATCTGGCTCAATTCCTTGCGGCATCCGGACCTGGGATGCCCGGGAGATCCTCCCCGATTGATAGAGGCCAACCGGACGAAACGCCTTAAAAACAAGGCCACCTTACGGTGCTCACCCAGTTGGCTGAACTTGCCCGCGCCTGCGAATTCTTTCAAGAATACTCTGCACAGGGCGCGCTGCATAGCCGAACGGAACAGGAATCCTACGCCAGCCACAAGGCTACTCGCCCAGCCCGGTCGGCATGATCAACATTTATCTTAGGGGCTGGCTGCCCCCACACCCCCGGAGTATTTCGGCCAAGAAGAAGGGGCCAGTTTCATCTTGCCGCAAATACCTCGGGAGGGTCCGGGAGGGCAGCGCCCTCCCGGCATGTTCAGCCCATCTTGCGCAGATAGGTCCAGGTCGGGACGCGGGCGCCGCGCGCCACCGACCAGCTTTCCGCATCGCCAAGATATTCAAAGCCGCAATTGGTCAGCACCCGCGCCGATCCGGGATTGTCCTGGAAAACCTCGGCAAAAAGCGTGCGTGCGCGATGCGGATTGGCGGCAACCAGTGCTGCCACCGCCTCCGAGGCGAAGCCCGTGCTCCAGAAGCCCGGACCGACCCAGAACCCGACCTCGGACTGATCGGCCTCGATCCGCGTCAGGGACACCACCCCCAGAACCTCGGCCAGACCCTGGGATGAGCCGTCCAACGCCCAGACATCCTCGGCCCGGGTGTCGGACATGGCGCGCGCGATATAGCCTTCTGTCGCGCCGGGGGGCAGCGGATGCGGAATCGCCCGGGTGCCTTCGGCCACGCGTTTGTCAGCAGTATACATCGCGATCAGGCCGGCGTCGGATTTGCGCAGCGGGCGCAGGATGAAACGCTCGGCCTCGATGACGGGCTGCGTGGTGATCGGTTCCTGGAACATGCCTTCCCTCCTTGAACGCATGAAAGCCACTAGGGCTTAGTCTGATAATAGGTCGCGCAGATGACAGTTTGCACCTGAACAGGAAAAAATTCCGTGATCGTGGCCGGTTGGCCCAAAAAGAAAGGGGACCGGCCTTTCAGCCGATCCCCCAATGTCGTCCGGGTTCCGGTTCGGCTTACTCGGCCGCCTCCGCAACCGGAAGGACCGAAATGAAGGTGCGCCCCTTGAGGCCCTTCTTGAACGCGACGCGGCCTTCGGTCACCGCAAAGATGGTGTGATCGCGGCCCATCATCACGCCTTCGCCCGGCCACCAGGTGGTGCCGCGCTGACGCACGATGATGTTGCCTGCCACGGCAGCCTGGCCACCGAAGAGTTTCACGCCAAGGCGACGACCGGCCGAGTCGCGGCCGTTGCGGGACGAACCGCCTGCTTTCTTGTGTGCCATGGGGGATTACTCCTGAGCTTCAGCGGCTTTTTTCGAAGCGCGCTTCGGTTTCGCGGGGGCTTCGGCGGGGGCGGCGGCGTCATGGGCGCTGCGGCGGGCCGAGGCGGTGCCGATGGCTTCCTTCACGCCCGACGTATCGGCGCCCGAGGCCAGAACCTCGGTCACGCGCAGCAGGGTCAGTTGCTGGCGATGGCCACGGGTACGCTGCGAGGAATGCTTCCGGCGGCGCTTGTGGTAGGTGATGACCTTGTCGGCCTTGATCGTGTCGATGACTTCGGCCTGAACCGCCGCACCTGCCACGAAGGGCGCGCCGACGGTCAGCGTGTCACCGCCGAGCATCAGAATCTCGTTGAACTGGACTTTGTCGCCAGCATTGGCCGCAAGCAGTTCCACGCGCAGCACATCGCCCGCCTGAACCTTGTATTGCTTGCCGCCCGTCTTGAGGACCGCGAACATGGGTCTTTCCTTCGTGTTGGCCGCGCCCTGTGGCACCTTGCGGTTTACTGGGGTTTCCCCCGCCTCGGACAGCGCGCCCCTTGCGGGACGAGATTTCAAATGATGACCCGGGGTGAAGACAGACTTCCCCCGAGGTTCGCGGTGTATCGGGGATCGGCCGGGCCGTGTCAAGCGCAATATGCCCCCCAGGTGCCCCCCAGGCCGTGGCGCATCCCCCTTCGGCTTTGCGCAAATATCCTCCGGGGGTCCGGGGGTGGAAAACCCCCGGTCCGCCGCCCGCCACAGGCGTCACGGCGCGTGCTAGCCTTCGGCCTTTTCCGCCAGCGCCAGCCATTCTTCCTCAGCGGCGGCCAGCGCGGTCTGGCGTTCGTCCAGCGCCTCGGTCGCCTTGCGGAATTTCACCGGCTCCCGCGCGAAAAGGTCGGGGTCCGACAACAGCTCGGACAACTTGGCGATCTCGGCCTCCAGCCGGTCGATCACGCCGGGCAGCGCGTCCAGGCGGTGGCGTTCGGTAAAGCTTAGCCCCGATTTCTTCGCGGTGTCGGGCTTGGGCGCCTCGGACTTGGGGGATTCGGCCTTCGCCGTCTCGGGCCTTTTCGCGGGCGCCGCCCCCTCTTTCACTGTGCCTGCGCCAAGTGCCCTTTGTGCCTGATAATCCGACCAGCCGCCGGCATAGACCGTGGCGCGCCCGTCGCCTTCCATCGCAATGGTGGTGGTGGCCACACGGTCGATGAAGTCGCGATCGTGGCTGACCAGCAGCACCGTCCCGTCATATTCACCCAGAATATCCTGCAACAGATCCAGCGTTTCCACATCCAGGTCGTTGGTGGGTTCGTCCAGCACCAGCAGGTTCGACGGTTTCGCCATGATCCGCGCCAGCAACAGCCGCGCGCGTTCGCCCCCCGACAGCGACCCGATCGGCGCGCGCGCCTGCGCCTCGTCAAACAGGAAATCCTTCAGATAGGCCACGACATGCTTTGGCGTGCCGCGCACCATGACCTGATCGGACCGGCCCGACACCCGCATGTCGGGATCGTTCACCATCCCGTCCCACAGCGTCATCGACAGATCCAGCGTCGCGCGGGCCTGGTCGAAGACCGCCATGTCCAGATTGGTGCCCAGCGTGACCGTGCCCGCATCGGGCGCAATCTCGCCGGTCAGCATCTTCAGCAGCGTGGTCTTGCCCACGCCATTGGGGCCGACAAAGGCCACCCGGTCCCCGCGCAGCACGCGCAGGTCGAAATTCTTCACGATGGTCTTGCCATCGAAGGCCTTGGCCAGCCCCCGCGCCTCGATCACGCGCTTGCCCGATTGCGGCCCCGCATCCAGTTCCATCGCCGCGGTGCCCTGCCGGCGGATCTGGGCCGCGCGTTCGGCGCGCATCGCTTGCAGCGCGCGCAGCCGGCCCTGATTGCGCTTGCGCCGGGCAGAGATCCCCTCAACCGCCCATTTCGCCTCGGCCTTGATCTTGCGGTCCAGCTTGTGGCGCGCCTCATCCTCTTCGGTCCAGACTTGCTCGCGCCAGTCCTCAAAGGCCTCAAAGCCCTTTTCGTTGCGCTTGACCTGGCCCCGGTCGATCCACAGCGTGGCACGCGTCAGCGCGCGCAGAAAGGCGCGGTCGTGGCTGATCAGCACAAAGGCCGCGCGGGTGTCGCGCAGCTGTTCCTCAAGCCAGCCGATCGCCTCGATGTCCAGATGGTTGGTGGGTTCGTCCAGCAACATCAGTTCCGGCGCCTCGGCCAGCAGCTTGGCCAGCGCCGCGCGCCGCCGTTCCCCGCCCGAGGCTGTGGCCACCGGCGTATCGGGGCGGAACTTCAGCCCCTCGGCCACCATTTCGACGCGGTAGGATTCGGCGGGGTCCAGCGCCGAAGCCGCGAAATCGCCCAGCGTGGCAAAGCCCGACAGGTCGGGTTCCTGTTCCATATAGCCCACGCGCACGCCCGGCGGCACGATACGGGTGCCCTGGTCAGGTTCGACCAGCCCCGCCATGACCTTCATCAGCGTGGATTTGCCCGACCCGTTGCGCCCCACCAGCGCCACCCGGTCGGCGGGCTGGACGACCAGATCCAGCCCCTCGAAAACGGGATTGCCGCCGAAGGTCAGCGAGATGTCGGAAAGTTGCAAAAGCGGTGCGCGTGCCATGCGCAGGGGCTAGCGGGGCGCGCGCCAAAGGTCAACGGGGCGCGCAGCCGGACACGGTCAATCCGCGGCCATGCTGCGCAACAGGCGCGCGCGCGCCGGCGGGATCGCGGCCAGATCGACCCCGGTAAAGACATGCAGCGTGTTCAGGTCGCGGTCGATCACCGCATGGTCGGACACCCAGCCCCCCATCGCCAGATAGCTGCGCAACAGCGGCGGCAGCCCGGCCTGGGCGGCGCGCGGCGGTTCGGCGGGCATCGGCTGGGCGGCGAATCGGATCACCTCGGGCGCCTTGATGCGGGGGGCGCGGTCGGGCGGGGCCAGGTGGCGCGCGCGCAGCAGCGCGAAGGCCGCGGCATGGGCCTGCCAGTCGGTGCCGTGAAATGAGGAACAGCCAAACAGCAGCGTCGCGCCGCAGGCGTCCACCGCGCGCGTTACCGCGGCCAGCGCAAGGCGCAGCACATCGGGATCCACCAACCCGGGGCGCAGGCAGAATCGCCCGATCTCGACCATCGGCGCGCGCGCGCCCGACAGCGCGGTCAGATCATAGAACTGCGCCGAATAGCTTTGCCCGATCGCGGCGCCATCGGGCAGGATCATCAGCCGCAGGCAGCCGGCCAAAACGCCGGTTGCCAGATCCTCGACCAGAAGGTGGCGGCAGCGCGCGTCAAACCCATCGGCATCGCGGCCCGCGCCCACCGCACCGCCCCGAAAGGCGCGCCAGCGCAGCGCCTGCGCGGCCTGAACATCGGTATCGGACTGCGCCAGCCGGGCACGATAGCGCCCGCGGATCAGCGCCACAGCTTGCGCCATGTCTTGCGCTGCGACCGGCGGCTGCATCATCCTCTGCCCCGCATCGCCGCCGCGCCCTGCATCACGTCGCGCCCGTCAATTCACCAGCTGATCGGCCGATATCCGGCCCAGGTTGCCCAGCAACTGGCGCACGATGCCGATGCCGCGGATGTTGCTTTCCGTCACGCGCCGCGACAGGGCCACGACCTGCCCCTGCTCCAACCCGAAGCGTTCCACATTGGCGACCCGGCCGCCCGCATCAAAGCTGATCGCGACGACCTGACGGTCGATTTCCTGCGGCTCACGCGCGCCCACCAGCTTCCAGCGGCTGCCGACATAATACCAGCCCGACCCCTCCAGAAGCCCCGCCGAGGACGGCCGGCCGACGCTGGCGGCGACATCGTCGCGCGTGCTGGTGCCGACCTGGATCTGGGCCAGGTCCTCATCGGTCGGGATATAGCCGTGATTGCGGAAGACGGGCGAGCAGCCGGCCACCATCAGACCTGCCCCCAGCGCGATCGCCATCGCACCGCGCCGTGTCACGGAACCGATCCCCACCTGCAACCCCCTCTTGCCTTGCCGACCGCAGCCTTTTATCCCGCTTACAACACTCACGCCCGGCCCTCAAGGGAACTGATGGCCGGACCCCGATCATCGCGCGGGCGGTCCCCGGCATCGCGTCAGCCCCACCCGCACGCCCCACCGCGCCAGCCCGAAGGAACCGCCCCATGACCGACACCACCCCCCTGCCCTGGTCGCAGCCCCGCCGCGTGGCCGAGCTGGCTGGCCGCAAGCCCACCCGCTTTGACCTGACCCCCGATGCGCCCACGCGCGCCGCCATTGCCGACTGGGCCGGGATCACCGCGCTGGAATCACTGCGCCTGAAAGGCCAGCTGGTGCCGCGCGGGCGCAGCGACTGGGACCTTGAGGCCGAGCTGACCGCGCGCGTCGTGCAGCCCTGCGTGGTGACGCTGGCCCCCGTGACCACCGACCTGCGTGATTCTGTCCTGCGCCGCTATCTGGCCGACATGCCCGAACCCACCGGCGATGAGATAGAGATGCCCGAGGATGATAGTGCCGAGGCCCTGCCCGCGGTGATCGATCTGGCCGCCGTGGCGCTTGAGGCGCTGGAACTGGCCTTGCCGCTATATCCGCGCGCGCCCGGCGCCGAACTGGGCGAGATCAGCGCCGCCGCCCCCGGCGCCGCGCCGCTGACGCCCGAATCCACCCGCCCCTTTGCGGGGCTTGCGGATCTGTTGAAAACAGGCCAGAAGGCCCCCGAGGACGGCGCAGACTGAGCGCGGACGCAAGCCCGAAGAAAGGACTTGCGCCCGGGCAGAATCCCAGTATGTTCCCGGCCTCATTCGAAGTTTGGGTTCGCACCCGGTCCGCCAGCTGGCGCCAGTGACGATACTCCAGGAAAATCAGGGCTGTAATGCCCCCGAACACCCGAGGTTGAGACATGGCTGTCCCTCAGAACCGAGTCACGCGTTCCCGCCGTAACATGCGCCGTGCGCATGACGCTCTTGTTGCCGCGAACCCGGCGGAATGCCCCAACTGCGGCGAGCTGAAGCGCCCGCACCACGTTTGCGGCGCCTGCGGTCATTATGACGATCGTGAAGTGGTGGCCCAGGCCGCCGAGGTCGATCTGGACGACGACGCGGCGTAAGCCCGTCGTATCCCGGCGCCAACGTCATGCGATCCTCGCAGGACCACGAGCACCAACAGACCCCATCGCAGGCTCAGGCGCCGGCACAGACCGGCGCCGATGTCATTTCGCCCGGTGCTGACGGCGACGCCGCTGGTTCCGTTGTGATTTCCATCGATGCGATGGGGGGCGACCGCGGTCCCGCGGCCGTGATCGGCGGCATTGCTGCGGCGGCCAGCGCCCATCCGGCGGTGCGTTTTGTGGTGCATGGCCCGAAGGATGAACTGTCCCGCCTGATCGCGGCGCAGGGCATTGCCGCGCGCTGTGAAATCCGCGATGCCACCGGCGTCGTGACGATGGACGACAAACCCGCCCAGGTGATGCGCAACGGTCAGGCCACATCAATGTGGTCGGCGATCGATTCGGTGCGCGCGGGCGAGGCCACGGTGGCCGTGTCCTGCGGCAATACCGGCGCGCTGATGGCGATTTCCATGATCCGCCTGCGTCGACTGCCGGGCGTGACCCGCCCTGCCATTGCCTGCCTGTGGCCATCGCGCAACCCGACCGGCTTCAACGTGATGCTGGACGTGGGCGCCGATGTGAAGGCCGAGGCGCCCGATCTGCTGACCTATGCGCTGATGGGCACGTCCTATGCGCGCAATGGGCTGGGCATCGACCGCCCGCGCGTCGGCCTGCTGAATGTCGGCACCGAGGAACACAAGGGCCGGGCGGAACTGAAGGCCGCCCATGACCTGATCGGCGCCGCGCAAGAGGCGGGCGCCTTCGACTATGTCGGCTTCGTGGAAGGCACCGACCTGCCCTCGGCCCGGGTCGATGTGATCGTCACCGATGGCTTCACCGGCAATGTCGCGCTGAAAACCGGCGAGGGCACGGCGAAGCTGGCCAGCGAATTCCTGCGCGAGGCGCTGGGTGGCACGCTGCTGTCGCGGCTGGGCGCGCTTCTGGCGCTGGGATCGCTGCGGCGGCTGCAGGCGCGGCTGGACCCGCGGCGCGTCAATGGCGGCGTGTTCCTGGGGCTGAACGGCACGGTCGTCAAATCCCACGGTTCGGCCGATGCCACCGGCGTGGCCGCTGCCATCGGGCTGGCCGTCCAGCTGGCCCAGTCAGGCTTTGGCGCCAAGCTTGCGGCCCGGGTTGCCTCTGCGGCGATGGCGGGTCAGGATGCCATACAAGATACAAAGAACGGATCCTCCAAATGACACTGCGCGCCGTGGTTCGGGGCGTCGGGCATTACCTGCCCGAACGCGTGGTCGAGAACGCCGAATTCGAGGCGACCGTCGACACGACGGATGAATGGATCCGCACCCGTTCGGGGATCGAGCGGCGCCATTTCGCCGCCGAGGGCGAGACCACCTCGCAGATGGCGATCCACGCGGCCCGCGCCGCGCTGGACGATGCCGGCATCGCGCCCGATCAGATCGATGCGATCATCGTGGCGACCTCGACCCCCGACCTGACGTTTCCGTCTGTGGCCACGATGGTGCAGGCGGGCCTGGGCACGACGCGCGGCTTTGCCTATGACCTGCAGGCGGTCTGCGCCGGGTTTGTCTATGCGCTGACCAATGCCAATGCGCTGATCCTGTCGGGCCAGGCGGAACGGGTTCTGGTGATCGGCGCGGAAACCTTCAGCCGGATCATGGACTGGACGGACCGCGGCACCTGCGTGCTGTTCGGCGATGGCGCGGGCGCCCTGGTGCTTGAGGCGACATCCGGCACTGGCACCACCACAGACCGTGGTATCCTGTCAACCGATCTGCATTCCGACGGTCGCCACCGCGATATTCTGTATGTCGATGGCGGCGTGTCCTCGAACGGGCAGTCGGGCCATCTGCGGATGCAGGGCAATCAGGTCTTCCGCCATGCGGTGCAGAAGCTGGCCGATACCGCCCATGCGGCGCTGGACAAGGCGGGGCTGACGGGGGGCGATGTCGACTGGATCGTGCCGCATCAGGCCAATCTGCGCATCATCGCCGCCACCGCCGAGCGGATGCAGGTGCCGATGGACCGCGTGGTCGTGACCGTGCAGGATCATGGCAACACCTCGGCCGCCTCGATCCCGCTGGCGCTGTCGGTGGGCAAGGCGCGTGGCCAGATCAAGCCGGGCGACCTGATCGTGACCGAGGCGATCGGCGGCGGTCTGGCCTGGGGCGCGGTGGTGCTGCGCTGGTAATCCGGCCGGCGGCCCGCTCGGCGGGACGTCTGAAGACCGCAGGCCAAGCCATTGATATTGACTCGGGAAATCAATGCGCCCATCGTGGGGCGAACAATCCGGGGGATGGCATGAGTGAAAAGACTCTGACGCGCATGGACCTTAGCGAAGCGGTATTCCGCGAGGTGGGCCTGTCGCGCAACGAATCCGCGCAATTGGTGGAAAGCGTCCTGCAACATGTCTCGGATGCGCTGGTGCGCGGCGAGACGGTGAAGATTTCGTCCTTCGGGACGTTTTCGGTGCGCGCCAAATCCTCGCGCATGGGGCGCAACCCGAAAACCGGGGAAGAGGTGCCGATCTCGCCCCGCCGGGTGCTGTCGTTCCGGCCTTCGCATCTGATGAAGGATCGCGTGGCCGAGGGCAACGCCCGCTAAGGCGCACCCGCGCCGGTCAGACTCTCAGGAGGAGGCGGCTTATGGAAAAGTCAGCCGAGGCATTCCGCACGATCAGCGAGGTGGCCGAGCTTTTGGGCACGCCCGCGCATGTGCTGCGCTTCTGGGAAAGCCGCTTTCCGCAGGTGCGCCCGGTCAAGCGCGCAGGCGGGCGGCGGTATTACCGCCCCGCGGATGTGGCGCTGCTTGGCGGCATCCGGCGGCTGCTGCATGATGAGGGGATGACGATCCGCGGGGTGCAGAAGATCCTGAAGGAACAGGGCGTGCGCCATGTCGCGGGCCTGGGTTGGGATGAGCCCGCCACCCCGACCGATCCAGGGCTGACGGGCGCGCAAGATGCGACGCAGCCGACGGCGGCACAGATGGCGGCGGCAGCGCAAGCCGTCCTGCCCGACAGCCAGGACCAGATTGCCCCGGTGCTGGACGCGGCCGACGCAACGCCGCAATCCCCCGCCCCCGATCTTTGGGCGGCGACCGACAGCCCCGATCCGGCGGCAGCGGGGGCGATGCTACAGCCCGATCCCGATGATCCCGCGCCCCCAATGCCCCGGGCACGGGCGCCCGCCGAAACAGCGCCCGCAAAGGCCACGGACGGCTGGCCGCAAGACACGCTGTTTTCGGGCCTGACGGCGCCCGCACCCGGCACCGAACCCGCACCCGGTGCCGAACCCGAACCCGAAACCAGTGCCGAGGCTGAACCGGGGGCCGAAGCCCCGATCGCGCTGGATGTCGCCCCGGATGCGCCCGCGCCCGCGGTGGTGCAGCCCTTCCCCGGCGAACCGCAGCCCGCCCCCGAATCGCAGCCCCTGCCTCCCCCCGCCCTGCCCCCGGGCCGCCCCTTGGCCGCGCGCCTGCGTGCGCTTGGCCCCGCCGCCGTGCAGGCCCCCGGTGCGCGCGCGGCCCTTGGCGGCGCGGCCCGGCGTCTGATGGCGTTGCGCGACCGGCTGGCCGCCCCCCCGGCCCAGCCCTGAGGCGCGCCCGCACACCCCTTGCCCGGGCCCGGCCCGAAGGTCTTTTGCAGGGGGGCGAAAAAAGTTGGTTTTGCCGCTTGCCCCCGGCGCAACAATCGCTCTATATGCGCCTCGTCGGGCCGTGGCGCAGCCTGGTTAGCGCGTCCGTCTGGGGGGCGGAAGGTCGCGAGTTCGAATCTCGCCGGCCCGACCAAAACCGAAACGCCCATCCCGTCCCGGGGTGGGCGTTCGCATATCGGGGGGAAGCCAAATGACCACGGGCGTGCTGCCGGACAGCCATCTGAAGGCGATGATCGCCCGCGGCGAAATTGCCGCCGAGACCCCCGTGATCCCCGAACAGATCCAACCCGCCAGCCTGGACCTGCGGCTGGGCCATGTCGCCTATCGCATCCGCGCCTCGTTCCTGGCGGGCAAGACGCGCCGCGTCGATGCCCGGCTGGCCGAATTCGAAATGCACCGCATGGATCTGCGTGACGGCGCGGTGTTGGAAAAGGGCTGTGTCTACCTGGTGCCGCTGATGGAACGGCTTGCCCTGCCCGCGGGTGTGACCGCGGTGGCCAATGCCAAATCCTCGACCGGGCGGCTGGACCTGCTGACCCGCGTGATCACCGATGGCGGCACCGAATTCGACCGCATCCCCGAAGGCTATGCCGGCCCGCTTTACGCCGAAATTTGCCCGCGGTCCTTTTCGGTGCTGGTGCGTCCGGGGATGCGGCTGAACCAGATCCGCTTCCGCGCGGGTCAGGCCGCGCTCAGCGATGCTGAACTGATCCGCCTGCATGCCGAAGAACCGCTGGTCAGCGGCGAGGCGGTGATTGACGGGGGCCTGGGCTTCTCGGTCGACCTCTTGCCCGAAACCGGCGATCTGGTGGGCTATCGCGCCAAGCCGCATACCGGCGTGATCGATCTGGACCGGATCGCGCATTACCCGGCTTCGGATTTCTGGGAAGAAATCCGCACGCGCGACGGGCGCATCATCCTGGACCCCGGCGCCTTCTACATCCTCGTCTCGCGCGAGGCGGTGACGATCCCGCCCGACCATGCTGCCGAAATGGCGCCCTACCTGGCGATGGTGGGCGAATTCCGCGTGCATTACGCAGGCTTCTTCGACCCGGGCTTTGGCCATGGCGCTGCGGGCGGTGCGGGATCGCGCGGCGTGCTGGAGGTGCGCTGCCACGAGGCGCCTTTCGTGTTGGAACACGGGCAGGTCGTCGGCCGGCTGGTCTATGAACGCATGGCCGCGCGGCCCGACCGGCTTTATGGCGCGGGCATCGCGTCCAACTATCAGGGCCAGGGACTGAAACTGGCCAAGCACTTCCGAGCGGGCTGATTTTCTACGCCTTTTCAAGGCGTTCCGATTTTTTCAATTTTTTTCGCCTGCCCCGGGGAATGTTTTCCGCCCCACCGCGTTATCCTTGCAGCACCGGGGAAATATCCGGTCGCAATTGGAACCTGGAACGCGCCGCAACGGCGCAGACGGAGGCAAAGATGACCAAGGCGAAAGATACCAACCCGACCCTCAACCGCCGCGCGCTTCTGGCGCGTGTGGGCCTTCTGGCGGGCGCGGCCTATGTCGCACCGACGCTGATGGGGCTGAACGCGGCCCGCGCCAGCGGTGCCTCGGGCGGCGGCAATTCGGGCGGCGGCGCATCGGGCGGTGGTGCATCGGGCGGCGCAGCTTCGAGCGGCGCGGCTTCGAGCGGCAGCAACTCCGGCCCCTCGCGCAGCGGCAGCTCGGGCCCGTCGCGCAGCGGTAGCTCGGGGCCCTCGCGCAGTGGCACGTCGGGGCCGTCGCGCGGCGGCAGCTCGCGCCCCTCGGGCCGTACGACCGGGGCTGGCAACATCCCCACCTGGCTGCGCGAACCGCTCGGCACCCGCTAAGGCATGTCGCTGCGTGATCTGATCCAGCGCCGCGGCGCCCCCTTCGGGGGGCGCCGTTTGGTCGACCTGAACCTGGAATTTCCCGGCCTGCCCGGTCCGGTGCGGTTGCCCGATGATGCGGGCCTTGCCGCGCAGCTGATGCGCTGTCTGAACGGCTGGCTGCCCGAACCGACGGTCCCCCGCACCGACGACCCCGCGCCCGTTTCATGGATTGAGGCCGCGGGCCCCGGGCGTTATCGCGTCACCTCGCCCTTCCTGGCCGAGCCTTTGGGCGGGTTAAGCGCCACCGCCGCCGTCTGCGCCACCCTGGCCGACATGACCCAGGCCTACAGCGCCGCCCAGCCCGGGGCGCTGGGGCTGCATTGCGGCGCGCTGGAACTGGGGGGCCGGATCGTCGTGCTGACCGGGCCGCGCCGGGCGGGCAAAAGCACCCTGACCGCCCGCATGACCGCCGAACCGGGCGTGCGCCTGTTTTGCGACGATGTCCTGCCGGTGCTGGCCGATGGCCGCGCGCTGGGGCTGGGCGTGGCGCCGCGTCTGCGCCTGCCGCTGCCCGACACCGCCGGCCCGATCCTGCGCGCCCATGTCGAGGCGCATCTTGGCCCCGCCGATGACCGCTATGGCTATCTGATGCTGCCCAACCTTGCCCCGCATGGCAGCCTGGCGCCGCTGGGCGCGCTGGTGATGCTGGATCGGCGCGCATCGGCCCCGGCCCGGCTGCACCGGCTGGACCCAGCGCAAGCGCTGCGCCTGCTGCTGGTGCAGACAATCACCGACCTGCCCTCGGCCGAGGCGGCCTTTGACCGCGCCCATGACCTGACCGATGGCCTGCCCGTGCTGCGGCTGGTCTATTCCGATCTGGATGAGGCCACAGCCCTGCTGATGCGCGCCTTTGCCGGGCCGAACCTGCCCGCGGATCTGGACATCGGCCCCGAACTGCCCTTTGACACCGCCGTCGATGCCGCCCCCCAGGCCGAACCCGTGCCGCTGGATCAGATCTGGCAGCGCAGCCCCGGCGTGGCGCTGCGCCAGCACGGTCAGGCCACCTTCCTGTGGCAGGCGGGCGAGCCGATGTTGTGGGAACTGAACCCGGTCGGCGCCGCGATCTGGCAGATGCTGGAAATCCCCGGCAGCGCCGCCGATTGCGCCGAGGTTCTGGCCGAGGTCTTTCCCGACACCCCGCCCGCGCAGCTGCGCGACGACATGCGCCGCCATCTGGCCGCGCTGGCCGAGGCAGGCTTGCTGCAGCCGATCGGCGCAGCACCGCCTAGCGCAGACGACGCGTGATCTTGGCCGCCTGACGGGCGCGCTTGGCGGCCTCGCGCGCGGCATTGTCCTGTTTGGCCTGCGCTGGCGTGGCCCCGACCGCCGTTCCCCCCGTGCCGCGCCGTGCGGCCAGATCCATGCCCTTGTTAACGCCCCAGTTGACCAGCCGGCGCGTGACAGTCTTGATCACCATGTTCACAATCTGGTTCAAGTTCACCGTTTAACCCCTTCAATCTTCAAAAAGTTCCGTCTGACCACTGATATCCTCGGCCTCATCGTCGGGCGCGGCATCTGCCCCGGGCAAGGGCCGGTTGTCCAACAGGCCCGCCGCGCGCAGTTCCTTCAGCCCGGGCAGGTCGCGCGCCGATTCCAGGTTGAAATGATCCAGGAAGCCTTGCGTAACCACAAAGGTCACCGGGCGCCCGGGCGTCATCCGGCGGCGGCCAAAGCGGATCCATTCCATTTCCAGCAACTGGTCGATGGTGCCGCGCGACACGGCCACGCCGCGGATTTCCTCGATCTCGGCGCGGGTGACGGGCTGGTGATAGGCGATGATCGCCAGCGTCTCGATGGCCGCGCGCGACAGTTTGCGCTGTTCCACCGTTTCCTTCTGCATCAGGAAGCCAAGGTCCGGCGCGGTGCGGAAGGCCCAGGCATCGCCCACCCGCACCAGCCGCACCCCCCGCCCCTCATAGCGTTTGCGCAGATAGGCCAGCGCCTCGGCCGGGTCCGATCCATGCGGCATCCGCTCGGCCATCTCGGCCACGGTCACAGGCTCGGCCGAGGCGAACAGGATCGCCTCGACCATGCGTTCCTGTTCCGCGATCGGCGGGGCGTCGAACAGCGATTTTTCGGGGGCATCGGTCACGGCGTCTTCCGTCGGATGGAAATGGGGGCGAAGGTTTCGGACTGGCGGATCTCGATCTGGCCCTGCTTGGCCAGTTCCAGACTGGCGGCAAAGGTGGCGGCGGTGGCGGATCGGCGGCGCTTGGGATCGCCGCCCCAGCCATCGGGCAGGTAACTGGCCAGTTCGGTCCAGTCGCCGGCAAAGCCGATCAGGCCGCGCAGCCGGTCCAGCGCCTGTTCCATCGTGAACACGTCGCGCCGGTCAAAGGCATAGGGGCGGAATTCGTCGCGCGTGCGGATGCGGGCATAGGCCTGCATCAGATCCAGCAGCGAGGCGGTATAGACCACCTTGCGCACCCGGGCGACCTCTTCGGACAGGCCGCGGGCAAAGGTGTCGCGGCCCAGCCGGTCGCGCGCCATCAGCTGGGCGGCGGCCTCGCGCATGGCTTGCAGGCGTTCCAGCTGGAAGGCCAGATGGGCGGCCATATCCTCGGCCGAGGGGCCATCGGCGGCGGGGTCGGGCGGCAGCAGCAGCCGCGATTTGAGAAACGCCAGCCAGGCCGCCATCACCAGATAATCGGCGGCCAGTTCGATCCGCAGCGCCTTGGCGCGGTCGACGAAGGCCAGGTATTGTTCAGCCAGTTCCAGCACCGAAATCCGCCGCAGATCGACCTTTTGCGTGCGCGACAGGGTCAGCAACAGGTCCAGCGGGCCTTCGAAGCCCTCGACATCGACGATCAGCGCCTCGGCCTGCAGCCGGTCGGCGACGGATTGCGCCTCAAATAGGTTCGTCTCGGATGTGTCGGGCATGCGGGGGTCAGGCCTTGGGCTTGGGGCTTGGCGCGCCGTTCAGGACCGCCCCAAGTTCGGCCTCCAGGCCCGCGATGTCAACGGCCTCGGGCGCGGTCCGGCGGGCCAGTGCCGCGGCGGCGCGGGCATCGGCCGCAGGTGTCAGACGCCCGGCCGCGCCCACCACCGCCTGCATCTCCTCTAGGTTGCCATTGCAATGCAGCACCACATCACAGCCCGCTGCGATGGATTTTGCCGCGCGATCCGCCACCGGGCCGGACAGCGCCTGCATGCCGATGTCATCGGTCATCAACAGCCCGTCAAAGCCGATGCGGTCCCGGATCAGCCCGATCACCCGCGCCGATTGCGTGGCCGGCGCCGGGTCCAGCGCGGTAAAGCGGATATGCGCGGTCATGCCCATGGGCAGATCGGCCAGCGCGCGGAAGGGGGCGAAATCGGTCTGATCCAGCTGCTCCAGCGCTGCTGTGACGGTGGGCAGGTCCAGGTGGCTGTCGGCAGTGGCGCGGCCGTGGCCCGGCATGTGCTTGATCACCGGCAGCACGCCGCCCGCCAGCAGCCCATCGGCCGTCGCGCGGGCATGGGCGGTGACGTGGGCCGCATCCGTCCCAAGGCAGCGATTGCGCAGGAAGGGATGGGTGTCGGGCCCCGCGATATCGCAGGTGGGGGCACAGTTCGCATCAATCCCCACCGCGCGCAGTTCCGCCGCCATGATCCGCGCGCGCAGCCAAAAGCCCCGCGCCGCCCCCGCCCCGCTGCCTTCGGCCTGATCCAGCGGCGCCAGCCATTCGCGCCAATGCGGCGCGCGCAACCGCTGCACGCGCCCGCCTTCCTGATCGATCAGGATCGGCGCGTCGCGGCCCACCGCATCCCGCAACGCACCAGTCAGGCGGCGCAGCTGGTCGGGCGTGTCGACATTGCGGGCGAACAGGATGAAGCCCCAGGGGTCCGCATCGCGGAAAAAGGCGGCCTCGTCGGGGCCAAGGGTCAGCCCGGCACAGCCCAGAATGGCGGCGCCCTGGCGCGGGGCGGCAGGCGCCATCAGCGCACCTGCGCGGGGATGCAGTTGACCTGTTCGGCCAGAAGCGCCGCGCAGAAGCGGCGCGCATCGGCCACATCGGCAAAGCCCTCGACCCGCAGCCGGTAGAAGGTGCGCCCGCCCGAGCTTGCCTCTTGGATGACACGGCGCTTGCCGGCCATCAGGCTGGCAAAGCGGTCCGCGACCCGGTCCCATTCGCCGCGTGCATCGCCGGGCGCGTCGAAGGCGCCCAGCTGCACCAGACGGGTGCCCGCGGGCAAGCTGTCGGGATCGACATCCAGCGCGGCGGGCTCGGCCATGGCTTCGGCCACGGCGCGCGCGGCCGCCTCGGCGATCATGTCGCGGGCGGGCCGGGCCTGGGGCCGGGGCGAGCGTGCCACGCCCGGCACGCTGTCGGGGATCGCCGGCAGCGCGGCCGTTTCGGTCGCGGTCAGATCCGCCCCTGCCTCGGGGTCGTCTTCGGCGGCGGGCTCTGCCGCCTGCGCCAGGCTGTCGGCAAGTGCCTGCGCGGCGGCGGCCTCGGCGCTGAAGCCTTGGGCGTTGGCGCCCGGCGCCGGGATGGCCAGGCTGTCGGGCACCGGCATGGCGGCGGTGGTCATGGTTTCGGGCGATGCTTCGGCGACTTCCGACGCGACCGGCGCGCTTGGCGGGACCAGCGTGGCCATCGGCGCATCATCGGGCATCAGCGCGCCCGGCTGAGGCGCCAGAACCACCTGATCGGGCGCGGGCGCCGCGGTGCCATGGGCGGCCACCGCATTGACCGACAGGCCGACATGGCGGGCCAGATCGCCGCCCGGATCGTCAGGTGCAATGCGCGCGGGCCCATCCATCGCGCGGATCACCGGCACCCCGGCCAGATCGCGCACCGCCAGCTTGTAGCCCCAGACCCCCAGCCCCGCGACCAGCGCGACACTGGTCAGCGCACCGGCATAGTGAACCCAGCGCGACACCGGGGCCACGACGCCCCTGATCCCCTCGCCCCGCATCCCTTCGGACATCATCGGCGCGGGATCGGTGGCCTGTTCATGCCGCCAGGATCCGCTGTCACGGTAATGGATGCTTGCCATGCTCGCCTCATCGCCGGGTGGACCCGGTCTGCCGTTGAGGGGCGGGTCGCCCCGCCCTGCCTGTCTGGCCCCGGGCGGTGCGTTCTCAGCGCATCTCTTCCGCGGGGGTCACGCCAAGAATACCAAGACCGGCGGAAATAACAACGGCCGTGGCCCGGGCCAGCGCGATTTTCGCCGATGTGGCGGCCAGATCGCCATCTTGCAGGAAGCGCAGCGACGGATCGTCATTGCCGCGGTTCCACAGCGAATGCAGATCGGACGCCAGTTCATACAGGTAGAAGGCCACGCGATGCGGTTCGTTCGCGCGCGCGGCGATTTCCACCAGCCGCGGCCATTCGGCGATCTTCTTGGCAAGGGCCACCTCGGCCTCGTGGCGGTTGCGTGTCAGATCGGCCTGCGACAGGGCGGCATCGGACACATCCACCCCCATCTCGACCGCCTTGCGCAGCACCGAACAGACCCGCGCATGGGCATACTGGACGTAGAAGACCGGGTTGTCCTTGGACTGTTCCAGAACCTTGGCAAAGTCGAAATCCAGCGCCGCGTCATTCTTGCGCGTCAGCATGACAAAGCGGGTCACATCGGCACCGGCCTGTTCGACGACGTCGCGCAGCGTGACGAACGTGCCCGCGCGCTTGGACATCTTGAAGGGCTCGCCGTTCTTGAACAGCTTGACCAGCTGGATCAGCTTGATGTCCAGCGGCACGCGGCCACCCGACAGCGCCGCAACAGCGGCCTTCATCCGCTTGACATAGCCGCCGTGGTCCGCGCCCAGCACGTCGATCAGCATGTCAAAGCCGCGCTTCACCTTGTCATAGTGATAGGCGATATCGGGCGCGAAATAGGTCCAGCTGCCGTCCGATTTCATCACCGGGCGGTCCACATCATCGCCAAAGGCGGTGGACCGGAACAGCGTCTGTTCACGTTCTTCCCAATCCTCGGGCAGCTTGCCCTTGGGCGGTTCCAGCACGCCTTCATAGATCAGGCCCTGGGCGCGCAGTTCTTCCAGCGCGGCCTCGATCTGGCCGGTGCCGTAAAGCGCCTTTTCGCTGGAATAGACGTCCATCGTGACGCCCAGACAGGCCAGATCCTCACGGATCATGTCCATCATGCGTTCGGTGGCGAAGGTGCGCAGATCGGCCAGCCATTCGGCTTCGGGCTTGTCCAGCAGGCTATCGCCATATTTCGCCTTCAGCGCCTCACCCACCGGGATCAGATAGTCACCGGGATACAGGCCTTCGCGGATTTCAGGCTCCAGGCCATTGGCCTCGCGGTAGCGTTCATAGGCCGAGCGCGCCAGCACATCGACCTGCGCGCCGCCGTCGTTGATGTAATATTCGCGCGTGACGTCATAGCCCGCGTAATCCAGCAGGGCCGCCAGCGCATCGCCAAAGACCGCGCCGCGGGTATGGCCCACATGCATCGGACCCGTCGGGTTGGCCGAGACGAATTCGACATTGACCTTGGCCCCCTGCCCCAGGGTCGACCGCCCGAAGGCGCGCCCCTGCAACAGCGCCGCGCGGCACACCCCGTCCCAAACCAGGGCCGACAGGCGCAGGTTCAGAAAGCCCGGCCCCGCCACTTCGGCGCTGTCGATGCGGTGATCGGCGGCCAGCCGGGCGGCCAGCGCCTCGGCGATGGCGCGCGGGGGCTTGCCGGCGGGCTTGGCCAGCACCATCGCGGCATTGGTCGCCATATCGCCATGCAGCGCATCGCGCGGCGGTTCAACCGCGACATTGGACATATCAAGACCGGACGGCAGGTCGCCCGCCGCCACCATGTCTTCCAGCGCGGAAATCACCGCCGCGCGAATATCGGCAAAGAGGTTCATGGGTCCATCCTATTCCTGTTCTTCCCCTGCCAGAGCGCGGCCCTGCCGTCAATGCCGGGCCACATCCACGAAGATTGACCTTTTTCCCCGGATGCAGTAGGGGACCTGCACCCGCATTTGGCGGGATGCCACGGGGCGCCCGATACCCGCGTCCCTTCACCCTGCGGTCCGATACCGCACATTAGGACGCTGATGACCAAGTTCTCTGATCTGAAACTGGACCCCAAGGTCCTTTCCGCCATTGCCGATGCCGGCTACGAAACCCCGACCCCGATCCAGGCCGGCGCCATTCCCCCCGCGCTGGAAGGCAAGGATGTGCTGGGCATCGCCCAGACCGGGACCGGCAAGACCGCGTCCTTCACGCTGCCGATGATCACGCTTTTGGCCAAGGGCCGGGCGCGGGCGCGGATGCCGCGCAGCCTGGTGCTGTGCCCGACGCGCGAACTGGCGGCCCAGGTGGCGGAAAACTTCGACATCTATGCCAAGAACACCAAGCTGACGAAGGCGCTGTTGATCGGCGGGGTCAGCTTTGGCGAACAGGACAAGCTGATCGACCGTGGCGTCGACGTGCTGATCGCCACGCCCGGCCGGCTGCTGGACCATTTCGAACGCGGCAAGCTGTTGCTGAACGGCGTGCAGATCATGGTCGTGGACGAAGCCGACCGGATGCTCGACATGGGCTTCATCCCGGATATCGAGCGGATCTTCCAGCTGACCCCCTTCACCCGGCAAACGCTGTTCTTCAGCGCCACGATGGCGCCCGAGATTGAGCGGATCACCAACACCTTCCTGCACGCCCCCGCCCGGATCGAGGTCGCGCGCCAGGCCACCACCTCGGAAACCATCACCCAGCGGCTGATCGCGCTGACGCCGACGCGCCGCGATCAGGCGGCCAAGCAGAAACGTGAATTGCTGCGCGCGATCATCACCTCGGAGGGTGAGGCCTGCACCAACGCGATCATCTTCTGCAACCGCAAGACCGAGGTGGACATCGTCGCCAAGTCGCTGAAAACGCATGGCTTTGACGCAGCCCCGATCCATGGCGACCTGGACCAAAGCCAGCGGATGCGCACGCTGGACGGGTTCCGCGATGGCTCGCTGCGCTTCCTTGTGGCGTCTGACGTGGCGGCGCGGGGCCTGGACATTCCGGCGGTCAGCCATGTGTTCAACTTCGACGTGCCCAGCCACGCCGAAGATTATGTGCACCGCATCGGCCGCACGGGCCGCGCGGGCCGTCTGGGCACCGCCTATACGATCGCGACGCCCGCCGATGACAAATACCTGTCGGCGATTGAAGCGCTGGTGAAACAGCCAATCCCGCGCGTCGATGCGCCCGAAGGCTTCGAGGTGTCAGAGGCCGCGCAGCGCCCCCCCCGCGAACGCGAGGAAGAGCGCGGTGCCCGTGGCGGCCGTTCACGCGCGCGCGGTGGCCGTGATCGCGACCGCGGCGAACGCGCCCCGAAAGAGGCCGCCGTTGCCGCCGCCCCGATCATCGAGCCGGTCGCGGAACCGCTGGTCGAGGCCCCCCGCCGGGAAGAGCGCCGCGAAGAACGCCATGAGGAACGTCGGGACGACCGCCGCGAAGACCGGCGTGAAGATCGCCGCGAAGACCGGCGTGAACGCGGCTATCGCCGCGACCGCGACAACGGGCCGGTGGTGGTTGGCATGGGCGACCATGTGCCGGATTTCATCCTGCGCAGCTTCCGCCCCTCGGCCCCCGCGGTTGAGCCTGAGGATAGCGAAGTCGGCGAGGCCTGAGCCTTTACGCCATGAACAGGAACCCCGCCGGTGCTGCCCCGGCGGGGTTTTTCATTTGACCGGTTCGAAATAGCTTGCCGGGATCGGCCCGCGCGTGACGTCGGTCGCCTCGATCAGCATCACCCGCGTTTCATTTGCACCCAGGATCGAGGTGATGCGGGCTCGCAGCATCAGCCCATCCTCGGTCACGCAGAACTCTGCCTCCGACGCGGCCTCCCTCGGGTGTTTGGGCGGGATCGCGGCGGTCCAGACGGTACAGGCCTCTCCGGCGACCGTGTCGGCCCCGGCTTCTTCCAGATCCTCGCGGTAGATATCGAGCGTCGTGAAGGACAGATCATCCTCGAGAACCACAATGAACCGGCCCTGCGGGTCCAGTGTGCCGAAATAGCGCCGCCCCAGGTCGGGGCGCAAAAGCGCCGGTTGGCCCATCTCGCTGGTGACCGAGGCCCCGGTTGTGGCGAAATATCCCGTGTAACGCGTTTTACTGTAGGGGATATCCCGCGTGACGCCATCCCGGACCCGGGTGCCCTGCATGTTGTAGCTGATCGTCGTATCATGCGCGGGGGAAAGTGCGGGGACATCGCCAAAGGCGGCCCCCGCGCCCCACGCCACCAGCACCGCAGCCGCAATCCGTTTCATTCAAACCTCGCTGATACTCATTACCCGGCAAGCTTAGACCAGCCGTCCCTTGCATCAAGCCCAGAAAGAAAAAGGCGGCCGCGCGCAGCGACCGCCTTTCATCTTTTGAGCCAGATCACTCGGCGATCAGGCGCGAGACGACCACGGTGACCTCGGGCTTCTTGCCGATTTCCTCCATCGTCACCTGGCGGACGATGCGGCGGATCGCCTCGTCCATCTTGGCGTCATTGGCGATGACCTTGGCGCTGGCGCGTTCCAGGAAGGTGGCCAGTTCCTCCTCGATCACGCCGGCCACATCGGCGCCGTTGCGGCCCCGGGGCGGCAGGCCCATCATCTCAACCCAGGCATCGCCCAGCGGCATATCCTCTTCGTCGATGATGACGGTGACCAGCACATGACCGTTCAGCGCCATGCGGATCCGGTCGCGCACCACGCCATCCATCGCGCCGATCAGAACGTTGCCATCCAGATAGGTGCGCCCGGCCTCGATATATTCCACCACCTTGGGCGCGGCGCCGGTCAGGTCGATCATCGTGCCATTGGTGGCCACTTCGGCGGCGATGCCCTTGGACTGGGCGATCTTGGCATGTTCGCGCAGGTGGCGGTGTTCGCCATGCATCGGGATCAGAATTTGCGGACGCAGCAGTTCCTGCACCGCCTCAAGATCGGGGCGGTTGGCATGGCCGGACACGTGGTACAGCCCGCCGCGATCGTCGATCACCTCGACGCCCATTTCCGAAAACGCGTTCATGATGCGGATGACGCCGCGTTCATTGCCCGGGATCGTCTTCGAGGAAAACAGGAAGGTATCGCCCTCGCGCATTTCAAGGCCCAGATACTTGCCCCGGCTCAGCTGGGCCGAGGCCGCGCGGCGTTCGCCCTGGCTGCCGGTGACGATCAGCATCAGGTTTTCACGCGGGATTTCCGCCGCCTGTTCGGGCGTCACAGTGCTGGGAAAGCCGGTCAGAACGCCGGTTTCCTGGGCCGCGGTGACCATCTTCTTCATCGCCCGCCCCAACAGGCAGATCGAGCGGCCCGCCGCCCGCCCCGCCTCGGCCAGGGTTTTCAGCCGCGCCACGTTTGACGCAAAGGTGGTCGCCACCACCATGCCTTCCTGGGCAGCGATCAGTTCGGTCAGCGGCGTGGCCAGCGTCGCCTCGGACCGGCCGGGATGGGGGGTGAAGACATTGGTGGAATCGCAGGTCAGCACCTTGACCCCCTGCCCTTCCTTGGCAATGTCATGCCACAGGATCGGGTCAAAGGCCTCGCCCACCACCGGATTGCCATCCAGCTTGAAATCGCCCGAATGCACCACGCGCCCGGCCGGCGTGTCGATCACCAGCGCCGAGCTTTCGGGGATGGAATGCGACACCGGCACGAATTGCACCTTGAAGGGCCCAGCCTCGATCACCTGGGGGCGCGGTTCGACCACGCGGATCGCATCGGTGGGCAGGCCCGCCTCTTCCAGCTTCATCTCGCCGATGCGGGCGGTGAAGCGCCGCGCGTAGATGTCCTTTTTCAGCCGCGGCCAGTAATGTGGCAGCGCGCCGATATGGTCCTCATGCGCGTGGGTGATGAAGATCGCCTCAATCCGGTCGGCGTTTTCCGCCAGCCAGGCGATATCGGCCATAATCAGGTCCACCCCGGGCGAGCCGTCCATGTCGGGAAAGGTCACGCCCAGATCGACCACGATCAGCCGTTCCTTGCCCTCGGGCCCATAGCCATAGACATAGGCATTCATGCCGATTTCGCCGGCCCCGCCGAGCGGAAGATAGATCAGACGCTCTTTCACGCGCTCAGTTCCTTGTTGTAATCGTTGATGAGCCGCAGCCCGTGCATGGTCAGGTCATCCTCGACGCGGTCAAACAGGTCAAAGCCCTGTTCGAACAGCCGCGCCAGGCCGCCGGTGGCGATCACCTTCATCGGGCGGTCGCGTTCGCGGCGGATCTGGCGGACGATGCCTTCCACCAGCCCGATATAGCCCCAATAGACGCCAGATTGAATACAGGCCACCGTATTCGTTCCCACCACCTGCGCGGGATGGGTCACATCCACATGCGGCAGCGCGGCGGCGGCCATGTGCAGGGCCTCAAGGCTCAGGTTGACGCCCGGCGCGATCACCCCGCCGATATAGGCGCCATCGGGGGCGACCACGTCGAAGGTGGTGGCGGTGCCGAAATCGACCACGATGATATCGCCGCCATGCCGGTCAAAGCCCGCCACCGTGTTCACCAGCCGGTCCGGGCCCACCGTCGTGCCGACATCGACGCGCGGGGCCACGGGCAGCGCGCATTCCGGCTTGCCCACCACCAGCGGCCGACAGTTGAAATAGCGATCGCACAGCACACGCAGGTTGAACACCACCCGCGGCACGGTCGAGGAAATGATCGCCTCGGTCACATCGGCCTCGATCCGGTTCAGGCCTTTCAGCGTGGACAGCCAGACGAAATATTCATCCGCCGTGCGCCGATGATCGGTCGAGATGCGCCAGGTGGCGATGAAATCCGACCCGTCCCAGATCGAAAAGACCGTGTTGGTGTTGCCGCAGTCGATGCACAACAGCATGTCCCGCCCCCTTCAGAAAAAGATATCGCCCGCGGCGATCGGCAGGCGGCCCTTTGCCGTCTGCAGGATCATCGCGCCGCTGTCGTCGATGGTTTCAAAGATGCCTTCATGGGTTTCGTGGCCGGTGCGCGCCAGGATGCGCTGACCGATGCGCGCGGCGCGCGCCAGCCAGGCGGTGCGGATCGGGCCGAAGCCCCAGGTCTCTAGCTGCCCCTGCCAGCGGGCAAAGGCCTGCGCCAGGATCGGCAGGAAATCCTCGGGCGGGATGGACAGGCCGGTTTCGCCGCGCAGGCTGACCGGGGCAACGGCGCCGGGTTCCAGCAGGCCCGGATCGGGCGCCTCGGCCAGGTTCACGCCGATGCCGATGGCCAGATGTGACAGGCTGGCCCCTGACCCGATGCTTTCCAGCAGGATGCCCGCGACCTTGCCGCCGTTCAGCAGCACATCATTGGGCCATTTGATCGCCAGCCCCGCGGCGGGCCCCGCAACGCGGGCCAGCGCCTCATCCAGCGCAAGGGCCGCGACAAAGGAATAAAGCGCGGCCTGCGGCAGGCCCCCCTTGGGACGCAGGACCAGCGTCGCCGCGAAATTGCCCACCGGCATGTGCCAGTCGCGCCCGCGCCGGCCGCGCGCGGCGGTTTGTTCCTGGGCAAAAACCCAAGCTGGCCCCGACAGATGCGGGGCCAGGCGGGCGGCCTCGGCCATGGTGCTGTCGACCCGGCCCAGGACGTGGCGCGCCACGCCCTCGGGCCAGTCGGCGGGATCAGCGGACAAGCGCGCTGGCCGCCGCCGCAGCGGCGCCCTCGACCCCGAACAGGTTGACCACGCCCGCGATCATCACCAGCGCGGATGCCATCAAAAGCACCCATTGCACCGCCGGCATGCGGGTATCCAGCGCCTCGGTTTCGGACCCGAAATACATGAAGAAGACGATGCGCAGGTAGTAGAAGGCACCGATCACCGACGCGATCACCCCCAGCACCACCAGCCAGACATAGCCCGCATCCAGCGCCGCCTTCAGCACGGCGAACTTGGCGAAGAAGCCCAGCATCGGCGGCACCCCCGCCAGGCTGAACAGCAGCACCAGCATCGCCATCGCCTTCAACGGCTCACGCCGGGAATACAGGTTCAGCGCGGCGATATCGGTGACTGGCTGGCCATCGCGTTCCATCGACAGGATGAAGGCGAAGGTGCCGATGTTCATGGCCACATAGATCGCCATGTAGATCAGCATCGCCTGCACGCCCGCCTCGGTGCCCGCGGCCAGGCCCAGCAGCGCAAAGCCCATATGCGCGATCGAGGAATAGGCCATCAGGCGCTTGATGTTGCGCTGGCCGATCGCGGCGACCGCGCCCAGGAACATCGAGGCCACAGCCATCAGGCCCACGATCTGGCCCCACTCGCCCGGCACTTGGCCGAAGGCGTCATGCACCAGACGCGCCAGCAGCGCCATTGCCGCCACCTTGGGCGCGGTGGCAAAGAAGGCGGTGACCGGCGTGGGCGAGCCTTCATAGACGTCGGGCGTCCACATGTGGAACGGCACCGCCGACACCTTGAACGCCAGACCCGTCAGCAGGAACACCAGACCAAACAGCACGCCCAGCGGCAGATGCCCGGCCTCGACCACGGTGATGATCCCGGCAAAGGACGTCGTGCCCGCAAAGCCATAAACCAGCGAGGCACCATACAGCAGCAGCCCCGAGGACAGCGAGCCCAGCACGAAATATTTCAGCCCCGCCTCGGACGACTTGGCGCTGTCGCGGCGCAGCGAGGCCACGACGTAAAGCGCCAGCGACTGCAGCTCCAGCCCCATATAAAGCGCGATCAGATCGCCCGCCGACACCATCATCATCATGCCGACAACCGCCAGCGCGACAAGGATGGGATATTCGAACCGCAACAGGCCGCGGCGCGTCATGTAATCCGCGCTCATGGCCAGGACGGCGGCACCGGACAACAGCACCGCCACCTTGGAAAACCGCGCGAAGGCGTCATCCAGGAACATGCCGCCAAAGGCCGCCCGCGCGGGCCCGCCATTCAGCCCGATCCAGGCCGCAAGGCCCAGGAACACGGCGACCGTGGCCCACAGGATCGCGCCGGCCGTCTTGTCCTTGCCGGTCCAGACACCGCCCAGAAGCGCCGCCATCGCAAAGACCGCCAGCAGGAATTCCGGCAGGACCGTGGAGAAATCCGCAGAAGTCATGGTTGTTTCTCCCTCACTGCCCGGCCAGCGCCACTTCGGTGGCGGGCAGGCTTGCATGATAGTCTTGGATCAGCTGGCCGACCGAAGGCCCGATGATGTCGGTCACAAGGCTGGGATAGACGCCCAGCAGCAGCGTCATCACCACCAGCGGCGCGAAGATCGCCTTTTCGCGGCGGTCCATATCGGTGATGGCCTTCAGGCTTTCCTTGATCAGGTCGCCAAAGACCACACGGCGATACAGCCACAGCGCATAGGCCGCCGACAGGATCACCCCCGTGGCCGCAACCGCCGCCACCCAGGTATTGGCCTGGAACACGCCCATCAGCGTCAGGAATTCGCCGACAAAGCCGCTGGTGCCCGGCAGGCCCACATTGGCCATAGTGAAGAACATGAAGATCAGCGCATAGGCCGGCATCCGGGTCACCAGACCGCCATAGGCGTCGATTTCCCGCGTGTGCATCCGGTCATAGATGACGCCCACACACAGGAACAGCGCGCCCGAGATGAAGCCGTGCGACAGCATCTGGAAGATCGCCCCGTCGATACCCTGCTGGTTCACCGAGAAGATCCCCATGGTAACATAGCCCATATGCGCGACCGAGGAATAGGCGATCAGCTTCTTCATGTCGGACTGCGCCAGCGCCACAAGGCTGGTGTAGACGATGGCAATCGCCGACATCCACAGAACCACGCCGCCCAGCACCTCGGACCCCACGGGGAACATCGGCAGGCTGAAGCGCAGGAAGCCATAGCCCCCCATCTTCAGCAGCACCGCCGCCAGCACGACCGACCCTGCGGTCGGCGCCTGCACGTGCGCATCGGGCAGCCAGGTGTGAACCGGCCACATCGGCATCTTGACCGCAAAGCTGGCAAAGAACGCCAGGAACAGCAGCGTCTGCAGCCCGCCCACGACATGCACCCCCAGCACCGAGAAGCTGTCAGAGGCAAATTCATGCGCCAGCAGCTTGACCATGTCGGTGGTGCCCGCATCCTGATACATGGCGATCATCGCCACCAGCATCAGAACCGACCCGAGGAACGTGTAAAGGAAGAACTTGAACGCGGCATAGATGCGATCCTTGCCGCCCCAGATACCGATGATCAGGAACATCGGGATCAGGCCTGCCTCGAAGAACAGGTAGAACAGCACCAGATCCAGCGCCACGAAAACGCCGATCATCAGCCCTTCCAGCACCAGGAAGGCGATCATGTATTCCTTGACGCGGGTTTCCACGTTCCAGCAGGCCGCAATCGTCAGCGGCATCAGGAAGGTGGTCAGCATCACGAACAGAACCGAAATCCCGTCCACGCCCACCTTGTAGGTAAAGCCCATGATCCAGGCGCGTTCTTCAACGAACTGGAAGCCGGTGTTGGCCGGATCAAAGCCCGTCAGCAGGAACAGCGACACCAGGAAGGTCGCCGTGGTCGCGGTCAGCGCGAACCACTTGGCATTGCGATCCGCCGCGGCACCGCCGCCGCGCTGCACCAGCGCCAGGATCGCGGCCGCCACCAGGGGGACGAAAGTGATGATGGAAAGCAGGTTTTCCATTAGTTGGACCCCCCGGCCAGAACGACCCAGAACATGAGCACCACGATGCCGATGACCATGGCGAAAGCGTAGTGGAACAGATAGCCCGACTGCATCCGACCCGCGAGCCGCGTCAGCCGCGGGATCAGACCCAGCGCCACCCCGTTGATCGCGCCGTCGATGACGGCCCCGTCGCCCTTCTTCCACAGGAAGGCGCCAATCCACTTGGCGGGGCGGACGAAGATCCAGTCATACAGCTCGTCGAAATACCACTTGTTGAGCAGGAACTGATAGAGCGCGGGCTGCGCCTGGGCCAGTTTCTTCGGGGTTTCGGGCGAGCGGATATAGAACACCCAGGCCGTCAGCAGACCGATCAGCATGGCCACGAAGGGCGACACCTTGACCCAGGCGGGCACGTCATGCGCCTCATGCAGGACATGGTTGCTTTCGGCCATGAAGATGGCACCGGCGAACCAGTCGTTCACCTGTTCGGTCGAGCCGAAGAAGGGCCCATACCAGATCATCCCGGCAAAAACCGCACCAAGCGCCAGCACGCCCAGCGGCACCAGCATCACCATCGGGCTTTCATGGGCATGGTCATGCGCATGATGATCGCCCCGCGGCTTGCCCCAGAAGGTCAGGAACATCAGACGCCAGCTGTAGAACGAGGTGAACAGCGCCGCCACCACCAGCGCCCAGAAGGCAATGCCGCCATGGGTCCCGGCAAAGGCGCTTTCGATGATCGCATCCTTGGACAGGAAGCCGGCAAAGCCGAAATGGGTCAGCGGAATGCCCACGCCGGTGATCGCCAGCGTGCCGATCAGCATCGCCCAGAAGGTCAGCGGGATCTTTTTGCGCAGGCCGCCGTAATTGCGCATGTCCTGTTCGTGGTGCATCGCATGGATGACAGACCCCGCGCCCAGGAACAGCATCGCCTTGAAGAAGGCATGCGTCAGCAGGTGGAACATCGCCACCGAATAGACGCCGACACCGGCCGCCACGAACATATAGCCCAGCTGCGACATCGTCGAATAGGCGATCACGCGCTTGATGTCGTTCTGCACAAGGCCGATCGTCGCCGCGACAAAGGCGGTCGCCGCCCCCATGTAGACGATGAAGGTCTTGGTTTCGGGCGCAACTTCATAAAGCGGCGACATGCGCGACACCAGGAAGACACCGGCGGTGACCATGGTCGCGGCGTGGATCAGCGCCGACACCGGGGTCGGACCTTCCATCGCGTCGGGCAGCCAGGTGTGCAGCAACAGCTGCGCCGATTTGCCCATCGCGCCGATGAACAGCAGGAAGGTCAGCAGCACCGCCGCGTTCCATTCCGTCCACAGGAAGGTGATCTGCGTTTCCGCCAGCGTGGGTGCGGCGGCAAAGATGTCGTCCATCGCGATGGAATCGACCAGCATGAACAGCCCGACGATGCCCAGCATGAAGCCGAAATCGCCCACGCGGTTGACGACAAAGGCCTTCATCGCCGCGGCATTGGCCGAAGGTTTCTTGTAGTAGAACCCGATCAGAAGGTAGGACGCCACGCCCACGCCTTCCCAGCCAAAGAACATCTGCACCAGGTTGTCCGACGTCACCAGCATCAGCATCGCAAAGGTGAAGAACGACAGATAGGCGAAGAACCGCGCCTTGTAATGTTCGTGATGGGTCCAGTTGTCGTCATGGGCCATGTAGCCCCAGGAATACAGATGCACCAGCGCCGAGACCGTATTGACCACGATCAGCATGATCGCCGTCAGCCGGTCCAGCCGGATCGACCAGGCGGTATCCAACGTGCCCGATTGCACCCAGTCCAGGATGTGGATCTGCCGGGTCACCCCGTCAAAGCCCAGGAAGACGATCCAGCTGAGCGCGGCGGCCAGGAACAGCAGGCCCGTGGTCACCGCCATCGCGCCCTTTTCGCCGATCAGCCGCCAGCCGAAGCCGGCGATGATCGCCCCCACCAGCGGGGCAAAAAGAATGATCGTTTCCATCTGCCCTTACCCTTTCATCACGTTGACGTCTTCGACGTCGATCGAGCCGCGGTTGCGGAAGAAGGTCACCAGGATCGCAAGCCCGATCGCGGCCTCGGCGGCGGCGACGGTCAGCACGAACATGGTGAACACTTGCCCGACCAGATCGCCCAGATGCGCCGAAAAGGCGACCAGGTTGATGTTGACCGACAGCAGGATCAATTCGATCGACATCAGGATGACGATGACGTTCTTGCGGTTCACGAAGATGCCGAAGATGCCGGTGACGAACAGGGCGGCCGCCACGCTCAGGTAATGTTCAAGTCCGATCATCGCTGTCCCTCCGGGGTCTGGCCCCTTCTTTCATTCGTTCCGATGCGTGCCATTCACAGGCCCTGCCCCGGTTTGACATCCACCAGTTCCATCGCCTTGGCCGGATCGCGGTGCATCTGCGCCAGCACATCCTGGCGCTTGACATCCTTGCGGTGGCGCAGCGTCAGCAGGATAGCGCCGATCATCGCCACCAGCAGGATCAGGCCCGCGGCCTGGAACAGGTAAAGATATTTGTCATAGATCAGCAGGCCCAGGGCGGCGGTGTTTTCCACCCCGTCCGGCGCCGGCGCCATGCGCAGGTCCTGCGCCCCCTCGGCGGCCTGCCAGGCGCCAAAGGCGATGCCCAGTTGCAGCAGCATCACCACGCCGATCAACAGGCCCAGCGGCATGTAGCGCGCCAGCTCGCCCTTCAGCTCGGCAAAGTCGATGTCCAGCATCATCACGACGAACAGGAACAGCACCGCGACCGCGCCGACATAGACGATGATCAACAGCATCGCCACGAATTCCGCGCCCAGCAGAACGAACAGCCCCGCCGCCGACAGGAAGGCCAGGATCAGCCACAGGACCGAGTGGACCGGGTTCTTCGACACGACCACCATGAAGCCCGCGACCACCGCCGAAATGGCAAAGAGGTAAAAGGCGAACGCAAACACCGTCATGTGTTTTCCCCCGATTTTTCGTCAAAGACCGTCTGCGCGATTTCCAGCGCGCGGGTCATGGCGGGCACACCGCCGAACATGCTCATCTGAAAGATCACCTCGGCGATCTCACGTTGCGTGGCCCCCGCTTCCAGCGCGTGGCGGATCGTCAGGCGCAGCTGGGCATCGGCCTGCGCGCCCAGAACCGTCAGCGCCGCGATCGTGACCAGAAGGCGCGTGCGCGCATCCAGCCCCTCGCGGTTGAAGGTCTTGCCGAACCACATCTCCATCATGTCCTTGGACATGGTGGGGAACAGCTTTTCCATCGCGGCGGGGTTGAAACTTTCCAATGCCGGGTTGAAGGCGCGGGCCATTTCCTGGCCCTGCTCCATCATGGTCTTGAAAAGTTTCTGAAATTCCTCGGTCATCTGTAGGGCGCGTCCAGCTCGATGTTGCGGGCGATTTCCGCTTCCCAGCGCGCGCCGTTCTCAAGAAGCTTTTCCTTGTTGTAGAACAGCTCTTCGCGGGTTTCGGTGGCGAATTCGAAATTCGGCCCTTCGACGATCGCATCCACCGGGCAGGCTTCCTGGCACAGGCCGCAATAGATGCATTTGGTCATGTCGATGTCATAGCGCGTGGTGCGGCGGCTTCCATCGTCACGCGGTTCGGCATCGATGGTGATCGCCTGCGCGGGGCAGATCGCCTCGCACAGCTTGCAGGCGATGCAGCGTTCCTCGCCGTTGGGATAGCGCCGCAGGGCGTGTTCGCCCCGGAAGCGCGGCGACAGCGGGCCCTTTTCATGCGGATAGTTCAGCGTGGGCTTGGGCGCGAAGAAGTATTTCATCCCAAGGCCAAAGCCCTTGATGAAATCGACCAGCAGGAAATATTTCGCGGCCCGGGTGTAATCGAACGCCATATCAGCCCCCCATCGTCCAGCGGGCCCAGAAGCCGCCGAGAACTTCGAATTTCGCAAGGAACGCCACGATCACGACCCAGGCCAGCGACAGCGGCAGGAACACCTTCCAGCCGATCCGCATCAGCTGGTCGTAGCGGTAGCGCGGCACGATCGCCTTGACCATGGCGAACATGAAGAAGAACACCCACATCTTCGCCACCATCCACAGCACCCCGTCCGGGATGCCCGGGATCGGCGACAGCCAGCCGCCAAAGAACAGCAGGCTGATCAGCGCGCACATCAGGAAGATGGCGATATATTCGCCGGCCATGAACAGCAGATACGGCGTCGAGGAATATTCCACCATGAAGCCCGCAACCAGTTCAGATTCCGCTTCCGGCAGGTCAAAGGGCGGGCGGTTGGTTTCGGCCAGCGCCGAGATGAAGAACAGCACCACCATCGGCAGGTGCGGCAGCCAGTACCAGTTGAACAGACCGTAATCGCCCCGCTGCGCCTCGACGATCGCCGACAGGTTCATCGAGCCGGTCGAGATGATGATGCCGATGATGATCAGGCCCAGCGACACCTCATAAGAAATCATCTGCGCGGCCGACCGCAGCGAGCCCAGGAACGGGTATTTCGAGTTCGAGGCCCAGCCGCCCATGATCACGCCGTAGACTTCCAGCGAGGACACGGCAAAGACGAACAGGATCGCCACGTTGATGTCGGCCAGCACCCAGCCTTCGTTGAACGGGATCACCGCCCAGGCCAGGATCGCCAGCACCAGGCTGAGCATCGGGGCCAGGAAGAAGACGAACTTGTCCGCCCCCGCCGGCACGACGATTTCCTTGACGACATACTTCAGCGCATCCGCCACCGATTGCAGCAGACCGAACGCCCCCACCACGTTAGGGCCCCGCCGCATCTGGACCGCGGCCCAGATCTTGCGGTCGCCATAGACGAGGAACAGAAGCGAGAGCATCACGAATGCGATGATCCCCAGACCCTGCACCGCGATCAAAAGCGCGGTGCCCAGTGGTGTTGCCAGAAACTCAGCCATTTTGTCCCTCAGACCGCCTTGTCGTTCAAACCGTCGGTATTCCCTGTTCCGCGCATTGGACGCTTAATGCCTTGGCATCAAGCGTCCGCAAGCCACGGGGCAGCGCGGGCGACAGGGTGTAGACCGCATCCGCCCGCCAGACGCCACCCGTTTCCTCAAGGATCGTGCGCAGATGGCGCGCGAACCCGTATCCGTTGCCGATCGCATGGCCCGCCACGGCACAATCGGCATAATCCGTCACCGCTTGCGGGGTGCTGGCCCCGGCCAACGCCACATGGATGCGCACCAGCCCGTCGTCATCCAGAACCTCGGCCCGCGCGCCCTGATAGCGGGGCGGCTCGGCCGCCACCGCCTCGGGTGCGGCCCCTTCCGCCGGCGCGCAGGCCGCCAGCCCGGCCAGAAGGCCGGGGGCAAGGCGCGCGGGGGTCAGGGCGTGGCGCATCGGCTTACTCCGCCGCCAGCGGCGCTTCGCGGCGCGCCTTGGCCATCGCCGACAGTTCCGCCATCAGGGTCGAGGCCCGCGCAACCGGGTTGGTCAGGTAGAAGTCGCGCACCGCATGGCGGAAGCTGGCCGCGCCCATGTCGCGCAGGCCCACCGGCTGCCAGTCGTTTTCGGGCACGCTGTCCACCTGTGCCAGATGCGGCACCGCCGCGACCAGCGCCCGGCGCAGCCCGGCCAGATCGTTCCACGGCTGCGTCGCGCCCAGTTCGGCCGACAGCGCGCGCAGGATCGCCCAGTTTTCCTTGGCCTGACCGGGGGCAAAGCCCGCGCGGAAAGCCAGCTGCGGGCGCCCTTCGGTGTTCACAAACAGGCCGTTTTCTTCGGTATAGGCCGCCCCCGGCAGGATCACATCGGCGCGGTTCGCACCGCGGTCGCCGTGGCTGCCCTGATAGATCACGAACGGCCCACCTTCGGCGCGCGGGGTGATTTCCACCTCATCCGCGCCCAGGTTGTAGATCACCTGCACACCGTCGATCGCCGCCAGCAGGCCGCCTTCGGTGACCGCGCCCACATCCATCGCGCCGACACGGGCCGCGGCGGTGTGCAGCACCAGCATCTTGCCGCCCATCTTGTCGGCCAGCGCCATCGCATGGGCCAGAACCGCCTCGCCATCGGCCTCGGACAGGGCGCCCTGCCCCACGATGACCAGCCCGCCTTCGACCGGCGCGGCCGAAGCCACGGCGCGGGCCAGCGCCGCGCGATCTTCGCCCAGATGGGTATAGCCATAGGTCAGATCCGCCGCCGGGCCGATCACCGAAACCTCGGCCCCCTGCGACCAGACCTTGCGGATGCGCGCGTTCAGCACCGGCGCCTCATTGCGCGGGTTGGTGCCGATCAGCACGATCGAGCGGGCCGCATCGATATCGGCAATCGCCGCGTTCCCGACATAGGCAGAACGATTGCCGATCGGCAGGCGCGCGCCATCGGTGCGGCATTCGACGCTGCCGCCCAGCCCTTCGACCAGCTGCTTCAGCGCAAAGGCCGCCTCGACCGGGGCCAGATCGCCGACCAGACCCAGCACCTTGCCGCCCTTCATCGCGGCGGCGGCGGCCCCCAGCGCCTCGGCCCAGGTGGCTTTGCGCAGCTTGCCGTTTTCGCGGATATAGGGCGTGTCCAGACGCTGGCGGCGCAGGCCGTCCCAGACGAAACGGGTCTTGTCGGAAATCCACTCCTCGTTCACGCCGTCATGGTTGCGCGGCAGGATCCGCATGACTTCGCGGCCCTTGGTATCGACGCGGATGTTCGACCCCAGCGCATCCATCACGTCGATGGATTCCGTCTTGGTCAGTTCCCACGGACGGGCCGTGAAGGCATAGGGCTTTGAGGTCAGCGCGCCGACCGGGCACAGGTCGATGATGTTGCCCTGCAGGTTGCTGTCCAGCGTCATGTTCAGATAGCTGGTGATCTCGCTGTCCTCGCCGCGCCCCGTTTGGCCCATCTGGGTGATGCCCGCCACCTCGGTGGTGAAGCGCACGCAGCGGGTGCAGGAAATGCAGCGCGTCATGGCGGTGGACACCAGCGGCCCAAGGTTCAGGTTTTCCGAGGCGCGCTTGGGTTCGCGGTAACGCGAGAAGTCGACGCCATAGGCCATCGCCTGATCCTGCAGGTCGCATTCGCCGCCCTGGTCGCAGATCGGGCAATCCAGCGGGTGGTTGATCAGCAGGAATTCCATCACGCCCTCGCGGGCCTTCTTGACCATGGGGCTGTTGGTCTTGATGACGCTCGGCTCGCCATTCGGGCCGGGGCGCAGATCCTTGACCTGCATCGCGCAGCTTGCGGCGGGTTTCGGTGGACCGCCCACGACCTCGACCAGACACATCCGGCAGTTGCCGGCGATCGACAGCCGTTCGTGATAGCAGAAACGCGGCACCTCGATCCCGGCCTGTTCGCAGGCCTGGATCAGCGTGAGGTTCGGATCGACTTCGACTTCGTGGCCGTCGATGATGATCGTTCTGAGGTTCGACATGGTTCCGATCCTGTCCGTCAAATGGTGCCGCGGCGGGTGCCCGCGCGGAATTGGGTTGCAGGGCTCATGCACAGCCCTCCGGGTAGATCCAGGCGCCTTCGTGGAAATGGTCGCGGATGGAACTGTCCACCCCGCCCGGCCCACAGATCGCATCCGCCGCGCGCCGCGCCTCGGCCCCGTCGGCATAGCCGAAGGGCACCCCAACGCGGGTGACGCGCAATTCCCCCGACGGCCCCGCGACCACCGCATAGCCCGGCACCGCCCGCAGCGCCGGTTCGGCCAGCGGCGCGGCGCAGGCGGTCAGCGCCAGCGTGCCAAGCATCAGGGGAAAGGCGGATTGCATCTGCTTCACTCCGCCGCCATTGCGCCCATGCGACCGGTCTTGCGCGCCTTGATCCGGTCTTCGATTTCCTCGCGGAACTGACGCACAAGGCCCTGGATCGGCCAGGCGGCCGCATCGCCAAGCGCGCAGATCGTATGGCCTTCGACCTGCTTGGTGACCGACAGCAGCATGTCGATTTCCTCGATCTCGGCTTCGCCCCGGACCAGACGGTCCATCACGCGCATCATCCAGCCGGTGCCTTCGCGGCAGGGCGTGCACTGGCCGCAGCTTTCGTGCTTGTAGAATTTCGACAGCCGCCAGATCGCCTTGATCACATCGGTCGACTGATCCATCACGATCACCGCCGCCGTGCCCAGGCCCGAGCGCTGTTCGCGCAGCCAGTCGAAATCCATGATCGCCTCATCGCATTGCGCGGCGTTCAGCATCGGCACGGATGACCCGCCGGGGATCACCGCCTTGAGGTTCTTCCAGCCGCCACGCACGCCGCCACAGTGACGATCCAGCAATTCGCGCAGGGAAATCGACATTTCCTCTTCGACGACGCAGGGATTGTTTACGTGACCCGAGATACCGAACAGCTTGGTGCCCGCGTTGTTCGGCCGGCCAAAGCCCGCAAACCACGACGCGCCACGGCGCAGGATCGTGGGCACGACGGCAATGGATTCGACGTTGTTCACCGTGGTCGGGCAGCCATAAAGGCCGGACCCTGCCGGGAACGGCGGCTTCATCCGGGGCATGCCCTTCTTGCCTTCCAGCGATTCCAACAGCGCGGTTTCCTCGCCGCAGATATAGGCGCCCGCGCCGTGGGCCAGATAAAGGTCAAAGTCATAGCCCGACTTGCAGGCGTTCTTGCCGATCAGGCCCGCCTCATAGGCCTCATCGATCGCGGCCTGAAGCGCCTCACGCTCGCGGATATATTCGCCGCGAATGTAGATATAGCCCGCAACCGCGCCCATCGCGAAGCCCGCGATCAGGCAGCCCTCGACCAGCGTATGCGGGTCATGGCGCATGATTTCGCGGTCCTTGCAGGTGCCGGGTTCGGATTCGTCGGCGTTCACCACCAGATAGGCCGGGCGCCCATCGGACGCCTTGGGCATGAAGGACCATTTCAGCCCCGTGGGAAAGCCCGCGCCCCCCCGGCCCCGCAGGCCCGAGGCCTTCACCTGCTCGACGATCCAGTCGCGGCCATTGGCCAGGATGCCGGCCGTGCCGTCCCAATGGCCACGCGCCATCGCGCCTTTCAGCGAACGGTCGTGCATCCCGTAGAGGTTGGTAAAGATCCGATCCTGATCTTTCAGCATGTGAAGTCCCTCAATTGCCCTGACCTAGTTCCCCGAGCCGCCGGAACCCCGGCGCCAGATGCGCCAGGTCACGACCAGCGCAAAAACATAAGCGGCGATCGCCGCAAGATCGATCAGGAAGGCGATGCTCGGGTCCAGCCCCAGCCGCTTTCCCAGCCATTGCGCGGCCAGCCACAGCACGGTCGCAGCCGCAATCACAAGGGCGGCCAGCCGACCCTCGCGTGCGTTCAACCCGTTCTGTCCGCCCTGCTGCGCCATTCAACCCTCAGTAATCGTTCGTCTTTGCCCGTTCGAGGAAGCGATCAAGCCCCTCCTCGACGATGATCTTCGCCTGCGCCACCCATTTGTCGCGGCTGACACGCCCGCGAAAGCCCTTCAGGTTGGCATCCATCCAGGCCACCTCGGCCTCGCCCCATTTCGCGATCTGGTCGTAATGCCAGATCCCAAGCCCGTTGCAGGCCTTTTCCAGCGCGGTGCCGATGCCTTCGATCTTCTTCAGATCGTCCGCACCCGCCTTGCGCGGCGCCTTCATCGCGCGGGGTTTCTTGCCGCCCTCGGCCACCGGCTGCGCCTTGACCTTGGCGGGCGCCTTGGCTTTGGCAGCAGCCTTGGTTTTAGCAGGCGCCTTGATTTCGGCAGGCGCCTGTTCGGTGACCGGCGCAGGTGCCGCGCTGGCCGGCACCTCCGCCGGGGTCGGCGCCGCCGCTTGCGGGGGAACGGGTTCAGCCGCCGCCGGCGCGGGCGTCAGCGTCACAGGCGCGGCGTGCAGCGGTGCCGCCAGACGGCCCTGACAGAACCCCCAGACCAGAAAGCTGCCGAACAGGCCCGCGGTGACAAGGCCAAGGAAAAGGGCTGCGACAAAGCCGGCATGGCTGGCCAGCACGAACCCAAAGACGACCAGGCCCGCAATCGCGCCTGCCGCCCAGGATTTGCCCCGGCATCCATTGTCCAGTTCGGTCATCCCTCTCTCCTTCGCCCGCGGGCCTGCTGCGCCTTAGTCTTCGTAAATCCCGTCCTTCTTCGCATGGGCCGAGAATTCGGTCTCTTGTCCCGTCGCCAGAACCTTGGCCTGACCGATCCAGCCATCGCGGCTGGCGCGGCCCTTGAAGCCTTCCAGATTGGCATCGACCCAGGCCAGTTCAGCCTCGGTCCAGGCGGCGATCTGATCGAAGTGATAGATCCCCATGGAATGCAGCAGCGCTTCCAGCTTGGGGCCCACGCCCTTGATCAGCTTCAGATCATCGGCTTTGTCGCCGCGCGGCGCATCCAGCAACGCGGGCTTGTCCCCCGCGGGCGCGGCTTCGGCCTTGGGGGCTGCGGGCGCGGCCTTGGCGGCGGCCTGCTGCACGGCGGACATCGGGCGCTGTCCCGCGCCCATCGTGCCGATCGGCCCGTGCTGGCCCGACATCTGCCAGGGCATGCGCAGCGGCACCTCGGTGCCATCGATGCGCTTGAGCGTGTCGCCGATGTCCACCGCGCGCTGGACCGAACCGTTGTAGGGGTGCTTGTCGCCCGGCAGATCCTTGAGCGAGGTCAGACCCGACGCCGGTTCCGAGGCAAAGCGCCCGATCTGCGACCCCGGACGCGGCGTCTTGCCCGCGGCCATCTCATCGATCAGATGGGCGAAATTCTCGGCGGTCAGGTCTTCGTAATAATCCTTGCCGATCTGGGCCATGGGCGCATTGGCGCAGGCGCCAAGGCATTCCACCTCTTCCCAGGAAAACTTGCCATCGGCCGAGAGCTGGTGCGGTTCCGGCGCGATCTTGTCGCGGCAGACCTTCATCAGATCCTCGGCGCCGCAGATCATGCACGACGTGGTGCCGCAGATCTGGAAATGCGCGACCGAGCCCACCGGGGCAAGCTGGAACATGAAGTAGAAGGTCGCCACCTCAAGCGCGCGGATATAGGGCATGTCCAGCATGTCGGCGACATATTCGATCGCCGGGCGGGTCAGCCAGCCTTCCTGTTCCTGCGCGCGCCACAGCAGCGGGATGATCGCGCTGGCCTGACGGCCCACCGGATATTTGGTGATCTGCCCCTTGGCCCATTCCAGGTTGGCGGGGGTAAAGGCAAAGCTTTCGGGCTGGGTATTGTGAAGGCGGCGCAGCATCAGCGGTCAATCTCCCCGAACACGACATCCATCGTGCCGATGATGGCCGACACGTCGGCCAGTTGGTGGCCTTTCGCCACGTAATCCATGCTTTGCAGGTGCAGATAGCCCGGCGCGCGGATCTTGGCGCGATAGGGTTTGTTGGTGCCATCCGACACCAGATAGACACCGAATTCGCCCTTGGGCGCCTCAACCGCGGCATAAACCTCGCCGGCGGGGACGTGGAAGCCTTCGGTGTAAAGCTTGAAGTGATGGATGAGCGCCTCCATCGAGGTCTTCATCTCGCCGCGCTTGGGCGGGGTCATCTTGCCGCGCGCCAGCACGTCGCCCTTTTCGACCCGCAGCTTGGCGCAGGCCTGACGGATGATGCTGGTCGATTCCCGCATTTCCGCGACGCGCACCAGATAGCGGTCATAGCAATCGCCGTTCTTGCCGACGGGGATCTTGAAGTCGAATTCGTCGTAGCATTCATAAGGCTGGCTGCGGCGCAGGTCCCAGGCCAGGCCCGAGCCGCGCACCATCACCCCGGAATAGCCCCAATCCAGGATGTCCTGTTCGGTGATGATGCCGATGTCGGCGTTGCGCTGCTTGAAGATGCGGTTTTCGGTCAGCAGGCCTTCGATATCGTCCAGCACCTTGGGGAATTCGACGGCCCAGGCGTCGATATCCTCGATCAGCGCGGGCGGCAGATCCTGATGCACGCCGCCGGGGCGGAAATAGTTGGCGTGCAGACGCGCCCCGCAGGCGCGTTCGTAGAAGATCATCAGCTTTTCACGCTCTTCGAACCCCCACAGCGGCGGGGTCAGCGCGCCCACGTCCATCGCCTGCGTGGTGACGTTCAGCAGGTGGTTCAGGACGCGGCCGATTTCGGAATACAGAACCCGGATCAGGCTGGCGCGGCGCGGCACGACGGTGCCGGTCAGACGTTCAATCGCCAGACACCAGGCATGTTCCTGGTTCATCGGCGCCACGTAATCCAGCCGGTCGAAATAGGGCAGGTTCTGCAGGTAGGTCCGGCTTTCCATCAGCTTTTCGGTGCCGCGATGCAGCAGCCCGATATGCGGGTCGGCGCGTTCCACAATCTCGCCGTCCAGTTCCAGCACCATCCGCAGCACGCCGTGTGCCGCCGGGTGCTGGGGCCCGAAGTTGATGTTGAAATTGCGGATCTTCTGCTCGCCGGTCAGAACGTCGTCAAGGCTGCCGTCCATCGTGTCACCTTCCGTATTGCCAAGAAAGCGGGCCCAAGGGCCCGGCTGGCTCAACCCTGCTTTTCGTCGCCGGGCAGAATGTATTGCGCGCCTTCCCAGGGGCTGAGGAAGTCGAACTGCCGGTATTCCTGCGTCAGCTTGACCGGCTCATAGACAACGCGCTTCTGCGCCTCGTCATAGCGCAGTTCGACATAGCCCGTGGTCGGGAAATCCTTGCGCAGCGGATGGCCGCGGAAGCCATAGTCGGTCAGGATGCGACGCAGGTCCGGGTGCCCCGAGAACAGGATGCCGAACATGTCGAACACCTCGCGCTCAAACCAGTTGGCGGCGGGGAACGGCCCGGTGATCGAGGGAACCATGTCCTCCTCGCGCACGGCGGCCTTCACGCGGATGCGCTGGTTGCGATACATCGACAGGAACTGCCAGACCATGTCGAACCGCGCCGGGCGCTGCGGCCAGTCGATCGCGGTGATATCGACCAGGCTCGAGAACCGGCAGCTGGGATCGTCCTTCAGGAATTCCACGAATTCCACGATCGAGCTGGCGGTCACCGTCACGGTCAATTCGCCAAAGGCCACCTCGGTCGAGACGACATCGGAGGCGCGCTTCAGCTCGATATGGGCGGCAAGTTCTTTCAGGGCTTCGGACATTGTCCCCTCTCCTCAGCGCACAAGGGTGCCGGTGCGGCGGATCTTGCGCTGCAACTGCAGGATGCCATACATCAGCGCCTCGGCGCTGGGGGGGCAGCCCGGCACATAGATATCGACCGGAACGATCCGGTCACAGCCGCGCACCACCGAATAGCTGTAGTGATAATAGCCCCCGCCATTCGCGCAGGACCCCATGCTGATCACATAGCGCGGCTCGGGCATCTGGTCATAGACCTTGCGCAGCGCGGGCGCCATCTTGTTGGTCAGCGTGCCGGCCACGATCATCACGTCGGACTGACGCGGGCTGGCGCGCGGCGCAAAGCCATAGCGTTCCACGTCATAGCGCGGCATTGCGGTATGCATCATCTCGACCGCGCAGCAGGCCAGGCCGAAGGTCATCCAGTGCAGCGAGCCGTTGCGCGCCCAGTTGATGATATCCTCGGCCGAGGTCAGGATGAAGCCCTTGTCCTGCAGGTCGCGGTTCAGCGCCGCGGTCGCCACGTCCATATCGGCCGCGGCGGTGTTCGCCCCCGTCATCACGCCCATTCCAGCGCCCCCTTCTTCCATTCATAGGCAAAGCCCACGGTCAGCACGCCCAGGAAGGCCATCATCGACCAGAAGGCCACATCGCTCAACTGCCCGAAGGCCACCGCCCAGGGGAACAGGAAGGCCACTTCCAGGTCGAAGATGATGAACAGGATCGACACAAGGTAGAAGCGAACGTCGAACTTCATCCGCGCATCGTCAAAGGCGTTGAACCCGCATTCATAGGCCGAGACCTTTTCCGGGTCGGGGTTGCGCACCGCAAGCACGACCGCGGCGAGGATCAGGACAAGCCCAAGTGCGACCGCCATGGCAAGGAAAATGAGAATGGGAAGGTATTCACGCAAGAGATCGTGCACGTTTGGCTCCCTCGTTACGCGACACGGGCCGCGCAGGTTCCGGCTGAGCGTGGTTTAGACCTGCGCCCGTCCCGGGTCAACCGAAGGTGGCGGGGTTTGCCGCGAAATCCGGGGGCGACCCGACGTTTCGTATACCTTTGTGCACCAAAAACACCGACGGATGCTGCAACCGCGAAAGTTTATTGCGCCCAGCCGGGCTTGCGGCGGTCGAAAAAGGCCGCGATTCCCTCGGGCGCCTCGGTGCCTTCCCAACAGGCGACAAGGGCCGCGATGGAATCGCTGATCTCGGCCTCGCCGATCGGCGGGCCCAGACGGCGGGCCAGCGCCTTGGCGGCGGCCACGGCACCGGGGGCGCAGGACAGATAGGGGGCGACCTCGGCCTCGACCGCGGCGGCCAGATCGGCGGGTGGCACGGCGCGGGCCAGAAGGTCCAGGCCCACCGCCTCATCGGCGCCGAACAGCCGCGCCGACATGAACACCCGCCGCGCCCGCGCCTCGCCCATCCGGGCCAGCACATAGGGGCCGATGGTGGCGGGTATCAGGCCCAGCCGGGTTTCGGTCAGGCCAAAGCGCGCGGTATCGGCACCGATCGCCACGTCACAAATGCTCATCATGCCGATGCCGCCGCCAAAGGCATTGCCATGAACCTGCCCGATCAGCGGTTTTGGCAACAGGTTCAAGGCGTTCAGCATCATTGCCAGCTTGCGCGCCTCGGCCGCGCGGGTGGCCGCATCGGCCGCCATCTGCGCGCGCATCCAGTCCAGATCGCCACCCGCGCAAAAGCTGTCGCCCTCGGCCGCCAGCACGACCACGCGCACCGCCGTGTCGGCGCCCAGAACGCTCGCCGCCCGGGTCAGTTCCGCAATCATCTGCGCGCTCAGCGCATTGTGTTTCGCCGCCCGCGCCAGGATCAGCCGCGCCACCCCGCGCGCATCGGTTTCGATGCGGATCGTTTCAAAGTCCATCGTCCTGCCCCTCCGTTGAGCCCCGCCGGATCGCCTGCGCCAGCGCCGCCGCCTCGGCCAGAACGCCCCGGTCCAGCCCGGTATCGTGACCCAGGTCCACCAGCCGCGCGACAACCTTTTCGGTGGCCACATTGCCCGCCGCACCCGGCGCATAGGGACAGCCGCCCAAGCCCCCGACCGCCGCATCAAAGACCCGCAGCCCCATCTCGATCGAGGCCTCGATATTGGCCAGCGCGCGGCCGGCCGTGTCGTGGTAATGCCCCGACAGGCGGTCGGCCGGAACCTCGTCCAGCACCGCGCGCAGCATCGCGGCGATGGTTTCGGGCCGGCCCTGGCCCAGCGTCTCGCCCAGGCTGATCTCATAGCAGCCCAGATCGCGCAGCGCCGCCGCCACCCGCGCCACCGCCGATGGCGCCACCGCCCCCTCGAACGGGCAATCGGTCACGACCGAGACATAGCCCCGCACCGGCATCCCGTCGGCCCGCGCCGCCGCGATCAGCGGGGCAAAACGGTCCAGACTTTCGGCGATGGAACAGTTCAGGTTCGCCCGGCTGAACCCTTCCGAGGCGGCGGCGAAGATCGCCACCTCATCCACATGCGCCGCGCGCGCGGCGTGATAGCCCTGCAGGTTCGGCGTCAGCGCGGCATAGGACACCCCCGGTCTGCGGGTGATGCCGGCGAACACGTCGGCGGAATCGGCCATTTGCGGCACCCATTTCGGGCTGACAAACGACCCCACCTCAATCCGCCGGAACCCGGCGTGCGACAGGCAATCGACCAGCGCGATCTTGTCCGCCGTGGCGATCCGGCGCTTTTCGTTCTGCAAGCCGTCGCGCGGGGCAACCTCGAAGATCTCGATCTGCATTAGGCCTCCGGCGCGGGATAAAAGGGGCGGGTATAGATCTGCGCCGCCCCGTCACGGGCCAGCGCGCGCTGAAACGCGGGGCGGTCGCCCAACCGGCCAAGCCAGTCACGCAACCGCGGGAAAGGGTCAAGCGGCGTAAAACGCTGGCCGATCATCGCGCCATAGCTGACCGCGATATCCACCGCCGAAAAGCCCGAGGGCAGCAGGTAATCCCCCGCCAGCCCGCGTTCGACCACCGTCAGCGTGCGGGCCAGCCGCGCCGCCTCCAGCCGCATCACGGTGGGGCTGCGCATCCAGTCCTCGCGCAGGGCGATGTGCTGCTGGGTCAGGTTGGCGACATGGGCGGCGATGGTTTCGGCGAAATGCAGCCATTGCAGCCAATCCACCCGCTCATCCGGGGCGCCCAGAAGCGCGCCTTCGCGTTCGCACAGCCATTGCGTGATCGCGCCGGATTCAAAGATCGCCCGGCCCTCGATTTCCAGCGCGGGAACCCGCCCCGCAGGTGAAAGCATTGCATAAGCTTCGTCGCGCAAGCTTTTGTCAAAGAAGGAATGTTCGGCAACCTCGAAAGGCAGGCCAAGTTCCTCCAGAAGCCACAGGATGCGAAAGCTGCGGGCCTGGGGGACGTGATGCAGACGGATCATTCCTCGTCCTCCAGCCGGATCAGCGCGGCCCCCGCCTCAACCTGCGATCCGGCCTCGACCAGCACCTCGGCCACCACGCCATCGCGCGCCGCCGTCATGGTATGTTCCATCTTCATGGCTTCCAGAATGACCAGCCGGTCGCCCGCCGCCACCGCCTGGCCCGCGGTCACGAAGACCGCCTTGACCAGCCCCGGCATCGGCGCAAGCGTCAGCCCACCGCCCGCCACCTCGGCCTGGCGGGCCAGCGGATCGGGGCGCGTGAAGCGATGCGCGCCGCGTAGGAACACCGTGATGTCCGGGCCCGACAACGCAAAACGCGCGCCGGTCTTGATCCCGTCTACCCACCATCCATCGGGCCGCAGCTGGCAGTCATGGCTGGCGCCCTCCAGATCCACCGTGATCCGGTCGGGGGCATGGACCCGCACCGCGGCGGGACGGTCAAAGGGCACCTCGCGGCGCAGCGCGGACCAGAGCGTGAAGCCCGCGCCCTGCCCCTCATGCAGGCCCGCCGCCGCCAGCACCCCCAGCGCCACCGCCGCGGGGGGCGGGCCGCCCGCGCCCACCAGCGCGTCCAGATCGCGCGCGATCAGCCCGGTATCGACATCGCCCGCCGCAAAGCCCGGATGACGCGCCAGCGCCCCCAGGAAATCAAGATTGGTGACCGAGCCGGCGACCTCGGTTTCCTCCAGCGCGCGCGCCAGGCTGGCCAGCGCCACCGCACGGGTCGGGCCGTGGGTGATGACCTTGGCGATCATCGGGTCATACCAGGGGCTGATCGTATCGCCTGCCCGCACGCCGGTATCGGCACGGATGCCGTTGGGAAAGCGCAGATGCGACAGCGTGCCGGTGGCGGGCAGGAAACCTGCGGGCACATCCTCGGCATAAAGCCTGGCCTCGAAGGCATGGCCGCGGATTTCCAGATCCTCCTGGCGGGCGGGCAAGGCTTCGCCAGCCGCGACGCGCAGCTGCCATTCGACCAGATCGATGCCGGTGATCGCCTCGGTCACGGGATGTTCGACCTGCAGACGCGTGTTCATCTCCATGAACCAGAAGCGGTCGGGGCGCAGGCCTTCGCTGGCATCGACGATGAATTCCACCGTGCCCGCCCCGCTGTAGCCAATGGCCTCGGCCGCGCGCACGGCCGCCTGGCCCATGGCCGCGCGCATCGCGTCCGTCATGCCCGGCGCCGGGGCTTCCTCGATCACCTTCTGATGGCGGCGCTGCAACGAACAGTCACGTTCGAACAGATGCAGCGCGCGGGTGCCGTCGCCAAAGACCTGCACCTCGATATGGCGGGGCTTTTCGACATATTTCTCGATCAAGACGGTGGGGTTGCCAAAGGCGGTGCGCGCCTCGCCCTGTGCACTGGCCAGCGCATCGGCAAAGTCGCGCGGATGATCGACCCGCCGCATCCCCTTGCCACCGCCGCCCGCCACCGCCTTGATCAGCACCGGATAGCCGATCGCATCGGCCGCACCGGCCAGATGTTCGGGGTCCTGATTATCACCGTGATATCCCGGCACCACCGGCACGCCCGCCTGCGCCATCAGCGCCTTGGCCGCGTCCTTGAGCCCCATCGCCCGGATCGCATCGCCCGAGGGCCCGATGAACACCAGCCCCGCCGCCTGCACCGCATCGACGAAATCGGGATTTTCCGACAGGAAGCCATAGCCCGGGTGGATCGCCTGCGCGCCCGTCGCCCGCGCCGCCGCGATGATCGCATCGCCGCGCAGATAGCTGTCCTTTGGCGCCGGGCCGCCGATAGGCACCGCCTCATCGGCCAGCGCGACATGGCGCGCGCCCGCATCGGCGTCGGAATAGACCGCGACGGTTGCCACACCCATGCGGCGGGCCGTGTCGATGACCCGACAGGCGATTTCGCCACGATTGGCGATCAGGATCTTGCGGAACATGCGTTCCTCCCTTTGCTGCGGCGGGGGGCTCTGCCCCCCGTGCCCCCCGGAGTATTTTCACCAAGAAGAAACGAAACGCGCTGCTTCTTCTTGGGCCAAATACTCCCGCCGGAGGCGGAAAGTTTACATCCGGAACACGCCGAAGCGCGTCGGTTCGATCGGAGCGCAAAGTGCGGCGGACAGCGACAGCGCCAGCACATCGCGCGATTTGCGCGGGTCGATGATGCCGTCGTCCCACAGCCGCGCCGAGGCGTAGAGCGGGTGGCTTTGGCGGTCGAACATCTCGATCGTGGGGCGCTTGAATTCGGCTTCATCCTCGGCCGACCAGGTGCCGCCCTTGCGCTCGATGCCGTCGCGGCGGACGGTGGCCAGAACGCCCGCAGCCTGTTCGCCGCCCATGACCGAGATGCGCGAATTGGGCCAGGTCCACAGGAAGCGGGGGGAATAGGCGCGCCCCGCCATGCCATAATTGCCCGCCCCGAAAGAGCCGCCGACCAGCATGGTGATTTTCGGCACATTCGTCGTGGCCACCGCCGTCACCATCTTGGCGCCGTGGCGGGCGATGCCTTCGTTTTCATATTTGCGCCCGACCATGAAGCCGGTGATGTTTTGCAAGAATACCAGCGGGATCGACCGCTGCGAGCAAAGCTCGATGAAATGCGCGGCCTTTTGCGCGGCCTCGGAAAACAGCACGCCGTTGTTGGCGACGATGCCCACGGGGCAGCCCTTCACATGGGCAAAGCCCGTGACCAGCGTTTCGCCGAAGCGGGGCTTGAATTCATCAAAGCGCGAGCCGTCGACAAGACGCGCGATCACCTCGCGGATGTCGTAGGGGGTGCGCAGGTCGGCCGGGACGACGCCGAGGATCTCTTCGGGGTCATAGGCGGGCTCTTCAGGGCTTTGCCAGACCACGGTTTGCGGCTTGCGCCGGTTCAGGTGTTCGACCGCGCGCCGCGCCAGCGCCAGCGCATGGGCGTCATCCTCGGCCAGGTAATCGGCCACGCCCGACAGGCGCGTGTGCACATCGCCCCCGCCCAGATCCTCGGCCGAGACGACCTCGCCGGTGGCCGCGCGCACAAGGGGCGGGCCTGCCAGGAAGATGGTGCCCTGTTCCTTCACGATGATCGTCACATCCGACATCGCGGGCACATAGGCCCCGCCCGCGGTGCACGACCCCATGACCACGGCGATCTGGGGGATGCCCTTCGCGCTCATTTGTGCCTGGTTGTAGAAGATGCGGCCGAAATGGTCGCGGTCGGGGAAGACCTCATCCTGCTGGGGCAGGTTGGCGCCGCCCGAATCGACCAGATAGACGCAGGGCAGATGGCATTCCTCGGCGATTTCCTGGGCGCGCAGGTGTTTCTTGACGGTCATCGGGTAATAGGTGCCGCCCTTCACCGTGGCGTCATTGGCCAGCACCATCACCTCTTGCCCCATCACGTGGCCGATGCCCGCGATCAGGCCCGCGCCGGGGGCCGCGCCGTCATACATGCCATGCGCCGCCGTGGCGCCGATTTCCAGGAAGGGCGAGCCGGGGTCCAGCAGCCCCGCCACCCGGTCGCGGGGCGCCATCTTGCCGCGCGCGACATGGCGGGCGGTCGCCTCGGGGCCGCCGCCCGCGCTGGCGGCGGCGGCGGCCTGCGCCACGGTATCCAGCATCGCCAGATGCGCGGCGCGGTTGGCGCGGAACAGGTCCGAGCTGACGAGGGCCGAGGAGGTGAGTTTCATCGCAATGTCTCCTTGCCGTGGGGGGCACTGTGTCTATTTCGTGACGCGTGGTGCGAAAGGCCTGTTTCTTGATTCAGGTCAAAGCCGGACCCGCAGTTCGCGCAGATGGTCTGCGCGGTTTCAACCATATGAGTGACAAGATGAAACAGATCCTCTCCGCCCTTCTTGTGTCCACCGCCGCCCTGACCGCGGCCCCCGCCATGGCCCAATCGGCCGGCGACATGACGCTGAGCTTCGGGCTGGGCATTGTCGATCCGAAATCGGACAATGGCGTGCTGGCAGGCAAAAACGCCACGATCGACGACAACATCCGTCCGACCATCGCGTTCGAATATTTCGTGCGCGACAACATCGGCATCGAGGTTCTGGGCGCCCTGCCGTTCAAACACGCGATCGCGATCGAAGGCGTCGGCAATGCCGTGACCAAGCACCTGCCGCCCACCGTCTCGGTCAACTACCACTTCCCCACGGGCGGCAAGTTCAAGCCCTTCGTCGGCGTCGGCATCAACTACACGACGTTCTTCGAGGAAGAGACCAGCCTCGGTGAGCTGAAGATCGACGACAGCTGGGGCCTGGCCGCGACGATCGGTGCCGATTACGCGCTGAGCGACAAGCGCGCGCTGCGCGCCGAGCTGCGCTATATCGACATCGACGCCGATGTCTATCTGAACGGCGGCTACATCGGCACCGCCGAGATCGACCCGCTGGTGGCGAATGTCGCCTATGTCGTGAAGTTCTGATCGCATCAGGGCAAGACCTTGGGGGCGCGGCGTCAGGCCGCGCCTTTTTTCATGGGCGGGGATGCGCCGGGCGATCATTTCGCCAGCAGCTCGCGCCCGATCAGCATGCGGCGGATTTCGGATGTGCCCGCGCCGATTTCCATCAGCTTGGCATCGCGGAACAGGCGGCTGACGACCGAATCGTTCAGGAACCCCGCGCCGCCCAGCGCCTGCACCGCCTGATGGGCCTGCACCATCGCCTGTTCGCTGGCGTAAAGCACCGCGCCCGCCGCATCCTGACGGGTGACCTGGCCGCGGTCGCAGGCGCGGGCGACCTCGTAGACATAGGCGCGGGCGGTGTTCATCGCCACATACATGTCGGCGATCTTGCCCTGCATCAGCTGGAAATTCCCGATCGGCTGGCCGAATTGTTCGCGGCTTTGCGCGTAAGGCACGACCTCATCCAGGCAGGCGGCCATGATCCCGGTGCCGATGCCCGATAGCACCACGCGTTCGTAATCCAGCCCCGACATCAGAACACGCACGCCGCGGCCTTCCGCGCCCAGCACGTTTTCCGCCGGCACCTCGCAATTGTCGAAGAACAGCTGCGCCGTGTTCGATCCGCGCATCCCCAGCTTGTCGAAATGCGGGCTGGTGGAAAAGCCCTTGAAGCCACGTTCGACGATGAAGGCGGTGATGCCCCTGCTGCCCGCCGCCGGATCGGTCTTGGCATAGACGACCAGCGTATCGGCATCGGGGCCGTTGGTGATCCAGTATTTATGGCCGTTCAGCACATAATGGTCGCCGCGCTTTTCGGCGCGCAGACCCATGCCGACCACATCCGACCCCGCGCCGGTCTCGCTCATCGCCAGGGCGCCGATCTGCGCGCCGGAAATCAGGCCGGGCAGGTATTTGCGCTTCTGCGCATCGGTGCCGTTCAGCTTGATCTGGTTGACGCACAGGTTGGAATGCGCGCCGTAGGACAGGCTGACCGAGGCCGAGGCGCGGGCGATTTCCTCGGTGGCGATGACATGGGCCAGATAGCTCATGCCGGCGCCGCCATATTCCTCTGGCACCGTGATGCCCAAAAGGCCCAGATCGCCCATTTCCCGCCATAGGTCATTGGGGAAGGCATTGCTGCGGTCGACCTCGGCCGCGATCGGCTTGATGCGATCCTGCGCCCAGCGATGCACCATGTCGCGCAGGCTGTTCACATCCTCGCCCAGATCGAAGCTCATGGAAGCGGTGAACATCGGTCTCCTCCCCGTTATTGAACGCTTGTTCATTTATGGGCATGAGAGCCGAGTCGCGTCAAGTCTTGCGAAAGACCGTCCATCTGTCATCCTTGGCGCGTCAACCGAAGGACAACCGATGCGCCCCGCCCTGCCCATTCTTGCCGCGCTGTTGCTTGCCCCCCTGCCCGCCCCGGCCGAGGTCGTGGGGCGCGTCGGCGTGGATTGGGTCGGCAATGATGTGGTGATCGAATCGATCCCCGACCCCAAGGTCGCGGGCGTCACCTGCCATGTCGCCTATTTCGACCGCTCGGTGATCGACCGGCTGCGGCAGGGCAACTGGTTCGAGGATCCGTCAAACGCGGCCATTTCCTGTCGCCAGACCGGGCCGATCGTGCTGGGCGATATCGACCGGGGCCGCGACGGCGAGACGGTGTTTTCCGAAAGCCGGTCGCTGATCTTCAAGTCGCTGCGCGTGACGCGGATCTATGACGCGGCGAACCAGACGCTGATCTATCTGACCCACGCGAACGAGGTCACCGAAGGCTCGGCCAAGATGGCGATTTCCACCGTGCCACTTTACGAACCCTGACGGACCTCGGCGTCGATGATGCGTGCGATCAGGGCGCAATCCCGGGGCGTGAAGGTCAGCGGCAGGCGCAGGTCGATCAGCCCCGCCAGCACGGCATCGGTTTTCGGCAGGGCTTGCGCGGGGGCATAGCGCCAGCTGTCATGGCGCGAGGTGAAGGCCACGGGTTCCGCCGCGCCGAACCATTTGAGTTCCACCCCACGCCCGGCGCAGCGCGTGACCAGATCGGTGATCCGGTCGGCCGACCAGCCCGGCAGCAGGACCTGGAAGGATGACCCCACGAAAGCCTCGGCCTGCGGGCGCGGGATCAGCGACAGGCCCGGCGTTGCGGCCAACCCCGCCTCGATCGCGCGGTAAAGGGTGTTCCAGCGCGCGATCTGCCCCGGAAGGCGCGCCAGCTGCGGGCGCAGGATCGCCGCGCGCAGATTGTCCATCCGGCCCGAGATGTTGGGCGTGGTCCATTTCCGCGCCTCGAACGCCTCGGGCGGCGGGGCGGCGCGGTGGTGGGGGTAAAGCATGTAGCTGCCCGACATCAGGATCATCCGCGCCATCAGGTCGGCATCATCGCTGACGATCAGCCCACCCTCGCCGGAATTCATGTGTTTGTAGGTCTGCGTCGAATAGCAGCCGATCACCCCGTGCCGCCCCGAAGGGATGCCCGCCCAGGATGCCCCCATCGTATGCGCGCAATCCTCGATCACCACCATGTCATGGACGCGCGCGATGCCCATCAGCGCGTCCATGTCGCAGATGTGGCCGCGCATATGCGACAGAAGCAGCACCCGCGCCTGCCCCGCCTTGGCGGCAAGGTCGTCAAGATCGATGGTCAGCGCGTCGGTCGTGTCCACGAACAACGGCGTGGCGCCAAGGCTGGCGATGGCACCCGGCACCGGGGCCAGCGTGAAGGCATTGGTCAGCACCGCATCCCCCGGCCCCACCCCCACCGCGCGCAGCGCGGTTGCCAGCGCATAGCCGCCCGAGGCCACGGCAAGGCAATAGCGCGCGCCGGTGAAGGCGGCAAAGTCTTCCTCCAGAGCCGCAGCCTCGCCTACCTCGCCGGGGGTCAGGTTGTAGCGGTGCAGCCGGCCGTGGCGCAGCACCGCCAGCGCGGCCGCGACCGCGTCTTCGGGGATCGGTTCTTGCTGGGTGAAACTGCCGGTGAAACGCTCGGTCACGGGGTCACTCCTTGGCGATGTCGCGCGGCACGGCGATCACGAACAGCGCAAGCGCCCCCGCCAGCACCACGGCGGCGATGAAAAAGGCGATATCGGGCGAGGTGACCGGCGCCTCGGGCGACAGGAAATAGCCGAAAACCTGCGCGAAGAAAACCGTGCCTGCCAGCAGTGCCAGGTTGGTCGCGGCCGCCAGCCCGCCCTGCAACGCGCCCTGCGCATCCTCGGGCACGGCGCGCGACATCAGCGCGGTCAGCATCGGATGCACGAAACCCTCGGGGCCGTGGATCACCAGCAGCACCAGCACCGCCCAAAGGCCACCCGCCAGCCCATAGCCCACCGCCGCCATTGGCACCACCCCGCGATAGCGCATAAAGACGCGCAGCGCGCCGAACGGGTTGGCCTGGGCCAGCCGGAAGGGGCGGCGCTTTTCCGGCGGCAGCGTTTCAGGCAGGACGATCAGGCCATAGATCAGGTTCAGCCCGGAAATCGCCGCCGCGGCATAGAACGGCACACGCGGGCCCAGCTCGCCCAGCATGCCGCCGATCGCCGGGCCCAGCACGAAGCCCAGGCCGAAGGCCGCCCCCATCAGGCCAAAGGCGCGCGCGCGCCCCTCGGGCGGGGTCACGTCGGCCAGAAAGGCCGCCGCGATCACATGCGAGGCCCCGCAGATCCCCGCGATGACCCGGCCCACGAACAGCCAGCCGATTGACGGCGCAAAGGCGTGGAACAGATAGTCCAGCCCCAGCCCGCCGATCGCCAGCAGCAACAACGGCCGCCGCCCGAAGCGGTCCGACAGGTTGCCCATCAGCGGCGCGCAGGCGAACTGTGCCAGGCTGAAGGCCGCAAACATCCAGCCCCCGATCAGCGCAGCCTGCGCCAGCCCCATCTGCCCCACCTCGCCGATCAGCCGGGGCAGCACCGGGATCACCAGGCCAAACCCCACCATGTCCAGAAAGACCGCAACCAGCACGAAGGTTACCGCATGACGGCTGGGGGCTTGGGTCATCTGGCATCCCGTGGATCGAAAGGGCGGTATGACTGGGGGTCAGGCGGGGCCGATCAGGCTTTGGGCCAGGGCGGGCAGGTCGTCATAATGATCCAACAGCGCCTCGGGCGAAAGCCGTTCGATCGCGCGCCCCTCGGGGCCGAAGGTCACCAGCGCGCAAGGCACACCGGCGGCGCGCGCGGTGTCGCGGTCGGTCTGGGTGTCGCCGATCAGGATCGAGCGGGCGACATCGCCCCCCGCCCCGGCCACGGCGGCGCGATAGGGCGCGGGGTCGGGTTTGCGCACCGGCAAGGTGTCAGCGCCGATCAGGCTGGAAAACAGATCCTCCACGCCCAGACGTGCGATCAGCTCACGCGCCAGACCTTCGGGCTTGTTGGTGCAGATGCCAGTGGCAAAACCGGCCGCGCGCAGGGCCGTCACCGCCTGCACCGCGCCGGGATAAAGCCGGGTGTGGGTGTCGATGTGGACGGCATAATGATCCAGCAGCGCGCGGTAATCGGCCTCGGGCACCTCATCAGACAGGCCCGCGCGGCCATAACCCAGCCGCAGCATCGCCCGCCCGCCGTGAAAGGCGGTCAGCGCATCGGCCACCGGGTCCAGCAGATCGCCCAAGCCCCGCGCGCGAAAGACGGCATTGGCCGCCGCCACCAGATCGGCCGAGGTATCGGCCAGCGTGCCATCAAGGTCGAAAATCACGGTCCGCATCGGTGCCCTTTCGTAACAGGGCGAAAGGTTGCGTGAGGTGGCTCCCCTTGCGGCCCGTGGTGGCATGGGTAAAACGGGAACGAGCAGAAGAAAAGGCATCATCATGGCAATCGCGCTGATCGTTCTGGCCGCAGGTCAGGGAACCCGCATGAATTCGGACCTGCCCAAGGTGCTGCACCGGCTGGGGGCGGCGCCGCTGGTGGCCCATGCGCTGGCGGCGGGGCGCGCGCTGGAACCCGAACGCGTGATCGTGGTGGCCGGTCACGGCGCGGATCAGGTGACGCGCGCGGTCAACGCGATCGAGCCGCAGGCGCAGGTGGTGATCCAGGCCGAACAGCTGGGCACCGGCCATGCCGTCGCCCAGGCGCTGCCCGCGCTGGCCGATTTTGATGGCCGCGTGCTGGTGCTTTACGGCGATACGCCCTTTATCCGGCCCGAGACTCTGGAGACGCTGGCGGCCAGCACCGCAGATGTTGCCGTTCTGGGCTTTGAGGCCGCTGATCCGGGCCGCTATGGCCGGCTGATCGCGCGCGGGCATGATCTGGACCGGATCGTGGAATTCAAGGATGCAACGGATGCAGAACGCGCCGTAACCCTTTGCAATTCCGGCGTGATCGCCTGCAATGCGCATCTTCTGGCAAGCCTGGTCGATGGTCTGTCGAACGACAATGCCGCAGGCGAATATTACCTGACCGATATCGTCGCCGCCGCGCGCGCCCAGGGCCTGTCGGCCGCCGTCGTCACCTGCCCCGAGGCCGAGACGCTGGGCATCAACACCCGCGCCGAACTGGCCCGTGCCGAGGCGCTGTTCCAGGCCCGCATGCACGCCGAGGCGATGGACAACGGCGTCACGCTGACCGCGCCCGACACCGTCTTTTTCGCGCTGGACACCTTCATCGGGCGCGATGCGGTGATCGGGCCGAATGTGGTCTTTGGCCCCGGCGTCACCATCGAAAGCGGCGCCGAAATTCTGGCCTTCTGCCATCTGGAGGGCTGCCATATCTCACGCGGGGCGACGGTTGGCCCCTTTGCCCGGCTGCGCCCCGGGGCGGAACTGGCCGAGGACGTGCATGTCGGCAATTTCGTCGAGATCAAGAACAGCCTGCTGGCCGAGGGCGTCAAGGTCGGCCACCTGACCTATCTGGGCGATGCCGATGTGGGCGAGGCCACGAATATCGGCGCGGGCACGATCACCTGCAATTACGACGGGGTGATGAAGCACCGCACCACGATCGGGGCGAACGCCTTCATCGGGTCCGACACGATGCTGGTGGCCCCCGTCACGGTGGGCGATGGCGCGCTGACCGGGTCGGGGTCCGTGATCACCGAGGATGTGCCGGCAGGTGCCGTGGCGCTGGGGCGCGCGAAACAGCTTGTCAAACCCGGCCTTGCCGGAAAACTCTTTGAAAAGCTGCGGGCCGAAAAGGCGCGGCGCAGCGCGAAAAAGGATTGAACCCATGTGCGGAATCGTCGGCGTTCTGGGCAGCCATGAAGCCGCCCCCCTTCTGGTCGAGGCGCTGAAGCGGCTGGAATATCGCGGCTATGACAGCGCGGGCATCGCCACGGTCAACGCCGGTCGGCTGGACCGGCGGCGCGCGGTGGGCAAGCTGGTGAACCTGTCGGACCTGCTGGTGCATGACCCGCTGGCGGGCAAGGCCGGGATCGGGCACACCCGCTGGGCCACCCACGGCGCGGCCACGACCGACAATGCACATCCGCATCGCTCGGGGCCGGTTGCGGTGGTTCACAACGGCATCATTGAAAATTTCCGCGACCTGCGCGCGGAACTGGCCAGCGCCGGGCTGACCCCGGAATCGGAAACCGACACCGAAACCGTGGCGCTGCTGACCCGGATGTATATGGATCTGGGCTTTGCCCCGCGTGAGGCGGCGGTAGCCACGCTGAAACGGCTCGACGGCGCCTTTGCCCTGCTGTGGCTGTTCGAGGGCGAGGATGACCTGATGATCGCCGCGCGCAAGGGCAGCCCGCTGGCGATCGGCCATGGCCAGGGCGAGATGTTCGTGGGCTCGGACGCGATCGCGCTGGCACCGATGACCGATGCGATCACCTATCTGGAAGAGGGCGACCACGCCTTCATCACCCGTCGCGGCGCGGAAATCTTTGACGCCGAGGGCCGCCGTGCCAACCGCGAAATGATGCGCATCGAGGCCGGTCAGGCACAGGTCGAAAAGGCCGGCTACAAGCATTTCATGGCCAAGGAAATCGCCGAACAGCCCGCCGTTCTGGGCGATGCGCTGCGCCACTACGTCACCGGCGAAGGGCTGAACCTGCCCGAGGGCCTTGATTTCGCGGGTCTGGACCGGCTGACGCTGGTGGCCTGCGGCACCGCCTATTACGCCTGCGCAGTGGCGAAATACTGGTTTGAAAGCCTGGCCGGCCTGCCCTGCGAAATCGACGTGGCATCCGAATTCCGTTACCGCGAGCCGCCGATCCCGGCGAACAGCTGGGCGGTTTTCGTCAGCCAGTCGGGCGAAACCGCCGATACGCTGGCGGCGCTGCGCTATTGCACGGGCCGGGTGGACAAGACGCTGGCGGTGGTCAACGTCCCCACCTCCTCGATCGCACGCGAGGCGGGGGTGGTGCTGCCGATCCTGGCCGGGGTCGAGGTGGGCGTGGCCTCAACCAAGGCCTTCACCTGCCAGCTGCTGGTGCTGGCACTGCTGGCGCTGAAGGCCGGGCGCGACCGGGGCCGGATCGACGATGCTGCCCTGGCCGATCACCTGGCGACGCTGCGCGCGCTGCCGGGGCTGATGAACACCGCGCTTGGCACATCCGATGACATCGCGGCCTTGGCCGAACGCCTGGCCGAGGCGCAGGACGTGCTGTTCCTGGGCCGCGGGCCGCTTTATCCGCTGGCGCTGGAAGGTGCGCTGAAACTGAAGGAAATCAGCTATATCCACGCCGAAGGTTATGCATCGGGCGAACTGAAGCACGGCCCCATCGCGCTGATCGACCGATCAGTTCCGGTGGTGGTCTTTGCCCCCCATGACCGGCTGTTCGACAAGACCGTGTCGAACATGCAAGAAGTGATGGCCCGCCACGGCCAGGTGCTGCTGGTTTCCGATGCGCGCGGCCTGCGCACGGCGGCCGAGGGCACCTGGGCGCAGCTGAAGATGCCCGAGGTGGCCGAACCCTTCGCCCCCATCCTTTACGCCCTGCCCGCCCAGCTCCTGGCCTATCACACCGCGGTCGCCAAGGGCACCGATGTGGATCAGCCGCGCAACCTGGCGAAATCGGTGACCGTGGAATGACCGGCCCCGAAGCGCTGAGCGCGCTGATCGCGCTGGCGGGTCCGGCCCCGTCGGCGACCCGGTCCCCGGGCGCGCGCCGTCGGCTGAATGTGCCCGCGCCGCAGCTTGATGCGCTGGTCGGCCAGTGGCGCACGGCGCTGGATGTGCCGGGCCGGGTGGCATTGGCACAAGCCCTGTGGGCGACGGACGTGCATGAGGCGGCGATTGCCGCGGCCAAGCTGCTGACCCAGGCCCGGATGCGCCCCGACGATGCCGCCTGGGCCTTGATCGCGGATTGGGTTCCCGGCCTTGACGACCCCGTGCTTGCCGATCACGCCGCGCGCGCGGGCGCGCGACGGCTGGTGGCGGACCCGGCGCGGCTGGATCAAGTCGCGGCGTGGCTGGACCACCCCAACCCGCTGACACGCCGCGCCGCGCTGGACATGACTCTGCCCTGGGCCCGGCTGAACCACCCCAAGCCCGCCGATCTGGCGATCCGCGATCGGGTTCTGGGCTGGTGCACGCAGCTGGCCCAAGACGGTGACGCACAGCCGCGCCAGGCGGTGAACGGCTGGCTGCGCACCCTGGCAAAACACGATGCCGCAAAGGCCCGCGCCTGGACCGCCGCCCAAGGCACAGGGACGCCCTGACCGGATCGCATATCCGGTGGCCGGCCGTTTCCGGCGCGCGTTTCTGGCAATGCATGGAACGGGTGGTGGGTGATGAGAGACTCGAACTCCCGACATCCTCGGTGTAAACGAGGCGCTCTACCAACTGAGCTAATCACCCGATGCCGCGCGTTCTAGCCCAGGTCGCAGGTGACGCGCAAGCCCCTGAAACCGCCCCGAAAATGGAAAAGCGCGCCGGTCTGGCGCGCTTTTCGGGAATGATGGTGGGCGATAACGGATTTGAACCGCTGACATCTTCGATGTGAACGAAGCGCTCTACCGCTGAGCTAATCGCCCGGTGGCGTGGCTTTTAGACTCAGTCATCGCCCTCTGCAAGCCCCCCCGGCACAGAAATCTGCGCCTTTTGCGAACTCTCCTCCGGCGCCGCGCGGCGCAGCTTGACGACGATGCGTGCGCCACCCGCGTCGGGGGTGCTGCGGCTGACGCGCAGCTTGCCCAGCGGCGGCAGCGACAGGGTTTCGCCGCGCGCCAGCGCCTCGCCCAGAACCTTCAGCGTGGCCTCGGCGATGGCGCGGGCATCGGGCTTGCGCGCGCCGCTTTCGGCGATCACGCGATCCAGAAAATCCTTCTTGCGCAGCACCGGGGCAGCCACCTTGTCTTCGGTCGGGGTGACGGGAATAGGTGCTGGGTCCGGCTGGGGGACGGGGGCCGCCTTGCGCGCCGCGGTAGACTTGGGCGCGGATTTCGTGGCGGATTTGGTTGAAGATTTTGCCATACTGTCAAACTCGCTGATCGGGAACCTGCCCGCCAGCTTATGCGCCCCCCGATCCACGCGCCACCGCATTTGCGCGCCCAGAACCCGCCCGCCCCGCCCCCGCCCGCGTGGACAAGCCCCCCGCCGGGGTGTAACCGCTGGACCCGACCCAAGCGGAAAGGACCCTGCCATGCCAACCTGCAGCCTGTGCCATGCCGAAGATGCCAGCCCCGTCGCGGTGGCGCCGCGCACCGATTCGGTCCTGCTTTGCGCAACCTGCCGCGCGGGCGTGGAAACCGGCCCCGAGGATACGCCCCACTGGCGCTGCCTGAACGACGCGATCTGGTCCGAGGACCCGGCCGTCAAGGTGCTGGCCTGGCGGCTGCTGAAGGCGCTGCCCGGCGCGCCTTGGGCGCGTGATCTGCTGGACATGGCCTATCTGGACCCCGACCAGCAGGCCTGGGCCGAGGCCGGTATCGCCGAAACCCCCGCGGTGGTGCATCGCGATTGCAACGGCGCGGTGCTGCAGCAGGGCGACACGGTGACGCTGATCAAGGATCTTCCGGTCAAGGGCGCGGGCTTTACCGCCAAGCGTGGCACCGCGGTGCGCAACATCGCTTTGGTGCCTGACAATGCGGCCCATATCGAGGGCCGCGTCGAAGGCCAGCGCATCGTGATCCTGACTGAATTCGTGAAAAAGGCCTGACCGGGCGCGGGGCCGTTGGCGGCCGGGTGCCCTGTCCCGGCGCGGCGCCCTTGTGCCGGGCGCCGCGGCAGGATAGACCAAGCCCAGCGACACCGGCAGAGGGATCACCATGGATTACGGGAAATCAGGCTCGCCGAAACAGCGCAAGGATGCGCCGCGCCACGCCGAACACAACGCCAAGGGCAGCAACAAGAACCCCTTTGGCGATCAGTCCCGCAAGTCCGAGCTGCTGGCCCGCATGAAGGCCGCCGCCGACGCCCGGGCCGACGCGGACCAGCCCGCCGCCAAGGACAAACCCTGACCAAACCCCTCGCAGGGCCCCTGCCCTCGCGCGGTCGATGCCCCGCAAATCGCCGACCGTAAGGTCCGGCGGCCTGCTGCGCGCGCGACCGCTATGATCCGCGCTGCCCGCCGAATTCGGGCCGCGTCAATGCGGCATTAACCGAGGATCGGAAAACACCGAGGCCATCGGCGACCCTTCACCAACCCTTAAGCGATCTCATCCAGTCTGGCGCCCCGGGCATGGCGGCGGGTCTTTGCGCCCGCCCCGCGCGCCCCGCCATTTTTGGAGAGTATCATGACACGCTTCTTCCCCTCCCTCGCCACCGCGATCGGCCTGACGCTGGCCCCGCTTGCCGCCCTGGCCGCGGAATCGCCCACCACCGTTCCCGGGGCCACCACCGTCACGGTCGAAGAGGCCTTTGCCCTTTTCGAACAGGGCGCCCCCTTCATCGACGTGCGAAAGGCCTCTGACTACGCCGCCGGGCGCATCCCGGGGGCCGTGCATCTGGACCACCCCAGCAACTTCACCGAGGAAAGCCTGGGCGCCGCCGCGGGCAAGGCTGACCCCGTCGTCATCTATTGCAACGGCCATTCCTGCCTGCGGTCGTCCGAGGCCAGCGCGCTTGCCGTCGGCTGGGGCTACAGCGCCGTCAACTACCTGCGCGACGGCTATCCGGCCTGGGAAGCCGCCGGTTTCCCGATCGAATGATCGGACGCACGAAAACCTGACCAGAAAGGACGCGGCAATGACGCTTTCGAACCGGATAGTCATCGGGGTCTGTCTTCTTGCAATCCTGCTTCTGGCAGGATTTGGCGGCAGCGGCACATTGATCCTGAACCGGGTCGAAGGCGCCTTGCTGCGCCAGAACGGGGCCAGCATCAGCGCTGCGGCGCATGCCGTGATGCGGCGCAGCGAAAAGACGCTTGCCGCCCATGGGCTGACCCTCGCCCGCGACCGCGAAACCATCGCTGCGCTGGCGCGCGGCGATACCAGGGCCGCGACGGATCTGCTGACCTCGACCTTCAACCGCATTGCGGCTTCGGGCGAGGTGTCTGGCCTTCACATCTATGATGTGGCGGGCCAGCTTGCCGTGGCCTTCCCCGCGCCGGACCGCCCGGCGCCCCCCGGGGCCATACCGATGCCGGTGCAAAAGGTCCTGGACACCGGACAGCGGTCCTTCGACATTTCCCTGATCGGGGGCGAGACCTATGCCGCCGCCTATGCCTTTCCGCTGCTCAATGGCCGCGAACGGATCGGCGTGGCCCTGCTGTCGCTGGATGTGGCCGCCGCCCTGCCCGAGATTTCCGCTGCGATCGCCGGCACCGCCCTTCTGACCTCGATAGATGCCACGGGGGCGATCCACCTGATCGCCGCGGCCCAGCCCGAGACTGATCCTGTCGATACCCGGACGGCCGCAGCACAGCCACCCGCTGCCCCCCCAAGCCCCGAAGATCTGGCCCAGGCGGCGCAAACCCTGTCCGATGATCCGGACGCGCCGACGGATGTGATCCAGGTCGGAACCCGGTCCTATGTCGCAACCGGCACCACCCTTGGCCCAAGCGCGACGAACCGCAATATCCAGCTGATTCTGCTGACGGATTTCACCGAACAAGATGCCGCCAAAAACGCCGTGATCCGCACCGCGCTGGCGGCCATGATCGGGGCGGCGCTGGTCCTTCTTGTGGCGATGCTGGTCTGGCTGCGCGGCCAGATGCGACCCTTGAAGGACATCACCCAGGCCTTGCTGGCCGTGTCACGCGGTGAAACGCCCACATGGCGGGCAGCGCCCCGGGCCGCGCGGGAAATTGCTGACCTGGGCAGCGCGATGGATGTCTTCCTCCGCCAGGCCGAGGCGCTTGCCGAGGAAACCCGCCGCGCCGAACAGCAATCGCAGGAAATCGCCAAACAGGCGACCGTGCTCGAGGCGCAGGCCCGCGCCGAGGCGGAACGCCGCGCCGCCGAAGCGGCCCGCCTGTCCGAAGCCGCCCGTGAGGCCGAGGTGCAACGTGACCGCGAACGCCGCGCGGCGGAAGAAATCGCCGCCGTCGTCGAGGCCTGCGCGACGGGCGATTTTTCCCGCCGACTTCGGATCGACGACAAGACCGGCATCTTCGCCGACCTTTGCGACGGCATGAACCGGATCGGCGAGGCCGCGAACGACGGGCTTGGCGCGGTGCGCACCGCACTTGATCACCTTGCGCAAGGCGATCTGACGCATCGCATGCCCGATCACTTCCTGGGGGTCTTTGCCGAAATCGGCACACGGATGAACACGACCACGGACACCCTGTCGCGGATCCTGGGCAATATTTCGGCCTCATCCGCCACGGTCGACAGTTCGGCCCGCGAAATCTCGGGCGCCGCTGACGATCTGGCGCAGCGCGGCGAAACCAACGCAGCGATGCTGGAAGAAACCGCCTCGGCCATCGAAGAGATGTCCGCCTCGGTCAAATCCGCGGCCAGTTCGGCGGAAATTGCCCGCATCGCGGTCGAACGGATCGCATCCGAGGCGATCACGGGGCGGGATGTGGTCAGCCAAGCGGTGCATGCGATGGATGAGATCAAGGCCTCGTCCGATTCCATCGCCGGGATCTTGCAGGTCATCGACGAAATTGCGTTCCAGACCAACCTGCTGGCGCTGAATGCGGGCGTCGAGGCCGCCCGCGCAGGCGAGGCCGGCCGCGGCTTTGCGGTGGTCGCAAGCGAGGTGCGACTGCTGGCGCAGCGCTCGTCCGAAGCGGCCCGCGAAATTTCGGCCCTCATCGACACATCAAGGGGCAATGTGCAGCGCGGCGTCGCCCTTGTGCATGATTCCGGCGCAGCGCTGAAGGGTATCGTCGCCGGGGTCGAGGATGTGGCGCACAAGATCCGTGAAATCGTGACCGCAGCAACCGAAACCGCAACCGGAATTTCCGAAATATCCAACGCCACCAATGAACTTGACCGCACGACACAACGCAATGCGGCCATCTTTCAACAAGCCAACGCCGCCGCCCGCGCGCTGCAGGGCGAGGCCGAAACCCTTGCCGATGCCATCGCGATCTTCAAACTGGACAGCCCCGAAGGGACCGGGCAGGACGTTGCGATGTTCGCGTCAAGCCGCGCGGCCTGACGGGCCGCTGAAATGGCGGCCAGCCCGAAACGGCTTTGTTTTCGTCGTGGCCGGGTCAGCCCCTTTTCAGCGCGGCTTCACGCATCTGGCTTAGCGTCTGGCGCGGTGTGATCGCCTCGGGCGCGATCACCAGATCCAACACAGCGCCGGTCCGTGACGCCAGCGCCCGGCCAAAGGCGGCGGCGAAGGCCTCGGTGGTTTCGACCCTTTCGGCATGAAAGCCATAGGCCCGTGCCAGCATCACGAAATCCGGGTTCTGAACCATCGTCGTGCCGGATACGCGGGCGGGAAAGTTACGTTCCTGATGCGCCCGGATCGTGCCATAGATGCCGTTGTTCAGGATCAGCACGATCGGCTGCGCGCCGGCCTGCAGGGCGGTCGCCAGTTCCGTACAGTTCATCTGGAAATCGCCGTCACCCGCGAAACAGACCACGGTGCGGGCGGGGTCGGCCACCTTGGCCGCAATCGCCGCGCACAGGCCATAGCCCATCGCCCCCGCCTGCGGCGCCAGCAGCCGCGCCTTCGGCCCGAACTGGAAAAACTTGTTGGGCCAGACGGTAAAATTGCCCGCGCCATTGGTCAGGATCATATCCTCGGGCAAGACCTGCCGCAGATGGGCGCTGACCTTGCCCATGTCGACGGGGGATGGCTGGTCGGGCAGGTCAAAGCCCGCCTCATAGGCGGCGCGGCCCTCGGCCCGCCAGACGGCCCAGTCCCCGCGCACCGGCGCCAGCCCGGCCAGCGCCGCGGCAAAGGCGTTCGGCCCGGCATGGATGCCCAGCGCCGGGCGATAGACCTTGCCGATTTCCAGGTCCGACGCATGCACATGGATGATCTTCTGCCGCGGCTGCGGGACATCGAACAGGGTGTAGCCGTCGGTCGAGTTTTCGCCAAAGCGGTTGTTGATCGCAAGGATCACGTCGGCGTCACGCAGCAGCGCCTTGACCGAAGGCACCATGCCCACGCCCGCCTCACCGCAGAAGGTGGCAGAGGTGTTGTCATACATGTCCTGATAGCGAAAGACCGACACAACGGGGATGTCGCTGGCTTCGGCAAAGGCCTGCACCTGCGCCATCGCGCCGGCCTTCCAGTTGCAGCCACCATAGAGGATCAGCGGACGTTCGGCCCCCGCCAGCATGTCGCGCAGCCGCGTCATCGCATGCGCGGCGGGGGCGGGTTCGGTCACCTCGACCGGGCCGGTCAGGGCGGGGGTATCGGTCAGGGTGGTCAGCATGTCTTCGGGCAGCGCGATCACGACGGGGCCGGGGCGGCCGCTGGTCGCCGTCATCCAGGCGCGCGAGACGATCTCGGGGATGCGCTCGACCCGGTCGATTTCCACCGCCCATTTCGCCATCGTGCCAAAGACGGCCTTGTAATCCAGTTCCTGAAACGCCTCGCGCCCCTTCATGTCGGTGCCGACCTGGCCCACGAACATCAGCATCGGGGCGCTGTCCTGCATCGCCGTATGCACCCCGATCGCGGCATTGGTGGCGCCGGGGCCGCGCGTGACCATGCAGATGCCGGGCTGGCCGGTCAGCTTGCCCCAGGCCGCCGCCATGAAGCCCGCGCCGCCTTCGTTCCGGCACATCACGAAATCCAGCCGTCCGGCGGTATCATGCAGCGCATCCAGCACCGCCAGATAGCTTTCCCCCGGAACCCCGAAGGCCTTGCGCGCGCCCAGCGCGACCAGGCATTCCACAAGCAGCGTTCCACCGTTTCGCATGAGATGTTCCTTTCAGATCAGACGGCAAGCGCCGCAGGGCGCAGGCTGACCACGGCGCGGGCGATGCGGGCCAGCGCCTCGGCCAGGTCCGCCGCGCCGGTGGCGTAAGAGATGCGGAAATAAGGGCTAAGGCCAAAGGCGCTGCCCGGCACCACCGCCACGCCATGATCGCGCAGCAGCCAGGCGCAGAAATCGCTGTCGGTGCCGATCACGGTGCCGTCGGGCGTTTGCCGGCCCAGCACGCCTTCGCAATTGGCGAAGGTGTAGAAGGCCCCGTCGGGTGTCGGGCAGCGGATACCGGCAATGGCATTCAGGCCAGACACCACCATGTCACGCCGCGCCTGAAACGACTGGCGCATGACCTCGACCGCATCTTGCGGGCCGCGCAACGCCGCCAGCGCCGCCGCCTGCGACACCGAGGACGGACAGGATGTCGACTGGCTTTGCACCACCGCCATCGCCCGGATCAGATCGACCGGCCCCGCGCCATAGCCGATCCGCCAGCCGGTCATCGCATAGGCCTTGGACACGCCGTTGACCGTCAGGATCCGGTCGCGCAATTCGGGCGCGATCTGGGCCGGTGTGGCAAAGGTGAAGCCGTCATAGACGATCTTTTCATAGATATCGTCCACCATCAGCCAGACGCGGCGGTGCCGGGCCAACACCCCCAGCAGCGGCGCGTAATCCTGCGCCGAATAGCCCGCGCCCGTGGGGTTTGACGGCGAATTCAGCATGACCCAGCGGGTGCGCGGCGTGATCGCGCGGTCCAGCTGATCGGCGGTCAGCCGGAACCCTGCCGTATCGGCGCAGGGCACCAGAACCGGGCACCCGCCCGCGATCCGCACGATATCGGCATAGGATGTCCAGAAAGGCGTGGGGATGATGACCTCATCCCCTTGGTCCAGCGTGGCCATCATCGCGTTGAACAGGATCTGCTTGGCCCCCGCCCCCACGGTGATCTGCGTAGGATCAAAATGCAGGCCATTGTCAGCGCGGAACTTGTCGGCAATCGCCGCTTTCAATTCCGCCGTGCCGTCGAGCGCGGTGTATTTGGTGGCGCCGTCGCGCATCGCGCGGGCGGCGGCCTCCTTGATATGGTCGGGCGTGTCGAAATCAGGCTCGCCCGCGCCCAGGATGATGACATCGCCGCCCGCGCGCTGCATCGCCGCCGCTTGGGCCGAGATCTTCAGGATCTCGGACACGCCAAGGTCCGCGACCCGCGCGGCGGGCCGGAAAGGGATGATGCTGGTCATGGCCCGCCCTCAGATGTCGAACTTGACGCCCTGCGCCAGCGGCAGGGTGCGACCGAAGTTGATCGTGTTGGTGGCGCGTCGCATATAGCCCTTCCACGCGTCCGAGCCGCTTTCGCGCCCGCCGCCGGTTTCCTTTTCGCCGCCAAAGGCACCGCCGATTTCCGCGCCCGAAGGCCCGATGTTGACATTGGCGATGCCGCAATCGGACCCGGCGGCGGAAACGAACAGCTCGGCCTCGCGCAGGTCATTGGTGAAGCAGGACGACGACAGCCCCTGCGGCACGTCGTTCTGCGCGGCCAGGGCCTCGGCAAAATCGGTGTAGCGCATGACGTAAAGGATGGGGGCAAAGGTTTCTTCGCGCACCGGGCCGGTCTGGGCGGGCATTTCGACCAGCGCCGGGCGGACGTAGAAGGCGGCCTCGGGGCCGTCCTGCCGTTCGCCCCCGGTCACCGTTCCGCCCGCCGCGCGCGCGGCGGCCAACGCATCCTGCATCGCGTCGAACGCCGCCTTGTCGATCAGCGGGCCGACCAGCGTGCCGGTAGCCAGCGGCGATCCGACCGGGACCGAGGCATAGGCCGCCTTCAGCCGCCCGACCAGTTGGTCATAGATGCTGTCATGCACGAACAGGCGGCGCAGCGTGGTGCAGCGTTGCCCCGCCGTGCCCATCGCGGCAAAGGCCACGCCGCGCAGCGTCAGTTCCAGATCGGCGCTGGGTGCGACGATCGCGGCATTGTTGCCGCCCAGTTCCAGGATCGAGCGGCCAAACCGCGCCGCAACCCGCGGCCCTACCGCGCGCCCCATCCGCGTTGACCCGGTGGCCGAGATCACCGGCACCCTGGGATGATCCACCAGCAATTCGCCCAGATCGCGCCCGCCGATCAGAACGGCGCTGACGCCTTCGGGGCAGCTGTGGCCGGCCGCGCGAAAGCGGTCGATGGCGCGCGCCAGGATCGCCTCGCAGGCCAGCGCGGTCAGCGGGGTCTTTTCCGACGGCTTCCACACCACCGCGTCACCGCAGACCAGCGCCAGCGCCGCGTTCCAGGACCAGACCGCGACGGGGAAGTTGAAGGCCGAGATCACCCCCACCACCCCCACCGGATGCCAGGTTTCCATCATCCGGTGCGCGGGGCGTTCGGTGGCGATCGTCAGGCCATAAAGCTGGCGCGACAGGCCCACGGCAAAGTCGCAGATGTCGATCATCTCTTGCACCTCGCCCAGGCCTTCCGAGGTGACCTTGCCCGCCTCGATCGACACCAGCCGGCCCAGATCGGCCTTGGCGGCGCGCAGTTCCTCGCCCAGCAGGCGGACCAGTTCGCCACGCTGGGGCGCGGGCACCAGACGCCAATCCAGAAAGGCGCGGTGCGCGGCCTCGATCGCCGCCGTGGCCTCGGCGGGGGTATCCTCGCGCAGGGTGCAAAGGGTTTCGCCGGTGATCGGGGTGCGCGCGACAAGGTGGCCATCGCGCAGCCGCGCCGGGGCGACGCCCAGGCCGGACAGAAGGGTCATCGTTTCCCGGGGCAGCTGGTTCATCGGATGCATGGGTGGGTTCCTTTCAGGTAAGCGGGGTGCCGGCGCACAGACGGCGGTTCACGGATCACGCGGGGCTAGATCGCGCCCTGATAGCGGCGCGCAACGACGGCGCGTTCGACCTGGGTGATCATGGTGTTGAAATCAAAGACGGGGCGGCCCGTGGCCTGCTGCACCGCCTGCGCATAGGGCGGCAGGTCGGAACATTCCAACAGGATCGCGCCGACCTGGGGGTGATCGGCCACCAGACGGCGGGCGACCGCGCAGACCTCGGCCTCGATCACGTCGCTGTCCAGCGTGCCCTTTTCCTCAAGGATGGCGCTGCGGAATTCGGGGCAGCCCTCCATCCCGGCGATGCAGAGCGGGATGCCCGCATCCACGCCGCAGGCGGCGAAATGCGCGGGCGTCAGGCGCGCGGCATTGGCGGTGATGATGCCCACGGACCGCCCGGTGATCTGCGCGATGAAGGGGATCTGCAGCAGCGGCGACAGGAAGACGGGAATATCCAGCGCGGCGGCGACCTGCGGCTGAAAGATCGCCATGAAGCCACAAGCCCCCGTCACCGCCTTGACGCCGCGGGCCTGCAAATCCAGCGCGGCGGCGATGAAGGGGCCGGCCAGCGTCGGATCGCACTGGTTCAGCAGCCGGTCGATCGAGGCGCCCTCAACCTCATGATAGCGCACGGGAAAGGGGTAGCTGGTGGCGTTGCCGACATTGCCGGGCACGCAAGGATAGGCGGCATCCAGGATCAGGATGCCAATGCTTTCGCCATACCAGGATTGGCTTTTGCGGGTGATTGCGTAAACCATGATTGCCCTTCAGATCGCCAGACGCCGCAGGATGCGCCGTTCCAGAACCGCCACCAGCCGCGTCAGCGGAAAGGCGACGATGAAGTAGATCAGCGCGATGGCGGTGAATACCTCGACCGGGCGGGCGGTGCGGTTCGAGATGGTCGAACCGATGAACATCAACTCGGCCATGCCCACCGCCGAAATCAGCGCGCTTTCCTTGAACAGCCCCACCCCATTGGACAGCAGCACCGGCACCGCGCGCAGCACCGCCTGCGGCAACAGCACATGCACCGTGCGCACCCAGGGCGTCAGCCCCAGCGCATGGGCCGCGTCATATTGTTCGCGCCCGATCGACTTCAGCCCCGAGCGGAAACTTTCCGACATGGTCGCCCCGCCATAAAGCGACAGACAGACCACCGCCGAGGTGAAATTGGACAGTTCCGTCCCCAGAAAGATCGGCAGGCAGTAAAAAATCCAGAACAGCTGCACCAGAACCGGCGTGCCGCGAAAGAACTCGACATAGAGCATCGCCGCCCAGGCTACCGGCTTGATCCTGGATCCGCGCAACAGCGCCAGAACAAAGCCCAGCACCAGCGCAAGGCCAAAGCAGATCACCGTCAGCTGCAGCGTCGTGCCAAGGCCCATCAGAAGGGCCTCATGGTATTTCGACAGGAAAGAGAAATCGATCTTCATGCTGCCCTCATGCCCGTGCCACATCCAGCCGGCGTTCGACCAGCGCGGCCAGGCGCGCGACCGGGAAGGACACGGCAAAATAGATCAGTGCCACGGCGGTGAAGGTTTCGATCGGGCGGTAGGATTGCGTCGCGACCTGCTTGCCCATGTACATCAGGTCCCCGATCGCCACGAGCGCGACCAGCGCCGATTGCTGAAACAGGGTGATCCCATTGGTGATCAGCACCGGCAGCGCCGCGCGCAGCGCATGGGGAAAGATGATGTAGGCCACGCGCTGCAGCGGCGAAAAACCCAGCGCCACGCCCGCATCCATCTGTTCGCGCGGCACCGCCTGGATCGCGGCGCGATAGGCCTCGGCGTTGAAGCAGGCCAGGTTCAGGCCCAGCGCCAGAATGCCCATCGGCATCGGGTCCAGATAGACGCCAAACAGGATCGGCACGCAGTAGAAGAACCAGATCACCTGCACCAGAACCGGGGTGCAGCGGAAGAACTCGATCAGCAGAGCAAAGGGCGCGCGCACGAACCACAGGCGCGACATCACCAGAAGCGCTATGCCAAAGCCCAGCGTCAGCGCGATCACATTGGCGGCGAAGGTCAGCTGCAGCGTGACCCACAGCCCTTCCATCAGATAGGGCCAGGCCTGTTTGACGTAGTGAAACTGAACATCGTATTCCATCGCGCCTACCCGTGAATGTGAAAGACGCGCTGGATGAATTCGCGCGTGCGCGGGTTCACCGGATCGCCCAGCACCTGTTCGGGGGGGCCATCTTCGACCACGACGCCGCCCGCGCAAAAGATCACGCGGCTGGCGATGTTGCGGGCAAACCACATGTCATGCGTGACAATCATCATCGGCAGGCGCTGTTCGGCCAGTTCCAGCATCACCTGTTCGACCTCGGCCACCAGTTCGGGGTCCAGCGCGGATGTCACCTCGTCAAACAGCATCAGGCGCGGGTCCAGCATCAGCGCGCGGGCAATCGCCACGCGCTGCTTTTGCCCGCCCGACAGATGGCTGGGATAGGCGCCCGCCTTGGCCTCCAGCCCCAGCCGCGCCAGCAACTGCATCGCCTTGTCGCGCGCCTCGGCCCGGGGCATTCCGCGCGTCTTGACGGCGGCCAGCATCAGGTTGTTCAGGATCGAAAGATGCGGGAACAGGGTATAGTGCTGAAACACCATCCCCACCTTCTTGCGCACATCGGCATCGATCCGGGTCTTGCCGTTGCGCGCAGTGATATAGGGCTGGCCTTCGAATTCGATGCTGCCCTCGGTGATCTCTTCCAGCCCCATCATGATGCGCAGCAGCGTGGACTTGCCCCCGCCCGAAGGCCCGATCACCACCACCCGTTCACCCGGCGACATGTCGAGGTTGATCCCCGACAGCACCGTCAGGCTGCCATAGGCCTTGTGGATGTTGCGCAGGCTGGCAAGGGGCTGGGTCATGGCGTCATACATCGTGATCTCCGGGCGCGGGGAAGGCCGGCCCGGGCGCGGGCCGGCAGGGTCGGGCAAGCGGATGGCGATCAGTTCGCCTCGGCCAGGATCTGTTCGATCGCGGCCTGCAGCATCACATCCATCTGGCCGGTGGCGCGCAGCTCCTCCAGGAAGAAGTTCAGCGATTGCAGATCCTGATGCGACATCGACCGGTGCACGCCCAGCCCCATGCCCTGGCGCGACACGGCCGGTTCGGGGACCAGATGCGTGGCCCAATCGCTGTTGGCGGCGATGTAGACCATGTTGGAATCGGCCGGGTCCGCCAGCACATCGCCCCGCCCCGACATCAGCGCCAGCCGCGCCTCATCCCCCGACGGCAGGCGCAGGATCTTGGCGTTTTTCGCCAAGGCCGTGACCGCCTTGTCCATATAGGTGCCCGAGGTCACGATGACGGTGACATCCGCCTTGTCGAAATCGGCAAAGGATTTCGCATCCGCCGGGATCTTGGCATTGTCCTTCTTGTAGGCCAGCGACACCTGATCGGGGATCGCAGCATCCGAAAAGCCCACCGCCAGCGCGCGCTGCGGCGTGTGGTTCAGCGCCAGCGACATGTCCCATTTGCCCGCCTGCAGGCCCGCGACGATGTTGTCCCAAGTGGTGTCGACGAATTCGTGCTTCACGCCCAGAACCTCGGTCGCGTAGCGCTTGCACAATTCGGCGAACAGGCCGCCATATTCCTTGGTCAGCGGGTCATAGCTGACGAACGGCGGATAGACCGCGGCGCCACAGCGCAGGGTGCCGGCTTCCTGGACCTTGGCCCAGCTGGCCTCTTGCGCGTTGGCGGCGGTGGCGGCAAGGCCCAAGGTTGCGGCAAGCGACAGCCCGGACACGATGGCACGGAAATTGGACATACAGTGAACTCCCTGACGGGCCGACCTTTCCCGGAACGGGCGACCGGCTTGTTTGATGATTGCCCCCGGGGCCAAGACCCTTGGGGATGGCCCATCAATGCGCCGCGGGCGGGGCGCTGGAAATCAAGGAATGCGACTGATTTCATGCGGGTTCGGAATGAACCCGGGGCGCGCGGGCCTAGCGGTCGGCGGCGGTCTGATCCAAAAGCCAGTCGCGGAACAGCTGCAGCGGCATGTAATCGGACCGATCCTGCGGCCAAGCCAGGTAATAGGCCCCCGGGCTGCGCAGCGGCAGGTTCAGCGCCGGCACCAGCGCGCCTGACCGGATTTCATCCTCAAACAGGAATTCGGGCATCAACGCGATGCCCATCCCCGCCATCGCGGCGCGCGACAGGGTGGCGAACTGGTCAAACAACATGCCATAGACCGCGCTGTCATCGACGCCATATTTCCGCAGCCAGCCTTCCCAGGCATCGGGGCGGGTGTTCAGATGCAACAGCGGCGCGCGGCGCAGGTCGGCGGGGTCCGTGAAGGCATATTTCGCCGCAAGCGCGGGCGCGCATAGCGGCAGCACGGTTTCCCCCCGCAACAGCGCCAGTTCGGCGCCGGGCCATTCGGGCGGGCCGAAATGGATGGCCGCATCCACCACATCCTGGCCGAAATCGAAGCGGCTGGCGCGGCTGAACATGTTGACCGTCACCTCGGGGTGGCGGGCCATGAAATCGGGCAGGCGCGGCGCAAGCCAGCGCGTGCCGAAGGTGGGCAGGATCCCCAGCGTCAACGTGCCGCCCGTGGGGCTTGCCCGCAGTTTCAGCGAGGCGTTCGAGATCTTTTGCAGCGCATCGCGCACCTCGCGGGCATAGATTTCGCCGCCATAGGTCAGGCGGATCGACTGCTTTTCGCGAATGAACAGCATCACGCCCAGCTGGCCTTCCAGCGTCTTGATCTGGCGCGACACCGCGCTTTGGGTCAGCGACAATTCATGCGCGGCCTGCGTGATAGACCCGGTGCGGGCCGCCGCCTCGAACGCGGCCAGCAGCGGAAGTGAGGGCAGAAACCGACGTGGCGCGCGCATGATATTCCGAACCGGCATGACCTGATGCAAAAGCGTCGCTACCTTAATGGGCGGGCGCGGTTAAAGAAAGGGGACGCGCATCCGGGGCCCTGGCAATTCCGCCCCCCGGGCATCAGGAGACCCAGCATGCAGAACAATCCGCGCACCCACGGTCTTTGGGCCCAAAGCGCCCCGCCCGCGCCGCAGACCGCCGCGTTGGAGGGGCCTGAGCGGGCCGATGTGGTGGTGATCGGCGGCGGCTATACGGGGCTGTCCAGCGCGCTGCATCTGGCCGAACGCGGCGTCGATGTGGTGCTGCTTGAGGCGGCCGAGATCGGCTTTGGCGGCGCGGGGCGCAATGTCGGGCTGGTCAATGCCGGCATGTGGGTCATGCCCGAGGTGCTGGTGCAGACACTAGGCCCGGTCCATGGCGAACGGCTCTTGTCAACCCTGGGCGAGAGCCCGGCCGAGGTCTGGGACATCGTGCGCCGCCATGACATCGCCTGCGAGGCCACGCCCAACGGCACCCTGCACGCCGCCGTCGGCCGCAAGGGCCAGGCCGAGATTGCCGAACGCGCCCGCCAGTGGCAGGCCCGCGGCGCGCGCGTCGAGCTGCTGGACCGCGCCGACGCCGCCGCGCTGCTGGGCACCGACCATTTCGCAGGCGCGTTGCTGGATCACCGGACCGGCACGATCCAGCCGCTGGCCTATGCGCGCGGGCTGGCGCGCGCGGCGCAGGGCAAAGGCGCGCGGATCCATACCCAAAGCCCCGCATTGCGGCTGGCCCCCGCAGGCACCGGCTGGCAGGTGGAAACGCCGGGCGGCACGGTGCAGGCCCGCCAGGTGGTCTTTGGCACCGATGCCTATACCGCGCATCTGATGCCGCAGATCCGCGACCAGCAGGTCTTCCTGCCCTATTTCAACGTCGCAACGCCCCCCCTGCCCGAGGATGTCGCCCGCACCATCCTGCCCGGCCGCCATGGCGCCTGGGACACCAAAGAGGTGCTTTTGTCTTTCCGCATGGATGCGGCGAACCGGCTGGTGTTCGGATCGGTCGGCGCGCTGCGCGGCACCGGGATCGGCGTGCATCGCGCCTGGGCACAACGGATGATCGCCCGGCTGTTTCCCCAGATCGGCCGGACCGGGTTCGAGCATGAATGGTATGGCCAGATCGGCATGACCACCGATAACCTGCCCCGATTTCATGTGCTGGCCGAGGGCGTCTACACCTTCTGCGGCTACAACGGCCGCGGCATTGCGCCCGGCACCGTCTTTGGCCGGGTGATGGCCGATTTCCTGACCGGCAACCGCAACACCGATGCCCTGCCCCTGCCCGTCACCACACCCACCGCCCGCGCCACGCGCGGATTGCAATCGCTTGGCTATGAACTCGGCGCGCAACTGGTCCATCTGGTCGAGGGCCGACCCTAGGCCGGGTGCCAGCGGTCCGGTCAGGCCATCTGCGGCCTGCCGGAACGGATCCGTCGGTCCGCACGCTTGCAGTTCCGGCGCACCGGTCTAACCTTGATCCATCAGCTTGAACCCAACGGGAGGATATCATGCCAGATGGAAGCACCACCGCAGCGCGCCGCAGCGTCGTCGTGTCGGAATTCACCAACAGCGTCCTGGACCCCGCCGCGCCGATGCTGGGGCCGGTGGAAAACGGCGGCACGATCATTGCCAACACCGCGCCGGGCTGCTGGGGGCCGATGATCACCCCGCGCCTGCGCGGCGGGCATGAGGTCACCATCCCCGTCTTCGTCAACGGTGCCGAGGTGGGCGATGGCGTCGCCATCCGCATCCGCGACATCACCGTGACCTCGATCGCCACCGCGTCGGGCCATGACAGCTCACCCGAGGGGTTCTGTGTCGGCGACCCCTATGTCGCCGCGCGCTGCCCCGTCTGCGACACGGTCTGGCCGGAAACCCATGTCGAAGGCATCGGCCAGGACGCGGTGAAATGCGACAAATGTGGCAATGCCGTCAAACCCTTCGAGATCGTCCACGGCTATACCGTCACCTTCGATGACACCCGCGCCGTGGGCCTGACCCTGCCCAAGGCCGCCGCCGAAACCATCGCACATGACGCGAACCATTACGCGGCCCTGCCCGACGGCAGTCGGCAACACTCGATCCTGACCTATGCGCCGTCCGACATGCCCGGAACGCTGGTGCGGATGCGCCCCTTCCTGGGCCAGCTTGGCACCTGCCCGTCCATGGCCATGCCCGACAGCCATAACGCGGGCGATTTCGGCGCCTTTTTGGTGGGCGCGCCGCATGCCTATGGCATCACCGCCGAACAACTGGCCCAGCACAAGACCGATGGCCATATGGACATCGACGCCGTGCGCGCCGGCGCGATCCTGGTCTGCCCGGTCAAGGTCAAGGGAGCGGGCATCTACATGCGCGACATGCACGCGGGCCAGGGCGATGGCGAAATCGCGGGCCATACGATGGATGTGGCCGGCAGCGTGACCTTGCAGGTCGAGGTGGTAAAGAACTATCCGCTGGATGGTCCGGTGCTGTTCCCGCTGGAAGAAGACCTGCCCCCGATGGCCCGCCCCTTCACCGCGGCCGAACGCGCCAAAGGTCAGCGCCTGGCCGAGAAATGGGGCGTCGCGGAAATCGAGCCGATGGCCCCGATCTCGGTCGTCGGAACGGCCGCGAACCTGAACGCGGCGATCGACAACGGACTGGAACGCGCGGCGAAACTGCTGGGCATGACCGTGGCCGAGGTGCGCAACCGCGCCACGATCAACGGCGCGATCGAAATCGGCCGCGCCCCGGGCGTCATCCAGGTGACGTTCCTGGCGCCGCTGTCGCGGCTCGACGCCGTTGGCCTGGGCGGCTACGCGCGCGAGCAATACAACCTTTAAGCCAGCCAAAAAAACCGGGCCGCGGGGCACAGACGCCCGCGGCCCGGACCAAAGGGGTATGGCTCGGCCGGATGTCTTACCCCTGCCCACCTGCGTGGGGCATGATCCTGCAAATCAGCGCGCGCCAAGCGGCTTGCGACGACGCGGCAGGTTTGGGGCGATCGAGAATTCTTCTTGCTTGCGGCAAGATGCTGACGCTAGCCTTTGCGGGTTCAAAGTTCGTTGCTTCTTCTGAAATCTTGAAAAGTCAGCCCATCGGCGCGGGCGCGGTGAATTTACCTATCGGCCA
>NZ_JAMJFX010000011.1 GCF_023544865.1 Phaeovulum molybdatiresistens | reverse complement strand
TTCAAACTTGAACTCCTTCGAGAACTTCCGTCTCACCATGTCCGATCTCCGTTGCCTTGGTCACGATCTTATCTTCGCGTCCACGAAACCGGCAGCAGGCCAGCCAGCTACATGAAGAGCGCGGCTGACGGGCCGCCGCACACCGTGCGCGCCCCGCACAGACCCAAAGTGGCCTAATCTTGCGCCGCCCCGTGGCCCAATTTTGCTCCGGCGTTGACACGCGTCCAGCGCGATTAATAGGGGTCGGCAATCACAACAACACAACACGTACGGTCGACATCAATACGCTTTGTGAAGGCGATACGGGCGTCTAGCCGGGAGATCTCAGCTTCTATCTGCGCGAGTTGATTGAGGTAGTGCTCGCCGATCTGTCGGACCAGTTCGGGCAGATCGTCCTTATCCGGCCGTTCGCCGAACTGTCCGATATGCTTTGTACCCTTGCCCGCGATTAGGCCGCCTTCAGCAAGTTGGCCGCGAAGCGCGCTGATCAACTGCGTCCGCTCTCTTACAAGCAACTCACCACGCGACCTGCTATACAGTGCCCCCTTTGGAAAATCGAAGGCTGGCCCTCGGGCCAGCCTTGTCTGTCACAGCGATGCAAGCACGAGCGGGAATTTCAGCACCGGGTTTTCCCCGCCCGGCACGCCCGATCCGAACTCTTTCGAGAACAGCGGCGTGACGACGCCCGGGTCGCCAATGTTGCGCAGGAACGGGTTGACCATGATCTGCGTTTCCGATCCCACGCCAAAGACAAAGCCCTGTCCGCCGTTAAGGCTGACCCCACCCAGACGCCGGTTCAGCGGGAAGACATGCTGGGTGGTCAGCGTGATCTCATCCGCCAGATCAAAGCCGATCTTGCCGGTAACGGGACGCGTCGTGCCCGGTTCGAACCGCCAGGCCAGAACCTGACCATCCGCGGTCACGTCAAGCTGGCGGTAGGCCACCGTCGCCAGCAGATCGAAGGTGCGCTGACGGAACCAGACATCGCCGTTGATCACGATATCCTGGCCCAGGATGCGCGGCCCGGCATGGGTCAACTGCCCCTCGGCGATCCGCGCGAACTCGATGGTCAAGGGACCCTCGGCGGTGCTTTGGCGCGTATCCTCGGGGCGCAGCTTGGCCAGGAAGCGGCCGTCCAGCAGCGGACGCACATCCGCGAACGGATCGGTCAGCTCGATGCGCGCGCCATCGCCGATCACATGCACATCGGTCAGCGCAAAGCCTTCGGTGCTGCCATCGGCCAGCCGCAGGCGCAGACCATCCTCGGGCGTCACGTCATAAAGGTTGGCGTCCAGATTGCCCGCATAAAGCTCGGCCAGGCCCTTGACGTTGCCCAGACCCAGCCGCAGCGCCGACCCCGCACCGCGCGCGCGCAGCACCAGCCGCTCGGGCGAGGCGACCTCATAGATGCCATAGCGCGTGGGCAGATCATCGACCAGGCGCAGACCGACCTCATCGGCGATGTCGATCGCGCTGCGCCCGATCAGGTTCACGTCCAGCAGGCCGACCGCATCCAGCGTCAGCGTGCCCGCAGCCCCCAGGACGCCCGCGGTGATCCCGCCCGCCTTGGCCCGGATCGTGGCATCCCCGGTTATCGAGAAGCCCGCCGCCAGCCGCAGATCGCCCGCGCGTTCGGCATAATCCAGCGTGTCGCGCGCCAGCAACCACACCTCGGCGCCCGGGGCGGTGTCGGCCCGCATCGCGGTGCCTGCCGTCTCGGCGCCCAGCCGGCCACCAAAGGCGAACAGCTTGATCAGCGATCCGGTCACATCCGGCGTATCGCCCAGCAGCACCCCGCCCGACCCGATGACGACCGTGCCGCCCCCTGCCCCGCCCGCCGCCGCGCGGCGCAGGATCGTGTCGCCGCCGGTATACAGATCGACGTTCCCGGCATTGGCCACCACCTGTTCGACGATGATCGCATCTTCCTCGCGCAGATGGCTGTCGCCGGTCTCGACCACGCTGTCGATGCGCGCGACCTGCACCCGCAGGCCCGTGGGCCCGGTATTGAGCACCGAGCCAAACCGCAGCACCGCCAGCGCACCATCCACATTGGCCTGGATCAGCGGCGCGGATTGCGCACCCACCAACAGTTGGCCACCCACGGTCATCCGCAAGGCACCATCGGTGGCGTTCAGCGTGCGGATCAGGTTGTCATCGCCAATCGTGGCGCTGCCATCGACCGACACACCAACCGTGCCCCGCTCGCTGCGGATCGCAACGTCCTCACCCGTCAGCAGATCGCCACCGACCGAAACGTCAACGGTGCCATCCGACGAACCGATCAGATTGCGCGCCCCAAGGCGGGTCTGGCCCGATGCCGTCAGCAGCACGTTGCCCGCCGTCGACCGGATCGAGACATCCTCAGTCGTCAGGAAAGTCCCATCGACGCCCAGATCGACATTGCCCAGGGCCGAACGGATGTCGGCATCGGCGGTCAGATCCTCGGTCCGCATCAACAGATCGCCGGCCTGCGTGGTGATCCCCGTGCCGGCGTTCAGAAGGGTCGCGCCGTTCCGCACGATCAGGTCCAACGCGCCGGTGCCGTTCAGCGTGACAAAGTCGATCGTCACGTCGCGGTCGCGCAAAAGCAGCGTGGCATCGCCATCCTGCAGCGTCTCTGCCTGGAACTCGGCCACGGTCAGGTCCAGACGGCTGGTGCCGCCCATGTGCCGGCCAGCGGTCAGCTCGGCCCGTTCGGCGATGATCCGGCCCTCGGTCAGATCACGCCCGGCCCGCAGTTGCGTCAGCGCCACCGATTGCGCCAGCCCGACCGACAGATCCTGTGCCGCGACGACATGGGTGATGGACCCGGCATTGGCGTTCATCAGCGCGGTTTCCAGCCGCAGCGTGCCAAGGTCGCGCATCCACAGAGAGGTGTCGCGCACCGTGCCCGGCAGGTCCGCCGCGCGATAATCCAGCACCACCAGATCGGTGACGATCGGCTTGGTCGCCGTGCCGAAGGTGCCATTCGATATCACCTGCAGCCTGCCGCCGGCGATATCGGTCCCCTCCGAAGCGGTGGTGTCAATGCCCTCGGGCAGGTCCAGAACCAGCGTCGCATCGGCGCCAAAGACCACCGTGTCCAGCGACACAAGCCGCATCAGGCTGCCCGGTGCCAGCACGATCCGGCCACCGCCCGCGATCCGCGCGCGTTCCAGCGGCAGGTCCGAATAGGCCTTCAGATGCACATCGCCCACCCGCGTGATCACCGTTGCGGTCGCAGCGCTGGTGTCATCCATGCGGATGCCCAGCAGCGCGCTGCCCGTGCCGATCGAGGCGCCATCCAGCAGCAGCGCCCCGCCCGAGATGATGCGCGGCACATCCGCGCCCACCAGATCGGTGATCGCGCCCGCAGCCATCAGCGACACCGCCCCGCCCGAGAAGATCTCGCGCAGCGGCATGCCGGACACCGGCGCGTGGACGTAAAGCCCCTTGCCCGCCCGCGCCGTCAGCGACCCGCCGTCCAGCACGTTGACCGTCAGCGGATTGTCGGCCACGCCGATCGCGCCCGCATTGCCCGCTTCCAGAATGATCACCCCGCCCTGCACGGCCTGGCTGCCCGCATCGGCATTGTCGACCATGTTGCCATCGATCCGCAGATCCACCCGGCCGGTGCTTTCCACCCGCGAAATCGTTGCGGGGGTCAGGGCCGACAGGAAGATTTCCTGCGTTCCGGCGACTACGCGCAGCGAACCAAAGGCATTGCCCGCCCCATCGACCGCGTCGAAGGCAAAGTTCAGATCCTCGTTCTGGCGGATCCGGATCTCGCCGGTCACCTCATCGATCACGATGTCCTGCCGCTCGGCGCCGAACAGCACCTCAAGGTCGGCATCGGTCAATGCGCCGCTGCGCCGCGCGATCACATAGGGGTCAAGCAGTTCGCCGATGGAATCCCGCGCGATCAGGGTGATATTGCCGGCCGCGCGGACGTTCGGGTCTTCGACCCGGATCTGGGTGTCGCCGGTTTCACGCACCCGCACCAGGCCCGCGCGCAGCGAGCGCTGCAGCGACTGTTCCGACCAGGCGATGGTATCGGTGTAAACCGCGTCCAGATCGGCCGGCGCCAGCGTGATGCGGCGGTTCGGGTCATAGGTGGTTTCGGTGGCGTTCCAGCCATCAAACAGCGCCTGACGCTCGGCCACATAGGCGTTGATGCGCGCGTCATCCCAGCCCGGGATCACGGTGCCGTTTTCCAGCGTCACATCGCGGCGCAGACCGGCCTCCAGTGTCTGGTCAAGGGTGAACATCGCGCTGGTCCCAGCACCGCGCCGTGCCCAGTAGTCATGGTAGAGCTGGGTGCGGTCATCCTCGATATTGGCGATCAGATCCGCGGTGCGGCGCGCGATGGCAGCCTCGCCGTAAAGACCCAGCTCATCGGCCCAAAGGGTGCGCAATTCATCTAGCGTGCGGATATCGCGCGTTTCGACATTGTTGCGGTCCAGCAACGAACCGTCACGCGCGATCAACGTCACATCACCCGCCGCGGACACCACCTCACGCAGGCCCAGATCGCCCGAAAGTTCCTCGACGAACAGGTTGTTGCGCGCCCGGGCGGTCAGGGTGCCGCCATCGGTGTCGATGCGGAAGGGCTGCGCGGCAGAGGTTCCCAGCCCCCCGTCCTCGGCGATCAGCACGATATCCGAGCCCTTGACCACGGATTGATCGCCGACCTGGATGATGCTGCCCTGCGCGGTCAGCCGCACCGTGCCCACCTGCGCAGTGGCCGCGCCCGCGGGCCGACGCAGCGTTTCGGCGCGCAGGATGTTCATGTTGCCGCGCTGTTCACGCACGTCGATCAGATCGCCCGCGACCAGGCTTAGCGTGCCGGTGGCGGTCTGGTTCAAGCGGAATTCGCCGTCCACACCGCGGATCGACCCGTTCACCGCGCTAAGGACCGTGTCGGCGGTGCTCAGGATCACGTCCTTGGACCCGGACAGGATTGACCCCTGCATCGAGGTCACGTTGGTCGTGCCCAGTTCGTTCAGGATCGCGCTGGCAAAGACCACGTTGCCGGTGGTGTTGATGTTCAGCGCGGCCGCGTCGGACCCGTTGAAGTAGATCGAGATCGGGTAATCCGCCTTCAGCCGGTGTTCATAGCGCTGCACCGTGACCAGCGTCTCGGTCCATTCGTAATGCCGCCAGCCCGAGCCCAGCTTCCACCAGCGCACCGAGTCATGGGTTTTCACCTCGGGCGATTTGGTGAAGGATTCGACATAGTAATTGCCGCGCATCGCATAGGGATAATCGCCATAGCCCACCAGCGAGGCGCCGATATAGGGCGCCGATCCCAGGGACTCGGTTTCGTCGATGGTCTTGACGCGGGTGTTGACGACCTTCTTGCGCTTGGACCCGGTGATGCCGATCACGATCAGCTCTTCGCGCTTCATGTCCCATTCGCGCGTGGTGCGTTCGGCGGTGACATAGATCAGGTCGCGGTTCTGCGTCGGATCATAGCTGGCCGACCGCCCGCCATTGGCGGTGGTGCGCGACACCAGATCGCCGGGCTTGTAAAGCGTCACCGTGATGTCGGTGCCATCGGGATTTTCGCCGACCTTGTTGGTATAGGCCACCGTGCCGATCGGGCCTGCGTTGTTATAGACCTCAAGCGCGCCGCCGTTGCGGACGAAATCGGTGATCAGGAAATTGCCGCCCGCGACCGTCTTCGAGGTGTCGGTGATCCGGACCAGCCCGGCCAGACCGCGCGTGCCATCCTGTTCACCGCCCAGGTCGATGCGGCGCACCACCAGATCGGTCGTCGCCGCGCTGTTGATATTGACCCGGCCGAAGCCGTCCAGCGCCTCGATGCGGCCATTGCCGGTCGAGATGATGTTGCCGGTGATCATCACCGTGCCGCCGCGCACATACATGTCGTCCAGCTCAAGCTGGTCGGTGTCGTAGTTGTAATAGACCTTGACGTTGGTGTTGGCGGTGATGTTGGCCGATTTCGCCACCCGCTCGTTTTCCGGGAAGGCGGTGTCGTGGATCAGCACCCGGCCCGACCGGCCGTTTTCCAGCCGCAGCGCGTTCAGCTCGGCCTCGATGCCGGCCAGGATCGTCACGTCGAAGGTGCCCGTGCCCGCCTGGATCAGACCGTTGATGTTCAGCACATCGGCGGTGATGTAGACGTTGCGGCCCGCGCGCAGCCCGCCTTCGGTTGGCAAGAGCACGAAACCGCTGGGGACGTCGACCCGCCCGGTGAAAGGCGCACCAAGGCTGCCGACTGGCATCACGTAGAACGGGTTGAAGCGCCGCAGATCCTGCCGGGCGGCGAAGTATTCAGCATATTGCCCCTCGGGCGAGGCACCGATGTTGCGCACGCCCGGCTGATAGCCCACGATCACGTCGGCATTGGCATTCACCCGGATCGTCCGGGCCGAAATGTCGGCGCGGATGTCGACAGACCCCGCGTTCGAATTCACGAAGGCCTCGCCGCGCAGGTTCAGCAGATCGCCGCCCACGATGATCGTGCCATCGCCGCGCGCCCCGGTGTCGGGGGTAAAGGTCACCACCTCGATCTTGGGATCGGCGTCATCCTCGCCCGAGATCATGTTGAAGGCATAGGGGCCCGGGCGATAGCCAGACTGCACCCGCACCTCGTCGGTATTGGACACCAGCACGTCATTCAGCGTGATGCGCCCGCCCGCATCCGTGGGAATGGTCATGCTGTCGGTTTCCAGCCACGCGCCGCTTTCGATCCAAACCTTGATCAGCGCATCACCCGGCGCGTTCAGCTCGCCCGTCTGCGTGCCCTGCACATAGTCGGCGCGCATGATGATATTGCCCTCAACCGCCAGGATCGGGCCCAGTTCGACCCAGTCCACCCGCAGCCCGGCAACACCGGCCTGCCGCGCCCGCAGCGTCGACAGTTCGGCAATCCAGGCTTGCCGGATCGGATCGGTGCTGGACACCAGATTGCCCGAACCATCGCGCACATCGCCCGCGCTGCTGGTCAGGTAGGGGTTGGCCAGATAGCCGTTGATCTCGTTGATACGGTTCTGCAGATCGACCGCGGGGGCCACGTTGCGCGTCACCGTCCAGCCGATATCGTCAGCCCAGGCATTGTCATAGACCGCATCCGGATTGCCCTCTTGCCGGGTCTGGTCGTTCAGCAGCGTGTAGTTGCCCGCCGCATCCAGACCCAAGATCAGGACCTGCTTGTTGCGCGAGCCCGCGCGGACATGGCCGTTGACCTGGATACCGTCGGTGTTGTTGTCGATGCTGCGCCCGGTCTCGATGTCCAGGCTCACATCGCCGCCACCCACCAGATTGGAAAGGAAGCTCCCCACCGCGGCGAACGCTTGGCGATACAGGTCTTTGCCCCGCCCATAACCCACCACATCGCGGCTTCCTGCCTCGGACAGCAGGTAGACATCACGCACGGATGTGACCCTGGCGCCCTCGCCGATGTCGATCAGCGAGGTGGTGTTGGCGATCGCATCGGCCACCGGATCGATGTTGATCGGGAAGGCGGTCTTGTTGAAGGCGCGCGCCTCGGCCCGCAGCTTCACCGTCTGCACCGCGTTCTTCACATGGCCCGCCATCAGCCGGACATCGCCCAGCGATTCCAGATCGGCGCCATTGGTCAGCCGGATCGTGTTGGCCGCATTATAAGTCGCCCGCGTGATCGACGTCGCCGCCCCCGCCACACCATAGGACTTGGTATCCACCTCGGCGCGCAGATCGGCATTGCCGCCATTGTAGATCGACATCTCGCCCAGACCCAACAGCGTGGCAGCACCAATCGTCACGGTGGCGTTGTTGGTGCGCACCTGCACATTGGAATCGCCCACCGGCACAGCAACTGCGCCGCCCGCATCCAGGAACAACCGGTCCGACAGCGCCATGTTGGTGGTGATACCCAGGTTGAACGTGCCCGGGTTGAAGGCATCGCCCGTCTGCACGATCTGCGCGCCCGAGTTCACATCCAGATCGGTCGTCGCATCCACCGTCACCCGTGAAATCATCGCCGGCACATCGATCGCCCCGCCCGAGGCAGATTTGATGTTGTAGTCGCGATAGGGCCGCGTCACCGCATTGGCGGCGGAAATATCCAGATCGCGGGCAAAGATCCTGGCCTGTCCACCGATCGTGGTGCCGACCTGGCTGGCAATCTCGGTCCGCGTCTTCGCCCCCGAGGCGCCCATCAGCGCCCCCGCGCGGTTGTCCAGCACGCTGTCGACGCGCGCTGCATGCCCCGCGGCGATCACCACCGAGGCCGTGTCCGAGGCCACCGTCGCAACACCCGTCGTGCCTATGTCGGTGCGCGTGCGGGTGCGCGCGTTGACCAGCGCCTCGGCGCCCGAGCCCTGCAGAACCCCGCCCGACCCCGAGGTCAGGTCCACCGCCATGTCGGGCGCATTGGATGAGGTGATGCTGACCGCGCCGCGCGCGGCGATCTCGCCCTGCTCGAGCGTGGTCACCACCGAGGCGGTCCGCCCCGCCGATTGCCCGGTCTGTGCCAGCACCAGCCCGATCGCCGCAACGCCAAAGGATTTGCCATTGGCAATCGCGCGGCTGCGGGCGGCGGCGGCATCGCTCAGGACCGTGACGGTGCCTGCTGCGTTGATCACGCCGCTGATCGTCGTGGCCACGTCATAATCCAGCCAGGCCCGCGCATCCGCGCCATTGCCCGACAGGATCCCGCCCGAGGAAGAGGACGACCGCGCCCAGGAATTGGTGCCGTTCAGCGCGTCGATCCCGGTCGAAAGGTTCACCGTGGTCGCGCTGATCGAACCGCCCGCCAGCGTCGTCGCCACGCTGGACGCCATCTGCGCCCGCGCGAACGAGGCCCCGATCGCAAGGCCACCCGCAACCGACATCCCCTTGGCCTCGGCCTCGGCCCGTGCCTGGCTGCGGTTCGACAGGGTCAGGTTTTGTGCCCGCACCGTGGTATTGGTCAGCGCCACGCGCTGTTCGCCCTGGCTTTCGGCCGTGGCAGCGGCGCCATTGCCCGCCAGGAACACCCCGCCGGTCGCGCCTTCCGCCGTGGCGCGCACGACACTGGCGTCACGCGCCCGCAGGCTGACGGTCGTGGCCTCGATCCGGCTAGCGGCGCCATCGGCCGCGCCCAGGCTGATCACCGTCTGGCCCTGGTTGCGCGCCGTGGCCACCGCAGCGCCAACGCCCCCCACGCCAGAGACCGAAAGGTTGTAAACCTCGGCCCTGACGCTGTCGGTGCGTTCGGCCGTGATCGTCAGCGAGCCGGCGCGCTGCGCGTTCAGACCGCCCAGCACCGCGCCGGATGCGCCCACGATCCGCGCATCGGCGCTGGCCGACACCGCCGAGATCCCGGCCGCCGCCCCCGCCGTGCCCGAGGCCGCGACAGAGGCCACGCGACTGTCCACCGCAAGCCCACCGTTCAGCCCCACAATGCGCGAGGCAAGCGTGATCGCCCCATCGGACCGGATCTGCGCATTGCGCCCGATCTGCACATTGCTGTCGGTCTTGACCGTGACAACCCCGACCGCGGCCGAGATGCCGACCGCCCCGCCCGACAGGCTGCCCACGCGCTGCACCACTTTCAGCTCGCCCAGCGAGGTCAGCGTGACAGGGCCCGCAGCCTCCAGCACGGCAGCCTCGCCCAGCGACACGCCGATGCCATCCACCGCCGGGGCGCTGGTGACATTGACCGCCTGCCGCGCCGCCACCATCCGGGCGCGCGTATCCGCGCCGCCCGCATAGGCCGCCAGATCCGACGCGCGGCCTTTGTCGCCCGCGCTGCCGGTATCCTGATCCTCGTTCAGGCTGCGCTGGATATCGGCCAGCGCCGCATCGCGGTCGGATTTGCCGTCTTGCCCAAGCCCGCCCAATTCGATCACGGAAATCGCTGCCGACAGGCCGCCAAGGCCGATGCCGCCCACGCCCACGGTTGAAGCCACGTCACGCTGCGCCAGCGCCGTCGCCGTCAGGCTGCCCTCTGCGCGCACCTGCGCCCCCGCCCCGATCCGCACGGCGGTATTGGCCGCAAAATTCACATAATCCAGCGAGGCCCCGGCACCGACGGCACCCACACCAAGGCTGCCCGACTGGCCCGCAATGCGGCTGATCTCGGTCGCGCGCAACCCAAGGTTGCGATCTGCGCGCAAGGTCGTCCCCGCACCGATATCAACGCGCGTGTCGGACTGCACCAGATTGACATTGGCCGCCAGCGCCACGCCTATCGCGCCGCCCGCCGCGCTTGCGGCATAGCCTTCGGTTGCATTTTCGGTGCGCGCGTCCAGCATCAGATCCTGCGCTGCCGACAGCATGCTGCGCGCGGTCAGCGTCTCGCCATCGGTCGTGTCGGAACGATCCTGAACCACGATCTCAGAGGTGGTATCAAGCAGGTTGATGGTAAAGCCACCGGCCACCGCGCCGGCCCCGCCAGCCGCCCCACCCGCAACGGTGAACAGGTCGGTTTTGGCCAGGGTGCCAAAGCGCAGCGCCCCCGCCGAATTGCGCAGACCCGCGTCCACCTGCGATCCCAGAACCGCAATCCGCGCCTTCGAGGTGACGACATTCACATCGACACTGCCCGCCGTCCCGACAAAGCCGCCACCGACGCCCAGAACCCAGGCATCCAGCGCTGTATCGACCTTGGCATTGGCCGTCACATTGCGCGCGGCGCCGACGTTGCCAAAGTTCAGCTCGATCTCGGCGGTGCTGGCGATCAGGTTGTTGCCCGAAGCGGCGCCCACGGAATAGCCAGCACCAACCGCAACGCCCAGGGTATAGGCCTCAATGTCATTGATCACATCGGCGCGCAGGATGGTGTCCTGCGCCAGATTGGCCAGCGGCTCGCCCGCGGCGTCAAAGAACGCGCCGACTTCGCGCGCGGGATCATTGGCCGGATCGGTCTCACCGGCCAGCAGGCCGTTCACGATCGCGGCCCGGGCGCCGGTGCCGCCGCCGATCTGCACGCGCGCCACATCCGACACCACGTTGAAGGTCAAAAGCCCCGACACGGCAGCAAGCGCGCCGCCGGCCGCATTCACCGTCACCACATCGATTGTGGTGTTGGCCAGGGCATCAAAGCCCGCGCCGCGGAACGTGCCCAGACGGCCATCGCTGATCGCGGTTTCCCCCAGCGCGATCAGGCGTGATCCGTCCGCGATCCCCGCCGTGATCGCATTCGCCGTTTCATTGACCGAAACTGCAACGCCGATCCCCGCCGCCCCGACCGAGAAGTTCAGGTTCACGCCGGCGCCGTTCGACTCACCCTGCTCCAGTTCATCTTCGGTCGCCGCAAGCGTGATCGTGTTGGTGCCCGTCGCGCGCACCAGCGCACTGCCGCGCGTCACGATATCCGAGCCGCCGAAATCGGTTGCCGCGCCGGTGTTGCGGATCAGCGCCGAAACGGTGTTCTTCGCGCTGTTGCCGACGCCGGTGCCCACCACCGCCACGCCGATCGTGGCGGCCCCGCCGACCGCAATGCCCGACATCGCGGTATTGGCATTGGCCGTCAATCGCAGATCACCATCCGCCCGCAGCGTGCTGGCGTCGATATCGGCCAGCACGTTCATGCGCGACACATTGGTGGTCACGCCCATACCGCCGGCGAAGAAGCCGCCAACCGACAGCGCGCCCGCATTGGCGCCAAGTGTGTTCTTCACATCCGCCGCGACCTGCACCGCACTGGCCTGCACCGTCGCGCGCCGCAGCGCCGCGGTGACGGACCCTTGCGCCACATTCACCGCAACGCTGCCGCCAAAGGCACCCTTGCCACCACCTGCGGCCGCCGCCACAATCGACAGCAGCTCAACCTCATTGCTGGCCAGCACATCGACCCGGCCCGCATCCCACAGCGGGCGCGCGGGGATCGCAGGTTCAACCAGCGCGGTATTCACGCGCACCGCCTCGATCGCGGCCTCGTTGCGATCGGCCAGGACCGAGACGCCAAAAGCCCCGCCCACACCGGCCACGCCGCCCACCGCGACAACGCCGGCCAGCGCGTTGATTGTGCCCGACTGATTGGCGCTGACCGTGACATCGCCGCCCTCGGTCAGCAGGATTGCGTCGTCCACCTGACCATCGCCATCGGTATCCGCGCCGATCACGCGCGACAAGACCGCCCGGTCGAACACATTGACCAGGATTGACCCCGCCCCGCCGACGGTGCCCGCCCCGCCAAGCGCCACGCCCAGCGTGTCGATCGTGCCGGTCTGGCTTGCCGCGACGCGCACGTCGACGCCGTTGGTACGCGCGGTCGCGCCCTCGGGGATGACCAGCTCCGCCTCGGTCCGGCCAAAGAGCAGATTGACGCCAATGCCCACACCCACGCCCACGTTGCTGCTGGCCGCCAGCGTGCCCGCGAAGGACTGAGTCTTCGACAGTTCGGTCGCGTTGATGTCGATCCCCGCCACCTCTATATCGGGGGCCGACAGCGCCAGCCGCGCCCGCGTCACATCATTGGCGGCATTGAGGTCGATCGAGCCCTGATAGCCGCCGCGATCGCGGATCGCCGCCAGCGCGTCATCACGCTGCCCCTCGGCCTCTGCGGTGCCATCGGCGGCGGGATCGGTGGTCTCGCCCTCGGCCGGCGCACCGGCAGCGGGGGTCGAGGCGACCGGAACGCTGGCCGCATCCGACGGCGGCTTGCCGATCTGGGTATAGACGAAGGAGCCTGCCACCGCCGTGCTGCTCGAGACCGCGCCCGCAATGGCAATCGCGTCAATGCTGGCCTTATTCGAGGCTGAAACATTCAGCGCACCGCCAAAGATCCGCGCATTCGCGACCAGATCGGTGGTCACCGTGTCCTGGATCACCGCCACGGTCACTGCGGCGCCCACCGCCGCGCTGCTGCCCCCGGCGGCCGAGCCGGACAGGATGCGGATCGTGCTTGTCTTGTCCGCCGCAAGGGTGATCGCGCGCGGATCGGCCGCAACCGCGGGGCTTTCCGGCGTTTCCGCGACCGCCTCGGTGCCAGCGACAAAGCTGGTGCCGTCCGCCGTCACGCGGGTCTTGTTGCCGATGTAGCCGACCGAGATCGACCCGGCCACGGCCGCACTTCCGCCCGCGACAGCCAGACCGACCGAGAGCGATTCAATCAGCGCGGCATTCGACGACAGAAGCGACAGATCGCCCCCGCGCGCGGTCAGGGCCGCGCCGTTGGCCTCGACCACGGTGTCATGCACGATAACGTTGGCGGCCAGCGCCGCACCCACGCCCCCGCCCCCCGACGACAGCGCAACCCCGCCCGCAAGGCTTTGGATCGTCTGCGCATCGGTCGCCTTCAGGGTCAGCGCCCCGTCCGCCTCCAGCACGGCGCCATTGGCCGAGGTCCGGATCTGCCCGGTCGAGACGTTGACCGTCGCCGCGCCGCCGATCGAGTTGGCGCCTGAGGCCGAAACGGCGACCGCCGCGGTCTGGATAGTGCCACTGGCCTTCGCCGCGGCAAGGATGTCGCCGCGCGACGTGATTTCGGAACCGTCCAGCGTGACGATGGTGTCATTCGCGATCAGCAGGTTCAGCGTCGAGGCAAAGCCGCCCGCGCCAGCGCCCGACCCGGCCACACCGCCGCCAAGGCTGCGGATGATGCGGGTGTTGTCGGCCAAGGCCTGGACAGATTCCGCCTGGGCAATCGTGCTGCCCGCAACCGAAGTGGTCAGCCCCGCGGTAATGTTGTTGCCTGACAGGCCCACGCCCACCGCCGCGCCCTCGGCCGAGGCCGCACCGGCAACGGCAAGCGTGCCGATCAGACTGCTGCTGTCCGCGCTGACGCTGACGGCGCCCAGAACCGGCGCCTCGGTGCCTTCGGGCGCATCGGCGGCCAGATCGCGCGCGGCGACATCGGTGTTCACAAGTTCCGCGCCCGACGAAATGACGATGACATTGGCCGTCAGGGCCCCGCCCACGGCGGTCTTCTGCCCGATCGTCAGCGCACCGGCCAGCGACCAGATCTGGTTGTTTTCCTCGGCGGTGATCGACAGGCTGCCCGCCTTGATGCCGACGCGCGCGCCGGAGTCGTTGCCGACCAGCGTCTGCGCGCCGCCGGTGATCGTGTTCACCGCGATCGAGCCCGCAACGCCCGTCTTGCCCGCCCCGACAGACACGCCAAAGCCAAAGACCTGCGCGCGGCTCAGCGCCGCGATCCGCAGCGCATCCCCATCCATCAGCGTCGCGCCCGAGACGCGGGTGCTGGCACCACGATCCACCACGTTGACCGCGATGCCGACGCCCACGCCCGCCCCTTCAGAGGTGCTCAGATTGATCGAAACCGCACCGCCCACACCCACGGTCAGCGAGCGGTCCTCAGCCTCAAGGCCAATGTCGCCCACGCTGGTCAGCGAGGCATCCGTCACCTCGGTCCGCGTCTCGCCGGTCAGCACATTGACCGCGACCGAGCCCGCGACCGTCACCTGGCCATTCGACGAGCCCGCGCCGCCCACGGCCACGCCCACCACGACCGAATTGTCATCGGCGCGCACCTCAATGCTGTCGGCCGAAATCGTCGCCCCGCGCACCAGCGCCTTGACGTCGCGTTCATCCACCGTGACCGCAAAGGCACCGGCCAGCGCGTTGTTCTTCTGCGTCGTGCCAAGGCCCGCGGACACCGCGCCCGCCCCGGTGATCCCGTAAGAGGTGTTCCGCGCCGCCATGTCCAGCGCGCCGGTCAGCTCGATCCGGGCGTTGCTGGCAATCTCGGCCACGGTTTCGTTTTGCAGCATCAGGTTGATGGTCGCAGCGCCCGCCACGGCCCAGCCGGTCTTGGTCTGGGTGCCGCTTTCGGACGGAGGCGTCACATCGTTCTGGGCGCTCAGCGCCTCGGTCTCGTCCTCGGCGAACAACCAGGACGGGATGATCATGTCCTCGTCGTTGCTTTCATCGGCCGGCGGCGTCGGGCTGTCATCGACCGGCTTGCCGCTGACGCGGGACCCCGCGACCGAGGTGGCGACCGTGATCGCCTTGTTGTCGGCGGTGATCGTCAGCGTGTCGGCGGTAATGCGGGTTTCGCCAGCGGTGCCTGCCAGAGCCGCGCCGCGCTCGGCCGGGCCGATGCCCGCGTAAAGCTGCCGCTTGGCAAAGTTCACCACGCCCGAGGCGCCAACGCTGACCGCGCCGTCCGAGCCGGCAAAGGCCCCGGCCAGGCCGATGATCACGCTGTCATCACGCGCGCCGATGGTCAGATCGCCGGTCTTGACGATCGCCTGATCGGACAGCCGCGCCACGGTGACATTTTCCACCGCCTGCGCCGCGATGGCCGCGTTGATCGCCACATTGGCAGCCGAGCCGCCCGCATAGACGAGGTTGAAGACGATGGCGCGGTTGTGCGCGTCGATATCCAGCGTCTCCGCCGTCACTTCGGCGTTGCCCTCGACCAGCGCCTCGACGCGGGAGGCGGTGCGCGCCACGGTCGCGGCCCCGCCCACGGTGTTGGCGACGTTGTCGTTCGATCCCAACGGGTTGGTAACGGTGCGCAGATCGGTCGGGAAGTTCTGCATGTGGGTGTAAAGCCCACGCTGCACCGCATTGACCGCAACAGCGCCCGCCAGCGTCGGTTCGCCTTCTGGGCCTTCGGCGGACAGGTCGATCTTGGCCCCTTCGCGGATCGCGGCGCGTGTGGTGTTGCTGGTGTTGAACACGTTGACCGAAACGGCCACGGCAAGGTTCTGCGACTTGGTCTCACTGCCCTCGGACGCATCGTCGATCTGGTTCTGTTCGGCATAGGCGCCGGTATAGGTGGTCAGATAATTGCCAAGGTCGGCCAGGGCCACGACATCGGGCAGCGCGGGTGCGGGCGCAGGCACGGCATCCTCGTCCGGGCCCGAGTCGAGCAGGCTGAATTCCGATACGGCGGTCGCGAAATCGACGAAGGCGTCGCGCACATCGGTAAAGCGATCGAATTCGGGGTAGATCGTCTTCGCGTTCACGTTGACGGCGGTGGCCTGCGTAATCGTGGCATTGCTGCCGATCTCGGCCACGGTCTCGCCGCTCATCAGCATAACGGACCCGTTCAGGAAGACCGCATTGCCGTATTGGCCGACCAGTTCTTCCTTGGTGACGGTCGGCTGGCCCGCTTCAGTCAGCGCGGCGTTGATCCGCGCAAGCTCGGCCTCGGCCACGCGGTCAAGAAAGCCCATCGAGGAATCGATGGCCCGCGTCAGTTCCGTCCCGCCCTCGGCCGTGCTGGCAAAGCGCAGCCCGGACGTGACATTGACCGCCCCCAGCGCCCCGGTCTGCACCGAGGTCGTCCCCAGCGCGACCAGCGCGCGGTCGTTGGCCAGATCACGCCACTTGCCGCCCAGCGTGGCATAGGTGTCATCACGGTCGATCTGCAGGTCAAACGACAGACCAAAGGCAAAACCCGGCTTCTTTTCCTCGTTCGGGTCTTCCTCTTCCTTCTTTTTGCCCGACAGCCGTTCCTTGATCGAATTGGTCACCTCGGTGACCTTGCCTTTCAACGCCGCGACCGGGGCGGTCTTGTTGATCGCGGTCTTGGTCGGATCGGCCAGCCCCAGCGTCGATGACGTGGTATGTGCCTTGCCGAAATACAGGGTTTCCGCATCCAGGTTCAGATCGCCCTGGGTGCGGATCGTGCCGCCAAGCGCGGCCTCGGTCAGGGCGTTGCCGATCTCGACGTTCAGCGCGACGGCGCCCTTGCCATCCTTGCCCGCATTCGCCACCACCGAGGTCGCATGGTTGCGCGTGCTCAGCGCCGCCACATCCAGCTTGCCCGCCGAAGTGATGCTGCCGCCGTCCACCACCAGCTGATTGCGCAGCGCATGGACTGCCACGATCACGCCAACGGAAATCCCCGCAACCTTCGAGGGCGCGATCGCGACATTCAGGTTTTCGCTGGCCGTGCTGCGCACCGCGATGTTGCGCGCCGTCCCGGTCGTGCCCCCGGTCGAACGCAGGTCGGAATTTCGAATCTGCACACGGGCATCGGTGTTGGTGACCGACACGCCAACGCCAAGGGCATAGGCCTTGGGCGCGATCGCCACGTCGGTCTGGGCATGGGCATGGACGAAGATCGCCTCTTGCGAGGGGTCGAAGGCGGTGGGCAGCGTCACGTTGAACGCAGGGCCGGTGGTTCCGAACAACGACAGCCCGCCTTCCAGCAGCCCATCCGCGGCGAAGATCCCGCGCGCTTCGGTGTCGCCGGTGAAATCGCTGGTGACCGTCAGGGCCTTGCCCTTCCAGTTCCCCGCAGCGGTGATGTCGCTGTCGGTGATCACGATCCGCGCATCGGCGGCCATCACCTGCACCTGCACGGGAATCGCGGCCTGCAGCGATTGAAGCCCCTGCTCCATCACGCTGATCACGGTATCTTCGACCGTGCCCAGAAAATCGATCAGCTGGTCCTCGACGCTGGCCTGCTGGCCCTCGTAGTCCTCAAGCTGCTGTTCTTCCAGCGCCGCATCATCCGCGCCCAGGATATTGGCGGTTTTCGCGGTCGCGTTCAGCACCACGGCGCCCGCTGTGATCGAGGCATTTTCCAGCCGGATCAGCGCTTTGTTGTTTTCGACATTGATGTTCCAGCGCGGATCGTCGGTCACGTCGCGCGCGATCAGCGCGACCAGACCGCCACCCGTGGCGCCAGTCCCGGTGGCCTGGATACTGGATCCGTTCTGCATCACGATCGCCGGGGCCGAGACGACGACGTTCCCGGCGGTGTCCAACCCGCCCGCGCGGCGGCTGTCGATGGCAGCATTGGCGCGCATCACCACGCCCTCATCAGCCGTGATCAGCAGATCGCCGCCCTGGGTCTGCAGGGTGCCCGTCACCTCGACGGTCTCGCCCGACAGCCAGGAATAGCCGTTGGCCCCGCGGCCATACGTCAGCAGCGCGCCTTGCGCCACGATCGAGGGCGTGGCCAACGTGACCGCGCCGGAGGGGTCAAAGCTGGAATCCTCGGCCTTGGCCTCGATAAAGACGAACCCGCCGTTGCCCGCGACCGACTGGGCGTTGATCGCAAAGCCGGCTTCCATCCGGGCCGAGCCTTCGGCGAACAGCAGGACCGAACCCGCCGCATCGGCGCTGGCCGCGCCGGTGACATTGATCAAGCCGGTGCCCTTGAGCGGGTCGGTTTTCAGCGTGATATCACCCTCGGACTTGCCGGTGACGACCCCGCCCGCGCCGTTGCGGCGCGCGGTAATATTGCCCGAAATCTCGGTTCCGCCCGAGCCCGAGGTGAAGCGCAGAACGCCGCCTTTTGTCGACACACCGCTGGCCTGCTCGATCGCCTCGGTATTGACGACCGACACCACGCCGGCCGCGTCGGGTGCGGTATCGACCACGTTGATCTGCCCGCCCAACAACATCCGTGCGCCTGCGCGCAGATCAAGGCGGCTGGCGTTGATCACGCCATAGGTTTCGATACTGGCTGCGGACAGGTCTTCATCGCCGGCAAACAGCCGTTCCGCATAGCTGGAAGCGCCCGAGGCCGCCTCGTCCAACAGCGCCTGGCCAAAGGCCTGGGTCGCGGTCGACATCGTTAGGCGGTTGGCGTTGATCACGCCGCTTGCGCCGACGACAAAGCCGTTCGGGTCCACGATGAAGACATTGCTGCCGCCCGTGGCGCTGCCCGGCACGCCCACAAGGGTGTTCAGCGTGCCGTTGATCACGCTCTTGTCACCGTTGGTGTTTTGCACCACGTTGACCAGTGCTTTGGCTCCGGTCGGCTGATAGAGGTTTACCGTAGTATCCTTGACCACGTTGAATTTGCTGAAGGCATTGTAGGCGATGCCCGCGCCGCTGACGGTGGTGGTGGTGACATCGAAGACCGAGCCCGCCGTGTCAGGCGTCACCACCGTCGCTGTCGCGCCGCTGGCGATGACATCGGCATAGGCCGGCAGGGTTGGCCCCACCGCCACCGCAAAGCTGGAGACATAGGCAACCGAGCGCGCCAGAACCCCGCGCAGCCTGCCCACCTTGGCATGAACCCGTTGTGCCATGTCAAATACTCCAACCCATCACACTGCCCGGACCCGGGCGAAACAGGGGGCGCCGGTCACCCGGCGCCCGCCCACATCAATTCGCGGTGCCGATGGCCGCAATCGCCTCGCCGAACCGCGCGACTTCGGCGCGCACGATCACCGGCTCGGCCTGGATGTCGGGGCGATAGCCGAACAGGATGCCGCCGGCTTCGGCGAATTTGGCCATTTCGTCGGCATCGATCGACAGCGCCGCCTCGCACAGGTTGCCCATGCAACGCTGCCAGATCATCTCGCGCTGTTCTTCGTCATCCTTGCCTTCCAGCCGGAAGACCGCGCCACCGGGCAGGTAGACGCCGATCGGCACCTGCGCCAACAAGATCGCCGTGTCCTCGGCCGCGGGCAGCGCGATGAAGCGCACCACCAGTTCGTTCGTATCCGCACGGCTGAGTTCCTGCACGATGCGGCAGACGTTGCGCGAGGTGGTGACCGCCTCGCATTGCACGACCCAATCGCCGAAGGCGGTGTTGTTCGCGATCTCGCTGCCGCCGGTGGCCGGGGCCACGGCGGCGGCTTCGGAACCCGGCTTTGCGGGGGGCTTTGTGTCCTCGGCAAGCGCGGGGGCCGTCAGCAGGGAGGCAGCGAGGATCGTGCCCAGAAGTCTTTTCACGTGATCTCTCCGTCGTTCAGTCAAAATCTGTAATCAAGGCCGGCATAAATCCGGCCGCTGCCTTGATCGTCAAAGCCAAGCGTCTCTCGCAGGGGCACACCCACCATCAGCAGCCCGCTCAGATCATCGCCCATGTCAAAGCGCGCGCCCGCGCCGACCGACAACAAAAGGTCCTGATCCGTGTCGATGCTGCCATCGGTCCGGTAGGGCACGACCAGCGCGCCATCGGCAAAGGCGAAGGGCGTGACGCGAACCCGTTCGCCCAGATCCCAGGGCACCAGCCGCGAAATCTGGGTATGCAGGATCACGCCGCTGTCGCCGCTGCGGATGTTGTTGGGATAGCCGCGCATGGTTGAAATGCCACCCGCGCTGATCAGGCGCGGCACCGGCAGGTTCTGGTCGGGGGCCAGCTGCACGATGGCGGATGCCTCAAAGCCCATTGTCTCGCCCACCCGGCGCGCGTAATTGGCGCTGCCGAACAGCAGGGTATAGCTGCCCTCGGTTTCCGAGGTTTCCAACGTATCCGAGGTGCCGATCTTCAGCCCCGCGGAAAGCGACAGGCTTTGCCGGTCCCATTTGCGCGACCAGGACAGCTGCGGCACGATCTCGACCAGGGTGGTGGTCTGGAACGGCACATCGCCCAGCGTCGATGTCGTTTCCTCGGCCACCAGCGAGATATCGAACATGAAATGGCGATCCGGCTGCACGCGGAACGGCACGCGATAGCCGACCGAGGCCTGGACCGTATCGGACACGATATCAAGCGCGGCGAAATCGGCGCGGATCACGTTGGAATTGGTGTAGCTGAGCGTCGCCGTCATCCGCCCGCCCTGCCAGCCGCCCACAGGCCGCGAATAGCCAAACGCGCCGGAATAGCTGCCCTCGGACCCCTGCAGCTGAAACGACAGCGTGTCGCGAAGGCCCGACACATTGGCCCAGCGGCCCGCGATCGTCGCGCGGGTTTCACCGGTTTCCTCGGTGCCGAAATTGTCAAGCGAGCCCGTCCAGGTAAACCGTTCGGGCACGTTGCCGCCGATCACTGCATTCACTGTGCCGGTCGTCTCGCCCGGACCAAAGGTCAGCTGCGGCACGAAATCATGGGCCAGCTCAAAGATCCGCAGGTCGCGTTCCAGCGCCTCATAATCGGGCTTTTCGCCTTCCGCGACCGACAGGTTGCGGCGGATGAAATCGGCGCGGGTGCCGCCCAGCGGCTCAACCTGCACCGCGCCGATCTCGGCCTCGATCAGATCCAGCTTGACGATGCCGTCAGGCACCTCTTGTGGCAAAAGCACAGCGCGCGCGGTCACGATCCCCGACAGGACGTAAAGCCGGTCGACATCGGCCAGCATCTTCTGAACATCCTCAAAGGTGATCGGGCGGTCCAGATAGGGGGCGACCGCGTCCTGCAACTGGCTCTCGGTCAGGTAGATTGAATCGGAAAAGGTCACGCCCCGCAGGGTGAAGGTTTCGGCCTGCGCGGCCTGCACCGCAAGCCCCAGAACCGCACCCAGAATCAGACCCCGCCAGCGCGTCATCGGCTTCCCCCTGCTGCATCCAGTGCCGCCGTGACCCCCATCAACGACAGATCGAACGCCACCACCGGCCCATCCAACCGCGCGCGATAGCGGATCTGCGCCGCGCGCCCGGTCTTCCACGCGGCCAGATCGGCAGCGGCAAGGCGCAGTTCGGCGCGACAATTTTCGGGGCTGCAGACCAGCCAGCGCGCGGCCAGCGCATCCGATCCACCCAGCTGAAGATAAAGCCCTGAGGCCAGATGCACCCCCGCAGGCACGATCACCTGCACAAGCGCCCCCGACGTCTCGGCGTCGGGCTGCATCATCACGGTTGCAAGCCAGCTGCGATCCTCAGCCATCAGGCTTTGAGCGATGACACAAGCGGCCCGATCTTCACACGCCAGACCCCAATCCCCGAACTTCTGGGCGGAAAAGGCGGGGTCAGCGACGGCAAGACCCATGGCGAGCGCGCACACAGACCCGGTCAAACGGGCCTTGGGAACAAACCCTGAAAAGGCTACCTGAACATGAACCTGCAAACACTCACCACAAAGAACTGAAACGAAAATCCTGTTAACTTTTGGATAATCTTTATCCTTCGGTCAACTCTTTTATGCGACTTTTTGCCGCTATTTGAATCTTTTGGATATATCTTTTTGTTGTACGTCTGTCCGGGCATCAAGTTCAGGGGAAAAGGTGGCGCCGGCAGGATGACGGTCTTTGCCAGGTGGCCCGGCCCGGTTGTCTATGGGCATACCAGTTCGGGGGAACGCGCGACATCGCCGCCGGCCCAACCGCATCTCATATGCCATAATGGATCGGAACCGAAGGGAGTGCATATCGATGACGACACCGATCAGCATGCTGGCTATCGGCTTGCCGAAGAGAGGTTTTCAGGTTTGCGCAATTGGAGGGGATGGGGAAGTTCACTCGGCGCATGCCAGGCGGACCTTCTTATAAAGTTCTACGGTGTAGTGACCAGCAACAGCTATAGCTTCGCCATCACGCTTATCTTCAAGCGCTGATCACGAAAGGCTGCTGTGGGGCAAGTCACCCCTTGCCAGAAGCGGCCCGGCAAAAGCGGCCGATTTGGGCCAGGCGCCCCCCTTGCGAACAATCACCTGGCGAGGACCAATGTTTTCGGCAAAACCTTTGCGGTTCTGGCAGGGTTTTCTGACCGTCAGGCGTGATCATGGGATCTGCCCGCGTTGGCCTTGGATCAGCGCAGGAAGTCGCGGAAGCGGCGCAGGGCGATCGCGAACATCACCGCGCCAATCAGCGCCAATCAGCGCCCGCGCCGCGGAACAGCACCGCCTGGGCCAGCGCGATGAAATGCGTGTTGGGCGCGGCCAGCATCACATATTGCACCGCTTCGGGCATCGATTCACGCGGGGTCATCCCGCCCGACAGGATTTCCAGCGGCAGAAGCACCAGCAACAGAAGCATCGCGAACTGCGGCATCGCCCCCGAGATCGTCGCCAGCAAAATCCCCAGCGAGGTGGTGGCGAACAGCATCAGCGTCGCCCCTGCCAGAAACAGCACGACCGAGCCCGCGATCGGCACGCCCAGCACCCCCTGCACCATGACGGTCAGCGACAGCCCCGTCGCCACCAGCACCACCGCCCCCATGCTGAGAACCTTGCTGGTCATGATCTCGGCTGCGGTCACCGGCATCACCAGCAGGTGTTCGACCGTGCCGTGTTCGCGCTCGCGGATCAGCGCCGCGCCCGACAGGATGATCGACAGCATGGTGACCGCGCTGATCACCGCCGTAATCGCGCCAAACCAGCCCGGATCGAGGCTGGGGTTGAACCGCGCGCGTAGCGCCAGATCGACCGGCACCGCGCGCGCGTCTCCGGCCCAGGTGGTGATTTCCTGATCGACGATGCCCTGGATGTAGCCCGCGCCGGTAAAGGCCTGGCTGATCCGCGTGGCATCGACATTCAGCTGCAGCGCGGGCCGCGTGCCGGCCAGCAGATCGCGCTGAAACTCGGGCGGTATGACCAGGGAAAAGGTATCGATCCCGGCATCTATCCGCGCATCCATCTGGGCCAGGTCGATCTGGGCGGGGGCGACGAAATAGGGCGCCAGGAACGCATCCGCCACCCGGCGTGACAGGGGCGAGGCATCCTCGTCCACGATGGCGATGGTCGCACGGTTCAGCGTTTCGGGCATGGCGGTGGCGTGGGTGTAGATGTCCAGCGTGAAGGAATAGACCACCAGCACCAGCAAAAGCGGCTCGCGCAACAGCCCGCGCAACTCTTTCACCGCCAGATGCGCCACATGCCTTGCCCGCATCGCCTATTTCTCCTGCTTGCGGTCAAAGACCGCGCCAAACGCCACCAGCACCGGCACCAGCGCCAGAAGCGGCAGGAACGAGGCGCCAAGGTCGCCAAAATCCAGCGCCTTGGCAAAGGCCCCGCGCGAGATGGTGACGAAATGGCTGGTGGGGAAAACCTCACCAATCACGCGGCCCATGCCGTCAAGCGAAGAAACCGGGTCGATGATGCCGCCATATTGCACCGCTGGGATCAGCGTCGCCAGCGCGGTGACCTGGCTGCGGGTGAAGGCGGAAATCAGCAGGCCCATCCCTGTGGACAGCACGACATAGATCGCCGCCCCCGCTGTCAGCGCCAAAAGGCTGCCCCGCACCGGCACGCCAAAGACAAAGACCGCCAAGGCCAGCAGCAGCCCAAAGTTGAGGAACCCCAGAAGGACATAGGGCACCTGCTTGCCCAACAAAAACTCCAACCGCCGCGCGGGGGTGACGTAAAGGTTGACGATCGACCCCGTTTCCTTTTCCCGCGCGACCGACAGCACCGCCAGCATCGCCGGGATCAGCATCAACAGCAGCGGGATCACCGCCGGCACCATGGCCGCAAGGCTTTCGACATCGGGGTTATAGCGATAGCGGACCTCAAGGTCGTAACTGCCGGTCACGGCCCTGTCGCCGTAGATCTGGCGCATCTGTTCGGCCAACCAGTGCACATGCATCCCCTGCACATAGCCGCGCACGGTATCGGCCCGCATCGGCATGGCGCCGTCGAACCAGGCGCCAATTTCCACCGGGCGGCCGCGCTCAACATCCGCGGCAAAGCCGGGCGGGATTTCCAGCGCCAGGCTGATCTCACCCGCGCGCATCCGCGCATCCAGATCCGCGTGGCTGATCAGCGGTGCCTGTTCGTCGAAATAGCGCGACCCCGAAAGGTCGTTGACATAGGACTGGCTGGCGATGGTCTGATCCAGGTCGAGAACGGCGAACTTCAGGTTCTGCACATCCATCGAGATGCCATAGCCCAGCACGATCATCAGGATCACACTGCCCAGGCTGGCCAAGGTCAGCCGGATCGGATCGCGCCGCAGTTCAAGCGCCTCGCGCCACGAAAAGCTGAGAAGGCGGGCAAGGCTGAAGCGCCCGCGCCGCCCGGGCGTGCCCGCGGTGTCAAGGCGGACCGGTGCCGCCGTTGGCGGGGCGCCCGAATTCGCGGCCTGCCGCAGGTGGTGAACAAAGGCGTCGTCCAGCGTTTCGGCGCCCGCCTCGGCCCGGATCGACTCGGGCGTGCCGGACACCAGAACCCGGCCTGCGTGCATCAGGGAAATGCGGTCGCAGCGCGTCGCCTCGGACATGTAGTGGGTGGACAGGAAGATCGTGACACCGTCCTTGCGCGACAGATCGACCAGCGCCTGCCAGAACACATCCCGCGCCACCGGATCGACGCCCGAGGTCGGCTCATCCAGGATCAGGATCTCGGGTCGGTGGATCAGCGCCACCGCCAGCGACAGACGCTGGCGGATGCCAAGCGGCAGGCTGTCCAGCACGTCGGTCAGGTCGAAGCGGGCGGCAAGTTCATTGATGCGCGGGGCGATCCCTTCGGGGGCCATGTCGAACAGGCGCGCGTGCAGCGCCAGGTTCTGCCGCACCGTCAGTTCGCCATAAAGCGAGAATGACTGCGTCATGTAGCCGATGCGCTTGCGCGTGGCCATGTCGCGGGCGTCGACCTTGTGGCCATAGATGCGGGTGCTGCCACCGGACGGTTCCAGCAGGCCCGTCAGCACCTTCATCGTCGTGGTCTTGCCGCAGCCGTTGGAACCCAGAAAGCCAAAGATCTCGCCCGGCTGGATGCGGAAGCTGACGTTGTCGACGGCGGTGAAATCGCCAAAGCGGACCGAGAGGTTTTCCGCCTCGATCACCGGGCCATTGCCGCTGTCGGCGCCGCGCGGCGGGATGATCAGCGCGCGGTGCCGGGCGCGCTGATCCTCGGGCAACAGCGCGATGAAGGCCGCATCCAGATCGGCGGTGCCGGTGCGCGCCATCAGATCGGCGGGGCTGCCGGTCGCCAGCACGCGGCCCGCATCCATCGCCACCAGATGATCGAAACCCGCCGCCTCCTCCATATAGGCGCTGGAAACCAGCAGGCTCATCCCCGGACGGGTGGCGCGGATGCGGTCGATCAGCGCCCAGAATTCGCGCCGCGACAGCGGATCGACGCCAGTGGTCGGCTCGTCCAGGATCAACAGGTCCGAGTCATGGATCAGCGCGCAGCACAGGCCCAGCTTTTGCTTCATCCCGCCCGACAGCTTGGCGGCGGGGCGGTCGGCAAAGGCGTCAAGGTCGGTCGCGGCCAGCAGATCGGCGATGCGGCGGTCACGTTCGGCCCTCGCTTCGCCAAACAGCCGACCAAAGAATTCGACATTCTCGCGCACCGACAGCGTCGGATACAGGTTCCGCCCCAGACCCTGCGGCATATAGGCGATGCGCGGGCAGATCCGCGGGCGGTGGCTGGCGCGGGCCATGTCGCCGCCCAGCACCTCCAACGCGCCTACCTGCATCTTGCGCGCGCCCGCGATCAACGCCAGCAGGCTGGATTTTCCCACCCCGTCCGGCCCGATCAGCCCGACAACGCAGCCCGCGGGCAGATCAAGGGTCACGTCGTCCAGCGCTGCGACCTTGCCGTAGCGCAGCCCCAGCCCCTGCGTCCGCACCACCGGCGGGGCGGTCATTCCAGCACCCGGCCCCCGGCGGCCTGGAGCTAGGGGGCGGCGGGGTCAAGCCGCACCCAGGCGACGCCGGGCAGCCCGGTCTTGATGTGGTCAAGGTATTTCGCCAGCAGTTCCGGCGCGATCCGGGCGCGCACGCGGAACATCAGCTTTTCGCGTTCCACCTCGGTTTCGACCGTCTTCGGCGTGAACTGCGCCACGTCCGAAACGAACGAGATGCTGGCCGGGATCGCGATGTCGGGCGCAGCATCCAGCAGCAGCCGCACCTCGGTGCCAAGGCCCGCGCGGCCCGCAGCGGCGGTTTGCAGAAAGAAGGTCATGTAGACCTCGTTCAGGTCGACCATGTTCACGACCCGGCCGCCGGCGGCGACCACTTCGCCCTCACGCGTCACGATATACTAAACGCGGCCCTTGCGCGGGGCTTTCAGGGTGCTGTCTTCGATCTGCACATCGATCGCCCCAAGCGCGTTCGAGCGGTCGATTTCCAGCGTGCGTTCCGACGCAACAGAGCTTTCGGCCAGCGATGTAGAGCGGGTCAGCTGGCGCTGCGCGACCTCATCAGCGGCGTTGCGCTGTGCCAGGACGGCCTCGGCGGCACGCACCTCGGACCGGCGCTGTTCGATCAAAAGGCGCGCGATTTCCACCGAGATCTCGGCACGCTGCAATTCGGCCTCGGCCTGATGGCGCGCCGCCTTGATCTGGCGAATGTCCAGTTGCACCAAGGGTTGGCCGACCTCGACCAGTTCGCCCTCGCGCACCAGTAATCTGTCGATCCGCCCGGGGTATTTCGAGGCCACGACGATCTCAACCGCCTCGATCCGCCCGTTACCCCGCGCAAAGCCCGCTGGGACCGCATCGCCGCCGTTGCCGCGCCAGAACAGAAAGCCCACGAACCCCAGCACGATGACAAGGGCCGCGATCAAAAGGGAACTGGATTTCGACATGGCGGGATCTTCTCATATGCAATGGCGTCGGGAATATCGTCATCAAGGCTATCCCGATTGAATGAAATCAGGATGATAATGCGCGAAATGATGCAATTGACGTGTTAGCAACCGGCACATCGGATGCCTACGGCATGTGCCTTGCGCCAGTCCCGGCCAATGAACGCCTAGGCTTCTGCCAGCACACCGGCAACAAGCAGGCCAATACAAGCGACGGCGCAGACCATCGTCGCGAACACGGGCGTGGCCGTCCGCGGCGACAGACGCGCCAGCCGACCCGGCAATTCGCGGTCCCGCGCCATGCCAAAGATCACCCTTCCGGCCATCAGGATTTGCACGATCACGCCGTTCAGCGTGGCGGCAGAGGCGATCGCGACCAGCACGATCTCGGGCAGGCCGGTGTTGCGGGTGAAGGCCAAGGTCAGTGGCGAGGGGTGCGACGCGATTTCGGCCAAGTCGTTGGTGGCAAGGACGGTCAGGACCACCCCCAGATACAGCAAGGTGGTGATCCCCAGCGTCAGGAAAATCCCCAGGGCCAGGGTGTTTTGCGGGTTCGTCGTCTCCTCGGCGATGGAAACGACATCCCCGAAGCCGATGAAGGCAAAGAAGGCCAGCAGGCTGGCGGCCATGACGCCGGCCCAGACCGGCAGCGACAGGGTGGCCGGGACCGCCAAGGCCGCCTGACCGGCGATATCGCGGCCGGCCCAGAGCCCGCCGCCAATGATCAGCAGCAGGCAGCCGATCTCGACAAGGGTCAGGACGCCGGCAATGCCGACCGACGATTGAATCCCCATCGAGGCCACAATCGCGCAGCCACCGATGACAAGCGCCAGAAGGACCGGCGGCGACAGGGGAACCGCGCTGGACAGGTATCCGAAGGCGCCATGCACGATGGCGGCAGCCGACACGATGCCGATCATGGCCACCCCCAGGCCAACCACAACGAACCGCGCCCGTGAGGCAAAGCCTTCGCGCACGAAACGCGCTTCGGCCGCGGCATAGGGATAGCGACCGGACAATTCGGCAAAGCAGGCAGCAGAAAAGACCATGATCAGCCCGGCCAGCACGAAGGCCACCGGCGCATGGACGCACGCCAGCGAAATCGTGCTGCCGACCAGGGCGTAGATCCCGGCGCCGATGGTCACACCCAGCCCGTAGAGAACGACCTGCGCCAACCCGATCCGCCGCCTTAGGGTCAGCTCAGCCATCGGCAATCCGCTTTCTGCGGCGGTTTCGACCGGCCCAACCCGTATTTCGGCGCAATTCAGCAGGCGCAGCCCGATTTTGGCGTTGATCGAGCCCGCCCCGAACGCGCCGTCCACGGGTCGCAGGCCTGCAAGAAGGCCCAGCGGCAGGGCGAGCTGCGGTGCCGTCGCGAACGAAAACACCGATGGCCTGCGGACAACCCTTGGTTTGTATTGGGCAACCAGCGTATCGCGCCATCGGCGACACCTCATCTCCGTCACAACGCAACTCTGACCTTGGGCGTCTCCAGCGATGGTTGTCAAAGCCGGCAGGTGACAAAGACGGCGCACCGGCGGCGGCCGGATCACGCCTGAAAGCGATGGATTGATCGCGGACAAAGTGGCACCCTTAACGTGGCGCCTGAAGAATGGTGGGATTTCACGTCATGGATATGCAGCGCACGGTTCCCGTCCGAATCCCGATCAGTGGCGTTGACCTGGCCCTTCCCGGCGATCTTGCCTTTTCCGGGGCGGACACAGGCCTTGTGATCTTTGCCCACGGGTCCGGGTCTAGCCGGAAAAGCCCACGCAACAGGGCCGTGGCCGCCGCGCTGGCGCAAGCCGGGCTTGCAACCCTGCTGTTCGACCTGCTTACGGAACGGGAAGGGGGCGACAGGGCCAATGTCTTTGACATCCCCCTGCTTGCGGCCCGGGTGGCGGATGCGGTGGACTGGGCCCGCGCCGAGCCGCGGCTTGCGGGCCTTGGCATCGGCCTTTTCGGGGCCTCGACCGGGGCGGCGGCCGCGCTGGTGGCGGCGGCAGACCGGCGGGAAGACGTCGGCGCGGTGGTTTCGCGCGGCGGCCGGCCGGATCTTGCGGACAATGCGCTTGCGCGGGTGGCGGCGCCGACGCTTCTTGTCGTCGGTGGGGCGGATGACCTGGTCATCGACCTGAACCGCGCGGCCTATGCGCGACTTCGGTGTGAAAAGCGGCTCGCCATCGTCCCCGGGGCCACGCATCTGTTTGAGGAGCCCGGCACGCTAGAGACCGTCATGGTGCTTGCCGCCGATTGGTTCACCGCCCATCTGGCGCGCAGCCCATGAGCCGTCCGCCGGACTGTCTGCGGCTGTTTCTTGGCGGCGATGTGATGCTCGGCCGGGGGATTGATCAGATTCAGCGGCACGCCTGCGACCCGAAACTTTACGAAGGCTATGTCGGCTCCGCGCAGGACTATGTCGCGCTGGCCGAACGGGTCAGTGGCAAGATCCCGCGCCATGTCGGGGCGGACTATGTCTGGGGCGACCTGCTGCAGGACCTTGAGGCGCGGCAGGTGGATCTGCGGCTGATAAACCTGGAAACCGCGATCACGTCGGGCGGCGCCCACGACCCGCGCAAGGGAATTCACTACCGGATGCATCCCGCCAACGTTGCGCTGCTTGCCGCCGCAAGGATCGACGCGGTCATGCTGGCCAACAACCACACGTTGGACTGGGGCAAGGCCGGGCTTGTCGAAACCCTCGCCGCGCTGGACGACGCGGGGATCGCCCGCGCCGGGGCCGGCTGGGATGACGCCGAGGCCTTCGCGCCCCGCCCCCTACCGCTTGCCGGGGGTGGCCGGGTGCTGATGTTCAGCTTTGCGCTTGGCGACAGCGGGGTGCCCGCATCATGGGCCGCCCGTCCGGGCCAGCCGGGCGTGGCCCAGGCCGAGCCGGATGAGATCGCCGCCCGTGTCGCCACGCAGCTTGCCGGGGTTCGGCGCCCCGGCGACCTTGTCGTTCTTTCGATCCACTGGGGCGAGAATTGGGGCTACCCGGTCGCCCAGACCCATCGCGCGCTGGCCGAGGCGTTCGTGGCGCAGGGCGTCGATCTGGTGTTCGGCCATTCCTCGCACCACCCGCGCGCGGCGGCGGTGATGGCGGGCAGGCTCGTGCTTTTCGGGGCGGGCGATCTGATCAACGACTACGAGGGGATCGGCGGCAAGGAAGGGTTCCGCCCCGATCTCGTGCTGGGCTATGTCGCCGATCTTCGGCGCGACAGCGGCGCGCTTGTGGCGCTGGAGATGTTGCCCTACCGGCTCTGCCGTTTCCGGCTCGAACGGGCGGATAGTGCGGCACGCGGCTGGCTGGCCCGCCAGATGAACCGCGAGGCGAGACTATTTGGCGGACGGGTGGTCGAGACGCCGCAAGCGACCCTTCGGCTTGAATGGGATGGGGCGGCGGCCAAGGAAACGTGACGCATGCAAGGGCAGTAACGGCTTGCCAATGTGATCCCGTTCAACGCGATCTGCCCCGCCCCTGGGCCAGAGAAGGCAAGTTTTGCCCCTTCGGGGGTCAAGTGGAAGCCCGCGGCTGATCACGAACCACCGCGCAATCGGCCAGGAATTCAACACGCACGCGCCTGTTGCGCCCGAATAGGCTCGATCGCTGGCGGGCATACTGCGGAAACCTGCGTCACAACCCGCCTTCGCGTGACACCCCCGCACCCCCCACATGGCAGGGGGCGCAGGGGCGGCGGGCTCAATTCGCTGGCGCGGGCGTCGGCGCGGTGGGGGCGACCTTCTCCAGCTTCGCCTTGATGACCTCAAGGGTTGCGGGGTCGATCACGGCCTCGATCGTATTGCCGCCGATGTCCGTCACATCGACCTCATAGCAGCCGTCATCCAGCTCCATCGAGGTGATGGTCCAGGCGTAGTCGTTGGCAAGTTGCACCACCCCTTCCCACGACTGCATCTGTTCGGGCGAAACCCGGCAATGCGTATCCGCAAGGGCGGCGCCAGCAGGCAGTGCGGCCAACACGGCAAGGGTCGCAAGAATCCGTTTCATGGCTGATTACTCCTGTATTTCGGTTATCGGATGATGCGAATCTGCGCCCCAAGGCTGACGGGCTGCTGAACCTGCGCGGGAATCTTCTTCAGCTTTCCGTCAGGGACGAAAAACCCTGGCCAGGTTCGAACGCCCTGATTGTCCCCAGATGGAAATCACGCGATGTCGCGGCGCGCCCGCATACCGCCGGTGCCGGCAGCTGTTCCGACACGGCGTATCAACTCCAATCTGGCAATAATGTCGCCAAAGGCATACTTATTGCCATCACGGAGGAAGAAATGGACCGTCTTGAGTCTGACCGGATGTTCGTCGCCGTCATGGAAACCGGCAGCTTCACGGCCGCGGCCGAACGGCTTGGAACAAGTTCTGGCCAGGCGTCGAAGCTGGTTTCGCGGCTCGAATCCGAACTTGGCGTGCGGCTTTTGAACCGGACGACACGCGCCGTCGCTGCGACAGAGATTGGCCAGGCGTATTTCGACCGCCTCCGCCCCCTGCTTGATGAGTTCGACAATCTTGAGGCCTCGGTCCGGGATGCGTCGCATGAACCGCGCGGCCGCTTGCGCCTGACGGCGCCGCTGACCTTCGGCGCGATGGCGCTTGCGCCGACCCTGAATGCCTTTGCCCAGCAATATGCCGAGATCGAGCTTGATGTCAGCTTTTCCGACCGGGTGATAAACCTCGTCGATGAGGGGTTCGACATGGCCATCCGGGTGGGCCGCCCGGACGATTCCAGCCTGATCGCGCGCAAGCTCTGTGACGTCCGCCTGGTCGTGGTTGGCGCGCCGGCCTATCTTGACCGCAAGGGCGCGCCCATGACGCCGGACGACCTGGTGCATCATGCCTGCATCATCGACACCAACTTTCGCGACCCGGGCCGCTGGCCGTTCGGTCCGGCGGGGCATGAACAGATGGTCCCCGTGCGCGGACGGATCCGCTATTCGAACGCCGAGGCCTGTCTTGCCGCCGCAGAAGCGGGGCTTGGCCTTGCCTGCGTGCCGGCCTTCGTCGCGGGGAATGCGCTCCGGTCGGGGCGCGTCGTCCGGCTGCTGGCGGGATACGAGGCGGCGCCCTACGGGGTGCATGCGCTTTACCCGCATAGCCGACACCTGGCCGCGAAGGTTCGGGTGCTCGTCGACTTCCTGGCCGCGCACTATCGCGGCGCTCCGGCGTGGGAGGCGGGGTGGTAGGCAGTGCTGCCAATCTGGAAGCAATCATCTTCCCGTCGACCGGATTATCATTCGTTTCGCAGAGTGTCATCTTCCCCTCATCGACATCGCACCCACGCGCCCCTTCTGAGGAGAACCAAAATGACCTATGCCACCGCCACCACATCCATCCGCCCGTCGTTGATCGAAGGTGTGACCAATGCCGATCTTGCCGCGACGATCCTGCGCGTCGCGATGGGGGCGCTGTTTCTTGCCCATGCCGGGCTGAAGCTGTTCATTTTCACGCCGGCCGGCACGGTGGGCTACTTCGCCAGCCTCGGCCTGCCCGGGCCACTCGCTTATCTCGTCATCGCGGCCGAGCTGTTCGGCGGCCTCGCCCTGATCCTTGGCGCCTATTCCCGCTGGGTGTCGCTGGCGCTGGTGCCGATCCTGCTTGGCTCAATCTATGTGCCGCATGGCGCAGCCGGCTTCTTCTTCTCGAACGAAGGTGGCGGCTGGGAATTCCCGGCGTTCTGGGCGGTGACGCTGGTGGTCCAGGCCCTGCTGGGCGACGGCGCCTGGGCGTTGAAGCGCGCCTGATCCGATCCACGGGCCGCGGACGTCAGGCCCGCAGCCACACCCCTTTCCAGGACACACCCCTTTCAAGGAAGACCATCATGACCACCGCCAATGATTTCTTCGACATGCCTTCGGCGCCAATGCGGATCGGCACCGTCCGGCTGCAGGTGCGCGATCTTGAAACCGTCTCGGGCTTTTACCAGCAGGTTCTTGGCCTGGTCCCGCTTGAGACCGGCAACACCCGCGCGGTCCTTGGCACCGCTGGCGTTCCGCTTCTTGAGCTTTCGGGCGATCCTGACCTGACACCACTTGACCCGCGGCAAGCCGGGCTTTTCCACACCGCCTTCCTGATGCCGACGCGGTCGGACCTTGCGCATTGGGTCACCCACGTCGCCGCGGCGCGGGTGCCGCTTCAAGGCGCGTCCGATCACATCGTCAGCGAGGCGTTCTACCTCGCCGACCCTGAGGGCAACGGCATTGAGGTCTATGCCGACCGCCCGGTCGCACGCTGGCACGACAAGAACGGCAAGATCAAGATGAGCACCGATCCGCTTGACCTGCAGGACCTGCTGCAAGACGCCAAGGGCACCCGGTGGTCGGGCTTTCCCGAGGGCGGCTGCATCGGGCATGTCCACTTGCAGGTCGGTGACACATCTGACGCCGACCACTTCTATCGCGACGTGCTGGGCTTTGACATCGCCGCGCGCTACCCGGGCGCGAGCTTCTATGGCAGCGGCGGCTATCACCACCAGCTTGCCGGCAACATCTGGAACAGCCGCCGTGCCGGAAAACGTCCCACGCGGATGGCGGGTCTCGACACCGTCGAGATCATTGTTCGTGAGGCATCAGATCTCGCATCCATCGCCGCGCGCGCCGAAAGCGCCGGTTTCGAAAGCGCCACCCACGCCGACGGCCTGACCCTGCACGATCCCTGGGGCACCGCCATCACGCTGAAAAGCTAAGAAGAACACCATGCTTGGAAACGGGAAATGGGTGGCCGACTGGCAGCCGGTCCAGGCCAGGGATGCGAAGGGCGGCTTTGTCCGGCAGACCTCAAGCTTTCGCAACTGGGTCACTCGCGACGGCAGCGCTGGCCCCACCGGCGAAGGTGGCTTCAAGGCCGCGCCAGGGCGCTACCATCTTTACGTTGCACCCGAACTGTCCGACCAGGGCTGGCGCTTGGGCACCCTGGCCTGCGCCGCCAGCAAATCGCGGGTCCTACACCCCTGAAATAGGAAGAAAAATCCAACGCCCCGCAGTTCGGACGAACCGAAATCCGGCGGGCCACGGCGCGGTGGGCCCGTGTCGCGATCCGGTCGCGCGCCGCGGGAAGCCGTCCGTGGCCCCCCGGCCCCGTGCCCCGACAGCGCCCTTGCGCGAAACGCGCGACAGGCGGATAACTTTAACGAAACACGTCACACGCCGGAGGTTCCGATGATCACGCGCATCCTGTCCACCACCGCCGCCCTTGCGGTGCTTGCCACCGCTGCCGGGGCCGAAACGGTCTGGCGGTTCAACAACAACTACGCGCCCACCCGGCCGGAATCCGGGCATATCCGCACCTTCGCCGAAGATGTCGGCCGCCTGACCGATGGCAGCCTGAAGATTGAGGTGATCGAGGGTGGCGGCATGAACCTCAAGGATGCCGACGCGCTGCGCTGGATGCAGACCGGCACGCCGGAAATCGCCTTCATCTGGCCGACCTTCATCGGCCGCGACGCGCCCGATCTGGCCAGCCTTTACGTCTATGGCTCGGTCTCGACCGCCGAGGAACACCTCAAGGCCCTGCCGGCGGTAAAGACTGCCCTGACCGAGGGCTTTGCCGAACGCGGCATCCCGGTGGTGGGCTTCATGGCGCTGCCGATCATCGACGCAAGCCTGTTCTGCCGCGAGCCGGTCAAGACGCTGGACGAACTGCGCACGAAAAAGCTGCGCGTCGGCTCGCGTGAACAGGTCGAAACCTTCACCGCGCTGGGGGTGGCCGCGCAGATCATCCCGCAGAATGAACTGTATTCCGCGCTGCAGACCGGCGTGGTGGATTGCGCCCTTTATGCCGCGCGCTTCGCCCAGTCGATTTCCCTGCAAGAGGTGGCCAAACACGCGACCTATTCGGGCTTCCCCTTCCCGCCGGTGCCCTATGCGATCGTCGCCCATCAAGGCAGCCTCGACAAGCTGACCGAGGCCGAGCGTGCCGCCTTGGCCGAGGCGACGGCGGCCCTGGAAACGAACTCCTCCGATTTCTCGAAGGATGCCGAGGCCGAAGCCGCCGCGCGCAAGGCCCTGACTGACGCGGGCGTGACCTGGTATGACCCGCTGACCCCGGCCGAGGTCGAGGAAATCCGCGCCGCCGCCGCCAAGACCTGGGAAACCCTGTCCGCCGAGGGCGGCGACAAGGCGCTTGCCTACCGCAGCCAGATCCTAGAGGCGCTGGCCAAGTGAGCCTTCCTGAACGCATCGACCGGGCGATCCTATGGGTCGCCCGGGCCCTTGCAGCCCTGGGCGCGGGGGCCGTGGCGGTGATGGCCGCGCTGACGGTGGCGGCGGTCTTCATGCGCTATGGCCTGGGCGCGCCCTTTCGCTTTACCGAGGAGCTGGGCGGGCTGATGCTGGCCTGTTCGGTCTTTCTGGGCATGCCTTATGTGCTGGCCAGCCACGCCAACATCCGCGTCACGCTCGCCTCGGATCGGGCGCGGGGGCCGCTTCGGCGGCTGGTCTGGGTGCTGGGGCAGATCGTGCTGATCGCCTTTGCCGCGGTCTTTTTCCGTGACGCGCTGGCCGATGCGCAATTCACCCAAAAGCTGAACCTCAAGACCGAGGTGGCGCGCATCCGCCTTGCGCCCTTCGTCTGGGTCATGGTCGGTGCCGTGGGCCTTGTCGGCGCGATCGGCGCCTGGCAGGCGCTGCGCCCACCGCCCCAGAAACCCGAAGGACCACATCCATGATCTGGGCGGTGATGGGCGGCACGCTGCTGGGCACGGTGCTGACCGGCGCGGTGCTGGGCGCGGCGCTGGGGCTGACGGGCTTTGCCATCCTGCATTTCTGGTCGGGCGGCGCCACAAGCCTGGGCGTGCAGGCGGTCTGGAACACCTTCAACAGCTTTACCCTGACGGCGATCCCGCTGTTCATCCTGCTGGGGGAAATCCTTGTCGCCTCGGGCCTTGCGCGCAACATCTACCGCGCGCTCAGCCCGCTGTTCTCGCGCCTGCCGGGCGGATTGCTGCACACCAACATCGCGGTCTGCGGCCTGTTTGGCGCGGTGTCGGGCTCGTCAATGGCGGTGGCGGCGGCGGTGGGCTCGGTCGCCTATCCGGAGCTTACCCGGCGCGGCTATGACCGGCGCGCGGTGGTGGGCACGCTGGCGGGCGGCGGCACGCTGGGCCTTCTGATCCCGCCGAGCCTTAGCCTTCTGATCTATGGCGCCTTTACCGAAACCTCGATCGGCAAGCTGTTTCTGGCGGGTGTCCTGCCGGGGATCGTGGCGGCGCTGGCCTTCATGGCCTGGATCGTGATCCAGGCACGGCGCAACCGCACGATCGCCCCGGACGAGCCGCGCGTGCCGATCGGTCCCGCGCTGCGCGCCCTCGCCGAAACCTGGCCGCTGCTGACGCTGATCCTGGCCGTGCTGGGCAGCCTGTTCGCGGGGCTGGCCACACCGACCGAAAGCGCGGGCGTGGGCGTTCTGGCCGCCATCGTCATCGGCTTCACCAAGGGCGATCTGACGCTGGCCGGCATCGGCCAGGCGCTGATGACCACGGTCACCACCTTCAGCGTGATCGGCATGGTTTTCATGGGCGCGGTGATCCTGGCGCAGTCGATCTCGGTGCTGGGCCTGCCCCAGCAGCTGTTGCGCATGCTGACCGAATTGCAGATCGGCCCGCTGGAGCTGCTGGCAGTGGTGGTGCTGATCTATGTCCTTTTGGGCATGGTCTTCGATGGTCTGTCGATGATGATCATGACCCTGCCGATCGTCTTTCCGCTTCTGGTGGGGGTGGGCTATGATCCGGTCTGGCTGGGCGTGGTCATCACCCTGCTGATCGAGATCGGGATGCTGACCCCGCCGGTTGGCATGAACATTTTTGTCGTGATCGGCATGACCAATGGCGAGGTCCGGCTGGGTGAAGGCGCGCTGGCGGTGCTGCCCTACTGGCTGGTGTTACTGGGGCTGATCGCGCTGATCACCGCGTTTCCGGGGCTGGTGTTATGGCTGCCCGGGCTGGTCGCGCTGTAGGGGGGAACAATGGCAGATCTGGACCGTGCGCGCGCCAGCGCCCTGATGGCAGCCGAGGGGTTCGAGGCGCTGATCCTGCTGTCCCCCGAAAGCTTTCGCCACGCCACCGGCGCGCAGCCGGGGGTGGGCACGATGTGGCGCCGGGCGGGCGCGGTGGCGGTGCTGGTCCCCGCCGACCCAAGCCTGCCCGAGATGGCCGTGGTGTCGGACCTGTTCGTGCCCGCCTTCCGCGCCGCCTCGCACATCACCGATATCCGGCCAAGCCCGCTTTGGGTGGAAATCGCGGCCTTGCCGCCGGGCCTTGATGCCCTGCCCCTAGATAAGGCCCTGACCCAGGCCTGGACGGCCGAGGGGCGCGGGCCCGATTTCCTGCGCCCCACCACCTTCGATCCAGCGACCTGCTGGCGGCATCTGGCGCAGGCCCTGGCGGATCGCGGCCTGTCGCAGGCCCGCATCGGGGTGGAAATGGCAGCGATCTCTGCCGCCGATCTTCCGGCGCTGGCAAGCGCCCTGGCGCCCGCGCAACTGGTCGATGGCAGCGCGCTTTCCGCCCGGCTGAAGATGGTGAAAACCTCGGCCGAAATCGCCCTGCTGCGGCAGGCCGTTGAACTGGCGGAACTGGGCATCGCCGCGATCCGCGACGCCATTGCCCCCGGCATCAGCCGCAATGAGCTGTCCGCGATCTGGTCCGCCGCGATTGCCGCAAACAAAGGCGATGCGCCGCTGACCGGGGCCTGGGATTATCTGTCCGTCGGGCCCGATCCCTGGGGCGGCAATGCGGTGGCCCGGCCGGGCGATCTGGTCAAGGTCGACGTGGGCTGCCTGATGGCGGGCTATACCTCGGACACGGGGCGCACCTTCGTGGTCGGCGCGCCTTCGGCTGCGGCGCAGCGGGTGCATGACGCGCTGATGGCGGGGTTCCGGGCCGGGATGGCGGTGCTTGGCCCCGGCATCCCCCTGTCGCAGGTGCATCGCGTGACGCAAGACGCGATCCGCGCCGCGGGCCTGCCGGGGTTCAGCCGCGGCCATTACGGCCACGGCCTTGGGGCAAGCCTTGGCAGCGAAGAATGGCCCTTCATCGCCGCCGACAGCGACGTGATCGCAGAACCCGGCATGGTGCTGGCCTTCGAATGCCCCTTCTACGTCACGGGTCTTGGCGGTTTCATCATCGAGGATCAGGTGCTGATCACCGCCACGGGGGCCGAACCGATGAACCGCCTGCCCCATGACCTGATCGCTTGCGGCTAGGTCCGTTCAGGCGGTGGGCCCCACGGCAAGGGTCGGATGCCCCAGCTGCGCAAGACCGATCTGGCGGCGCCCGGATTGGCCTGACACCGCACCGCTACCGGGACGCGGGCAGGCCAAGGCGTTGATGCGGCGGCCTGTCAGGTGTGCTGGCGGGCCAGGCGGGCGGCCTTGCGCCGTTCCACGCGGGCGCGGATTGCGGCCACGTCGGTCACCGGGGTCGCGGCAAACAGCTGGCGCGTATAGGGGTGTTGCGGATCGGCGAAAAGCGCCTCGCGGCTGCCCTGTTCCACGGCCTCGCCTTTCGACAGCACCAGCACGTCATCGGCGATGTAGCGCACCACCGACAGGTCGTGGCTGATGAAGACGTAGGTGAGGTTGAATTCCTCTTGCAGGTCGGCCAACAGGTTCAGCACCTGCGCCTGCACCGACAGGTCCAGCGCCGAAACGGGTTCATCCAGCACCAGCAGCGCCGGGTTCAGCATCAGCGCGCGCGCAATCGCGATCCGCTGTCGCTGCCCGCCCGAGAACATGTGCGGATAGCGGTTGAAATGTTCCGGCATCAGGCCGACCTTGGCCAACATCGCCTCGGCCCGGTCGCGGCGTTCGTCGGCGGGCATGGAGGTGTTCAGGGCCAGCGGCTCCATCAGCACATCGCCGACCTTCTGGCGCGGGTTAAGGCTGCCGTAGGGGTTCTGGAACACCATCTGCACCTTGGACCGCATCTGCGGCGTCAGGCGGCGGCGGGCGATGTTGACCTCTTCGCCCTCGATCTTCAGGCTGCCGCCCGATTGCGGGTCGATCAGCGCGATGATCCGCGCCAGCGTGGATTTGCCCGATCCGCTTTCGCCCACGATCGCCAGCGTCTTGCCGCGTTCCACGGCGAAATCGACGCCCTTGACCGCGCGCACGGTGCTGGCCTTGCTGAACAGGCCGCTGCGGACGTGGTAATCCTGCGTCAGGGCGCGGCCTTCAACGACGATGGTCATTGCACAGCCTCCGATGCCATGAAGTCCGCAACCGTGGGCAGCCGGTCGCCGGTGGCGTTTTCCGGCAGGGCCGACAGAAGCGCGCGGGTATAGGGGTTCTTGGGCGCCTCGAACAGGGTCAGCACGTCGGCTTCCTCCATCTTGCGGCCCTTGTATTGCACGACGACGCGGTCGGCGGTTTCGGCCACCACGCCCATGTCATGGGTGATCAGGATCAGCGCCATGTCGTAGCGTTCCTGCAGATCCATCAGCAGGTCGAGGATCTGCTTCTGGATCGTCACGTCCAGCGCGGTGGTCGGTTCATCCGCGATCAGCAGGCGCGGGTTGGTGGCGATTGCCATGGCGATCATCACCCGCTGGCACTGGCCGCCCGACATCTGGTGCGGATAGGCGTTGATCTTGACCTCGGGTTCCGGGATGCCGACGGCGCGGAACAGGTCCAGCGCGCGGGCGCGGGCGGCGCGGCGGTCCAGGCCCAGGTTCAGGCGCAGCACCTCCTCGATCTGGAAGCCGACGGTGAAGGACGGGTTCAGCGAGGCGATCGGTTCCTGGAAGATCATCGTGATCTCGCGCCCGATCAGGCGGCGACGTTCTGCCGGGGTCATCTTCAGCAGGTCGCGCCCGTCAAAGGTCATTTCATCGGCGGTGATAGTGGCGGTGTCGGGCAAAAGCCCCATCACCGCCAGCATCGACACCGATTTGCCCGAACCGGATTCGCCCACGATCGCCAGCACTTCGCCCTTGTCGACCGACACGTCGATACCGTCCACGGCGGTAAAGGCGCCGGTGGCGGTGGCAAAGCGCACCGTCAGGTTCTTGATGGACAGGAGGCTCATGTCAGCTCCGCTTCAGTTTCGGGTCAAGGGCATCGCGCAGCCCGTCGCCCATCAGGTTGATCGCCAGCACCGAGGTCAGGATCGCAAGGCCCGGCAAGGTCACCACCCACCAGGCGCGCAGGATGAATTCGCGCGCCTCGGCCAGCATGGTGCCCCATTCCGACGCCGGCGGCTGGGCGCCCATGCCCAGAAAGCCAAGCGCGGCGCTGTCCAGCACGGCGGACGAAAACGACAGCGTGGCCTGCACAATCAGCGGCGCAAGGCAGTTCGGCAGGATCGTCTTGAACATCAGCCGCAGGTTGCCCGCGCCCGCCACACGGGCGGCGGTGACATATTCGCGGGCCTTTTCGCCCATCACCGCGGCGCGGGTCAGGCGGGCGAAATGCGGCTGATAGACGATGGCGATCGCGATCATCGCATTGGTCAGGCCGGGGCCCAGGATCGCCACCAGCACCAGCGCCAAGAGCAGCGACGGGAAGGCCAGGATCACATCCATCACCCGCATGATGACGGTATCGACCCAGCCGCCGAAGAAGCCCGCCAGCAGCCCCACGATGATCCCGCCCACCAGCGCGATCGACACGACGACGATGCCGATGAACAGCGAAAACTGCGCGCCATAGATCAGGCGCGAAAGCATATCGCGCCCGACCGCATCGGTGCCCAGAAGGAAGCCCGCGCGCCCGCCCTCTTGCCACACCGGCGGCACCAGAAGCGCGTCGCGGTATTGCTGGGTCGGGTCATGCGGCGCGATCAGCGGCGCGAAGATCGCCACCAGCACCAGCGCCAGAAACACCCACATCCCCGCAACGGCGCCGCGGTTCTGGCGGAAGTAGAACCAGAAATCGGCCAGCATCCGGCGGCGGATCGCCGCGTCCGACAATTTGACTGCAGTATCGCTCATTTGTGGCGGATCCTCGGGTTGATCAGGCCATAGGTCAGGTCGACGAGCAGGTTCACCAGCATCACCAGCCCCGCAATCAGCAGAAGGCCCGATTGCACCACCGGATAGTCGCGCCGCGAAATGGAATCGATCATCCATTTACCGATGCCGGGCCAGGAAAAGATCGTCTCGGTCAGGATCGCGCCCGCCATCAGCACGCCGACCTGCAGGCCGATCGTGGTGATCACCGGGATCATCGCGTTGCGCAGCGCATGCACGCCCACCACCCGCGATTGCGGCAGGCCCTTGGCGCGGGCGGTGCGCACGTAATCCTCGCCCATCACCTCAAGCATGGCCGACCGGGTCTGGCGCGCGATCACCGCCAGCGGGATCGTGGCCAGCACCACCGCCGGCAGGATCAGGTGCGACGCGGCCGAGGCGAACGCCCCCTTCTGCCCTGAAAGCAGGCTGTCGATCAGCATGAACCCGGTGACCTGCGGAAAGAAATACATCAGGCTGATGCGCCCCGACACCGGCGTCCATTGCAGGATGCCGGAAAACAGGATGATCAGCAAAAGGCCCCACCAGAAGATCGGCATGGAAAAGCCCACCAGCGCCCCGGTCATGGAAATCTGGTCGAACCACGACCCCCGCCGGATCGCCGCGATCACGCCCACGGGCACGCCGACCAGCGTGGCGATCACGATCGCGACCAGGCCAAGTTCGACCGTCGCCGGGAACAGGGCCAGGAATTCGGTCAGCACGGGTTTCTTGGTAACCAGCGAATTGCCAAGGTCGCCCTGCAAAAGCCGGCCCAGAAAATCGAAATATTGCTGCCAGATCGGCCGGTCAAAGCCCAGCTGCGCCGACAGTTCGGCATGGCGTTCGGGCGTGATGCCACGTTCGCCCGCCATAAGCAGCACCGGATCCCCCGGCAGAACCCGCACGAAGCTGAAGGCAATAAGCGTGATGCCCAGAAAGGTGGGGACCAGATACAGCAGTTTACCGAGGATGAACCGGATCATTCAGTCTTTCCTTGAAAGGCGAGCGGCCCCGAAGGGCACGCGGGCCTTGAAAGGCGCGCGGGGTGTGCCCCCGCGCGCCCGGTTTTCCGCCTTATTCGGCGATGTCGACGGCTTCAAAGGTGAAGTCGCCAAGCGGGCTCATCACAAAGCCCGACACCTTGTTGGACATCGGCACATACTGGGTCGAATGGCCCAGCGTGGCCCAGGGCGCCTGATCCTTGAAGATCACCTGGGCTTCTTCGTAAAGCCGGGTGCGCTCGGCCACGTCGGCGGTCTGCTTGGCCTGGCTGATCAGCGCCGAGAAGTCCTCGTTGCACCACTGGGCGCGGTTCGCGCCGCCCTCACCGGCCGCCGCGCAGGACAGCAGGACGCCCATGAAGTTGTCCGGGTCGCCGTTGTCGCCGGTCCAGCCCAGGATCACCGCGCCGTCGCGGTTCACCTCGGTCGACTTCTTCAGGTATTCACCCCATTCATAGGTCACGATCTCGACCTTGACGCCGACCTTGGCGAAGTCTTCCTGCATCAGTTCCGCCGCGCGGCGCGCGTTGGGCATGTAGGGACGCTGCACCGGCATCGCCCAGATCTTCATCGACAGATCCTTGACGCCTTCTTCCTCCAGGATCTTCTTGGCGGCTTCCGGATCATAGGGATCGTCCACGATCGCGTCGTTATAGGACCACATGGTCGGCGGGATCGGGTTCTTGGCGACCTGGCCCGCGCCCTGATAGACCGCGTCGATGATCGCCTGCTTGTTGATCGCCATGTTCAGGGCCTTGCGGACCTTGGCATTGTCGAACGGCGCCATGGTGGTGTTGTAGCCAAGGTAGGCCACGTTCAGCCCGGCCTGTTCGTCCAGCTTCAGGTTCGGATCGGCCTTGATGGTTTCAAGATCGGCCGGCGACGGGAACGGCATCAGGTGGCATTCGCCGGCCTTCAGCTTTTGCAGGCGCACGGCGGCATCCGGGGTGATCGCAAAGACCAGATCGTCGATCATGGGCGCATCGCCCCAGTAGTCGGCGTTCTTGGCGTAGCGGATCACCGCGTCCTTCTGATAGGCCACGAACTTGAACGGGCCGGTGCCGACCGGCAGGTTGTTCAGGTCTTCGCGCTTGCCGGCCTTGTCCAGCGCCTCGGCATATTCCGCCGAGATGATCGAGGCGAAGGGCATCGCGATGTTCGCCATGAAGGGCGCCTCGGGGCGGGTCAGCACGAACTTGACCGTGTAGTCATCGACCTTGACGATTTCCTTGATAAGCGAGGCCATCTCCATCGAGTTGAAATACTCGTAGCTCACGCCGGCGATATACTGGTTCCACGGGTGGTCGGCCTTGCCCTGACGTTCGTAGCTGAAGATCACGTCATCGGCGTTGAAATCGCGGGTGGGGGTGAAGATCTCGTTCGAATGCCACTTCACGCCCTGACGCAGCTTGAAGGTGTATTCCAGGCCATCGGCCGAAACTTCCCAGGCCTCGGCCAGGCCGGGCTCGATCTCGGTGGTGCCCTTCTTGAACTCGACCAGGCGGTTATAGACCGGGTGGGCCGAGGCATCGAAGGTGGTGCCAGAGGTGTAGGGCGCCGGGTCAAAGCCTTCGGGCGAGGCTTCCGAGCAGTAGACGAAGGTCTTGGCCATGGCCGGCATGGCCGTCATCATCGCCAGGGCCGAGGCGGCAACCAGGCTGCGGGTCACAAGTTTCATGTCGAGGTCCTTTCACTCGCTGTTGCGTAGGGGGCCGGCCGGTTGGTTCGGGCCGGTATTCTTGTGGTTATTCGGGCGGACAGGCCGCCCATATACTATTGCAGACACATCACAAGTCGGTGGGATTCAATGGGCGACGCGACGTCAACGGGCGGCGGGTCCGAACGGATCCTCCAGGCTATGGGCAGGGGCGGTAAACCAGCGCGGGCCGGTTTCGGTCATGTAGACGATATCCTCCAGGCGCACCCCGCATTCGCCGTAAACGCACAGCATCGGTTCGATCGAGAAACACATGCCCGGTTCCAGCGGCGTGGCATTTCCCGCGACGATATAGGGCTCTTCGTGAATGTCGAGGCCCAGCCCGTGCCCGGTGCGGTGCGGCAGGCCCGGCACGCGGTAGCCGGGGCCGAAACCTGCATCGGTCAGCACGGCGCGCGCGGCGGCATCGATATCGGAACAGGGCGCGCCCAGACGCGCCGCTGCAAACGCGGCGGCTTGCGCGCGCTGCTCCAGCGTCCAAAGATCGCGCTGGCGCTGGGTCGGCGGGCCAAAGACATAGCTGCGCGTGATATCGGACCGATAGCCCTGCAGGATGCCACCCATGTCGACCAGCACCATATCGCCCCGGGCCAGCGTCTGCGGATAGGGCACCCCATGCGGATAGGCAGTGGCCTCGCCGAACTGCACCGCCACGAACAGCGGCTTCAGCCCCAGCGCGATATGGGCGGCGTTGACGAATTCGGCCACCTCGGTGGTGCTGATGCCTTCACGCAAGCCCGCGTGAACGGCGCGCTGCACCGACAGGCTGGCATCCATCGCGGTCTGGATGATGGCGATTTCGGCCGCCGATTTCACCTGCCGCTGCGCCACGATCATCGCCTGCGCCGAACTTACCCCGCCCCCGGTCGCACGCATCAGCGCATCGGCAAAGACGAAGGGCGTGGCCGGGTCGATCGCAAGCCCCGCGCCGGGGGCGTCACTGGCGGCCAGTTGCGCCGCGATCAGGGCAAAGGGATCTTCGTCCTCCTCCCACATCGCAATCTGGCCGGGGATGCGGATCAGGGTCTGAAGCTTCGGCTCCTCAAACGTAGGTGTGACGTAGGTCAGCGGCCCCGATGCGGGCACCAGTGCGCCATGGATGCGTTCGGACAGGCCAAGGTTCAGCCCCGTGTAATAGGTCAGCGAGGATGAGGCATCCAGCCACACCGCCTTGACCCCCGCGCGCTGCATCCGGGCCTGAAGGCCGCCCAGACGGGTCCGCAGTTCGGCATCGGTAATGGCGGGCGCCGTCACCGGGCGAAAGGCGGAAAGGGCAAGGGAAAGGTCGGTCATGGGCGATCCATCCGATGGGCGCATCTTCACGCAGGCGGGCCAGAATCGACCGAAAGCCGCGCCCCCGGTCACTGTCGCGTCTTGTTAGCGAGATCGGATCCAATATACAATATCCTATAATTGTCCGCCGGAAAGGGGATCGCATGGCGCTAAAGCCCATGGATGTGTCGCAGACCCGATCTGCCGCCGCGCTGGTGTTTGACGCGCTGCGCAGCGCAATCATCACAGGCGACCTGAAGGATGGCGACCCGCTGCGGCAGGACGAAATCGCGCGCATGTTCAACACCAGCCGCATCCCCGTGCGCGAGGCGATCACCATGCTGGAACAGCAGGGCCTGGTGAAGACCCAGCGTTACAAGGGCGCGGTCGTGGTCGGCCTGTCGCTAGAGGCGGCAAGCGAAATCTTTGATTTCCGCTGCCTGGTCGAGGCGCATGTGATGCGGGTCTCTGTCGCGCGGATGACCCCCGATCTGATCGCGCAGGCCTATCGCATTTGCGACGAATTCAGCACCATCACCGATACGATGCGCTGGGGCGATCTGAACCGGGCCTTTCATGCCACGCTGTATTCCGCATCGGGGCTGCCGTTCCACCAGGCGACGCTGGACAATGCGATGGACCGGCTTGATCGCTACCTGCGCGCGCAGCTTCTGCTGACCGATGGCCATGCCCGCGCCGATGCCGAACACCGCGCGATTGTCCAGGCCTGCGCACAGGGCGATGCCGATGGCGCGGCGGATCTGATCGTGGCGCATATCCGCGCCGCCCATGCCTCACTTTCGGAACATCTGGCGCAGATCCAGTCGGATTTCCGCGCCTCATGGGACAACCGCAGCGAATAGAGCCCCGCCCCGGGATGGAACTGCGCCCGGTTTTTCTGGACGCGTCACGCCAAATGCGGTTCTCTGGGCTTTCGGAACAAGGGGCCACACATGGCACAGCATCGGGCGACGGGCCGGCACTATATGGTCGGGGGCGGCATTGCGGCGCTGTCGGCGGCTGTCCTGCTGATCCGGGATGGCGGTGTGCCGGGCGATCAGATCACGATCCTTGAACATCGCGACACAGCCGGTGGCAGCCTTGATGGGTCGCGCCAGGCCGAAGCGGGCTATCTTACCCGTGGTGGCCGAATGTTTGAGCCGAACTTCGTCTGCACCCTGGACCTGCTGTCCGCGATCCCCGCGCCCGATGATCCCGCGATCTCGGTCAGGGACGATATCATCGCCTTCAACCGCATGGTGCCGGGCCGGGCCGAATGCCGCCTTGTGCGCAACGGCCACAGGGCCGAGGATCGGTACCAACTTGGCCTGGGCGCAGAAGAAATCGTCGCGCTCAACCGCCTGTTGCTGATCCCCGAGGGGCGGCTTGGCGCGCGCACCATCAATGACTGGTTCGCGCCCGCCTTCTTTGGCACGAATTTCTGGGTGATGTGGTCCACCATGTTCTCGTTCCAGCCGTGGCATTCGGTGGCCGAGATGCGGCGCTACATGCGGCGTTTCCTGCACCTGTTCCCCGGCCTTGCGCGGATCGAAGGCATCCTGCGGACCCGCTACAACCAATATGACTCGATCGTCGCGCCGATCCTGCACTGGCTGTCCGCGCAAGGGGTGGACTTGCGCACGGGCGCCAGCGTGGCCGACGTGACGATCACGGGCACAGCGGATGCCCGGCGGGTGACACAGCTGCATCTGTCCACAGGCACGACCATCGACATTGCCCCCGAAGACCGGGTTTATCTGACCCTGGGGTCCATGACCGACGCCACCGTGACCGGCGACAGCGACACCCCGCCACCCGCATCGGACGCCCCTGCCCCGGGGTTTGACCTGTGGCGCCGTCTGGCAGCCCGCCATGAAGGGCTGGGCCGCCCCGAGGTCTTTGCAGGCCGCCCGGACCGGACATCTTGGACCTCGTTCACTGTCACGCTGCCCTCGCCGGCCTTCGTGACGTTCATGGAGGATTTCACCCGCAACCGGACCGGAACCGGCGGTCTGGTCACCTTCGCGGAATCCGGCTGGCTGATGTCCATCGTCATGTTCCACCAGCCGCATTTCCGCGGCCAGCCCGCCAACCAGCCCGTGTTCTGGGGCTATGGCCTGCGCGGTGACCGGCCGGGTGACGCGATCGCCAAACCCATGGCGCAAGCCACCGGCCATGAGATGCTGGACGAACTTGCCCATCAGCTGCGGCTGACCGCAAACCAGCGCGCCGAATTCTTCGGCGGCGCGCGGGTCATCCCCTGCCGGATGCCCCTGATCACCAGCCAGTTCATGCCCCGCCAGCCCGGCGACAGGCCCCCGGTCATTCCGCGCGGGGCCGAAAACTTTGCCGTGATCGGACAGTTCTGCGACCTCCCGCGCGAATGCGTGTTCACGGTGGAATATTCCATCCGTTCCGCCTGGACGGCGGTCCACCGCCTGACCGGGGCGATCGCGCCCCCGCCCCCCGTGGTGCGCAGCGACCGCGACCCGCGCGCGTTGCTACGGGCTGCCGGGGTGCTTTTGTCGGGCTGACCCATGCACGCGAAAAGCGGGCGCCTGACCCCAGCCCGCATCACCTTCCGCCCCGGCGCAGCCCGGAAAAAGTAATTATGAAACCGTGCCTTGACCCCCGCTTGACCTGAAACCCATAATCAGCGCCGGGCCGCTTTTCAGTGAAAATCAATGGCCTGCCATCCCGGAGAGACCCCCGTGAACCGCCCGCTGCATGACCTTGAATCCGCCGCCGCGCAGACCATGCCTGCCCCGGCCTTTGCCTATGTCGCGGGGGGTGCGGGGCGGGAACGGACCTTGCGCGCCAATGAACAGGCCTGGGGCGACCATGCCCTGCGCCCGCGCCTGATGACCGATATGGCGGGGTTTTCGACCGCGACCACCATCGCCGGGCTGCGGCTGGACTTTCCCTGCCTGGTCGCGCCGATGGCCTTTCAGCGCCTGGCCTGCGCGGAAGGCGAGGCCGCGATGGCCCGTGCGGCGGCGGCGCAGGGCGCGGGGATGGTGCTGTCGTGCCAGACCTCGGTCCCGCCCGAGGATGTGGCCGTGGCCCCGTTCTGGTTTCAGCTCTATCTGCAACCCGATCCGGCCGCGACGCGGGCCTTGGCGGCGCGGGCGCTGACGGCGGGGGCAAGCGCGCTGGTGGTGACGGTGGATGCGCCGCTGAACGGCGTGCGCAACCGTGAAATTGCCGCGGGTTTTCAGCTGCCCGAAGGCATCCGCCCGGTGATGCTCGATGCGCTGCCCATGCCCCCGCCTGCCGGGATTGAAGGGCTGCTGGCGCGCGCGCCGGTGTGGGACGATCTGACAGAACTTTGCGCCGAAAGCCCGGTGCCGGTGCTGGCCAAGGGCGTGATGACGCCCCACGATGCCACCCGCGCGATGCAGGCCGGATGCGCCGGGGTGATCGTGTCGAACCACGGGGGCCGGGTGCTGGATGGCCTGCCCCCGACCGCCCGCGTTCTGCCCGCGATCCGCGCCGCCCTGCCCGGTGTGCCGGTGCTGGTCGATGGCGGCATCCGCGCAGGCGAGGATATGCTGGTGGCGCTGGCCCTTGGGGCGGATGCGGTGCTGCTGGGCCGGCCCGCCTTTTACGCGCTGGCGCTTGACGGGGCGGCGGGGGCGGCCGCCTGCCTGCGGCGGCTGCGCGACGAATTCGCCGTGGCGATGGGGCTGATGGGGCGCCGCACCCTGGCCGAGATCGGGCCCGATTGCCTGTTCACTTGACCGAATAGACGATCGGCACCCGCATCGGAAACGGCCCCGGCCCCATCGCGGCGGGGGGCGCGGGCAGACCCGCCAGCCCGTCGATCAGCGCCAGCGCCGCCTGATCCAGCACCGGATGGCCGGACCTTTCCAGCACTGACCGCGCCACCACCCGGCCATAGCTGTCCAGGCTGAAGCCCAGGATCACCTTGCCCTCGGTCCGGGCATTGCGCGCCGCCTTGGGATAGGTCTTGGCCGCGGCCAGCGCCAGAACGATGGCCTTTTGCCAATCCTCGATCCGCGCCCTGTCTTCATCCGACAGGCCAAGCTCGGCCTCGGTCGAGCCGCTTTGCGGCTGATCGCCCGCCGATGGCGCGGGGCTGGCGGCGGTCGAGGGCGGGGCGAATTCGGTATGGGTTTTGTCCTGCACCTCGGTCGCAACCTCGGTCGCGTCCTTCTTGGCCTCAACCGGGTCATCCGGGGTCGAGATGCGGAACTGCAACTCCGGGTCGGCCACCGGATCGGGGATCTGCGCCAAGATAGGGTCATTCGCCGCCCTTGCGGGTTCGGTCTTTTCGGGGCTGTCCATCTGGGCGGCGCTATCGGTGGCGGCCTCGCCCTGGGCCAGGTCGGTTTCGGGCGCGGCCAGGATCATGTCGACATCGGCCAGGTCAATGAATTCGCGCCCTTTCAGACCCGCCTCAGCCGGGGGCGGGGCGACGGGCTGGGCCAGAAAGGCGGCCAGCACCGCCGCATGGGCCGCGGCGCTGACGGCAAGGCCGATGGTCCAGACGGGCGCGGCCCGGGCGGGAAAGGCCAAGCTCATGGCGCGGCCCCTTCGGTGGTGGCGGGGTCTTCCTCCAGACCGACAAGGCCGATCTTCAGATAGCCGGTCCCACGCATCCGGTTCATCACCGCCATCACCTCGCCATAGGGCACGGCGCGGTCGGCGGAAATATAGATCCGCGTGTCGCGTTTCAGACCCGTGGCAATGTCCAGCTCCATCGGCAGGGCATCAAGCGCGATCGGCAGATCCCCCACCAGCAGCGACAGATCGGATTGCACCGTCACGATCACCGGCGCATCCGGGCGCGGCGCGGGGGTGGCGGTCGCCACCGGCAATTCCACCGGCACATCCACCGTGGACAGCGGCGCCGCGACCATGAAGATGATCAGCAGCACCAGCATCACATCGATGAACGGGGTGATGTTGATATCGGTATTGGCGGCCAGATCGTCATCTGCGCCCGAAGACAGCCGTGCAGCCATGGCTTACTCCGCCGCCAGGGGGATGACATCGGCGCCATCCGGCGCGGCCTGCGCCGCACGGTCCAGATCGCGCGACAGGGTCCGTTCCACCAGTGCCGCCGCATCGCCCAGCCGCGCCCGATAGCCGCCAATGGCGCGGGTCAGGTGGTTGAACAGCAGCACCGCCGGGATCGCCGCGACAAGGCCGATGGCGGTGGCCAGCAACGCCTCGGCAATGCCGGGGGCGACAACGGCAAGGTTCGTGGTGCCGCTGGCCGCGATGCCGACAAAGGCATTCATGATGCCCCAGACCGTGCCGAACAGCCCGATGAAGGGCGCGGTGGACCCGACGGATCCGATCACCGTCACCCCAGATTGCATCGCCCGCGCGGCCCCGCCCTCGATCCGCGTCAATTCCATCGCGACGCGGTCCTTGACGCCCGCGGCGGGCAGGCCGGTGGATGCCGCAATCTCGGCCAGGGTCGCGGCCTGCATCCGGCCCAGCTCGCCCCTGGGTGCCGGCGCCGCGCCCAGGCGGCCATGCCCCGTCAGCCGCCGGTAATCGCGCCCGATCCGGGACGAGGCGCGCGCGATCTGCACCAGCTTGCCCGCCCAGATCGCCCAGACCAGAACCGAGGCCACGCCCAGCCCCAGCATCACCGATTTCACCACCCAATCGGCATCCATGAACATCGCCAGCGGCGTCAGCGCATCGGATGCATCGGCGGCGGCCAGCCGGTCGGCCAGCGCAGGCAGGCCCCAGTCGCGCAACGTGGAAATCAGAACATCGTTCGCAGCGGCCATGTCACACCTCGGCCCATTGGCGGATCAGGTTGTGGTAAATCCCGGTCAGACGCAGCACGTCGGGCGCATTGGCGCCCAGTTCCGCGCCCAGCGATTGAATGGATTGGTCCAGATCGAACAGCATCTCGCGCCGCTGGGCATCGCGCACCATCGACTGGACCCAGAAGAAGCTGGCCACCCGGGCCCCGCGCGTCACCGGCGTCACCTGATGCAACGAGGTCGCGGGATAGACCACCGCCGCCCCGGCCGACAGCTTGACCGTCTGCGCGCCATAATGGCCTTCGACGATCAGCCCGCCCCCGTCGTAATCTTCGGGGTCCGACAGGAACAGCGTGCAGGACACATCGGTGCGGATCTGCCGCCCCGCGCCGGGGATCACGCGGATCGCATTGTCCACATGCGTGCCAAAGGTCTGCCCGCCCTCATAGCGGTTGAACATCGGCGGCAGGATCTGCGCGGGCAGCGCCGCCGAAACCCAAACCGGATGCGCCGTCAGCGCGCCGATCAGGCGGGCCTGAAGATCGGGCAGAACGGGGCTGTTCAGCGGGATCTGCGCATTGCGCTTGATTTCCGCCGATTGCGGCCCGGCGGTGTGGCGGCCGTCCTGCCAGTCGGCGGCGTCCAGCGTGGCGCGGATGGCTGCGACCTGGTCGCGGGTCAGGATGTCGGGAATGGTGATCAGCATCTGGCTGCTCCTTGAATGGCCCGGGCAATGCCGCCCGGGCGGTGTTTCAGAACTTCATGCTGAGGGTGACCGAGGCCGTCCGCCCCGGCGCGACATAGACGAAGGGCGATCCCGACCGATAGGCCGTGTCGTAATAGGTTTCGTCCAGCAGGTTATCGACGCGCATCGACAGCACCCGGTCATTGCCCAGGTCGTATTCGGCCATCGCATCCAGCCGCCAATAGGCCGGCAGCGTGTTGCCATTGGCCGCCATCGACCCAAGGTTCTGGCCGCCGTTCCAGGTGGCCTGCCCGCCGATGGTCCAGGCCTCGGTCAGCTGATACTGCGCCAGCAGGTTGAACTGCTTGTGCGCGGTATTGGCCAGTTCCTTGCCGATATCGCCAGCCACAGCGCTCGCCAGCACCTTGCTGTCCATCCAGGTCGCAGCGCCATACAGCGACAGACGATCCATCACCTTGCCCGCGATGCCCAGTTCGATCCCCCGCACCCGGTATTTTCCGGTGGCAAGGGTCACCGCCGCATCGCCCCGCCCAAGGGTTTCGCGCGCATTGGATTTCGTGGTCTGGAACGCCGCCGCCGTCAGGCCAAGATGCCCCAGATCCCATTTCGTGCCCAATTCGATCGAGCGGTTTTCTTCCGGGTCCAACAGCTGGCTGGCCTCATCCAGGCCCGAATAGGCACCGCCCCCCGCATCCAGTTCCTGCCCCATCGGGTTGGCCGAGGTCGCATAGGCCAGATAGACCATGCCCTGATCGTTCAGCTTGTAGGTCAGCCCCGCGTTCCAGGTGAACAGCGTGTCCTGGCGGGCATAGCGGTATGCGGCCTCACCCGCGCCGCCCGTGCGGGTAATGTCGTAATCATCCAGCCGCAGGCCCAGATTCAGGCTTAGCTTTTCGGACAGCGCCATCGTGTCGGTCAGGTAAAGCGACACGGTATCCACCTTGGTGACGCGGGGGGTATAGGACAGCGTCAGCGTTGACCCCGCGGGCCAGCAAACCGAGGTGTCCGGGTTCACCACAGACACCAGATCCCGGCAGGAACTGCCGCTGACGCCGCCGAAATCCTCGGACAGGGCGCCGGCATAGCCCAGCTGCGTGATTTCCTCACGCGAGACGGCAAAGCCTGCGACCAAGCTGTGCTTCACCGCCCCGGTGTCAAAGCCAAAGGACAGCTCGGTGGTGTTCGACAGCGTGCGATTGATCTGACGCGTGGATTTCGCCGACAGGTTCGACAGGATCCAGTCGTCCCCCACCAGCGTCGCCCCCGACGGCACCGAGACGACATAGTCGATGCCCGTCCGCCCAACGCGCGTGCGGTTGGTCAGCGCCACATCGGGGCTGATGTCATAGCGCAGGCCAAGGGTGGCGATGTCCTGGAACCCGTCCTGAAAATCGCGGCCCTCGACCGTGTAGGTCGTGTCGCGGTCCAGCCCGATCGTTTCCGTCGCGGGACCGCCGTTGATCCACGGGATGCCCCAGTCCGGCGTGCCGGTCATCTCCAGGTGATAGGCATCCAGCGTCAGCTTCAGCCGATCGCTGGCGTCATATTCCGCTGCCAGCGACAGGCCCAGCCGGTCATCCTCAATCCCGTTGCGGCCCGCGACCTTGCCCGTCTGCGCCATCGCGCCAATGCGGGTGCGGAAGCGATCATTCCAGACCTTGTTCCAGTCGACCGTCTGGCGTGCCAGCGCGTTCAGGCCCAACGTGGTTTCGGTCTTCACGAAATCCTCGGCCTGCGGTTTCCTGGTGACCACGTTGACCGCGCCGCCCGTGGTGCCGCGCCCGGCGATCGACCCCGACGGCCCCTTGGTGATTTCCACCTGTTCGGTGTTGAACGTCTCGCGCAGCGCCGCACCCGCGTCGCGCACACCATCGATATAGACGTCATTGGTGGCCTTGAAACCGCGGATATACAGCACGTCGCCAAAGGCATTGCCGCCCTCGCCCGTGCCCAGCGTCAGCCCCGGCGTGGTGCGCGCCAGTTCCCGGACCGAGGTGGCGTTCTTGTCGGCCAGCACCTCGGCGGTGATCGCAGTCACCGTGCGCGCGGTCTGTGACAGCGGCTGACCCAGCAGGGAATTGCCCGAGGTCACGGCGCGATACCCGGCATTGGGGTCGGCATAGGGCGAAAGCCCCCCTGCCCCGGCGACCGGGCCCTGGGGCGCCTCGACCACCGGCGCCGGTTCTGGCGCGGGGCTGGGCGCGGCGGGCGCCGCCGTCACGCGGCGCTTGCGCACCACGACGGGTTGTTCGGGGGCGGCGGTTTCCACCTCCAGCGTGGGCAGGGTGATGACATCTTGCGCGGCGACCGGCGCGGCGGTTCCCATCACCGCGACGGTGGCCAATGCAAGGCTGTTGCGTGCGGGCAGGCCTGCGCCATGCAGGCCCGGCTGCCTCAGCGAGGCAGTCATTTTCATCGACATTTCTCGTCCCTTTAGAAAGTCTTGTGGATTTTTGACTGTTCAGCGCGGTGGCTGATCTCAGGGATGAGAATGGCTGCCGTTCGGCAGGCGATACTAATGCCGAGTATTTAAGTCAACCATTGTCGGGCCAAATTGTCGCAGGGGAAATGCGCCCGCTCAGCGCCGCAGCAACCGGAAGGCCAGCGGCGCGACCATGATCACGAACAGGATGCGCGCGACGTGATGCAGCGCCACAAAGGCCACATCCGCCCCGATCGCCATCGCGATCAGCCCCATTTCGGTCAACCCGCCGGGGGCCAGGGCCAGAACCGCCTGTTCCATGCCCACCCCCGCAAAGCGGCCCATCACCAGCCCCGTGCCATAGGCCAGAACCAGCGTCAGCGCCGTGGCAATCACGCTTAGCACCCCGGCGCGGGCCAGCGTGGCGGTGCCGATGCCGCGAAACCGGCAGCCCAGCACCGTGCCCAGCATCACCTGGGCCGCATTGACCAGCAACGTCGGCGGCGCGCTTTCCGTCACCCCCGCCAGATGCACCGCCGCCGACAGCGCCAGCGGCCCCAGGAAGGTGGGTGCCGGAAACCGCAGCCGCTTGCCCAGCCAGATGCCCAGCACCGCGCTGCCCAACAGCACCAGCGCATCGACCGCGGTGATCGCGCTGGTCGCCCCCATCGGCGCGCCCACCGCCGCCTGCCCCTGCACCACGCGAAACCACACCGCGATCAGCGCGATGGTGGCCACGATGCGCAGGCTGTGGGCCAGGATCACCGGGGGCACCTTGGCGCCGGCGGCCTCGCCAATCTCGATCATCTCGGTCAGGCCGCCGGGCATGCCGGCGAAATAGGATGTGGTCCAGTCCAGCCGCCCGGCATAGCGGTAGAACGGCACGATGGTCAGCGCCACCGCCACCACATAGCCCATCAACACCGCCACCGTGCCCAGCCAGACCTGCCCCTGCGCCAGAACATCGGGCGTGAAGCGCGACCCCAGCAGCACGCCGATCACCGCCACCACCCAGGGCCGGATGCCGTCGGGCCCCTTGACCGGCGCGCGCAGCACCGCCGCCGCCATCGTGGCAAACAGCGCGCCCAGCATCCAGGGCAAGGGCAGCGACAGCGCGAAAAACGCCGCACCCCCCGCCGTTCCGATGGCAAGGGCCAGCGCTATGCGAAGCGGGTCGGGCAAGATCATGTCCTTCGGGATCGGGGCGGGGCGCCGGGTTCGCGGCAATCTGGCCCAGTTTGCCGCCGCCGTCCACCACCCCCTGGCCGCGCAGGCCGCGCCCTAGCCCTGTGGCGCATCTTGGGTTTCCGGCGCCGGAAAAACGCGCCCGTCAAACAGCTTGCGCGCGGTGCGCAAGGTGCCCGCCCCCGCGACCGTGCCATCGGCGGCGATGTCCAGCAACACCTCGGCCGCGCCGGTGGGATGTTCCACCCGGAACCGCCCGTCGCCGGGCAGCTGCGCCACCTGCGCGGCGGGGCTTTCGGGCATCAGGCAGGCGCTGGCCACGCTGACCGCCGCCAGCACCCCGATCGAGGCATGAACCCGATGCGGGATCAGGCTGCGCGTGGCAATCGCACCGCCCTGGCGGGGCGGCGATACCAGCGTCATCTTGGGGACCGATTGGGCGGCAACATCGCCCAGCCCCATCATCGGCCCGGCCTTCAGGCGGATCGCCTCGATCCGGGCCTTGACCGGGGCCATCGCCTCGATCGTGTCGCGATCCTCGGCCCCGGTCAGGCCGAAGGCGGCGGCGGGCATCACCACCACGGGCATGCCATTGTCGATCAGGGTGCAGGGCACGCCGTCAATGTCATCGCAGGCCCGCCCCGTGGGCAGCAGCGCCCCGCACATCGCGCCCGCGATGTTGCGAAACATCAGCGGCACGGCGGCATGACGCCCCGGCACCCCGTCAATCCGCGCCGCGCCGGCATAACACACGCGCCCGCCCGGGGTCTGCACCCGCGCCAGCGCCAGTTCGCCGGAATTCAGCTGATGGATGCGCACCGCGGTTTCGCCCGGCACCGCCGCCACCAGCCCGCGTTCGATCGCCGCAGGGCCGACAGCGGCCAGAATATTGCCGCAGGGCTGCGCCGCCGACACCCGCGCCTGATCGACAAAGACCTGCAGGAACAGGTAATCCACATCGGCATCATCGCGGCTGGGCGGCGACAGGATCGCCACCTTCGAGGTCAGCGGATCACCCCCCCCGATCCCGTCGATCTGGCGCGGATCTGGGCTGCCCATGACACGCAGCAACAGCGCATCGCGCGCGTCCGGATCGGCGGGCAGGTCGCGGGCCAGAAACACCGCAGCCTTCGATGTGCCCCCGCGCATCCACAGGCAGGGGATGCCATCGCCATCCGGGCAGGCCGCGTCAGACATATTTCAGCCCCTTCGCCGCCAGCCGCGCGCGCATGTCATAGATGTCCAGGCCCAGTTCCCCCGCCGCCAGCCGCTGGCGTTTCGCCTCTTCGGCGGCAAGGCGCGCTTCGGCGGCGGCCAGAACCGACGCCGCATCGGCGCGGGGCACCACGACCACGCCATCATCATCGGCCACGATCACATCGCCCGCCACAATCGCCTGACCGGCGCAGACGATGGGCACGTTGACCGATCCCAGCGTCTCCTTGACCGTGCCCTGCGCGCTGATCGCCCGTGCCCAGACCGGAAAGCCCATCGCCGTCAGGTCGCGCACATCGCGCACGCCCGCATCAATCACCAGCCCCCGGCAACCCCGCGCCATCGCGCTGGTCGCCAGCAGATCGCCGAAATAGCCGTTGTCACAGGGGCTTGTCGGGGCCAGCACCAGAATGTCGCCGGGCTGCAGCTGTTCGATGGCGACATGCACCATCCAGTTGTCGCCCGGCGGCGCGCTGATCGTGACCGCGGACCCCGCGATCTGCGCCCCGGCATAGATCGGCCGCATGTAGCTGTGCAGACAGCCGCTGCGGCCCTGCGCCTCATGCACGGTGGCGACGCCCGCGCGCGCCAGCCCGTCGATCACCACCGCCGGGGCGCGCGCAATGTTCTGAACCACGACACCCATGTCAAAGCTCATCCACGGTGCGCGGAAAGATCGACTGGAACCCTTCGGCATATTTGCAGCCCCGCCCGCCCGACTGCCCGCCCGAATTGCGGGTGAAATGGTTGGCGCGGTTCTGCGCCACGCGGGTGTAGAAATCCCACAGATGTTCCTGGCCTTCCATGCATTCGATCGCGGCGCGCTTCTTGTCCCAGACAGGGGTGATGTCCAGGAAGGTGTCGGGCTTCCAGCCCATCTGTTCGGTCTGATGCGGTTCGAACAGATAAAGCTGCGGCGCGCCCAGCACCTTTTGCCCCGGATTATGGCCCCAGGCCTGCGCGGTGGATCGGCATTCCAGCACCACCTGCGTGGTATACATGTGATCGGAATTATAGGGGTCGTATTGCGAATGGCTTAGCATGAAGGCGGGTTGCACATCGCGCATCACGCCGACCAGCCGGTCCTTGTCGGCGCGCGTCATCTCTAGCGGGTAATCGCCCAGATCGAAGGTGATCAGGTCATGCACGCCAAGCGCTTCGGCGGCGCGTTCGGCCTCGGCGCGGCGGGCATCCTTGACGCGCTGCAGGGTCATGCCCGGCTGTTTCCACAGCTTGGCGCTTTCGCCCCGTTCGCCGAAAGACAGGCAGACCACGGTGACCTTGTAGCCCATCTGCGCATGCAGCGCGATCGCGCCGCCGCAGCGCCAGACGAAATCGGCGGCATGGGCGGAAATGACAAGCGCGGTTTTCGCATCGCTCATGGCGGGGGTCCTTTCAATGTTCATCACCCCCAGCAAAGCCACCCCGGCGGGGCCAGATCAAATCCGAACCGCGTCAGCGCGGATAAGCGCAGGCTATTGCCAGCAGGCCGGGGCGGTGCAGATGCCGCATTTTCCCCGGTTCCGGGCCTGTCGGCGGGGCGCGGGGTGATCCATGAATATTTTGCAACTAACGTTTCTATAAATGCGTTTGATTTGTGCCCTACCCGCTGACAAGTCTTGGAACAGCCTGAAACACAAGCCGGCCCCGGGGCCGAAGCCCAGGCAACACGGGACTTGATAGGGAGGATCAAGCATGACCCACAAAACCATCGCCGCGACCATCGTCGCAGGCGTGATCGCGGCTGCCGGAACGGTGCAGGCCCAATCCCTTGGCGGCCAGACCGTCGAATACACCATTCCGTTCTCGGAATCGGGCGGATCGGGGCAATGGGCCAATTTCTACGCCCCGCGCCTGTCGCAGGCCCTGCCGGGCAATCCCACCGTCGTGGTGCGCTATCGCCCCGGAGCCGGGTCGACCGAGGGCGCCAACTGGTTCCAGACCCAGCAGGACAAGGGCGATGGCCTGACGATCTTTGGCGATTCCGGGTCGACCAAATTCCCCTATCTGCTGGGCGATCCGCGCGTGCGCTATGAATATGCCGACTGGAAGCCGATCCTGGCCTCGGCCACCGGCGGGGTGGTCTATCTGCCCCCGGATCTGGGCGCGCGGTTCGATGGCGACATGGATGACCTGAAGGATGAGGTCTATCTGTATGGCAGCCAGGGTGCCACCACGCTGGACCTTGTGCCGCTTCTGGCGTTCAAGATGCTGGGCCTGCAGGTCGATCCGGTCTTTGGCGTCGATGGGCGCGGCGGCGGGCGTCTGATGTTCGAACGCGGCGAGGCGAATATCGATTATCAGACCTCATCGGCCTATATCGCCAACGTTCAGCCGCTGGTCGATGGCGGGCAGGCGGTGCCGATCTTTACCTGGGGGGCGCTGGATGAGGCGGGCAATATCGTCCGCGACCCGACCTTCCCCGACCTGCCCAGCTTCAAGGAAGTCTGCGAGGCGACCGCCGTCTGTGAAACCGAAGGCACCGCCTGGGATGCCTACAAGGCCTTCTTCGTCGCCGGTTTCGCCAACCAGAAGACGATCTTCCTGCCGGCCTCGGCCTCGCAAGAGATGGTCGATACCTACACCGAGGCGCTGCGCGCGATCACCACGGCAGACGGTTTCATGGATGAGGCGGGCGAGGTGCTGGGCGTCTATCCCCAGCTGATCGGCGCCGCCGCCGTCGAGGCGACCCGTCAGGCCACCGCGATCACCCCCGAGGCCAAGCAATATGTGCTGGACTGGCTGAAAGAGGACTACGGCATCACGATGGACTGACCCGTCCCTGACGCGACGCCCCTGCCCGGGTTCCCGGGCGGGGGTCCGGTTCCATCCTAGCCAGCGGAGACCGCCCGTGGACACCCTTGCCCAAGCCTTGCCGAGCCTCGGCCAGGCGTTTGTCATGATATTCCAGCCGATGCAGCTTTTGTATCTGATCGGCGGCGTGCTGCTTGGCCTGTCGATCGGCGTTCTGCCGGGGCTGGGTGGGATCGCGGGGTTGGCGCTGCTGCTGCCGTTCCTTTACGGCATGGAACCCGTTTCGGGGCTGGCGCTGATGATCGGGCTGATCGCGGTGATCCCCACATCGGACACGTTTTCCTCTGTGCTGATGGGCATTCCCGGATCATCGGCCAGCCAGGCCACGGTGCTGGACGGCTTTCCGCTGTCGAAACAGGGCCATGCCGCGCGCGCGCTGTCGGCGGCCTTTGCCTCATCGCTGGCGGGGGGGCTGTTCGGGGCGGTCGTGCTGACCTTCTTCATCCTGATCGCGCGCCCGCTGATCCTGGCCTTCGGCCTGCCCGAGATGTTGATGATCACGATCCTGGGCCTGTCGATGGTGGCGATCCTGGCCGGGCGGGTGCCCCTGAAAGGGGTGGTCGCGGCGGGCCTTGGCGTGATGGTGGGCACCATCGGCGCCGCGCCCGCGGGCGGCAGCCTGCGCATGTCCACCTATGACATGCCCTATCTGGTCGATGGCTTTCAGCTGGTGATCGTGGGCCTTGGCATCTATGCGATCCCCGAAATCGTGTCACTTCTGCGCCAGGACCGGGCAATTTCCGAAGGCGGCAATCTGGGCGATGGCTGGGTCCAGGGGGTGCGCGACTGGTGGACGCATAAATGGCTGTCGATGCGCTGCGCCACGATCGGGGTGCTTGTGGGCGTGATCCCGGGCCTTGGCGGATCGGTGGTGGACTGGCTGGCCTATGGCTCTGCGGTGCAGACCGCCAAGGACCGGTCACAGTTCGGCCAGGGCGACATCCGCGGCGTGATCGCGCCCGAAAGTTCCAACAACGCCAAAGAGGGCGGCGGGCTGGTGCCCACGCTGATCTTCGGCATCCCCGGATCGGGGTCGATGGCGATCTTCCTTGGCGGTCTGGCGCTGTTGAACATGACGCCCGGCCCGCAGATGGTGCGCAACAATCTGGACGTGACCTATACGATCGTGTGGTCGCTGGCGCTGGCCAATGTCTTTGGCGCGGGGCTGTGCATCATCTTGTCAAAATACATCGCGCGGATGACCACGATCCGGTTCACCGTCATCGCGCCCTATCTGTTCATGATCATCGCCTTCGCCGCCTTTCAGTCGCGCCAGTCCGCGCTGGATCTGGCCGCGCTGGTGGGCATCGGCATTCTGGGCGTCTTGCTGCGCCGGTTCGATTTCTCGCGCCCGGCCTTCCTGATCGGCTTTGTGCTGTCCACCCAGACCGAGATTTTCGTCAATCAGGCCTATCAGATCGCCGGCGCCCGGTTCCGCCGGTCCTTTGAAGCGGGCTGGGATTACCTGCTGTCGCCGATCACCGTGGGGCTTTTGGTGCTGACCGTGGTGTCGGTCGTCGTGGGCATCCGCGCGGCCAAGCATATCCGCGAAAACATCGACGCCCCCACCGGCACCAAGACCGCCCCGGCGATTTTCCTGGGCGTCGTCGTGGCCTATCTGGCGGTGTCCTGCCTTGATGCCTGGGGCGTGGGCCGGGTGCAGGACAAGATCTTCCCGCTGACCATCGGGCTGGTCACGCTGGCGGGCGGGCTGATCCTGGTGGCGCGGATGCTGCGCAAACCTGCCGGTGACGATGTGTTCATCGACCTGGAATGCGGCCCCGAGGGGCAGGCCCCCCACGGCCTGTGGTCGACGCTGGGCTGGTTCGTGGCGCTGGTGGTGATGACCTTCGCGCTTGGCCTGTTCCTGGCGCTGACGATCTTCCTGCTGGCCTTCTTCCGCCTGCGCGGCCGCTTTGGCTGGGGCCGGACGATCCTGGCCTCGGGCCTTGGGCTGGGCTTCATCTCGGGGCTGGCCGCGGTGCTGGGGCGCGATCTGCCGCCCGGCTATCTGCAAACCCTGATCGAGCTTCCCTGGCCACTGACATAGGGCATATCCATGACGCAAACGGCAATTCCCTACCTGTTCCTGCGCGGCGGCACGTCACGCGGGCCCTATTTCCGGCGCGACGATCTGCCCGCCGATCAGGAAGCCCTGTCACAGGTGCTGATCGCCGCGATCGGCGCGGGCCATCCGCTGAACATCGACGGTATCGGCGGCGGCAATGCGGTGACGACCAAGGTGGCGATGCTATCGCCATCGACCCGCGCCGATTGCGATGTGGATTATTTCTTTGCCCAGGTCGCGGTGGACAAGCCCGAGGTCGATTACCGCCCCACCTGCGGCAACATCCTGGTGGGGGTGGGGCCCGCGGCGATCGAAATGGGCCTTGTGCCCGCGCAGGACGGCGAAACCCGCGTGCGCATCCATGCCCTCAACACCGGCGCCGTGGTCGAGGCGCGCTTGCAGACCCCCGGCGGCCGGGTCAGCTATGCGGGTGATTTCGCGATTGCGGGCGTGCCCGGCACCGCCGCCCCGATCGCGCTTGGGTTCATGGAAACCGTGGGCTCGGTCACCGGGGCGATGTTGCCAACTGGCAATCTGCGCGACGTGATCGACGGGGTCGAGGTCACCTGCATGGATGTGGCGATGCCCGTCATGCTGGCCCGCGCCGCCGATTTCGGGCTAACCGGCTATGAAACGCAGACCGAGCTGGATGACAACCGCGCATTCTTCGCGCGGGTTGAGGCGATCCGCCTGCAAGCCGGGGAACGGATGGGGCTGGGCGATGTGTCGAAATCGGTCACGCCCAAGATCACGCTGCTGGCGCCCCCGCGCCACGGCGGGGCGATCACCGCGCGCTATTTCATGCCCTGGGCCTGCCACCCGTCGATGGCGGTCACCGGCGCGCAATGCATCGCCGCCTGTGCGATGCTGCCCGGCACGGTGGCCGACGGGCTGGCGCAGGGGCTGGCCGATTGCGCAAGCCCCGTTACCGTGGGCATCGAACATCCCGCCGGCACCTTTGACGTGCTGGTCGATTTCGACCGCCGCGATGGCGGGATCGACCTGCGATCCGCCGGGGTGGTGCGCACCGCCCGCCTGCTGGCGCGCGGCCAGGTGATGGTGCCCGCAACCCTGTGGGCCCCGCCCGCCTGACGCCCCCGCAACCCTGCCGCCCCAACCCTGCCACCCCGGAACAGCCAAAGGAACCGTCATGGCGCTGCATGTCTATGAAACCCTTGCCGATTGTTTCACCGCCGAGGGGGTCGATACCTGCTTTGCCCTGCTGGGCGATGCCAATATGAACTGGGCCACGGCGCTGGCCATGCGCGGGGTGCGCATGATCCATGTGCGCCACGAACATTGCGCGGTGGCCGCCGCCACCGCCTATGCGCGCAAATCGGGCAAGGTGGGCATCGCCACGGTCACCTGCGGGCCGGGGCTAACGCAGGTGCTGACCGCGCTGCCAGCTGCGGTGCGCGCGCGCATTCCGATGGTGATCTTCGCCGGCGAGGCGCCCCTGGCCAGCGCCTGGTATAACCAGGCCATCGACCAGGCGCCCTTTGTCACCGCGACCGGCGCGCGCTATCGCCCGCTGCACCACATCCCCCGCATGGCCCAGGACATCCGCGACGCCTTTGTCGAGGCGCAGCAGGATCGTTGCCCGGTGGTGATCGGTGTGCCCTTCGACCTTCAGGCGCGGGTGCTGGAGGCCGCGCCGCCGATGCCCGCGCCCTCGGCCAGCATCCTGCCGAAACCGGCGCCGATGCCGCCCAATCCCGACGATCTGGCGCGTCTGGCCGCCGAGATCGCGCGGGCCGAACGCGTGGTCATCATGGGCGGCCTTGGCGCCGCCGCTGCGGGTGCGGGCGCGGCCTGCCGGGCCCTGGGCGAACGGCTGGGCGCGCTGCTGGCCACCACCCTGCCCGCGCGGGGGCTGTTTCACGGCGATGCCTTTTCGCTGGGCATCGCGGGGGGCTTTTCCACGCCGCTGGCGCGCGCGCTGTTTGCCAAGGCCGATCTGGTGCTGGCCTTCGGCTGCCAGCTGACGCAGCACAACCTTGACCGGGGCAAGCTGTTCCCCGCCGCCCGGATCATCCAGATCGACACCGATCCGCGCGCCATCAGCCAGGGGATGGTCGCGGCCAGCGATCATCTGCGCGGCGATGCCCGCCTGGTGGCCGAGGCGCTGGCCACCGCCCTGCCCCATCCGCGCCCCGGCTGGCGCAATGACCGGCTGGCCCATGCCATCGCCACCGCAGCCCCCGACACCGCCAGCTTTCCGCCCGAGCCGGGCCTGCTGGACCCGCGCGATGTGGTCGCGGCGCTGGATGCGGCCCTGCCGCAGGATTGGCAGATGGTCAATTCATCCGGCCATTGTTCGTTCTTCTTCGCCCATATGAACCGGCCGCTGTCACAGTTCCTGACGATCCGCGAATTCGGCGCGATCGGGAACGGGATTTCCTATGCCATGGGCGTCGCCGCCGCGCGGCCCGGCGATACGGTGGTGCTGTGCGACGGGGACGGGTCGATCCTGATGCATCTGCAGGAACTGGAAACCATCCGCCGCCACGGGCTGAACATCCTGATCTGCGTGCTGAACGATGGCGCCTACGGGTCCGAGATCCACAAGCTGCGCGATGAAGGCCTGCCCGATGACGGCGCCGTCTTTGGCCGCAGCGATCTGGCCGCGATCGCGCGCGGCTTTGGCATCGCCGGGGACCGGATCACGGATCTGGACAGCCTGCCCGCCCGGGTGGCAGATTTCGCCCGCACGGGCGGCGCCGCGATCTGGGATTTCGCGGTGTCCGACCGTATCGTGTCACCCGTCATCCGGCGCGCCCATCCGGGGGGGCATGCCGGCACCGAACACCCCGTCGATACAGAGGGTTTGCTGTGAAGGTTCACATTCTTGACGATTGGTATGACGTGGTGCGCGGCCTGCCATGCTTTGCCGCCCTTGCCGGGCATGAGGTCACCGTCTGGACCGACCGCGTGACGGATGAGGACGCGTTGGCCCGCCGCCTTGCCCCCGCCGATGCGGTGGTGCTGTTTCGCGACCGCAGCCCGATCACCGCGGGCCTTGCCGCGCGGCTGAAGGGCCCCCGCCTGATCGCGATGCGCGGCCAGCACAGCCATGTCGATGCCGAGGCGCTGACCCGGGCGGGCATCCTGTTCTGTTCGCGGGTGACAAAGGACGGGCCGTCCACATCGACCGCGGAACTGACCTTTGGCCTGATCATCGCGGCGCTGCGCTATCTGCCCGAACAGATCGCCTCGGCCCGCGCCGGCCAATGGCAGGGCGCCGCGCCGCTGGGGCGCAACATCGCGGGCAAGGTGCTGGGGCTTTATGGCTATGGCGGGATCGCGCGGGCGGTGGCGGGTTACGCCCGCGCCTTCGGGATGCCGGTGCAGGTGTGGGCGTCGGACACGGGCCGCGAACGTGCCCGCGCCGATGGCGTCACCGTGCCCGAAAGCCGCGCGGAATTCTTTGCCACATCCGACGTGGTGACGATCCACAAGCGCCTGATGCCCGCGACCAGGGGCGAAATCACCGCCGCCGATCTGATGGGGATGCGCCACGGATCGGTGCTGGTGAACACATCCCGCGCGGGGCTGGTTGAACCGGGCGCAATCCTGGCCGCGCTGAATGCCGGGCGGATCGGGCGCGCCGCGCTGGATGTCTTCCCCGGCGAGCCGGTGCTGGATGCCGCCGATCCGCTGCTGGGCCATCCCCATGTGATCCCCACCCCGCATGTGGGTTTTGTCACGCAAGAAGAGCTGGACCGCCAGTTCACCGAAATCTTTGCCATCGTGAATGCCTGGGCCGCGGGCGCGCCCACCGACATGATCAACCCCGCGGCCTGGTCTGGCGGTCCTGGCTTGTCGTGACATGGGCGCGGAAATTCCGGATCATCTCGGACTCGATCAGCCCCAGAAGTTCGGCGGCATTGTCCGACAGCGGCACACCGCGGCGCGACACGATGCCCAGCGTGCGTTGCAGCCGCACGCCCCGGAACGGCACCGACACCAGCGCCGCCGGCGCCATCGCGATCGCGCTTTCGGGCAGGATGGTCATCGCCGCCTGCTGGGCGGCCAGGCGCATCGCCATGGTGGCGTTTTGCACCTCAAAGTGCCAGCGGATCTGATCGCGCAATTCACCGAAGGCCACATCCAGCAACTGGCGGTTCTTGGATTGCGACGAAATCCGCGCCAGTTTCACACCCACCAGATCCTCCAGCGTGACATGGCTGCGCGCGGCCAGCGGGTGATCGTGATGCACGAACAGGCGGTAATCCTCTTCGACAAGCGGGCGCAGGCGCAGGTCGGACAGTTCCACCGACACGATCGTCAGGCCGAATTCGGCATTGCCGCTGCGCACCGCCTCGGCGATGCGGGCGACGGGGATATCCAGCAGTTCAAAGGCAATGGCGGGGCGGCGTTCGGACATGCGCTGCATGATCGTGGGCAGCACCGAATTGGCGATCGAGGGCAGGCAGGCAAAGGCCAGCCGCTTGGCCTTGCGCTGCGCGCCCGTGCGCACCGATTCATAGGCATCCTGCAGCGATTTCAGCAGCGCCCGGGCCTCGGGCAGCAGGCCCTGGCCCACGGCGGTCAAGGACACCTCGCGGCTGGACCGGATCAGCAGGGCCGCGCCCAGATCTTCCTCGATCTTGCGCAGCCGATGCGACAGCGCCGCCTGGCTAAGATGAAGCGCCTCGGCGGCGCGCTGGAACGATCCGTAATCGGCAATGGCCACGAAGGCCTCAAGACCAAGGTAATCGACGCGCATGGGGCGGGCTCCGTCCGGGGTGGCGCCAGCCTAGCGGCGCGGGCGCCGGGGGCAAGGGCATGATTCCGTCGATCTTCCTGCCCGAAGGCATGGGCGATCTGGTGTTCCTGATCCTGGCGGCGACCAGTTTCGTCGCCTCATTCATCACGGTGGCGTTCGGCATTGGCGGCGGCGGGGTGATGCTGGCGGTGATGGCCACGCTGGTCCCGCCCGCCGCGCTGATCCCCACGCATGGGGTGATCCAGATCGGGTCCAATCTGGGCCGGGCGGCGCTGACCTTTGGCCATATCTTCTGGCCCGCGCTGCCCGCCTTCACGCTGGGGTCGGTGCTGGGCGCGGTCAGCGGGGGGATGGTGGTGGTGAACCTGCCGCCTGCCTGGGTGCAGATCGGCATCGGCGGCTTTGTGATCTGGTCGGTGCTGGGTCGCCCGCCGCGCGGGGTGCGCGACTGGCCCATTCTGGTGGGGGCGGTGTCAACCTTTCTGACGATGTTCTTTGGCGCGACGGGGCTGTTCGTGGCCACCTTCACCAAGGCGCAGAACCTGCCGCGCCATTCCCATGTGGCCACCCATGCCGCGCTGATGACGGTGCAACACGGGCTGAAGACGGTGGTATTCGGGCTTTTGGGCTTTGCCTTCGTGCATTGGCTGCCCTTCATCGCGGTGATGATCCTGGCGGGGCTGGCGGGCACGATGGCGGGCAAGCTGTTGCTGAACCGGATCGACGACCGGCGCTTTCGGCTGGCGCTGGATGTGGTGCTGGTGGTGCTGTCGATCCGGCTGATCCACGCCGGGGTCAGCGATCTGATGGCGGGTTAGCGCGCGCGGCCTGTGCCACATCGACGGCAAAGGCGCGGGCCTCGGCCGGGGCGGTGCCCAGCGTGCCTTCGGGCGGCAGGACAAGATCGGGAAAGTCGCGCGCGACAAGCGCGGCCAGCGGCTGGCCCGTCGCCAGCGCCTGTTGGCACAGCGCAGTGATGTGGGCCTGCGCCTGGGGCCGGGGCATCTGGCGCGCCAGCGCAAAGCTGTAGGCTTCGGCATGGATCGCGCCGCCCCCCGCCGCCAGCCCGCGCGCCATGGCGTCCGGATCGGGGCGCAACCGGCCCGCCAGATCGACCGCCAGCGCCAGCGCCCGCCCGGTGGATATGCAGGCCTGCGACAGGGTCAGCCATTCCACGAACCACGCCGCCCCGTCGCGTTGCTGGCGGTGCAGGCCCGCGCCCTGCAACGCGCCCGCCAGCGCCGCCACCTGACGCGCCAGCGCGACCAGCGCGGATGGCCCCACCGGGTTTTCCTTTTGCGGCATGGTCGATGACCCGCCCGCCCCGGCAATCCGCACCTCGGCAATGCCCGATTGCGACAGCAGGATCAGATCCTCGGCCATCTTGCCAAGGCTGGCGGTCAGCCCCGCCATCCAGCCCGCCAGCGCCCCGATCCGGTCGCGTTCGGCATGCCAGCTGTGGCCCGGATCGGCCAGGCCAAGCGCCTGCGCCAGGCCCGCGCGCACCGCGCCGCCCTGCGGCCCCATCGCCGCCAATGTGCCCGCCGCCCCGCCCAGCGACACCACCGCCAGCGAAGGCGCCAGTTCCGCCAGCCGCGCCCGGTGGCGCAGGATCGGCCGGCCCCAGCCCGCCACCACCGCGCCAAAGCTGGTGGGCGTGGCGATCTGGCCATAGCTGCGCGCGGCCATCGCCAGATCGGCATGGTCCTGCGCCAGCTGCCCCAGCGCCGCCGCCAGCGCCCCCAGCCGCGCATCCCACAGCGCCAGCACCCGGCGCAGCCGCAGCGCCAGCGCGGTATCCATGATGTCCTGGCTTGTGGCGCCCCAATGCAGGTATTGCGCATGATCGGGCGCCTGCATCGCCTTGCGAAACGCCGCCACCAGCGCGGGCACGGGCACACCGTTCACCGCCGTTTCCGCGGCCAGCGCGGCGGGGTCGATCTGCACCTCGCGCGACGCGCGGTCGATGAAGGCCGCCGCCGGGGCCGGGATCAGGCCAAGCGCGCCCTGCACCCGGGCCAGCGCCCCTTCAACCAGCAGCATGGCGCGGATCTCGGCGCTGTCGGTGAACAGGGCGGCGGTGGCATCATCGCTGAAAAGACCGCGATAAAGGGCGCTGTCGGCGGGGGCTGCGGGCATCTGGGATCACCTTCAAGGGGCGGGCTGAATTTCCGCGAAAACCTGCTTGGCAATGCGGATCGCGTGATTGGCGCGCGGCACGCCGGCATAGATCGCCACATGCAGCAGCGATTCCATCACATCCTGCGCGGTGGCGCCGGTATTGGCGGTGGCGCGGATATGCATGGCCATTTCCTCATCCTGACCCAGCGCCGCCAGAAGGGCAATCGTCAGCATGGATCGTTCGCGGGGCGAAATCGTGTCACGCGACCAGACATGGCCCCAGGCGGCCTCGGTGATCAGGGTTTGAAACGGCGCGTCAAGATCGGTGCGCGCGGCCTCGGCCCGGTCGACATGGGCATCGCCCAGAACGCGGCGGCGGGTGGCCATGCCGGTGGTGTAGCGGTCGGTCATCGGGCGTGCCTTTCGTGAACAGCGGTCCGGGCGCGCGGGCCATGCATCCCCGCGCGCCCAGTCTGCCACGGCGGACCGGCGGGGGAAACCGCCCTTGCCACAGGGCACCCCGATTGCCCCGCGGCCCCCGCCATCACAAACGGTTCCGTATTCCGCCCCGGCTTGCTAGCATCGGCGAAATTTCAGGGGCCGCCGTGATCAAGATATTGCATACCGCCGACATTCATCTGGATTCGCCGCTGAAATCGCTGGCGCTGCGGGATGCGGATCTGCGTGAGGTGGTGCAGACCGCCACCCGCACCGCGCTGCGCCGGATCGTCGATGCGGCCCTTGCCGAAGGCGTGGCGGCGGTGCTGATCGCGGGCGATCTGTTCGACGGGGCCGAACGCAGCGCCAAGACCGCCGCCTGGCTGACCGGCCAGCTGGACCGGCTGCGCGCCGCCGGGATCGCGGTGTTCTACATCAAGGGCAATCACGATGCCGAAAACCCGATCACCGGGGAAACCAGCCTGCCCGACAATGTGCATGTCTTCGATGGCCGCGGCGGCAAGGTGCAGCTGGGCGATACCGGGATCTGGATCCACGGCGTCAGCTTTAGCGGCCGCCACGCCCCCGAAAGCCTGCTGGGCAAGTTTCCCGCCCCGGTGCCGGGCGCGGTGAACATCGCCATGCTGCACAGTTCACTGGCGGGGGCGGCGGGGCATGACATCTATGCGCCCTGTTCGGTGGCCGATCTTGCCGCGATGGGGTTCGACTATTGGGCGCTGGGGCATGTGCATAAACGCCAGATCCACGCCACCCGCCCCTGGATCGTGATGCCCGGCTGCCCGCAGGGGCGCGACATCGGCGAGGCGGGGCCGAAATCGGCCAGCCTGCTGCGCATTGAGGGGTCGGAAATCGCGGTGGATGAGGTGCCGACCTCGGCCGCGGAATTTCTGGATCTGGTGGTCGATGTCACCGGCCTTGAACGCGACGATGCGATCCGCCAGCAGCTGCGCGAGCGCTTGCGCGGGCTGGCGGGGGATCTGCGGTCGGATGCGGGGCTGGTGCGGCTGACGCTGACGGGGGCCAGCGCGCGGATGTGGCACATCCTGCGCGATCAGGACAGCTGGAATGAACTGGCGCGGGCCGCGGCGCGCGATACCGGAACCCTGTGGGTCGAGAAGATGGCCTTCGACCTGCGCGCGCCCCAGGCCGGGGGCGCCGCGCTGTCGGCGGTGGATGAACTGGGCCGGTTGATGGATGCCATCCGCCACGAACCCGGCTTTCAGGCCGAGCTGACCGCGACGATCGAGGCGATGATGGCCGAACTGCCCCCAAGCCGCCGCGCCGCGCTGATCCCGGATGAGGCCAGCGCCACCACCCTTGGCCAGCGCCTGGCCGAACGGGGGGCCGCGCGGATCGTGGCGGCGATGAAGGGGGCGGCGGAATGATGCGCCTGCGCCGCCTGTCGCTGGACCTGTTCGGGCATTTTTCCGGCAAGACCTATGATTTCGGCCGCCCCGACCCCGGCGCGCCGGACTTCCACGTGATCTATGGCCCGAATGAGGCCGGCAAGACCACCACGATGGAGGCCTTTCTGCGGCTGCTTTACGGGTTTCCGCATCAGGATGCCTATGGCTTCCTGCATCAACGCAAGAACCTGCGGGTGTCGGGCGTGCTGGATATCGACGGCCAGCCCCGCGCGATCACGCGGCTGCCGACGCGGGCGGGGTCGTTGCTGGATGACACCGGCACCCCCCTGCCCGAGGCGGTCCTGCAGGCGCATCTGGGTGGTCTTGCCGAGGAGGATTACCGCCAGCTTCTGTGCCTTGACGATGACACCATCGAACGCGGCGGCCAGGATATTGCCAACAGCAAGGGCGATATCGGGCGGCTGCTGTTTTCCGCCGCCGCCGGCGTCAGCGACCTGACCGGGGTGCTGGACCAGATCCGCGCGCAGGCCGATGCGCTTTATCGCAAGCGCGCCAGCACCACCGAACTGGCCCAGCTGCGCAAGGACCTGGCCGAGGTTGAGGCGCGCATCAAGGCCGCCGACATCCCCGCCGCCACCCTGCGCAAGCTGCGCCATGCGCACGACACCGCCCGCCAGGCCGAGGCCGCGATCCGCGCCGCCCGCGATGATCTGCGCCGCCGCCATGCGCAGGAAACGGCCCGCGCCGCGGCGCTGCCGCTGCTGGCCGAAATCGGCGCGCTGGGGGCCGATCTGGCGCCCCATGCCGATTACCCCGACCATCTGGACATCAACCCCGAGGATCTGGTTGACCTGCTGACCCGCCAGACCCGCGCCCGTGCCAATCTGGACCGGCTGGGCGCCGAAATCGCAGACCTGACGCAGCGCCGCGCCGCGATCACGCGCCACCCCGACCGGCTGGATCTGCGGCGCCAGCTGGCCGATCTGGCGGATCTGCGCGCCCGCCACACCACCGCCGACAAGGACCTGCCCCGACGGCGCAAGACGGTGCAGGACCATCTGGACCAGATGGCCCGGATCGCGCGTGATCTGGGCGCGGATGACGGCACCGACCCGGTCGCGCTGGTCCTGCCGCAGGCGCAGCTGGGCGAACTGGCCGCCGCACGCGATGCCCGGCATGTGGCGGCGCGCGCGGCGACCGTCGCGAATGATGAGGTCGCCGATTGCACCACGCGGCTGGACCAGGCCCGCGCCCGGCTGGCCGCGCTGGATGCGGGCGCGCCGGTGGCCACCGGGCTTGGCGCCATTCTGGCGCGGTTTTCCGTCGATACGCTGGCACCAAAACACGCCGCCGCCTGCCGGGCCATCGCCGATGCCCGGCTGCGGCTGCGTGACGCGCTGGATGCGCTGGCCCTGCACGACCGGGCCTTTGACCACCTGCCCCCCGCCCCCCTGGCCACCGACACGGCCGAGGATATGGGCACCCGCCACCGCGCCCTGACCGAACGCCTGGCGCTGGCGCGTGAGGCATTGACCGCGCGCCAACACGAACTGGCCGCGCTGAGCGCGCAGATCGAACGCGCCACCACCGGGCAGGGCCTTGCCGATGATGCCGCGGCCGCCCGGCAGATCGCGCAGCGCGATGACCTGTGGGCCCGCCACCGCGCGGCGCTGACGGCGGACACCGCCGATGCCTTTGCCGCGCAGATGGCGCAGGTCGATGCCACCGCCGCCGCCCGTCTGGCGCGCGCGGCCGATCTGGGCCAGCTGCGCCACATGCAGCTGCGTCAGGCCGAATTGGCCGAACAGCTGCGCCAGGCGCAGGACCAGACCGCCGCGCTGGACGGCGCGCTGCGCGATCTGGACGCCGCCGTGGCCGATGCCGGCCGTGCCGCGGGCCTGCCCGAAACGATCACCGCCCCCGCGCTGGCCGGCTGGCTGCGCAAACGCGATGAGGCCGCGCGCGCACAGCGCCTGCTGGACCATGCCGTTGCCGATCATGCCCCGGTGCTGGATCAGGCCGCCCGCCTGCAGGATGCGCTGGCCCCGCATGTGCCGCTGGAAACCCCCGATTTCGACGCGGTGGTCGCCGCGGCCCGGGCCATCGCCAGCGCGGAACAGGCCCATGAAACCCAGCGCGCCACCGCCGACCGCACCTGTGCCGATCTGGACGCGGAACTGGCCCGACGGATCGCCCGGCGCGACGATCTGGCCCGCGATCAGGATACGGCGGCGGGCCACTGGGCCGCGCTGGTCACCCGGTTCTTCGGCACGACGCTGGATGCGGATGCGCTGGATCAGGGCTTTGACGGGCTGCAGGCGCTGCGCGAGGTGGATCTGCAGCGGATCGGCGCGGACCGGCAGGTCCGGGCGATGCAGGCCGATCAGGCGGACTTTGCCGATCGCATCGCGGCGCTGGCCCGGGCCCATGACATCGACCCCGGCCCCGCGCCTGATGCCTTTGCCGCCCTGCACGATCTGGCCGAGGCCGCGCAGCAGGCCGAAACCCTGCATGCCGATCTGGGCACGGCGATCGCCGAGGCGACAGCGGCGCGTGACGATGCCGCGCGCGCGCTGGACCTGATCGCGCAGGATGTCGCGCGGCTGGGCGCGATCTTTCCCGCCCATGTGCCCACCGACACCCTGCCCGACCTGCGCCGCGCCGTGGCCACCGCGCAAGAGGTGATCGAAAAACGCCGCCGCCGCGCCGCGCTGGTGGGGCAGGTCTGCGCGGGCCTTGGCCTGCCCGATCTGGCCGCCGCCCGTCAGGCCACCGCCGATTGCACCGCCCCCGACCTTGCCGCGACCATCGCCACGCTGGACACCGATCTTGACGCGATCGACACCCAACTGGCGCAGGCGATCGAGGCGCGCAGCACCGCCGCGCATGACCTGGGCCAGATCACCGCCGACAATGACGTGGCCGCGCTGACCGAACGCAAGGCCACGCTGGAGGCGCAGATCGAGGATGTGGCGCTGCGCTATCTGGAACTGGATCTGGGCCACCGGCTGGCGGATGAGGCGATCCGGCGCTATCGCGATGCCCACCGCAGCACCATGATGCAGGCCACCGAACAGGCCTTTGCCGCGCTGACCAATGGCGCCTACACGCGGCTGATGTCACAGCCGCAGGGAAATGGCGAAACCCTGCTGGCGGTGGATGCCGCAGGCAGCGCGAAACAGGCGCAGGACATGTCCAAGGGCACACGGTTTCAGCTGTATCTGGCGCTGCGGGCGGCGGCCTATGAACAGCTGGCCGCGCAGGGCGTCTGCCTGCCGTTTTTCTGCGACGACATCTTTGAAACCTTTGACGAGGATCGCACCCGCGCCGCCTGTGGCCTGATGGCGCGGATCGGGCGGACGGGTCAGGCGATCTACCTGACCCATCACCGCCATGTCGTCGATATCGCCCGCGCGGTCTGTGGCGACGGGGTCAGGGTGCACGAGCTGGGCTAGATCACAGCCAGCCCAGCACCCGCCACCAGATCCAGTCCAGCGGCACCAGCACCACCAGCGTGATCACCGCCAAGGGCACCGTCACCCGCACGATATGGCGCATCTTTTCGCCCGACAGCTGCATCGCCAGGATCAGCGGCGCCAGCTGATAGGGAAAGACCGCGCTGGAAAAGCCCAGGACCTGCGTCATCAGCACCGCATCCAGCGTCATGCCCGTGGCATTGGCCAGATCCTGCGCCATCGGCGTCAGCACCGTGGGCACGCCGGGGTTGGTGGTCACCAGCCCGGTCAGCGCCGACAGCACCGACAGCGAGGCAAAATTGACAAAGCTGCGCCCGTCCTGCAGCGGCAACAGATCTTGCAGCACGCGGCCCACCACCGCCCCCAGCCCCGAGGCATTGACCAGCGCGCCCAGCCCCAGCGCCGCCGCCACGAACAGCACCATCCCGAAATCGACCGAGGCGTTGAAGTTCTTGGGCGCGATCACGCCCACCCGGGGCAGCAACAGCACCACCGCCGTGGCAATCCCGATCCAGGCGGGGCCGACGCCGTGGATCGTATCGGTCATCCACAGCAGCAACGTCACCCCCAGCGCCAGCGCCAGGCGCCATTGCGGCGCGGTCAGCGGGCCTGCGGGGGCCTTTGCCTCTTGCGCGGATGCTGCGATGCGATCGGGGAACAGCATCACCACCAGCGCGATCGCAATGGCCGATTTCACCACCCCCAGCACCGGATAATGCAGCGCCAGATACGAGGTATAGGAAAATTCGACGCCATAGATCGTCTCGGCCGCGCCGGCCAGGATCATGTTGGGGATGTTCGACGGCAGGATCGCAAAGCTGGGCATGTTGCACGCCAGCGCCAGCGCGACCGCCAACCCGATGCGCCCGCGCGACCCCGCCTTCAGCCCCAGCTGCTCGGCCAAGGCCATGCCCACCGGCACCAGCACCACCGCGCGCCCCACCGAAGACGGCATCACAAAGCCAAGCACCATCGCCACCACGGTCATCACCGCCACCAGCCGCAGGTAGCTGTGCCCGACATAGGGCGCCAGCACCCCCGCCAGCCGCGCACCCAGCCCGGTTTCCCGGATCGCCGCGCCGATCACAAAGCCCGAGATGATCAGCCAGACCGCGGCGGACCCAAAGCCCGCAAAGATCAGATCCGGCGGTGCCAGCCCGGAAATCAGCACCGCGCCGAAAAAGATCAGCGCGGTCACGAAGGGCGGCACCAGACCCGTGCTCCACAAGGCCAGGGTGACGACGATCACCGCGGCGCTGGCGCCAAGGGGTTGGGCCACCGGACCCAGCAACAGCCACAGCGCAAGGCCGCAGGCGGCCAGAAACAGATAACGCGAAATGCCCCCGATCAGCATCGGTTCCCCTTTCCGTGGTGCAACGAACAGGCCCCGGGCTTGCCGGGGCGGTCGGTCCCACCTAAATCAGCGCGGAAGGCGTGAAAAGGAAGTATTTTGCCAAAACATGTCGCGAACCCGCCAACCATGCCCCGCACCGCCCACAAACCCGCGGGCGATGGCGATGGCGCGCCACGGCTGGACCCGGTGGACCTTGCCTATCTGCGCGATCCGGCCCGGCCCGTGCTGGCCCATGCCCGCGATCTGGCCGCGGGGTCGGTGGTGCCGCGCCACGCCCATCCGCGCGCGCAGCTGCTGCGCGCGGTTCGGGGGCTGTTGCGGATTGCCACCGAAGATGTGGTCTGGCTGGTGCCGCCGGGCTTTGCGGTCTGGATCCCGGGCGATGTCGCGCATGAGGTCTGGATTGAAACCGATGCGCGGATGTCGAACCTGTATTTCGACCCCAGCGTCACGGTGCGCCCCGCCACCACCTGCGAGGTGCTGTTCGTCACGCCCCTGCTGCGGCTGGTGATCGAACGGATGCTGGAAGACCCGGGCGATGACCCCTTTCGCCATCTGGGCGCGGTGGCGCGCGATGAAATCGCCCGCGCCGGGGCCGCGCCGCTGGACCTGCCGGCGGGCAATGACCCGCGCCTGCGCCGGATCACGCGGCATCTGGGCCGCTTTCCCCATGACGACCGCACCCTGCCCGAACTGGCGGCCGAGGCGGCGGCCAGCCCGCGCACGATCGAGCGGCTGTTTCGCGCCGAAACCGGGCTTGGCTTTCGCCAATGGCGCAGCCGGGCGCGGCTGATGCAGGCGGTGGCGCGGCTGGAACGGGGCGAAAGTTCCACCCGCATCGCCTTTTCGCTGGGCTACAAAAGCGCCAGCGCCTTCGTGGCAGCCTTTCGCCGCGAATTCGGCCGCACGCCGCAGGCCTGGTTTCGTGACATGTCACCGCACTGACACAGGGGCGCAACCAAACCGTTGCAAAGGCAGGGCAATAGTGCCCGCGACCTGATGCAAGGAGTTTGCGATGTTCCGTTCCCTGTCGATTTCGCCGCTGGCCCTGCTGGCCGCGGTTTCCGTTGCGCAAGCGCAGACCGAAATCCAATGGTGGCACGCCATGGGTGGCGAGCTGGGCGCCAAGCTGGAAGAAATCGTGGCGGGCTATAACGCCAGCCAGTCCGACTACAAGGTGACGCCGTCCTACAAGGGCAGCTATGCCGAAACCATGACCGCCGCCATCGCCGCCTTCCGCGCGGGCGAACAGCCCGCCATCGTGCAGGTGTTTGAGGTCGGCACCGGCACGATGATGGCCGCCGAAGGCGCGGTCTATCCGGTGCATCAGCTGATGGCCGACATGGGCGCGCCCTTTGATCCGGCGGCCTTCCTGCCCGCGGTGGTGGGCTATTACACCGACACGCAGGGCAATATGCTGTCGATGCCGTTCAATTCCTCGACGCCGATCCTGTATTACAACAAGGACGTGTTCGAGAAAGCTGGCCTTGACCGCGACACCCCGCCCAAGACCTGGGAAGAGGTCGAGGCGTTTTCGCGCCAGATCATTGATGCGGGCGCGGCCAAATGCGGCTTTACCACCGGCTGGATTTCCTGGGTGCAGCTGGAAAACTTCTCGGCCTGGCACAACCAGCCGATCGGCACGCTTGAAAACGGCTTTGGCGGGCTGGAAACCGAGCTGAGCGTGAACGGCCCGCTGCAGGCGCGCCACTGGGCCAATCTGAAGGATTGGCAGGATGCGGGCATCTTTTCCTATGGCGGCCCGGGCGGCGGCAATGACGCACCGCCCAAGTTCTATGCCCAGGACTGCGCGATCTACATGAATTCCTCGGCCAGCCGGGCGGGCGTGATCGCCAATGCCAAGGATTTTGAGGTCGGCTATGGCATGCTGCCGCATTACGCCGATACCGCGCCGCAGAATTCGATCATCGGCGGGGCCACGCTATGGGTGCTGCAGGGCCGCCCCGAGGCCGAATACAAGGCCGCGGCGGATTTCTTCAACTATCTGTCCTCGGCGGCGGTGCAGGCCGACTGGCATCAGTTCTCGGGCTATCTGCCGATCACCCAGGCGGCCTGGGATCTGTCGAAGGACCAGGGCTTCTATGACGCGAACCCGGGCGCGGATGTGTCGATCCGGCAGATGACGCTGAATGCGCCGACGCAGAATTCCAAGGGGCTGCGCTTTGGCAATTATGTCCAGATCCGCGCCATCATCGACGAGGAATTCCAGGCGCTGCTGGCCGGCCAGAAGGATGCGCAGACCGCGCTGGACGATCTGGTCACCCGCGGCAACGCGCTGATCCGCGGCTTCGAAGCGGCCAACAAGTAACCCCCTTGCGATGAAAGGCGGGGCCTGCGCCGATGGTCGCGGGCCCCGCCGCCTTGAACGGATGGCGCGATGAAACGAACAATATTCGGCAATCAGCTGCTGCCCTGGCTGTTGCTGGCCCCGCAGCTTGCGATCACCGCGGTCTTCTTTCTGTGGCCCGCCGGGCAGGCGGTCTGGCAAAGTTTCCTGCGCCAGGATGCCTTCGGGTTGAAGACCAGCTTTGTCGGGCTGACAAATTACGCGGCGCTTTTGGGCGATGCGAAATATCTGAACGCGGTGCAGGTGACGGTGGTGTTTTCCATCGCGGTCGCGGCGCTGTCGATGGGGGTGGCGCTGATGCTGGCGCTGGCGGTCGATCGCGGGCTGCGCGGGGCGAGGGCCTATACCACGCTGCTGGTCTGGCCCTATGCGGTGGCGCCGGCGGTGGCGGGCGTGATGTGGTGGTTCCTGTTCAACCCCACCATCGGCATCCTGCCCTATGCGTTGCGCGCGGTCGGCTATGACTGGAACCACGGGCTGCAGCCGCGCGATGCGATGACGCTGGTGGTGATCGCGGCCAGCTGGAAGCAGATTTCCTACAATTTCCTGTTCTTCGTCGCGGGCCTGCAGGCGATCCCCGGATCGCTGCGCGAGGCGGCGGCAATCGACGGGGCGGGGCCGGCGCGGCGGTTCGCCACCATCACCTTTCCGCTGCTGTCGCCCACCACCTTCTTTCTGCTGGTGGTCAATGTCGTCTACACGATGTTCGACACCTTCGCGGTGATCCATGCCACCACGCAGGGCGGGCCGATGCAGTCGACCACGATCCTGGTCTACAAGGTCTTTGACGACGGGTTCCTGGGCCTGAACCTTGGGGCATCGGGGGCCCAGTCGGTGGTGCTGATGGGGATCGTGATCGTGCTGACGGTGGTTCAGTTCCGCTTCATCGAACGGCGGGTGGAGTATTGATATGGTTGAAAACCGTCCCCTGCTGACCTTTCTGGCCCATGGCGCGCTGATCCTTGGGGTGATCGTGGTGGCCTTTCCGGTCTATCTGGCGCTGATCGCCTCAACCCACCCGGTATCGGCCTTTTCATCCGGCGTGATCCCGCTGTTGCCGGGGCGCGAAATGGCGGCGAATTATGCCACCATGCTGGGCCAGGGCATTTCCACCGCAGGCGCGCCGCCGCTGTGGGGGCTTTTGGGCAATTCGCTGGTGATGGCGCTGGCGATCGCGCTTGGCAAGATCGCGATTTCCATCACCTCGGCCTTTGCCATCGTCTATTTCCGCTTTCCGCTGCGCAATCTGGCGTTCTGGGCGATCTTCATCACGCTGATGCTGCCGGTTGAGGTGCGGATCGTGCCGACCTTCAAGGTGGTGGCCGATCTGGGGATGCTGAACAGCTATGCGGGGCTGACCATTCCGCTGATCGCCTCGGCCACGGCGACGTTCCTGTTCCGGCAGGTCTTTCTGACGATCCCGGATGAATTGCTGGAAGCCGCGCGGATCGACGGGGCGGGGCCCTTGCGGTTTTTCCGCGATATCCTGCTGCCGCTGTCGCGCACCAATATCGCGGCGCTGTTCGTGATCCTGTTCATCTATGGCTGGAACCAGTATCTGTGGCCGCTGCTGATCACGACGGATGAACGGTTCTATACCATCGTCGCGGCGATCAAGCGGATGGCGGAAACCGCGGATGCCGAACCCTATTGGAACCTGATCATGGCCTCGGCGGTGCTGGCAATGCTGCCGCCGGTTCTGGTGGTGATCGCGATGCAACGGCTTTTCGTGAAAGGCCTGATCGAGACGGAGAAGTGACATGGCCGCAATCACGCTGGACAACGTCGGCAAGACCTATGCCGGGGGCACACGGGCCCTGTCGGGCATGTCGATCGACATCGCGCCGGGCGAATTCGTGGTGCTGGTCGGGCCCTCGGGCTGTGGCAAATCGACCCTGCTGCGGATGATCGCGGGGCTGGAAACCGTGACCGAGGGCACCATCCGCATTGGCGAGCGGGTGGTGAACACCGTGGAACCGGCAGATCGCAACATCGCGATGGTGTTTCAGAACTATGCGCTTTATCCCCATATGACGGTGCGCCAGAACCTGGCCTATGGGCTGAAGAACCGCGGCACCCCGCGCGATGAAATTGACCGGCGCGTGGCCGAGGCCGCCCAGATCCTGGAAATCGGCCCCTATCTGGACCGCAAGCCGCGCCAGCTTTCGGGTGGGCAGCGCCAGCGCGTGGCCATGGGCCGGGCCATCGTGCGCGAACCGGCCGCCTTTTTGTTCGATGAACCGCTGTCGAACCTGGATGCCAAGCTGCGCGTCACCATGCGCAGCGAGATCCGCCAGCTGCAGCGCCGGTTGGGCACCACATCGGTCTATGTCACCCATGACCAGGTCGAGGCGATGACGCTGGCCGACCGGCTGGTGGTGCTGAACGCGGGCCGGATCGAACAGATCGGCACGCCCCTGCAGGTATATCGCCACCCCGCCACCACCTTTGTCGCGGGCTTCATCGGGGCGCCCGCGATGAACCTGCTGCCCGCGCAGATTGCCGATGGCCAGCTGCATCTGGCCGGGGCGGCGGTTGCGCCCATGACGCGCGCGGGTGGCCCCGTGACGCTGGGCATCCGCCCCGAGGATCTGCGCCGCGATCCCGCCGGGCCGATCCGCATGCGACTGCGCCATGTCGAGGAACTGGGCCACGCGCGCCTGCTGCACGGCCAGATCGGGGACAGCGCGGCGGTCTGCACCGTCACCGACACCGCCCCGCCCGACCCCGAGATCCGCCTGTCCATCGACCCCGGCCAGTGCCACCTGTTCGATGCGCAAACCGGCGCGCGGCTGACCGGCGCCTAACGCGCGGCGGCCTTCACGATGTCGATCAGCGCGGTGAACTGCTGGCCCAGCGGGTTGGTCTTGCGCCAGACCAGGCCGATGGTGCGTTCGGGCACCGGCGCGGGCAGGCGCGCGACCGAGACCGGCGCGGTGCTGGTTTCGATCGCCACCGCCATCTGCGGGATCAGCGTGACGCCGATCCCCGCCCCCACCATCTGCACCAGGGTGGACAGGGAACTGCCCTCCATCAAATCGCTGGGGGCGGCGGCGGACATCTTGCAAAACGACAGGGCCTGATCGCGGAAGCAATGCCCCTCTTCCAGCAGCAGCAGGCGCATGGTGCGCAGCGCCTCGGGGTTGGGCACCGGGCGCGCGGCATCGGTGGCGGGGCGGACCAGCACGAATTCCTCGGTGAACAGCGGATGTTCGGCCAGCGAGGGTTCGGACACCGGCAGCGCCACGATGGCCACATCCAGCCGGCCTTCGTTCAGATCCTCGACCAGCTTGCCGGTCACCGCCTCACGTGGGCGCAGGTCAAGGTCGGGAAAGCGCACGCCCAGCATCTGGATCACCCGGGGCAGCAGATAGGGCGCGACCGTCGGGATCACCCCGATCCGCAGCCGCCCCGTCAGCGGCCCGGCCGAGGCGCGTGCCAGATCGGCCAGCTCATCAATCGCGCGCAGGATCGCGCGGGCCCGGGTGGCAAAGGCCTCGCCCGTGGCGGTCAGGCGGATCTGGCGCGCGCCCCGTTCGATCAGCGGCGTGCCCAGGATCTGTTCCAGTTCCTTCATCTGCAACGACAACGCGGGTTGCGAGATTGCGCAGGCCTCGGCGGCGCGGCCGAAATGGCCGTGCTGGGCAAGCGCCTCAAAGTAGCGCAGGTGGCGGATCGAGATTTGATTCATAAAACTTTCATATCGCAGCGATTAGAAAATGAAAATTCTATTTATCGAACACCTGTGCTATCCGTGATTCCAATCGACAGGGGCGCGTGGATTTGCGATCCCCCGAACGGTTTGAAGTTGTGACGTTTGATGGCCTTAGCCGGAGGAAAAGATGGACGGAAATGATATGAAATCAACGGGCAAATGCCCCGTCATGCACGGCGCGAACACCGCGTCGGGCACCTCGGTGATGGATTGGTGGCCCAATGCGCTGAACCTGGACATCCTGCACCAGCACGACACCAAGACCAACCCGCTGAAAGGCTTCAACTATCGCGAAGCGGTCAAGGGCCTGGACGTGGCGGCGGTGAAAGCCGACCTGACCGCGCTGATGACCGACAGCCAGGATTGGTGGCCGGCGGACTGGGGCCATTACGGCGGCCTGATGATCCGCATGGCCTGGCACGCGGCGGGGTCCTATCGCGTGGCCGATGGCCGTGGCGGTGGCGGCACCGGCAACCAGCGTTTCGCGCCGCTGAACAGCTGGCCGGACAACGCCAACCTTGACAAGGCCCGCCGCCTGCTGTGGCCGATCAAGAAGAAATACGGCAACAAGCTGTCCTGGGCCGACCTGATCATCCTGGCCGGCAACGTGGCCTATGAATCGATGGGCCTGAAAACCTTTGGCTTCGCCTTTGGCCGTGACGACATCTGGCATCCCGAAAAGGACGTCTACTGGGGTTCGGAAAAGGAATGGCTGGCGCCGTCCGACGAACGCTATGGCAACCTTGAAGATCCCTCGACGATGGAAAACCCGCTTGCCGCCGTGCAGATGGGCCTGATCTACGTCAACCCCGAAGGCGTGAACGGCAACCCCGATCCGCTGAAAACCGCGCTGCAGGTGCGTGAAACCTTCGCCCGCATGGCGATGAACGACGAAGAAACCGTCGCGCTGACCGCCGGTGGCCACACCGTCGGCAAATGCCACGGCAACGGCCGCGCCGAAAACCTGGGCGCTGCCCCGGAAGCCGCGGATGTGACCGAACAGGGCCTGGGCTGGAACAACCACAACAGCCGCGGCATTGGGCGCGACACCGTGACCAGCGGCATCGAAGGCGCCTGGACCACCCATCCGACGAAATGGGACAACGGCTATTTCTACCTGCTGTTCACCTATGACTGGGAACTGAAGAAGTCGCCCGCCGGCGCCTGGCAGTGGGAACCGGTGAACATCAAGGAAGAAGACAAGCCGGTGGACGTCGAAGACCCGTCGATCCGCTACAACCCGATCATGACCGATGCCGACATGGCCATGATCAAGGACCCGATCTATCGCGAAATCTCGGAACGGTTCTACAAGGACCCGGACTATTTCAGCGAAGTCTTTGCCCGCGCCTGGTTCAAGCTGACCCACCGCGACATGGGGCCGAACACCCGCTACATCGGCCCGGAAGCGCCCAAGGAAGTGCTGATCTGGCAAGACCCCGTTCCGGCTGGCAACACGTCCTATGACGTGGCGGCGGTCAAGGCCAAGATCGCGGCGTCGGGCCTGTCGGTTGCCGACATGGTCGCCACCGCCTGGGATTCGGCGCGCACCTTCCGCGGGTCGGACTATCGCGGCGGGGCGAACGGTGCCCGCATCCGTCTGGCCCCGCAAAAGGACTGGGAAGGCAACGAGCCGGCCCGCCTGGCGCGTGTCCTGTCGGTGCTGGAACCGATCGCGGCCGAAACCGGCGCCAGCGTGGCCGACGTGATCGTGCTGGCCGGGAACTACGGTGTCGAACAGGCGGCCAAGGCCGCAGGTTTTGACATCGAGGTGCCCTTTGCCGCGGGCCGCGGTGACGCGACCGATGCGATGACCGATGCCGACAGCTTCAAGTGGCTGGAGCCCGTCGCCGACGGCTTCCGCAACTGGCTGAAGAAGGACTATGTCGTCAGCCCCGAAGAGCTGATGCTGGATCGGGCGCAGCTGATGGGCCTGACCGCGAACGAAATGACCGTTCTGATGGGCGGCATGCGGGTGATCGGCACCAACTTCGGCGGCACGGCGCATGGCGTGTTCACCGACCGCGTCGGCGCGCTGACCAACGACTTCTTCGTGACGCTGACCGACATGGGCTTCAAATGGGTGCCCAAGGCCAACAATCTGTATGAGATCGTTGACCGCACCTCGGGCGCGGCCAAGTTCACCGCGACGCGCGTCGATCTGGTGTTCGGCTCGAACTCGATCCTGCGCGCCTATGCCGAGGTCTATGCCCAGGACGACAACGCCGAAAAGTTCGTGCAGGACTTTGTGGCGGCCTGGACCAAGGTGATGAACGCCGACCGCTTCGATCTGCAGGCGTGATCCAATATTGCCCCCCGCGCCACGGCGTGCGGGGGGCAAACCGATCCCCGGCGCGCGCGCGCCCCGGGGCGCAACCCCGGCCCGTATCGGCCGGGGTTTTTCGTTGCGGCGGGCCAACAAAAAACCCGGCGGGCAAGCCGCCGGGTCCGGATCAGGTCAACGTCAACGCCAGATCAGACGCGTTCCAGCGCGATCGCGATGCCCTGGCCCACGCCGATGCACATCGTCGACAGCGACCGCCGCCCGCCCTGGCGCTGCAGTTCCAGCGCCGCGGTGCCGGTGATCCGCGCCCCCGACATGCCCAGGGGGTGACCAAGCGCGATGGCGCCGCCATTGGGGTTCACGCGCGGGTCATCATCGGCGATGCCCAGCTGACGCAGCGTGGCGATGCCCTGGGCGGCAAAGGCCTCATTCAGCTCGATCACGTCGAAATCGGACTGCGCCAGACCCAGCCGCGCCATCAGCTTCTGGCTGGCCGGCGCCGGGCCGATGCCCATGATCCGCGGCGGCACACCCGCCGTGGCCCCGCCCAGAACGCGCGCGATCGGGGTCAGGCCATGCGCCTTGGCCGCCGCGGCCGAGGCCAGGATCAGCGCCGCCGCGCCATCGTTCACGCCGCTGGCATTGCCCGCCGTCACCGAGCCATTGGCGAACAGCGGCTTCAGTTTCGCCAGCGCCTCGGGCGTGGTGGCGCGGGGGTGTTCGTCGCGATCCACCACCAGCGCCTCGCCCTTGCGCTGGGGAATGGTGACCGGGGTGATCTCCGCCGCCAGCCGCCCGTTGGCCTGCGCCGCAGCGGCCTTTGCCTGGCTGGCCAGCGCCATCGCATCCTGCGCGGCGCGGTCGATGCCGTAATCATCGGCCACGTTCTGCCCGGTCTGGGGCATGGAATCGGTGCCATAGGCGGCATGCATCGCCGGGTTCACGAAACGCCAGCCGATGGTGGTGTCATAAACCGCATTGTCGCGCGAAAAGGCGCTGGTGGCCTTGGGCATGACAAAGGGTGCGCGGCTCATGCTTTCGACGCCGCCCGCGATCATCAGATCGGCTTGGCCGGCGGCAATGGCGCGCGCGGCCATCAGCACCGCATCCATGCCCGACCCGCACAGCCGGTTGACGGTGGTCCCCGTCACCCCCACCGGCAGGCCCGCCAGCAGCACCGACATGCGCGCGACGTTGCGGTTATCCTCGCCCGCCTGGTTGGCGCAGCCATAGATCACATCGTCCACGGCGTCCCAATCGACGCCCGCATTGCGCGCCATCAGCGCGCGCAGCGGCACCGCGCCCAGATCATCGGGGCGCACCGCCGACAGGCTGCCGCCATAGCGGCCAATGGGGGTGCGGATGTAATCGCAGATGAAAACGTCGGTCATGTCACAGCTCCGGAACGATAAGGTCGGCGACCGGGTCGGGCGTATGCAGCTCGGCCCCGGTCAGGGACTGCAGTTCGTCAAACGGCAGGCCGGGCAGCTTTTCACGCAGCACGAACCGCCCGCCTTCGATGTCGATCACCGCAAGGCTGGAATAGACCCGCGTGACGCAGCCCACCCCGGTCAGCGGCAGGGTGCAGCGCTTCAGCAGTTTGGGCTTGCCGTCCTTGGTGACATGGTCGGTCATCACCGCCACGCGCTTGGCGCCATGCACCAGATCCATCGCACCGCCCACCGCCGGAACGCCGCGCGGGCCGGTGGACCAGTTCGCCAGATCGCCATTCTCGGCCACCTCATAGGCGCCCAGGATCGCCACATCCAGATGCCCGCCGCGCACCATGGCAAAGCTGTCGGCATGGTGGAAAAACGCGGTGCCGGGCTTGATCGTCACCGCCTTTTTCCCGGCATTGATCAGATCCCAATCCTCGGTGCCGGGGGCCGGCGCCTCGCCAAAGCCCAGGATGCCGTTTTCGGTGTGAAAGATCGCCTCGCGGCCCGGCGGCTGAAAGCGCGCCACCATTTCGGGAAAGCCGATGCCAAGGTTGACATAGGCGCCATCGGCAATGTCTTGCGCCGCGCGCCAGGCCATTTGTGTGGGGGTCAGTTTCACGGTCATTGCGCCACCTGCGGATAGACCGCGCGCGCGCGGTTCAGGTCTTCTTCCTGGGCGGGGTTGGGCACCTCGACCACGGCTTGCACGAAGATGCCGGGGGTCACCACGGCCTCGGGGTCGATCGCGCCGGGCTCGACGATGCGCGACACCTGCACCACCGTATGCGCCGCCGCCATGCACATCAGCGGGCCAAAGTTGCGCGCCGCCATGCGATAGGTCAGGTTGCCCAGCCGGTCGCCAAGATGCGCCTTGACCAGCGCCACATCGGCCTTCAGCCAGCGTTCTTGCACATAGGGCCGGCCGTCGAATTCCGCCACCGGCTTGCCCGCCGCCAGATCGGTGCCATAGCTGGTGGGGGTGTAAAACGCCGGTATCCCCGCCCCGCCCGCGCGGATGCGTTCGGCCAGCGTGCCCTGCGGCACCAGTTCCAGTTCGATCTTGCCCGCCTGATACAGCTCGGTGAACACCACCGGATCGGCAGAGCGCGGGAAGGAACAGATCAGCTTGCGCACCATCCCCGCCTCGATCAGCGCGGCAAGGCCGACATGGCCGTTGCCCGCATTGTTGTTCACCACCGTCAGATCGCGCGGGTGGCCGGTGGCCAGAAAGCGGTCGATCAGCGCATGGATCAGCTCGATCGGGGCGCCCGATCCGCCGAAGCCGCCGATCATCACGGTCATGCCATCCTGGATCCCCGCCACCGCCGCGGCAAGATCAGGCACAGTCTTGTCCATCTGCAATCCTCCTGTCGGCCGCGATCCGGCCGCAGCTTGGGGATAGGTTCGCGGTGCCGTTGCGTCCAGCCAAAATGTGCGATATGCAATCTTTGTTCACATATCGCACAAATCCGAGGGGCCATGATCACTGAACGCGACATCATGGGGGGGCTGGCGAAGGGGCTGGCGGTGATTGAAACCTTCACCGCCGAGCGCCCCCGCCAATCGATTGCCGAGGTTGCCGCCGCATCGGGCCTGGACCGCGCCACCGCGCGGCGCTGCCTGCTGACGCTGGCCCATCACGGCTATGCCGATTACGACGGCAAGTTCTTTACCCTGACCCCGCGGGTGCTGCGGCTGGGCACGGCGTGCCTGGCCACGATGCCGCTGCCGCAGATCGTGCAGCCGCTGCTGGATGATCTGTCCGACCGGATCGGGCAAAGTTCATCCGTCTCGATCCTGGACGGGGCGGAAATCGTCTATGTCGCGCGGGCGGCGCAGCGGCGGGTGATGTCGATCAACCTGATGCCCGGATCGCGGCTGCCGGCGCATTGCACGTCAATGGGCCGGGTGCTGCTGGCCGCCCTGCCCGACGCGGCGGTGCGCGATCTGCTGGCGGCCCATCCGCCCACGGCGCGCACCCCGCGCACCCGCACCGACCCGGATCAGATCCTGGCCGAAATCGCCCGCGTCCGCGAACAGGGCTTTGCCGTGATCGACCAAGAGGTCGAGACGGGCCTGTGTTCCATCGCCCTGCCCATCGTGAACGCGCGCGGTCAGGTGGTGGCGGCGCTGAACGTCGGCGTATCGGCCTTTACCATGCCCGCCGCCGATCTGCAGGCGGCCTTCCTGGCCCAGATGCGCGACGTGCAGGCCCGGCTGGCCGGGATGTTGCGCTAGCGCCCCAGATCGGGCTTGCGTTGCGCGCCGCAAGCCGGGACAACGGGCCAAAGGGATTTCGGGGATCGCAATGGCAACGGTTCAGGCGCAGGCGGCGGGCAAGACGACGTGGCTGGTTCTGATGGGGATCAGCCTGTGCCACATGCTGAACGATGTGATGCAGTCGCTGCTGGCGGCCATCTATCCGCTGCTGCGCGCGGAATTCGCGCTGGATTTCTGGCAGATCGGCCTGATGACCTTTGCCTTTCAGGTCACCGCATCGCTGTTGCAACCGGTGGTGGGGCTGGTCACCGACCGCCATCCGCAGCCGATGTCGCTGCCGGTGGGCATGGCGATGTCGCTGGGGGGGCTGGTGCTGCTGGCGACGGCCGACAGCTATGCGCTGTTGCTGGCCGGGGCGATGATGATCGGACTTGGGTCCGCCGTCTTCCACCCCGAGGCGTCGCGCGTGGCGCGCATGGCCTCGGGCGGGCGGTTCGGCACGGCGCAATCGCTGTTTCAGGTGGGCGGCAATTTCGGCACCGCCATCGGCCCGCTGCTGGCGGCCTTTATCGTGGTGCCGCTGGGCCGGCCCAGCATCGCGTGGTTTTCGATCATGGCGCTGGTGGGCATTCTGGTGCTGTCGCAGGTGGGGGCCTGGTATGGCCGCTGGACGCGGGCCAATGCCGGACGGGCGGCGGCCTCGCGCAGCCTGCCGCTGCCGCGCCGTCGGGTGATTGGCGCGATCGCGGTTCTGGCGCTGCTGGTCTTTTCCAAGAACACCTATACCGCCAGCATTTCCAGCTATTACACCTTCTTCCTGATCGAACGGTTCGACCTGACCACCCAGCAGTCCCAGATGATGCTGTTCCTGTTCCTGGGCGCGATGGCGGCGGGCGTGATGCTGGGCGGCCCGCTGGGCGACCGGTTCGGCACGCTGGGGGTGATCTGGTTTTCCATCCTGGGCGTTCTGCCCTTTACCCTGCTGCTGCCGCATGCAGATCTGTTCTGGACCGGGGTTCTGTCGGTGGTGATCGGGGTGATCCTGTCCTCGGCCTTCCCGGCGATCGTGGTCTTTGCGCAGGAACTGGTGCCCGGGCGGGTGGGGCTGATCGCGGGGATCTTCTTTGGCTTTGCCTTTGGCATGGGCGGGATTGCCGCCGCGGTGCTGGGGGTTCTGGCCGACCTGCGCGGGATCGACTTTGTCTATGCGCTTTGCGCCTGGATGCCCGCGCTTGGCCTGCTGACCATCCTGTTGCCCCGCCGGCGCGAGATGATGGGCGCCTTCTGACCCCCGGATCAGCCGGGGGTCGCGCGCAGTTCCTTCAGGATTTCCGCCGCCATCCGGCGCAGCGGCGTCAGGCTGGTTTCAATCGCCTTCGATGTGCTCATGGCGCTGGCGATCCAGATGATGGAAATACAACCCAGCACCGCCCCGTCGCGCAGGATCGGCACCGCGATGGATGCCGTATGGGGGCGGAATTCCGCCCCGTCGCGGATGGCAAAGCCCTTTTGCACCACGTCCTGCAACAAATGGTTCAGGCGGTCGGGGTCCAGAAACGGCAGATCCGCCGGTTCGCCCAGCCTGCGCACATGTTCCAGGATGATGTCGCGTTCGCCGGGGCTGCAATGCGCCAGATAGGCCCGCCCCGCCGAGGACCGCAGCATCGGCAGCCGGTATCCGGTCATGCCGCGGTCAATCGACAGGGGCGACCGGGCATGGGTGGTTTCTTGAATGACCATCGCGGCGTTTTCATGCACCGTCAGGTCCAGCGGCCACAACAGCTTCAGCGAATGGCGCGCAAAGATCGGCCCGGCCACCTGACAGATCTGCGAGGTGATCGCCGACCCGTCCCCCAGCGCCGCCGCCATCCGCGTCACCCGGACGCGGTTGGAACTGGCGGAAAAAGCGACATAGCCTTCCTCCTCCAGGGTTTCCAGCAGGCGATAGACGGTGGGCCGCGCCAGGCCAAGCGCCTGGGCGATTTCGGACGGGCGCGATTCCCCCATCGCATTCACATGGCGCAAAATGGCAAGACCGCGCGCAAGGGCGCGCACGGTCTCTTTCCTGGGTGCATCGGGCCGGGGCGGATCGGGGGCGTCGGTCATTGCGCCACCATGCCACGGCCCGCCGGGGGGCGAAAGGCTTAGCCCTCGGCCTTGATCGGGTTCGACAGCGTGCCGATGCCGGAAATCTCGACCTCGCAGACATCGCCATCGCGCATCCACAGCGGCGGGTTGCGCCGCGCGCCCACACCGCCCGGCGTGCCCGACACGATCACATCGCCCGGCAGCAGCGGCAGGATGGTCGAGCAATAGGCGATCAGCCGCGGGATCGAGGTGATCAGCAGATCGACCCCGGTGTCCTGCACCACCTGCCCGTTCAGACGGGTCTGCAGATGCAGCTTCGTCGGATCGGGGATTTCATCGGCCGTCACCATCCAGGGACCAAAGCCCCCCGTCGCGGCAAAGGTCTTGCCGGGCATGAACTGATGCGTGTGTTTTTGCCAATCGCGGACGGATGCGTCGTTATAGCAGGCATAGCCCGCGACGTGATCCAGCGCATCGGCCTCGGAAATGCGGCGGCCTTCCTTGCCGATGATCACGGCCAGTTCACCTTCGTAATCGAATTCATCCGATTCCAGCGGCTTGATCAATGCTGCGCCGTGGCCAATCTGGCTACCGGCGTAGCGGGCGAACAGGACCGGGTTCGTGGTCTCGGTCCGGCCGGTTTCCTGCACATGGGCGTGATAGTTCAGCCCCACGCAGATGATCTTGTCGGGGTTCGGGATCACGGGCGCATGGTCCACCGCGTCAAAGGCGTAATCGGCGGGTTCACCGGCCAGCGCGGCAGCGCGGCCCATATCGCCCGCGGCCAGAAAATCGCGCAAGGTGGCCTCGGGCAGGCGCTTGCCCAGATCGACGATGCCGGCCTCGGTCACAAGGCCATAGCTGGCGCGGCCGTCTTTGGAAAAGGAACAAAGTTTCATGGGTCAGACCATCTCCGGTTCAGGGGTAGGGATCGGGGCGGGCAGGACGCGGGCCAGCAGGTCCTGCAGCTCGGCCCGTGTATCGGCGCCGCCCAGCGTGTGGCGATCGGGGCGCAGCACGGTCGCGCGCGCGCCCAGACGTTCAAGATGCGCCGCAGCGTCGGGCGCGGTGTCGGTGGTGACCAGCGCCACGCCTTCGGGCAGGGTCAGGCCCTGGGCCAGATCGGCATGGGCCACCACCACGAAACGATGCGCGAAGGCGCGGTCCATCAGCCGGCCATCGGCCAGACGCGGCTGGCCAAACAGCCGCCCGGCCAGCGGCCCGTGGCCCAGCCCGGGCCCGATCGGCGGCGCGATCGAGGTCATCCGCGCGGTGCCATCGCCCACCGGCAGGGCCGCGCGCAGCGCCGCCTCGGTGCCGCAGGTGTTGATCAGCCCGCCCAGCCGCACCGCGGTCTGGATATATTCGCGGGCATTGGGCTTGCGTTCGGATTGATAGCTGTCCAGCAGCGCCTGCGCCGCGTCACCCGTGACCTTGCCCTGACACAGCAGCGCCAGTTTCCAATACAGGTTGGCCACATCGCGCACACCCGCGCACATGCCCTGCCCCATGAAGGGCGGGGTCTGGTGGCAGGCATCGCCCGCCAGGATCAGCCGCCCGCGCCGCCAGTCATCGGCGACCAGCGAATGGAACACATAGACCGCCGTGCGTTCCAGCCGCGCCTCATCCGGGCGCAGCCAGGGCGACAGCAGGTTCCACACCGCCTCGGGCTGGGTGATGGCATTGGGGTCTTCGCCCTCCAGCACGGTGATTTCCCAGCGCCGGCGCAGGAAGGGGCCGCGCACATAGGTCGCGGGCCGCGCCGGGTTGCAATACTGGATCGAATGGTCGCCCAGTTCCGGCTTGTCCTGGTTCAGGATCACATCGACCACCAACCAGCGTTCGTGGAAGCCGTAATCCTCCATCCCGGTGTCGATGAACCGCCGGATCAGCGACCGCGCGCCATCGCAGCCCACCACATATTTCGCCCGCAGGTGCCGCACCCGCCCGCAAGACATATCCTCATAGCGCAGATGGACGTGATCGCCCCGGTCTTCCACCAGGAACACATCGCAACGGGTGCGGATGCTGACGCCGGGCCGTTCGGTCAGATCATCGCGCAGGATCTTTTCCAGATCCGGCTGATGGAACCGGTAATTCGCGCGCCAGCCCTGCGGGCCGGTGCCCTGCGGGCGCGGCCAATCCAGCAGCAGCTTGCCATCCGGGTCAATGAAGCGCATGCCGGGGTGATAGGCGGTCAGGGGTTCGATCTTTTCCGCCACGCCGATCCATTGGAAAACCCGCATCACCTCGGCGTCGAAATGCACCGCGCGCGGCAGGTGATAGGCGGCGCTTTCGCGTTCCAGCACCGCCACCTTCAGCCCGCATTCCCCCAGCAGATGCGCCAGCGTGGCCCCGGCGGGGCCATAGCCGACGATTGCAACGTCAAAATCTTCCTCGGTCTGCATCATGTCCTGCCGCGTCATCCCCGGCCCCCCTGTTTCGCCAGTTCCCCGAACAGCCACGGGCAATCCGCCATCGGCGGCGCCCGACGCCCGCGCGCGGCCGCATCCAGCCGCATGTCGCGCAGCCGTTTGCGCCCGCCCTCCTCGGTCAGATACAGCCGTTCATGCCCCCAGAAGCTGGGCCCGTCGTGGGTTTCATGCGGTTCCCATGTCGCGGGGTCGATCTGCCGCCCGCCCCAGCCGTTTTCGACAAAGAAGCCCGACGGCGAATGCGCGTAATAGGACGTCATGTAGTCATTGGTGTGCCGGCCCAGCGTATAGGCCACGCGTCCCTCTTCCAGCTGCGCCAGGTCATAGCCCTGCCCCAGATCGTCCAGGTTCTGGAATTCGACCATGAAATGATGGAACCCCGCCTGACCCGAACCAACCATCGCAAAGCTGTGGTGGCGGTTGTTCACATGGAAGAAATACAGCCCATAGGGCACCAGCCCGTAATCCGAGACATGGAAATCCAGCAGGTCGCGGTAGAAGGGCAGCATCACGGTGATGTCCTTCACATGCAGCACCGCATGGCCCATGCCCAGCGGCCCGGTGTTGAACCCGTCAATCGGCCGCCCCGGCACGAAGGGGTCCGATGCGATCATCGGCCCGTAGAACAGTTCCACCCGGTTGCCCATCGGGTCTTCGAACCAGATCAGATCGGCCACAAAACGCCGGTCGGCCAGTTCGCGCGACCCCAGGTGCACGACCACCCCCGCCGCATCCAGCCGCGCGGCATAGGTCTGCAGGTCGGATTTATGCTCAACCTCCCAGCCCATGAAGGCCAGTGTCTCGCCGGGTTCATCCGACACCAGAAGCCGCTGCATCCGGTCGTCCATGCGGAAGGCCAGCGCCTTGCCGCCGCGGTCGATCTTCTGCATTCCCAACAGTTTGCCCGCGAAATCCGACCAGTCCTCCAACTTGTCAGAGCGCACGCCAAGATAGCCCAGTGCCGAAATCGCCATGGTTCGCATCCTTGTTTCGTGATGTTTGCCCCGCTTTGGCGCAGCCCCGCGCCGGACCCAAGGGGCAGGCCCCTGCCCGTCCATCAGACGGACAGGGGATCGTGTCAGTTCGCCGCCGCGTCAGCCGCAACCGCAACGGCGCGGTCCAGAACGGCGCGCGCCGCCGCCGGATCGGCCTGACCGGCGACCCAGGCCTCGGGCGCGGTGGACAACGCGGCCATCCAGGCCGCGGCGGCCTCGCCTTCCTGGTCGATGAAGGTCACCTTGCCCGCATCACGGAACCCCTGTTCCAGCGCGGCATCGGCGGCATCGACCACACCCGCGACCCATTCGGCCGCCGTGCGGCCCGCCATTGCGTCGATCACGGCGCGGTCAGCCTCGGGCAGGGCGTCATAGGTGGCCTTGTTCATCAGGATCGCCATCGGCGAGGCGGTGATGCGCGTGGTGGTGACGGTGGGGGCCACCTCATCCAGGCGGAAGGTCTTGTAGGCGTCAAACACCCAGACCGCGCCCGACACGACACCGCGTTCCAGGTTTTCATAGACCTGCGGCGCGGGGATCGACACGCCCGACGCGCCCATCATCTCCAGCAGCTTGGTGCCAAAGGGCGACGGCGTGCGCAGCTTCAGCCCCTTCAGATCGCCCGGTTCATCCGCACCATCGCCCGTCATCAGCAGCCGATAGCCCGGCGTGGTGAACAACGCGATGATCTTGTAATCGGCATATTCCGCCGCCAGCGCGCCTTCATCGGCCAGCGCGTTCAGCACCGCCGTCCCTTGCGTCGAGGTCTGGGCGATGCCCGGCACCTCGACCACGCCCGACATCGGGAACAGCCCCGGGGTATAGGTCGGCACGACCAGCGCGATATCTGCCACCCCGGCCTTAACCAGTTCGGCCTGCGCGGGCGGCGCGCCCAGCATCGAACCGGGATACAGCTTGAAGGCATTGCCCGCCGACAGCTTGGGGTTCACCTGGTCAATCCAGGCCTGCAGGATCTGCGCCGAATAAAAACCCTGCGGCGGCTCGAACGAGGAGACGCGCATTTCCCGCGCCTGCGCGCCCGAAGCGACGATCAGGCCAAGCGCAGTGCCGGCAACAAGGCGTTTCAACATGGTCATTTGGCATCCCTCCCTAGGATTGCGATTGTCAGAAGGCGTTTTGCGGCAGCCACAGCACGATGGCGGGCAGGGCAATGATGATCAGCACGCGGATCAGATCGGCCAGGACAAAGGGCGTGACACCCTTCCACAGCTCAACCATCCGGATTTCGGGGTTGGTGGTCTTCAGAACGAACAGGTTCATCCCCACCGGCGGCGTGATCAGGCCCATTTCCACGACCATCACCGCGAAAATGCCGAACCAGATCAGGTCGATCCCCGCCGCCTGCGCCACCGGCACGAACAGCGGCACCGTCAGCAGCAGCATCGCAAGACTGTCCATCAAGGTGCCCAGCACCAGATAGATCACCAGCATCATCAGGATCACTGTCAACGGGCTGTCCAGCACCCCCGCGAACATGGACGTCAGCGAGAACGGCAGACCCGACAGCGCCAGGAAGAAGTTGAACAGATTGGCCGCGATCAGCACCAGATACAGCGCCCCGCAGGTCAGCGCGGTATCCATCGCCGCCTCCAGGAACCCTGCCCAGGACAGGCGGCGCGACAGCACACCATAGGCCAGCACCACGGCCGCGCCGATCGCGGCGGTTTCGTTGGCGGTGAACAGGCCGGTGTAAAGCCCGCCCATGATCAGCCCGAACACCCCCACCGGCGGCACCAGTTCGCGGATCGCGGCGCGCCGCTCGGCCCGGTCGGCGCGGACGCGTTCCGGCGCGGCCTGCCAGCCAAACCGGATCGGCAGCCAGACCGCCAGCGCATAAAGCGTCACGGCAATCAGGATCGGCCCGGCGGTCGCCAGCAGCATCGCCCGGATCGACTGTTCCGCGATGAAGGCATAGATCACCAGCACCGTGGACGGCGGGATCAGGATGCCCAGCGTGCCCCCCGCCGCGACCGTGCCCGCCGCCAGCGCGTTCGAATAGCCCGCCGCGCGCATTTCGGGCAGCGCGATCCGGCCCATCGTCGCCGTCGTCGCCAACGAGGACCCGGAAATCATCCCGAACCCCGCAGACGCGCCGATGGTCGCCAGCGACAGCCCGCCCCGGCGATGCCCGATCAGCGCGCTCATCGACCGATACAGCCGCGTCGACAGCCCCGATTGCGCCGCCAGATTGCCCATCAGCACGAACAGCGGCAGCATCGTCAGCGTGTAATTCGTCAGGCTGTCCCAGATCGTCGTGGCGCCGATGGTTGCCGCGGCACTGACCCCAAGGATCATCGCAGCCCCGCCAAGGCCCACCAGACCCAGCGCCACGGCAACCGGAATTTCCAGCAAGATCAGAACGATGGCCACGACAAAGCCGAGGCCACCCATCATCAGACCGTCAATCATGGGGGCGCGCCTTTCTCCATTCCGACCACAGGCCGGCAAGGGCCGCCAGCAGCGACAGGCCAAGGCACACCGCCACAAGGCCCAGCAGCACCGGCATCGGCAACCCCAGATCGCGCGAGGTTTCGGGCGACCCGATCTTGGACAGCGCATTGCCCGCCATGACCCAGAACAGCACGGCGGCAAACACCACCGCACTGGCCGCGCCCAGCCGCGACAGCGGCCTGCCAAAGCGGTTGGGCATCAGCTCGGACAACAGCCGCGCGGTCACATTGCTGCGCAGGCCATAGCAGACCGGCATCGCCAGCAGCGCGCCCAGCCCGATCGCGAACGATGTCAGTTCGATCGCAGCGGGCACGTTGCGCCCGGCCAGGCCCCGCAGGGTGACATCCACCACCGTCACGCCCGCGCCCAGGATGAAGCACCCCGCCGAGGCGTAAAGCAGCGCCGAAATGACGGCCGAGCGTGCCTTGCCGGTCATGCCCGCGTCCCCGCAATGGCGGTCCGGCCCCGGCGGGCCGGTCTGATCGTGATGTCTGAGCGCATGATTTCTCCCCAATCTGCGGCTCTGTCTCCCACCCGCATCCTTGGCGGATCGGGGCGGCGATTGCATGCGCGAATGGCGCGGCGTCCGCCAGGCGGACAGATCACCCGTCCGCCTGCAGCGGCGCGCGGGCCATTTCCTGGGCCACGGCGGCGTCGATCGGCGTGTCATAGGTCATCAGCAGATAGCCCAACACCGAATAGAACCCGACCGTCACGATCAGGTCGATCACCGCCGTCCGGCCGATGGCAGCGGCCAGATCCGCCTCAAGCGCGGGGGGCATGTGGCGTTGGTCGAACAGCGCATCGACCGCGCGCGCGATCAGCCCGTCTTCGCCCGAAGGCATGCCACGCAGCGCCGCGATGCGCGCATCCGAAAAGCCAAGCGCCCGCGCCCGGCTGACGTGATGGGCCCATTCATAGGCCGAGCCCATCCGATGCGCCGCGCGCAGGATCACCACCTCGGATCTGTCGGGGCCAAGGGCGCTATCCTTCACGACATGCTGGCGCAGCGGCGCCCAGGCCCGCAGCAGCGCGGGATGATGCGCCATCGTGCGATAGACATTCAGCGCCCCGGCAAAGCCCGTGCGCAGATCGGCAATCTCGGCGGGCCAGTCGGCATCGGTCAGCGGCGGGCAGGGGGACATCGGGGTCTGGGTCATTTCGGTCCTTTGAAAAAACATCGGCGCAACAGATCGCGCGGCTTGGCGCGGGCAAGGGCGTCGGGCAAAGCGTCCGCCTTGTGGACACAGACGTCACCCCCTGCCAAGGCCCCTTGCACCTGCCGGGCGCAGGCGGTCAAGTATCCGGCAGGAACCGCCACAGAAAGGCCGCATGATGATTTTGTTCCACTCGCCCGGGTCGTGTTCGCTGGGCATCCGGATCATTCTGGAGGAAATCGGGCGCCCATATGAAACCCGGGTCATTGACCTGAAAACCGGGGCGCATCGCCAACCCGACTATCTGGCGCAAAACCCCAAGGGCAAGGTGCCCGCGCTGATCCGCCCCGATGGCAGCCTGCTGACGGAATTTCCCGCCATCGCGCTGTGGCTGGCGCGCAGCGCGCCCGAAGCGGCCCTACTGCCCGAGGGCCTTGAACCCGAGGTCCGCGCGCTGGAATTCATCGACTATATCGTCGCCAGCCTGCACATGCGCGGTGCGACGCTGGCGATGTTGCCGCAGAAATTCACCGACAATCCCGCCGCGCAGGAAGACATCCGCGCCCATGGCCGGGCGGTGCTGCAGGCGGGGTATGAGGCGCTGGCCGACCGCGTGCAGGGCGGCGGCTATATGCTGGGCGCCTATTCCATCGCCGATGCCGCGGCCTTCTATCTGCTGGGCTGGCATGAGCGCGCGGGCCTGACGCTGCCCCCGGCGCTGGCCGATTATGTGGCGCGCATGGCCGCGCGCCCGGCGGTGCAACGCGCGCTGGCCTAGGCGAACACCCCCGGGGGCTGCACCCCGGGGATTGCCAATTGGCAAGCGGTCAGCCCGGGTTGGGAAGCACGGTTGACGCGGTGGTGTCGCGCTTGGCGCGGTCTTCATCGGGCTGGCGGCCTTCGACCAGATAGATCACCTGTTCGGCGATCGTGGTCACATGGTCGCCCATCCGTTCGATGTTCTTGGCCACGAAATGCAGATGCATCGCCGCGCTGATCGACCGCGGGTCTTCCATCATATGGGTCAGCAAGGTGCGGAACAGCGAGTTATAGATCTGGTCCACTTCCTGATCGCGGTCGCGCAGGCGGCGGGCGGCGGCGGCATCGCGGGCCTGATAGGCGGCCAGCGTTTCGGTCAACATCGCCTCAACCACCGCGCCCATCCGGCGCAGCGTGCCGGTGGTGGTGCCCACCGGGTCCACATCGACCAGCGCCTGCGCGCGTTTGGCGATGTTCTTGGCATAATCGCCGATGCGTTCCAGGCTGGCGGCGATCTTGATCGCGCCCAGCACAAGGCGCATGTCACCGGCGGTCGGCGCGCGCAGCGCGATGATGCGGGCGGCCTCATCGTTGATCAGCTCTTCCAGACCATCCAGCGCGGCATCGCCCTGGCGGACCTGTTCGGCCAGCGCCGCATCGCGGGCATCCAGCGCGCGCAGCGAATCGTGAATGGCGGTTTCCGCCAGCGCGCCCAGCCGCTGCACATGGGCCAGCACCGCCGCCAGATCGCGGTCAAAGGCGGACATGATATGATCTTCGTGCATGAAATTTCCCTTCGGGCAATCTGGCGGGGGGCGCACGGCCCCGATGGCAGGTGTCGGCGTTACCAGCGGCGTTCGAACTTGCGCCGCAGAAAGATCGCCAGCGCATTCATCGCGATCAGGAAGATCAGAAGCACGATGATCGCCCCCGATGCGCGCTCGACAAAGCCCGGGTCGCCGCGCTGGGTCCAGTTATAGACCTGCACGGGCAAGGCCGAGGCGGGATCGAACAACCCCTCGGGCGGCGCGCCGGGGAAGTCGCGCACAAAGGCCACCATCCCGATCAGCAGCAGCGGCGCGGTTTCGCCAAGCGCCTGCGCCAGCCCGATGATCGTGCCGGTCAGGATGCCGGGCATGGCCAGCGGCAGCACATGGTGAAACACCGATTGCATCTTGGACGCGCCCACCCCCAGCGCCGCATCGCGGATGGACGGCGGCACCGCCTTCAGCGCGGCGCGGGTGGAAATGATGATCGTCGGGATCGTCATCAGCGTCAGCACCAGCCCGCCCACGATCGGCGCCGATTGCGGCAGCCCGGCAAAGTTGATGAAGATCGCCAGCCCCAGGATGCCGAAGACGATGGACGGCACGGCGGCAAGGTTGGAAATGTTCACCTCGATCAGGTCGGTCAGGCGGTTGCGGGGGGCGAATTCCTCAAGGTAGATCGACGCGGCCACGCCGATCGGCAGCGACAGCACCAGAACCACCAGCATCATGTAGAACGACCCCAGGATCGCCACGCCCAGGCCCGCGGCCTCGGGGCGCTGGTCGGAGGCGTCGGGCATGGTCAGGAAGCCTGGGTTGAAGGCCAGCCGCATCAGGCCCGCGTCGCGCATCCGGTCGGCAAGCGCCAGCTGTTCGGGCTTGACGTTGGAATCCAGCTGCGCGGACTCCATCGTGACGCGGCCCTTGTAATAGCCATCCACCCGCCCCGTCGCCAAGGCGCGCACGGTGATGGTCTGGCCCACCAGGTCGGGATCGGCCAGCACCTGATTGCGCAGCTGCGCCGCCGCCTCTTGCGACAGAAGGCCGGTGACATCCTTGGCCGCAAGGCCTGCGGTGTCGATGCCCGCATCGGCCAGCGCCTGTGTCAGCCCCGCGCCCAGCACGCCGGCATAGCCGATGGTGGTGACCTTCTTCATCACCTCGATGTCGCGGTTGCCGGATTTGTCCAGCTTGGCCTCGACCAGTTCCACCGGGAATTCGATCACCGTCTGGCGAAAGGCGCCGGCGCCCGTGCCCAGCACCGAGGTCAGCAGCCAGATCAGCGCCGCCATCGCCACGCCGATCGCCGTCAGGCCATAGGCGCGAAAGCGCGCCTCGGCGGCATTGCGGCGGCGGGTGCGGGCATCGGGCTGCAGCAGCGATCCGTGCCGGCGGGCGGGCGCATCGGCCCCGTTCAGGCTTGCGTCGGTCATTCGTACTGTTCCCGGTATTTGCGCACGATATAAAGCGCCAGAACATTCAGCCCCAGCGTGATCACGAACAGCGTCAGGCCAAGGGCAAAGGCCACCAGCGTTTCGGGGCTGGCGAATTCGGTATCGCCGGTCAGCTGGCTGACGATCTTGACGGTCACGGTCGTCATCGCCTCAAAGGGGTTCAGCGACAGTTTCGCCGCCGCCCCCGCGCCCATCACCACGATCATCGTTTCCCCGATGGCGCGGCTGGCGGCCAGCAGGATCGCCCCCACCACCCCGGGCAGCGCGGCGGGCAGCACCACCAGCCGGATCGTTTCCGACGGCGTGGCGCCCATGCCAAGCGAGCCGTCGCGCAGGCTTTGCGGCACGGCATTGATGATGTCATCGGACAGCGAGGATACGAAGGGGATGACCATGATCCCCATCACGATACCCGCCGTCATCACCGAGGATGACCCGCTGCCAAGCCCCAGCGGCTGGGCGAAATAGTCGCGCAGCATCGGCCCCACCGTGACCAGCGCGAACACGCCGTAAACGATGGTGGGGATACCGGCCAGCATCTCGATCAGCGGCTTGGCCACGGCGCGCATCCGCCGCCCGGCATATTCCGACAGATAGATCGCCGCCATAAGCCCGACGGGAACCGCCACCAGCAGCGCGATGAAGGACACATAAAGTGTGCCCCACAGAAGCGGCCAGATCCCAAGGTCCGAGCCGCCGCGGAACTGCGGGTTCCAGGTCAGGCTGAAAAAGAAATCGCGCGCGGGATAAAGCTGAAAGAAGTTCCAGGTTTCAAACACCAGCGACAGCACGATCCCTACCGTGGTCAGAACCGCCACCAGCGACGACCCGATCAGCAGCGACAGGACAAAGGTTTCCGATACGTTGCGCGCGCGAAACCGCGCCGTGACCCGGCGCAGCGACAGTACCAGCCCCGCCAGTGCCACCACGATCACCGCGATGGTCATCGCAAGGCGCGCGGTGGCGGTCATCGCGCGGTAGCGTTCGGCGGCCGCCAGCACACCGGGGCGGATGTCCGATGCCAGGGCCACGCCCACCCCGGCCATGCGCGCGCGCAGGTCGGCAGGGTCGGCATCGGGCCCGGGCGCGGCACCGCGCGCCGCCAGCAGATCAAGCCCGCCCGCCAGGCGGCGCACATCGGCCATCACCAGGTCCGCCGAGGCCGCTTGGGCCACATCCTCGGCCGGAAGCAGGGATTTGACGTTGTTTTCAATGAAGATCGGCTGCACCAGCAGCCAGACCGCCATCACCAGAAGCGCCGGGACAGCGGTGAACAGAAACACGGTCTGCCCGTAATGGATGGGCAGGGAATGCAGGCGGCGGCGGTCGCCACCGGCGCTTTGCATGGCGCGGGCGCGGCCTGCGACAAAGCCCACCGCGGCAAGGACGATCACGATAAGGGTCAGAAGGCCGTTGCCCATGGGTCATTCCACCAAAAACGGGACTGGGCGGCGCCCGAAGGCACCGCCCGGGGGATTTTTCAGTTCAGCGGGCCCATGACCACTTCGTCGGCCACCGCCTGCTGGGTCACGGCCAGTTCCGGGTCGGACACCAGGCCATAGGCGGCCAGCGGACCATCGGGGCCGGCCATGTCATCGGACACGAAGAATTCGATGTATTCCTTCAGGCCCGGGATCACGCCCAGATGCGCCTTCTTGACGTAGAAATACAGCGGACGCGACACCGGGTAGTCACCCGCCGCGATCGATTCAACGGTGGGGATGACACCGTCCATCGTGGCGACGCGCAGCTTGTCGGTGTTGTTCTGATAGAACGACAGACCGAACACGCCGATGCCGTTCTTGTTGGCATCCACGCGGGCCAGCGTTTCGGTATAGTCACCGTCGATGTCGATCGACACGCCATCGGTGCGCAGCGCCATGCATTTCTTTTCGGCGGCTTTTTCATCGCCACCGGCGGCGGCGGCGAATGCCTCCAGCGCGCCGCTCGCTTCGCAGCCCGCGATGATGACCTTTTCGTCGAACACTTCGCGGGTGCCGTGCTTGGTGCCCGGGATGAAGGCCAGGATGTCCTGCGCGGGCATGGCGGCGTTCACATCGGCCCAGGTCTTGTTCGGGTTGGCGACGATGGCGCCGTCCTTGACGACCTCGGCGGCCAGGGCGTTGAACCAGTCGGCCGGGGTGAAGGCGAATTCCGCGCCGTTGATGTCGCTGGCAAAGACGATCCCGTCATAGCCGAAGCGGACCTCCATGATCTCGGTCACGCCGTTCTGGGCGCACAGATCGATGTCCGACTGCTTGATGCGCGAGGACGAATTGGCGATGTCGATGGTGTTTTCGCCCACGCCTTCGCACAGTTTCTTGCGGCCCGCACCCGAACCGCCCGATTCGACCACCGGGGTCGGGAAGTCGAAGTTTTCGCCAAAGGCCTCGGCGACGATGGTGGCATAGGGCAGCACGGTTGACGAACCGGCGGTCTGCACGTTGTCGCGCGCAGCGGCGGCCCCGGCGGACACGGCCAGCATCGCCAGCGCGGAAACGGAAAGCTTCATCGGGTTCATGGATCACTCCTGACAATCGGGATGGGTCACGATCGACCTCAAGCGACCTGTTACGTCTGTTGCGTGACACTTCTGCTTCATCCATGTGACAGGCATGTGACAATTTGCACGCCGGGTGGAAATGATCCGGGGGGCGGCAAAACCGGCGCGGGGCGCGGCGCGTATCGGGGGCGGTGGGGGCTGGCTGGTCCCGGCCAAGCCTGTCATACCGACCTGACCGATTGGACCTGCGAAACCCCTGGATGCGCCGCATGAAGATCCTGTTCGACGAAGGCCCGCTGGGCGGTGGCACGCTGTTTGACGCGCCGCTGCGGCTGATCCGGGCCGATGGGCCCGACCAGGTGCCCGCGGCCCTGGACCAGATTTCGCGCGCCCAGGCCGCGGGTCACTGGCTGGCGGGCTATTTCAGCTATGAACTGGGCTACTGTCTGACCGACCGGCTGGCGCCGCTGCTGCCCGCGGGGCGGCGGGTGCCGCTGATCCTGATGGGGGTGTTTGACGGCTGCCGCGCCCCGGCGGCGGATGCGCCGGCGCCCGCCTTTCTGTCACCGCCCTGCCCGGCCTGGGACGCCGCGCGCTATGGCGAAGCGTTTGACCGGGTGCGCGACTATATCGCCGCGGGCGATTGCTATCAGATCAACCTGACCTTTCCGCAGACCCTGCGCGCCACGGGCACGCCCGACGCGCTTTATGCCGCGCTGCGGCGCGCGCAACCCGTGCGCCACGGCGCGCTGGTCGATCTGGGCGGGCCGGTGATTCTGTCCCGCTCGCCGGAATTGTTCTTTGCCGTCGATGCCGACGGCATGATCGAAACCCGCCCGATGAAGGGCACCGTGGCGCGCGGACCAACGCCCGAGGCGGACAGCGCCGCGCGCGACTGGCTGGGCGCATCGGAAAAGAACCGCGCAGAAAACCTGATGATCGTGGATCTTTTGCGCAACGATCTGTCGCGGATCAGCCGGGTCGGCTCGGTCCGGGTTCCGCGGCTGTTTGAGGTGGAAAGCTATGCCACCGTGCATCAGATGACCTCGACCGTGCGGGCGCAGCTGTTGCCCGGCATTGACCTGCCCGCGATCCTGCGCGCGCTGTTTCCCTGCGGGTCGGTCACCGGCGCGCCCAAGATCCGCGCGATGGAAATCATCCGCGAGCTGGAACCCGCGCCGCGCGATGCCTATTGCGGCGCGATCGGCTGGGTGGCGCCCGATGGGCGGATGTCGTTCAACGTGGCGATCCGCACGCTGACCCTGCATGACGATGGCGTGGCGGTGCTGAACGTCGGTGGCGGCGTGGTGCATGACAGCACCGCCAGCGCCGAATATGCCGAGGCGCTGCTGAAGGCCGGGTTTGCCCGCCTGCCCGCGCCAGATTTTCAGGTGATCGAGACACTGGGCAGCGATGGGCAGGGCGGCTTTGTCCGGCTGGATCTGCATCTGGACCGGCTGCGGGCGACCTGTGCGCGGCTGGGCCTGCCGCTGGACATGGGCGCGGTGCGCGCGGCGCTGGCCGATGTGCCCCACGATGGCCCGCGCCGGGTGCGAATCGCGGTGGATGCGGGCGGGCGGGTCGCGCTGACCCATGCCCCCTGCCCGCCCGTCGCCGCGCCCTGGCGGCTGCGGATCGCGGCGGAACGGCTGGACAGCGCCGATCCCTGGCTGGGGGTAAAGACCACGCATCGCGCGATTTACGACCGCGCCCGCGCCGCCCTGCCCGAAGGGGTGGATGAACTGCTGTTCCTGAACGAACGCGGTCAGGTTTGCGAAGGCACGATCACCAATGTCTTCGCGCGGCTGGACGGGCAGCTTTGCACCCCGCCGCTGGCCTGCGGCCTGTTGCCCGGCGTGCTGCGCCGCGATCTGATCGAGCGGGGCGAGGCGGTGGAACGCATCCTGACCCCCGCCGACCTGACCCGGGCCGAGGCGCTGTTTGTCGGCAATTCGCTGCGCGGGCTGATCCCGGCGGTGATGGCCTGATCGGTTACAGCAGCGACAGGGTGCTTTCGCGGGCGGATCGGATGTGGGCGCGCATCGCCGCCTCGGCGCCGTCGGGGTCGCGGGCGCGCAGCCGGTCAAAGATCGCGCGATGTTCGGCCAGCGCCTCTTCGGCGCGGCCGGGCCGGGTGGACGATTTCAGCCGGTGGATGCGCAGCTGATAATAGACCTCGCTCAGCAGCAACCGTTCGATATTGGCACAGCCCGAGGCGCGGGCGATAGCGAAATGGAAATCCTCATCGGTGGATTTCTGGCGATAGGAATGGCTGTCACGGATGCTTTGACCGTGGCGGCCCAGCATGCCTTCCACCTCGGCCAGCCAGTCGTCCGAGACATTTTCGGCGGCCAGACGCGCGGCCATGCCTTCCATCGCCTCGCGCAGATAGAACAGCTGGCGCAGTTCATCGGCGCCGAATTCGATCACCCGCACGCCGACGCGCGGGACGCGCTGCACCAGCTTGCCTTCCAGGCGCTGCAACGCCTCGCGGATCGGGCCGCGGCTGATGCCCAGTTCCCGCGCCAGATTCGATTCCGACAGTTTTTCACCCGGTTCGAATTCACCCGATGTGATCGCATCGACCACGCGGTCGAACACCTCGGAGGCCAGGGAATTCAATCTGATCGGCTCTACCATGCGCAAAATACCTCAATTCATTACCCTAGCGATAGCGCATGGCAGGCGGCGGCGCAACAATCGCCAACTGTTATCAATTGACCGCGCTGATCGCAAACTGTTGACAGAGGACAGCCACCCGTCCATCCTCTGACCAACCGGCCGGCCCTGGGCCCGGCGCATCCAGTGGAAAGACCCATGCGGAATACCGAAAAGCTTCGCCAACTTGTCGCGG
>NZ_JAMJFX010000010.1 GCF_023544865.1 Phaeovulum molybdatiresistens | reverse complement strand
CCGCCGTTATCGTGCCGAGGGTGAATCATGTTCTCAAACCACTGTCGAGCCGGGACTATTTCAGCGGCCTGTTAGGGCATGGCTTGCCTGGATCATCGCGGGCCTGTGGGCTTTTAGAGGTCTGCGAAACGGCCGGTATAAGGCAGTTACACTGGCCTGGGTCCATTGTTTGGGATGAACTAAGTCCCGTCGGGAGGGGCTGCCTAACCCATCATCAGATCCAAGCGTGTGCCCCAATCGACCTCTGCGCCTATAATCTTAGATTAATTCTATTTTGCTGTGCACCCTTCAAGAGAGCAAGTGCAGCTGCATTCCGAGAAATTCCAAAATCTTGTGAAACTTCAGAACGAAGAAAGAATCTTTTAACAAGAACTTCAGAATTCTCGGGTAACACAAAGTAACCGGGGTCTTCTGATCCGAAAACCTGTTTGGACTTCGCCGCATAAATTTCAACTTGTTGGTCTACATCCAATGCACCAACGCTTTCCGGCAGGCCCAGCGATGTGCGGAGGACGTTACTCAATGAAGGCGACGCCATCACTGAATACCACTTCGACCGGGGCGTAGCAGATTTTTCCGCAATCTCTGAAATATCTCTCTGTGCCGCCATAGCAAGTCGCATATTAACATCAACCTCGCCCACGGCGATCTCAAACTGTCGATTCCTATACTGATCTATGATCTCATCTGCGAAATCGGATAGCTGCGTGCGTGGAGGGGAGGTGTCTGCGAAGCCAAAAGCTTTCGATAAGGCAAAGTACCTTTTGTCCGAAAGCCTATTCGCAAAAGACGATTTGTCAAAAACCCCCTCCTTCAGAACTTTACTGACAAAGAACTTATTATTAATATCTCCGTCCAGGCCAAACGCTCCCAATGCCACCTTGAGAAGCCTTCTATCGGAAACAAGTTCTTCAGGGGTAGTGATGCTCCGAATATTGTCTCGGAAGTTTAGTTCGTCTCTACGAATGGCGGGTGAGTTAGAAAACGTCTCACTTTGTGAAGCTTGCGTTCGCTTTAAAAATTTCCATCCTGCGAAACCGCCAACCGGAATGACCGGACGGTAGGTCATTCCTTGGCTGCGGCAAACAGCCGCTCCTCTCGGGGCAACAGGCCGCGCAACGCCTTAAGCGCCTGATAGTGCTGATCTTCTAGAACCGCGGCTGTTGCATGAGCAAGCTGAGACCTGCTATCGTGATCGGTGAGCACTTGGCTTAATTGCTCTATGCCTCGCACAAGCTGCATCTTCGCGTCACTCGGATCGACGTCACCAGACAAAACAAGTTGAGCAATGTAACAAACACGACGCACAGGGGTAGTCACCTCGGTGGGATGAATTGCATCCTTTAGCCGCAAGATATGGGCATTCGGCGTCATTATCGCGAGACGAGATCGCCGTTCTCCGTTCTCGATAACGGCGCCGTTGATCAAAACACGCTCTTTCGGCGCCAGTTTCAGGACGAGGCCAGTCATGCGTTATTTCCTTCTTGGCGTAGCCCCCGCATGATCGCAGTGTTGATCTCAATCAGGATGTCGACCGACTCTTTTCCCGACAGAATCTGCCTGCTGTGGCTTTGCGTGAATTCAGCGAGATAGAAAAGGCGCGCACGAAGCGGCGCGGGGAGCTTGTTCTCCGGGTCTGCTACATCTGCCGCAAGCGCGGTCCACAAGCGACGATTGTCATAGATTGCTCGAGCAAGCGCCGAAAAGCCTAGTGGTCCGAGATCCCTAGCGGTTTGCAGCCTATGCGTGATGCGTGCGAAAATCTCGTATTCGGTGCCGCGCGGGGTTCGGGTTGGCACGCCAGGGGCGGCATAGGCCGTTTTGGCCATGAGTGTTGCGTTCACGGGAAGTCCTTCCAGTGGCTGAATGCACTATTTTGCGGCTTTGCCGCCAAAGGGGGCGCACGATCGACGCCCCCTCCAGATATCAGCGGAACAGGGACAGAATGTTCTGCGGCTGCTGGTTCGCGATGGACAGCGACTGGATGCCAAGCTGCTGCTGCGTTTGCAGGGCCTGGAGACGCGCGGAAGCCTCTTCCATATCCGCGTCCACCATCGCACCGATGCCGGCCTTGAGCGAATCCGTCAGGTTCGAGATGAACTCGGCCTGTGCGCCAATTCGCGATTCAGCCGAACCGAAGTCGGCCGCCGCCTTGATTGCACCATCGATCATGGTCTCGATGTCGACGAGCTGGGCACCCAGCGTCGACGCATCGGTCACGTCGATCGTGTCCAGCTTGGCAAGATCACCTGAACCCGCATTCTTGAATGACGCGGCAAACGACAGGTCCGTGGTGCCATCATTGGTCAGCACCAGTTGGTCATTGGCGGCATCAAAATCAATGGAAATGCCTTCGACCCCCAAAGAGTCGATCGCCGTCTTCAGACCAGCGGCAATGGCGTCCGAAACATCGGTTTGCGCCAGATCATCGTCGGTCACCGTGTAGGTTGCCGTCTTGCCCCCAATCGCGACATTCAACTTGTCACCGGCAGCAAGGGCGGGCGACGCAGCACCGTTGATTACGATGTTCGCGGTGCCACCTGCCGCATTCAGCGGGCCAGCGGCGCTATCTCCACTGGTCGATACGCCGGTCGATCCAGCAAAAACATCCTTCGCCGTATATCCATCCTGCGCGAAGTTGACACCAGCAACAGAGATTTTCGAAGCGGTCACATTCCCGGAGGAATCCCGGTTCAGCGATGACAGGATGTCCGCGCTGGAGCTTCCGTCGACAAGATTGAGGCCGTTGAACTGGGCAGCGCCCACCACCGATGCGATCTGATCCTTCAGGGCGGTGATATCCGTCTGGATCTTTTCGCGGTCGACGTTGTCTTCCTGGGCTGCAACAATCTTGCCCTTCATCTGCGTCAGCAGATCAGTGATCGTTTCCGACGCCTTGCGTGCCACGGCGACAGTCGATTCACCCAGCGCAAGGCTGTCCGAGATGCCGGAAAAGCCCTTGACGTCCGATTCCATCACCTTCGAGATTGCCCAGACTGCGGCATTGTCCTTGGCCGAGTTGACCGATTTGCCGGTCGAGATTTCGGACTGCGTCTTGGCCAGCCCCGAGTTGATGCCCTTGAGAGTTTGCAGCGCAACCATCGCGCTGGTGTTCGTCAGAATGCTAGACATACCATGTCCTTTACGGAAGGGACGCTTTGCGCCCGGTTTGTGAAATCGCGCCTGCGGCGCTACTCATGGTGTTCTGACCAATGCGGCGGTGGATTTTCAGCGCCGCGCCATCTCTTGGATGCAGGGTCACCTTGCGTGGCAAGACCTAATTCTTTGCTAAGATCCAATCTCTTACAGCGCCAAGTTAGCCCGCATTTTCATAAATTGGTTTACGCCCGCCGCTCCAACGACGACGTCTCTGCGCCGATGGTGCGCGCCTGGCCGTTCTTGTCATAGCTTGCAAGGCTGGATGCCGCGTTTCTGATCTGTGACAACCGCAGCTGCGCGGCGCGAATCCCCTTCAGTGCGGCTGACACAAGCTGCTGATTGTCCTCGGCAAGCTGCATCAAGCCGGCCAGGCGCGCGCGATCCGCACCCTCCAGCGCCTCAAAGACCTGCTGCTTGCGCTCGACGATCATGGCGATCTGGTCAAGATCACCATTCAACAGCGCGTTGCGTTCCATGCGCAGGACATCTTCAAGGTCCGCGATCGGGTCTGCGGTCGGATCAGTGGTCATGGTTTGATTTCTCCAGTGATTTGAACAACGTTTCTGCCAGGCCGATCCCGCCGGCATGGGCCAATGCGGTCGCCTGTTCGTGGCGCAGGAACGAGGCAAACTGTTGCTCGCCAATGCCACCGCCGAAGGTCGTGGATGATTCGCCAAGGCCGGCATGGCGCAGCATCTCGGTCAGGAACTCTGCCTCCAGGGCCACGGCCTTGTCGCGCAATGACTGCGCCTGTTCAGGCGCCTTCCGGGGTGCCACAGGCAAATGAGGGGGGATTTTCACGAAAATATCTCCGGTTTGATGGTGATATCCGCAGTTATTGCCTTGTTGAGGTAAAGAAGCGGTAACCTCCTGCTGGCATGGTCGTTCCCGTCATCGACAGAAGTCGTGAGGATCATGAACCCGTTCGTTTCCCCAGAACTCGGCAAATCAGATGTCACCCGTGGCTTTCGGCCCGGGGCTCCGGCAGGGCTTTCGTTGGAAGGCGCGGCCGCTTTTGAACCTTTTCTGTCAAGGGAAACGGGGCAGATCAGGGCTTTTGATGCACTGCCGGTCCTGCAGGTTTCCGTCGATTCGCTGACTGGGCTTGGGTCGGCGCTGGAAAATGCATGTATTCTGCCGCCTGACGCGGGCACGGCGGATGAGGCGGCCGATAAGGCCAACGGACCAACGAATATTTGTGCCGAGGGCGCCGATGTACCGATCCGCGTAGCTGCCGAAGACTGCGTGACCCAGCATGGGACCGGCGACGTCCTCCTTGCCGCGACACCACAACCGATCGATCCAGTCGGGACAATGGACGTTGGGGCCACCTATACCCTGACGCCACAGCCGCTTTCGCCGGGGCCGCAGCAACTGGAAACGGCGCTGGATATAGCCCCGCAAACGATTGAAAAGTCATTGGAAAGCGTTGCGAAAACTCCGGTCGCGCAGGGCCCGGCGCTGGATGATTCGCGTTTGCAGGCAACAGGCGTGGTGCAAGCTATCGCGCCGAGGCCGATGGGCGTTGACGCACCCCCATCCCCGGCGCACGTTGATGATCGGAGTCTCCCCGTCCCGGAAACGCAGCACCGCGTGGCCAGCGTGCCAGACCGCGTACCAAAACACGTCGCCCCACTCCCTTCTTCGGGCCAGATAGCACCGGATGGGAATCCAGATCCGGAAACCGGCGGTCATGATGAAGGCGGCAAGGTGCTTCGGCAACCTGAGGGGAATGTCGTCGATTATCCCGACGCGGCCCTTGGCGAAACCGCCGCGCAAGCGAACCTATCCACCGCCGAACCGCAGGACCAAAGCCCCGCGGAAGAGGCCCGCCCTCTTCTACAGATCCCGCGCACAGTAGCATCGGGTGCAAATGCAACGACCGACACATCCCCACAACCTCTTGCGGGCCAGGAAGCACGCGACGACACGGGAAACGCAGTATCGGCGGCGGCTGAGCCACAAACGAAGGCCATGCCCGCGCCTGCCCAAAACATGCGCCCATTGATCACGCAACCGGTCATGGAACCGGAGTCAGGGGTAGACGGCAGGATTCCCCCGATGGCCGAGGTGCCCGCCCCAACGGTCGCGGAAGGTGGCGAAACGACATACGCAACGCCGCCGCAGAGGACGGGTTTTTCCACGCCTCAGGCTTCCCCGGCACCCACGCCGCCGACCGACTTGCCCCTTGACGACGTGGCCGCTCCGATAACCATGCCCGCGCAGCCATCATTGGATGACCGTTCCGCACCTGAAGCACCGCTCGGGCCTGGCCTTCCCGGGGTGCCGCGACCGCTTGAAGCCGCAGATCCCGCACCTGCAAGGATTGCCTTTGACATGGCCCCGGGGATGGAACGCGCAGAATCTACACTGCCAATGACGGACCGCCCCGCACAGATGTTGTCACTGACGCAAAACGCTTCGGGGGGTGCGCCGACTGTCTTCGGGGCCCCGGCTTCCGAAGTCGCGCAGTCAATCGGGCGGCAGATGACCGTGGCGCTTGCGCAGCCTGTCGAAGGCTCGGTTGAGCTGTCGCTGGCGCCCGAGGAACTGGGCAAGGTTCGCATGACGCTGCATACAACCGACGTGGGCATCACGGTTTCGGTTCACGCCGAGCGCTCTGAAACGCTTGACCTGATGCGACGGCACATCGAACAACTTGCCCGCGACTTTCGGGAACTGGGCTATGCCGCAATCACCTTTGATTTCGGGAACTCTGCCGAACGCCGGCAGGGGCAGTTGATGCAGCGCGATGGACAACATGCAAAACCCACGCCCGATCTGGCACCCGATCTGATGCCTGCGGCGGTGCGACCTTCCGGCTCTGCTGCGCCTTCTTTGGCGCAGGGCCTTGATTTGAGAATGTAAGAGGCAACCATGGTTACTGCTATTTCCTCGGCTTCGATGCCGACATCTGCCCAGACGACGCAGGAAAAGCCCGCTGGCGGAATGATCAGTTCTGATTTTCAGACTTTCCTGCTTATGCTGACAACGCAGATGCAAAATCAGGACCCGCTTAATCCAATAGAAAGTTCGGATTATGCGGTGCAGCTTGCGACTTTTTCAGGGGTCGAACAGCAGGTGCGCACGAACCAGCTGCTGGAAGGTTTGGCTGCGCAGATGGGTGTCGCCGGCATCTCGCAACTGGCCGGTTGGGTCGGGCTGGAAGCACGGGCCGCGGCACCGGTGGCTTTCGATGGTGCGCCCCTGACCCTTGCCCCCAATCCGGCGGCGGGCGCTGATCAGGCACTCCTCATCGTCAAGGATGCGTCCGGAAACACGGTCGCGCGCGACCCGCTTGCCGTTTCCGACATGCCGATCCAGTGGGACGGTAGCCGGCTTAACGGTTCCCGACTGCCCGCCGGTCTCTATTCCTTTGAGATCGAAAGCTACAATTCCGGCGTCCTGCTGTCCTCGAATCCGGTCGAGGCCTATGCCGAAATCCTTGAGGCGCGCGGCACACCGGAAGGGACGGTCCTGGTCCTGCGTGGTGGTGCAACGATTGCGGCCACCGATGTCACCGCCCTGCGCCAACCGCAATGATCTTAAAGGATTTCGCCGGCGATCAGCCCGATCAGAAATATGGCCATGCCCGCCGCCACCAGGACCCAGGCATCGCGTGATCGCTGGCGGGGTGGCTCGGGCGCGATGTTTCCTTGCCGATCAAGGGCGTTCTCGACCGCGGCAGGCAAACGGGGTCCGAAGCGCGCCAGCACCTGAAGTGTGCGCACCATGTCACGAAGCGCGGCCCGGGGGCCCAGATTTTCGCGGATGTAGCTTTCCACCACCGGATGCGCGACTTCCCACATGTTGATCGAGGGATTGAGCGATCGCGCAACACCTTCGACAACAACCATCGTCCGCTGCAGCAGGATCAGTTCGGTCCGCGTCTGCATCCCGAACCGCTCGGTGACCTCGAAAAGATAGGCCAGAAGACGCGCCATCGAGATATGCGTCGCATCCATTCCAAAAATCGGCTCACCCACGGCGCGCAGGGCAAGCGCGAATTCGTTGACATCGCGATCAGCCGGGACATAGCCCGCCTCAAAATGCACCTCGGCAACCCGCCGATAATCACGGCGAATGAACCCCATCAGGATCTCGGCATAGACCCTGCGGGTATATTCGTCGATCTGGCCCATGATCCCGAAGTCATAGGCGATGATATCGCCATTCGCGGCCGCCTTAAGATTGCCCTGATGCATATCCGCGTGGAAATATCCATCCCGCAGCGCATGGCGCAGAAAAAGCTGCAACACGCGTTCCGACAGCGCCACCGGATCAAGCCCCGCCGCGCGAATGGCCGCCACATCCCCCAGCGGCAGGCCTTCGGCCCAGCCCATCGTCATCACCCGCCGGCTGGACAGGTGCCAATGCGGGCGGGGAACGGCGAACCCCTGATCCTTTTCCGTATTGGCCGCAAATTGCGAGGCCGCCGCAGCCTCAAGCCGAAGGTCCAGTTCGCCCATGACCACGCCTTCGAAATGCGCCACCACATCCGACGGGCGCAGGCGCCGCGAGGCGGGGGACAGCATCTCGATCATCTTGGCGGCGAAATGGAACGCGTCCAGATCACGCCGGAAGGCACGCTCGATCCCCGGGCGCAGCACCTTGATCGCGACTTTTTCCCCCGTATCGGCGCGACGCGCAGAATGCACCTGCGCGATCGAGGCGGCCGCGACGGGTTCCGAAAAATCCATGAACAGCCGGTCGACCGGCTGCCCCAGATCCGCCTCGATCGCGGCTTTGGCGACGGTGACGGAAAAGGGCGGCAGCTTGTCCTGCAGCACACGCAACTGATCGGCCAGTTCCTGACCGACCACATCCGGCCGGGTCGACAAAACCTGCCCGAACTTGATGTAGGCGGGGCCAAGCGCCGTGATCGCGCGGGTCACCGGCGGCAGGGCGGGGTCGCCGCGGTATCCCAGCCATTTGAACGGCCAGCCCATGATCCGGGCAACGAACCGCAGACGCGGCGGCACCTCCATCGCCTCAAGCGCAACCTTCATCGCGCCGGTGCGTTCAAAGGTTGCCCCGGTACGGATCAGCCGCCAGATGTTGTGGGGCCCGCGCATCAGATCTTCCAGCCCGAATGCAGGGCGGCGATGCCCAGTGTCAGGTTGCGGTATTTGACATTGGCGAAACCGGCCTCGCGGATCATGGCGGCGAAGGTGTCCTGATTGGGGAACTTCCGGATCGATTCCACAAGATATTGATAGCTGTCGCGGTCATTCGCCACGATCTGGCCCATCACCGGAATGACATTGAAGGAATAGCGGTCATAGAGCCATTGCAGCATGTCATTCGGGATCTGGCTGAATTCCAGCACCATCAGCCGCCCCCCCGGGCGCAGGACGCGATAGGCCTCGCGCAGGGCATCGGGGATGCGGGTCACGTTCCGGATGCCGAAGCTGATGGTGTAGACGTCAAAGGAATTGTCCTCGAACGGCAGCGCCATGGCATCGCCCACCACCCACGACAGCCGGTCGGCCATATCCTCGGCCTCGGCACGCTTCTGTCCCTCGATCAGCATAGGCTCGGTCATGTCGCAGACGGTCGCCGTCGCGCCGGGCGCCCGTTTCAGGAACCGGAAGGCCACGTCGCCCGTGCCCCCGGCCACGTCCAGCAACCTTTGCCCCGGCCGCGGCGCCAGCCAATCCATCATGGAATCCTTCCATAAGCGATGGATGCCCACGCTCATCAGGTCATTCATGATGTCGTATTTCGAGGCCACGCGCGAAAACACGCCATGCACCATGCCAGCCTTCGCGCCTTCCTCTACCGTCTGGAAGCCGAAATGCGTGGTCTTGTCCTGCCCGTCGTTCATGAGCCCTTGCCGATCCTGAATTGTCCCCCTTCTTATAGGGGCCCCAGCGCCCAAGACAATGCGACAGGAGAGACGATGCCCGAACTGCCCGAGGTTGAAACCGTCCGCCGGGGCCTTTTGCCCGCGATGGAGGGCGCGATGATCGAACGGGCCGAGGTCAACCGCCCCGATCTGCGCTGGCCCCTGCCCGAACGCATGGCCGAACGGCTGACCGGCGCGCGGGTGGACCGGCTGCGGCGGCGATCGAAATATATCCTCGCCGATCTGGATACGGGCGAAAGCCTGCTGATCCATCTTGGCATGTCGGGGCGGATGCTGGTGTCCGGCGTCATGCTGGGCGGTTTTCACCTGGACCATCCCGCGCCGCAGAAGCACGACCATGTGGTGTTACACATGGCAGGCGGGGCGCGTGTCACCTTCAATGATGCCCGCCGCTTTGGCGCGATGGATCTGGTGCGGACCGATCGCGAAGATGCCTATTGGCTGCTTTCAGGCCTGGGGCCCGAGCCCTTCGGAAATGCTTTTAATGAGGCCTATCTGGTCGAACGGCTGAAAGGTCGCACCACACCGATCAAGGCCGCGCTGCTGGATCAGCGGATCGTGGCGGGGCTGGGGAATATCTACGTCTCCGAGGTGCTTCACCGTGCCGGGATCGACCCGCGCCGTCAGGCCGGTCGTATCGCCGCGCAGCGGGTGGCCGGGCTGGTCCCGATCATCCGCGAGGTGCTGGCCGAGGCGATCGAGGCGGGCGGCTCATCGTTGCGCGATCACCGTCAGGCGGATGGCGAGTTGGGGTATTTCCAGCATGCCTTCCGCGTCTATGACCGCGAAGGCGAACCCTGCCAAACCTGCGCCACACCGATCCGCCGGATCGTGCAATCGGGCCGATCCAGTTTCTTTTGCCCGACATGCCAAAAATGACAGGCAGCCAGAGATGACTTGATAATCGGGCCGGTCCTGATAGGACTTGCCCCGAACAGAAGGAAAGGCATCGCCACATGGCCTACCAGACCCTGATCGTTGAGATCGAAGACTACGTCGCGCTGATCCGCCTTAACCGTCCCGAAGCGCTTAATGCACTGAATTCGCAACTGCTGAGCGAATTGGGCGATGCGCTGAAGGCCGCGGATGCGAATGAAAAGGTGCGCTGCATCGTCATTACCGGTTCGGAAAAGGCCTTTGCCGCCGGCGCCGACATCAAGGAGATGTCGGAAAAGACCTTTGTCGACATGTTCTGGACCGATTTCTTCGGCACAGAATCGATGCGCATCACCCAGACCCGCAAACCGATCATCGCGGCCGTGTCGGGCTATGCGCTGGGCGGCGGCTGCGAACTGGCGATGATGTGCGATTTCATCATCTGCTCGGAAACGGCGAAATTCGGACAGCCCGAAATCAATCTGGGCGTCGTGGCCGGTATCGGCGGCACGCAACGGCTGACCCGGTTTGTCGGCAAGTCCAAGTCGATGGACATGCACCTGACGGGCCGTTTCATGGATGCCGCCGAGGCGGAACGCGCAGGCCTTGTGTCGCGCGTGGTGCCCGTGGCCAAGCTGATCCCCGAGGCGATGGCCGCAGCCCGCAAGATCGCCGAGAAATCCGCGCTGACCGCGATGGTGGTGAAAGAGGCGGTGAACCGCGCCTATGAAACCACGCTGAGCGAAGGCATCCTGTTCGAACGCCGCGTGTTCCATGCCCTGTTCTCGACCGAGGATCAGAAAGAGGGCATGTCTGCCTTCCTGGAAAAGCGTGAACCCCAGTTCCGCGACAAGTAAGCGGTTCCGTCGGTTGGGGCTTCCCTTCCGGCGGAATTTGCCGTAAGGACGCCGCTTACATGCGCGTGGAGCCCGCTCAGGCTAGAATCATCCGGTTCGTTGGGACAACCGGGCTTTGTTGCGCAATCGAATTGTAACAGACCCGGGAAGTGGGAAATACCATGGCTAATACGCCCCAATCCAAAAAACGCGCCCGCCAGAGCGAGCGTCGCAATGACGTGAACAAGGCGCGCCGTTCGCGCATCCGCACCTTTATCCGCAAAGTCGAAGAAGCCATCGCTTCGGGCAACGCCGAAGCCGCCGTTGCGGCGCTGCGCGCGGCCCAGCCGGAAATGGCCCGTGGCGTGACCAAGGGCGTGCTGCACAAGAACACCGTTGCGCGCAAAATGTCCCGCCTGTCGGCACGCGTGAAATCGCTGAACGCCTGATATCGGCAGACGGAACGAATTCCAGAGGGGCGTGCCTTCCAGGCGCGCCCCTTTTTCGTTCTTACATGGGGCAAAGTCGGGGCCGATCCGGCAGATATCGATTGAGCGCAGACTACACAATGACCGTCCTGCAAATGCAAAATCCGCGGCGCGCCCAAGGGCGCATCGCGGAATTTTGTTACCAAAAACCTGGAAAAGTGGTGAGCCCGACAGGATTCGAACCTGTGACCCACTGATTAAAAGTCAGTTGCTCTACCAACTGAGCTACGGGCCCATCACATGGCGCTTCCTATAAACCTGCGCCGGGCGGGTCAAGGGCAAAAATTGCGAAAAATCGCACCACTGGAAGAATCCCTTCAGCGGACGTATATGCGCGCCATGGAACACAAACGCATGCCCCCGGGCCTGCCCTTCATGAAGATGCATGGGCTTGGCAATGATTTCGTGGTGATCGACGCCCGCAGCGGCGCCGATCCGGTCACGCCTGCGCTGGCGCGCGCGCTGGGCGATCGGCACCGGGGCGTCGGCTTTGACCAGCTGGCCGTGATTCTGCCCGCCGAGGATGCCGATTTCCGCCTGACCTTCTGGAACGCGGACGGGACCGAGGCCGGCGCCTGCGGCAATGCCACGCGCTGTGTCAGCGCCTGGATGATGGATCAGCTGGGTCAGGATTCGGTCACGCTTGTCACCCGGCGTGGGAAACTTGCCGCGCGGCGGCGGGCCGATGGGCTGACCAGCGTGAACATGGGCGCGCCGATGCTGGACTGGGCGCAGGTTCCGCTGGCGCGCGATCTGGACCTGACCCATCTGCCGCTGCCGGGCGATCCGGTCGCGGTGGGCATGGGTAACCCGCATTGCGTTTTCTTTGTCCCCGACGCCGAGGCCGTCGATGTCGCGGGCTGGGGCGCGCGGGTGGAACATGACCCCCTGTTCCCGCAGGCCACGAATGTGGAATTCGCAAGCGTGACCGGCCCCGACCGACTGCGGATGCGGGTGTGGGAACGCGGCACGGGCATCACGCTGGCCTGCGGCTCGGGCACTTGTGCCACCGCTGTCGCAGCGCATCTGCGTGGCCTGACCGGGCGGCAGGTGATTGTCGACGTCGATGGCGGCACGCTGGAAATCGACTGGCGTGACGATGGTGTCTGGATGACCGGCCCCGTCGCGCATGTCTTTGACGGGGTGCTGACCCCCCTGTTCCTGGCAAGCCTGTGAAGCCCCCGGTTTTCGCCACGCTTGGCTGCCGCCTGAACGCCTATGAAACCGAGGCGATGAAGGAGCTTGCCGCCGCCGCGGGCCTGGAAGGCGCCGTGGTCGTGAACACCTGCGCCGTCACCGCCGAGGCGGTGCGCAAGGCCAAGCAGGAAATCCGCCGCCTGTCGCGCGAAAACCCGCAGGCCGCGATCATCGTGACCGGCTGCGCGGCGCAGACCGAGCCTGAAACCTTCGCCGCCATGCCCGAGGTCACCCGTGTCATCGGCAACCACGAAAAGATGCAGGCGGAAACTTGGCAAGGCATCGCCGCCCCCGACCTGATCGGCCAGACCGAAAAGGTGCAGGTCGATGACATCATGTCGGTGCGCGAAACGGCCGGCCATCTGATCGACGGCTTTGGCCGCCACCGCGCCTATGTGCAGGTGCAGAACGGATGCGATCACCGCTGCACCTTCTGCATCATCCCCTATGGCCGTGGCAATTCGCGATCCGTCCCCGCCGGGGTGGTGGTGGACCAGATCAAGCGCCTGCGCGACCGTGGCTTCAACGAGGTGGTGCTGACGGGGGTCGACCTGACCTCGTGGGGGGCCGATCTGCCGGGCCAGCCGCGGCTGGGTGATCTGGTGATGCGGATCCTGCGGCTGGTGCCCGATCTGCCGCGCCTGCGGATCTCGTCGATCGATTCGATCGAGGCGGATGAAAACCTGATGCTGGCGATCGCGACCGAGCCGCGCCTGATGCCGCATCTGCACCTGAGCCTGCAGGCCGGCGACGACATGATCCTGAAGCGGATGAAGCGCCGCCACCTGCGCGACGACGCGATCCGGTTCTGCGAAGAGGCCCGCCGCCTGCGCCCAGGCATCGTCTTTGGCGCCGACATCATCGCGGGCTTCCCGACCGAAACCGAGGCGATGTTCGAAAACTCGCTGCGCTTGGTCGAGGATTGTGGCCTGACCTTCCTGCATGTCTTTCCCTTCAGCCCGCGCAAGGGCACCCCGGCGGCGCGCATGCCGCAGGTGTCGGGCGCCGCGGTCAAGGAACGTGCGGCGCGTCTGCGCGCGACGGGCGAAGCCGCGCTGGCCCGCCATCTGGCTGCCGAGGTCGGGCAGGACCGCGTGATCCTGACCGAAGGCCCGCGTCTGGGCCGGACCGAGTTCTTCACCGAGGTCGCCTTTGACCGCGACATGCCCGAAGGCACGATTCTGACAGCGCGCATCACCGGGCAGGACGGCGCGCGGCTTCTGGCGTGACGCCGGGGGTTTCACACCCCCGGACCCCCGTGGGATATTTCTGCAAAGTCGAAGGGCAGGGGTTCCGTTTTGCGTCCATACGGTTAGCTTGGCGGCATGCTGCGGATCAATGACGTCATCACGATTGCCGAATGGGAGCTGAGTGAAAGCTTTACCCGGTCGCAGGGGCCGGGCGGGCAGAACGTGAACAAGGTTGAAACAGCGGTTGAGCTGCGGTTTGAGGCAGAACGCTCGCCGCATCTGACCCCGGCGGTGAAGGCGCGGCTGAAACGGCTGGCCGGCAGGCGCTGGACGCAGGACGGCGCCATCGTGATCCGTGCAGAGGAAACCCGCAGCCAAGTCCGCAACCGGGAACTTGCGCGCGAACGGTTGGTTGAGATGATCCGTGCGGCGCTTGTGGCGCCGAAACGGCGGCTGGCGACCAAACCCACGCTGGGAAGCCAGCGGCGGCGGCTGAAGGCCAAGGCGGTGCGCGGAGAGGTCAAGGCGCTGCGCGGGAAGGTGGATGGGGATGATTGATCCTGCGGCATCTGAAAACCGGCCCTTCGATCCGCCAGCGGGCGGGCTGTGCTTCGCCGGAGGCATGTGATGGGGTGGCTTCGGAGTTTTCTGACAGGTTTGTTTGGCCGTCGCCCCCCGCATCTTCAGGTGGCGGCGATCTGCATGCGCAAACGCAAAGGTCGGCGCGAGGTTCTTTTGATTTCCTCGCTGGGCACCGGGCGCTGGATCGTTCCCAAGGGCTGGCCGATGCGCGGTCGCAGCCTTGCGGGCGCCGCGTTGCAGGAAGCCTGGGAAGAGGCGGGCATCCGGGGCCGGGTCGGGGCCGCGCCGATCGGCAGCTACGTCTATGAAAAGATGCAAGAGGGCGGCCTTGCCCTGCGCATCGAAGTGCTTGCCTTCCCGGTCGAGATCGAGACCCAGGCCGAACACTACCCCGAGGCCGGCCGGCGTGAGCGGATGTGGATGCCCGCCGCGCAAGCCGCCGAGAAGGTTGCTGAACCGGGTTTGCGCAAGATTCTGCGCGATCTAGCCACTGATTCAGAGGTTGTCGCACAAACGGAAAGCCGTTAACCCGCCTTTGGAAGGTGACAACCCCATGACGGAAACATGACATGCCCAAGGCACCCGTGAACCAGTGGAAGACGCTCGACAAGGATCTGGGCCGGATCGGGCGGCTGGAGGAAGCAACACAGTTTGTTTCCCGCGGGTTGGTTGCGCCGGGGATTGCACTGGCCTTCATCGTGCTGGCCGGCATCGCGGCTGCGGTTCTGATGGGGGCACAGCCCGGCAATCTGATCGTGATCGCCGCGGCGGTGATCGGGGCCTATATGGCACTGAACATCGGGGCGAATGACGTTGCCAACAACATGGGCCCGGCCGTGGGGGCCAATGCGCTGACGCTGGGCGGGGCGCTGTTGATCGCGGCGGTGTTTGAAACCGCGGGTGCGCTGGTTGCCGGGGGCGACGTGGTCAAGACGGTATCTTCGGGCATTCTTGCGCCCGACGCGGTTTCGGACGGGGCGCATTTCATCTGGGCAATGATGTCGGCCCTGCTGGCGGCGGCGCTTTGGCTGAACCTGGCGACAGCGCTGGGCGCGCCGGTTTCGACCACCCATTCCATCGTGGGCGGCGTCGTCGGCGCGGGCATTGCGGCGGCGGGCTTTGGTGCGGTGAACTGGCCCGCCATCGGCACCATTGCAGCCAGCTGGGTGATTTCGCCGGTTCTGGGCGGCATCATCGCCGCGGCTTTTCTGGCGCTGATCAAGTCCCGCATCATCTATGTCGAGGATAAACTGGCGGCCGCGCGCTACTGGGTTCCGATCCTGATCGGTATCATGGCCGGGGCCTTTGCCGCCTATCTGGCGATCAAGGGCTTGAAGCGGATCGTGGACATTAGCCTTGGGGGCGCGGTGCTGATCGGCCTGGCCACGGGCCTGGCCGCTTGGGCTGCATCGCGCCCGCTGATCCGGCGGCAGTCCGAGGGCCAGGAAAACCGCAAGAAGACGCTGAAGAAGCTGTTTTCCCTGCCGCTTGTCGTTTCGGCGGCGCTCTTGTCCTTTGCGCATGGCGCCAATGACGTGGCCAATGCCGTGGGTCCGCTGGCGGCCATCGTGCATGCGGTGCAGGATGGCGGCGTCGGGGGGCAGGTTGGCATCCCGCTTTGGGTGATGGTCGTGGGTGCGCTGGGCATTTCCTTCGGGCTTGTGCTGTTCGGACCCAAGCTGATCCGGCTGGTCGGATCGGAAATCACCAAGCTGAACCCGATGCGCGCCTATTGCGTGGCGCTTTCGGCGGCGGTGACGGTGATTGTTGCGTCCTGGCTGGGGTTGCCGGTGTCTTCGACCCATATTGCGGTTGGCGCGATCTTTGGGGTCGGGTTCTTCCGCGAATGGCATGCCGAACGACGCGCGCGCGCGCTGGGGCTTAGCAAGGGCAAGCCGATCCCGCCCGAGGAACGTTCCCGCCGCAAGCTGGTGCGCCGGTCGCATTTCGTGACGGTGGCTGCTGCATGGGTCGTGACCGTGCCTGCGTCGGCCGGGCTTTCGGCGCTGGTTTACATCATTCTGGTGGGCATCGCGGGCTGATCGATCAGACCTGAACCGGGATGGCCTTTTGCGGGCCAATTCCGAACACCCGCTTGTAGCGCGCAATTTCATCCGCCGGGCCGGTCGCCTTTTCGGGATTGTCCGACAGCTTGACCGTCGGCCTGCCATTCGCCGCGACCGCCTTGCACACCAGACTGAAGGGCGCCAGCCCGTCGCCCTTGACCAGGCCGCGGAAATCATTGGTCAGAAGCGTGCCCCAACCGTAGGAATCCTTGACCCGGCCCGCGAAGCGCTGGTGAAGTTCGATGATCTTGTCGACATCCAGCCCGTCGGAAAAGATCACCAGCTTCTTGGTCGGATCCTCGCCGCGCGATTGCCACCAACGGATCGCGGTTTCCGCCCCCTCCGCCGGATCGCCGCTGTCGATGCGCACGCCGGTCCACCCCGCCAGCCAATCCGGGGCATGTTGCAGAAACTGTTCCGTGCCATAGGTGTCGGGCAGGATCACGCGCAGATTGCCGTCGTGTTCGTCGTGCCAGTCGGCAAGCACCTTGTAGGGGGCCTGGCGCAGCTGATCCTCGGTATCGGCCAGGGCGGCATAGACCATGGGCAATTCATGGGCATTGGTGCCGATCGCCTCGATATCACGGCGCATGGCGATCAGGCAGTTCGAGGTGCCGATGAACGCGCCTCCGCGCGCGGCATCGCCAAGGCCCTCGATCATGGCCTGCACGCACCAATCCTGCCACAGGAAGGAATGGCGCCGCCGCGTGCCGAAATCGGCGATCTTCAGCCCGTCATGCGGACGCAGCGCCTCGATCTTTTCCCACAGGCGCGTCATCGCGCGGGCATAAAGCACTTGAAGTTCGAATTTGCCCATGTCCTTCAGAACCGCGCGGCCACGCAATTCCATCAGAATCGCCAGCGCGGGGATTTCCCACAGCATGACCTCGGGCCAGTTGCCCTCAAAGGTCAGCTCATACTGGCCGTCTTTCTTTTCAAGGTGATAGGGCGGCAGGCGCAGAGCCTCGAACCATTCCATGAAGTCGGGGCGGAACATCTGGCGTTTGCCGTAAAAGGTGTTGCCGCGCAGCCAGGTGCTTTCGCCCCGCGTCAGGCGCAGGCCGCGCACATGGTCCAGCTGTTCGCGCAGCTCGCCTTCGTCGATCAGCTCGGCCAACCGGATCGATTTGGTGCGGTTGATCAGGCTGAAGGTGACCTGCGTGTCGGGCTTGTTGCGAAAGACCGACTGGCACATCAGCAGCTTGTAGAAATCCGTATCGATCAGCGACCGGACAATCGGATCGATCTTCCACTTGTGGTCATGGACCCGGGTTGCGATATCGACCATTCATGCCTCCAGGATGACGCCGGCATCCACCATCGCCGTCCGTGCATCGGCCAGCGATCCGTTCAGGTCGATCGCCCGGCAGGCGCTTTCGATCACCCGCGCGCGAAAACCAAGCCGCGCCGCATCAATCGCCGACCAGGCCACGCAGAAATCCAGCGCAAGGCCCACGAAGGTCAGATCGCGCACCCCGCGCGAGCGCAGATAACCTTCCAGGCCGGTCGCGGTGCTATGATCGTTTTCGAAGAAGGCCGAATAGCTGTCGATCCCGCTGCGAAATCCCTTGCGCAGGATCAGATCGGCGGGGTCAGTCAGCAGGCCGGGGTGGAACGCAGCCCCCGCGGTGCCCTGAACGCAATGCGTCGGCCACAGCACCTGCGGACCATAGGGCATGTCGACCACCGAAAAAGGCGCCGCCCCCGGATGGTTGCCCGCGAACGACCCGTGATCGGCCGGGTGCCAATCCTGTGTCAACACCTTCACGGCAAAGTCGCCCATCAGATCATTCACGGGCCCGATGATCTCATTCCCGCCCGCCACGGCCAGCGCACCGCCGGGGCAGAAATCATTCTGAACGTCGATCACAATCAGGGCTTCGCTTGCATCACGCATGGGGGCCTCCTGCCGCGGGTCAGCCCCATGGGTAGGGTCTGGGGCGCGCCGCGTCAACGTGAAGCCTTGCAGCGCAGGGGGGCAAGGCGTAGGGAACCGGCATGTATATCGTCGCTGCCCTTTATCATTTCACCCGCTTTGCCGACCCCGCCGCGCTGCGCGGGCCGCTGCTGGCCTTGGCCGAAGGCGAAGGCGTGCGCGGATCGCTTCTGCTTGCGCCCGAGGGGATCAACGGCACCATCGCCGGGCCGCGTGCGGGTATCGATGCGGTGATCGCCCATATCCGCGCCCTGCCCGGCTGTGCGGGGCTGGAGTGGAAGGAAAGCACCGCCGCGGAAATGCCCTTTGGCCGGATGAAGGTGCGCCTGAAGCGCGAAATCGTGACGATGGGCCAGCCCGCGGTCGACCCCCGCGCCGCGGTGGGCCATTATGTCCAGCCGCAGGATTGGAATGCCCTCATCTCTGCCCCCGATGTGGTGGTGATCGACACCCGCAACGATTATGAGGTCGCCATCGGCACCTTCGAAGGCGCCGTCGATCCGGGCACACGGTCGTTCCGCGACTTCCCGCGCTGGTGGCAGGATAACGCCCACCGCTTTCACAACAAACGGGTGGCGATGTTCTGCACTGGCGGCATCCGTTGTGAAAAATCCACCAATTACCTGCTGAGCCAGGGGGTTGAGGATGTCTTTCACCTGAAGGGCGGCATCCTGAAATATCTGGAAGATGTCCCCGAGATGGAAAGCCTGTGGCGGGGCGATTGCTTTGTGTTTGATGGCCGCGTCAGCCTGCGCCACGGGTTGAAACAGGGCGATTACGACAGCTGCCACGCCTGCCGCCGCCCGGTTTCACCTGCGGACAAGGCCCATCCCAGCTTTGAACAGGGCGTTTCCTGCCCACATTGCATCGGTGAATATTCCGATGCCGACCGCACCCGGTTCCGCGAACGCGAACGCCAGATGCGCCTTGCCGTCCAGCGCGGCGAACGGCACCTGGGCCGGGGTCAGTCCGGCGCGCCGGACGCGGACTGAACCAGATCGGAACGGGCCCGCGTCACCGTTTCCCCTTGCGCCGGAAAGCCCAGGCGCGGAAGGTCAAACCCCATGCCCCCGGCAAGCACCGGGGCGGCGGTCGCAACGGCAAGGACAAGGCCCAGAATGATGCGTATCATCGGCCAATTCCCGACTGAGCAGGTCAGCTCAGTTTTCAGGATGAATGTTGGATGCTCGGTTCATTTTGCCAGTTGCATGCATGCGCCACCACGATACATTAGAATAATTCTAAACGGAGCCCCGCAATGATCCCCGGATTTGCCCAGCGCCGCCGCTTCTCGGACCTCAGCGAACAAGAGGTGCTGGCGCTTGCCATTTCCTCGGAAGAGGACGACGCCCGCATCTACCGCCAATATGCCGAACGGCTGCGCGCCGATTATCCGGCCACCGCGCGGATCTTTGAGGCCATGGCCGCCGAAGAGGATGAACACCGGCGCCGCCTGATCGATCGCCACCGCGACCGGTTTGGCGAGATGATCCCACTGATCCGGCGCGAACATGTCGCGGGCTTTTACGCCCGCAAACCGATCTGGCTGGCCAAGAACCTGCCGCTTGACGCCATCCGCGCCGAGGCCGAGGCGATGGAGCGCGAAGCCGGACAGTTCTACACCCGCGCCGCGCAACGCACCGCAGACGCGGCAACGCGAAAGCTTCTGGGCGATCTGGCCGCCGCGGAACAGGGCCACCAGACGCGCGCGCAGGAACTGGGCGAAACCCACCTGACCGAAGATGCCAAATCCGAAGAGGACCGCGCCGCCCACCGCCAGTTCGTGCTGACCTGGGTGCAGCCCGGTCTGGCTGGGCTGATGGATGGTTCGGTCTCGACGCTGGCGCCGATCTTTGCCACCGCCTTTGCCACACAGGACACCTGGACCACATTTCTGGTGGGGGCCGCTGCCTCGGTCGGGGCGGGCATATCCATGGGCTTTACCGAAGCCGCATCCGATGATGGCGAATTGTCGGGGCGCGGCAGCCCGTGGAAACGCGGCTTTGCCTCGGGCATCATGACGGCGCTGGGGGGCATGGGCCACGCCCTGCCCTATCTGATCCCCGATTTCTGGACCGCCACCACCATCGCGATCATCGTCGTCTTCATCGAGCTTTGGGCAATCGCCTGGATTCAGAACCGCTTCATGGAAACGCCCTTCCTGCGGGCGGCGATGCAGGTGGTGCTGGGGGGCGCGCTGGTCTTTGCCGCGGGCGCGCTGATCGGCGGGGGCTGACAGACCGGAGAAAGAATTTTCCAAGCGGCGCTGGCAAGGCAAAAGGCCGCATGCTAGCCATTGGCCATGCTGGCGATCTTTATCAAGACCCTTCCCTTTTTCGCGGTGATCGGCCTGGGCTGGTTTGCCGGGCGCATCCGCGTGTTCCCCGCCCAAGCAACGGCGGCGCTGACGAAATTCGTCTTTTATTTCGCGCTGTCGGCGATGCTGTTCAATTTCAGCGCGCAGCTGTCGCTGGATCAGCTGTTCGACCCGGCCTTCGCGCTGGCCTATCTGTGCGGATCGGTCCTGGTCTGGGCGCTGGGGATGGGCGCGGCCCTGGCCCGGCGCCTTCCCGCCGCCGAGGCGGCGATGGAGGCGCATACCGCGATGACCGGCAATACCGGCTTTCTGGGTGTGCCGATGCTGGTGATGCTGCTGGGGCCGGCTGCGGCGGGTCCGGTTCTGATGGTGCTGGCGATTGACCTGATCGTGTTTTCCAGCCTGTTCACCCTGATCGTGACCAAGGCCCGGCACGGCAGGGTTTCATGGTCGCTGTTCGGGGCGCTGGGGCTGGGCCTGCTGAAGAACCCGATGATCGTGTCCATGGCGGCGGGCCTTGCCTGGGCCGCGATGAAGCTGCCGATGCCGCAGCCCCTGGGCGAATTCATGACCCTGCTGGGGGCCGCGGCAACGCCGGTGGCGCTGTTCGCCATCGGCGCATCACTGGCCGAGCGATCCGCGGAACGTGTGCGCCCCGCGCTTTGGCTGTCCTTTGCCAAGCTGGTGTTGCACCCCCTGGCCGTCGCGGTGATGGCGCTTTGGGTGTTCCAGGTCGAAATCTACGCCGCCGGTGTGATGATCGCGGCTGCGGCCCTTCCCGTGGCGGGCAATGTCTATATCCTTGCCAGTCACTACGGGGTTGCGCCGCAGCGCGTTTCGGCCTCGATCCTGATTTCCACGGCTGTCAGCATCCTTACGGTGCCAGCCGTCATCGCCTGGGTCACAAGCCTTTAGGAGAAGACAGATGCGCACGATATCGGAAAATCGCTGTTTCGGGGGCGTTCAGGGCGTTTATGCCCACCCCTCACAGGCCACCGGAACCGAGATGACCTTTGGTCTGTTTCTGCCCGAAGAGGCCGACCGCAGCCCGGTGCCGGTGCTGTGGTATCTGTCGGGGCTGACCTGCACCCACGAAAACGCCATGGTCAAGGCCGGCGCGCAGAAATGGGCCGCCGAACACGGGCTGGCGCTGGTCTTCCCCGACACCTCGCCGCGCGGCGAAGGCGTCGCCAATGACGAAGCCTATGATCTGGGCCAGGGTGCCGGGTTCTACGTCAACGCCACCCAGGCACCCTGGGCACCGCATTTCCGTATGTGGGATTACCTGGCCGAGGAACTGCCCCGCATCGTCACCGCCGCCTTCCCGCTGGATGAGGAGCGCCAGTCCATCACCGGCCATTCGATGGGCGGGCATGGCGCGCTGACGCTGGCCATGCGCCTGCCGGGGCGGTTCCGGTCGGTTTCCGCCTTCGCGCCGATCGCGCAGCCGACGCAATCGGACTGGGGTCGCAAACAGCTTTCGGCCTATCTTGGCAGCGACGAAAGCCTTTGGCTGAACCACGATTCCACCCATCTGATGACGGAATACGGGTTTGATGGCGATGTGCTGGTGGATCAGGGCGCGCAGGATCAGTTCCTGACCCTTCTGCGCCCCGAGGCGCTGGCCGGTGCAATGGCCACCCGTCGCCAGCCCGGCGCCTTCCGCGTGCAGCGCGGCTATGACCACAGCTATTTCTTCGTGGCCAGCTTTATCCCCGACCATATCGCTTTCCATGCCGAGGCGCTTTGGCGGTGATCTATCTGGATGCCGATGCCTGCCCCGTAAAGGATGAGGCCGAGCGCGTGGCGACGCGTCTGGGGATCGAACTTCTGATCGTGTCGAACGGCGGGCTGCGGCCCTCGGCCAACCCGCTGGTTCAGATGGTCTATGTCCCCGAAGGCCCGGATGAGGCCGACAAGTGGATCGCCGACCGCGCCGGCCGCGGCGATGTTGTGGTGACCGGCGACATCCCACTGGCGGCGAAATGCGTGGCCGCCGGCGCGCGTGTCCTGAAGCATGACGGCGAGGCGCTGACCCCCGCCAATATCGGCAACGTGCTGGCGACCCGCGACCTGATGGCCGACCTGCGCAGCGCCGATCCGTTTCGCCAGGGTGGCGGCAAGGGGTTCACCAAGGCCGATAGGTCGCGGTTTCTGGATGCGCTGGACCGCACCGCGCGCGCCGCAATGAGGGACGGGAATGGTTGAGGCCGTGGTTTTCGACATCGGCAACGTGCTGATCGAATGGCAGCCCGAGCGGTTCTATGACACGATCATGCCCCGCGCCGAGCGTGAGGCGATGTTCGCCGAGGTCGACCTGCACGGCATGAATGACGTGATCGACGCCGGCGGCCCATTCCGCGAAACCATCTACGCCTGGGCAGACCGCTACCCGCGCTGGCGCGACCATATCCGCCGCTGGCACGACGACTGGATCCAGATGGCCCAGCCCGTAATCCCGCGGTCGCTGCGCCTGATGCAGGCATTGCAGGCCAAGGGGGTGCCGGTCTTCGCGCTGACCAACTTCGGCATCGGCAGCTTCGAGCATGCCAGCGGCTTCTATCCTTTCCTGCGTGCCTTCGACCGGGCCTATGTCTCGGGTCATCTGGGCGTAATCAAACCCGACCCGCGGATCTATGAACGGGTCGAATCCGATTGCGGCCTGGCCCCTGGCGCGCTGCTGTTCACCGACGACCGGGCAGACAACATCGCAGCCGCCGCCGCGCGTGGCTGGCAGACGCATTTGTTCACCGGGCCCGAAGGCTGGGCTTCGCGGCTGGTGGCCGCAGGCCTTCTGACCGCCAAGGAAGCGCAATGAGCATCGACTTGATCGGCCCCGAGGCCGAGGCCCATCTGGACTGGCTGACCCTGACCGAGGCGCTGGAAGCCGGCCACCGCCTGCCCCGCGCCGAGGTGGCCGATACCTTCCTGTATCGCGGCCCCGATACCTTGCTGACCCGGTCCGCCTGGATCGACGGGCTGGGCATTGCGGTGAAGGCCGCCACGATCTTTCCGGGCAACCCCGACCAGGGGCGCGGCATGGTCAACGGTGCGATGAACCTGCTGAACGACCGCACCGGCCTGCTGGAAGCGACCGTCGATTTCCACCTTGTGACGAAATGGAAAACGGCGGGCGACAGCCTTCTTGCGGCGCGCAAACTTGCCCGCCCCGACGCGCGGCGCATCCTGATCGTGGGAGCGGGTGCGGTTGCGCGATCCATGATCGCAGCCTATTCCGCCGCTTTTCCCGGCGCCGCCTTCACCATCTGGAACCGCACCGCCGGATCGGCCGCGCGGCTGGCCGAGGCCACCGGCGCCAGTGTGGCCGCCGATCTGGAGGCCGCGGTGCGGCAGGCAGAGATCATCGCTACGACCACGATGTCATCCGAGCCCGTGATCCGGGGGGCATGGCTGGCGCCGGGCACACATCTGGATCTGATCGGCGCCTATCGTCCCGACATGCGTGAAGTGGACGACACCGCGTTGAAACGGGCCCGGCTGTTTTGCGATTCGCGCGCCACGACGATCCATCACATCGGCGAGTTCCGCGACCCGATCGCCCGCGGAATCATCCGCGAGACCGACATCGTCGGCGATTACTACGATCTTGGGGCGGGGGCGTTCCGGCGCGAGACTGCGCAGGACATCACCCTGTGCAAGAATGGTGGCGGCGCGCATCTAGACCTGATGACCGCGCAATACATCCTGCAGGCTTGGCGCCTGCGGTGATGCCAGCGCTGGGCCTTCTGTCTTGCCCGGGTGATCAGGAAGACGATCAGCTTTCGCGAAATGCGCGGACGAAGAAATTTGTAAACGGGCTTAGCAGGTAAGACAGCGGCGCGCGTGACCCGGTCTGGATGAACACATCGACCGGCATCCCCGGGATCAGGGCAAGATCGCCAAGGCGTGTCAGCGCATCGGGGGCGGGAATGATTTCGGCCCGGTAGAACGGCATGCGCGTGCCCTCATCCATCAGCGCGTCGGCGGAAATGCGCGCGACATGCCCAGACAGTTCCGGTGCGTTGTGCCCGGCGACGGCAGACAGGCGCAGCGTAGCCTGCTGCCCGATGTGCAACTCATCAATATGCACTGTCGGGATCTGCGCGGCGATGACCAGGGGCCGGTCCTGCGGGACCAGGAACAGAAGTGGTTCAGCCGCGCGAATGACCGCCCCCGGGGTCGTAACCGCCATGGCGTGAACAACCCCGCCGACGGGCGCGCGAATGTCCAGCGCCGCGATGCGCGCCTGCAAAATGCGTCGTCGCTCGGCCAGCTCCAGCTGCCGGTCGCTGTCTTCGCGCAGCGCAGCCTCGGCCTCTTCGCGGCGGGCCGAGGCAAGGCGCAGCCGTTCCAGTTCGATTTCCGCCAGCCGCCCCTCGGCCTGTGCGCGCAGCGCGGAAAGTTCACCCAGGCGCCCGGCCAGCGCAGCGGCTTCGCGCTCCAGCGCCAGAACACGACCGGCCTGGGCAAGCCCCTTGGAAAGCAACCCGCGCTGGTCCTGCAGTTCCCGGGCGATCAGTTGGCTCTGCGTCCCCAACGCGGCAATCTGGGCCTCGATTCCGCCAATCTGGCTGCGGGTCTGGTCCAGACGACGGCCAAGCTGGTCAAGCGATCGCGCAACCGTATCGGCACGGGCCGTGAACAGCCGCGCCTGACCGTCCATCAGGGTGGCCACTTCGGCCCGTTGATCCACCACGCGCTGCAATTCAGGGGGAAAGACCGGGGCCATGGCCCCTGATCGTTCCGCCTCAAGGCGGCCGCGGCGGGCCAGCAGTTCAAAATACTGCCCCTCAACAATCGCAAGTTCCGATCGTAGTATGTCGCCGTTCAGCCGGATCAGCGGCTGACCGGCGCGGACAGGATCGCCATCGCGTACGAATATGTCGGCGACGACACCGCCGTCCGGGTGCTGCACAACCTGACGCTTCTGATCCACTTCGACCTGCCCCGCCGCAACCACCGCCCCGGAAATGCGTGCCAGCCCCGACCAGAGCCCAAAGCCGCCCAGTAGAACACCGATCATGACAAGGCCCAGCAGCACGGGCCCGCGGGTTGACACATCGGTCACCATTGCCTCATCCCCCAAGACCCGCGCTGCGGACAATATCAGTCACGTTCCGGGTCATCGCGCGCAAGACCTCATCCCGGGGGCCGAAGGCGCGGCGCATCCCGCCCTCAAGGACCAGAAGGTTGTCACATTCGGTGATTGCAGCGGGACGATGGGCCATGATCAGCACCGCCCCCCCGCCCGCCTTCATCGCGCGCACGGCAAGGTTCAGCGCCAGGCTGCCATCATGGTCAAGGTGGGCGTTCGGTTCATCCAGCACCAGCAGGACCGGGTTTCCGTAAAGCGCGCGCGCCAGGCCAATGCGCTGGATCTGCCCGCCCGAAAGCCGTGACCCGTTTCCGCTGATTCGGGTGTCGTATCCATCGGGCAACGCCAGGATCATCTGATGCGCGGCGGCCTTCTGCGCGGCCTGCACGACCATTCCGGCGTCAGGGGCGGGCGACATCCGCGCGATGTTTTCAGCAATCGTGCCGTCAAACAACGCGACACGCTGCGGCAGATAGCCAATAAGTGTTTCCTGGACGTCGGGGCCATAATTGTCCAACGCCGCATCGTCCAGGCGAATCGTTCCCGCCGCCGGGCGCAAACCGGCACAGATGGCCCGGGCAAGTGTCGACTTTCCCGCCCCCGAAGGGCCGATCACGCCAAGTGCCTGCCCTGGTTCAAGATGGAAAGATACCATGCGCAGCGTCGCCACCTGCTGCCCGGGTGGAACGACCGTCAGATCGGCCACCTCCAGCAGGGCGCGGGGGCGGGGCAAGGCGGTGCGACCTGGGTCAGGCACCACATCGCCCAGAAGCCCCGACAGCCGCCCCCAGCCTTCGCGGGCGCGCGCGACCAATGGCCAGCCTGCGATCACCTGTTCGACCGGCATGAGCGCACGGCCCAGAACGATCGAGGCCGCGATCATCGCGCCCGCCGTCAATTCGCCACGCAGGACAAGCCAGGCGCCAAGCGCCAGCATCGCCGACTGCAGCAGAAGCCTGAAGAACCGGGTGAATGCCGCAAAACCCCCGCCAAGATCGGCGGCCCGCACCATGCCGGGCAAGGCGGCCATCCGGGCCACGTGCCAGCGGCAGAACCCGTTTTCCAGCATGCCCAGCGCCAGAACGGTCTCGGCCTCATCGCGCAGCTGATCCGCCAGACGCTCTGCCCGGGCAGATGCGCCATGTGCGGCGCGCAAGGGAACGGCGGTCAGGCGCTGGTTCAGAAGCGTCATCACACCAAGCCCCAGGGCCCCGGCGGTCGCAAGGATGCCAAGCCACGGGTGAAAGATGAAAATTGCAGCAAGGAACAGCGGAACCCAGGGCGCATCGAAAAGCGCAAGGAAGGCCGGCGCCGCCAGAAGCCTTTGGATGGCATCCAGATCGCGCAATGCGGCGGCGGCCGCGCCATCGGTAGGGGCCGTGGTGCTGCGCCGGACCGAGGCCGAAAATACCCGGGTTTCCAATGACCCATGAACGCGCAACGCTATGCGCGTCATGATCCGGCCGCGCGCATGATCCAGGACGCCCATCACCACGAACAGAAACAGGACAAGGCCAAAAAGCGCGGCCAGCGTCTCAACCGAGCGGGAGGTCAGGACGCGGTCATAGACCTGCAGCATGAATAACGGACCAGTCAGCATCAGCAGGTTCACGAAGGCGGAAAACACCAGCACCACCCAGAACAGCGAACGGTTCTGTGCCAGCGCGCTGCGCAATTCGGATGCGCCGTTGGGGCCGTTGGGATGCGACATGGGGTTTTCCATCTATTGTTCCGCTTGTGTCGCACCGAAGCGTAAAGTTCCGGTTTCCAGCCGCCCTGCCTTGCCACACCGGAAGGTGGCCACTAGGTATGCCTGCAGGCCGGGCCGGTTTTCGTCTGTCGGACACCCGGTTCCCGAAATGCCCTGTCGCATGGACCCTTGAAGGTGAAATTGTCATGAACAACCGGGTTTCCCAGCATTTTGCCCGCAGTCTGCCGGTTCTGTTTCTGCTGACCGTCACCGCAGCCTGCACGCCTGCGCCCGTCGCCCAAGGCATCGATGACCCCCATGAGGCCACGAACCGCCAGATTCATGCGTTCAACCGTTCGGTTGACCGGGCGCTGTTCTCGGGGGACCGGGGCGTGTTGCGGGGCGTCGGCGATCTGCCCGCGCCAATCCTGCGCAGCGCGTCGAACGCAGGCGGGCATCTTGGCCTGCCCGGGAAGGTAGTGAATTCGCTGCTGCAGGGCCGGATCGAGGATGCCGGGCAGAATGCCTTTCGGTTCCTGATCAACTCGACCTTCGGGCTGGCGGGGCTGTTCGATCCCGCCACTACGGATTTTGGCCTGCCCGAGGTTGATACCGATTTCGGCGAGACGCTGCATGTCTGGGGCTTTGGCGAGGGTGCTTATGTCGAGCTGCCGTTGCTGGGCCCCTCAACCGCGCGTGACACCGTTGGTCGCATCGTCGATGCGGTCATCGACCCGGTCGGCGCGTCGCTGGATGGCGATGATGCCAAGGTCGCGACGGGGCTGAACATCGCCTCAAAAGTCAGTGATCGGCTGCGCTTTGGCGACAGTGTTGATTCGATCCTGCATGAAAGTGCTGATAGCTATGCCCAGATGCGGCTGCTGTATTTGCAGAACCGCCGCTACGAACTTGGGATGCAAGCGGAGACAGATGCGGATGCCTATGACCCTTACGAAGACCCTTACGCGCAATGACCTGTCGCGCCGCGCGGCCTTGGGCGTGATCGGGGCCGGGGCGGCGGCGCTTGTCATGCCGCGGCCTGCCTTTGCGCTTAGCGATGCGCAGGCCCGCGCCCTGATCGACACCGCGTTGGGCGAGGTGAATGCCGCCATCGCCTCGGGCAAGACCGGCCCCGCGCTTTATGCTGATTTCGAACGGATCTTCACCCGCTATGCCGATGTGGCCACGATCGCACGTTCGGCGCTGGGGGTGGCGGCACGCAGCGCGTCCGCCGCGCAGATGCAGGCCTTCACCACCGCGTTCCGCAGCTATATTTCGCGCAAATATGGCCGCCGTTTCCGTGAATTCGAAGGCAGCCGGATCGAGGTGACCGGCGCGCGTCAGGTCAAGACCTTCTGGGAAGTGCGCTCTGTCGCCTTTATGAAGGGCGAAGCCCCCTTTGAGGTGCTTTGGCATGTTTCGGACAGGTCGGGGAAAAACCTGTTCTTCAACATCATCATCGAGGGGGTGAACATGCTCGCCTCGGAACGCACGGAAATCGGTGCGATGCTGGATCGGCGGCGCGGCAATATCGACCTGCTGATCCAGGATCTGAAGACGGCCTGATTACGGGTGACACAGGCGGGCCAAATGGCCCGCCGTTTCAATTCCCAAGGATCGTGCCCAGAACTTCCAGCAAGATGCGCTCGGCGATGTCAGGTTCGCGCCGGGGTTCGGCCTGACGGGACGGTGCCGGCACGACCGGTGCAGCCCCGCCATTCGAATAGACCTCGCCCTCGTACACCGGGGCGTTGCGGCGCCACTCCGACGGGTCGGCCATCGGCAACGGTGTTGCCGGAAGGCCCTTTTCGACGCGCAGCATCACCTCGCGCCAGATGTCGGCGGGAAGGCCGCCGCCGGTGACACCCGTCAGGGGGCGGTTGTCGTCATAGCCCATCCAGACGCCGGTCACATAATCGGCTGTGAACCCGATGAACCAGGCATCACGGGCCGCCTGGGTGGTGCCGGTCTTGCCCGCAACCTGACGGTCGGGCAGGCGCGCCCGCCCGCCGGTGCCGTTTTGGACCACCTGATGCATCATGTAGGTCAGCTGTCGCGCCGCCTGTTCGGAAATCACACGCTCGCCAATGCCGCCGCCCGCGCCGAACAGCGGCTCCGGGTCGCCCTTGATACGCAGTTCCGTCAGGCCATAGGGCTGCACCGACGATCCGCCGTTCAGGATACCCGCGAAAGCGCCGGTCATCTCGACCAGGGTCGATTCCGACACGCCCAGCGCCAGCGCCGGTCCATCGGCAAGGTCCGAGGCAAAGCCGAAATCGCCCGCCACCTTGCGCACCGCCTCGCGGCCCACAGCCTCGGACAGGCGCACGGTCGAGGTGTTGATCGAATGCGCCAGGGATTCAGTCAGGGTGATCGGTCCGCGGAATTCACGGCTGTAATTCTTGGGCGACCATGGGCCTGATCCCCTGACGTTGATCGTCAGGGGGGCGTCCTCGATGATGGAATCGGGGGTGTAGCCCATGTCCAGCGCCGCGGCATAGACGAAGGGCTTGAAGGTGGACCCCGTCTGCCGCTTGGCTTGGGTGGCGCGGTTGAAGGCCCCCGACACCTTGGTCTTGCGCCCGCCGACCATAGCCCGCACCGCGCCGTCGGCAGACATGACCACCACGGCTGCCTCGGCCTCGGAGCCTTCCTTGACCTTGGTCTTGAACACCTCGGCAAGCGCTTCCTCGGCAGCGGCCTGAAGCCGCTGATCCAGGGTGGAATGGATGATCACATCCTCGGTCGTTTCTGTGGTCAGGAAATCAGGCGCCGTATCCATCACCCAATCGGCAAAATAGCCGCCTGCGCGTTTCTGCGCCGCCTCGGACAGGATCGCGGGATTGGCGCGCGCGGCCTGCCATTGCGGATCGGTCAGGTAACCCTGTTCGCGCATCAGCGCCAGCACCATGCCCGCCCGGTCCTGGCTGCGTTCCAGGTTCGTCGTGGGGGCATAGCGCGAAGGCGCCTTCAGCAGACCCGCCAGCATCGCCGCCTGCTGCGGGTTCACATTGGCAGCCGAGGTTCCGAAATACCGCTGCGCGGCGGCCTCAAACCCGCGCGCGCCCGCGCCCATGTAGGCCCGGTTCAGGTAGATCGTCAGGATCTCATCCTTGGTGTATTTCAGTTCCATCGCCAGGGCGAAGGGAATTTCCTTGATCTTGCGCTTGATGCCACCGCCCCGGCAGTCATCCTCATAAGCGGCTTCGGTCTTCCAGATCGCGGGGTCATAGTCCACGCCCAGGCACAAAAGCTTGGCCACCTGCTGGGTGATGGTCGACCCGCCATTGCCTTCAAAGGGGCCGCGCCCCTCGGACATGTTGATGCGGATCGCGCTGGCGATGCCGCGCGGACTGACGCCGAAATGGCGGTAAAAGCGCCGGTCCTCGGTTGCGATCACGGCGTTCTTCAGATGCGGTGACACATTTTCGGCGGTGATCTGGCCGCCAAAGGTTTCGCCGCGCCAGGCATAGACCTTGCCTTCGCGATCCAGAAATGTGACGGACCCGCGGCTGCGCCCGTCCAGAAGCGCGTTCAGTTCGGGCAGATTGGCGTAGAAATAGGCCGATGCGCCGCCAAGGATCAGCGCCACGATCATCGCGATGCGCCAGCCGATCCCCCAGATCACCCGCCAGATCAGGCTTGCCAATCCGACGACCAGACCCCCGATCAGGCCCCGTTTGCGCGGCGCGCGCGCCAGCTTGCGCCGGGGGGGGCGTTTGCCACCCGATCCGCCGCGCGGGGAACTTCCCTTGGGGGCCGCCCCCGAGGGATAGCGCTTGTCTGCAACCAGGGGCGTCCGCCGCCCGCCCGATCCCGCCATATTCGCCTGATCCGATGCCTGTTGTTTTGGCGGTCACCCTACACGCCCCGCCCCCGATTGTGGAGCGGGTTTGGATCACGATTCGGTTTGGCGATCGCCCATAATTTGGGCGCTGGCCGCAATTTGTGCAAAAAATGTGCAACTTTTCCCGAACCGCCGGCGCCATCCTCGGCGGTTTTCTTGTGCTGCACCTGCGAAGGGCGCCTGCTGGCATTGTGGGGTGCCCGCCAATGGCACCGGAACGCTTGCTGACAAAGGAAGGGATGACGACGTGAAACTCATCATTGCAGCAATCAAGCCGTTCAAGCTTGAGGAGGTCCGCGAAGCGCTGACCGCCATCGGCGTGCGCGGCATGATGGTGACCGAGATCAAGGGCTTTGGCGCCCAGTCCGGCCACACCGAAATCTATCGGGGCGCGGAATATGCCGTGAATTTCGTGCCCAAGGTGAAGCTGGAAATCGTCGTGCCGGACCAGATGGCCGAATCTGCGGTGGACACGATCCGCAGTTCCGCCCGCACCGGCAAGATCGGCGACGGCAAGATCTTTGTTCTGGATGTGGCACAGGCGGTGCGGGTGCGCACCGGCGAAGCCAATGACGACGCGCTTTGAGATGCTGGGATCAGGGGAAAGAGACATGAAGAACCTTCCGAAACTTGTGGGCCTTGCCGCGACAGTCGCGGTTCTGGCCCTGCCCGCGCTGGCGCAGGATGCCGCGCCCGAGGCAACGACCGCCGCCGCCGTCGCGGTGCCGACCGATGTGGTCTGGATCCTGAATTCGCTTCTGTTCCTGATCGGCGGCATGCTGGTGTTCTGGATGGCGGCGGGCTTTGCGATGCTGGAAGCGGGGCTGGTGCGGTCGCGCAACGTGACGATGCAGTTGTTGAAAAACGTCTCGCTGTTCTCGATCGCCTGCACGGCCTATTACCTGATCGGTTATAACCTGATGTATCCGCTGGGAAACTGGTCCATCGGCTCGGATGAGACGGGCGGCTATCTGGGCGCCTTCGCCTTTGCCGCGCTGGAAGCGGTGGGCGTCGGTTCGGATGCGGTGGATGATTATTCCTACGCCTCGACCGGATCGGATTTCTTCTTTCAGGTGATGTTCTGCGCCACCGCCGCCTCGATCGTGTCGGGCACCCTGGCGGAACGGATCAAGCTGTGGCCGTTCCTGGCCTTCACGCTTGTTCTGACGGCGCTGATCTATCCCATCCAGGCCAGCTGGAAATGGGGTGGCGGCTTTCTGGATGCGATGGGCTTTCTGGATTTCGCCGGCTCCACCGTGGTGCATTCGGTCGGCGGCTGGGCGGCGCTGGCGGGCGTGCTGATCCTTGGCCCGCGGCTGGGCAAATACAAGGACGGCAAGGTCGTAGCGATGCCCGGGTCCAACCTGACGCTGGCGACGCTGGGCACCTTCATCCTGTGGCTGGGCTGGTTCGGGTTCAACGGCGCATCGCAGCTGGCGATGGGCACCATTTCCGACATGGCCGATATCAGCCGGATCTTTGCCAACACCAATGCCGCAGCCGCGGGCGGGGCACTTGGGGCGCTGGCGCTGACGCAGATCATCTACCGCAAGCCCGACCTGACGATGATCCTGAACGGGGCGTTGGCGGGTCTGGTCGCGATCACCGCCGAACCGCTGACCCCGGGCCTGGGCGCGGCCACGCTGATCGGTGCCTTCGGTGGTGTGCTGGTGGTTCTGACCGTGCCACTTCTGGACAAGCTGAAGATCGACGACGTGGTCGGCGCCATTCCGGTCCACCTGGTCTGCGGCATCTATGGAACCATCGCGGTGGTCTTCACCAACCCCGATGCGTCCCTGTCGGTCCAGCTGATCGGGATCGTGACGGTGGGTGTGTTCAGCTTCGTGATTTCGGGGATCGTCTGGCTGGCGCTGAAGGCAGTGATGGGGCTGCGCCCCAGCGCCGAGGCCGAATACCTTGGCCTGGACAAGGCCGAACTTGGGATGGAAGCCTATCCAGAATTCGTCAAGAGCTGACGCCTGTATCCATACCACGGACCCTGCCGAAGCCATTCGGCAGGGTCTTTCTTATCCCAACAGACCCTCTTGTTCCAAGAGCGCGACCGGGTCTGTCGACCGCTGCCAATCGACGCCGGACGACACGACACAAGACACCCCATCCGCACGCGTATACACCGCCGTCCAGGTGCCCATCACATCCGAGGCCCAAAGCTCGACCCGGCGGCCTGCGTCCAACGGCGACTGGGCGACTGGCGCCTCGGCGAAATCCTCGGACAGGGTTTGCAGCAGCAGCGGCCGGCGGTCGCAATAGGGGATGTCATAGGGCTGATCGGCGCCAATCCGGTCGATGTCATCAAAGACGGACAGATCGCCATAGCGCGCGCCCAGATCATCCATCGGCCGACCCGACGCGACGGAATCGACCCCACTGGTCAGGGCCACCTGCGTCACCTGTTCCTGCGCCGAAACCCCGATCACCGCAGAAAGCGACGCGGCGGCCGTGGTCGCCGCAAGGGCGGCAGCGGGAAAAACACTTTTCAGATAGACGCGCATCGGTCTGGCCTTTCGGTCTTGTCATCCTCTGTCCCCTGCTAACGCATCGCGCGTGGATCCGGTTCCCCGGGCCGCGGCGGCTTTACAGCGCGTCTGCGCAGCCGTAACTGTCGGCCGGCGCGGGCGGTGGCCCGGCATGGGTATGGGGGCGTCATGGCGAAACGGGCCTGGCAACGGATGCTTTCGGGACGCAGGCTTGACCTGCTTGACCCCGCGCCTTTGGACATCGAGGTCGAAGACATCGCCCATGGCCTTGCCTTCGTTGCGCGCTGGAATGGCCAGACACGGGGCGATTGGGCCTATTCGGTGGCCGAACATTCGCTTCTGGTCGAGGAAATCTTTGCCCGCGCCAACCCCGGGATCGGGGCGAAATGGCGCCTTGCCGCGCTGTTGCATGATGCGCCGGAATATGTGATCGGCGACATGATCAGCCCCGTGAAGGCCGCGGTCGGGCCCGCCTACAAGGAACTGGATGATCGCCTGACGGCTGCGGTGCATCTGCGCTTTGGCCTGCCCGCCGCCCTGCCTGCGCCGATCAAGAAGGCAATCAAGGCCGCCGACATGGTTTCGGCCCGGCTTGAGGCGGAACAGATCGCGGGGTTTTCAACGACCGAGGCGGATCGGCTGTTCGGCAAGCCCGATCCCCTGCTGACCCGGGGGCTGACGATCCAGCTTCGCCCCCCGGCCGAGGCGCGCGCGGCCTATACCGCGCGCCACCATGCGCTTATGGCGGAACGCACCGCCTGACGCGGATCAGCGCTTGCCACGTTCGCCCGCGAAACGCGGGCGCGGCGCAAAGCCGCCAATGGCGATTGTCATGACTTCGGCCAAGATACGGATCATTGATTGACCCTCCTTTTATCGTTGCGGCCCGGTTCTACGCTTGACGTGACACGAAAGGCGAGTCAGGAATTTTCAAAGACCTGAAAGATCAGCTAACAGATGACCGAGATCGACTGGCGCCGCATGCCGCCGCTGACCGCGTTGCGCGCCTTTTCCGCCACGGCGCGCGAGGGCGGTTTCAGCGCCGCTGCGCGCGCGCTGAACGTGACCCACGCTGCCATTGCGCAACAGGTCCGCGCGCTGGAGGACCATCTGGCCACCCCCCTGGTCTGGCGCGACGGCAAGCAGCTACGCCTGACACCTGATGGCGAACGGCTGGCCAAGGCGCTGACCGACGGGTTCGGGCTGATCCAGACCGCGGCGGAAAGCCTGCGCCAGGCAACCGCCGAACGCCCGCTGACTGTGACGCTGCCGCCCGCCTTTGCATCAGAATGGCTGATGCCGCGGCTGGCGCGGTTCTGGCGGCGCCACCCGGAAATTCCGCTATCGCTGTTGCCGGACCATCGCATCGTTGACCTGCGCGAAGCCGGCGCCACGCTGGGCATTCGTTTTGGCGACGGCACCTGGCCGGGCGTTGTTTCCGAATTCCTGACAGCGGCGCCGCAGATCGTTGTCGGCGCGCCGGACCTTCTGGGCGGGCGAACAGGTCTTTCGTTGCAGGACATGGCGAAATTGCCCTGGGTTCGCGAAGGCGACTGGCCCGAACAGATGCAATTGTTGGAATCGATCGGTCTTGATCCGGCAAAGCTTCGGTTCAACGAATTCCCGAATGAGGAACTTGCCCTGGCCGCAGCGCGCGAAGGACTGGGCCTGCATCTGGAAAGCGAGGCTTTGATCGAAGATGATTTGCAAAGCGGCGGGCTCGTCAAAATCCACGAGATTCGGGATGCAAGCCTTGGCTATCATGTCGTGCGGCTTCCCGGACCAATGCCCGAAGCCGCACGCATTTTCATAGACTGGCTGAAATCCGAAACAGCCGCCCGGAAATGAGCCGGATCAGATTGCCAGATCCGACAGCGATTTGCCCGCATCCAGTGCCTGCGTGACCCAGTTGGGCTTGCGTCCACGCCCGGTCCAGGTTTGCGAGGGATCGGCCGGATTGGCGTATTTCGCCGTGCCGGGTTTACGCTTGCGCTCACCCTGAATGGCCATCAATTCAGGCAGCGAAAATCCCATCTTGCGCGCAACTTCTTCCAGTTCAGCAAGGGCTTCTTTCTTTCTGCGGTCTTCATAGGACGCAATCGCGCGGTCAACCTGCGCGCGAAGCGTCTTGAGTTCGTTCAGGGAAAGGGCATCGATATTCACGGCAAGTCTCCGCATGAATGTGCAATTGCGCGATCGTATAAACATTTCGCGCAAGATCACAATGAAAACCTAAGCGTTTCTCACCGAAATACGGTTATTTCGGACTGCGCTTTGCAAGAATCCGCTGCAACGTGCGCCGGTGCATATTCAGCCGCCGCGCCGTCTCGCTGACATTGCGGTCGCACAATTCATAAACCCGCTGGATATGTTCCCAACGAACGCGATCCGCGCTCATGGGGTTTTCGGGCGGGGGCGGGTGATTGTCGGCACGCGACAAAAGCGCATTCGTGATGTCATTGGCATCGGCCGGCTTCGACAGGTAATCGGTCGCGCCAATCTTGACCGCCGCCACTGCCGTCGCAATGGCGCCATAACCCGTCAGAACCACGATCCGCGCATCGGGACGGCGTTCGCGCAACACCTCGACCACTTCAAGACCGTTCCCATCCTCAAGGCGCAGGTCGACAACGGCATAGGCAGGCGGCCGCGAAATCGCGATGGCCTTCGCGGCGGCCACGGTTTCGGCGGTTTCCGGAATGAAGCCACGCTTTTCCATCGCCCGCGCCAACCGTGTCAGGAATGGCACGTCATCATCGACCAAAAGCAGCGACCGATCGGTGCCCAATTCCGCAAACTCTTCTCCGGCCATGTCCATACCGCTCCTGCAGGGTTTAGTCAGACCTATGCCGGGAAACGGCCAAGGTCAATTTTCCTTTCGCAGCAATCCTATTTCGCACCGGCATCTATGAAACAAGCAACGCTTTGCGCCATGTCTTCGGGGGTGGTGTCGCGATTGAAGAATTCGACGAACCCGCTTTCGGGAAAAACCAGATAGGTCTGGGTGGAGTGATCGATCAGGGTGTAGGGGTCGCCGGGTGTCTGCACCTTGTAATAGGTCCGGTAGGCCTGGCTTGCGGCCTTGATCTGTTCGGGCGAGCCGGTCAACCCGATCATGCGCGGGTGCAGGACATCGGTGAATTCCGCCAGCAGTTCGGGCGTATCGCGTTCATGGTCGACGGAAATGAAAACCGGCGTCACCTCATATCCGCGCTCTTCAAGAATCATCACGGCTTCGGCATTACGCGCATTGTCCAGCGGGCAGACATCCGGGCAATAGCTGTAACCGAAATAAAGCAAAGACGGTTTGGTGATGACGTCCTTGTCGGTGACCATCGCCCCGGTTTCGGAAACAAGCGTGAACGGCCCCCCGATCGCTGCGGCGCCGCCGGCAACGGCCCCCTTGCGGCATTGGGCGAAAGGGTCCGCCTCGCCACCCGTTGTCGCGAACCAGGTCGCGGCGGCAAGACCTGCCGCGACGACGGCGGCGGCGGATATGGCGGCGGTACGAGGCTTGAATGACATTGGCTTTTCCTGACTGATCCGGATCGTCGCATTGATCGCGCATCGCGCAGTTACTATCAATGCTGACCCGCGAGAATGTGACAACAGGACCCAACATGGCAAACCGCCCCAGTTCAACGACACACCCGATCGAAACCCATCGGGACTGGGTCCGGCTGCGCACGCTGATCTTTCTGCGCTGGACCGCCATTGCCGGGCAGCTTGCCGCGATCTTCGTGGCCTGGTGGCGCTTTGACATCGCGCTGGATTTGCCGCTGTGCCTGCTGACGGTCGGCGCGGCGATTGCGGCAAACCTGGTGGCGATCTTCCTGTTCCCCGAAAGCCGCCGCCTGTCGCAGGCCGAGGCGATGGGCATGCTTTTGTTCGACACCGCCCAGCTTGCGCTGCTGTTGTCGCTGACTGGGGGGCTTAACAACCCGTTCGCGCTGCTGATCCTGGCGCCGGTGACGATTGCGGCAACCGCGCTTCAGACCCGGCCGACGCTGCTGCTGGGCCTTGCGACGATCCTGATGATCTCGGCCGCGGCGGTTCTGCATCAGCCGCTGGTCACCCGCGCCGGTGTGGTGATTTCGGTGCCGGGCGTGGTGGAATTCGGCTATTGGATCGCCATCGTGATCGGTGTGGTCTTTCTGGGGGCCTATACCCACCGGGTGGCGTCAGAAATCCACTCGATGGGCGATGCGTTGCTAGCCACGCAAATGGCCCTGGCGCGCGAACAGAAGCTGACCGATCTGGGCGGCGTCGTGGCCGCAGCGGCGCATGAACTGGGCACGCCGCTGGCCACGATCAAGCTGGTTTCGGCGGAACTGGCGGATGAACTGGATGACCGCCCCGAACTGCGCGATGACGCGATCCTGATCCGCGAACAGGCCGATCGTTGCCGCGACATCCTGCGATCGATGGGACGTGCGGGCAAGGATGACCTGCACCTGCGCGCCGCCCCCCTGCTGGCCGTGCTGCGCGAAGCGGCCGAGCCACACCTGGATCGCGGCAAGACGATTCACTTCGATCTTGCACCGGGCCCCGGCGGCAGCGTGCGTCAGCCGACGGTCTACCGCTATCCCGAACTGATCCACGCCATCCGCAACCTTGTGCAGAATGCCGTGGATTTCGCGCGCTCGACCGTCTGGATCGACGCGGAATGGACCGAGGGCACCGTGACGCTGCGCGTGTCGGATGACGGGCCGGGCTATCCGGCTTCGGTCCTTGGGCGGATCGGCGATCCCTTTCTTAGCCCGCGCCGCGAGGCTGACCGTGCCCGACGCCCCGAATATGAAGGCATGGGGCTTGGCCTGTTCATCGCCAAGACGCTGCTGGAACGCACCGGCGCGCGGCTGCGCTTTGCCAATGGAAAAGATCCGTTTCTGGACGATAGCGAACGGCCCGCACGCTGTGGCGCCATCGTTGAGGTGCGCTGGCCGGCGGACCGCCTGATCGCCCCCGACGCCGGGGCGCTGGGTGAAAACGTGCCGATTTCGGCCTGAGCGACGGATTAGTCTTAACGACGCCTTAACCATTCCCTGCGAAAGCTGTGCCGTCAGAACCCGGAAAGGATCAGGCATGGACGCTTCGTGGATGCTCGCACTGGCCATCGTGACAACCTCGATCGGCACCGCCCTGATCGCGCTGTTGTTGATCGGGCTTGGCCTTGGGCGGTTCGCTGTGCGCCCCCGCGCGGCTGCGGTGCAGCCTGCCCTCGAAGAAACGGTCTTCCTGTTCGACGATCAGGATCTTGTCGATGCGACGACACCGGCGCGCATGCTGCTTGACGCCGTTCCGATGGGCGGCAGCGACTGGGCGCGCCTGTGTGCCTTTGCCGCCCCGCGCTTTGCCGGTTTTGCCGAGGCGATGGCGACGCTTGCGGATCGGGGCAGGCTGGAACTTGCCTCGGCGCCCGGCATGGCACAGGGCGCACCGCTGCGGCTGATTGCCGAAGATGCGGGCGGGCTTGCGCGCATCACCTTGCACGACCCCAGCGCCGAAGGTCAGGGCGTTCTGGTGGACGCACTGTCCTACCGCGCGCTGGAGGAAGAGGTTGACCTGCTGCGCGCCGTCGCCGACCGTTCGCCGGTGCTCAGCTGGCGTGAAAATGCGCAGGGCGAGGTGATCTGGGCCAACCGGGCCTATATCCTGCGCTCGAACGCGCTCGACAATCCCGATGAGGTCTTGTCCTGGCCCCTGCCGCGGTTGTTCGATCTTGGCGCGCCCTTACCCAGCGCGGCGCCGCGTCGACTGCGCATCACCGCTGCCGATGATCGCGCGCTGTGGTTCGATTGCCATGCCTACCCGCTGGAAGATGGGGCGATCTGCTTTGCCCTGCCCGCAGACGCAACGGTTCGTGCCGAACGGGCCTTGCGCGATTTCGTGCAAACGCTGACCAAGACCTTCGCCGATCTGCCCATTGGCCTTGCCATCTTTGACCGGCAGCGGCAGCTTCAGCTGTTCAACCCCGCGCTGATCGACCTGACGCAACTGGGTGCAGAATTCCTGTCGGGCCGCCCGACGCTTTACGCCTTTCTAGACCGCCTGCGCGAGGCGCGGATGATGCCCGAACCCAAGGATTACCGCAGCTGGCGTCTGCAGATGACCGAGCTGGAACAGGCCAGCGCCGCGGGCTTTCATTCGGAAACCTGGTCGCTGCCCTCGGGGCAGACCTATCGGGTGACCGGGCGCCCCCATCCCGATGGTGCCGTCGCCTTTTTGTTTGAAGATATTTCCTCGGAAATCTCGCTGACCCGCCGGTTCCGTGCCGCGGCCGAGCTAAGCCATGAGGTCTTCGATTCCCTCGACGAAGCCGTCGCCGTGTTTCAGCCCTCGGGGGAATTGCTGATGTCGAACACCGCCTTCACCCGGCTGTGGCAATTCGACCCGGCCGAGACCCTGGGCTGCGTCACGTTGACCGATACGATCCGGGTGTGGCAATCCTTCAGCCTGCCGAACCCGATCTGGACCGCGCTGCAGGGCTATGCCAGCCGTATGGGCGATCGCCGCCCGCTTTCGGCGGGGATCGCGCTGCGCGACGGACGGCAGCTGTCTTGCCGGTTCCTGCCGCTGACGGGCGGCGGGTTGATGGCCTCGTTCCACATTCTGCCGACAGCTATTGGTCCGTCCGATGCGCCCCTCCTGCTGACCGAGGCGCTGTAACCCACAGACGCGGTGGCGCGCATTCGACTTGCGGCGGCGCAGGTGCAGGGTAAAACTGCGCCCATGCAGACCCGGCCGCCCCTGACCCTGACCCTTGCCGACGCGGATGCGACCACGCGTCTGGGCGCACGTCTGGCACCGCTTTTGCGCGCCGGCGACGTGGTTCTGCTGGAAGGGCCGATTGGCGCCGGCAAGACCCATTTCGCCCGCGCCGTGATTCAGGCCCGTCTTGCCATGGCGGGACGGCAGGAAGATGTCCCCTCGCCCACCTTCACGCTTGTGCAGGTCTATTCCCCCGATGTGCCCGAAATCTGGCACGCCGACCTTTATCGCCTTGGTCACCCCGATGAGGTGCTGGAACTGGGCTTGGATGAGGCATTCGCGCAGGCCATCTGCCTTGTCGAATGGCCTGATCGGCTGGGCGATCTGACACCGCGCAACGCGCTGACGCTTCGCTTTGCGGCCACGCCCGATGGCGCCGCGCGCGAAGTCTGCGCCACCGCCACGGACCCTCGCTGGAACGATGCCCTGGTCGAGCTGGCGCGTGCCGATGGGGCCGCCGCGTGACCGCGCGCAACGGGATCATCACCGCCTTCCTGGCGCAGGCCGGATGGGCCGATGCCGCGCGCGCGCCGCTGGCAGGTGATGCCTCGGCCCGCCGATACGAACGCCTGCGCCTGGGCAACCGGCCCGCGGTCTTGATGGATGCCCCCCCGGCATCGGGCGAGGATGTCACGCGCTTTTCGCGCATGGCCCGATGGCTGCTGGATCGCGGCTTTTCCGCCCCGCGCATCCTGGCCGAAGCGCCCGCGCAGGGCCTGTTACTACTGGAGGATCTGGGCGACGATCTGGTCGCGCGATTGGTGGCCGCCGATCCCTTGCGCGAGGGCCCGCTTTACGCGGCCATCACCGAAACGCTTGGCGCGCTGCACCGCCACACCCCGCCCGATTTTCTGGCACCGCTGGACGGGCCCGCCCTGGGCGATCTGGTCCGGCTGACGGTTGATTGGTATCTGCCCGGCATCGATGCGCCACGCACGCAGGCCGCCGACGATCTTGCCCCCCTGATCGAGGCCGCCTACGCAAGGCTGAACCGCGAGGCACCGGTTGTCGCGCTGCGCGATTTTCACGCCGAGAACCTTCTGTGGCTTCCCGACCGCACCGGCCCCGCCCGCCTTGGGCTGCTGGATTTTCAGGATGCGGTCGCGGCCCATCCGGCCTATGACCTCGTCTCGGCGCTGCAAGATGCCCGCCGCGATGTCTCGGCCCGAGTCGAGGCGCAGGAACGCGCGCGTTATGCCCAAGCAAACCGGCTGGAACAGGATCGTTTCGCGGCCATCTACGCGCTTTTGGGTGCGCAACGGTCGCTGCGTATTCTGGGCGTCTTCGCGCGGCTGTGCATGGCGATGGGCAAGGCGCACTATCTGGACCTGATGCCGCGAACCTGGGCCTATATCGAACGCAACCTGGCCCATCCGGATCTGCTGGATCTGGCGCGCGCGGTCGCTGCCGCGCTGCCACCGCCCACCCCGGACCGCCTTCAAAGGATCAAGGACCAATGCGGCCAACACCCGATGCGCTGATGCTGTTTGCCGCGGGGTTTGGCACCCGCATGGGCGCGCTGACCGCGACGCGCCCCAAACCGCTGGTCAAGGTGGCGGGGCGCCCGCTGATCGATCATGCGCGCGACCTTGTTGCCGGGGCGGGCGTGGCGCGTGTCGTCGCCAATACGCATTATCTTTCGGTACAGATCGCGGCCCATCTGGACGGTACCGACGTGCTGATTTCAGATGAAAGCGCCTGCATCCTGGAAACCGGCGGCGGCCTGCGCAAGGCGTTGCCGCTGCTTGGCCCGGGCCCGGTCTTCACGCTGAACACCGATGCCGTCTGGTCGGGGCCGAATGTTCTGCGGGCATTGCGCGCGGCATGGGACGGTGGCCGCATGGGCGCGCTGCTTGCGCTGGTGCCGCCGGATCGGGCCCTGGGCCACCGCGGCGCGGGTGACTTTTGCCTTGGGCCGGACGGGCGCATCACCCGCGGCCAGGGATATGTCTATTCGGGCGCGCAAATCGTCGATCCGGACGGGCTGGAAACAATTCCCGACACGGTATTCTCGCTCAACCGGCACTGGGACCGGCTGATCGCCGAAGGTCGCGCCTTTGGCATCGTGCATCAGGGCAGCTGGTGTGATGTCGGGCGGCCCGAAAGCATTGCCTTGGCCGAAGCCATGCTGGGCGGCAGCGATGGCTGATCGGCGTCTGTTTGCCCTGCCCTGCGGTGTGGATTTCCCCCGCGCGCTGGTTGCGGGGCTGATCGCCCGGCTGGGCGGTGGCCCGCCCGAAGCCCTGGCGCGGGTGCAACTTTATCTCAACTCGGGCCGGATGCAGCGCCGTGTGCGCGAGGAATTCGACCGTCAGGGCGCGGGCTTTCTGCCCCGCATCCGGCTGATCACGGATCTGGGGCGCGACCCGCTGGCTGGGCACCCGCCCGCCGTGCCGCCGCTGCGCCGCCGCCTGGAACTGGCGCAGCTGGTCGCCGGGCTGACCCACCGCCTGCCCGATTTCGCGCCGGGACAGGGTCTTTTTGGCCTAGCCGACAGCCTTGCCGCCCTGCTTGCCGAAATGCAAAGCGAGGGGGTGACGCCAGCGATGCTGGAACAGCTCGACATCGCCGAAACCCATGCCGAACACTGGCGCCGCAGCCTGGATTTCATCCGTATCGTCGCCCGCTACTTTGAGGCTGACGCCGCACCCGACGCCGAGGCCCGCCAAAGGCTGGTGGCCGAGGCACTAGCGGCGCGCTGGGCCACCCAGCCGCCCGCCGATCCAATCGTGATTGCGGGCTCGACCGGGTCGCGGGGGGCCACGGCGCTGCTGATGCAGGCGGTTGCGCGGCTGCCAGGCGGGCATGTGGTGCTGCCGGGGTTCGATTTCGACATGCCGGCGCAGGTCTGGGACAGCTTGCGCGATGGCGCCCTTCCGGCCGAGGATCATCCGCAATATCGCTTTGCGGCGCTGCTGAATGCGCTTGGGATGCGGCCTGCGGATGTGCAGGTCTGGCACGGCACCGCGCCCAGCGCCCCGCGCCGCAACGCGCTTTTGTCACTGGCCCTGCGCCCCGCGCCCGTCACCGACCAATGGATGCACGAAGGCGCGCAGTGGAACGACCTGCCCGGCGCGGTAGCGGGGCTATCGCTGCTGGAGGCACGCGACCCGCGCAAGGAAGCTCTGGCCATCGCCCTGATCCTGCGCGAGGCGGCCGAAACCGACACCCAGGCTGCGCTGATCACGCCCGACCGGATGCTGACCCGGCGCGTCGCCGCGGCGCTGGACCGCTGGGGCATCGTGCCCGATGACAGCGCGGGCCAGCCGCTGCCGCTGACCCCGCCGGGGCGCTTCCTGCGCCATGTCGCAGGGCTGCTGGGGCGCAGGCTGTCGCTGGAAAACCTGCTGATCCTGCTCAAGCATCCGCTGACGGCGACGGGCTCGGCCAGCCGCGGCCTGCACCTGCGCTACGCCCGGGAACTGGAACTGCACCTGCGCCGCCATGGACCGGCCTTTCCCGATGCCGACGCCCTGCGCGCCTGGGCCGACAAGCGCCCCGAGCCGGATCGGATCGCCTGGGCCAACTGGCTTGGGCAGGCGATCACCGGGCTGGATCAGGTCGCTGAAGCCCCGCTTTCTGCCTGCATAGAGACGCATCTTGCCTTTGCCGGCGCGCTGGCGGCTGGCCCCGGCGGCAGTGTCGAGGCCAGCGAGTTATGGCTGAAAGATGCCGGGCAGGAAGCCGCCCGCATCTTTGCCGAATTGCAGCGCGAGGCCGGTCACGGTGGCAGCTATACGCCCGCCGACTATGCCGATCTGGTGCAAAGCCTGCTGCAAAACGGATTGATCCGGCAGACCGAGGCCGCCCGCCCCGGCATTTCAATCTTCGGCACGCTTGAGGCGCGCATCCAGGGCGCGGATATGGTGATCCTGGCGGGGCTGAACGAAGGAGTCTGGCCGGAAATGCCTGCGCCTGACCCCTGGCTCAGCCGCCGGATGCGGCAAGAGGCGGGGCTTTTGCTGCCCGAACGCCAGATCGGCCTGTCGGCGCATGACTTTCAGCAGGCGATGGGCGCCCCGCAGGTGGTGATGACGCGCGCGCGGCGCGACTGCGACGCCGAAACCATCCCGTCGCGCTGGCTGAACCGACTGACGAACCTGCTGCGCGGGCTGCCCGATGCAGGCGGCCCCGAGGCGCTGGCCGCGATGCAGGCACGCGGCGCGGTCTGGCTTACGCGGGCCGATCAGATCGACACGCCCGCGCAACGGGTGCCGTCCGCGCGCCGCCCCTCGCCCCGCCCCCCGGCCGAGGCGCGCCCGCGCGAATTGCCAGTGACCGCGATCAAGACCCTGATCCGCGACCCCTATGCGATCTATGCCCAACGCATCCTGCGGCTGCGCCCGCTTGACCCGCTGCGCCCCGAACCCGATCCCCGCCTACGCGGGCAAGTGCTGCACCGGATCGTCGAAACCTTCGTGGCCGAACGCCCCGAGGATGAGCCGGCCGATGCCGCCGTGACGCGGCTGTTGCAGATCGCGGAAACCGTCCTGGCCGAGGAAATTCCCTGGCCCAGCGCGCAAAGGCTTTGGCTTGCGCGAATCGCCCGGATCGCACACCGCTTTGTCGTCGATGAACAGGCCCGCGCAGGCGAGGGCACGCCCGCGGTGATCGAAAAAAAAGGGTCGATCACGCTGGCCGCGCCGGTCTTTACCCTGACCGCCACCCCCGACCGGATCGACCTTTTGCAGGACGGGCGGGCGCATGTGCTGGATTACAAGTCGGGCAAACCGCCCAGCGACGCGCAGGTGAAGGCCTTTGACAAGCAACTGCTGCTGGAAGCGGGCATGATCGAACGCGGCGCTTTTGGCGATATCGGCCCGCGTGAGGTGGCCAGGCTCAGCTATGTCCAACTGGGGGGCGAAGGGGCAACGCGTGAGGTCGATGTCTCGGCCGAGGATATCCGCGAAACCTGGGCCGGGTTCACCCGGCTGATCGCGGCCTATCTGCGCCCCGACAAGGGCTTTACCGCCCGCCGCGCGCTGGAAACCACCGCGATTGCTGGTGATTACGACCACCTGTCGCGCTATGGCGAATGGGAAATCACCGAGGACCCCGAACCCGAGGATCTGGCCTGATGCAACGCGATGCCGCCACCGAACGTCAGGTTCAGGCCGCCTATCCGGGCAATTCCACCTGGCTGTCGGCCAATGCCGGATCGGGCAAGACACGGGTGCTGACCGACCGCGTGGCGCGCCTGCTTCTGGGCGGGACAGAGCCGCAGAAGGTGCTGTGCCTGACCTATACCAAGGCCGCCGCCGCCGAAATGCAGAACCGCCTGCTGCGTCGGCTGGGGGAATGGGCGATGCTGCCCGATGACCGGCTGCGCGATCAACTGCGCGAGTTGGGCGATGAAGGGCCGATCGCGCCGGACCGGATGGCGCAGGCGCGGCGGCTGTTTGCCAAGGCGATCGAGACGCCCGGCGGGCTGAAGATCCAGACGATCCATTCCTTTTGCGCGGCCCTGTTGCGCCGCTTTCCGCTGGAAGCCGGTGTGCCACACGGCTTTGTGGAAATGGATGATCGTGCCGGGGCGCTGCTGCGCGCCGAAATCCTGGAGGAGCTGGCCGCAGGGGCGGATCGTCCCGCCATGGACGCCTTGGCGCGCCATGCCGCGGGCGAGGGGCTGGATGGTCTTCTGGCCGAAATCAGCCGCAACAGAGACGGTTTTCCCGCCAGCCCTGACCGCGATGCGGCCCTGATGGCGTTCGGCCTGCCGCCCGGCTTTACGGCACAAGACCTGCTGGCCGAGGCGCTGCGCCCCGATGACATCCGGCTGATCCGCGACCTGCTGGGCCTGTTGCGTGACAGCGGCGGCAATGACGCGAAGGCGGCGGACAAGCTGGCGGCGGTGCAGGCGCCCACCCTGGCCGCGCTGACCATTCTGGAAGGCGTCCTGCTTTACGGGTCCGGCGCGAAAACCAACGAACCGTTCACCGCCAAGATCGGCGATTTCCCGAAGAAAGCCCTGCGCGAAGGCAAGGCCGCCGCCTTCATGCCCGAACTGGAAGATCTGATGGAACGGGTGCAGGACGCACGCGGCCGCCGGATTGCCCTTGCCGCCGCCGAACGCAGCTTGGCCCTGCAGACCTTCGCCGCCGCCTTTCTGCCGCGTTATATCGCGCGCAAGTCGGCACGGGGCTGGCTGGATTTCGATGATCTGATCGACCGCGCCGGGGCGCTTTTGTCGGACAGCTCGGTCGCGCAATGGGTTCTGTTCCGGCTGGATGGCGGGATCGACCACATCCTTGTCGATGAGGCGCAGGATACCAGCCCCGGCCAATGGGCGGTGATCGAACGGCTGGCCGATGAATTCACCGCCGGCGAAGGTGCGCGCGATGTGACCCGCACGATCTTTGTGGTGGGCGACCGCAAGCAGTCGATCTATTCCTTCCAGGGCGCCGACCTGCGCCGGTTTGAGGCGATGCGCGGCCATTTCGGCACGAAATTCGCCGCCGCCGGGCGCCCCTTGCAGGAAATGGAGATGGAATATTCCTTCCGGTCCTCGGGGGCGATCCTGCAACTGGTGGACCTGACATTCGACCGGCCCGGCACCGAGGGTCTCGGCGGGCGCACGCACCACATCGCCTTCAACGCCGACATGCCCGGGCGGGTGGATCTGTGGCCCGCCGTGGCAAAGGCGGAAAAACCCGAAGATACACCTTGGGATCAGGCGCTGGATCAACGCGGCGAAAATCATGAAACCGTGGTGCTTGCCCGCCGGATCGCGGCCGAGATCCGGCGCCTGATCGATGCCGGCACCCAGCTGCCCGGCCGGGACGGCACCAGCCCGTCGCGCGCCATTCACGAAGGCGATTTCCTGATCCTGGTGCAGCGGCGCAACGCGCTGTTCACCGAGATCATCCGCGAATGCAAGGCCGCCGGTCTGGCCATCGCGGGCGCCGATCGGCTGCGCCTTGGCGGGGAACTTGCGGTGCGTGATATCCGGTCTGTGCTGGCCTTCCTGTCGCTGCCCGAAGACGATCTGGCCTTGGCCGAGGCGTTGCGATCCCCGCTGTTTGGCTGGACGGAACGCGATCTGTTCCAGCTGGCCCAGCCGCGCAAAGGCTATCTGTGGGAGGCGTTGCGCGACAGCCCCGCCGATGCCGATACCGTCGCCATCCTGCAGGATCTGCGCGACCGGGCGGATTTCCTTCGGCCCTACGACCTGATCGAACGCCTGCTGACCCGCCACGGCGGGCGCGACCGGCTGATCGCGCGGCTTGGCCCCGAGGCCGAGGATGGCATCGATGAGCTGCTGTCCCAAGCGCTGGCCTTCGAACGCGCCGAGGTGCCAAGCCTGACCGGCTTTCTGGTCTGGCTGTCGGCGGGCGAGGTGGAAATCAAGCGTCAGCTGGAAGGCGCGGGCCGGGCGATTCGGGTGATGACCGTGCATGGCGCCAAGGGGCTGGAGGCGCCGATCGTGATCCTGCCCGATACCGCCAAGCGCCGCGATACCCCGCGCGACGAAATCTTTCGGCTGAACGGGCACACCGCAGTCTGGCGCGCCAATGCCGCCGAGGCGCCGCCCGAACTTATGGCCGAACGGGCCGAGGCCGAACAACGCCTGCGCGAAGAACGCATGCGCCTTTTGTATGTCGCCATGACACGGGCCGAAAAATGGCTGATCGTCACCGCTGCGGGCGATGTAGGGACCGGCGAAGACAGCTGGTATGCGCTGGTTGCCGAAGGCATGGACAAGGCCGGCGCCGTCACCGGGTTTGACGCGGCCACCGATCAGGCGGCGGGCGGGCCGGTGCGCAGGCTTGGCCTTGGGCGCTGGCCAGACCCGCAGCCCGCGCCCCGGCCTGCGGCCGCGGACGCCACGGCGACCCTGCCCGATTGGTGCCTGCGCCGCCCGCCCGAGGCGCAGCGCCCCGAAACGGCGCTTTCGCCTTCGGATCTGGGCGGGGCCAAGGCGCTGCCCGGCGAAAGCGCCCTGCTGGACGAAGAGGCCGCCAAGCGGCGCGGGCGCCAGTTGCACCTGCTGCTGGAACACTTGCCACAGCATCCGCAAGCCGACTGGCCGGACCTGGCCTTGGCGTTGCTGCAATCTGGCCCGGATGCGGCCAATCCGGGTGAAACAGAGCCTGTTCTGGCCGAAGCCCGCCGGGTGCTGCAGGCCCCCTTCATGCGCGAGTTTCTGGTGCCCGAAGCGTTGACCGAGGTTGAGATTACCGCCGCGCCCGAAGCCCTTGGCAGGCGTCGGCTGCATGCGGTGATCGACCGGCTTCTGGTCACCCCCGACCGTGTCCGGGTGCTGGATTACAAATCCAACGCCGTTGTCCCCGCCGATGTGCGGGATGTGCCGTTGGGCATCCTGCGGCAAATGGCGGCCTATCGCGCGGCCCTGATGCAGATCTACCCCGAGCGCGCGGTCGAGGTGTCGGTTCTCTGGACCGCCGATGCGACGCTGATGCCGCTGTCCGACGCACAGCTTGATGCGGCATTGCGCACAGCCACCGCATCTTGACGCGCCGGGGGGTGGGGCCTACCTTCGCGTCCAACCGATCTTGCAGGAGAGAGCCATGGCTACCGTCGCAGTCACCGATGCCACCTTCGACGCCGAGGTGCGCAATTCCGACATCCCCGTCGTCGTCGATTTCTGGGCCGAATGGTGCGGCCCCTGCCGCCAGATCGGCCCCGCGTTGGAAGAACTGTCCAACGAACTGGCCGGCAAGGTGAAAATCGTCAAGGTCAACGTCGACGAAAACCCCGACAGCCCCGCCGTTCTGGGCGTGCGCGGCATTCCTGCGCTGTTCCTGTTCAAGGACGGTCAGGTCGTGTCCAACAAGGTCGGCGCCGCGCCCAAGGCCGCGCTGCAAAGCTGGATCGAATCGGCTATCTGAGCCGCGTGAACAGATCCGATCAGGCGCCCCACGGGGCGCCTTTTCATATCGGCCAGCCGTGACCGCGCAACACCGTCAGGATCTGGTCTTCGCATTCGGGCCGGCCCGCGTTGATCGCCTGCTGATGCAGGAACCAATACAGGTATTTGTCGAATTCGGGCAGCTGGTCCAGCGCCGCGAAGGCGGGGTTCAGCCCGTCGCGCGGCACGCAACCGGCGATATGGTGAAAGTCGATCCGCCCGAACAGCACGGCGGGCTTGTGCAAAACGAACCCCTCCAGCGCCAGACCGCTGTTTTGCGACACCACGAAGCTGCAATGTTGCAGCGCGTGGCGGGGATTGCCGGTTTCCACCGTCAGCCGCTGATGGCGCGCCGTCAACGCCGCCAGCGCCGACCGTTCCGCTGCACCATAGGTTTCACGCGGATGCAGGAAGGCGCGAACCGGCAGATCGGTGCGCGCCAGAACCTGATGCAGCATGTCGATCGGGCTCATGGCTTGAAACGACCGGTGGCTGGTCAGCCGCCCCTGCAGCGGCACGAAAACAAAGCCGCCATCCGATACGTCATTTCCGCCGGAATAGAGCCTTTTTCTCCAAAGCCCGCCAAAGGCAGCGGCGGCAGCCGGGTCGATCTGATCAGGGTCAAAGGTGGCCTTTGCCACGGGCCATTCCCAACGCTCGGCCTGCGCCTCGATGTGCCAGAACGCCCCGACATAGGTGCGCCGACAGGTCAGCGCGCGCGCATGTGTGGGCTGTTCCATGTGAAACAACGCGTAGCCGCCCCGCGCCGGCGCCGCGAGCCGTTCGGCCAGCGTGCTTTCACGCAATTCGACGCGCCAGCCCCGGCTGCGCACCGCGCCGGTCAGGCGGTGGAAGAAATTATGCTCGCCGGCGCGGGCACGCGCCAGGGTGGGGGCATCAAGGTAGATACGCAGGATCTCGTTACGCGACATGGGCGCATCTAGCCGCGCCGGCTTGCGGGGGGCAAGGGTTGCATGCATCTGCCCGGGGCCTCATATCTGCGTCAAACGGAGGGTATCATGGCGGAAGACAAGTTTCCCGGCTGGCACGGCACCACGATCATCGGGGTGCGCAGGGGCGGTCGCGTGGTCGTGGCGGGCGACGGGCAGGTCAGCCTGGGCCAGACCGTGATCAAGGGCACCGCGCGCAAGGTCCGGCGCCTGTCCCCCGGCGGGCATGAGGTGGTGGCCGGTTTCGCCGGATCGACCGCAGATGCCTTCACCCTGCTGGAACGGTTGGAAAAGAAACTGGAGGCCGCGCCCGGCCAGCTGGCCCGCGCCTGCGTGGAACTGGCCAAGGACTGGCGCATGGACAAATATCTGCGCAATCTGGAAGCGATGCTGATCGTCACCGATGGCAAGGCGATGTTCGTCCTGACCGGCGCGGGTGATGTTCTGGAACCCGAACATGACGTGGCCGCCATCGGCTCGGGCGGGAATTTCGCGTTGGCCGCCGCGCGCGGGCTGATGGAAACCGATCTGGATGCCGAGGCCGTTGCCCGCAAGGCCATGGCGATTGCCGCCGATATCTGCGTCTACACCAACGGCAACCTGACGGTGGAGTCGATCGGTGGCTGACATCACCCGCGACGATCTGCGTGCCGCCGTGGCCGCCGGATTTGTCACCGAGGCGCAGGCCGCCCGGCTTTTGACGCTGGCGCAGGCCCGCGCCGGCCACCGCCAGGCGCAGGATCCCGAGGATGAACCCTTTGAGCTGTTCAAGGGCTTTGCCGAGATCTTCCTGTCGGTCGGGCTGATCATCCTGATCACCGGGATCATCGGGCTGTCGGCGTTGCTGGGCCATCCGGGGCTGATCGCGGCTTTCTCCGCCGCGCTGTGTTGGATCTTTGCGGGCTATTTCACGCTGAGGCGGCGGATGGTGCTGCCCTCGATCGTGCTGGTCACTGGTTTTGCGATGGCGCTGACCGGGGTGATGGGCTGGATCATCGGCAAGAACCTGTCGCTGGACAGCACCTTCACCGGCAGCGCGCTGATGCTGCTGGGCGGCGTCGCGGCGGGGCTGGTGGCCTGGTATCGCCGGTTCCGGCTGCCCTTCACCGTTTTCCTGCTGGGGCTGTGTGGCCTTGGCGCGGTGCTGGTGCTGACCCATTCGGTCAACCCGCAGGCCTTTGCGGGCCATTGGCAGGATCTGTTCGACCTGCGCGGCGGGTCGGGGTTGGCCGTGGGCACGCTGGTCTTCGGTCTGGGCGCGCTTGCCGCCGGGCTGTGGTTCGATATGCGCGATCCGCACCGGCTGGGCCGCCATTCGGCCAGCGGCTTCTGGCTGCACATTCTGGCGGCGCCCGCGCTGGTCAACACCGTGGCGCTGACGTTTTACAACATGGGTCCGGGCGCGGGCTATGGCCTGCTGGCGCTGGCCTTGGCGCTTGTCACCGCGCTGGCGCTGGTGATCGACCGGCGCAGCTTTCTGACCGCAGGCATCGGCTATCTGGCGTTCCTGATCGGCTATGTCGCGCGCAATGGCGGCGGGCTGGACTGGGCCTGGATCATGGTGATCCTTGGCCTTGTGCTGACCAGCCTTGGCACCTTCTGGACCGACCTGCGCGCCCGCCTGATGCGCGCGCTACCCCCCTTTCCCGGCAAGCACCGCCTGCCCCCCTATTCGGAGTGAGCCATGACCACCCTGACCCCCCGCGAAATCGTGTCCGAGCTTGACCGCTTCATCATCGGGCAAAAGGACGCCAAGCGCGCCGTGGCCGTCGCGCTGCGCAACCGCTGGCGGCGCAAGCAGCTGGCCGATGACCTGCGCGAAGAGGTTTATCCCAAGAACATCCTGATGATCGGCCCCACCGGCGTCGGCAAGACGGAAATCAGCCGCCGTCTGGCGAAGCTGGCCAAGGCGCCTTTTCTGAAGGTCGAGGCGACGAAATTCACCGAGGTCGGCTATGTCGGGCGCGACGTGGAACAGATCATCCGCGATCTGACCGATGCCGCGATGATCGAAACCCGCGACCGGATGCGCGAAGAGGTCAAGGCCCGCGCGCACAAGGCCGCCGAGGATCGCGTGATCACCGCCCTTGCCGGCACCGACGCCCGCGAAGCCACGCGCGAGATGTTCCGCGGCAAGCTGAAACGGGGTGAGCTGGACAGCACCATGATCGAGCTGGAGGTCGCCGACCAATCCGGCCCGATGCCGATGATGGGCATGGGCGGCCCGGGGATGGACATGCAGATCCAGGGTCTGCAAGACCTGTTCAAGGCCATCGGCGGCGCCCGACGCACCCGCAAGCGGTTGACCGTGGCCGAAAGCTATGACCTGCTGATCTCGGAAGAGGCCGACAAGCTGCTGGATGATGAGGCGGTGAAGGCTGCCGCACTTGAGGCGGTGCAGGAATCCGGCATCGTCTTCATTGACGAAATCGACAAGGTCGCCGCCCGCGCCGAAACCCGTGGCGCCGATGTCAGCCGCGAAGGCGTGCAGCGCGACCTGCTACCGCTGATCGAGGGCACGACCGTCTCCACCAAATATGGCCCGGTGAAAACCGACCACATCCTGTTCATCGCCAGCGGCGCGTTCCACATTGCCAAGCCCTCGGACCTGTTACCGGAACTGCAGGGGCGCCTGCCGATCCGGGTGGAACTGAAACCCCTGACCGAGGAAGATTTCGTCCGCATCCTTTCGGAAACCGACAATGCCCTGACCCGCCAGTATACCGCGCTGATGGCCACCGAAGAGGTCACCGTGACCTTTACCCACGAAGGCATCGCGGCGCTGGCCCGGATCGCGGCGGATGTGAACCGCAGTGTGGAAAACATCGGCGCGCGCAGGCTTTATACGGTGATGGAACGGGTGTTCGAGGAACTGTCCTTCACCGCGCCGGACCGGGGCGGCGAACAGGTCACCGTGGATGCCGCCTTTGTGGAACGCCATCTAGGCGATCTGGCGCGGTCCAGCGATCTTAGCCGTTACGTGCTGTAGCACGGGCGCAGCGACGGCCGGGGGCACTGGCGGCGGCGGACCTGCGCCGTTATCCTGCGCGCATCTGTTCAGGGGGATCAGGTGCGCCGCATCGTCAGTGTTCTTTGTCTGTGTCTTGTTGCCGCCTGCGCCCCGCGTGGCGAAATCCTGCTGGTTGAGGACGCGGCCCTGCCCGCACGGTCAATCTTTGTGGGCACAACCCGCGGGCCAGACCCGGAAACCGGGCAGGATCTGGGCCGGGGGCGGCTCGAGTCGCTGCGCTTTGCGCGTTATGATGTTTCGGTTCCGCCGGATCGCGGGCCGGGTGACATCAGCTACCCCGACCCCCGCCGCGCGCCCGACCCTGCGCGCGACTTCCTGACCACCGGGGCCGAGTTTTACCCCCAGGCCCCGGCCTTCCGCGCCGATCTGCGCCGCGCGCTGGCCCGGAACGGCGGTGAAGCGGTGGTGTTCGTGCATGGATACAACAACACCTTCGCCGAGGGCCTGTATCGCTTTGCCCAGATCGGCCATGACCTGAAGGTTCCCGGCGTTCTGGTGCATTATTCCTGGCCGTCGCGGTCCAATGTCATGGGCTATGCCTATGATCGCGATTCCGCCCTGTTCGCCCGCGACGGGTTTGAACATCTGTTGCGCGAAATCCGCGCTGCAGGGGCGCGCCGGATCGTGGTGATCGCCCATTCGATGGGCGGCGCGCTCAGCATGGAGACGCTGCGTCAAATGGCGATTTCAGGCGATACAGAGACGCTTTCACGGGTGAATGGCATGGTCCTGATCTCGCCCGATCTGGATGTGGATGTGTTCCGCGCCCAGGCCCGGCGGATCGGACGGCTGCCAGATCCGTTCATCATCTTCACCTCGCGCCGCGACCGGGCCTTGCAGCTTGCCGCGCGCCTGACGGGGGAATCGGCGCGCCTTGGCAACCTGCAGGACGTGACGCCGATTTCCGATCTGAAGGTGACCATGGTCGAGGTCGGCGCCTTCGCCACCGGCGAGGGCCATTTCGACGTGGCGAAATCACCCGCCCTGATCGCGCTTCTGGGATCGACCGGCGAGGTGGCCGCCGTGCTGGAAGGCGATCAGACCGGGCGCACGGGGCTGATCCCCGGCGTGGTTCTGACGGTGCGCGAGGCCACGCGGATCGTGCTGACCCCGGTCGACGAACTGGCGATGGGCCTGACGAACTGACCGCTAGCGCCCGCGCCGCAGATAGACGTAATAGGCGCCCGATCCACCGTGCTTCAGATGCGCCTCGGTCACCTGCATGACGGCACCGCCCAGTGGCGGCAGCCGCAGCCAGTGCGGCACTTGGTGACGCAACACGCCCTGCCGCTGCGGGATTGGCCCGTCATCAAGACCACGCTTGCCCTTGCCGGTGATCACCAGCACCAGCCGACAGCCACGGTCCTGCGCGTTCAGGATGAAGCGGATCAACTCGGGGTGGGCCTGGGCAAGTGTCATGCCATGCAGATCGATCTTCGCCTCGGGTTCCAGCTTGCCGCGCGTCATGTGGCGATGCGTCTTGCGATCCATCACCACCGGCTGGCGCGCCAGCTGATCCGCGATCGAGGGGGCCAAATCGTGGCGGAAGGCATAGCCCGGCGCGGATTGGCCGATGCGGAAATCCTTGACCTCGGGATGCACCTTTTTGGGCGCGGGCTTTGCCGGGGTCGCGGGCGCGGGCGGTTCATGCGCCGGACGCGGCGGATGAAACGCCGTGGTCGTGGCCGCGACGCGCGACCAAAGATCGCGTTCTTCCGGGGTCAGCTTGCGCGGGCGGCGGGTCATCGGCCCGGCCTGCGCGGGAAACGGGCGGCCAGGCGCACCGGACGACAAACGAAAAACGCCGCCCCGCTGGCGGCGTGATCCCCGGGACCAAGGCCGGGAAGGTTTTCCCTGCGCAAAGCCCGCATCGGATTAGCCGCCCGTGGCGACAAGCTGCCAGTTCGGATCGGCGCTGCCCATCTTGCGCGCGAAGGTCCAGACATCGCGCTGCTTGCGCGGCGCCTTGGGGTCACCCTCGACAATATTGCCTGCCGCGTCACGGGCCGACGAAATCAGCTCGCCGCCAAACCGCACCGTCACCTCCGCCTCGCGGCTGGTGGGGTCGAACTCTGCCCCCGCGATGGTCAGTTCGCGCAGGCCCAGGAATTCCGCCTGCACCGTCAGCCCGCGTTCCTCGCGCGCCTTGACCACACCGTCAAAGGCATCGAACACCTCGGGGGCAAGGAAAGGGCGCACGCGTTCCAGATCGCCTTTTTCAAAAGCCATCAGGATCATCTCATAGGCGCCGCGGGCACCTTGCAGGAATTCACCCACCCCAAAAGCAGGCTCAACCCGTTTCATCGCGGCCAGCGCACGGGCCGCATCGCTGTTATCGGGGACGTGATCGACAATGTCGTGATCGACGCCGCCATCGATCACCTCAAAGCCGCGGCGGGCGACGCCGGGTTCAGGGCGTTCGGCCGGCTGCAGCGGCTTTTCAAAGCCTTCGCGCGTGCCCAGCACGCTTTTCAGCTTAATGATCAGGAAAATCGCGATCCCTGCAAGAACGATCAGCTGAATCACGGCATTCTCCATCGGCGGTCCTCGGGCAAGCGGGGCGTTTGTAATTGACGCATCCACACTTATGTAGGGCAGGGGCGCGATCAAGTCCACCAGCGCCCCAAACAGTCAAAGGAAGCGCAGGATGTGGATTTTTCTGGCCTTTCTCGCAGTTCCGCTGATCGAGATCGCGCTGTTCATTCAGGTCGGGGGTCTGATCGGGCTTTGGCCGACGCTGGGGCTTGTGGTGCTGACCGCGATTGTCGGCACAACGCTGGTGCGCAGCCAAGGCGCGCAGGCCCTGGCCGATCTGCGCCGCGCGATGGCGGAACTGGGCGATCCCACCGCGCCCCTGGCGCATGGCGCGATGATCCTGTTCGCGGGCGCCATGTTGCTGACGCCGGGTTTTTTTACCGACACCGTGGGCATCGCGCTGCTGATCCCGCGGGTGCGTCTGGCGGTGATGCGCTATCTGGCAAGCCGCGTCACGGTGGCCAGCTTTCAGATGGGCGGGGCCGGCACGGCCCGGCACGACCCCCATCGCCCCGCACATTCCCCCGATGTGATCGATGCCGATTTTCAGGAACTTGATCCCGACGCGCCCGCACGCCCCATGCAGGGGCGCGGCCCCTCGGGCTGGACACGCGGCGGATCGGGGCATTGAGACGCCGGGGCCGGGGTGCTACACCCTTGCCCAAACGGAACAGTGGAGAACCTTATGTCAGAAGAAACCAACGGCGCCGCCCCGGCGCAGCCGCAGACCGCGCCCCAGGTCAAGATGAGCGTTCTGGCCCAGTTCGTGCGCGACATGTCCTTTGAAAATGTCGTGGCGCAAAAGGGCCTGCAATCGGCCGATGTGCAGCCCGAAATGCAGGTTCAGGTCAGCCTGGATGCGCGCAAGCGCCAGGTGGAACACCAGTATGAGGTGATCACCAAGTTCAAGGTGACCTCGACCAACAAGGCCAACAACAGCCCGCTTTACCTGCTCGAGCTGGATTACGGCGGGATCTTCCACATCGAAGGCGTGCCCGAAGAACAGATGCACCCCTTCCTGCTGATCGAATGCCCGCGCCTTCTGTTCCCCTTCGTGCGCCGCATCGTGTCGGATGTGACGCGGGATGGCGGCTTCCCACCGTTCAACCTGGATACGGTCGACTTCCTTGCGCTGTATCGCGCCGAACTGGCCCGCCGGGCCGAGGCGCAGCAAGCCACCGCCGGCGCCCAGCTGTCCTGAGGGGCGCGACACGCTGCCTCTGGGGCAAGCTGACCACGTGACACACCGCGCCGCCGGACCGATGATCCGGCGGCGCATCAATTTGGCGATACCATGACCGAGATGATTCCCGCCTGGGTGGGCGAAACCCTGACCCCGGCCGACAAGCTGGACGTTCACCGCAAGGGGCTGCGGCACAAGGCCGTTTCGGTCTTTGTGCTGGATGGTGACCGCGTGCTGATTCAGCGCCGCGCCGCGGGCAAGTATCATTCGGCCGGGCTTTGGGCGAACAGCTGCTGCACACATCCCCATTGGGATGAACCGCCCGAACACTGCGCCCTGCGCCGCCTGCGCGAAGAGCTTGGAATCACCGGCCTCTTTCCTGCCCATGCCGACCGGCTGGAATATCGCGCCGATGTGGGCAATGGCATGATCGAACATGAGGTCGTCGATATCTACATCGCCTATGCCCGCCCCGGCATGACCGTCACGCCCGACCCCGCCGAAGTATCCGAGGTGCGCTGGATCGACTTGCACGATCTGGCCGCAGAGGTGCAACGCCACCCCGAACGATTCTCGAAATGGCTGGCGATCTATATGTCCGGCCCGATGGACCGCATCTTTTCCCGCCACCTGCTGCGCTAGGCCCTTGCGCCGCGCGGGGCATGCCGGGGAATTTGCCCTAACCCATGCGAAAGCGCAGGCGGCTCTGGCCATCCGGGGCATTTGCTGCAATTTTGGTTATGTCGGGAAAAGGGTAGCTCAGCAGCGGGGGGCAGCATGCATATGTCAGGGGGCCGGGCACTGCTTGCGGCACTGGCGTTGCTTGCGGCGGGCATGGCGCCCGCGCAGGCGCTTGACCGGTTTGCCTTTGACACCCCCGGCGCGGATGCGGAGCTGCATGATATCCTGGCGGCCGCATCCCTGACGCGCGAAGCCGCCACCGCCGAGGTCACCGACCCCCAGGGCCTGTTCGCGGCCGCCCGCGCCGATTACGGCCGCATCCTGGGCGCGCTTTATGCCGAGGGCTATTATTCCGGCGTGATCTCAATCCGCATCGACGGGCGCGAGGCCGCGGCGATCCCCCCGCTGGATGCGCCAACGTCCATGCGCGCGGTGGATGTCATCATCACCCCCGGCCCGCGTTTCGATTTTGCCCGTGCCGCGATTGCGCCGGTTGCCCCCGGAACCGACCTGCCCGAGGGCTTTGGCCCCGGCAAACCGGCCCGATCCGGCCAGATCGTCGCCGCCGCGACCGCCGGCGTTGATGGCTGGCGCAGGCAGGGCCATGCCAAGGCAGGCGTCGCGGGCCAGACCATCACAGCCGACCATCGCGCCCGGACGCTGGATGCCGCGATCGCGCTGGACCCCGGCCCCCGCGTCCGCTTTGGCACCTTGCGCACCAGCGGATATGACCGGCTTGATCCCCGCCGTCTGGCCAAGATCGCGGGCTTTCCCACCGGCGAGGTCTTTGACCCCGCAAAACTGGATCAGGTCCGTGCCCGCCTGCGCCGCACCGGCATCTTCAGCTCGGTCACCCTGACCGAGGCCGAGACGCTTTCCCCCGGTGCGGTGCTGGATGCGGATCTGGCCGTGGTGGAACAAAAGCCCCGGCGCATCGGCTTTGGTGGCGAATTGTCCACGCTCGACGGTCTGACGGTGTCAGGCTACTGGCTGCACCGCAACCTGCTGGGCGGTGGGGAACGCTTCCGGATCGAGGGCGAAGTGGCCGGCATCGGCGGCACCACCGGCGGCGAGGATTACACCCTGGGCCTGCGCATCGACCGGCCCGCGACGCTGTCGCCCGACACATCGGGCTATATCGAGACGAAACTGGCCAGGGTTGAAACAGATGATTACCTGTCGGATGAATTCAGCTTTGGTCTGGGCTTTGACCATATGTTCAACGACCGGCTGACCGGATCGGCAGGGCTGCGGTACAGCATTGCCAAGGTGCGCGAAAACGGCAGCCGGCGCACCTTTGAACAGCTTGCCTTGCCGCTGAACCTGACCTTCGACAACCGCGACAACGCGCTGGATGCCACGCGCGGCTATTATGCCGCCGCCGACCTGACGCCCTTTCTGGGCCTGGGCACCACCGGATCCGGCGCCCAGATCAAGGCGGATCTGCGCGGCTATCGCGGGTTCGGCGTCGAGGACCGCTTTGTGATTGCCGGGCGCGCCCAGATTGGCGCGGTCTATGGATCGACCCTGCTGGAAACGCCGCGCGACTATCTGTTCTATTCCGGCGGCGGCGGCACGGTGCGCGGCCAACCCTATGAATCGCTGGGGGTGAATGTGCTGCGCGGTGGCGATCAGCGCACGGGGGGCACGAAATTCCTGGCCCTGTCGGGCGAATTGCGCGCGGACGTGACGCGGAAGATTGGCGTGGTTGCCTTTTATGATGCGGGCTATGTCGGCGCGGTCGATTTCTTTGATGACGCGGGCGACTGGCATGCGGGCGCGGGTCTGGGGCTGCGCTACAACACCGGGATCGGGCCGATCCGGCTGGATGTGGCGGCGCCGGTTTCGGGCGGGACAGAGGACGGGGTGCAGATCTACCTCGGGATCGGGCAGGCCTTCTGATGCGCGGTTTTGTGCTTTCCCTTCTGCTGCTTGTGCTGCCCGCGACGGTGGCGGCGCAGGACAGCGCCCCTGCGCCCGTGCCCGCCGAACAGACCGCGCGCGACCGCAGCTATCTGACCGCCCTGCTAGAGGACAACCTGTCCGGCGCGGGCCGCACCATCCGCATCGACGGGTTCGCGGGTGCCCTGTCGTCACGCGCAACCTTTGATCAGATGACCATCGCCGATGACGAGGGCGTCTGGCTGACCATCCGCGATGGGGCGATCAGCTGGACCCGTTCGGCATTGCTGTCAGGGCGGGTCGAGATTGATGAGCTTTCCGCCGCGGTGATCGAACTGCCCCGCGCGCCGCAATCTGCCGGGGGCGACACCCCGTCGCCCGAGGTCAAGCCCTTTGCCCTTCCGGACCTGCCCGTTTCGGTGAAAATCGGCAAGATCGAGGCCGGGCGCGTGGTGCTGGGCCAGGCGCTGTTCGGCGCCGCCGCCGAGGTGTCGCTGACGGGGTCGATGCGCCTTGAAGGCGGGGAAGGATCGGCAGACCTGTCGATCAACCGGATCGACGGGCGCGAAGGCCGCCTGTCGCTGACCGGGTCCTACGCGAATGCCACCCGCCAGCTGGCGCTGGACCTGTTGGTCGACGAAGCGCGCGATGGCATCGCCGCCAATCTGATCGGGCTGCCCGGCACGCCCGCGATCAGCCTGGCCATTGCCGGTTCCGCGCCGATCGACGATTTCACCGCCGATATCCGGCTTGCGACGGATGGCGCGCCGCGGCTTACGGGGGCGGTGACGCTAAGCACCCTTGCCACCACAGGCGCAGCACCTGAACGGCGGTTCCGCGCCGATCTGGGTGGCGACATCTCCCCGCTGCTGCCACCCGAATACCGTGGCTTTTTCGGCGATCAGGTCACCTTGCGGGCCGAGGGTGCGCGCCGCCCTTCGGGCAGCCTGAGCCTGCCGGTGCTGTCCATCGACAGCCAGGCGCTTGATCTGGAAGGGGCGGTCGAACTGCGGCCCGACGGCATGCCCGAACGCGCGGCGCTGCGGGTGCGGATCGGTCTTGGCACGGGGCAGGATGTCCTGCTGCCTTTGGCTGGCGAACAGACCTGGCTGCGCGGCGCCAACCTGCAGATCGGCTATGACCGGGCGCAGGGCGATGGCTGGTCGCTGGACGGGCGCATCGCCGGGCTGCGCCAGCAGGCGATGGACATCCGCGGCCTGCGGCTGACCGGCTCGGGGCGGATTGCCCAGCGCGCGGGAAGGGCCCTGTTCGGCGGCACGGTTGATTTCGCGGCAAGCGGGCTTCGCATGACCGATCCGGCCCTGGATCAGGCGGTTGGCCCCTTCCTGTCCGGGCGCACGGTGTTTTCCTGGCAACAGGGCGAACCGCTGCGCCTGCCCCGGCTGCGCGCCACCGGTCGTGGCTATGCCATGAACGGCGCGCTGCGGTTGGATGGCCTTGATACCGGCGTCACGGTTTCCGGCGGGGTTGATCTGCGCCACAGCGCGCTTGGCAATCTGTCGGGTCTGGCAGGGCGTGACCTGGGCGGCCGGATCGAGGGCCGGGTTGAAGGCAGCTATACCGTTCTGAACGGCGCGTTCGATGCCGAACTGGCCGTGGCCGGCACCGATCTGCGCCTGAACCAGCCCGAAGTTGACCGCCTTCTGGCGGGGCGGTCCACCGTGACGCTGTCGGCACGGCGCGACGAAACCGGCATCACCCTGCGCCGGGCCGAGGTGAGCGCCCGCGCGCTTGCCGGCACCGCCCAGGGGGTGATCCGCACCGGCGCCAGCGACCTGACCGCCAGCGCGGAAATGACCGATCTGTCGATCCTGCGGCCCGGCCTGCGCGGGGCCCTGCGCGCCGAGGCCACCTTTGCCGAGGCCGAGGGCACCCGCCGCGTGACGCTGGATGGCACCGGGCGCGGGCTTGGGATCGGCCAGCCCGAGATTGACCGGGTTCTGGCCGGCGAAACACGCCTGTCGCTGCTGGCGCTGGACCGCGATGGCCGCATCCGGCTGGAACGGCTGCAGCTTGAAAACCCGCAACTCAGCGCCACCGCCGATGGTGTGATCGACCAAGAGACGCGGCGGATCAATCTGGATGCCCGCCTTGCCAATACCGCGCTGATCGCGCCCGGATTTCCCGGCCCTCTGACCCTGTCGGGCACGGTCACCGAACAAGCCACCGCCTATGCGCTGGATCTGGCCGGCAGTGGCCCCGGCGCAAGCCGCGCCACGATCACGGGCAACATCGCCCAGGATTTCAGCCAGCTTGATCTTGCGATTGAGGGCGCGGCCGAAACCGCGCTTGCCAATGCCTTCATCGCCCCACGTTCGGTTCAGGGACCGCTGGGGTTTGACCTGCGCCTTGTCGGGGCGCTGGGGCTGCAGGCGCTGTCGGGGCGCGTCGTCGCATCGGGCGCGCGTCTGGTGGCGCCGACATTGGGGCTGACGCTGGACGATGTCGATCTGGTGGCGACGCTTTCGGGGGGGCAGGCCCAGATCGACGGCGGCGGGCGGCTGTCTTCGGGCGGAGCGCTTGGCCTGCGGGGGCCGGTTGCCCTGACGGCCCCGTTCAACGGCGATCTGGCGGTCACGCTGGACCGGCTGCGCCTGCGCGACCCTGACCTTTATGATACGCGGGTCTCTGGCAGCCTGTCGGTCACCGGCCCGCTTGCAGGTGGCGCCCGGATTGCGGGCGCGCTGGACATTGCGGAAACGGAACTGCGCATCCCCTCGACCGGTCTGGGCGGGGTCGCCGCCATCCCCGACATCACCCATATCGGCGAACCCGCGACCGTGCGCGAAACCCGCGCCCGCGCCGGGCTGCTGGACCGGCCGGATGAAAGCGGTCGCCGCGCGGGCCCCGCCTACCCGCTGGATGTCACCATCACGGCACCCCGGCAGATTTTCGTGCGCGGCCGCGGCCTTGATGCCGAACTGGGCGGCGCGTTGCGCCTTGGCGGCAGCACCGCCGACATCATCCCGATCGGGGAATTCAGCCTGATCCGCGGTCGTCTGGACATCCTTGGCCAACGCTTCACCCTGGACGAAGGTCAGGTCGCCGTTCAGGGCGCGCTGATCCCCTGGATCCGATTTGCCGCCACCACCCAACAGGACGACTTTACCACAACCGTCACCATCGAGGGCGAGGCCAGCAGCCCGGCGCTACGCTTCACCTCGACGCCCGAACTGCCCGAAGAGGAGGTGCTGGCGCGGCTCTTGTTCAACCGGGGCCTCACCCAGCTGTCGCCGTTGCAGGCGGCCCAGCTTGCCTCGGCCGTCGCAAGCCTTGCGGGCAAGGGCGGCGAGGGCATCGTGGGCCGCCTGCGCCAGGGATTCGGGCTGGACGATCTGGACATCGGCACCAGCGAGGAAGGGGAAACCCAGCTGCGCGCCGGGAAATACCTGTCCGAGAACCTTTACAGCGATGTCGTGATCGACAGCGCGGGCAAGTCGCAGATCAACCTGAACCTTGATGTCACCCCCAACCTGACGGCGCGCGGCAGCCTCGGCTCGGATGGCGATAGCGGGATCGGCCTGTTCTTCGAACGCGACTACTGATCCCTTCGGCTTTGGCCAAATATCCTCGGGGGGTGCGGGGGGCAGACAGCCCCCCGCTTCCGCCTAGCCTATCACGCGACGCAGCAGGTCGATCCAGTTGTCCCAGCAGATCCGCCGGATCAGATCCTCGCCATATCCCCTTGCGCGCATCGCCTCGACCAGCTTCGGCAAACCCGCGGCCGAGCCCATGAACCCCGGCATCATCGCCCCGTCGAAATCCGATCCCAGCGCCACGCGCCGCTCGCCCAGGCGCGCCAGCAGGTAATCCAGATGGCGGATCAGATCCTCGGGCCCGGTATCGGGGTTCTTGATGCCATCGGCGCGCAGAAACTGCACCCCAAAGTTCAGCCCCACGATGCCATCGCGTTCGGCGATCGCGTCCAGTTGCCGATCCGTCAGGTTGCGGGTGGCCGGCGTCAGCGCATGGGCGGCGGAATGCGTCACCACCAAGGGTTTTTGCGAGATCCGTGCAACATCCCAGAACCCCGCCTCGTTCAGGTGGCTCAGGTCCACCAGAATGCCCAGCGCATCGCATTCGCGCACCAGACGCTGCCCCGCTTGGGTCAGCCCGGGGCCGGTGTCGGGGCTTGCCGGAAAGCGGAACGGCACGCCGTGGCCAAAAATGTTGTCGCGTGACCAGACCGGACCAAGGCTGCGTAGACCCGCCGCGTGATACAGGTGCAGTTCCTCCAGATCCGGGCCGATCCCCTCGCAGCCCTCGATATGCATCACTGCGGCGATGGCGCCTTGCGCGCGGGCCGTCACAATCTCGTCGGCGGTGGTGCAGATGCGGATCGCATCGGGGCGCGCGCGCGCCATGCGCAGCAGGATCGCCGCCATTTCCAGCGTGGCGGCGCGGGCGCGGTCGGGGGCGATGGCCGGAAAGACCCGCTCCAGCGCCATGGGGTCGGGCGCATCCTCGGGGCGGCCCGGCGCCCAGATCGCGAAGAACCCGCCCGCAAAGCCGCCGGCCCGGCATTTCGCCAGGTCGATATCGCCCGCACGCCCCGCGAAAAAGCCCGCGCCCATCCGGTCGCCTGCGGCCCAAAGATCATTCAGCAGATCGTTGTGCCCGTCGAATATCGCCATTGGCGTCATATTGCCTGCTCCTTCGGCGTTTTGCCGCCCTTTACCCGCCCGCACCTTGCGGAATGGTCGCTTGACAAGGCATGTCTAAAACTGCCCAATCGGTCAAGAAATACCCGTCCGCGTTTGCGGCCGAACCAAAAAAACAAACGATAAAACAGGGAGCTTACGATGTTTGCCGAACCGACCCTTCGCCGGGTGGGCCTTGCCGCCCTTTCCGCCCTGATGCTTGGCACTGCGCCCGTGGCGTTGCTGGCCGAAACACCGGCCGATACGCTGGTGATTGCCGATGCGATCGATGACATCGTCTCGATCGACCCGCATGAGGCGTTCGAATTCTCGGGCACCGACATGCTGAACAACGTCTATGACACCCTGGTCGAGCTGGACCCGACGAAACCCGGTGAACTGGTGCCGGGGCTGGCCGAAAGCTGGGACGTGTCGGAAGATGGTCTGACCTTCACCTTCAAGATGAAGCAGGGGATCAGCTTTTCGTCCGGCAACCCGGTCCGCGCCGAGGATGCCGCCTGGTCGCTGCAGCGCGTGGTCAAGATCAACAAGACCCCGGCCTTCATCCTGGCGCAGTTCGGCTTTACCCCGGAAAACGTCGATCAGAAGATCCGCGCCGAGGGTGACACCGTCGTGCTGGAACTGGACAAGCCCTATGCGCCCTCGATGGTCTACAACTGCCTGACGGCGGTGGTCGGATCAATCCTCGACAAGGAAACCGTCATGGCCAATGAGGTCGATGGCGATATGGGCAACGAATGGCTCAAGGCCAATTCGGCGGGCACCGGCGCCTATGTGCTGCGGTCCTACAAGGCCCAGGAAGGCTATGTGCTGGAAGCGCGCGAAGATCACTGGCGCGGGGCGCCCAAGCTCAAGCGTGTGTTCGTGCGTCACGTCCCCGAACCCGCGACCCAGCGCCTGCAGTTGGAAAAGGGCGATATCGACATCGCGCGCAAGCTGAACACCACCGATATCGAAGGGATCGCGGGCAATCCCGACGTCAAGGTCGTCGATGACGTGGCGGGCTATATCTACTACCTCGCGCTGAACCAGAAACGCGAGCCGCTGAACAACCCCAAGGTCATGGACGCGCTGCGCTGGCTGGTCGATTATGACGGCATGGCCGCGACCGTGTTCAAGGGCCAGATGATGGTGCATCAGCACTTCCTGCCGCGCGGCTATCTGGGTTCGCTGGAAGAAACGCCCTATGAGCTGAACGTGGAAAAGGCCAAGGCCCTGCTGGCCGAGGCGGGCTTCCCCGATGGATTTACCACCACGATTTCGGTGCGCAACGACCAGCAGCGGGTGGAAATGGCGCAGTCGATCCAGAACACCTTTGGCCAGGCCGGCATCAAGGTTGAACTGAAGCCCGGGGCGGGGGCCGAGGTGCTGGGCGATTACCGCGCCCGCAACCACGACATCACCTTGCAGGCCTGGGGCCCGGATTACCCGGACCCGCATACCAATGCCTCGACCTTCGCATACAACCCGAACAACGCGGATGAAGGCCAGCTGACCGGCATCCTGGCCTGGCGCACCGCCTATGATCCGGGCGAGCTGCACGACATGACCGAGGCCGCCGTGATCGAGCGTGACACCGACAAGCGCCGCGCGATGTATGAGGAAATCCAGCGCAAGCACCGCGACACCTCGGCCTTCATCGCGATGTTCCAGCAGATCAGCCAGACGGCCCTGCGGTCGAATGTCGAAGGGTTCTACACCGGCGGCGCCACCGATCAGGCGACCTACTGGCTGGCAACCAAGTAAGATCAGGCGCCCCCGGGGGACCGGGGGCGCCGCACAGACCCGATGGCCAGCACCGATACCGCCCCGCCCCGCCGCCGCTCGCGCCTGGTCCATAACCTCAAGCGTCTTGGCGCGACGGTTCTGGCCCTGGCGGCGACCTTCCTTGGCCTGATGCTGATCACTTTCGTGATCGGCCGCGTCGTGCCGATCGACCCGGTTCTGGCCGTGGTCGGCGAACGCGCCACCACCGCGCAGTATGAAGCCGCGCGCGAGGCGCTGGGCCTGGATCGCCCGATGTGGGAACAATTCGTCATCTATGTCCGCGATGCGCTGACCGGGGATCTTGGCACCTCGATCCGCACGCGAACCCCGGTGGCCGAGGATATCGCGCGCTATTTCCCCGCCACGCTGGAACTGGCCACGATTGCCACGATCTTTGGCGTGTTGCTGGGCATTCCGGCGGGGGTTTTGGCGGCGACGCGCCCGGGCACCTGGATCGACCAGCTGGTGCGGCTGATCGGGCTGATGGGGTATTCCATGCCGGTGTTCTGGCTGGGGCTGATGGGGTTGTTGCTGTTCTACGGCATCCTGGGCTGGGTCGGGGGGCCGGGCCGTCTGGATGCCGGGTTCGAGATGATGTTCGAATTCGACGTGCCGCGGGTGACCGGCATGATCCTGATCGACACGGCCCTTGCCGGCAAATGGGATATTTTCCGCAACGCGCTGTCGCACATCATCCTGCCCGCGGGGGTGCTTGGCTATTATTCCATGGCCTATATCAGCCGGATGACCCGCAGCTTCATGATGAATGAACTGAGCCAGGAATATATCACCACCGCCCGCGTCAAGGGCATGCCGGAATGGCGGGTGATCTGGGTTCATGCGCTGAAGAACGTGATGGTGCCGCTGATCACCGTGATCGCGCTAAGCTATGCGAACCTGCTGGAAGGATCGGTGCTGACCGAGACGGTCTTTGCCTGGCCCGGCCTTGGCCTTTACATCACCACGGCGCTGTTTTCTGCCGACATGCCAGCGGTTCTGGGCGGAACGGTGGTGGTGGGCATCGTCTTTGTGGCGCTGAACATGTTTTCCGACATCCTGTATCGCCTTGTCGACCCGAGGGCCCGCTGATGACCACGTTGACCACATGGCTGCGCGACCCGAACCCCGCGTCCCGGCTGCAGGCCCGGCTGGGCCAGGGCTATCTTGGCTGGCTGCGGTTCCGGCGCAATCCGCTGGCGATGATCGGCTTTCTGATCGTGTCGCTGCTGTTGCTGATGGCGGCCTTCGCGCCGCTTGTGGCGACCCATGATCCGATCACCCAGAACCTGACCCAGCGGCTTTTGCCCCCCCTGACGGCGGGGCACCTGCTGGGCACGGATGAATTTGGCCGCGACATCTTTTCCCGCATCGTCTTTGGCGCGCGGGTGACGCTGTACATCGTGGGACTTGTGGCGATCACCGCGCCGATCTTTGGCCTGCTGATCGGCACTGTCGCGGGCTATTTCGGCGGCTGGGTCGATCAGGTGCTGATGCGCATCACCGATATCTTCCTGGCCTTTCCCAAGCTGATCCTGGCGCTGGCGCTGGTCGCCGTGCTGGGCCCGGGGATCGAAAATGCGGTGCTGGCCATCGCGCTGACATCCTGGCCGCCCTATGCCCGCGTCGCACGCGCCGAAACGCTGACCGTGCGCAATGCCGATTACATCGCCGCCGTCCGGTTGCAGGGCGCTGGCGCGGGGCGGATCATCTGGGGCTATGTGATGCCGATGTGCCTGCCCTCGGTCATCATCCGGGTCACGCTGGACATGGCCGGGGTGATCCTGACGGCGGCGGGGCTGGGCTTTCTGGGCCTTGGCGTGCAGCCGCCAATGGCGGAATGGGGGCTGATGATTTCATCGGGGCGCAAGTTTCTGTTCGAACAATGGTGGGTGGCCACCATGCCGGGGCTGGCGATCTTCATCGTTTCGCTTGGGTTCAACCTGCTGGGCGATGGCCTGCGCGACGTGCTTGACCCAAGGAGCGCGGGAAAATGACCCTGCTGTCGGTGAAAAACCTTCGCGTGACCTTTGACACCGAATCGGGCCCGGTTCAGGCGGTGCGCGGTGTATCTTTCAGCCTGGGCCGGGAACGGCTGGGCATCGTCGGCGAAAGCGGATCGGGCAAGACGATGACGGGCCGATCCGTCCTGCGGCTGATCCGCCCGCCGGGGCGGATCGACGCCGAAGAGATGGTCTTTGACGGCATCGACCTGACCCGCGCCAGCGAACGGCAGATGCGCGCCCTGCGTGGCCAGCGCATGGCGATGGTCATGCAGGACCCGAAATATTCGCTGAACCCGGTGATGAAGGTCGGCGCCCAGCTGACCGAGGGGCTGCGCCTGCGCCACCGCGTTGGCCGCACCGAGGCCCGCGCCAAGGCCATCGCCGCGCTGGAGGCCGTGCAGATCCGCGACCCGGACCGTGTGCTGGAAAGCTATCCGCACGAATTGTCGGGCGGCATGGGCCAGCGCGTGATGATCGCGATGATGCTGATCCCCAACCCCGACCTGCTGATCGCCGATGAGCCCACCAGCGCGCTGGACGTGACCGTCCAGGCGGAGGTGCTGTCGATCCTGGATGCGCTGGTGCGCGACCGGGGGATGGGGCTGATCTTCATCAGCCATGACCTGCGGCTGGTGGCGCGGTTCTGCGACCGGGTTCTGGTGATGTACAAGGGCCGCGTGGTCGAGGAACTGGAGGCCAGGAACCTGATGCAGGCGCAGCACCCCTATACCCAGGGGCTTTTGAACTGTCTGCCCCGGATCGGTGGCGACCGATCGCCCCTGCCGGGGCTGGATCGTCATGCGGCCTGGGCGGAATAGGGGTGGGCGGATGCTGATCGAAATCGAGAACCTTTCCGTCACCTATCATGTCGGCGGGCGCGATGTGCGCGCGGTCGAGGATGTGTCGCTGACGGTCGCGGCCCGCGAAAGTTACGGACTTGTCGGCGAAAGTGGGTCCGGCAAATCGACGATCTTGCGGGCGATCTGCGGGCTGGCGCCGATTTCGGCGGGCAGTATCCGCATTGACGGCGCCCCGGTGCAAACCCCGCGTGGCAAGGCCTTTGCCAAACGGGTGCAGATGGTCTTTCAGGACCCCTATGGCTCACTTCACCCCCGCCACACGATCGACCGCACCCTGGCCGAGCCGCTGGCGATCCACGGCATCGGCAATACCGATGCGCGCGTGGTTCAGGCGTTGGACGATGTCGGCCTGCCGCCCAGCTTTCGGTTCCGCTATCCGCATCAGCTTTCGGGCGGGCAGCGCCAGCGGGTCGCGATTGCCCGCGCGCTGATGCTGGAACCCGAAATCCTGCTGCTGGACGAACCCACCAGCGCGCTGGATGCCAGTGTTCAGGCCGAAACGCTGAACCTTCTCAACCGTTTGCGCGCGGAGCGGGGGCTGACCTTCATGATGGTCAGTCATGATTTGGCGGTGATTGACCACATGTGCGACCGCGTTCTGGTGATGCAGCACGGCCGCGCGGTTGAAGAGCTGCTGCATGAGGATCTGGCCCGCGCCGGTATGAAAACCGATTACGCCCGCACCCTGTTTGAGGCCAGCGCTGACCGGATGCTGAATGGTTGATCCGTCATTTAGCCGAAATTATCGGTGAAATATATCTCAACATACTACATTTCGGTGTGTTTGATTGTTCAATACGGCGGACCTGTGCGTCACTCTGACGCTAACGAACAGGGGGAATGCCATGTGGAACATCTGCATCATCGGTGCCGGCAAGATCGGCACGACCATCGCCGCGCTTCTGGGGGCCTCGGGCAATTACCGTGTCACGCTGGCCGATCAGAATGCCGCGGCGCTGCAGGCAGCGGCGGCCGCGGGCACCGCTACGCTGCAGGTTGCGGCGGATGATCTTGGGGCGCTGACCGCGCGGCTGAAGGGGTTTGACGCGGTGATTTCGGCCGCGCCCTTCTTTCTGACGCCCACCATTGCCGAAGCCGCGCGCAATGCCGGGGCGCATTATTTCGACCTGACCGAGGATGTCGCCGGAACCGCCCGCGTGCGCGACCTGGCCCGCGATGCCGAAACGGTGCTGATGCCGCAATGCGGACTGGCACCGGGCTTCGTGGGCATGGTGGGGGCGCATTTGGCGGCGCAGTTCGACGAACTGGAAACCCTGTCGCTGCGCGTTGGCGCGCTGCCGCTGTATCCGACCAACGCGTTGAAATACAACCTGACCTGGTCAACCGACGGGCTGATCAACGAATATCTGAACCCCTGCGAGGCCCTGGTTGATGGCCGCAAGGTCAGCCTGGCCCCGCTGGAGGATCTGGAAGATTTCGCGCTGGACGGGGTGGACTACGAATGTTTCAACACCTCGGGCGGGCTTGGGACGCTGGGCGAGACGCTGGAAGGCAAGGCCCGGCGCGTCAGCTATCGCACGATCCGCTACCCCGGCCATCGCGATATCCTGCGGCTTTTGCTGACGGGGCTGGGGCTGGAACGTCGCCGCGACCTGATGAAGGATATCTTTGAACATGCCCTGCCGCGCACCGATCAGGATGTGGTGGTGGTCTTCTGCACCGCGACCGGCATGGTGGATGGTGCGCTGCGCGAGATTTCCTTCCTGAACAAATCCCTGTCCACCGTCATCGACGGCAAACGCTGGAGCGCGATCCAGATCACCACCGCGGCGGGCGTCACCGGCGTGGTGGACATGGTGCGCACCGGCAAGCTGCCCGGGCGTGGCTTCATCGGGCAGGAACAGGTGGGGCTGGCCGATTTTCTGGATACCGAATTCGGGCGCTATTACCTGCCCGGCCAGATCACGCCCCTGCCGACGCCTTCGCCTCGGCCGCGATCCAATCCCGGAAGGCTGCAAGCGGCAGAGTGACCTCGGCCCCTTCGGGCCAGACAAGGTAATAGGTTCCCACGCCCGCCACGATATCGCCGGGCGTGCGGATCAGCCGGCCTTCGCGGATTTCCGCATCGGCCAGAAATTCCGGCAACAAGGCAACCCCGACCCCATGCGCAGCAGCCTGCATCATCGGCGCGAACTGATCGAACAGCATACCCTGGGTATGCGGTGCCTCCAGCCCGTGATGGGCGAACCAGGCGCCCCAGGCATTGGGCCGCGATTCCAGCTGCAACAGCGGCAGATCAAGCAGGTCGGCCGGTTCGCGCATCGGATGTTCCGCGGCGAAGGCCGCCGAACAGCAGGCGATAATGCGTTCCTCGAACAGCGGCATGTGTTCGGCGCCGGGCCACATGCGGATGCCGAAATGGATGGCCGCGTCAAAGGTTTCGCTGTCGAAGTCGAAGGGCCGCAGCCGGGTGCCAAGGTTCAGCGTGATACCCGGATGCGCCGCCAGAAACGCCCCCAGCCGCGGCGCAAGCCAGCGCGTGCCGAAGGTTGGCAGAATCGCCAGGCTAAGCACCCCGCCACCGGGATTGGCGCGCAACCCCAGCGAGGCCCGCGCAATCAGTTCCAGCGCCTTGCGCACGTCGCGGGCATAGGCCAGCGCGGGTTCCGTCGGGCGCAGGCGGCGGCGTTCGCGCTTGAACAGGGTCACGCCCAGCTGGCCTTCCAGGTTCTGGATCAGGCGGCTGACCGCCCCCTGCGTCAGATCCAGTTCCCGCGCGGCGGCGGCAGTGGACCCGGTGCGGCAGACCGCCTCAAAGGCCGCCAGCAGACTGATCGACGGGATATAGCGGCGCGGCAGGGCCATATATGCGCTCCATGCATATTCTATCGCGACAATAGCGTTGGATTACGCAAAGGAACAGGCGCATAAAGGGTCAAACATCATGACCGCAAGGATCAATACCATGGCCCTCAAACCGAAAGACGCCCCCGACCTGTCGCGCTTTGACTGGGAAGACCCCTTCCGCCTGGATCAGCAACTGACCGAGGAAGAGCGGATGCTGCGCGATGCCGCGCGCACCTATGCCCAGGAAAAGCTGCAGCCCCGCGTGACCGCCGCCTATCGTGAGGAAACGACCGATCCGGCGATTTTCCGTGAAATGGGCGAAATGGGCCTACTGGGCGTGACCGTGCCGGAAGAATATGGCGGGCTGGGCGCGTCCTATGTGGCCTATGGCCTGGTCGCCCGTGAGGTTGAGCGCGTCGATTCGGGCTATCGCTCGATGATGTCGGTGCAGTCCAGCCTGGTGATGTATCCGATCTATGCCTATGGCTCGGAAGAACAGCGCAAGAAATACCTGCCGAAACTGGCCTCGGGCGAATACATCGGCTGCTTTGGCCTGACCGAACCCGATGCGGGCTCGGATCCGGCGGGGATGAAGACCACCGCCAAGAAGACCGCGAACGGCTATGTGCTGAACGGGTCGAAAATGTGGATTTCCAATTCGCCGATCGCGGATGTCTTCGTCGTCTGGGCGAAGTCGGAAGCGCATGGCGGCAAGATCCGCGGCTTTGTCCTTGAAAAAGGCATGGCCGGGCTCTCGGCACCGAAGGTCGGAGGCAAGCTCTCACTCCGGGCTTCGGTGACCGGCGAGATCGTGATGAACAACGTCGAGGTCGGCGAAGATGCGCTGCTGCCGAATGTCGAAGGGCTGAAAGGTCCGTTCGGCTGTCTGAACCGTGCGCGCTATGGCATCAGCTGGGGCGTGATGGGCTCGGCCGAATTCTGCATGCACGCCGCGCGCCAGTATGGCCTGGACCGCAAGCAGTTCAACCGCCCGCTGGCCAACACGCAGCTGTATCAGCTGAAGCTGGCCAACATGATGACCGAAATCAGCCTTGGCCTGCAGGCCAGCCTGCGCGTCGGCCGCCTGCTGGACGAAGCCAACGCCGCGCCCGAGATGATTTCCATCATCAAGCGCAACAACTGCGGCAAGGCGCTGGATATCGCCCGTTGGGCGCGCGACATGCACGGCGGCAACGGCATTTCCGAGGATTTCCAGGTCATCCGCCACATGGTCAACTTGGAAACCGTCAACACCTACGAAGGCACGCATGACGTGCATGCCCTGATCCTGGGTCGGGCCATCACGGGGCTGCAAGCCTTCTACTGAGGATCACAGAAAGGGACATATGCCACGTTCCCAGATCGTTCATGAAAACTTCCTGCGTCGCGTTGCGGCGCAGGATTTTCCCGTTGGGAAAGACCCTGTTCCGGGGCTTTCGGCACCCGATGCGGTGCGCCTGTTCCGCGCCCAGTGTCTAAGCCGCGCGCTGGATCGCACCAGCCGGGCCATGCAGAAGGCCGGACAGGGGTTTTATACGATCGGGTCATCGGGGCATGAGGGGATGGCCGCCGTCGCCCATGCGCTGCGGCCCACCGACATGGCCTTTCTGCACTATCGCGACGCGGCCTTTCAGATTGCCCGCGCCGATCAGGTCCCCGGCCAGACCATGACCTGGGACATGCTTTTGTCCTTCGCCTCGTCCTCCGAGGATCCGATTTCCGGCGGGCGGCACAAGGTTCTGGGGTCAAAGGCACTGGCGATCCCGCCGCAGACCTCAACCATCGCCAGCCATCTGCCGAAGGCCGTGGGGGTTGCCCATTCGTTGGGCCTGGCCCGCCGCCACCCGCCCGAACACCGTGCCCTGCCCGACGATGCGATCGTGATGTGTTCGTTTGGCGATGCCTCGGCCAACCATTCCACCGCGCAGGGGGCGTTCAACACCGCGGGCTGGACCGCGTTTCAGGCTCTGCCCATGCCGGTTCTGTTTGTTTGCGAAGACAACGGCATCGGCATTTCAACGAAAACGCCCAAGGGCTGGATCGCGGCATCGATGCAGGCGCGCCCGGGGGTCCGGTATTTCGCGGCCGACGGGCTGGACCTGTATGAGACGTTCAAGATCGCGGCCGAGGCCGCCGATTACGTCCGAAGCCGGCGCAAACCGGCGTTTCTGCATCTGCGCACCGTGCGACTTTATGGCCATGCGGGCGCGGACCTGCCCACCACCTACATGCCCCGCGAAGAGGTTGAGGCCGAAGAGGCCAATGACCCGCTGCTGCATTCGGTGCGCCTGTTGCAGCAGGCGGGCGCCCTGGCCCCGGCACAGGCGCTGGAAATTTATACCGAGACACTGGATCGCGTAACCCGCGTGGCCGAACAGGCGGTCACCCGGCCCCGCCTGCAGACCGCGGCGCAGGTCATGGCCAGCCTGATCCCGCCGTCGCGGCCCTGCAAGCCCAGCAATGGCCCCGACGCGCAGGCCCGCGCCGCCGCTTTCGGCCCGGATCTGGCGGCCATGGCCGAACCGCAGCCGATGTCGAAACTGTTGAACTGGGCGCTGACGGATCTGATGCTGGAGCACCGCGAAATCGCGCTGATGGGCGAGGATGTGGGCCGCAAGGGCGGGGTCTATGGCGTCACCCAAAAGCTGCAATCGCGCTTTGGCCCCGACCGGGTCATCGACACGCTGTTGGATGAACAGTCGATCCTGGGGCTTGGCATCGGGCTGGCGCACAACGGCTTTCTGCCGATCCCCGAGATTCAGTTCCTGGCCTATCTGCACAATGCCGAAGACCAGATCCGCGGCGAGGCGGCCACCCTGCCGTTCTTTTCCAACGGGCAGTTCACCAATCCGATGGTGCTGCGCATCGCGGGGCTGGGTTACCAAAAGGGGTTTGGCGGGCATTTTCACAATGACAATTCCCTGGCCGTCCTGCGCGACATTCCGGGGCTGATCCTTGCGGTGCCATCCAACGGGGCGGATGCGGCGATGATGCTGCGCGAATGTGTCCGCCTTGCGCGGCAGGAACAGCGCGTCTGCGTCTTTGTCGAACCCATCGCGCTGTATCCGATGCGCGATCTTCACGCTGAAAAGGACGGGGCGTGGATGCGGCTCTATCCTGGCCCGGATCAGCGCATTCCGCTGGGCGAGATCGGGTTGCACGGGCAGGGCAAGGACCTTGCCATCCTGTCCTACGGCAATGGCTGCTACCTGTCGCATCAAGCCCAGGCGGCGCTGGCCGCGCAGGGCGTCGCCGCCCGTGTGATCGACATCCGCTGGCTGGCGCCCCTGCCCGAAGCGGCCCTGCTTCGGGCGACCCAAGATTGCGACCATATTCTCATCGTGGATGAATGCCGCCGCACCGGCAGCCAGTCCGAGGCGCTGATGACCCTGATGGTTGAAGCCGGGCGCAAATCGCTAGCGCGCGTTGTGGCCGAGGATTGCTTTATCGCCACCGGCCCCGCCTATGCGGCCACGCTTCCATCGGCCAAAGGCATCGAGGAGGCCGCGCTGCGGCTGATCGGCCGATGAAGGCCGTCGTCATCTGCCCCGGTCGGGGCACCTATACAAAGACCGAACTTGGCGTTCTGGGCCGGCATTTTCATGACCCAGCGCTGCTGGCGCGGTTTGATGCGGAACGCGCGGCCCTGGGGCAGGAAACACTTGCCGCGCTGGACGGCGCCGCGACCTATTCGGTCGCGCGGCACACACGGGGCGACAATGCTTCGGCGCTGATCTATGCGGCAACGCTGGCCGATTTTCGTGCCCTGCGCGGGGTTGATGTGGTGGCCGTTACCGGCAATTCGATGGGCTGGTATTCGGCACTGGCCTGTGGTGGCGCGCTAAGCCCCGAGGCGGGGTTTCACGTCGTCAACACCATGGGCACGCTGATGCAGGATGCGCTGATCGGCGGTCAGATCATCCACCCTTTCATGGTCGAAGACTGGGTCCCGAACCCGGCCCGCAAGGCGGAACTTCTGTCGCTGGTGGCGGATATCGACGCGCGGCCGGGCCATGATCTGGGCCTGTCGATCGACCTTGGCGGGATGCTGGTTCTGGCCGGAAATGACGCCGGGCTTGCCGCCTTTGAGGCCGCTCTTCCGCCGGAACAGGGTCGGTTTCCGATGCGGCTTGCCAATCACGCGGCCTTTCACACCGCGCTTCAGTCCCCCATCGCCGAAGCCGGGCGCGCACGCCTGGCCCAGGATCTGTTCGGCCAGCCCAAGGTTCCGCTGATCGACGGGCGCGGCGCGATCTGGTGGCCCGGGGCAAGCGACACCGCCGCCCTGTGGGATTACACGCTGGGCCATCAGGTGGTCCGGACCTACGACTTCACACGCGCCATCGCCACAGCGGCGCGCGAATTCGCCCCCGATCTGTTCATCGTCACCGGCCCCGGCACGACATTGGGCGGCGCGGTGGCACAGTCGCTAATTCTGGCTGATTGGGCCGGAACAGGGTCGAAATCCGATTTTCAACAGCGCCAGAAAACGCGCCCCTTCCTCATCTCGATGGGGATTGAGGCGCAACGCGCGACAGTCACATCACAGGGAGACTGACATGACCACCGAAGACATTTTCAACGCCCTCGGGATCACATCCGCCGATATCACCGGCGGCAGCCTTGCCGTGCATTCGCCCATTGATGGCGCCGAAATCGCCCGCGTGCGCGAAACCCCCGCCAGCGACATGCCCGCCGTGATCGCCCGCGCGCAGACGGCCTTCCGCAGTTGGCGCGAGGTGCCCGCGCCCCGCCGCGGCGAACTGGTCCGCCTGCTGGGCGAAGAATTGCGCGCCGCCAAAGAGGCGCTTGGCGCGCTGGTCACGCTGGAGGCAGGCAAGATCACCTCGGAAGGTCTGGGCGAGGTGCAAGAGATGATCGACATCTGCGACTTTGCCGTGGGCCTGTCGCGGCAGCTTTACGGGTTGACCATCGCGTCGGAACGGCCGGGCCACCGGATGATGGAAAGCTGGCATCCGATGGGACCCGTCGGGATCATCTCGGCGTTCAACTTTCCTGTCGCGGTCTGGTCGTGGAACGCGGCGCTGGCGCTGGTTTGCGGCGATTCGATCATCTGGAAACCGTCGGAAAAGACCCCGCTGACGGCAATCGCCGCGATGAAGGCCCTGGATCGCGCGATAGCCCGGTTCGGTGACGCGCCTGCGGGGCTGGCGCAGCTGGTCATCGGCGGTCCGGCGCTGGGCGAGGCGCTGGTCAGCGCGCCTGACGTTCCGATCATCTCGGCCACGGGATCAACCCGGATGGGGCGGATCGTGGGGCCGAAGGTGGCGGAACGCTTTGGCCGCTCGATCCTGGAGCTGGGGGGAAACAATGCGATGATCGTGGCGCCCTCGGCCGATCTGGACATGGCGGTGCGGGCCATCGTGTTTTCCGCCGTGGGCACGGCAGGGCAACGCTGCACCAGCCTGCGGCGGCTGATTGTGCACAATGACATCCGCGAAACACTGGTGGCCCGGCTGACCAAGGCCTATGCCAGCCTGCCGATCGGCGACCCGCGCAAGGCCACGACCCTGGTAGGGCCGCTGGTCGACCATGCCGCGCGCGATCGGATGCTGGCCATGCTGGAACAGGCCCGGGCCGAAGGCGGCAAGGTTCATGGCGGCCGCGCCGTCGCCGAGGGGGTTCCACAGGGCGGTGCCTATGTCGAACCCGCCGTGGTCGAGATGCCGGGTCAGACCGGCTGCGTGCGTGAGGAAACCTTTGCCCCTATCCTCTACGTTCTGGGCTATGATCGGCTGGAGGACGCCATCGCGCTGCAAAACGATGTGCCGCAGGGCCTGTCGTCGTGCATCTTTACCCTGAACATGCGCGAGGCGGGGGCCTTCCTGTCATCGGCCGGGTCGGATTGCGGGATCGCCAATGTCAACATCGGGCCTTCGGGCGCGGAAATCGGCGGGGCCTTTGGTGGCGAAAAGGAAACCGGGGGCGGGCGTGAAAGCGGGTCGGATGCGTGGAAGGGCTACATGCGGCGCCAGACCAACACGATCAACTATTCCGCCGCACTGCCGCTGGCGCAGGGGGTGACCTTCGATTTTTGACCGCGACGGGCCATCAGCTCGGCGTTCAGCGCGGCGCCCAGCAGCACCGAAAAGGCGGAAAGATACAGCCACATCAACAGCGCGATCACCGCCCCGATCGACCCGTAGACGCGGTTATAAGCGCCGAAATTCGTCAGGTAAAAGCTGAACGCCAATGAGGCCGCGGCCCAGCTAAGCGTTGCCACCACCGCGCCCCAGGTCACGATCGGGTCGCGGTGGCCTTCGGTATTGGGCCCATAGCGATACAGGATGCCCAGCGCGGTCAGCATCAGCAACAGCATCGCCCCCCAGGGCAGTGCCGACAGAAGCCAGCCATTCAAAAGGCCAAGCGGCAGAAACCGAAGCGCGATGGGCACGACCACCACCGTCGCCAGCGCCGCCAGCATCACCCCCACCAAGGCCATGGTCATGGCATAGCCGGTCAGCAGCGCCCAAAGGGTGTTGCGCTGCCTTGTGCCGTGGATCACGTTCAGCGCGCGCACCAGCGCCCCCACCCCCGCGCGCGCAGAAAACAGCGCGATCAGCACCGACAGAACGGTGCCCCAGCCCAGCGCCGCCCGGGGTGCGGCCAGCAGGGCCAGGATCTGATCCAGAACAATGGCATAGGCGTCGGTGGGGATGAAATCCTCGGCCACCGTCAGATAGCTTCGGATCACGCCCGGATCGGCAACGATGCTCCAGATCGCGATGGTCGCGGTCAGGCCGGGGAAAAGGGCAAACATGGCATAAAAGGCCACACCTGCCGCCACCAGCGACAGGTTTGTCTGTTCCATGCGCTGCGCGATGCCCCTGACAAGCTGCCAGATCCGGTTCACCATGACCCATTCCTTTCCCCTGCAACCTTCGCGCAGCCGGGCGCGCAGCGCAACAACCTGCGCCGGGGCCGTCGGAATTCGCACAACCGGAACATCCGGGCTGCTCCGCGCGTTGACGTGGCAAGGGGCGTTTTGCGCCCTGTCACCGAAAACAGGGGCCAGACGCGCCCGCAGGAAAGGAGTTATCATGGCCGATGCAATGAAGGTCGTTCCCACAGCCGAGACGGTCAAGACCGGGGTGCGCGATGTCGAACCGATCGCCGAGGCGCTGACCTCGGTTCTGTCCGATACCTATCGCCTTTTGTTCAAGACCCACGCCTATCACTGGAACGTGGAAGGGCCGCTGTTCTATTCGATCCATGCACTGACCGAGGAACAGTATCAGGATCTGTTCGAAGCCGCCGACGACCTGGCCGAACGCATCCGGGCGCTGGGCCAGCTGGCGCCGATGAAGATGTCGCAGATCATCGCCGCCTCGGTGGTGCAGGATCTGGAAAAGATGCCGGATGCCAAGGCGATGGCCGCGGATCTGGCTGGCGATCACGAACGCGTCGCACACCGGATGCATGCGCTGGTCGCCCTGGCCGAAAGCCGCAAGGATGTGGTCACCGCCGATCTGGCGACGGCGCGGTCCGCCTTTCACGAAAAGGCCGCCTGGATGCTGCGCGCGACCGCCAAATGATCCCTGATCTTGCCGCGCTTTGCCGGGCCCCTTACCGGGGCCCGGTTTTTTCGTGCCGCACCACCCGAAGACCCGCATGAAAAAGCCCCGGACCATTGGTCCGGGGCGATCGTTTCGTGCAAATGCGGGCTTATTTCAGCCGGTCCACGACATGTTCGGCAAAGGCCTGCAGCATGGCCGCGTAATATTCGGCACTGTCACGCGTCAGCAGGGTGACATCGGCGCCTTCGGGCAGGAATACGATCGCATCCTTGAAGGCAACGCTCAGCTCATAGCCGTCGAATTTGGAATTGTCGGTCTGGCTGGTCACGTTGACCTGACCGACCAGGCGCGATTCCCCCAGATCGGTGACGGTGGCCCAGGTGTCGGACAGGGCGATTTCGTCCACATCGACCTTGATTTCCGACCCCTCGCCCTCGGCGCCGACCAGACGATCGGGCGCGATTTCCGCGGCGATCGCCGCTTCAAGGTCGGATTCCAGATTGCCCCAGAACGTTGCCGCCTCGGCATTCTCGATCGCGGCGATGTCGGCGGTAACCTCGATTGACTTGATCGGGGTTTCCTCGGCCAGTGCCGCCCCGGCCACAAGCCCCACCGACAGGGTCGAGATTAGGATCTTGTTGAACATTTTCGTCTCCCTTCATTGTGGCAGGTCAGCCTGCCCATGCATGGAAAAACGCCCCCCAGCCGGCCGCGTTCCCCCGCCGCCGATCACGAAAAGGAAAGCCCCGGCAGATGCCGGGGCCCGCTGGTCAGGACTATGCCGCCCGATCAGGCCGCAAGCGTTTCCGTCGAGGCAAAGAACATCGCCTGGCTGACGGCGGAACGCACCTGATCCTCGCTGTAGGGCTTGGTGATCAGGAAGGCGGGTTCGGGGCGTTCCCCGGTCAAAAGCCGTTCGGGGAAGGCGGTGATGAAGATCACCGGCAGTTCGTCGAACTGGCCCAGGATGTCGTTGACCGCGTCGATCCCCGATGAATTGTCGGCCAGCTGGATATCGGCCAGGATCAGATCGGGACGGTTGCTGGCGGCCAGCGCCACCGCCTCGGACCGGGTGCGCGCAACGCCGGTGACGGTATGGCCCATGTCCTCGACGATGGCGCGGATATCCATCGCGATGATCGCCTCATCCTCGATGATCATCACCTTGCCGGCGATCGAGGCTTCCATCTCGGCCAGGGCGATATCGATCAGGGCGGCGGCTTCGTCCGTTTCGATCTGCATGATCCGCGCGATCTGATCGGGCCGGAACCCTTCGAGAGAGTTCAGCAAAAGCGCCTCGCGCGTGTTGGGCGTCAGCCGCGCCATGTGGCGCTGCGCACGTTCGGCCAATGCGCTGTCCGCCTCGCCCAGGGGCGCACCGGCCGAGGCCCAGACCAGATGGAACGCATGAAACAGCGCGACCTTGGGTTCCACGCCATCGGCGAACGGCGCCGTATCGGCCAGGATCGCTTCCAGCGTGGCGGCGGCAAAGCGGTCACCGCTGCCCTGACTGCCGGTCAGCGCACGCGCATAGCGGCGCAGATAGGGAAGGTTGGCAGCAATGGCGCCGGCAAGGTCATTGGTCATGAAAATCTCCCTTTTCATGTTTTTCGGGAACCAAACGTTCTGGCCGCGCGTTTGGTTCCGTGCAAAAATCGCGGGATCGGAAGGCAGGTATGAATATTGACATGGCAGAGCGCAAGTCAAACGCCAGGCTGAAAGAGCAGATCGACGAAAACCTGAAGCGGGTCTACGAAGAGGCGCTGAATGAGGAAATCCCCGATCGGTTCAAGCAGCTGCTGGCGCAGCTGAAGGCGAAGGAGGGCGACAAATGAGCGCGCCCTCCAAAGCCGCCTCCGACGCGCTGGCAAATCCCGCGCAAGATCCCCGCGATGAATTGCCCGAACATCTGGGCGCGCTGCGGGCCTTTGCGCTGTCGCTGACGCGAAATGCCTCGGCCGCCGATGATCTGGTGCAGGATACCATCGTGAAGGCCTGGTCCAACATCGACCGGTTCCAGCGCGGCACCAACCTGCGGGCCTGGCTGTTCACCATCCTGCGCAACACATTCTATTCCGACCGGCGCAAACGCAAACGCGAGGTGGCAGACCCCGATGGCATTCACGCCGCCTCGCTTTTTGACAAGCCCGCGCATGACGGGCGTCTGGCGATGAACGATTTTCTGCAGGCCTTTGATAAGCTTAGCCCCGAACATCGCGAAGTTCTGGTGCTGGTAGGCGCCTCGGGCTTTTCCTATGAGGATGCAGCTGCGATGATGGGCGTGGCGGTCGGCACGGTGAAAAGCCGCGCCAACCGGGCCCGCGCGCGGCTGGCCGAAATGCTGAACCTGGCCGAGGGCGAGGATATTCTGGCCGAGGCGGATGGCAATTCGCTGGCGGTCATGGGCCGGTCCGGGGTTGCCGCCGCATGATGCCGGCGCCGATGCCACCGGCGCAGGGCTGGACCCGACGGTTGCCGGTTCGGCTTGCGGTGGTGCTGGCGATCGCGCTGTTCCCGGTTCTGGTGCTGTCGGTCTATCAGGCCACCTCGCTGATGAACGAGGCCCGCGCCCGGTCCGAAGCCGCGCTGATGGGGGCGACGATGCGCGCGCTGGGCGGTGAAACCCGGCTGATCGAACAGGCGCAAGGGGTGGCCGCGGTGGTGTCGCGGTCGATCCTGCCGCTGATCGGGCATGATGCCGCCTGCGTCGACAAGATGCGGCTGGTGGCCGAACAGCTGCCCTATCTGTCGCTTGCCGCCTATATCCCGGTGTCGGGGCTGATGACCTGTTCGTCATCGGGGCGGCTGTTCGACTATGCCGATGATGCGCTGTTCCAACAGATGATCGAGAAGGATGAACCCTCGTTCATCGTCAACCCCGGGTCGCCGGTTTCGGGGACTTCGATCCTGGGCATCGTGCATCCGGTCTTTGACGAACGGGGCGACAAGATCGGGGTCGTGTCCCTGTCGATCCCGCACAAGGCCTTGGCCGAGGCGAATGACGGCCCCGATACCGAGGTCAGCCGCCCGCTGATCATCATGACCTTTGATCGCACCGGCAGTATCCTGACCTCGTCCACCGGGCTTGAGGATGCGCAGGACCGGCTGCCTGCGGATCGCGCGCTCAAGGCGCTGGCCGCGCCGATTTCGGTCAGCTTTTCGGCGAAATCCCGGCTGGGCAATGATCGGATCTATTCGGTGGTCGAACTGGTGCCAAACCAGGTCTATGCGCTGGGCAGCTGGCCTGCGGACGGGATGCAAAGCCTTGGCCCGCTGGCCGACCTGCCGCCGGTGCTATTTCCCACGGCCATGTGGCTTGCCAGCCTGTTCGTGGCCTATGTCGCGGTTCAGCAGCTGGTGATCCGGCACATCCGCCAGCTTGGCCGCGCCATCCGCCGCTTTGCCGGTGGCCATCGGATCGTCGGGCATCTGAACCTGGACCGGGCGTCGCTGGAAATTCGCGAACTGGCCGATGCCTTTGAACGCATGACCGAAACCATCCTGCATGATGAGGCGCAGCTGGAAGACACCATCCACCACAAGGAAGTTCTGCTGCGCGAGGTGCATCACCGCGTGAAGAACAACCTGCAACTGATCGCCTCGATCATCAACATGCAGATGCGTCAGGCCCGCACGCCCGAGGCGAAGGGCCTGATGAAGGGCCTGCAGGAACGGGTGATCAGCCTGGCGACAATTCACCGCGGGCTGTATCAGACCAGCGGCCTGACCGACATCAGCGCCAATGAACTGCTGCCCGATATCGTCAACCAGATCGTCAAGCTGGGCTCGGGCCCGGGGCGGCGCTTTTCGGTCGCCACCGATGTCGATGACATCCGCCTGACCCCGGATCAGGCGGTGCCGCTGGCGCTGTTGCTGACCGAGGCGATGACGAACGCGCTGAAATACGCCAGCAACGACACGGCCGCGCCGTGGATCAAGGTGGAATTGAAGCGTGCTGAACCGATGCGGGCACATCTGCGTATTTCCAACAGTGTGGCAGGGCCGGTGACGCCGCCGCATGGCCAGGACAGCACCGGCCTTGGGTCGCAACTGCTTGGGGCCTTTGTGCAGCAACTGGGCGGAACGATAGAATCTGGCGTCAAAGATGACACCTATCATGTCAGCGTGCCCTTTGCCCTGCGCCCCCTGTCCGAGGCCGAGGCCCGCCATGACCGCACAACGCCGCCCCCGAACCCCGAGGCGGCATGATACGGGAACCGGGCCGCATCTGCGAACGTTTGACCAACGGGGCGGGAAAGGCGTGGTGGTAGGAATGGATGGAACGGCTTAGAAAAGCAGGGATACGGGCCGACAGCCGGATGCGGGTGCTTCTGACAGCGGCAGAGGCCTATCCCGCGCTGGAACGCGCCTTCCTGGAAGCGAGCCGCGAAATCTGGGCCAGTTTCCGCATCTTTGATCTGGACACACGGCTGCGATCGCGTGCCGGCAGGGCGATCGGGGACACGTGGTTCGACCTTGTCGAACATACCCTGCGCCGGGGTGTTGCGGTCACCCTCATCCTGTCGGATTTCGACCCCTGCGCGCGCCCGGACCTGCACCGGGGCACATGGCGCAGTGTGCGGATGCTCTATGCCGCGGCCGAACTTGCCGGGCCGCGCGCCAAGCTGCGCGTCATTCCCGCGATGCACCCGGCGCGAACGGGCCTTGTGCCGCGGCTGCTGGTCTGGCCGCTGATCGCGCGGCGGCTGTTGCGCAACGCCAGATGGCTGAACGCCATGCCGGCGCCCGAACGCGCCACGACCCTGCGCGAGGCGCCGGGGCTTTTGCGCCTGATGAAACTGGGGCTGAACGGTCAATGCTTTCCCCGCCTGATCGGGCTGCCGCAGCTATACCCCGCGACGCATCACCAGAAGCTGGCGGTCTTTGACCGAAAGCGGCTCTATATCGGCGGGCTTGACCTGAATGAACGGCGCTTTGACAGCCCCGACCATGACCGGCCCGGGGGTGAAACGTGGCAGGATGTGCAGCTGTTGCTGGAAGGCCCCGTGGTGGCCGAGGCGCAGACCCATCTGGAAACCTTTCTGGATGTGGTTGCCGGCCGGGCCGAGCCCGCCCCGCCGCGGCGTTTCCTGCGCACCCTGTCGCGCCGCCGCCGCTTTGACCTGTTCCGTTTCGGGCCCGAACCTGTCGCCGCCGAAATCCATGATGGCCACGCCATGCTGGCCCGGCGCAGCCGCAAGCTGATCTATCTGGAAACGCAATATTTCCGCGACCGGGGGCTGGCGCGAACGCTGGCCCGCGCCGCGCGGGAAAACCCCGGCCTGGGCATGATCCTGATCCTGCCCGCCGCCCCCGATGAGGTGGCCTTTGACGGGGCCACCGGGCTTGATGCGCGCTTTGGCGAATTCCTGCAGGCCAGGGCCCTGCGTATCCTGCGCGACGGCTTTGGCGCGCGTCTGTTCATCGGGGCAACGGCCCAGCCCCGCCGCCCCGATCCGGGCGAGGCGCCGAATGGCCGCGCCGCCCTGCGCGGTGCGCCGCTGGTCTATATCCACACCAAGGTCTCGATCTTCGATGACCGGGCCGCGATCGTGTCTTCGGCCAATCTGAACGGGCGGTCGCTGCACTGGGACACCGAGGCAGGCGTTTTCCTGAACCGGCACGAGGATATCGAGGCGCTGCGCGAACGCGTCATGCGCCACTGGTTGCCGCCAGCGGCGGGGGATGAATTCCTGTCGCTGGACCATGCGGTGCAGGCCTGGCGCGCGCTGGCGCTGGCCAATGCGAAATATCCGCCCGATCAGCGCCACGGCTTTATCCTGCCCTATGATCTGCGCGCGGCCGAAGCCTTTGGCACGCCGGCCCCGCTGATCCCGGATGAAATGGTCTGAACCTGGCGTTCACGCAGCCGTGCGGGAACCGCGCCCGCCCCCGACCGTTTCCCTTGCACAGTGTCACAAAGTGCAAGGAGGATGCCATGAACTGGGATCGCATCGAAGGAAACTGGAAGCAGATCAAGGGCAAGGCCATCGCCAAATGGGGTGCGCTGACCGATGACGAGCTGGACCAGATCAAGGGCCGCCGCGAAGAGCTGGTGGGCCTGGTGCAGGAACGCTATGGCCGCGCCAAGGACGAGGTCGAACGCGAAGTCGATGAATGGGGCCGCGGCATCTGACGCCGGTCCCCCGGATTTTTGCAATGGCCCGCGCCCACCGCGCGGGCCATTGCTTATTTTGCCGACCGTGGCCCCGCCACAAGCCAGATGATGAATCCCAGAAGCGGCAGCAGCACGACCAGCAGGCACCACAGCACCTTGGACCCGGTCCTGCGCGACGAATTGATGATGGAAACAAGCGCCCAGATATCAAGCGCCAACAGCAAAAGCCCGCCAAGCCCGCGCAGTTCAAACATGTTCATGCCAGAAATTCCTTATCCGTTGTGTCGGCACCTTCCGAACGCGGCGCCCCGCGGCTTGTTCCCCCGCGGCAATATCGGCCTGCACGGGAACCCGCAGCGCAAGGCGCGCGTTACCCTGACAGAATGCGCCAAGGCGCGTTGAACACCCAGAACAAAGGAGAATGCCATCCTTGGTTGGGCACTGACCTTTCTTGTAATCGCGCTGATCGCCGCGGCGCTTGGGTTTGGCGGCATCGCCGGGGCGTCGGCGGGGATCGCGCAGATCCTGTTCGTGATCTTCCTGATCCTGTTCGTGGTTGCGATGATCGCCCGCGCGGTGCGGGGCAAGCCGCCGGTCTGACGCGGCCGACAAAACCAACGGTAAAAAGGCCGCGGCTTGCGTCGCGGCCTTTCGTTTGCGCGGGGCGGGCCTATTCGATCATCGGGAAGTATTCGGGCGGGGACAGGTTCATCTGTGGCAACCCATCCGACCCGGGCTGCAAAAGGCGGATTTCGGGGCCAAGCGCCTGATCGGGATGGGCAACCGCGATCAGGCCGATCGCCTGGCGCACGGCCAGCCGGCCTTGTTCCATCGGGTCATCAAAAGGCGCGGCCAGAACCTGCCCGCCGATCAGGCCGCGTTTGATGGTATGGCTGCTGTAGGTGGCCACAAGGCCCGGTCGGGGCGTCGCATGCTGCACCGGTTGGGCAAGATGGCCCATCGCCGCCTCGATCGCAGGCGCCGACCCGATCAGGAAATCCGCCCCGGGCCAGCGATCAAGCGCGTCTTCGACCAGCCGCAGCTGTTCGCGCAGGCCGGTATCCGCGCCCAGCACCCCCACGATCCGGACCGCGCTTTGCGCCAGTTCATCGCGCAGGCCAGTTTCAAGCGGGCCAGTCCAGCCCGCCTCGGCCGGGCCCGAAATCAGCACCGCCTGCCGGGGCGCCGTGCCCAAAGGGTGACGTTCGGCCAGATAGCGGCCGACCGCGCGCCCCATATCGGCCCAATCCACCCCGACGCGCCCGGCCAGATCGGGGGCGTCAAGGGCATTGACCAGCCCGAACACCGGGCGCTGGACCGCGGCCTGTGAAACCGCAGCCAGAAGCGCAGGGTGATCCGAACTGACAGCCCCGATCAACACCGCATCCGCCCCGCGATCAAGGCAGCCTTCAAGCTGCGCGATCTGGGTCTGCAGCGCGCGATAGCCGCCCGCCTCAAAGAACATCAGGTCCACGCCATGACGCCGGGCCTCTTCTTCCAGCCCGTAGCCAACGCTTAGCCAGTATTCATCCTTGAAATGGGGAACCAAAACACACAGGCGCGTCTCGGCCCCTGCCGCGGCCCCGGCCCAAAGTGTGGCGATCCCCGCCACAAGGGCGATTGATCGCGCAAGCGCGCGCCCGTAACACTGGCACATGCGCAAGGCCCGTTTCGATACCCAGCTTCTATCGGTTTTCGCCATACTGGTTGCCCTGACCGTGATGGTGGGCGCAGCGGCGATCACGGTGAACTGGTATCTGATCCGCACCCATGACGAGATCATAGACCGAAACCTTCCGGCAAGGGAATTGGCCGCGCAGATCGGCACGCAATCCGGATTGATGGCACCCCTGATCGACGGGCTGGCGCGCGCCGAAACCGATGCCGAAACCGCCCGGATCGCCAAGACGCTGGCCACGTTGATCGCGGAAATCGAGACGGGGCTTGCCCAGCTGGCCGGGACACAGGGTGCGCCCGTGGGGAACGAGGCACCGGCAGCGATCCTTGCGCGGATGGTTGCGACGGCCGCCGACGCCACGGCGCTGCGCCGCGATCTGATTGCCGGGCAACAGCGGGTCGACGCGGCTGGCGCGCGGCTGGAAGACATCATCTCGGCCCAGGTCGATCTGGCGCGGTTGCGGGTGACGGCTGGGCTATCGGCGCTGTATCAGGCCCCGCAGACCCCGCCCGACCCGCGCATCGATGCCCTGGCGGACAGGTATTTCTTCGCCTTCGACCGGCTGGCCGAACTGGTGCGCATGGTCGACGCGCTGCGCTTGCAGGCCTTGCGTGTGGCAGACCCCGTCACCGCCGAAGAGATCGCGCAGCGCCGCGCCTTCATCGCAAATGCCCATGATCTGGCCTTGCGCCGGGCGCAATACCTGCCGGTCCTGTCGGCGCGGCGCGAGGTCATCGATCTGCTGGGCCGGTTCGGCGAAACCGCACAGCCCGGCGGGGCGCTGGATCAGCGGCTGCGCCTTGAACAGCTGCGCGCCGCCCTTGCCGCGGATGAAGACCGCCTGCGCGACCATGTCGCGACGCTTTCAACGGCGGCGGAATCGCTGCGCGATGCGGCCCAGTCCGAAAGCCTGGCCGATATTGCGCGCGCGGATCTGTTCGTATCGCGCCTGACCGCGGCGCTGGTTGTCTTCATCTCGGCGGCATTGATGGCGGCAAGCCTGCTGTGGATCTATGCCCGTAAGCGGCTGGTGAAACGGCTTGGCACGGTGGCGGAACGCATCGTCGCCGTGGCCGAGGGCGATTTTGCAACCCGCGTCCCGATCAGCGGCCATGACGAAATCGGCCGGATGGAAAAGGCGATCAACATCCTGCGCCGCCGCGCCGCCGAGGCCGCCCGCCTGCGGGACCATCTGGAAGAGGCGGTCCTGACCCGCACGACCGATGTGCTGCGCGAAATGCAGGCCTCGGATGCCGCGCGCATCGAGGCGGAAGAGGCGAACCGCAAACAGACCCAGTTCCTGGCCCGCATGAGCCATGAGATCCGAACCCCCCTGAACGGGATCATCGGCATGCTGGAACTGTTGCACCAGGAGACCGCCCCGGCCAGCGGGCAGCGGCGGATATCGGTCGCGCTGACCGCGGCGCGTGATCTGCTGGAAATCACCAATGACATCCTGACCTTCACCGCCGCCCAGGAACCCGCCGCCCGCCGTAATGCGGTGCATTTCGACCTGCGCGCGCTGATCGGCCAGCTGGGCCAGCAGCTGCAAGGCCTGGGCCAGGCCAAGGGACTGGAAACCGTGATCGATCTGCCGCAAGACGCGCCGCCGGTGTTGCTGGGCGATGTCGTCAAGATTCGGCAGGTGCTGACCAACCTGATCTCGAATGCGGTGAAATACACGGCCCGGGGCAGCGTTTCGCTTGTGGTGGATCACGCGCCCGGCCCCGAGTCGGGTTCAGCCGTCCTGAGCTTCAGCGTAAGCGATACCGGCATGGGGCTGGATCGGGACACCCTGGCGCGGGCCTTCGATGTCTATAACCGGTCGGATGCGGCGCGGCGCGCCGGCACCGAGGGGGTGGGCCTGGGTCTGGCCATCTCGCGCCAGCTGACCGAGGCGATGGGCGGCGGGCTGCATGTGGAAACGGAACCGGGGCTTGGGTCGCGGTTCACGCTGACGGTGCCGCTTGGGATCGGCGATCCGGGCCAGATCGCGGCGGAACCCACCGGGGCGCCCAGCGCCCAGTTCGACCTTTCCGTGCTGGTGATCGAGGATCATCCGGTGAACCGGATGGTGGCGCGCGGATTGCTGGAAAAGCTCGGGTGCACGGTCACCGAGGCCGAGGATGGCAGCACCGGCCTGCGGCTGGCCACAGCGGCGCGGTTCGATCTGGCGCTGATCGACCTGGACCTGCCCGACATGCCGGGCACCGAGGTTGCGGCGGGGCTGGCGCGCCTGCCCGATCCGCCCACGCTGGCGGCGCTGACCGCGCATCTGATCGCCGATACCCCGGCCGAACGCGCGCGGCTTGGGATGCAGGCAATCCTGGCCAAGCCGGTATCGCCCCGCGCCCTGATGGCACTGCTGCACACGATCGCGCCCGCCGGGGAAACCCCGACCGCGCCCCCCATGCCCGAAGACCCCGCCATAGCACAGGATGATCCGACCCTTGCCGCCCTGCGCGCGGATCTGCAGGCGCTGGGCGAAGCCACCGTGACCGAGATCGTGCAGATCTTCCTTGACGACCTGCCCGCGGCCCTGACCGGGCTGCAGGCCGAAACCGGCACCGCCCGCGCGCGCGCGGCGCACAAGCTGAAGGGGGCGGCGGCGAATTTCGCCCTGACACCCCTGTGCGACCTTCTTGCCGCGGTTGAGACTGCGCCCGACGATCTGCCCGCAGAGATTGGTGAGACGGCCCGCACCGCCGAAGCGCAGTTGCGCAGGGCCGCCCGCGCGCTTGGACTTCAGCTGTCTGACGGAACCAGCCGGTAACCTTCGCCGTGGATCGTCAGGATCCAGTCGGGATTGGCCGGGTCTTGTTCGATCTTCTTGCGCAACCTGCCGACGATCACATCGATCATCCGGTCATTGGGGCGCAGATCGCCGCGCCCGATCAGTTCGGCCATGCGCGCGCGCCCCAGCGTCAGCCCGGGATGATCGGCCAGCGCCACCAGAACCTGAAATTCCTGCGGGCTGAGCGGCTCGGCCCCGACAGGCGACACCAACCGCCGCCGGATGCGGTCCAGCCGCCAGGGGCCGATGGCGTCGGTGGGGCCGGGCCCCTGGGGCGGGCCACCCAGATCGGCGATCCGGGCCAGCAGGTTCTTGACCCGGGCGGCCAGTTCGCGTGGATCATAGGGCTTGGTCACATAATCGTCCGCGCCCATTTCCAGCCCAACGATCTTGTCGACCTGGTCGCTGCGCGAGGTCAGCAGGATGATCCCGACCTTGGATCGCGCGCGCTGTTCGCGGGTGATGGTCAGGCCATCCTTGCCTTCCAGATTGATGTCCACCAGCAAAAGCTCGGGCGGATCATCCTCTATCAGATGTTCCATCGTTGCGGCATCGGCCGCCTCGGACACGCGATAGCCCAGCGCGCGCAGATGCGCTGCCAGCCGCATCCGGCTGACCCTGTCATCTTCGACGATCAGGATGTGATGGCGCATGGATCGTTCTTACAAAGCTTTACATCTTCTCACAATGCAAATTGCGCGACATCAACGGGCGCCCCCGTCCAAATTGGTAAACAGCTTCGAACGCGCAGCTTACGGAGGCCACGATGTCGTTTACCAACCCAACCCGCCGCGCCTTTTTGCAGGGCGGCGTCGCCGCTTTTGGCGTCGGAAGCCTGATGGGCAGCACCGCGCTGGCCGCGATCGACCCCAATTCGCATACAGGCCGCATCTTTCACGCCACCCACTACGGCCCGTTCGAGGCCGTCGTGCGCGATGGCAAGCTGGTCGGCCTGTCGCCGATGATGGAACTGGATCAGCGCCCGACCGAGATGCTCAGTTTCGGTGTGCTGGACCGCACCTATGACAAGACCCGGATCAACTATCCGATGGTCCGCAAATCCTATCTGGAAGGCTGGGAAACCGGCGACACCAAGTCCGAACTTCGCGGCAAGGAAGAATATGTCCGCGTCGATTGGGACACCGCGCTGAAACTGACCGCGAAGGCGATCGTGGATACCGTCGCAGAGCACGGCAACCAAGCGATCTTTTCGTCGTCCTACGGCGGCTGGAGCCATGCCGGCCTGATGCGCCCCAACGTGCTGCAGGGTCGCCTGTTCAACCTGATCGGCGGTTGCACCAACACGCAGGGCGACTGGTCGGCCGGCGCAAGCCAGATCAGCCTGCCCCATGTCATCGGCGACATGGAGGTTTACTCCGCCCAGACCGCCTGGGAAGTCATCCGCGACAATACCGAGGTGTTCGTTCTGGTCGGCTGCGACCCGATCAAGAACAACCGCGTGGAATATACCGTGGCTGACCACGGCATGTATCAGCCCTGGGAACAGATCCGCGACAACGGCTGCAAGTTCATCTCGATCAACCCGCAGAAAACGGCCTCGGATGAATTCTTTGGTTCGGAATGGGTGAAGATCGTCCCCAACACCGACGTCGCCCTGTTCAACGCGATGGCCTTCCACGTGCTGGAAAAGGGCCTGGAAGACCGCGCCTATATGGAAAAATACACCGTCGGGTCCGACAAGTGGATCGCCTATGTCAATGGCGACACCGACGGCACGCCGAAAACGCCGGAATGGGCCGAAAAGATCACCGGAATCCCGGCTGACAAGATCCGCGAACTGGCCGAGCTGCTGGCCACCTCGAAAACCGAGATCGCGGGCGCGTGGTCGCTGCAGCGTGCGCATCACGGCGAACTGACCCACTGGGCCATCGTCAACTTTGCCGCGCTGACCGGCAAGATCGGCAAGCCGGGCGAGGGCGTGGGCTTTAGCTGGCATTACGGCAACGGCGGCATGCCGCAATCGGGCAAGGCCACGCCTGCGGGTCTTAGCCAGGGCAAGAACCTGGTCAAGGGCATCTGCCCGGCCTCGCGCATCACCGAAATGCTGGAAAACCCCGGCATGGAGTTCACCTATAACGGCAACAAGGGCGTCTATCCGGACGTCAAGATGATCTACAATTCCGGCAACAACTTCATGTCGCACCAGCAGGATACCAACCGGCTGATCCGCGCGTTGCAGAAGGTGGAAACCATCGTCAGCCAGGACGTGTGGTGGACGGCAGCAACCCGCTGGGCCGATATCGTGCTGCCCGCGGCCTCCACGCTGGAACGCGATGACATCTCGGTCGGCGGCACCTATTCCAACGACCGCATCTATGCGATGAAGAAGGTGATCGAGCCAGTCGGCGAAAGCCGCGACGATTTCGAGATCTTTGGCGCGCTGGCCGATCTTCTGGGCGTGGCCTCGGCCTATTACGAATGGGACCAATTCCCCGAATATATGGACATCCTGAAATTCGCCTACGGCCGCACCTCTGCGGCGCAGGATACGCCGTTCGAAGAATTCTGGGAAAAGGGCTATGCTTGGCAAAAAGCCCCGCAAGAGGCCCGGCAGTGGGTGCGCCACGGCGATTTCTACACCGACCCCGAGGCCACGCCGCTGCACACCCGGTCGGGCAAGATCGAGATGTTCTGCGACACCATCGCCGAAATGGGGATTGAGGACATGCCCGGCATGCCGGTCTGGCTTGAGCCGCACGAATACCTGGGCAATGCCAAGGAAGGTCAGTTGCATGTGGTCAGCCCCCACCCGTGGTTCCGCCTGCACAGCCAGATGGGCAATTCGGAACGGCTGCGCGATCTGTACATGGTGCAGGGCCGCGAGCCGGTGCGGATCAACCGTCAGGATGCCGAAGCGCGCGGGATTGCCGATGGCGATCTGGTCGAGCTGTACAATGATCGCGGCACGGTGATCGCAGGGGCGGTGGTGTCCGATGACATCATGCCGGGCGTCGTCTCGATCTATGAAGGGGGCTGGCCGCAACTGGACAGCAAGGGGCGCTGCAACTCGGGTCTGGTGAACTTCCTGACCTCAACGCAGCGGTCCTCGGGGCTTAGCCAGGCGACCACGGCCAACACCTGCCTGATCAGCCTGCGCAAATGCGAAGACCCCGAAGGCCCGAACATGGCCTATGACAAGCCGCCGATCCTGGAAGATGTCGAAATCGGCGCCGTGGATGACGAAAAGCTGGGACTTGACCGGATCTATGACCTGGTCGCCTCGCTTTACGCCAGCATGGAGCCGGGCGAGAAGATCTTCTACGAACGCTGCACCGTCTGCCACGGCCCGCGCGATCCGGGCGGCTTCACGCAGATGCAGTGGAAAGGCATCCTGCCTTCGATGTTCCCGCGCGCAGGTCTGGATGAGGCCGAAATGGCACTGGTCTCCGACTTCCTGATGAAGAACGCATCGGACGCGGTGAACTGATCCCTACCCCTGGATGGCAGCCGGCCTTTTCCCCGGCTGCCAGCCTTGCGCGCGGGCCCTGTCCCTTCGGGCCCGCGCGCCAGCACAGAAAGACGCAAGATGATCCAGAACCAAGGCAGTTTTGAAACCGGGCCCCATCGGCCCGCCTGTGGCCCGCTGATGGACCGTTTTTGCCGCAAGGTCGGCTATCTGCGCGTCTCGGTTACCGACCGCTGCGATTTCCGCTGCACCTATTGCATGGCGGAAAAGATGCAGTTCCTGCCCCGGCGCGATTTGCTGAGCCTGGAAGAGCTGGATCGGCTCTGTTCTGCCTTCATCGACCTGGGCGTGACCAAGCTGCGCGTCACCGGCGGTGAGCCGCTGGTGCGCCGCGATGTCATGCAATTCTTCCGCCGCCTGTCGCGGCACCTGGACAGCGGCGCGCTGCGCGAACTGACGCTGACCACCAATGGCAGCCAGCTGGCGCGCCATGCCGCCGATCTGGCCGCCTGCGGCGTGCGGCGGGTGAATGTGTCGCTGGATACGCTGAACCCTGAAAAATTCGCTTCTTTAACCCGGCGCGGCCAACTGGCCCCGGTGCTGGAAGGGATCCGCGCCGCCCGCGATGCGGGCCTGCGCGTCAAGATCAACACCGTCGCCCTGAAGGGCTTTACCGAGGAGGAGCTGTTCCCGCTGGTCGACTGGTGCGGTGCCGAAGGCCACGATCTGACCTTCATCGAGGTGATGCCCATGGGCCAATCCGCGGTCGAGGAACGGCTGGATCAGTTCTGGCCGCTGTCGGACCTGCGCGCCCGCCTGGCCATGCGCTACAGCCTGACCGATATGGCCGAAACCACCGGCGGCCCCGCCCGCTATGTCCGGCTGGCGGAAACCGGCCAGAAGATCGGCTTCATCACGCCGCTCAGCCATAGTTTCTGCGAAAGCTGCAACCGGGTGCGGCTTAGCTGCACGGGTGAACTGTTCACCTGCCTCGGCCAGGAAGGTTCCAGCGATCTACGCGGCGTTCTGCGCGAAAGCGACGATGCGGCGGCACTGAAAACCGCGATCCGTGCGGGCATCGGGCTGAAACCGGCGGGCCATGACTTCGACTATTCCCGCCAGACCGTCGCGGGCGCGATGCGCCGGACGATGAACCATACCGGGGGGTAAAGATGCAAAGTCTGGATGTCCTGTATTTCGCCTGGCTGCGCGAACGCATCGCTGAACCGCGCGAACGGATTGAAACCGCCGCCGCCACCGCGGCCGAACTGATCGCGGAACTGGCGCAGCGCAGTGATCGCCACGCCGCAGCCTTTGCCGACCCCTCGGCGGTGCGCGTAGCACTTGATCAGGTTCTGGCAGACCCCACGGCGCCGCTGGCCGGCGTGCGCGAGGTGGCCTTTTTTCCGCCGATGACGGGGGGCTGACATGACGCTGACCCATTTCAATGCCGAAGGGCACGCGCATATGGTCGATGTGGCGGACAAATCGCCCACCGACCGCCTTGCCATCGCCGAGGCCTGCGTGGTGATGGCCCCGGACACCCTGTCGCTGGTGCTGGCGGGCACGGCCACCAAGGGCGATGTCCTGGGGGTTGCGCGGCTGGCGGGGATCATGGCTGCCAAGCGCACCGCCGATCTGATCCCGCTGTGCCATCCCCTGCCGTTGACCCAGGCCTCGGTGGATTTCATCCCCGACACCGCCTTGCCCGGCGTGCGCATCCGCGCCACGGTGCGCACCCGCGGCAACACCGGCGTCGAGATGGAGGCCCTGACCGCCGCCACGGTTGCGGCCCTGACGATTTATGACATGCTCAAGGCCGCCGAAAAGGGAATGCGGATCGAAGGGGTCCATCTTACGCTGAAAGAGGGCGGGAAATCGGGCCGCTATGTTGCAACAGGGTCGGGGGCCGCGCGATGAAACTTGGCTATGTCAGCCTGCAAGGCCGCGGGCGCACGGATGCGTTGATTGCCCAGGCCGCCGAATTTCTTTCCGCCGAGGGCCTGCGCCTGTGCGGCACCGTCCAGACCAACCCAAGCCGGCCGGGGCGGACAAAATGCGACATGGACCTGCGTATCCTGCCCGATGGTCCGGTGATCCGCATCAGCGAGGACCGGGGCGATCTTGCCCGCGGATGCCGGCTTGATTCCGGCGCGCTGGAACAGACCGTGCAACAGGTGGAACAGCGCCTGGACGGGGCCGATCTGCTGATCGTCAACAAGTTCGGGAAACGCGAAACGGAAGGCCGCGGCCTGTCCGCCCTGATCGCCGAGGCGCTGGATCGCGGGATGCCGGTTCTGGTCGGGGTGAATGCGCTGAACCTGCCGGCCTTCCAGGAATTTTCCGGCGGTCTTGCCCAGGCCCTGCCGCCCGACCCGGCCGAGATTGTCCGCTGGGTCAAGGCGCGCTGATGGTCCCGGACCAGACGGTCCCACCCGACCCTGTGGTCCGGTGGGGCCGCTGAGGGGCCCGCGCGTGACCCGGGGCAACGGCGATCAACGCCGTCTCAGCCCCAGTCGGATCTGCTTTTCGATCTCGATGATCGCAAAGAAGGCGACGCCGATTGCAACGATCAGTACGCCATCGCCCAAGGGAACGGGCCGGGTGCCCAAAATCGTCTGCAAGGGCGGCAGATAGGTCACCGCGAATTGCGCGGCCGTGACGGCGATCACCACCGTCCAGACCACCTTCGTCCCGCGCACCGCCGCCCATGTCAGCGAGGTGCCGTGGATGTTGCGGATAAAAAACAGGTGGAAGATTTCCAGAACGACCAAGGTGTTCATCGCCATCGTCTGCGCCAGCGCAAGCGGATAGCCCCTGTCGATGGCATAGCTGAACATGCCGAACACCGCTGCAAGGAACAACAGCGCCACCAGAACCACATGCCAGACCAGCCCGCCCGACAGGATCGGCGCATCGCGCGGGCGCGGCGGGCGGCGCATGGTGCCGGCCTCGGTCGGCTCAAAGGCCAAGGCGATGCCAAGGGTGATACCGGTGATCAGATTGACCCACAGGATCTGCACCGCCGACATCGGCAGCGCCATCCCCGCCATCAGCGCGACGATGATGACAAAGCTTTCGCCCGCATTGGTGGGTAGGGTCCAGCTGATGACCTTCTTGAGGTTGTCATAGACCGTCCGGCCTTCGCGCACCGCCGCCGCGATCGAGGCGAAATTGTCATCCGCCAGCACCAGATCGGCCGCCTCCTTGGCCGCTTCGGACCCTTTCAGCCCCATGGCGATACCCGCATCGGCCCGTTTCAGCGCGGGCGCGTCGTTCACGCCATCGCCGGTCATCGCAACCGACAGGCCATTGGCCTGCATCGCGGTCACAAGGCGCAGCTTGTCCTCGGGGCTGGTGCGGGCAAAGATGTCGACCGATGTCACCTCCAGCGCAAGCTGCGCGTCATCCAGCTTGTCCAGATCGGCGCCGGTCAGAACGGCGCGGGTGTTTTCCAGCCCGATCTGCGCGGCAATGGCGGCGGCAGTGCCCGCATGATCGCCGGTGATCATCTTTACCCGGATGCCAGCGGCGCGGCATTCGGCCACGGCGGCAATCGCCTCGGGGCGGGGTGGGTCGATCAGCCCGACAAGGCCCAGAAAGGTCAGGCTGCCGTCAAGCGTGTCTTCGGCGATGTCCGTGCCCGCCTCGGCCCGTTCGGCCAGCGCAAGCACCCGCAGGCCACGCCGGGCCATCGCCTCGGCCCGGTCATGCCAGTGATCAAGGTCAAGATCGCGGCACATGCGCAGCACGCGTTCGGGCGCGCCCTTGACATGGGTCCAGCGACCATCCGCCGTTTCGGTCAGCACGGCCATGAAACGGTGGCGGCTGTCGAAGGGAATGGCATCCAGACGCGGCCCATCGCCGGGGGGCGCGATCTTGCCCGCAAAGGCCAGCAGCGCGCCTTCCATCGGATCGCCCTCGACGGTCCAGATCCCGCCGCGATCGACCAGCGCCGCATCGTTGCACCGCGCCGCCGCGCGCGCCAGACGCGTCAGATCGCCGGCGGGTGTGACCTCGCCCTGCGGGGTATAGCCTTCGCCGGTGACCGTGAAGCTGCCCTGCGGTGTCTCGGCGGCGACGACGACCATTTCGTTGCGCGTCAGGGTGCCGGTCTTGTCGGTGCAGATAACCGAGACCGAGCCAATCGCCTCAATCGCGGGCAGGCGGCGCACGATGGCATGGCGGCTGGCCATGGCCTGCACACCGATGGCCAGGGTGATGGTCATCACCGCGGGCAAGCCTTCAGGGATGGCCGAGACCGCGATGGCCACCACCGTCATGAACAGGTCCGAGAAATCCTGATGGCCGACGAAATAGCCCCAGGCCAGCAGCAGCCCCCCGGCCAGCAGGATCAGGAACGACAGCCAGCGCGCAAAATGATCCATCTGCGCGATCAGCGGGGTGGTGAGCTGTTCGACGCCCGCCAGAAGCCCGCCGATGCGCCCGATTTCGGTGGCGCGGCCGGTGGCCACGACCAGCCCCCGCGCCGTTCCCTTGGTGACCAGTGTCCCCGACCAAAGCATCGACCGACGGTCGCCAAGCGGGGCATCCGCACTGACGGGGGCCACGCCCTTTTCCACCGGGACGGATTCGCCCGTCAGGATCGCCTCTTGCGCGGCCAGGCCGCGTGCTTCCAGAACGCGCAGATCGGCGGGCACCTTGTCGCCCGCCTCCAGCAAGACGATGTCGCCGGGCACGATCGCCGCGCCCTCGACGCTTTGGCGTCGCCCGTCGCGCAGAACGGTCGCGCGCGGGGCCAGCATGTTGCGGATCGCTGCCATCGCGGTTTCGGCCTTGCCCTCCTGGATGAAGCCGATCACCGCATTGGCCAGCACCACCGCCAGAATGACCCCGGTGTCGATCCAGTGCTGCAGGGCGCCGGTGACCAGCGCCGCGCCCAGCAGCACATAGATCAGCACATTGTTGAATTGCGCCACAAAGCGCAGCACGGGGCCGCGTGCATGGGCTTCGGGCAGGCGGTTCGGACCATGCTGGGACAGACGCCGGTCTGCCTCGGCCCCGGTCAGGCCATCGGGACGGGCGTCCAGATCGGCCAGGCATTCGGCGGCGGGGCGGGCATGGGCATCGGTCATAGGGCTCTCCTTTAGGATCGGCCGGGGATGGCGGTCAGGCGGGTTCGCGACCCTCGGCGGCGATTTCGGGGATTTCGGTGCGTTCTTCCTCGGCCGCGCCACAGAGCAGCTCAACCGACCGGTCAGCGGCATCCTGGAACGGTTCCAGCACCAGATCCGCGCCCGATCCGAAAAGCACTTCGGTATCGGCGGCGCTGTGCGAGGCGGCGGCAATGCGGCCCGCAAACCCCGCCGTCCGGGCCAGCTGAATCAGGGTCCGGCGGGCATCTTCGTGGCTAAGCCCCGTGGGATGGATCGGCACGGTCGAGACCACCCATTGCGCGCCGCGCAACGGCAGTTCGGCCACGAATTCCGGGTCGGTCGCATCGCCGAAATTCGCCTCAAGGCCCAGTTCGCGCCAACGTTTCACCGCCTCGGGGTTGAAATCCACCCCCAGCACCGTGATCCCGCGCTTTTTCAGCCGCATGCCGATGGCCGTGCCAAAACGGCCCAGCCCGAAGATGATGACCCGATAGGCCCGGCCCTGATGGGCGCCGGTTTCGGACGGCTCACGCGGGGTGCCCTTGCGTTCGAAAATACCCAGAACAGGCTCGAACAAGGCGTAAAGGTGGTGCGAATAGCTGATCATGTAGGTCGAGGCCGCGATCGTCACCAGACCGACCATCGTCACCAGCCCCAGCGCATCATCGGCCACATGACCAAGGCTGACGCCCATGGCAACGAAGATCAGGGAAAATTCGCTGATCTGCGCCACCGTCAGCCCGGCCAGAAAGCCGGTGCGCTTGCGATAGCCCATGGCCCCCATGATGGCCAGCACGATCAACGGGTTACCGATCAGCACGAAGGCCGAAAAGATCACCGCCCCGGTCACATGCGCGCCCAGAAGCGACAGATCCAGCGTGGCGCCAAGCGCGATGAAGAAGAACAGCAAAAGGAAATCGCGCAGGGGGGCAAGCCGCGCCGCGATCGTTTCGCGATACGCGGTTGAGGCCAGCGCCACGCCGGCCATCAGGCCCCCCACCTCTTTGCCCAGGCCCACCGCGTCGCCCACCGCGGCAAACATCGCGGCCAGCGCGATGGAGAAGATCACCAGAAGTTCCGGCGCGCGGGCCAACCTTTCGGTCAGCGGATCGGCGGCATAGCGCACAAACAGCACCACCGCCCCCACCAGCGCCACGCCCGAGGCCAGCACCATCAGAACCGATCCGCCGCCATGCCCGCCACCTTCGCCCGGCGCGCCGATGCCGATCGCCGACAGGACGATCATCGCCAGCACCACGACCAGATCCTGCACGATCAGAAAGCCAAGGGCGATCTGGCCATGCAGCGCGTCGATCTCACGCTTGTCGGACAACAGCTTGACGATGATGATGGTGGACGAAAAGGTCAGCGCCACGGCGACATACAGGCTGGTGACATGGCCCAGCCCCAGCGCAAGCCCGATCAGATAGCCGAAGAAGGCGGTGAAGGCGACCTGCCCAAGCCCCGTCAGCACCGACACCGCACCCAACGAACGGATCAGCTTCACATCCAGCTTGATCCCCACCAGAAACAACAAAACCGCGATGCCAAGTTCCGACAACAGGTCGATCTGTTCGTCCGAATGCACGACATCCAGCGCCGATGGACCCGCGATCAGGCCCACGGCAATGAAGCTGACGATCAGGGGCTGGCGCAGCAGCGTGCCGATCAGCCCGATACCTGCGGCCATGACCAGAAGAATGGCGACTTCGGCAAAAGGGGACATTGGCATCATCACGTGACTTCCTCCTGACCCGCAGCCCCCCGCACTGCCCCGCCTGGTGCGCGGGGGGCGGTTTCGTGGCGTTGCAAAAAGCGGTCCAGATCGGCCTCGGCGATGCGCCAGCCCTTGCCGATGTCGATGGCGCGCAGTTCACCCTGCTTGATCCAGTGGCGCACCGTCGCCTCGGCGACCTTCAGGCGCCCGGCCACGTCCTTCACGGTCTGATATTGTTCGTTCGCCATCGGACACCCAAGTAAATGGTATTTTGATGTAGTATAGTGAAGAATTCTTCATCATGTTTGACCTCGATCAATCCATCCGACGTCAAGGCCGGATTAAATCACGTGGACACGGGTAGATGGGGGGAAACCATGCAGCGTATCATGTTGGCGACGGATTTTTCCGAACGGTCGGACAGGGCGCTACGCCGTGCCGTTCTGCTGGCGCGCGCGCATGGGGCGGTTCTGGACCTTGTGCATGTCGTCGATGACGACCGCCCCCGCCGGATCGTCGATCATGAGGCAGTGGATGCGCGCACGCTGATGCGCGAGCTGTCGCAGTCGTTGCGCGCTGCCGATGGCATTGACTGCGAAATGGAAATCGTCCTGGCCGATCCCTTTTCGGGGATCGTGCAGGCGGCGGAAAACCGCAAGCCCGATCTGCTGGTGATCGGGCCACACCGGCGGCAGATCCTTAAGGATGCCTTTCTGGGCACGACGGCCGAGCGGGTGATCCGGTCGGTGGATTGCCCGGTGCTGATGGTCAACGGTCCGCCGGTCGCGCCGTGGCGGCATATCCTGCTGACCACCGATCTTTCGGATGGCGCAAAACGCGCGCTGCATCGCTTTGCCGCGCTGGGGCTGGGGCAGGATGCGCGCCGGTCGATCCTGCATGTCTTCGACGTCCCGGCCCTTCGGCTGGCGATGTCTGGGTCGATGCCCAAGGATGACCGTGACAGCCATCTGGCAGACCAGCAGAGCGAAGCGCGGCGCAATCTGGCACGCTTCATGGCCGACCTTGCCTTCATGCAGGCGGAACCGGTGGTCCGTTACGGCGCGACGACAACGGTGCATGAAATCCACAGGGCGGCCGAAGCGCTGAACGCCGATCTGATCGTCCTCGCAAGCCATGGCAAAAGCGGGCTGGCGCGGATGGTCCTGGGCAGTGTCACCGAAAAGGTCTTGGCTGCCTCGGCGGTGGATGTTCTGGCCCTGCCACCCACAGCGCCCGAGGCGGATGCGCCCCGTCAGACGCAGGGGTAGCTGGCCGCTTCCGGGTGATGGCGGCCATGACGGCAACCTGGTAAAGAAATCCGCGATGCATGCGGATACAGGTGATGTCGGTGCACCACACTAGGTTGGGCCGGGTGATCGCCAAGTCCCTGAGCAGGTATGGATAAATCTTGTCGGTTCCTGGTGGACCGGCACCAAACGCATCTGCTTCATGAGCCGCCGGACGCTGAGCCTGAGATGATCCTGCTTCCTCGCCTTCGCGCACTACTGCGGCATGCGCATGTGACTGCGGCCATGGGGTGCGGCGCCAGCACCGCACCGCGCGTGATCTTCTGCTACACATGTCCCGGCGTTCTGGGCGTCGTTCAACAGAAGACGGGTCGGGACGTGCATATCCTGCTGCACCCCGAGTTGAAGGCGCTGATCGACCGTCTTGCGCTCGACAACCTAGCCTTCCTTGTCGTTTCGAACGGCGAGCCTTTCGTTCCTGCAGGATTCATGAACGGATTCCGCGCGATGGCAGTTGAGGCCGGGTTGCCCGATGGGCTGTCGCCGCACGGGCTGCACGCCGCATGACATCATGGCGATCAGCGGTCACTGGCCGCTGGCAGAGCTGTCTTGTTGCACGATTGAAGCGGGCAGGAGTGACCTGGCGTAACGGGTCGTTGACACGCTCGACCGGATCGAAACCGGAGCAGAGACTGACAAACCTGTCCAAGCGGTTTGACGATACGCCCATCAACCGATTGGTTTTTTCTGAATTATCTTGGGGAAATGGCGGACCCGGAGCGATTCGAACGCCCGACCCCCAGATTCGTAGTCTGGTGCTCTATCCAGCTGAGCTACGGGTCCACTGTGGGGCGGGATTTAGACCTGGTGTCGGGGGTTTGCAAGGGCAAAATTCGGAAAATGTTAGAAATGCGCGCAGCTCAGGCTGCGGTGCTGTCCAGGACAAGATCCTTTGGCAGGTGCAGCATGAATTCGGTGCCCTCGGAATCGGTGCGCACCAAGTCCAGGCGGCCGCCGTGGCCGCGCACCAGTTCGGCGGCGATGGCAAGGCCAAGGCCCGTGCCGCCCTTGCGCGTACCCCCGGCAAAGGGCTGGAACAGATGTTCGCGCGCGCGCTCGGGCAGGCCGGGGCCGGTGTCGCCGACCCGAATCCACCAGCCGCTTTCCTCTTCGCCGGCGCCGATCTCAATGGTGCCGGGCCGCCCCGTCGCCTCGATCGCCTGACGGGCGTTTCGCACCAGGTTGGACAGGACGCGGTAAAGTTGTTCGCGATCCGCCCGGATCACCAGATTCGGCGCGATGTCGGTGACGAAATCCACCCCTGCGGCATTGGCCGAAAGGGTTTCGCCTTCGATCACCTCGGCGGCCAGACCTGCCAGCATGAAACGTGACAGTGCCGGTGGCGGCTCTTCCGCGCGACCGAAGGTCAGCGTCGTTTCGCACAGGTTCACCGCGCGCGAGATCGAATTGACCAGCTTCGGGGCCGACCGCTTCACCGCCGGGTCGTCGCTTTCCTCCATCCGGTCGGCAAACAGCTGTGCGGTCGTCAGGATGTTGCGCAGATCATGGCTGATTTTTGCAACCGCCTGACCCAGTTGCGCCAGCCTTTCCTTTTGGCGCAGCGCCGCCGTCAGGTCGCGCTGCATCGAGGCCAGCGCGTCTTCGGCCACGCGCAGTTCGGTGATCCGGGCCTGTGGTGCGATGATCCGGCGGGCATCTTCTGGGGCTTCGGCATAGGCGGCCATATGCGCCACCACGCGCTTGATCGGCGTAACCATCAACCGGCGCACCGCCAGGAACAGCAACAGCGCGGTCAGCACCGAGATCACCGCAGACAGCACCAGCAACCGCATCCCATATTCGATCATCGCGGCCCGCATCGGCGCGGTTTCCATCGTGACCTCGATCACAAGGCCGCCTTGCCGGACCGGATCGCCGATCACCCGGATCACCTGATTGGCCGGATTGCCCAGAAGCACCAGCGCATCGCGCATCCGTCCCAGCGCGGATCCGTCGCGCAGATCATAGGTTGCCGCAACCGCCTCGGGAATGGGCGAGGACAACACCAGCTGGCGCATCGCATCGCGGCGCAGAACCACGTTGAACACGCCGGCGTTTTCCAGCAGTTCCGATTCCAGGTCGGGGTCGATCAGCTCATCCGTCGTCAACAGGGCAAGCGAGGCAATCTGCGCGCGTTCTAGGCGCGTCAGCAGGTAATCCTCACGAAAGTTGCCAAGCGAGGGCAGAAGAATCAGCACTTCGGCCAGCATGACGAAGACGCTCGTCAGCATCAGGAAACGACCAGAGAGTGTGTTCAGCGCCATGCCTCACCCATTCGCAACCGGATCGCGGGCCACATGCCCGCCGTCCCGCCGCCGCATTTTCAGGAAATACCAAACCCTTCGCCGAATAAATAGGTGCCTTGCCGCACCGGCAAAAGCCTGCGAAGAAAATCCGCGCGGGCGAATTGACTTGGAACCCAAGCCCGACTAAAGACCGGGCTTCGAATGACAGAGGCTCTCGAATCCTTGCGGTTTGGGCGCCCGAACCGGAGTGATCGCGATGAAACGCACTTTTCAGCCGTCGAACCTTGTTCGCGCCCGCCGCCACGGCTTCCGCGCCCGCATGGCGACCAAGGGTGGCCGCCGTGTGCTGAACGCCCGCCGCGCCAAGGGCCGCAAGGTTCTTTCGGCGTAAGGCAGGAACGGCCCGCAAGGCATGACACCGCCGGAGGTTCCCGTGACTGGCCCGCAAGGCCGGGGCGCGGGAAGCGCACCGGCGGTTTCCGTTTGCGCGTCGCCCCGAGTTGAGGTTCTGCGCCAGCGCGCCGATTTTCTGCGTGCGGCTTCGGCCCGGCGGCAAGGCGCGCCGGGTTTTCTGCTGCAAGCCCGCCCCCGCAAACCAGATGAGCCTGTTGCGCCGGACCTGATCCGCGTTGGGTTCACCTGTTCGAAAAAGGTCGGCAATGCGGTTGCGCGCAACCGCGCCAAGCGCCGCCTGCGTGAGGTGGCTCGCCTGGTTCTGCCGGGTGCCGGTCGACCCGGCTGGGATTATGTGCTGGTCGGCCGTCCCGGCGCCACTGCCGAGCGCGACTTTGCCGCGATGCTGGACGATCTGCGCCGCGCCCTGACCGAAGTGCATTCCGACAAGCCCCGCAAACCCCGACCCGAGCCTGTCCCCCCGAAAGGCCCCAGACGGGGGCGCGGATGAGCCCGCTGGCCCACCTTCTGGCCCTGCCGGTGCGGGCCTATCGGTTGCTGCTCAGCCCCTGGGTCGGCCATGGCTGCCGATATCAGCCCACCTGTTCGGCCTATGCGCTAGAGGCGCTGGAAAAACACGGCGCGCTGAAGGGTGGCTACCTGACTGCCCGCCGCATCTGCCGCTGCCACCCCTGGGGCGGCCATGGCTATGATCCGGTCCCGCCCGCGAAGGATGATCCCGATGCTTGATGATGACGCCGAACCGATCCACCCGCTGTTCGCGGGCGCGCCTTCCTCGACCGAGTTCAAGAAGCTGCGCAAGCGCATCGTGCGCGAAACCCGCGAGGCGATCGAGACTTACGGCATGATCGAACGCGGCGCGAAATGGCTGGTCTGCCTGTCGGGCGGCAAAGACAGCTACACCCTGCTGGCTGTGCTGCACGAATTGCAGTGGCGCGGGCTGCTGCCGGTTGAACTTCTGGCCTGCAACCTCGATCAGGGCCAGCCCGGCTTTCCGGCGACGGTTCTACCCGAATTCCTCGAAAAGATGGGCGTTCCGCACCGGATCGAATATCAGGACACCTATTCCATCGTCGTGGACAAGATCCCGCGGGGCCGCACCTATTGCAGCCTGTGTTCGCGCCTGCGCCGGGGCAACCTGTATCGAATCGCGCGCGAAGAGGGGTGTTCCGCCGTGGTCCTGGGCCACCACCGCGACGACATTCTGGAAACCTTCTTCATGAACCTGTTCCACGGCGGGCGGCTGGCAACCATGCCGCCCAAGCTGTTGAACGAGGAGGGCGATCTGTTTGTCTACCGCCCGCTGGCCTTTGTGGCCGAGGCCGATTGCGAGAAATTCGCCCGGGCGATGAATTACCCGATCATCCCCTGCGATCTGTGCGGATCCCAGGACGGGTTGCAGCGCCAGCAGGTCAAGCAGATCCTGGACGGGTGGGAGGCGCGCAGCCCCGGCCGTCGGCAGGTCATGTTCCGCGCGTTGATGAACGCGCGGCCCTCGCACCTTCTGGATCCGTCGCTGTTCGATTTCGCGGGGTTGATGCGGGGCGGCACGCCGGCGGAATCCGAAGAATTTAAGATAAACCCTCCGAAACTGCGGCAGTCGGATTAACCGGCTGCTGACCATTGCGCCCTAGCCTGCCGGGATAGGGGCGTGTGCCCCGGGAAAGCGGTGCCGGGGGCAGGTGATGACCGGAAGAATTGTTCATTGGGCACGGGCGGTGGCGGCGATGCTGCTGCGACGGGAAATGGCTGTCTTTCTACCTGCCATTGGTCTGGCTGGGCTCTGGTTCGGGGCTGACGCGATGATCCTGATCGCGGCGACCGCGTTGGGTGTTGCCTGGATGGGGCGGACCTTGCCGCCCTTGGCGCAGGCCAAGGCGGGCCTTGATGCGGCAACGGGTCTTTGCCTTCGCCCCGAGGCTGAGGCGCAGATTGACCGCGCATTGGCCACCGCGCGTGAAACGGGTGGCAAGACGGCAGCTCTGGTTGTCGGTTTTGACGATGAGGAATCGGTCCAGGCTGACCGCAGCCAGACAGAGGTTGATCATCTGCTGCGCCGCAGTGCCGAACGCCTGCGCGGTGCATTGCGCGACCGCGACATCCTTGCCCGCCTTGATGGGCTACGCTTCGCGGTCATCCTGCAACCGACCCCCCGGCTTGACCTTGAGGGGTTGATCCAGATTTCGTCCCGCCTACAGGCCGCTGTGGAAACCCCGCTCTCTATCCGGCAGCAGACGGTGACCGTCACGGCGCATGTCGGCTTTTGCCCGATGAGCAGGGCCCCGAAGATGACTGGTGCCGCCCTGCTTTCGGCGGCCGAAGCTGCTGCGGATGCAGCCCGGCGCAGTGGCCCCAGCGCGATTCGTGCCTATGCGCCCGACATCTGGCCTGCGCGCATGCATGAAGATGATCTGACCCGCGAAGCCGCCGCCGCCCTTGAGGAGGGCCGCATCATCGCCCATCTGCAGTCGCAGTTGTGTACCGATACCGGCGAGGTATCTGGTTTCGACGCTGTGCCGCGCTGGCTTCATGCGGCGCGCGGCATTCTAACCGAGGCCGAAATCATGCCAGCGATCGAATCGGCGGGCCTGCTTGGCCGTCTGCAGGAGGTTCTGGTGTTCAACGCCTTCCACGCCTTGCGTGATTGGGACCGCCAGGGCGCCGGCGTTGCGACAATCAGCCTTCCGGTTCACCCACAGTCTTTTCACGACCCCAAGTTCGCCTCTCGCATGCAATGGGATTTCGACAGGTTCGAAATTTCGCCAGGAAGGGTGCGCTTCGTGCTTTCGCCCGCAATCCTGCCGCTTCTTGTGGATGAGGTGGTGCGCCACAATCTGGACGCTCTTTGTGAGATGGGCGCGGGCCTGGATCTGTCGGATTTCGGGATGGGGGCGACGTCGGTGGCCCAGATCCGTCGGTCGGGTGCGCAACGCCTGCGCCTGCATCGGACGTTTGTTGCCCGCATTGATACCGATCCGGCGCAGCAGCGCGCCGCCGCCGCGCTGATCGCGATGGCGGACGGGCTGGGCCTTGAAACGCTTGCCGATGGCGTTGGCTCGATCGGTGAACATGCGATGTTGGCACAGCTGGGTTGCCGTCACGTTCAGGGGGCAGGCATCGCCCGGGCCATGCCGCAAGAGGAAACGGCGGCTTGGCTCGAACGTCACCGGGCCAAGATTTCGCAGCCGCCACGCCTGGGGCGGGGGCGTAGCACAGGGGGATGAAGCGGCCACGCGTGGCTCTCTCTGCCGTGAAGCCCGGTAAAAGCGCTTGACCTTTCGCCAGCCCTTCTGTTGAACCCTCCCCAACCCAGGACAGGTTGGTGGACCCGCGCTTATGGAAGATCAGAACAAGAACCTAATCCTTGCGACCGTGCTCTCCTTCGTGGTGATCCTGGTCTGGTACACCTTCTTCGCCCCGCCAGAGCCTGTCCCGCAAAGTGATCAGCCCGCCGTCGTGGCGCAGATCGATGCGGCCCCGACCGGCACCCCCTCAACCGGTGCGGCCGAGACGACGGCAAACGAACTGGCGCAGGCCCCGCGCATCTCCATTGATACGCCAAAGCTGACTGGGTCCGTATCGCTGTTGGGTGGTCGTATTGATGACCTGTCCCTGCGCAATTACAAAGTTTCACTGGAAGACGACGCGCCGTTGGTGCGCCTTCTGGCCCCCGTCGGTGGGACCGACCTGGCGGCCTCCAACCCCTATTATGCCGTTTACGGCTGGGTTCCGGGGGCGGGGCTTGATCCGACCCTGGTCCCCGGCCCGCGGACCATCTGGCGGCTCGCGTCTGGCGATGTTCTGGCGCCGGGCAAGCCGGTGACGCTGGAATGGGACAACGGGGCCGGCCTGACCTTCCGCCGCGAGATCGCTGTGGACAGTGATTACCTGTTTACCGTGACGCAATCCGTCCAGAACGACACGGATGCCGCGGCGCGCCTTGCGCCCTATGGCATCATCGCGCGCCACGGCATCCCGGACACGCAGCGCGTCTACGTTCTGCACGAAGGTGCCGTGCGTATGTCGGATGGCAAGCTGCAAGAGGTGGATTACGACGATGTGACCGGCCTCGACGTAGTTGCAGGCGAAGGCCAGGCGGACATCGTCACCGTGACGGAAAATGGCTGGACTGGCTTCACCGACAAATACTGGATGACCACGCTTGCCCCGGCGCCGGGTCAAGGCTTTACCTCGGCCCTGAAATACGTCGCGCAATCCGACATCTATCAGACCGAGGCCCGCCTGCCCGTGATGGAAGTGGCCCCCGGGGCCGCGATCAGCGCCACGACCATGCTTTTCGCCGGCGCAAAGGAATGGGAGGCCATCCGGAACTACCAGGATGACACCGGCATTCAGGGGTTTGTCGATTCGATCGACTGGGGCTGGTTCTATTTCCTGACGAAGCCGATGTTCCGCTTGTTGCACTGGCTTCACGCCACGATCGGGAACATGGGCTGGGCAATCATTGCGCTGACCGTGATCATCAAGATGATCGTCTTCCCGCTGGCCCGCAAATCCTACATCTCGATGGCGCGGATGAAGGAACTTCAGCCCGAAATGGAAAAGCTGAAGGAACGCGTCGGCGACGACCGCATGAAGATGCAGCAAGAAATGATGGCGCTTTACAAGCGTGAAAAGGTCAACCCGGCATCGGGCTGCCTGCCGATCCTGCTACAGATCCCGATCTTCTTCGCGCTCTACAAGGTGATCTACGTCACGATCGAGCTTTATCACGCCCCGTGGATCGGCTGGATCCGCGACCTGTCGGCGCCCGATCCGTCCTCGATCCTCAACCTGTTCGGTCTGCTGCCCTTCGCCACGCCGGACCCGTCCTCGATCTTCTTCATCTTCTCGTTGGGGGTGCTGCCGATCCTTCTGGGCATTTCGATGTGGTTCCAGCAAAAGCTGAATCCTGCGCCGACCGATCCGACCCAGGCGATGATCTTCGCCTGGATGCCCTGGGTCTTCATGTTCATGCTGGGCGGTTTCGCATCGGGCCTTGTGCTGTACTGGATCGCGAACAACACGATCACCTTCATCCAGCAGTACACGATCATGTCGATGCACGGGAAACGCCCGGATCTGTTTGACAACATCCGTCAGGGCTTCCGTCGCAAGGCCGCGAAGGACGCCGGCAAGAAGCCCGCCGACAAATCCGGGAAATGACGGCACATCTGGCCCATATCCTGCGCCATCCGATCAAGTCGGTCGGGTATGAGGAAATCGAAAGCGCGCCCCTGACCCGGGGGCGCGCTCTGCCTTTCGACCGGCGGTGGGCCATCGCCCATCAGGCGGCAAAGCCTGAAGGCCCGATGACGGCTTGGGCGGGGAAGCAGAATTTCCTTCGTGGCGCGGCCGCGCCCAGCCTGATGGCTATTCGTGCCGCGACTGCCGCGGACGGGCGGATCACGCTGACCCACCCAGAGGCTGGTTCGTTGGCCGTGCATCCCGACCTTTCGGAAGATCAGGCGGCGCTCATTGCGTGGCTGCGCCCGCTTTGGCCTGCACACCGGCCTGCGCCGCGCAGTGTGGAACATGCCCCGGGCATGGCCCTGACCGATTCGCCTGAACCCTATGTCTCGGTTCTATCCCAGTCCTCGCTTGATGCGCTTGGCGCGGCTACGGGTGTGCCCCTGTCGCGCAACCGGTTTCGCGGCAATCTATGGGTTGAGGGCTGGTTGCCGTGGTCCGAACGCGCGCTAGCCGGTCGCAATCTGCGGATCGGAACAGCCGTGCTGGAAATTGTTGAGCCAATCACGCGATGCCGCGCAACCTGTGCCAACCCCGAAACCGGCCATGAGGATCTGGATGTCCTTTCGCTGTTGCAGCAACTGAACGGTGACGCCCAGTTCGGGCTGTTCGCGGTGGTGCGCGAGGCGGGCACTATCACGCGTGGCGATCATGTGGAGATTTCGTGATGCAGATGCAGTTTACCCTTGCCCCGACCCCGGATGATGCCTCCCTTGAAAAAGGGCGCCTCATGTTTGCGGCCCCGGTCGAGTTTCTCAAGGGCGTGGTCGCAATGTCCGGCCTGCCCGCGGCCGACCGGATCGAGGTCTGTTTTGCCGGGCGTTCCAACGTGGGGAAGTCCTCGCTCATCAACGCGTTGACGAACCGCAAGAACCTTGCGCGCGCGTCGAACACACCGGGACGCACCCAGGAAATCAACTATTTTACAACCGAAGGCGGCCCCTATCTGGTCGACTTGCCGGGCTATGGCTATGCGCAGGCGCCGGTCGCGATCGTCGCGAAATGGCAGCAACTGCTGAAATCCTATCTCGCGGGTCGCGTTACCTTGCGTCGGGCCTTTGTCCTGATCGACACGCGCCATGGCATCAAGGCCGTCGATGAAGAAATCCTGACGCTGCTTGATCGCTCGGCCGTCACGTTCCAGGTCGTGATGACCAAATCGGACAAGGTGAACCGCGCGGAACGCGAACAGGCGATTGCGCAGGTCAAGGCGGCGCTTGGCAAGCATCCCGCCGCCTATCCCGAAATCGTGGTGACCTCGTCCGAAAAGGGCGAAGGGATCGAAACCCTGCGCGCGATTATCGCTTCACTCAACTGATCCGATCTTGGTGAGATCGGGATGCCTCCGGGGGTCCGGGGGCGGCGCCCCCGGCCTTGGCCGCGCGCCCGGGGGTGGACGCTCTCGGGGCTTGGCAGGGGGGGCGATTGCCCGTAACACTTGCCCCGCATGCTCCGGGGACCCCACGATGAGAAAGCAGACCATGAACCGAGACTGGATCGCCACCGCCCGCACCCTTTCCGAGGCGTTGCCCTATCTGCAGCGTTACACAGGCGCTGTCGTCGTGGTGAAGTTCGGCGGGAATGCAATGGGCGACGATGCGGCGATGGCGGAATTCGCCCGCGACATCGTGTTGATGCGACAGGTCGGCATGAACCCGGTGGTGGTCCATGGCGGCGGGCCGATGATCAACGATCTGCTTGGCAAGCTTGGGATCACCTCTGACTGGGTCCGGGGCAAACGCGTTACCGACAAGGCCACCGTCGAGGTGGTCGAGATGGTGTTGTCCGGTCTGGTCAACAAGCGCATCGTGCAGGCGATCAACGATCAGGGTGGTCGCGCGGTGGGCATTTCGGGCAAGGACGACGACCTGATGGTCTGTGAACCCGACGATCCCGAACTTGGCTTTGTCGGGCGCCCGGTCGAGATGAACGTTCAGGTTCTGCGCGATCTGTACAATGCCGGGATCATCCCGGTTGTGGCCCCGGTTGGCACTGGCGTGAATGACAATGAAACCTTCAACGTGAATGGTGATACCGCGGCGGGTGCGATTGCCGGGGCGCTTCAGGCCGATCGCTTGTTGTTGCTGACCGATGTGTCGGGCGTCAAGAACAAGGTAGGCGAGGTCGTCACCCAGATGACCCCGGATGAGGTCCGGGCGATGATCGGCGATGGGACGATCGCCGGTGGCATGATCCCCAAGACGGAAACAGCGCTGAAGGCGTTGGAGGATGGTGTCCGCGCGGTGGTGATTCTGGATGGGCGTGTGCCCAATGCCTGCCTGCTGGAATTGTTCACCGACCACGGTGCGGGCAGCCTGATCCGCTCGACCGAGCCGCGGGTGAAGCCGCGCAAACGGTGACCCTGGCGGCGCTGCAAGCGGTCGCTGCGGCCGAGCTGCTTTTCGTGTCGGGCCTTGTGGGGCTTGGGCCCGGGGATGGCTTGCCGGTCGAATTTCCGACCCTGGCGCTGTTGTCTCCGGACGAGCCGGGGTTTTGGGACCATGTCACCGCCAGCCCTGAGTTTGCTGATGGTGCGGCGGATCCGCTGGATCGCTGGTCGTCGCGGGTGATCGGGGCGATGGCCCTTGGCTTGGGGGGCATGGCGGTGTTTCCCTTTGGCGGGCCGCCTTGGCATCCGTTCCAGCGCTGGGCCTTGCGCAGTGGCCGGGCCTGGACGTCGCCTGTCGGTTTTGTGGTGCATGACCGGATGGGGCTGATGGCGTCCTATCGTGGGGCCATTGCCTTGCCGGTCCGTATCAGTGTGCCGACCCCTGCGGCGGCGCCGCCCTGTAAGGGATGCGCTGCGCCCTGTCTTGCGGCCTGTCCCCCCGGTGCCCTGACCGGGGAGGGGTATGTTCTTCCGGCCTGCCATGCCTTTCTGGATCGGCCTGAGGGCGAAACTTGCCTGAACGCAGGCTGCCTTGTGCGCCGCGCTTGCCCGTTGAGCCAAACCTATGGCAGGCTGGCCCGACAATCCGCTTGGCATATGAGGCAATTTCACAAATGACACCCTTGGGACACCGCCGCCTGATCCTCACGCGCCATGCGAAATCATCCTGGGATGATCCGCTGTTGGCCGATCACGACCGCCCGCTGAACACCCGGGGCGTGCGTGCGGCGCGCGAACTTGGGGATTTTCTGGCCTCACGCGGGATGGAGCCCGAGGAGGTGCTGTGTTCCACCGCGCTGCGGACCCGCGAAACCTGGAATGGTGTTGCCAGCGCGGTGATGGAAACCCGCCCCGAGGTGCGCCTGGTCGAGGCGTTGTATCACGCCAGCCCTGATGTCATGCTGGCGGTTCTGCGCACCGCGACAGCGCCCACGGTGATGATGATCGGCCACAACCCCGGCATCGCGGAATTCGCGGCGATGTTGCCGGCGCGTCCCCCGATGGCGCCCGAATTCCGGCGCTATCCGACCTGCGCCACGCTGATCGTGGACTTTCAGGCCGAGGACTGGCTTGGCGTGAAACCGGGCGACGGGTCGGTGATGGAGTTCTTTTTGCCAAGCCGTCGGGGCTGACAGGCGCCTGTGGCGCGCCTGACATGTCACATCAGGCGGCGGGGCGGTGATTGCCGCCGCCCCTTGCGTCATTGTGTTAAAACGCGCATTTATGCGCGGCTTGCCTGTGGCAGGCACCCGTGGTGACCGGGCCCCTCTGGCGAAAGTGGCGGCGCTTTCGTGATGTCGGCACCTGAAATCTTCCAGCCGCCTGGACCTTGATCAGACATGGCAAGCAAGACGACCCTCAGGCCAGAGGCCGCGCCCGAAATGGCGGGCACGGCCCCGATGTTGCAGTATTTCCGCTGGGCCTTCATCTTTACCGTCCTGGGCCTGGCGCTTGGCGCCTTTCTGGGCTGGCACACCACTGGCACACTTGGCGGCATGCTGACGATCTTTTTCATCTGTGCGGTTCTGGCGGTGCTGGAGATTTCGTTGTCTTTCGACAATGCGATCGTGAATGCCAACAAGCTCAAGGATATGCGGCCGGAATGGCAGCACCGCTTCCTGACCTGGGGCATCATCATCGCGGTTTTCGGGATGCGCATCGTCTTTCCGCTGCTGATCGTGGTGATCGCGGCAAAGATCGGCCCGTGGCAGGCGCTGGTGCTGGCCGCCGCCCGCCCCGAGGAATATGCCCGCATCATGCAGGATGCGCATCTGCCGATTGCGGCTTTTGGTGGCACCTTCCTGATGATGGTGGGGCTCAGCTTTTTCTTCGATCAGGAAAAGGATGTGCATTGGGTGCGCTGGCTGGAACGCCACATGGCGCGCTATGCCACGATCCGTGGCATCGAGGTGGCGCTGGTCCTGTTGCTGATTCTTGGCTTTTCGCGCCTTCTGGACGGGGCCGATGCGCAGGTGTTCTTCACCGCCGCGATCTGGGGCCTGCTGACCTTCCTTCTGGTCGAGGTTCTGGGCGGGCTGATCGACAGCACGCAAGAGGCGCTGAAATCCGCAGCGCGCGGGGGGCTGGGGGCTTTTCTGTATCTAGAGGTGCTGGATGCCTCGTTTTCCTTCGACGGGGTGATCGGGGCCTTCGCGCTTAGCCAGAACCTGTTCGTGATCGCGATCGGCCTTGGGATCGGTGCGATGTATGTGCGGTCGATGACGATCATGCTGGTGGAACGGGGCACATTGGCCCAATACCGCTTTCTGGAACATGGCGCCTTTTACGCCATCATCGCGCTGTCGGTCATCATGTATGCCCAATCGCTGGTGCATATCCCCGAGGTGATCACCGGCCTGGGCGGCGCGGCACTGATCGGTGTCTCGCTTTGGTCCTCGATCCGCTGGAACCGGGTCAACGGCCAGGATGAGGCGCAGGCAAGCTTGGACTAGGCCCCGGGGGACATCCTGCGGTTCAGAAAGCCGGCGGTTGTCATAAGGTTGGGCTATAGGGTCTTGGGCGCTGCGGGCGTCTGCGCGATCCTGCCGTCACAGGCAGGGGGGCATCATGCAGACAGGAACGGGTCCGAAGATTACGCTGATCGGTTTTGGCGAGGCGGGGCAAGCCTTTGCACAGGGCTGGCACGGGCAGGCTGTGGGGGCGATTTCGGCGTTTGACCTGAAGTCGCTGCACCCCGGGGGGCATGATCTGCTGGTCAGGGCCGGTGCCGGTCGGGGCGTCACGGTTTGTGGCGACAGGGAACAGGCGCTTGCGGGTGCAAGCCATGTGTTCTGCCTTGTGACTGCCGATCAGGCGCGGCGCGCGGCCGATGAATGTGCGCCCCACCTTGCGCCCGGCGCGCTTTGGTTCGACGGCAATTCCTGTGCGCCCGAAACCAAGCGCGCGGCTGCCGGGGTGATTGAAGGCGTGGGCGGGCGCTATGTGGATACGGCCATCATGGCGCCCGTGCATCCGCGCCTGCATCGCACGCCGATGTTGCTGTCGGGTCCGCATGCGGACACGGCGGCGGCGCAGCTGGGGGTGCTGGGCATGGCGGCGCAGGTTGCCGGTCCGGGGGTGGGCGATGCGTCCAGCGTCAAGATGCTGCGTTCGGTGATGATCAAGGGCATCGAGGCGCTGCATGCGGAATGTTTTCTTGCAGCCCGCCGCGCCGGGGTCGAGGCGCAGGTTCTTGCCTCGCTGATGGCGTCGAACCCGGAAATCGACTGGCCCCGCCAGGGTGCCTACAACCTTGAACGCATGATGAGCCACGGCCTGCGCCGCGCCGCCGAGATGCGCGAGGTTGTCGCGACGCTGCAGGATCTGGGCTTTCCGGGGGCGGTGACCGCCGCTGTGGCCGACTGGCACCAGCGCATCGGCGAACTGGCGATTGGTCCGGGCGAGGGCGATCTTGTCCAGCGTGCTGACCGCATTCTGGCGCGGCTGTGACGGGGGCCTGATGGCTTTGCGGTTACGCCCGGGCCGGCAGGGTCCGGCCCGGGCGTGCGATCACAGTTCCGGCGCCTTGCCGGTGGCGCCCGCGACGCCTTCGTAAACGGCCTTGATCCGCGCGCCTTCGGAATGGCTCCAGGTTTTCCAGAAATCATCCCACAGCGGGTCCGGGTCGGTGATGCGCAGCTTCAACCGCACCGCGCGCCCGGTCGAGGAATCGGTGGAGACGTAAGCGTCCAGAACCGCGCCGCAGGTGACCGAGATTTCCTCATTCCCCAGTTGGTCATCCAACTGATAGCTGGACTGGATCGGCTGATGCGGGCCATCGCCGCAGGAATAGGCGTCCTGCAGCACAGTGCCCGATCGGTCATAAAACCGCGCTTCGTTGATCGAATTCGACCGCGGACCGTATTTGGTGGCAAGGCTTTCCACCATCGTTGCGCCGGCGATCGCCTCGGATGTCGGAATGGTCCAGTCGCGCGCGATGGACATGGCGACGGGGGCGTCGTCTGGAGCCCAGCTTTTCTTGGCGCTGAAGCTGGCAAAGAACCAATCGGTGGGTTTGCCCTGATCATTGGGGGCGCGGCCCCAGGCCAGCATGTCGCGCGTGAAATCCTGATATTCCATCAACCGATCGCGGTTTTCCTGCCGCTGATAGCCCTTATCGGCCAGAAGCTGTTCGATCTGGTCCAGCGTCATGCCGGGCGTTGCGCCCAGAATGTCAAGATTGGCGATCGGGGCATGGGCCTCGGCCGGGTCGAAGGGGCGCAGGACGCCGGACAGTTCGGCGGCCTCAAGCTCGATCTCGGGGTTGGCGAAGGCCACGCTGAGCACGTCCTTGTTGGCGCGCGTCAGGGTGAAGGCGGGTTCCGCCAGGCAATTGCCCGTGCCCGCGCCCGAGTTGCGCAGCACCTTGCCCGGCTGCCCGTTTTCGACGGGGAACAGATATTCGCAGATCGCGAACCCCAAGCCGCCCCAATTCGAGGCATTATATTCAAGTTCTCCAAGCCCATCGATGATGGTCAGCTGGAACTGGATCTGCCCGCCCCGGCCATCAACGTAGCCCCCGGCCCAGAAGCCCTGAACGTCGGGCGCGCCTTGCGCCACGGCCGGGCCCGACGCGACAAGGGCCGCGCAGCAGAATTGTGACAATTTACCCAAAAGATTCATAATCTTCACCCACAGTTGTCGAGGCCGCCAGCTAATTTGGGCCCTTGGGTAAAGTCAACAGTGCACAGTTGTGACGGGCGCTACCAGCCGTCATCCAGCCTCGGCTGCATCGATGCGGGCGCCGGGGCGTGACCGGCCAGGAAATGGCGGGCGGCGCGGATGATCTGATCGCGGTCGGCGGGGGTCATCCGGGCCAGATTGCGATAGGGGAGGGCCATGCGCGGGTTGCGGGCCAGGGCCGCTTCGTTCTCGATCAGGAAATTCCAGTAGAGATAGTTGAACGGGCAGGCCCGTGCGCCTGTCTTTTGCTTCGGATCAAAGGTGCAGGTGCCGCAATAATCCGACATCCGGTTGATATAGGCGCCAGAGGCGGCATAGGGTTTTGATCCGATCCGCCCGCCATCGGCATGCATAACCATGCCATGCACATTGGGCAGCTCGACCCATTCGAAGGCATCGGCATAGACCGCCAGATACCATTCCTCAATCTGCGCGGGCGCGATCCCGGCCAGCAGCGCGAAGTTGCCGGTGACCATCAGGCGTTGGATGTGGTGGGCATAGGCGTTGCGGCGGGTGGCGGCGATGCAATCGGCCATGCAGCGCATCGATGTCTGGCCGGTCCAGTAAAACGCGGGCAGGTCGCGGCCCGCGTTCAGGTGGTTGGTCTGCGCATAATCGGGCATTTCGGTCCAGTAGATGCCGCGCACGAATTCGCGCCAGCCCAGAATCTGCCGGATGAAGCCTTCGACAGCGTTCAGCGGCGCACGCCCCGCGCGCAAGGCGGTTTCGGCCGCGGCGCAGACCTCAACTGCGGTCAGAAGCCCGCAGTTGAGGTAGGGTGAGATCAAGCCGTGGAACAGGAAATCCTCGCCTGCCTTCATCGCATCCTGATAATCGCCGAAATCGGGCAGGGCCGTTGCGATGAAATCGTCTAGGGCGGCCAGCGCATCGGCGCGCGTCACCGCCCAACCGAACGGATCCAGATCGCCGAAATGGTCGGCAAAGCGCGCCGCGACCAGGTTGATCACCTCGCGCGTCAGGTCGTCGGGGGCAAAGCGGCGCCGGGCAGGCGGGCGCAGGCCACGCGGCAGCGCCTTGCGGTTGTCCGCGTCGAAATTCCATTGCCCGCCCACAGGGGTATCGCCATCCATCAAGATGCCGGTGCGGCGGCGCATCTCACGATAGAAAAATTCCATCCGGCCGGTCTTGCGGGCTTGGGCAAGGCGGGCGAATTCAGCCCGGCTGCAGAAGAAGCGATCATCGGCGCAGATCTCGACCGGCAGGCCCAGCGTGGTGGACCAGCCCTGCATCATTTGCCACACCCGCCATTCGCCGGGTTCGGTCACCACCACCCGTGCGGGTGCGTGGCGGGCGACCGCGCGGGTCAGCTCATCCGTGAAGCTGTGGGTGTTTGCCGGATCGTCAAGCCGGACATAATCGACGCGCACCCCACGCGCCGCCAGATCGCGCGCGAAATGGCGCATCGCGGCCAGCAGGAAGGCGATCTTTTGCTTGTGGTGCGGGACGTAGCGCGCCTCATCCGCGACCTCGACCATCAGCACCACATCGCGCGCAGGATCGAGGCTGGCCAGCGAGGCCAGCCCCGTCGTCAACTGATCGCCCATCACAAGGCGCAAGGCACCCGTGCGCGGCGGGGATGGGGCGGCGGTCATGCCCGTGGCTCACGCTGGGCGCGGCCCTTGGCGGCGCTGCGGCAGCGGTCCGAGCAGTATTTGACCTGATCCCAGTCCCGCGCCCATTTGCGGCGCCATGCAAAGCCCAGCCCGCAACAGGCGCAGACCTTTGTCGGCAAATCCGCCTTCTTGCGCATCTTTGCCATCACCCCTCCGCCGGTTGGCCGCCCCTGTCGCGCCAGAGATATGGCGCGGTTCGGGCCGGGATCAAGCGCGGGGCCGGCCCTACTCGGCCAGTTCGATGTTGATCTTCACGGCGGAATACCAATCCGCAACGGCACGGATATCGGCGTCGGTCATGCCCTGGGCGATCGGTGTCATGATGTCATGCACACGCTTGCCGCTGCGAAAGGCCTTCAGCTGGGTGTCTATGTAGATGTTTGTCTCACCTGCCAGGTTGGGCGCATCGGGGATCTGGGCAAGCCCGTCGGTGCCATGACAGGCCAGACAGGCCTCTGGCGCCGCAGCCGGGTCGGGGGCGGGAGTGACGGTAACGGAATGGCCCGAATACCAGGCCGCCAGATCGCGGATCTGCTGATCGCTTAGCGACCGGGCGACGATCGACATCATCTCATGTTCGCGCGTGCCATCGCGGAAGGCTGTCAGCTGATGAATGATATAGTCTACCGGCTCGCCGCCGATATGGGGGGCGATGGGGATCTGGGCCATGCCATCCAGGCCGTGACAGGTGCGGCATTGGCCCGCCAGAACCCGGCCCGCCGCCCGGTCGCCCGTGGCATCCGGTTCCGGGGCTGACGCGGATGCCGGCTTTTCAGACTCATTTTTGCCTGCCGCACCGACAGGGACGCCCCCGGCGAGGATAACCCCGCCGAGAGCCAGAACCGCAATCAACCTCATTGCGCAGGCGTTCCCACATAGGCGATGCGCCAGATCGCGCCGGCGAAATCATCGGACACCAGCATCGAGCCATCGGGCAGGAAGGCAATATCCATTGGCCGGCCACGGTACTCGCCGGTCTCTTCATTCAGCCAGCCCGAGGCAAAGACCTCGGTGCCCGCGGCGTTGCCTTCCTCATCCAGGCGGGTGAACATCACCTGCGCGCCCACCGGAACGGTGCGGTTCCACGACCCGTGCTGGGCCGAGAAGATGCCGCCGCGAAATTCCTCGGGGAAGGAATTGCCCTTGTAGAAGCTCATGCCAAGATCGGCGGCATGGGCCTGCATTTCCACCTGCGGCTCGGTGAATTCAACACCTTCGGGGCGGGGCACATCCTTGAACTCGGGGATCTCGATGCGCGAATTCGTCCAGGGGAAGCCAAAGTGCTGGCCCCCGGCGGTCTGGCGGTTCAGCTCGCCCGGGGGGATGTCATCGCCCATACCGTCAACCTGGTTGTCGGTGAACCACAGATCGCCATTGGCCGGGTTGAAATCATGCCCGACCGAGTTGCGGATGCCGCGGGTATAGACCTCACGCCCGGTTCCATCGGTGTTGATGCGGATGATGCCGCCGATGCCGATCTTGTCGTAAAGTTCCACCTTGTCGGCAGGCTGGACGTTATGCGGCTGCCCCAGCGAGATATACAGCTTGCCATCCGGCCCCACGCGGCAGACCCGGGCGGTGTGGTTGAAGCTTTCTTCTTCTGCCGGGATCAGTTCGCCCTTGGCAACGACCGTGCCCACCGCCGGGTCCGGCCCTTCAAAGAAGAACTCGGCCGCCGGGAACACCAGGACGCGGTTGCGTTCGGCGATATACAGGAACCCATCCTTCGAGAAGCAGGGCCCGTTGGGAATGTCGAAGGTGACCGAGGGCGCGAAATCCATCACCTGATCGGCCACGCGGTTGCGGTCGCGGTCGACGACGGACCAGACCTTGTCCTTGCGGGTGCCGACGAAAACGACCGTGCCCTGCGGCGCCACCGCCATCGAACGTGCATCGGGCACGACAGCGTAGAGGCTGGCCTGGAATCCCTCGGGGACCTTGATGTGCGGCACGATCGCCGCCAGCGCCTCGGCGGTCTGGCCGGTCTGGTCGATGACCGTGAAGGTGGCGTCGGTGCGCTGCATATTGGACAGTTTCTCCATGTTGTCCTGCGCGACTGCGGCTGTGCCGAGCGCGGTGGACAAAAACAGTCCGGCAATGATCGCTGATCTTTTCATGATTTCCTCCCTTGGTTTGGTCCGCTTCGGGCGTGTGCCCGCCGCGCGCCTCCCCGACGCGCGGTTGCTCGATGGTCAGACTTCGCCGCAACCCTTCAAAGATGGGGTTTTGGTAAGGCTAACGGACCAATTCAGCCAAAGGTAGTAGCCCGATACTACATTCGCATTTTCGGGCTATTCCGCCGCGACATGGGCTTCGGGCCGGACCGGGGGGTGTCGGCGTGCCTGAGGCACCTTGTCCAGTTCGCCCAGGTGGATGGTGCAGGCACAGCGCAGCAGCGATGTGAAATTGCTCGCCTCGCCATGCTGTTCCAAAACTTCGGAATGCAGTCGCGACAGAAAGGCGGGGGTGGTCGCACCCTCACTTGCCGCCATCTGGTCGAGAATCGACCAGAATGCTCGTTCCAGGCGGATGCTTGTGGACTGGCCGTTCAGGCGTAGGCGCCGGGTAACCGATTCGTAGCGGGTCGGGTCCTGACCCGAAAAGATCTGGCACATGATGAAGTCCTCCCTGATCCGATGATGATCGATCGGATCAACGCGTCAATAGACTTGGGGGTTGGCGCAATTCTGGGTGGGCCGAGGGGGCGCCGGGTGGGGTCGCCCATCGGCAGGCGCAGTTGCGCAGTGGCGCGCGCGCGATTCCCGGCCTGCCCGAGGGTGGGGCGCTGCCAAATGCGTCCACCCCGTGCTTCGCTCTGCCTGGCCGCTTCCTCGCCATGTCTCTATCATTTTGTATTCGTTGTATCTTTTGAAATTTATTCCGTTTGTTTCATTTTTTCTGCGATTCCCTCTTGCGTGTGTTTGTTGTTCTCCGTAGATACCGCTTCACCGAAGCAGCGAAGGTTGTGACGGGGCGCCTGAGG